>NZ_JAKNQN010000030.1:0-1188 GCF_022662395.1 Pseudomonas sp. MONT-RG-20F-20-E-7-02
CATGTGCGGGGACATGGTTGACGCATTATTGACCATAGTCAGGTTTGCTCACATCGATCGTTCGTAGAAAGTGATGGCAGAAGTAGACGTCAAACAGTCCCTCGCCTTTAGTGCTGGGCCGTATTGCGATGTGATGCCCTACTAAACCTTTGGCAATGCTGAAATAGCGTTTCTGAAAGCGAAATCGGCTGTGATAAGCCTTAGCCAATACGTCGTCCGGTCCGTATTCAAACGTTGGTAACTGTCTCGGATAAGCCCATGGACTGGCGCGATACCGGTCCATAGGGACCTTGTAGTCCAACGCCTGATGAGGGCGTTGGAGGTTATAAATCTCACGCCATCTATCAAACGCTGCTTGAGCTTCCTTGAGCGTGGAAAACTGACGACCCTCAAGCACTTCGGCCTTGAGTGAACGATGGAAACGCTCAATCTTTCCGTTTGTTTGGGGGTGATAAGGGCGGCTAAAGCTGATTCGAATTCCCAAGCAAATCAACCAGATACTCAGCTCTGTAATTTCACCGGGATTACGGGGCGAGCCCCATGGCGGGCCGTTATCCACATTGATGCGAGCGGGCAATCCGAAACGCTGGAATATCTCGGTCAGCTTCTCCTTCACCGTGGCTCCACGCTCGTTATCACAGGCCTGAATAGCCAAATTGAAGCGTGAATGGTCATCCAGCAAAGTCAGTGGATGGCACCTGCCTTCCTGCGTCGGAAAGTGCCCTTTGAAATCCATCTGCCAAAGATCGTTGGGCGCATCGTGTTCAAATCTCAGCTTTGCTTCTTGCTCCTTCGGAGCAGGCTGAATCAGTCCGTGTCGGTGCAAGACGTTAGTAACGGTACTGGGCGCGATCTGCTTTTTCAGGATGCTGCTGATTGTGCGACCACCCCATGCGGGATGATTTTGCCTAAGCGCTATGACCTGCGCCTCCAGGTCGGGTGTGGTCAGCTTCGGGCTGGTAGCCGGTTTGCGGGATTTTTCTCGCAGACCCGAATGACCGAGTTCCTCGTAGCGGCTAAGCCATTTGTAGGCTGTTTGAGGGCTGATACCGAATCGTCGACACAGTTCTCGTTTATTACTGCCGGACTGCCGTGCTAAGGCAACAAACTCTTCTTTCAGGCTCATGGCATCTCTCGTGTCCCAGGGCATGATGGCTTTCCGGCGAAGTTGGCTCGCCGAAAAGTGTC
>NZ_JAKNQN010000031.1:0-1148 GCF_022662395.1 Pseudomonas sp. MONT-RG-20F-20-E-7-02
GGTCTCGCTCGTAGCGGGTAATGAGCTGACTGCCATCGTCGCCGTGTTCGGTCTTTTCCAGCAGGTTGCCGTTGAGGTCGTAGACGTAGGCCGTACGCTGGCCATCAAAACCGATTTCCTGCTGGATCAGGCCGTTGGGGTGGTAATCCAGCCGGTAGGTTTCGCCGACTTCATTTTCGATCTCGGTCAGTAGCAACCGGGTGTTGTCGTAGCGGTAGTTAACCTGGGTGCCATCGGCGTTGAGGCGGCGGCTGATCAGGTGCAGGCCGTCGGCGTATTCGTAGCGGGTGACGTGGCCCAGTTCATCACGTTCAGAGGTGATTTTTCCGTAGGGGTTGTAGCTGAATTCCTGGGTCGCTCCATCGGGCTTGGTGAGTTTCAACAAGCGCCCGGCTGCATCCCACCGATACTGGGTCAGCGCCCCATGCTCATCCTCACGCGCAACCTGTCGCCCAACATCGTCATAGCGATACCGCTTAACTCCGCCATTCGGCAGTTGCTCTTCAAGGAGCTGCCCACGCTCATTCCAGACCAGCCGATGACAACCGCTATCCGGATACCAAACCCCAACCAGTTGCCCGTGTTTGTTGTAGGTGTAGTCCGTAACGTTGCCGTCAGGATCTGTCTGACGCGTAACGTCGCCCTGTTCATTACGCTCATACGTCCAAACCGCCTCACCGCGCCGCACAACCCGTACGAACCCGTTGTCATGCTCGTAGGATGTCGGCTCATCCTCCCCCGGAAACAGCGCCACCAAGCGTCCAGCATCGTCATACTGATACGCCGTCACCGCGCCCAGTGGATCCTGCTCGACCGTTAGTCGGCCCTTGTCGTCGTAGGATTTGAAGTGCTCAGCACCATCGGGATCAATCCGCTGCACCAGCCGCGCGCGCTGGTCATGGACGTAAACTTCCTGGCTGCCATCAGCGTTGTGAACCGTGACCCTGCCACCGTCCTCCCACACATACCGCGTATCCATCTGCGAAAAGCTGGCCCAATGCCGAACACACCGCGCCGCCTTACCAGCCCGTTCCCACGCCCAAAAGAAACTCGCCCCACCGGCCAGTTGCCGCTCAAGAATGACGTGCTGCTCGTCGTACCGATAAACCTCGCTTTCGCCTACGGCATTGGTCGCGGAAACCAGTCGG
>NZ_JAKNQN010000032.1:0-871 GCF_022662395.1 Pseudomonas sp. MONT-RG-20F-20-E-7-02
AAAAGCCCCAAAGTAACCAAAGGGCTCTTGCCCCACCACTCGGCACCTCGCCTAGGCTCGGTGTGCCCTCACTCCGGCTTGAATCCGTGGGCCGCCGCGATGGGCCATCCTTGGCCCAGCGCGGCTAACCCGGCGTCCTGCCGGGTTACCCACGGATTCAAGCCTGCGTTCGGCCAGCGTGGTTTAACGGGGCGCCTAAGATCAAGATCAAAAGCAGATCAAGATCAAAAGCAAGAGCACGGCGGCCTAGTAGCCGACCTGAGTGGTTGGATCAAAAGCAAGGCCGAGGCGGCCTGACAGCCGACCTGACTTTTGAAGCTGAATTCAATCACATGTGGGAGCTGGCTTGCCTGCGATGCAGGCACCTCGGTGCATCAGGCATAACCAGTTGATGCTATCGCAGGCAAGCCAGCTCCCACAGAAAAGCAGAGCACACTGGTCTGGTGGCCGAACTCGGTTAAATTGTGGGAGCGGGCTTGCTCGCGAATGCGGTGGGTCAGTGACAGATGAGTTGACTGACACACCGTATTCGCGAGCAAGCCCGCTCCCACATTTGGATCTCATTCCATCAGATGGATACTGTGTTGCTGTGCTTTTGCCCTGCTTTTGCTTCTACCACTCAGGTCGGCTACCAGGCCGCCGTGCTGTAGATTTTGATCTTGATTTTGATCTGAGTCGCCCCGTCAACCACGCTGGCCGAACGCAGGCTTGAATCCGTGGGTAACCCGGCAGGACGCCGGGTTAGCCGCACTGGGCCATGGATGGCCCATTGCGGCGGCCCACGGATTCAAGCCGGAGTGAGGGCACACCGAAGCGTGAGCGAGGTGCCGAGTGGTGGGGCGAGGACTTTTTGGTTACTTTTTGGTCCCTC
>NZ_JAKNQN010000033.1:0-747 GCF_022662395.1 Pseudomonas sp. MONT-RG-20F-20-E-7-02
CGTCTCGCTCGTAGCGGGTAATTAGCTGACTGCCATCGTCGCCGTGTTCGGTCTTTTCCAGCAGGTTGCCGTTGAGGTCGTAGACGTAGGCCGTACGCTGGCCATCAAAACCGATTTCCTGCTGGATCAGGCCGTTGGGGTGGTAATCAAGTTGGTAGGTTTCGCCGACTTCATTTTCGATCTCGGTCAGTAGCAACCGTGTGTTGTCGTAGCGGTAGTTAACCTGGGTGCCATCGGGATTTTGGCGGCGGCTGATCAGGTGCAGGCCGTCGGCGTATTCGTAGCGGGTGACGTGGCCCAGTTCATCACGTTCAGAGGTGATTTTTCCGTACGGGTTGTAGCTGTACTCTCGCGCTGCGCCGCCAGGAAGAACGACACGAACCAACCGGCCCACAGCGTCCCACTGATACTGGGTCAGCGCGCCATGCTCATCCTCACGTGCAACCTGTCGCCCAACATCGTCATAGCGATAGCGTTTAACTCCACCGTTTGGAAGCTGTTCCTCAACAAGCTGCCCACGCTCATTCCAAACCAGCCGATGACAACCGTTATCCGGATACCAAACCCCAACCAGTTGCCCATGTTTGTTGTAGGTGTAGTCCGTAACGTTGCCGTCAGGATCTGTCTGACGCGTAACGTCGCCCTGGTCATTACGCTCATACGTCCAAACCGCCTCACCGCGCCGCACAACCCGTACGAACCCGTTGTCATGCTCGTAGGAAGTCGGCTCATCCTCCCCCGGAAACA
>NZ_JAKNQN010000034.1:0-736 GCF_022662395.1 Pseudomonas sp. MONT-RG-20F-20-E-7-02
GGTCAGGGTCGCGGTGTAGGTAATCTCCCCACCTTCAACGACCGAAGCCTTGTCAGCAGTCAAAGTAACCGTGGTGTTATCGATCGAATCGGTAATCGTGGTTTCAGCCGCTTTCGGATCAGTTACCAAGTTCTCGAAGTTGCCGCCTTCGGTCTTAGCGATGGTGGTGCTGACGGTGGAACCGTTGTTGTAAACGTCGTTGGCTGGCGTCTGGAAAACAGTCGAGCCAACGGTTTCACCCGCTTTGATGGTGATCGTCTGACCATTCGAAAGCGTAACGGTGACGTCAGTTTGCGCCTTGTTAGTCAAGGTTGCGGTGTAGGTGATATCGCCGCCTTCAACCACCGAGGCTTTATCAGCGGTCAAGCTGATGGTGGTGTTATCGATCGAATCAGTGATGGCTGTTTCAGCCGCTTTCGGATCGGTCACCAAGTTCTCGAAGTTACCGCCTTCGGTCTTAGCGATGGTGGTGCTGACGGTGCTGCCATTGTTGTAAACGTCGTTCGCCGGCGTCTGGAACACCGTCGAGCCAACGGTTTCACCCGCTTTGATGGTGATCGTCTGACCATTCGAAAGCGTAACGGTGACGTCAGTTTGAGCTTTGTTCGTCAGTGTTGCGGTGTAGGTAATCTCACCACCTTCAACCACCGACGCCTTATCAGCAGTCAGGGAAACCGTGGTGTTGTCGATCGAATCGGTGATGGCTGTTTCAGCCGCCTTCGGATCGGTTACCAGG
>NZ_JAKNQN010000035.1:0-673 GCF_022662395.1 Pseudomonas sp. MONT-RG-20F-20-E-7-02
ATGGGTGGGGTTAGTGGCATCTGGTCATGGTTTTTAAAAGGCCAGCAAGGCGCGTCTCTTTAAATTGCAGGACGTTTCCTAGACAATCCCTGCCGCCTTGTGCCTGTTGGAATCGATGGCTAGTCTGCGATCCGTCACTGCTCATCAGTGATCGGGTTTAGTCGCTCGGTTTCAGAACAGGCGCATGTCCTCCAGAAGTTATGGTGGCTGTGCGCAGGGCGTCTTCGGGCGCGCCGGGTTCCTGTTCTGACCGGTCGACTAACCTGCGTACAGCCGCCACCCTCGTTTAGTCGCGAAGAGTTTCGGCTCCTTGATCAGACAGGTACTAAACAATGAAAAAAGTCGTCCCCGACCCACCCCACACTTCAGCCAAAGCCCGTGCCGCCTTCAACCGCGCCATCGACCATTACCTGCCCACCCAAGGCGTTCACATCGAAGACCTGAGCTTCGAAGACGCCCTGCTCTACACCGCAAGCTTGCTCGACAGCGCTTCGGCCACAACGCTCAATTGCAGTGAGCTGCTGCCTGGCCCCGAGCGGGCGAAAATTCTGGCGGTGTGGCATTTGCTGGAAATGGCCAAGACCACCGTGGACCGCTCTATCGAGTGCCTGAACCCGGTAAAAACGCCTGCCTGAACACATTTGATCTTGATCGTTCCCACGCTCTGCGTGGG
>NZ_JAKNQN010000036.1:0-656 GCF_022662395.1 Pseudomonas sp. MONT-RG-20F-20-E-7-02
TTCAAGTACGACTGGGCCTGGCAGAAATACCTCGACGGCTGCGCCAACCACTGGATGCCGCAAGAGGTCAACATGACCGCCGACATCGCCCTGTGGAAAAACCCCGAAGGCCTGACCGACGACGAACGCCGCATCGTCATGCGCAACCTCGGCTTCTTCTCCACCGCCGACTCCCTGGTTGCCAACAACCTGGTCCTGGCCGTCTACCGCCTGATCACCAACCCGGAATGCCGCCAGTACATCCTGCGCCAGGCCTTCGAAGAAGCGATCCACACCCACGCCTACCAGTACTGCATCGAATCGCTGGCCATGGATGAAGGCGAGATCTTCAACATGTACCACGAGATTCCATCGGTGGCCAAAAAGGCCGCCTGGGGCTTGAAGTACACCCGTTCGATCTCCGATCCGAAGTTCGAAACCGGCACCGTCGAGACTGATAAAGAGTTGCTGCGCAACCTGGTCGCCTACTACTGCGTGCTGGAAGGCATCTTCTTCTATTGCGGCTTCACCCAGATCCTGTCCATGGGCCGTCGCAATAAAATGACCGGCGTGGCCGAGCAGTTCCAGTACATCTTGCGCGACGAGTCGATGCACCTGAACTTCGGTATCGATGTGATCAACCAGATCAAAATCGAAAACCCGCATTTGTGGGATGC
>NZ_JAKNQN010000037.1:0-548 GCF_022662395.1 Pseudomonas sp. MONT-RG-20F-20-E-7-02
ACCGGGGAAGAATTGCTCACCCTCACCGATGGCGCGCTGGACGGGATTTTGCCGTTTGAGTGGACGCGGTTGTACCGCACCAGTGCGGTCGAAGTGGATTGCGGGTTGGGGTTTGGCTGGAGTCATTCGCTGGCGCAAAGGCTGGTGGTTTCGGGTGATTCGGTGGTTTGGACGGATCATGAGAATCGCTCTACTGCCCTGCCCTTGCCGACTGCTGCCCGGCCTGCGATCACCAACAGCCTGGCCGAAGCCGCGATCTATTTGGGCGATTTGCCCGATGAGTTGGTGCTGGCTCAGGCATCGCGCTTTTATCACTTTTGCGATGGTCAGCTGACAGCGATCAGTGACGCGTATGACAACCGTCTGCGGATTTCTCGTGATCGTTTGGGGCGGATTGAGCGGCTGGATAACGGTGTAGGCCGGTCTTTGTTTTTGCGCTATGAACTGGGCCGCATTGTAGCGGTGGACTATCAGGTTCATCGCGCCAAAGGCCGTGAGCCGTATGTGTGGGTGACGGAGCAGAACGTTGTTTCCTACGCCTATGACGA
>NZ_JAKNQN010000038.1:0-488 GCF_022662395.1 Pseudomonas sp. MONT-RG-20F-20-E-7-02
GTGATCGTGGTGACCGCCGCTTTTGGATCGGTAACCAGGTTTTCGAAGTTACCACCTGCAGTTTTGGCGATGGTGGTGCTGACGGTGGAGCCGTTGTTGTAGACGTCGTTCGCTGGAGTGTGGAAAACCGTGGAGCCTGCGGAGTCGCCGGCTTTGATGGTGATCGTCTGGCCGTTGCTCAGCGTTACGGTGACGTCGGTTTGCGCCTTGTTAGTCAAGGTTGCGGTGTAGGTGATGTCGCCACCTTCAACGACCGATGCTTTGTCGGCAGTCAGGGAAACGGTGGTGTTATCAATCGAGTCGGTGATCGTGGTGACCGCCGCTTTCGGGTCGGTAACCAAGTTCTCGAAGTTACCGCCGACAGTTTTGGCGATCGTAGTGCTGACGGTGGAACTGTTGTTGTAGACGTCGTTGGCCGGGGTGTGGAATACCGTCGAGCCTGCGGATTCACCGGCTTTGATGGTAATGGTTTGGCCATTCGAAAGCGT
>NZ_JAKNQN010000039.1:0-433 GCF_022662395.1 Pseudomonas sp. MONT-RG-20F-20-E-7-02
GTTAAGAGAACTCACAAATTTTACCTTAGCCTGATCCGTTACCAGTGAAAGTAACGTTCAGTCTATCTTTCTATCACATACCCAAATTTTTAAAGAACGATCTAATCAAAGACTAGAAATCAATATTCACTTCAGAATATTCATTTCTAAACTCTAACAGCAGAAGCAGTTAATGGTGGAGCCAAACGGGATCGAACCGTTGACCTCCTGCGTGCAAGGCAGGCGCTCTCCCAGCTGAGCTATGGCCCCATAACAAAATTGGTGGGTCTGGGCAGATTCGAACTGCCGACCTCACCCTTATCAGGGGTGCGCTCTAACCAACTGAGCTACAGACCCAATTTCGAGCGCGTAACTGATTAGCTAAGAGCTATCAGCTTGGAGCTTAAAGCTGCTTCTATCGTCTTCTTCAATGAATCAAGCAATTCGTGTGGGA
>NZ_JAKNQN010000004.1:0-605172 GCF_022662395.1 Pseudomonas sp. MONT-RG-20F-20-E-7-02
TTCTGCCGTCAACCCTTAATTTTGCTTTTCTATCAATTAGTTAGGATTGATTAAAAAACAACCTATAACGCGCTTACACACTCTATATAGAAGGGCCGGATCAAATAACGCCCGCGTCCTTTAATGCCGCCAGGTTCGCCGCCCCCAACCCCAGCACACTCTGCAGCACCTGTACCGTGTGTTCACCCAATAGAGGAGGCGCACTACGGTATTCCACAGGCGTCTTGGACAGCCGTATGGGGCTGGCCACCTGAGGCACCATCCCCGCCAACGCATGAGGCAGCGCCATAGCCAACCCACGCGCCTTGACTTGCGGGTCGGCAAACACCTGCGCCAGGTCATTGATAGGCCCGCAAGGCACACCCACTCGCTCCAGTTGCGAAACCCACTCAGCCGTCGTCTTGAAAACCGTGGCCTGGCGAATCAGCGGAATCAATTGCGCACGGTTAGCCACCCGCACCTTATTAGTGGCAAAGCGCGGATCATCCGCCCACTGCGGCTGCCCAGCCACCTCGGCGAACTTACGAAACTGCCTGTCATTGCCCACAGTCAGGATGAAGTCGCCATCGGCAGTAGGGAAATCCTGGTAAGGCACAATATTCGGGTGAGCATTACCGAGGCGCTTTGGCGCCACACCCGTCGTCAGGTAATTCATCGCCTGATTAGCCAGGCACGCTACCTGCACATCCAGTAGCGCCATATCAATATGCTGCCCGCCACCGTCATGGTCCCGGTGAGCCAGCGCAGCCAGGATCGCCACGGTCGAGTACAGACCCGTAAGGATGTCCGTCAGCGCCACACCAACCTTGACCGGCCCGGCCCCGTCATCACCTTCTGGCCGACCGGTCAGGCTCATCAGACCGCCCAAGCCCTGGATCATGAAGTCATAGCCCGCGCGTGTCGCATAAGGCCCCGTCTGGCCAAAGCCCGTGATCGAGCAATAGATCAACTCCGGATTGATCTCCTTCAGCGACTCATAGTCCAGCCCATACGCCGCAAGACCGCCCACCTTGAAGTTCTCGATCAGGATGTCGGACTTGGCCGCCAAGTCACGCACCAGCTTCTGACCCTCTGGTCGCGTGAAGTCGATGGTCACCGACTCCTTATTACGGTTGGCCGACAGGTAATACGCCGCCTCACTGGTGTTCTCGCCATACGCGTCCTTAAGGAACGGCGGCCCCCACGCACGCGTGTCATCGCCATTACCTGGCCGTTCGACCTTGATCACCTCGGCCCCAAGGTCCGCCAGGATCTGCCCGGACCAAGGGCCCGCCAGCACTCTGGATAAGTCCAGTACCCGCAGATGTGAAAGCGCACCCATGCCGTGCTCCTATTAATAGAACGCCTGAAGACCGGTTTGCGCGCGCCCAAGAATCAAGGCGTGCACGTCATGAGTCCCTTCATAGGTGTTAACCACCTCCAGGTTGACCAAGTGGCGCGCCACCCCGAACTCATCGGAAATACCGTTGCCACCCAGCATGTCCCGCGCCATACGTGCGATATCCAGGGACTTGCCGCACGAATTGCGCTTCATGATTGAAGTAATCTCAACCGCCGCCGTGCCTTCATCTTTCATACGCCCCAAGCGCAGGCAGCCTTGCAAGGCCATCGTGATCTCGGTCTGCATATCGGCAAGTTTCTTCTGGATCAGCTGCGTGGCTGCCAATGGACGCCCGAACTGATGACGATCCAGCGTGTACTGGCGAGCGGTGTGCCAGCAGAATTCCGCAGCACCCAGCGCCCCCCAGGAGATGCCATACCGCGCTGAGTTAAGGCAGGTGAAGGGCCCTTTCAAGCCACGCACGTCCGGGAAGATGTTTTCTTCCGGGACGAACACGTTATCCATAACGATTTCACCGGTGATGGACGCCCGCAGGCCGACCTTGCCATGAATCGCCGGCGCACTCAGGCCTTTCCAGCCTTTCTCCAGGACAAAGCCACGAATGTCGCCCGCATCGTCCTTGCCCCAAACAACAAACACATCCGCGATCGGGCTATTGGTGATCCACATCTTGGCCCCAGTCAGGCTGTAACCACCCTCCACCTTACGTGCTCGCGTAATCATCGCGCCCGGGTCCGAGCCATGGTTAGGCTCAGTCAGGCCAAAGCAGCCGATCCATTCACCAGAGGCCAACTTTGGCAGGTACTTCTGCTTTTGCGCCTCGGTGCCAAATTCATTGATAGGCACCATGACCAGAGATGACTGCACACTCATCATCGAGCGATAGCCGGAGTCGACACGCTCGACCTCACGGGCGATCAGCCCATAGCTGACGTAGTTCAAACCGCTGCCACCGTACTCCTCGGGGATCATCGCGCCCAACAGGCCGGTTTCGCCCATCTCGCGGAAAATCGCCGGGTCAGTCTTTTCATGGCGGAAGGCCTCAAGCACACGCGGCGCCAGCTTGTCCCGGGCGAATTGCTCAGCACTGTCGCGCACCATGCGCTCTTCTTCGGTGAGCTGTTGATCCAGCAGCAGTGGATCGATCCAGTTGAAGCTTGCCTTGCCAGCCATGAATAAGTCCTCGCGGAAAAAATCAGAAGTCGTGGATGCAGCCTAGGCCGGGCATGAGCAGAGGGCAAACGAGGTTTACGCATAGGGTTGTGCTAATTTCTCACTTCGAAATGACTGAGAAGGGCGCAGATGCGCTTTATAAGTGAGTACAACGTACATGCGCAGAAAAATTCCCAGCACGACTGCCTTGGTCAGTTTTGAAGCCGCAGCCCGCCACGAGAGCTTTACCAAGGCCGCGCATGAGCTTTCCATCACCCAGGGCGCCATCTGTCGACAGATCGCCAGCCTTGAGGAGTTTTTAAGTGTCGAGCTGTTTCGGCGCTCCCGACGCGGGGTAAAACTGACCGAAGCAGGGCTGTCCTATAGCCGTCGCGTCGCCATGCAATTGGACGCAGTGGAGCGCGACACCCTGTCAGTTATGGGGCAGCAGGGCGCTAACGTCATCGAGCTCGCCGTGGTGCCAACCTTCGGCACCCAATGGCTGATCCCGCGCCTCAAGGACTTCCAACGCCAACATCCGGAAGTGACCGTCAACCTCACCAACCGCACGCGCCCCTTTCTGTTCGCCGATACCGAATTCGATGCCGCGATCTACTTTGGCGATGCTGACTGGTCCGGCACCGAATCCCATCGGCTGATGGGAGAAGACCCGGTCCCGGTGTGCAGCCCACGGTTACTGGGCAACCGCACCCACTTCAGCCCCCAGGAAATCGCGGAACTACCGCTGCTGCAGCAAACCACCCGGCCTTACGCGTGGCGCCAATGGTTCAACGCGCAACAACTGAACATACCTCGCGACATGACAGGCCCTCGTTACGAGCTATTCTCGATGTTGTCCCAGGCCGCCATGCATGACATGGGTGTTGCGCTCATTCCGCCATTCCTCATCCAGCGTGAGCTGGGAGAGCGCCAATTGGTAATCGCGAGCCCCGAAGCACTCAGTAGCTCCAAGGCTTATTACCTGATGATTCCCGAACGAAAAGTCGAATCTGCGTCGCTGCACGCATTCCGGGATTGGTTGATTGACCAGTCACAGCGCTACAACCCAAGTGTTTAAAGGCCAAACCCCACTTACTGACTTTGTAGTCAATTAAATACGAATCCTACAGATGTACGTATATGTCGCATTTAAGCAGACTGTACCCATCCACATAAAATAAGGCTTAAAGCCATGATTCATAGGGCTTGTAGCGACAATGACCGGCCAATAGCCGACTATTCACACCGACGATTGGAAATAATACGAAAACCGCCTGTAACCCTTTAAACACCTGTATTTAAAGAGGTTATTTCAGGGTATTGCGACAATCAGTCACAGGGTGACTTGTAGTTAATTTTTCGTCACCCGTCATAATCCCTTGAAGGCCGTAAAGTTCGCCTGCAAAATGCCGCGCCCCGCTGTCATTTCAGCGGGATCGTGCTGATCGGCCGCCCCAGCTGCGCCACTCACGGTGCACTGGCCTTTTTACAAAAAGATCAAAAGCAAAAAGATCATGCAGGAGATTTGACGTGCACATTGGTGTTCCTCTCGAAACCCAGACCGGTGAAACGCGGGTGGCTGCCACCCCGGAAACCATCAAGAAGCTGATCGGCCAGGGCCATAAGGTCACTGTTCAAAGTGGCGCCGGTATTAACGCCAGCGTCGTCGACAGTGCCTATGAAACGGCAGGCGCAACCATTGGCAGCGCCAGCGATGCGTTTGGTGCCGAGCTGATTCTCAAGGTGGTTGCCCCCAGCGACAGCGAACTGGCGCTGATCAACAGCGGCACCGTGTTGGTGGGCATGCTCAATCCGTTCAGCAATGAAACCATTGCCAAGCTGGCCGAGCGTGGCATCACTGCCTTCGCGCTCGAAGCGGCGCCGCGCACTTCACGGGCCCAAAGCCTCGACGTACTGTCGTCGCAGGCCAACATCGCGGGTTACAAAGCCGTGTTGCTGGCGGCTCATCACTACCCGCGCTTCATGCCGATGCTGATGACCGCTGCAGGCACTGTAAAAGCCGCCCGCGTGCTGATTCTCGGCGCAGGCGTTGCCGGCTTGCAGGCCATCGCCACGGCGAAACGCCTGGGTGCAGTGATCGAAGCGTCTGACGTGCGCCCTGCCGTTAAAGAGCAGATCGAATCCCTCGGTGCCAAGTTCGTCGATGTGCCTTACGAAACCGATGAAGAGCGCGAATGCGCCGTCGGTGTCGGCGGTTACGCTCGCCCCATGCCTTCAAGCTGGATGCAGCGCCAGGCCCTGGCCGTACACGAACGCGCCAAGCAAGCCGACATCGTCATCACCACCGCGCTGATCCCGGGCCGCAAGGCGCCGACTCTGCTCAGTGCCGAGACCGTCGCACAAATGAAACCAGGCTCGGTGGTCATTGACCTCGCCGCCGCTCAAGGTGGCAACTGCCCGCTGACCGTCGCCGACCAAGTCGTGGTGGAAAACGGCGTGACCATCTGCGGCCCGACCAACCTGGCCGGCGCCGTAGCCGCCGATGCCTCGGCTTTATATGCGCGCAACCTGCTGGACTTCCTGAAGCTGGTCTTCACCAAGGAAGGGCAGTTTGAAATCAACCTCGAAGACGACATCGTCGCCGCGTGCCTGATGTGCCGCGACGGCCAAGTCATCCGCAAAAACGCCTAAGCAGGGATTCAGACGATGGAAGAGCTTATCTCCCCCGGTATCTACAACCTGATCATCTTTGTGCTGGCGATTTATGTCGGTTACCACGTGGTCTGGAACGTAACGCCCGCGCTGCACACGCCGTTGATGGCGGTGACCAACGCTATCTCGGCGATCGTAATCGTCGGCGCCATGCTGGCTGCCGCACTCACAGTTACACCGCTGGGTAAAACCATGGGCACCCTGGCTGTAGCGCTCGCCGCAGTTAACGTGTTCGGTGGCTTCCTGGTCACGCGCAGGATGCTCGAAATGTTCAAGAAGAAAGCCCCGAAAGTAAAAGAAGAGGCGCCATCGTCATGAGCATGAATCTGGTCACGACGCTCTACCTGATCGCGTCGATTTGCTTTATCCAGGCCCTCAAAGGCCTGTCGCACCCAACTACATCGCGACGCGGCAACCTGTTCGGCATGCTCGGCATGGCGCTGGCGGTGCTGACCACCGTGGGCCTCATCTATAAGCTTGGCGCTGAACTGGCGACTGCCGGTATTGGCTACGTGATTGTTGGCCTGCTGATCGGCGGCACTGCTGGTTCGATCATGGCCAAGCGCGTGGAAATGACCAAAATGCCCGAGCTGGTGGCGTTCATGCACAGCATGATCGGCCTGGCCGCAGTATTTATTGCCATCGCCGCTGTGGTCGAGCCGCAATCCCTGGGCATCGTCAAACACCTGGGCGACTCGATCCCCGCCGGCAACCGTTTGGAGCTGTTCCTCGGCGCCGCCATTGGTGCTATTACCTTCTCCGGTTCGGTGATTGCCTTCGGCAAGCTGTCAGGCAAGTACAAGTTCCGCCTGTTCCAGGGCGCACCGGTACAGTTCGGCGGCCAGCACAAACTGAACCTGATATTAGGCCTGCTCACTCTAGGTCTAGGCCTGACGTTCATGTTCACCGGCAACCTCAGTGCCTTCGCATTGATGCTGGCCCTGGCGTTCGTGCTGGGCGTGCTGATCATCATCCCGATTGGCGGCGCGGACATGCCGGTCGTCGTGTCGATGCTCAACAGCTATTCCGGCTGGGCAGCAGCAGGCATCGGCTTCTCGCTCAACAACTCGATGCTGATCATCGCCGGCTCACTGGTGGGCTCCAGCGGTGCGATCCTCTCGTACATCATGTGCAAAGCGATGAACCGTTCCTTCTTTAATGTGCTGCTCGGCGGTTTCGGTAACACGGCGGACGCAGCCGGCCCGGCCGGCTCTAAAGAAGCACGCCCGGTGAAGTCCGGCTCTGCCGACGATGCCACCTTCCTGCTGACCAACGCCGACACCGTGATCATCGTGCCGGGCTATGGCTTGGCAGTGGCGCGTGCGCAACATGCGCTTAAAGAGCTGACCGAAAAGCTGACCCACCGTGGCGTAACCGTGAAGTATGCGATCCATCCGGTAGCGGGGCGTATGCCAGGCCACATGAACGTGCTGCTGGCAGAGGCCGAAGTGCCTTACGACCAGGTGTTCGAGATGGAAGACATCAACTCAGAGTTCGGCCAGGCCGACGTGGTGCTGGTGTTGGGCGCGAACGACGTGGTCAACCCGGCCGCCAAGAACGACCCGAACTCGCCGATTGCCGGCATGCCGATCCTGGAGGCATTCAAAGCCAAGACCATCATCGTCAACAAGCGCTCAATGGCCAGCGGCTATGCGGGCCTGGACAACGAATTGTTCTACCTGGACAAGACCATGATGGTCTTCGGTGATGCCAAGAAGGTCATCGAAGATATGGTCAAAGCCGTCGAATAAAACTGCGCCAGCGCAATACCCTAAACCCTGGCCTCCCGTAGGCTGGGGTTTTTTTATGATCGTTGCCATGCTGATCGTTCCCATGCTCTGCGTCGGAAAGCATCCCGGGACGCTCTGCGTCCCGCTTTGCACACTCGTGAAACCCGACCAAAGGCTCTAAATCGCTGCCCGGCATTCGACCATGGTAGCGGGCCGAAATTTTTTGAAATCACTAAACTGCCCACCTTGCTTCCGTAGCCCGAGATAACAATCCATGTACCGTGATCGTATCCGCTTGCCTTCGTTGTTGAACAAGGTCATGAGCGCGGCAGATGCCGCAGCACTGATCGAGGACGGCATGACCGTCGGCATGAGCGGCTTCACCCGCGCCGGTGAAGCCAAGGCCGTCCCACACGCCCTGGCCGAACGCGCCAAGACATCCCCGCTGAAAATCACCCTGATGACAGGCGCCAGCCTGGGCAATGACCTGGACAAGCAACTGACCGAAGCCGGCGTGCTGTCCCGCCGCATGCCCTTCCAAGTGGACAGCACCCTGCGCAAGGCAATCAACGCCGGCGAAGTGATGTTTATCGACCAGCATCTGTCGGAAACCGTTGAGCAACTGCGCAACAACCAGCTCAAGCTGCCGGACATTGCGGTAATCGAAGCCGTCGCAATCACCGAGCAAGGCCATATCGTGCCGACCACCTCCGTGGGCAACTCGGCCAGCTTTGCGATTTTTGCCAAGCAAGTGATCGTCGAGATCAACCTCGCGCACAACCCTAACCTGGAAGGGCTGCACGACATCTATATCCCGACCTACCGGCCGACTCGCACACCGATCCCGCTGGTAAAAATCGACGACCGCATTGGCAGCACCGCCATTCCGATCCCGCCGGAAAAGATCGTCGCCATCGTGATCACCAACCAGGCCGATTCCGCCTCGACCGTGACGCCACCGGACGCCGACACCCAAGGCATCGCCAACCACCTGATCAACTTCCTCAAGCAGGAAGTGGACGCCGGGCGCATGACCAACAAACTCGGCCCGCTGCAGGCCGGTATCGGCAACATCGCCAACGCGGTGATGTGTGGCCTGATCGAATCGCCGTTCGAAGACCTGACCATGTATTCGGAAGTGTTGCAGGATTCGACGTTCGACCTGATCGACGCGGGCAAGCTGAGCTTCGCCTCGGGCAGCTCGATTACCTTGTCTGAACGGCGCAATGCCGACGTGTTCGGCAATTTGGAACACTACAAGGACAAACTGGTACTGCGCCCGCAGGAAATCTCCAACCACCCTGAAGTGGTGCGGCGCCTGGGCATTATCGGCATCAATACCGCGCTGGAATTCGACATCTACGGCAACGTCAACTCCACCCACGTCTGCGGCACGCGGATGATGAACGGCATTGGCGGCTCAGGGGATTTCGCGCGCAACGCGCACCTGGCGATCTTTGTTACCAAGTCGATTGCCAAAGGCGGCGCGATTTCCAGCGTAGTGCCGATGGTCAGTCATGTGGACCACACAGAGCACGACGTCGACATCCTGGTGACCGAAGTGGGCCTTGCCGACCTGCGCGGCCTGGCGCCACGGGAACGCGCCCGGGTGATCATCGACAACTGTGTTCACCCGGCGTACCGCGACGCTCTGAACAGTTACTTCAACGCTGCCTGCGCCATCGGCGGGCACACCCCGCATATCCTGCGCGAAGCACTGAGTTGGCACATTAACCTGGAAGAAACCGGGCATATGCTCAAGGCTTGATTGATACAGATTCGGGCTGATGCAAACACAGTTGCATCAGCCCGGCAGTACCAATCGCATTTCTGCAAAAAACTGTACTGCTGTACCGGTGATTTCCTACTGAAATATCCCACATCGATCTGCGAATTTGCCTATTTCGCCCTGTTTCAGTGCAGACAGGTACAGTTGCCCCATTTCCGTACAGTACAGCCGCTATAAACAGTTAACTGGCCCCTCACAATACAGGTGAACTGTATCTAGAGAGTCTTGCGTCGGAGGAGGATCATTGGCATCAGTTAAACCACTACCTAATCCCGCCACAAGCGGAAGGATGTCATCATGGAACGTACACTCAGTTCCGATCTGTTCTTCGAAGAAAAAGCTGTAAACACCCAGGCTTCCCTGCCTTTGCGCGTTCTCGCCAACCTGATGTTGTGGCAGCGCCGCATCTCCAGCCGCCACCAACTGGCTCGTCTGGATTCGCGTCTGCTGGCTGACGCTGGTATCAGCGAAGCTCAACGCTATGAAGAGCTGAGCAAGCCGTTCTGGCGCTAATTGGCGCCCGCTGGCCCTGACCCGCCGGGTCCACAGCCAGCACCCTGATTTGTCAAAGCAAAGCCCGCCCCGGGAAACCGGAGGCGGGCTTTGTTGTTTCCGGGATTTGGTCTTTTCCAGGGGTAAACAGAAGCGGTTCGCAGCGACCAGTACAGTTAATAAAATACAACAGTTAAGCGGTACAATTTAGCTTTGGTGTATCTGTATCGGTAGCGGGGAGACGCCCAACATGGAGCTCCACACCTATGGAAGGCCCTTGCCATGAACGCGCAAACCTCGCCCGCTAAACGACTGATCCTTCGCACTGCCCACGCATTAGCCAGATGGGCGCGCCAAACCCACGAGCGGCACCAACTGGCTCAACTCGACCCGCGTGAGTTGTCCGATGCCGGCATCAGCCAGGGCGACCGAATGGCCGAGCTGTGCAAACCGTTCTGGCGTGATTAGACCGCCAGGAGACTTCCGAACGGACAAACGGCAGCTTAAGATCCAGTCATCACGTGGCGAACCTTGTAGAACCGACGTCTGATGCTCAATCGCAACAATGTCGGTTTCACAGTGGCCGCTTTGCGCCGCTTTATTCGTTCATCTACAGGAGTGATCCCATGTCCCGTCTTCGCCT
This sequence comes from Pseudomonas sp. MONT-RG-20F-20-E-7-02, assembly GCF_022662395.1. NCBI lineage: Bacteria > Pseudomonadati > Pseudomonadota > Gammaproteobacteria > Pseudomonadales > Pseudomonadaceae > Pseudomonas > Pseudomonas sp. MONT-RG-20F-20-E-7-02. The sequence continues at coordinate 9,822 of NZ_JAKNQN010000004.1, forward strand.
GCTGAGTGCCGCCGCCCTGTTGGCCGTGGCCGCCAATGCCCACGCGAGCAGCCTCATCGTCACCACCGACTCAATCGTCGGCGCGCTGAAAGCCACCTCCGATGCCACTTCGGATGCCACGTCCTCGCTGCGTGACAACAAAGTCGTGCGGGCAGCTCGTGACGATGCCGCCAGCTTTGTTGCCAGTGAAGGCGCTATCCGCGGGGTGAAGCTGGAAAGCGCCTTGGCTCAGATCCGTCAACAGGCACCGCAACTGAACACCGCCACTGACGCACAGTTGGCCCAGGCGATTCTGGCCATCTGATAAGCAGGTAGCCCGTAGAGAACGCCAGCCGCTACCAAATATGTCAGCGCTGGCTCTCGCCCGGGCATTGCGCTAGCCTTGGCGCTCGCTTTCAGTTGTCGAGTCCCATGGCTTTTTCATACCGCCTGTTAATGGTTCCCGTGTTGTTTTCCGCTTGCTGGTCGCCAATGGCTTCGGCCTTTGATGTGACCACGCAGAGCACTGTGATAAGCGCGTACGCCACCAGCAAGGTGACCTCTGCGCCCTTTGACAGAAAGTTGGTAATGGCTGCCCAGGATGACGCTGCCGCTTTTATCGCCACTGACGGCCAATGGCGGGGCGCCAGGCTGGAATCCGCGCTGGATTATCTGCGCCGTACCCAGCCAAAACTTCATGCAAGCGACCTTGAACTGGTGCAAGCAATTCTCGTCCAATAATCATCTGTGTTTTCTATCTTTGTTTTGGAGTTATTCCATGCGTAGCCCGCTGATCGCCGCCGCTCTCGGCCTGCTGTTGTTGGCCGATGTCGCCCACGCGCAAACGTTGAAGGCCACCAGTAACATCATCGTTCGTGCCTCGGCCCGCACCATTGATTTCACCTCGGACACCACCACATCCATCCGCGATTCCAAAGTCGTGCGCGAAGCCCACGATGACGCCGCCAGCTTCGTCGCCACCAATGGCGAAATCCGCGGTGCGCAGTTGGAAGCAGCGTTCAATACCCTGCGAACCCGCGTGCCGGAAGCACGCGATGCCAGTGACCAGACCCTCGCCGAAGCTATTCTCGCTCTGTGAGGCGCCTGGTCGCCTGGCTATTGGCCGGGACTGTGCTGCTCTGTGCAGGCGCAGCCCAGGCCAGCCTGCAACTGCGGCTCAAGACCGATGGCTTGAGCCCGGCCCAACAGCAGGCCAGCCAGGCATTGCTTGATGAAGCGATGCGCGCCTTGACGCCGCGCTTTATCGAGCAGCTGGACCGGCGCATTGATGTCGGCTGGACCGACAAAATGCCTGAAAATGCCTATGGTCAGGCCTCCTTGGTGTCCGAACTGGACCTCAACCAAAACCTGCTCGACAGCCTGACCGACGGCAGCGCCGCCACCCAGAAAACCAACCGCCCCCACGGCACCGTGCGCCGCGAAATGCTCGCCACCGTGCTGCATGAACTGACTCACATTTATGACCGTGCGCGCCTGTGGTCCAAAGAAGACCGCACACTGATCCAGCGGTGCAGCCGCCAGAACAACATCACCGGCCTGATCGGCCTGCCCGACCAATGCCGTGGCCAGAATGACCGCCGCTTTACCTTAAGTGACGACCCGCGCCTGCTGGACCTTGCCGGCTGGCCGCAATACGTCGGCCGTCGCGGCGAACGTGAACAGCACAACCATCAGGTCGCCCGCAGCCCGGACATCTACGAAACCACCAGCCCGCTGGAATTCGTGGCGGTCAACATGGAGTACTTTCTCCTCGACCCGAGCTACGCCTGCCGCCGCCCCGCGCTGTTTCGCTATTACAAGGAGCACTTCGGCTGGGCGCCGCCCGAGCAAGACACCTGCGCCAAAACCTACGCCTTCCTGAACGCCGGCAATGATTTCGCCAAGACGCCGCTGGGCCAGGTCGACCCTGAGCGGGTTTATGAAATCGACTACTTGCTGGCCGAAGCCAACCAGAATCTGGTCAGCCGCTGGGGCCACAGCATGTTGCGCCTGGTGATCTGTGCACCCGGCCGCCCGCGCGGGCCGGATTGCCGGTTGGATTTGGACCAACACCTGGTGCTGTCCTACCGCGCCTTCGTCAGTGACGTGCAGTTGTCGAGCTGGGATGGCCTGGTCGGCAAATACCCGTCGCGGCTGTTTGTATTACCACTGGCCCAGGTGATCGACGAATACACCAAGACCGAACTGCGCGGGCTGGCATCCGTTCCGCTGAAGCTGACGCGCCAGGAAATCGAAGACACCGTCGAGCATGCCGCCGAAATGCACTGGAGCTACGACGGCAACTACTTCTTCATTTCCAACAACTGCGCGGTCGAGAGCCTGAAGCTATTGCGCAGTGGCAGCGCCAACCCGCAACTGACCGGCCTGGACAACATCACCCCCAACGGCTTGCTGGAAGTGCTCAGCGCCCGCGGCCTGGCCGACACCAGCGTACTCAACGACAAGCGTGAGGCATTGCGCCTGGGTTATCACTTCGACTCGTTCCGCGAGCGTTACCAGGCGATGTTCGACGTGCTGCGCAAACACTTGCCGATCAAACAGACCCAAGTCGAAGACTGGCTGTCCCTCAGCGCAGAAGAACGCCGCCAATGGTTCAGCCAGGCCGACCTGCGCACCAGCGCCGCACTGCTGCTGCTGGAACAGGCGAGCTATCGCAGACAGCTGATGCTGGCACAGGACGAAGTCAAGCAACGCTACCTCGGTGCCCGCGAGCTGAAAAACGGCGGCATGGAAAAAGCCAATAAAACGCTGCAACAGATCCTCGCCAACAGCGGCTTCCTCAGCCGCCCGGCGGAACTGCTTGGCAGTGGCGGCTACGGCCTGCCGCAACCCTCGGAGTCCAAACGCCTGGAATCGGAAAGCGCCGAACGCCAGAAGCAGTTGCAATCCTTGACCGGCGATCTGGATAAAGAGGTGAGGGTACTGCTGGAGCCTTCCCGCGCCGCCGAGATTGCCGCCTGCGAAGCCAACCTCAAGCAGGTCGGCGAGCATCTAAGAGCGCTGCATAAAGCCGCGGGCGGCTTGGAAATTCCCTGATTCGACACACGCACGCTGACCAATCCTACAAAAAAAGAGGAAAAACCTCTCATCATCAGCTTACACAGCGAAAGCTGGCTGAAAGCTTCCCCGTCTAGGATCGCCCCACTGCCGGCAACAGACCGGCTGTTAACAACAACAATGGTGATTCCTGATGTCCGCTCGTCCTTGCCTCTTCGCCCCAACTCCACCCGTACGCTACGTGCCTTTCGTACTGCGCTGACCCCAACCCGGTTCGCCATTCCCTAGCCGCGCCACGCCTGGAGTATTCCTATGCTGACTTTCCTTGGCTTTGCCATGGTCATCACGTTCATGTTCCTGATCATGACCAAGCGCCTGTCTGCGCTGATCGCCCTGATCATCGTGCCTATCCTGTTCGCGTTGTTCGGCGGTTTCGCACCGAAGATCGGCCCGATGATGCTCGAGGGCATCACCAAGCTCGCGCCGACCGGCGTGATGCTGATGTTCGCTATCCTCTATTTTGCCTTGATGATCGACTCCGGCCTGTTTGACCCGGCCGTGCGCAAGATCCTCAAGATGGTCAAGGGCGACCCGCTGAAAGTGTCGGTGGGCACCGCGGTACTGGCCCTGGTTGTGTCCCTCGACGGTGACGGAGCCACCACCTACATGATCTGCGTCGCCGCCATGCTGCCGCTGTACAAGCGCATTGGTATGAGCCCACGGATCATGGCCGGCCTGATCATCCTCGCCGGTGGTGTGATGAACATGACCCCGTGGGGCGGCCCGACCGCCCGCGCCGCCAGTGCATTGCATGTGGACCCCTCGGACATTTTCGTACCGATGATCCCGGCCATGGCCGTCGGCGTGGTGGCGATCCTGGTGATCGCCTACATGTACGGCAAACGTGAACGTGCGCGCCTCGGTGAACTGCACCTGCAAGGTGATGAAATCGACCACAGCGAGATCAGCGTGTCGCAATTCCCGGACGCCCGCCGTCCAAAGCTGATCTGGTTCAACGGCGCGCTGACTTTCGCCCTGATGTGCACTCTGATCGCCGGCCTGTTGCCGCTGCCGGTGCTGTTCATGGTGGCGTTCAGTATCGCGATGATCGTCAACTACCCATGCCTGCAAATGCAGAAAGACCGCGTCGCCGCCCACGCCGGCAGCGTACTGGCGGTGACTGGCCTGATTTTCGCTGCGGGCATTTTCACCGGCATCCTCTCGGGCACCGGCATGGTCGATGCCATGTCCAAGAGCCTGCTGGCGGTTATCCCGGATGCGCTCGGCCCTTACCTGGCTGTGATCACCGCGCTGGTGAGCATGCCGTTTACCTTCTTCATGTCCAACGATGCGTTCTACTACGGCGTACTGCCCGTACTTGCCGAGGCGGCCAGCCACTACGGCATCACCGCCGTGGAAATGGCGCGTGCGTCCATCGTCGGCCAGCCCGTACACTTGCTCAGCCCGCTGGTGCCCTCCACCTACCTGCTGGTCGCCCTGGCCGGTATCGAATTTGGTGATCACCAACGTTTTACCCTCAAGTGGGCAGTGCTGGTGTGCCTGTGCATAATGTTTGCCGCTTTGCTGATGGGGATTTTTCCGCTGTTCAGCACTCTATAATCGTATCCACCCAACCGCGCGGCGCTGCAGCTTGCGCGGTTTAACATTTGCTCAAAGGAATACACATGGAATGGCTGACCAATCCGGAAATCTGGATTGCCTTCTTCACCCTGACGGCCCTCGAGATCGTCCTGGGCATCGATAACATCATCATGATTTCGATCCTGGTCAGCCGCATGCCCAAGCATATGCAGGCGCGCACCCGGATCTTCGGCCTGGCCCTGGCCATGGTCACGCGAATCCTGTTGCTGCTGTCGATCACGTGGGTCATGCAACTGACCGCCGACCTGTTTGTGGTCTTCGGCCAAGGCATTTCCGGTCGCGACCTGATCCTGTTCTTCGGTGGCCTGTTCCTGCTGTGGAAAAGCTCCCAGGAGATGTACCACGCGCTGGAAGGTGAAGACGAAACCCACGACGAGCCCGGCGGCAAGGGTGGCAAATTCATCTACACCATCATCCAGATCGCGATCATCGACATCGTGTTCTCCCTGGACTCGGTGATCACCGCGGTCGGTATGGTCTCCCACGTACCGGTCATGGTCGCGGCGATTGTGGTTGCGGTACTGGTGATGATGCTGGCTGCCGGCACCATCAGCGAATTCATCGACAAGCACCCGTCGCTGAAAATGCTCGCGCTGTCGTTCCTGCTGGTGGTGGGTACGGTGCTGATCGCCGAATCCTTCGATGTGCACGTGCCAAAAGGCTACGTCTACTTCGCCATGGCGTTCTCGCTGGCAGTGGAAGCGGTCAACATCAAGATGCGCACCGCCATCGCGAAAAAGAAGAAACAGCAGGATCCTGTGAAACTGCGCAAGGACATTCCGGGTCAATAACCTTGACCCGCTGCTGACAAGGGGCTTGCGAGCCCCTTGATCGTTCCTACGCTTCGCGTGGGAATGTCGACTACGGACGCTCAGCGTCCGCCCTCAATGCAACGCAGAGCGTCACGGGGTTCATTTCCACGCAGAGCGTGGGAACGATCTTCATGATTTCATGACAGTTTTATTTCAAACCCGACTTTAGCTATGCGATGCTGGCGTGCAGCCCGATCGCCAACTACAGCTTAAGTACAAGACGTAGAGCGGCACGCGGCAATTCTTATTTGCTCTTCTTTGAGCTAACCCACACGGGGGGCCGAGCATGCTGACCTTGCTCAATCTGCTTTCCGCCGTGACCCTGCTTATCTGGGGCACGCACATCGTCCGTACCGGCATCTTGCGGGTCTACGGTTCCAACTTGCGCCAAGTCATCGGGCAGAACATGTCCAAGCGCTGGCTGGCATTTGTCGCCGGTATCCTGGTGACGGCCATGGTGCAGAGCAGTAACGCCACGGCGATGCTGGTTACATCGTTTGTCGGCCAGGGCCTGATGGGGCTGATGCCCGCCCTGGCGACCATGCTCGGTGCCGACGTCGGTACGGCGTTGATGGCGCGGGTGCTGACATTTGACTTGTCCTGGCTGTCGCCACTGCTGATCTTCCTCGGCGTCATCTTCTTCCTGTCGCGCAAACAGACGCGGGCAGGGCAGATGGGCCGCGTCGGGATCGGCCTGGGCCTGATCATTCTGGCATTGCAACTGATCGTCGAAGCCGCCGGGCCGATTACCCATGCCCAAGGCGTCAAAGTGCTGTTCGCCTCGCTGACCGGCGACATCTTGCTGGATGCCTTGGTCGGCGCACTCTTCGCCATGATTTCCTATTCCAGCCTGGCCGCCGTGCTGCTCACCGCAACCCTGGCCGGCGCCGGAGTGATTGGCCTGCACGTGGCTATCGGCCTGGTGATCGGCGCCAACATCGGCAGTGGCGTGCTGGCCTTCCTCAGCACCAGCATGCAGAACGCCGCCGGTCGGCAAGTGGCGCTGGGCAGCTTGCTGTACAAGCTGATTGGCTTGCTGCTGATCATTCCGGTGCTCGACCCTCTGGTCGGCTGGATGGACGGCCTGGACTACAGTGCCCAAGGCATGGTGATTACCTTCCACCTGCTCTACAACGTCAGCCGCTGCCTGATCCTGCTGCCAACCATCGGCCCGATGGCACGCCTGTGCGCCTGGTTGCTGCCGGAACAGGCCGAGACCAACGGCAAAGCCAAACCCCGCCACCTCGACCTCGCCGCCCTCGACACGCCAAGCCTGGCCTTGGCCAACGCCGCGCGCGAAACCCTGCGCCTGGGTGACCTGATCGACAACATGCTCACCGCCATGCTCGAAGTGCTGTGCGGCAAGCAAACCGCTATCACCCAGGAAATGCGCAGCCTCAGTGATGACGTCGAAGCCCTGTACAGCGCGATCAAACTTTACCTGGCGCAAATGCCGCGCGAAGACCTCAGTGAACAGGACAGCCGCCGCTGGGCCGAGATCATCGAGTTGTCGATCAACTTGAAACTGGCCGGTGATTTGATCGAACGCATGCTGCGCAAGGTCCAGCAGCAGAAAACCTCGCAGCGCCGCCAGTTCTCCGAAGTCGGCCTGGAAGAGTTGGCCGGCCTGCATACCCAGCTGATTGCCAACCTGCGCCTGGGCCTGTCGGTGTTCCTCAGTGCCGACCCGGAAAGCGCCCGCCAGCTGCTGCGCGAGAAGCGTCGCTTCCGCGCCCAGGAGCGCCGCTTGGCCCACGCCCACGTCAGCCGTCTGCAGCGCAAGATCGTGCAGAGCCTGGAAACCAGCTCCCTGCACCTGGAGCTGATTGCCGACATGAAACGCCTCAACTCGCTGTTCTGCAGCAGCGCCTATGTGGTGTTGGAAACCTCCGACACCGGCGCACTCTCGGCCGAAGATATTGCCGACATCACCCACTCACCCTGAACGTACGACGGCGAGTGAAGTCAGTTAACAATGGACCTCACTCGCCAGGAAGCTGTTATGCGTCGCCTGTTATTCGCCTGCCTGCTTATGGGCTCTGCACACGCCTTTGCCTTTGACCGCCTGCAAGTCGAGGGCTACACCCTGCCCAACGGCCTGCAATTGCTGCTCAAACCCGGCACCGAGCGCGGGCATGTGGCCATCCGCCTGGTGGTAGGCGTCGGCCTGGACGACTTCCCTTGCGAAGAGAAAGAACTGCCGCACTTGCTCGAACACTTGCTGTTCAGTGGCATCGACGGCGGCGGTGAAGGCGACCTCGAAGACCGCATGCAAGCCCTGGGCGGCGAGTGGAACGCCTACACCAGCAACGCCGACACCACCTTTGTGATCGAAGCGCCCGCGCAAAACCAGCGCAAGGTACTCGACCTGCTGCTGGCCATCATCACCCGCACCGAGCTGACCGACGCCAACATCCAAGCCGCCAAACAGGTGGTCGAACGCGAAGACGGCGGCCATTACTCGCACCTGCAACGCCTGCTCGACCGCCAAGACTTGGGCCACACGGCCAGCAACCAATTGGCCGTAGAACTGGGGCTCAAGTGCGCCGAACGCGCCGAGGCCGACCACCTGACCCGCGAGCAGTTGGAGACGCTGCGCAAAAACTGGTACGCGCCCAACAACATGACCCTGATTATCGTCGGCGACCTCTACAAGCTGCTGCCGGCTTACCTGGAACGCACCTATGGCCAACTCGACCCGGTCGAGCCGAGCGAGCATCTGCCGCTGCCGGAAATCCAGCACGCCGCCGCCAGCCATCGCGACCTGATTCACGGCTGGGTCGGTGACAGCGCCAAGCTGCACTGGCTGTTCCCCGAGCCGGTGCTGGACGACCAGCATGATGAAACCTACGACCTGCTCAAGGACTACCTCGACTGGGCGCTCTATCGCCAACTGCGCCTCAAGCACGGTTTGTCCTACGGCCCGTGGAGCGAACGCGAAGTGCTCGGCGGCGTCGGTTTCCTGAGCCTGAATGCCGACCTTGAGCGAGACAACCTGCCCGAAGCCGAACAGGTATTGCAGGACCTCAAGGCGCAACTGCTCAAGGACGGCCTCGACGCAGCCACCTTCGCCCGCCTGCAACAAGCCGCCATCGCCCGCCAAGCCTGGGCCGTGCAAGGTAACAGCGCGCTGGCGGATTATTACTGGAGTGCCGCCGGCGATTACGCCGATGGCCATTTCAGCGACCCGGTCAAACGCATCAAGGCCGTTAGCCTGAAACAGGCCAACCAGGCCATGCGCCAGGTGTTCGACCAGCCGGGCTATTGGCGCATTGAAAAACCGCTGCTGAGCTACGACAGCCTGACCTGGCTCGGTGCCGGCCTACTCGGGCTGATTGCCATTGTGTTGGGCGGCCTGCAGCTTTATCGCAAACGGATCACGCAATGACGCACCGAACACAGGGCTAAGACGTTATTCTGTCTCGGCTTTTTCCTACACACACTGTGAACCGCCCATGACAAACCTGCCGCCTCTCATCCAGCGCATTCTAGTACTGATCAAGCGCTACCCTGGGGTGATCGCGCTCGGCGGTTTTATTTCGGGTGTGTGCAGCTTCATCCTGGTGGATCGCCAGCAAGGCATGGCCAGCTGGATCGCGGTGATCATGCTGGTGAGCTGGCTGTGGCTGATGCTGGAAAACAGCTTTACCCGGCTATTCACCAAAGTCTTCAACCGCGAAATCCCAGAGCCGCTGCTGCGCTACGCCACCCAGATGATCCACCAGGAAAGTCTGTTCTTTGTGTTGCCGTTCTTTTTTGTCACCACTGCCTGGAACAGCGGCCAATCGGTGTTCACCGGTTTACTCGGCGCGGCGGCGCTGGTGTCGATCACCGACCCGCTGTACTACAAGTGGCTGGCGCCGAAACGCTCGCTGTTCCTGGCGCTGCACACCCTGACCTTGTTCGCCGCGCTGCTCACTGCGCTGCCGATCATCCTGCACCTGACCACCGCCGAGAGTTACAAACTGGCCCTCGGCGTGGCCATGGCGCTGTCGATCCCGAGCCTGGCGGTGAGCCTGCCGCTGCGCAGCATCAAGGGCTGGGCGATGTTGCTGGGGGTGACCGCCGCGATTGGCTGCGCCGGCTGGTTCCTGCGCAGTTGGGTGCCGCCCGCCACGCTGTGGATGACCGAAGTGGCGATCAGTACCCAGTTGCAAGACCGCACGCCGGGCGACGACCTCAAGGAAGTCACTGCCGCCCAACTGCGCAGCGGCGGGCTGTACGCCTACACCGCGATCAACGCGCCGCGCGGGCTGGATGAGCGGATTTACCACGTGTGGAAATTCAACGGCAAAGAAGTCGACCGCATCGCCCTGGATATCCACGGCGGGCGCAAGGAAGGCTACCGCGCCTGGACCCACAAGCAGAACTTCCCGGCCGATGCGGTCGGCCGCTGGCAAGTGCAGGTGCTGACGGAGGACGGCCAGGTCATCGGTGTGCTGCGCTTCAAAGTCACTGACACAGCACAAACGGACACGCCAAAGTAGGCCGTATCGTGCTATTACGTAGGAATTCTGGATAGCCAAACAAGCTCGGAGCTTATGACCACCCGTACTACGGCCGGCGCTGCCCACCTCGATACCGCTTCCGTTCCCCCATTGCTGAGGATTACGGGAGACTGGACGCTTGCCCACTACGCAAACCTGAAAAAGCTGTCGGACACGCTCGACGGCCAGTACGACGCCGGCGCCCGCATCGACCTCAACGGCCTCGGCGCCCTGGACACGGCCGGTGCTTCGCTGCTGGTTGAGCTGCTGGGCCCGGAGCGCATCGAGCAATCCGCCGAGCAGACCGATTGCAGCCTGTCCGCCGCCGACCGCGCGCTGCTCAAGACCGTCTACCGCTCCCTGAATGACTTTTGTGTGCCGGACAAAGCGCCGGAAGAAGCCGCGGGCATTCAGGTGCTCGCGCGTATCGGCCGCGCGGTGGACACGGTTTGGCAGGACAGCAAGAAGCTGCTCGGTTTTATTGGCCTGATCCTCGAAACCTTCGCCCGTGGCATTTTCCGCCCCAAGCGCTGGCGCCTCACGCCGATGGTCGCGCATATCGAACAAACCGGCCTCGACGCTGCGCCCATCGTGGCACTGCTGACCTTCCTGGTCGGCGCCGTGGTAGCGTTTCTCGGCGCCACGGTGCTCAAGAGTTTCGGCGCGACCATTTTCACCGTGGACCTGGTGGCGTTCTCTTTCCTGCGTGAATTTGGTGTATTGCTCACCGCGATCTTGATCGCCGGCCGCACCGCCAGTGCCTTTACCGCGCAAATCGGCTCAATGAAGGCCAACGAAGAAATCGACGCCATCCGCACCCTGGGCCTGGACCCGATGGAGCTGCTGGTGCTGCCACGCGTGATGGCGCTGCTGGTGTCACTGCCGATGCTGACCTTCCTGGCGATGCTCTCGGGCATTGTCGGCGGCGGCGTGGTGTGCGCCGTGGCGCTGGATATTTCGCCGGCGATGTTTCTCTCGCTGCTGCAATCGGACATCGGCGTGCAACATTTTCTGGTGGGCATGGTGAAAGCACCGATCTTCGCCTTCCTGATTGCCGCGATTGGCTGCCTTGAAGGCTTCAAGGTCAGCGGCAGCGCCGAGTCGGTCGGCGCCCACACCACCTCCAGCGTGGTGCAATCGATCTTTGTGGTGATCGTGCTGGATGCGGTCGCGGCGTTGTTCTTTATGGAGATGGGCTGGTGAGCCGTCTACACCGTGCGCCCACTGAGGCGGTGATCGAAGTGCGCGGGCTGTGCAACCGCTTTGGCAACCAGAGCGTGCACGAGAACCTCGACCTGGATTTGTATAAAGGCGAGATCCTGGCGGTGGTCGGCGGCTCCGGCAGCGGCAAATCGGTGCTGCTGCGCAGCATCGTCGGCCTGCGCCGGCCCAGCGAAGGCGAAGTGCGGGTGTTCGGCAAAAACCTGCCGAACCTCTCGGAACATGAACGCTCGCTGGTGGAACGCCGCTTTGGTGTGCTGTTCCAGAAGGGCGCGCTGTTTTCCTCGCTGACCGTCACCGAAAACGTTGCCCTGCCATTGATCGAACACGCCGGCCTTAGCCGCCGCGATGCCGAGCACCTGGCGGCAGTCAAACTGGCGCTGGCCGGGCTGCCCCTGTCGGCGGCGGATAAATACCCGGCGTCGCTGTCCGGCGGCATGATCAAGCGCGCCGCCCTGGCGCGGGCATTGGCGCTGGACCCGGACATCCTGTTTCTCGACGAACCCACCGCCGGCCTCGACCCGATTGGCGCGGCGCAATTTGACCAACTGATCCTGACCTTGCGCGATGCGCTGGGCCTGAGCGTGTTCCTGGTCACCCACGACCTCGACACGCTCTACACCATCACCGACCGCGTGGCGGTGCTGGCGCAGAAGAAAGTGCTGGTGGCCGATGCCATCGATGTCGTCTCGGAAACGGACGACGCCTGGATTCACGAATATTTCCACGGCCCCCGCGGCCGCGCGGCATTGGATGCCGCTCAATCGCTCAACGAGGTATGACATGGAAACCCGAGCCCATCATGTGATGATCGGTCTGTTCAGCGTAATCGTGGTGGTCGGCGCGATGCTGTTTGGGCTGTGGCTGGCCAAATCCAGCATCGACAGCGCCTTCCAGGATTACGAGGTGGTGTTCAACGAGGCGGTCAGCGGCCTGTCCCAAGGCAGCTCGGTGCAGTACAGCGGGATCAAGGTGGGCGACGTGATCAGCCTGCGCCTGGACCCCAATGACCCGCGCCGGGTACTCGCGCGCATCCGGCTGGCGGGGCAAACGCCGATCAAGGAAGACACCCAGGCCAAGCTGGCACTGACCGGCATCACCGGCACCTCGATCATCCAGCTCAGCGGCGGCACACCGCAAAGCCCCGAGCTCAAGGGCAAGGACGGCAACCTGCCGGAAATCATTGCCTCGCCGTCGCCCATCGCGCGCTTGCTGAATAACAGCAACGACTTGATGACCAGCATTAACCTGCTGCTGCACAACGCCAACCATATGTTCTCCCGCGAGAACGTCGAACGCCTGAGCAATACCCTGGACAACCTGCAACAAACCACCGGCGCCATCGCCGACCAACGCGGCGATATCAAAGTGGTGATGCAACAGTTGATGCAAGTGAGCAAACAGGCCAGTGCGGCGCTGGAGCAAACCACCGTACTGATGCGCAACGCCAATGGCTTGCTCAATGACCAAGGCAAGCAGGCCTTCGGCAGTGCTGAGCAGGCGATGAAATCACTGGAGCAAAGCACCGCGACCATCAACACCTTGCTGACCAACAACAAGGACTCGGTGAACAGCGGCATGCAAGGCCTCAACGAACTGGCGCCGGCCGTGCGCGAACTGCGCGAAACCCTGGGTTCGCTGCGCGCCATCTCCCGCCGCCTGGAAGCCAACCCCAGCGGTTACCTGCTGGGCAGCGACAAGAACAAGGAGTTCACGCCATGAAGCGTGCTTACCAACTGATTGCCCCTGTGGCGCTGGCGCTGATCAGCGCGTGCTCGATCCTGCCCAAACCCGACCCGTCGGACGTGTACCGCCTGGCTTCGGCGCAAACGACCACCCAAGGCACACCGGTAAGCTGGTCGTTGCGCGTAAGCAAGCCTCAGAGCAGCGAATTTCTCGACAGCCCACGCATTGCCGTGGTGCCCAATGGCGACCTGATCAGCAGCTATGCGAACTCGCGCTGGAGCGACCCGACGCCGGTGTTGCTGCGCAATCGGTTTATGGACGGCTTCCAACGCGACGGGCGAGTGACGTTGCTGAGCACCGACGAGACCAACTTGCAGGCCGACTATGAGCTGGGCGGGCAGTTGCAGGCGTTTCAGAGCGAGTACCACGGCAGTGCCGTTGAAGTCGTGGTCCGATTGGATGCGCGACTGGTGCGTGGGAGTGATCAGCGGATCATCGCCAGCCGGCGGTTTGAGGTCCGGCAGCACGTCGGTGGCACCAAGGTGCCGTCGGTGGTGGCGGCGTTTGGGCAGGCGGGGGATCAGTTGAACAGGCAGGTGGTGGATTGGGTGGTGCAGCAGGGCAATGCTGCTGCGAAACACTGAAGGCCTCTTCGCAGGCAAGCCAGCTCCCACATTTTTGAATGTATTGACACATCAAGGTGTGGGAGCTGGCTTGCCTGCGATAGCCTTTTCAGCCTTAACCAAAGAACCAGTAGCAAACAGCAATTGCCGCCACGACACCGGCAAACTCCGCCAGCAACGCACACCCCACTGCATGCCTGGCCCGCTGGATGCCCACCGACCCGAAGTACACCGCCAACACATAAAAGGTGGTTTCCGTACTGCCCTGAATCGTCGCCGCCACCATCGCCGGGAAGCTGTCCACGCCCTTGGTTTGCATGGTCTCGATCAGCAGCGCCCGCGCGGCACTGCCGGAGAACGGCTTGACCATCGCCGTCGGCAGCGCGTCGACAAACCGGGTGTCCATGCCGGTCCAGGCCACCACGTGGCGAATGCCTTCGAGGCCGAAGTCCAGCGCCCCGGAAGCACGCAACACACCCACCGCGCAGAGCATCGCCACCAGATACGGCAGCAGGTTCCTGGCAACGTCAAAGCCCTCTTTGGCGCCTTCGACAAAGGCCTCGTAGACCTTGACCTTGCGCAGCGTGCCGATCACCAGGAACAGCATGATCAAGCCGAACAGCGTCAGGTTGCCGAGAATCGAAGACAGGCCAGCCAACGCCGTGGCGGACAAGGTGGCCAACAAGGCCATGAAACCACCCAGCACCAGCGCGCCGGGAATCAAGTAGGCCAGTACCACCGGGTCCCACAGGCGCAGGCGCTGCATCACCGCGACCGAAAGCAAACCCACCAGGGTCGAGGCGCTGGTGGCCAACAGGATCGGCAGGAATACCAGCGTCGGGTCGGCGGCGCCTTGCTGGGCGCGGTACATGAAGATCGTCACCGGCAGCAGCGTCAGCGACGACGCGTTGAGCACCAGGAACAGAATCTGCGCGTTACTTGCGGTGTTGGGGATCGGGTTGAGTTCCTGCAGCGCCTTCATGGCTTTCAGGCCGATGGGCGTGGCGGCGTTGTCCAGGCCCAGGCCGTTGGCGGCGAAGTTAAGGGTGATCAAGCCGATGGCCGGGTGGCCGGCCGGCACTTCGGGCATCAGGCGGCGAAACAGTGGGCCGAGGGCCTTGGCCAACCAGTCGACGATCCCGGCTTTTTCGGCGATGCGCAAAAAGCCCAGCCATAAGGTCAGGGTGCCGAACAGCAGCACCATCACTTCCACCGACAGTTTGGCCATGGCGAAAATGCTTTCCACCATCGCCGCAAAAATCCCGGCATTACCGCCAACCAGCCATTGCGCCAGTGCTGACACCATTGCCACGACAAAGAAGCCAAGCCACAGGCCATTGAGCATCAGTTGAATCCCCCGAAAGATGGGGCGAATGATAGCGGGGCTGGCAGAAACGACAAACCCCGGATTTTTCCGGGGTTTGTGTAGGCACTCAGCAACGATCAGCCGCGGCTGGTTTCGCCGGTCGGCAGCGCTTGCTTGCTGCGCCAGTGCGGCAGGGAGTTCCAGTAACGCTCGCCCTTGGCGTCGTCGTACATGCCTTCCCAACGGGAGATGACGAGTACTGCCAGGGCGTTGCCGATTACGTTCAAGGCGGTACGCGCCATATCCATGATGCGGTCGACACCGGCGATGAACGCCAGGCCTTCCAGCGGGATGCCCACGCTGCCCAAGGTGGCCAGCAGCACCACGAAGGACACGCCAGGTACGCCGGCGATGCCTTTGGAAGTGACCATCAGGGTCAGCACCAGCATCAATTGCTGGCCAATCGACAAGTCGATGCCGTACAGCTGCGCAATAAAGATCGCCGCGATGCTCTGGTACAGGGTCGAACCATCGAGGTTGAACGAATAACCGGTCGGCACCACGAAGCTGCAGATGGCCTTCGGCGCGCCGTAGGCTTCCATCTTCTCGATCACACGTGGCAGCACGGTTTCGGAACTGGCGGTGGAGTAGGCCAGTACCAGTTCGTCCTTGAAGATGCGCATCAGCTTGAGGATCGAGAAGCCAAACAGGCGCGCGATCAAGCCCAATACCGCAAAGGCGAAGAACAGAATCGCCACGTAAACCAGGATCACCAGCTTGGCCAGCGGCAGCAAGGAGGCGAAGCCGAAGTTGGCGACGGTCACCGCGATCAGGGCAAATACGCCGATGGGGGCGTACTTCATGATCATGTGAGTGACTTTGAACATGCTCTCGGACACGCCCTGGAACATGGTTACCAGCGGCTCGCGCAGTTCAGGCTTGAGGCTCGACAAGCCCAGGCCGAACAGCACCGAGAAGAAGATGATCGGCAGCATTTCGCCACGGGCGACGGCAGCGAAGATGTTCGACGGGATCAGGTTGAGGATGGTTTCGATGAACGCATGCTCATGCTGCACTTCGGCGGCAGTGGCGGTGTACTTGGAGATGTCGACAGTACCCAGGGTACTCATGTCGATGCCGGCGCCCGGGTGGAACAGGTTGGCGAGCAAGAGGCCGACCACGATGGCGATGGTGGTGACCACTTCGAAGTAAAGGATGGTTTTGACGCCGATTCGACCGAGCTTCTTCGCGTCACCTACACCGGCGATGCCGACGATCAGCGAGGAAATCACAATCGGGATCACGATCATCTTGATCAGGCGGATAAAGATATCGCCCGCTGGCTGCAACACATTGCCGATCCACCAGGCCTTTTCAGCACTGAAATGGTTGAGCACTGCACCGATTGCGATCCCCAGCACCAAACCGATGAGGATCTGCCAGGCGAGGCTTAGCTTTGCCTTCTTCATGTCATTACCCTTACTTCAAGTGGACTTAAGGCAAATGCGCCATCTGGAACGCTCGGAAGCGAAAAAGTGTGTGCATCTGCCTCCGTAGAAGGTCACCGCAGCGTGGCCGAAATGGCTTACTGGCAGGCGAAAAAAGGCGCAACTATTCCCATGCAAGAGTGCGACGTCTAATGCCGTAAACGCCTACCCTATGCCGAATCGGCATGGCTTTTTTTGAAAATAACTGTCCGAACGGTCAGTTCAAATATGCCATTTAGGCAGGTGAATATGCCGTGAACCGGCCAATACCGGCTCGCTCAGAGATATTGGACGACTGTGGGTCACTGCCAAAAATGCCTGGGATTTGATGAGTTTAGCGTCGGAAAAGTCCTATGGCGCGCGCAAAATTTTCTAGATAGAAGGTCGCTCCGACATACCCAGTAATGGTTAGCAGGAGGCGGAAAAGAAAATAGCGACTATGGGCGACATACGAGACCCGTGATGAGAGCGATAAGCTCGTCGCAAGTTCAGCAAGCTTGAGGACTTGTGAACTTGCGTCGCAGCTTTTCACCTGACCCGGCCCTTGCGCAGGCACTCCCTGTACCCGTAGGTCACGCCGATCTTGATTGATCAGAGCAACCCGGCCCCCTGGTCATGCACCGCCCTTGGCGAGCGGTGCAGACAGAAAGAAGCGAGGGCTTCTTTCTATGGACGCCGGCTCCGTTGACGATAGAAGCGTCAGACGGAACCTAGTACCAATTCGGATCTTTCTTAAGCTGCTCCATCAGCAGCTTTTTCATGCCTTCGTCCGGCTTACCGATAAAGCGGTAATCGGCGTGCCGCGTCGGGGATTTGTCTGCCGGTAAACCGGCCGGGACTTCCACCAACATGGCGTAGGCATCTTCCTTGTCGTAGCTGAAGGCAACGATCAGGCGCTTGTTCAGGCACGTATCAGCCGTTTCGCACAGCGGACCGACCAAATACTTGTCGCCATCTTCTTCTACGGCATTCATTTGCTCGGCCGTACCGGACAGGTTCATCACCCATTCCGGCAGGCGCTCTTCTTTCTTCACCACGCTTTGCCAGGTTTCGCGGTACTGCTTGTCCGCACTGAGCAATTCGTTGGCCCGTGATTGACCGTCGTTGGCGGCCATCACCAGGCCGCTACCGCCCAAGAGCAGGGCGGCAGCAATGGCTTTGAGAGACAAACTGGTCATATTCAGCCTCGGCCGCGACGACCAAAGAAGAACGAAGCGATGAACATCACCAGGAAGACCACAAACAGAATTTTTGCGATACCCGTGGCGGTGCCCGCGATACCACCGAAGCCCAGGACTGCAGCCACAATGGCGATGATCAGAAATGTGATTGCCCAACTCAACATGGTGATTCTCCTTATGCTTCTTTAGGGGTAACAGCGGTAGTGCCGTGCAGCCGCTCAAACAAGCGACCTTTTGTTGCCTAGAACACCCAGCGTTCTTGAGCAGGCAATTCGCCCAGGGTCGAATCCTGGTCAGCCACTCTCAGTTGCGGGGCGGTTACGTCGGAAGTCGCACTGCCAACGGAACGGAAATGGGATTGGGTCATCACTGGACGTTCGAATTGCGGGGCTTGCTGCTGACTCTGCTGCCAATGCTGCATCTGCTGGCCGGCAATCAACGTGACCATCAAGGCCAGGCTGGCGAACAGACCTTGCTGCAAGCGCAGTGGCGATACACGCAATTGGCTGAGGCTTTGGCGAGTCATGCTGCATTTCTCCCGCATTTTGATTATTCGGTCATGACGCTGTTGAGAGGGTTATTGCAGAGTGCATGCCAGGTTTTTTACAAAATAAAACTCAATAAAATCAGCAGTTTATGAATGATGCTCAAGCATAGAGCCCAGCATCCTGCACGATGCCCCTATCCAGGCCGTGCGAAATGCACGATGGTCAATGGTCGGATCAAGGGATCGAAACCGAATAACGCGTTGCCGAAAAGGCAAGAAGGCATGAAAACGCCATCAATCGGCGCGTTTGTAGGGAGATGTGCAGATACCTGCGCGAAGATGCCGTTTATCAATCAGAATAAACCATGCAACTTGCCCGATTATTCCGGGACTAATCACCATCATTCATAGTTAAGGAGCGTGGGACAGATGGAATCAGCCAAGGAACTTCAAGGCCGCATTCTTTTAGTGGATGACGAATCCGCGATCCTTCGCACCTTCCGTTACTGCCTGGAAGATGAAGGCTACACCGTAGCCACCGCCAACAGCGCCGCCCAAGCGGATGCCCTGATGCAACGCCAGGTATTCGACCTGTGCTTCCTGGACCTGCGTCTGGGTGAAGACAATGGCTTGGACGTGCTGGCTCAGATGCGTATCCAGGCGCCCTGGATGCGTGTGGTGATCGTTACCGCGCATTCCGCCGTGGACACCGCCGTGGACGCGATCCAGGCCGGCGCCGCCGACTACCTGGTCAAGCCTTGCAGCCCTGACCAATTGCGTTTGGCCACCGCCAAGCAGTTGGAAGTACGCCAACTCTCGGCGCGCCTGGAAGCGCTGGAAGGCGAAGTCCGCCAACCCAAAGACGGCCTCGACTCCCACAGCCCGGCCATGATGGTGGTGCTGGAAACCGCGCGCCAAGTTGCGGGCACCGACGCCAACATCTTGATCCTGGGCGAGTCGGGTACGGGTAAAGGCGAACTGGCTCGTGCCATTCACGGCTGGAGCAAGCGCTCGAAGAAATCCTGCGTGACCATCAACTGCCCGTCGCTGACGGCGGAGTTGATGGAAAGTGAATTGTTCGGCCACAGTCGCGGCGCCTTTACCGGTGCCAGCGAAAGCACGTTGGGCCGCGTCAATCAGGCGGACGGCGGCACGCTGTTTCTCGACGAGATCGGCGATTTTCCCCTCACGCTGCAACCAAAATTGCTGCGTTTCATCCAGGACAAGGAATATGAGCGCGTGGGCGACCCAGTCACCCGCCGTGCCGATGTGCGCATCCTGGCCGCGACCAACCTGAACCTGGAGGACATGGTGCGCGATGGCCGTTTCCGCGAGGATTTGCTCTATCGCCTCAACGTAATCACGTTGCACCTTCCGCCATTGCGTGAACGCAGTGAGGACATCCTGACACTGGCCGACCGCTTCCTCGCGCGCTTCGTGAAGGAATATGCCCGGCCGGCTCGCGGGTTCAGCGACGACGCGCGTGAGGCGCTGCTCAACTACCGCTGGCCAGGGAATATCCGTGAGCTGCGAAACGTTGTTGAGAGAGCCAGCATCATTTGCCCGCAGGAAAAGGTTGAAATCAGCCACCTCGGGATGGCCGAGCAGCCGACCAACAATGCGCCGCGTATCGGCGCGGCATTGAGCCTGGATGAGCTGGAAAAAGCCCATATCGGCGCGGTGCTCGCCACCAGCGATACCTTGGACCAGGCGGCCCGCACTCTCGGCATTGACGCGTCGACCCTGTACCGCAAACGTAAACAGTACAACCTGTGAGCTGTACCCTATGAAGCTAGCGATGAAACTGCGCACTCGTTTGTTCCTGAGTATCTCAGCGCTGATCACCGTCGCCCTGCTGGGACTGGTCCTGGGACTGGTCAGTGTTATGCAAATGGCCAAGAGCCAGGAGTCGCTGATCCGCAGCAACTTCATCACCTTGGACCTGGGTCTCAAGCTGCGCCAGACCCTGGGGGACCAGTTGATCCTGATGCTTGAGGAACAACCGGACCCCGTGGCGCTGCAGACCTCAAAACAGCAGTATTTCGCGCTGCTGGATCAGGGTATCGCCCACGAACAACAAGACGGCAAAACCAGTGGGTTCAGCCAGGCACGCCTGGATTATCTAAGCTTCCTCCAGGCGTTTGACGAGGCCCAGCAAAGCTCCCTGGCGAACAATAAAAACCAGAAACTCACCGAAACCTTCAATGCATTGCGCAGCGGCTTGATCGCAGAGCACAAGCACGCCCTAGAAAACATCAACGCCAGCGAACACAAGTCCCGCAACCGGGCGCTATTGATTGCCGGTCTTCTGGGGCTGGTCGGGCTGGCGGTTTTGATCATCGGCTTCGTCACCGCCCACGGCATTGCCCGCCGTTTCGGTGGGCCGATCGAAGCCTTGGCCAAAGCCGCCGACAAGATCGGGCAGGGCGATTTCGAGGTGACGCTGCCGATCTCGTCGGCAGCGGAAATGAACCAGCTGACCCGACGCTTCGGCATCATGGCCGAGGCCTTGCGCCAGCATCAGGCAACCAATGTCGATGAATTACTGGCCGGCCAGCAGCGCTTGCAAGCGGTGCTCGACAGCATCGACGATGGCTTGTTGATGATCGACCGCCAAGGGCGCCTGGAACACCTTAACCCTGTGGCGCAGCGTCAGCTCGGCTGGGACGAAGATCGTTTGGGCCAGGGCTTGGGCGAGGCACTGGGCCGCCCCGAAATGGATGAACAGCTGCAACTGGTACTGCGCGGCGGCAACCTGGAACGGGCACCGGAAGACCTGGAAGTGGAAGTCGAGGGCGAACTGCGCCTGCTGACTTATAGCCTGACACCAGTCAGCCATACACAGGGGCACATTCTCGGCGCCGTGATGGTGCTGCATGACGTCACTGAGCAGCGCGCCTTCGAACGGGTGCGCAGTGAATTCGTATTGCGCGCCTCTCACGAACTGCGCACGCCGGTGACCGGCATGCACATGGCCTTCGGCCTGTTTCGCGAGCGAGCGAAGTTTCCCGCCGACTCCCGCGAAGCGGACCTGCTGGACACCGTCAATGAAGAAATGCAGCGCTTGATGCAGTTGATCAACGACTTGCTCAACTTTTCGCGCTACCAGAATGGTCTGCAAAAACTCACGTTGGGGCCGTGCGACGTCACCGATTTGCTGGAACACGCACGCGCACGCTTCGCAGAGCCGGCAAATGCGCAAAATATCGAATTACTGGTGGAAGCCCAGGCTGACTTGCCCAGGTTGTACGCCGACCAAGCGCAGCTGGAGCGCGTGCTCGACAACCTGTTAGGCAACGCGTTACGCCATACCGCTGATGGCGGGCAGATTCGCCTGCAGGCGCGCCGCCATGGCGAGCGGGTGATTATCAGCGTCGAGGATAACGGCGAAGGCATCGCCTATGGCCAGCAGGGTCGGATCTTCGAACCCTTCGTGCAGGTGGGCCGCAAGAAAGGCGGCGCCGGCCTCGGGCTGGCGCTGTGCAAAGAGATTGTGCAGCTGCACGGCGGCCGCATGGGCGTGTATTCGCGGCCGGGGCAGGGGACGCAGTTCTACATGGCGTTGCCGCTGTAATCTGGCAACTTTGAATCGGGTTACACGCTTAACTACGGTTCAACGCGCGCAGGATGGCGGCACTTTCAGCATCCGGCGTGCCATCAAACAGCGACGGCCGGAAGTGCATCTGGAACGCCGCGATCACATGCCGCGTGGCGACATCCAGCTCACCGGTCTGTGGCGTCTGGTAGCCCAAACGCGCCAATTCTTCCTGGAACCAGGTAACGCTCGGCAGGTCCGCCGCGTACTGCATCTGGAACCGCGCCACGGCCTGAGCATCTGGCCAGGCCCCCAAGCCCTCGGCGGCCAGGCGCTTCCACGGGAACAACGGGCCCGGGTCGAGCTTGCGCAACGGTGCAATATCGCTATGGCCAATGATGTTCTTGGGGTCAATGCCATTGCGCTTGCTGATGTCCTTGAGCAACACCACCAGCGACTGCACCTGCGCCTCGGAATACGGATACCAGACGCGGCCTGTGGGTGTGTCGCGATAACCCGGGTTGACGATCTCGATGCCAATAGAGCTGGAGTTGAGCCAGGTGCGGCCCATCCACTCGCTTTCGCCGGCGTGCCAGGCGCGCTGGCTCTCATCCACCAGCTTGTAGATGGTGCCGGAGGCGTCGTCGCCGATCAGGTAATGGCTGCTGACCTGGCCGTGCGTCAGCAGCGCCAGGGAGCGTTCAAGGTTGGTTGAGGTGTAATGGACAACGACGAACTGCACGCGGTTGTCGTGGTTGACCGAAGGATGGTTGGTGTCCAGCCGTGGGCCGCTGGCGCAGCCGGCAAGCAGGAGAAAGACGAAGGCGAAGTAAATGGATTTCATGGCGGAAGACGTTACGCTGAAGACGATAATGCAACAGTGTAACGTACCGATTGTTGCTGGGCGGTCAAATTACAAAATGGAACATCTTTTAGGCCGCCTGCACCTGGTTACGCCCCGCCGCCTTGGCCCGATAAAGCGCTTCGTCGGCACGCTTGAGCGCTAATTCGCTGCGCTCACCCGGCTGCAACTGCGCCACGCCCATCGACACCGTGATCGTCACCGGCTCGCCCTTGAAGTGGAACGGGCACGCCTCGATCGCGGCGCGCAGCACTTCACCCACGTCCAGGGCATCCGCCAAGGCTGAGTCGGGCATCAGCAACACAAACTCTTCACCGCCAAACCGCGCAATAAAGTCGCTGGGGCGCAGGCGCTTACGCAGCACATTGGCGATGATCTTCAGCACCTTGTCGCCGGCCAAGTGGCCGTAGCCGTCGTTGATACGCTTGAAGTGATCCAGGTCCAGCATAGCCAGCGACAGACTGTTACCGCGCTGGTGCCAGGCATTCACTTCATGGTCCAGGCGTTCACTCCAGGCCGCACGATTGGGCAGACCGGTAAGTGGATCGATCAAAGCCTTCTGGCGTTGTACCTCCAGATGCTCGCGATAGCCTTGGGCTTCCTGCTCCATGTTCGCCACACGCTCAGCCAGGCCTTTAAGGCGTGCGGCCACTTCCTGCTCGCGCTGGTCACGTTGCTGCTGGTGCTGGTCCATGGTGCCGAGCAGGCCTTCAAGGTGGCTTTCGAGCACATGCTTGAGGCTGTCCAGGTCGGCCGCGTCCTGCACACTGCTTTGCAGGCCATCGACTTGTTCACGAATCTGCGTGTCCAGCTCCCGCGCCGCGGAGCGGCTGTCGGCGTGACCGTCACTGGCCACTTGCAGATGACCCTGGAACGCTTCGAGGCGCTCATTGAGCTGCTTGAGATAAGCCTCGAACTCATGCTGGCCGCTGTCGGTGATCGCCAGCATGAGCACGGCCAGGTCATCGAGGATCGGCAGCAGTTCGTACCAGTTCAAGCCGTGGGCCAGTCGCTCGCGCATGGCTTCGGCCTGGGGGCGGTGGCGCTCGGGCAGCGACAAGTCCTCCAGCAGGCCGAGCAAGGTGTCTTCGATATGCTTGGCGACCGAGCTATAGGACGGCTCGGGCGAGTCGGGCAGGGCGTAGGTGCCGTCCGCTTGCAGCGCATCCGGGTCGGGCTCGGGGCTTTCCAGCACGGGCGGAAGGGACAAACTGCCAATGGTCGTTTCATCCGGCGTATCGACCTGAGCTTGCGGTGCCTCAATAAACGCGGCGAGGGCGCTTTCGGGTGCGGCTTCCTCGACCAGCGGCTCCTGCACTTCGGGCGCAGGTACCTCGATAGACAAGGCGGTTGCCTCGACCGGCGCGGGCGCCTCGAACACAAATGTTTCGCCGGCCAACTCTGCCACTTTGACGGGTTCAGCCGGCTCAGCAGGCGCGGGCGCCTGTGCTTGCGCCAGCGGCGCGAAAGCTCGCAAGGCTTGGGTCAGCTCTTCCGATTGCACCGGCTCCTGCGGCTCAGGGGCGAGTTTGGGTGCAGCGGGCTTTGGCGCAACGGGCTCCGGGGCAGCCAGTGGCGCGGCGTCGACTACCGGCGCGTCATTTGAAACCTCTTTGGTGCCAAACAGGCGTTGCAGCAGGCCCGGCCCGGCGCGCGGGGTTTCACCCTCCGGCTCCAGGTTATTCAGTGCCTGCCCCTGCAGGCTGCTCAATTCACTGAGCAACAGCGGGATCTCCCGCGCCTGCCCGACTCGGCCATCCAGCTGCTTGGCGAAGGTTTTCAGCGGGCGGGCCACCTCGCGCGGCAGCGGTAGCTTTTGCAACTGGGCGACCAGGGCGGTGAGCGCGGTGCTGATCTGGTCGACCCGGGTTTCGCGGCGTTGCTCAGAATCCAGTACGGCTTTTTCCAGGCGCGGCAGCAAGGCGGCGAGGGCGGCGTCCATGTCGTCGGTGCGCACGACGTCGCGCATCTCCTTCATGCATTGGTCCACCGCACGGTCGGTCCCTTCAGCCGCCAGGGTGCTGCGCACCAGCCCACGACGCAGCAGATCGAGGCGGGCAGCCCAGCGGCGTTCGAGCTTGTCTTGCTGCTCGATGCTTTTAAGGTATTTCTCTTTCCAACGCTGGGCGTCGTCGCTCATGCAAGGGGTCCGCTGGTGCCTGGGCTCAATGCGGGGTATGCATCAGCCGTGAGCGAACCCGGCAGACGAATCTCTACCGCGACCGGCAGGTGATCGGAGATGGGCTGCGCCAGTACCTGCACACTTTCGAGCGTGAGGGTCGGGCTGAGCAGGATATGGTCAAGACAGCGTTGCGGGCGCCAACTGGGAAACGTGGCTTCGACTTGCGGGGCCAGTAACCCGAGGTCCCGTAACGGGGAATTCTGCAGCAGGTCATTGGCATGGGTGTTCATGTCACCCATCAACACCTGATGTTTATAGTTGCCGATCAATTCACGAATGTAGGCAAGCTGCAGGTTGCGCGTACGCCCCCCGAGCGCCAGGTGCATCATCACCACCACCAAGGCTTCCGGGCCTTCGCCGAAACGCACGAGGATCGCCCCGCGCCCCTTCGGACCCGGCAACGGATGATCTTCGATAGCGGTCGGCTTCAAGCGGCTGAGCACACCATTGCTGTGCTGCGCCAGGCGCCCGAGGTTGCGGTTGAGTTGTTGATACCAATACGGGAACGCTCCAAGCTGAGCCAGGTGTTCCACTTGGTTGATGTAGCCGGAGCGTATGCTGCCGCCGTCGGCTTCCTGCAGGGCGACCAGGTCGAAGTCATTCAGCAGGTTGCCGATCTTTTGCAGGTTACCGGCCCGTCCGTTGTGCGGCAGCAAATGCTGCCAGCCACGGGTGAGGTAGTGCCGGTACTTTTCAGTACTGATACCCACCTGAATATTGAAGCTGAGCAGGCGCAGGCGGCTGTCTGCCGGCAGGCCTGTGGACTCCAGGTGGTGCTCGTTGACCTGCGGATCATGCAGGCCAACCACACGTTCAGTACCCCAGCGGCGCATGGTAGGCCCCTTACTTGGCTGCGCGCTCTTTGGCGATCAGTTGGTCGGCAACATTGAGGGTTTGCTCAGGACCACCGGTAGTGCCCAGGTCGAAACGGTATTTGCCGTTGACGATCATGGTCGGTACGCCCTGCACGCCGTATTTCTGCGCGAGTTCCTTGGCCTGTTTGATCTGGCCCTGGATCGCGAAGGAGTTGAAGGTGGCCAGGAACTTGTCCTTATCGACGCCTTGGGTGGCGACAAAGTCAGCCATGTCTTCTGGCTTGGTCAGGCGCTTGCCTTGTTTCTGGATGGCTTCAAATACAGCGTTGTGGACCTTGTGCTCCACACCCATGGCTTCCAGGGTCAGGAACAGCTGGCCGTGGGCATCCCATGGGCCGCCGAACATGGCCGGGATGCGTTTGAAATTCACGTCGGACGGGAGTTTTTCGACCCAAGGATTGATGGTCGGCTCAAAGGCGTAGCAATGCGGGCAGCCATACCAGAACAGCTCCACCACTTCGATCTTGCCTGGCTCCGAAACCGGGACCGGGTTGGCCAATTCAACGTAGGTTTTACCGGCTTCAAGCGGCACATTATCGGCAGCTTGTGCGGTCATGCCGAAGAGGCTGGCAGTGACGAGAGCGGCGCTGAGGATCAGATTACGCATGCTTTACTCCTGGACAAATAAAGTCGCCTCACGCGACCTTTAGGTGTGACAGGTCTACGCGGGCATGAGTTCGTTAGTGTAACGGCACCGGCCACAAAAAAGGGCGGCCTAAGCCACCCTTTTTATGCTTGCATCGATGGATTAATCGAGCGTTAACGTACTGCCTGGATCAATGCAGGCCCTGGATATAGCTGGACAGCGCTTCAATGTCCTTATCCGAGAGTTTGGCCGCAATGTCGGTCATCATTTTGTTACCGGCATCGCCATCGATATAACGAACCTTCTCGCGGAAATCCTTCAATTGCTTGGCCGTGTACTGAGCGTGCTGCCCACTCAAGTGAGGGAAGCCTGCTGCTGCGACACCACCACCGTCCGGAATATGGCAAGCCTTGCATGCCGGCATACCGCCGATAGGCTGCTCATCAGCGAGCTTGCCGCCCCGGAACAATGCCTGGCCTTTCTCGACCAGTTTCGGATCAGCAGCTCCCACACTGCCCTTCTGGCTGGCAAAATATGCCGCGATGTCCGCCAGGTCTTGATCGCTGAGGTTGGTCAGCAAGCCGGTCATTTCCAGCACCGTGCGCTTGCCGTCCTTGATGTCGTGCATCTGCTTGGTCAGGTAACGCTCACCTTGGCCTGCGAGTTTGGGGAAGTTCGGCGCCGGGCTATTGCCATCCGGTCCATGGCAAGCACCACACACGGCGGCTTTCGCCTGACCCGCTGTAGCGTCGCCTGCAGCATGGGCAACACCGGTGATGCCCAAGGTCAACAGCAGACTCACGATCAGTTTGTTCATCAGCTAATCCAACTACGGCTAAGGGTTTAAGAGTTATCTACCGGGTTTACTCACCATCAACTCAATGATGGCCTGGTAATCCTCAGTACTGCAGTCCATGCACAAACCACGCGGCGGCATTGCCTTGAAACCCTGGGTCACGTGTTGCACCAGCGTGTCCACGCAAACTCGGTTGTACAGCGCCTCGGGATCCTGTGTAGCCTGAGCGCCGTAAAGCGGAACCAGGACACCGAAAGCGAGCAACCAACGGGTCATACATCGACCTTTTCAGGGTTTGAGAGCGTTTTGCGTTCTAATGCGCAATGAAGGTCTTTCGCTCCCGTGAACTTCATCCTTCGCTGGGACAAAGCACACACAAAATCTGCGGCATTATATACTGGCGCTACTGAAACGGAAACGACACCGCTTGCCGCACCCTTTTTCGGCACCGCCCACATCGGAAATCTCATGCAACTCAAGAATCCCATCCTCGGCCTGTGCCAACAGTCCACGTTTATGCTCAGCGCCGCCAAAGTTGACCAATGCCCAGATGACGAAGGCTTTGAAGTTGCCTTTGCCGGCCGTTCCAACGCCGGTAAATCCAGCGCGCTGAACACCCTGACCCACGCCAGCCTGGCGCGCACCTCGAAAACCCCGGGCCGCACGCAACTTCTCAATTTCTTCAAGCTAGACGATGATCGGCGTCTGGTCGACCTGCCGGGCTACGGTTACGCAAAAGTACCTATCCCGTTGAAGCTGCACTGGCAGCGTCACCTCGAGGCTTACCTGGGTGGTCGGGAGAGTTTGAAGGGTTTGATTCTGATGATGGACATCCGTCATCCAATGACCGACTTCGACCTGCTGATGCTCGATTGGGCCGTCGCCAGCGGCATGCCGATGCACATCCTGCTGACCAAGGCCGACAAGCTCACCTACGGCGCCGCCAAGAACACCTTGCTCAAAGTGCAGTCCGAAATCCGTAAGGGTTGGGGCGATGCGATCACCATCCAACTGTTCTCGGCCCCCAAGCGCATGGGTCTGGAAGATGCCTACACTGTATTGGCCGGCTGGATGGAATTGGCGGACAAGGGCGCGGAAATCGCCGAGTAACTTTTCTGCAGGCAAAAAAAACCCCGGACTTCGTATGGGGAGGGGAAGTTCGGGGTCCAAGTTCCGGACCGCTAGGGCGGGGTCCAGATATCTGCCAACACTTAACACAACATAGGAGCATTGAAGGGCTTCACCACCCATTCAGTAACTCTGAGTAGCAGTTCACAGGTTAAGTTCCGGCACGCTCAAAAAACTATTGGAAATAACTCGCAGCGCTTTCTGATCTAAAGCGCTCTGCCATCACCTCAGCAATGGCAGAGCCGCGAAATCAGTGCGCCTCGTCCCAGTTGTCGCCTACGCCCACGTCCACCACCAACGGCACATCCAGCTTGGCCGCCGCGCTCATGTGCTCGCGAATCTTCTCGCTGACCTCTGCCACCAAGTCCTCACGCACCTCAAGCACCAGTTCATCGTGCACTTGCAGGATGACCTTGGCATCCAGGCCCGACTCGGTCAGCCAGTTGTCCACCAGCACCATGGCCTTCTTGATGATGTCCGCCGCCGTGCCCTGCATCGGCGCGTTGATCGCCGTGCGTTCTGCGGCCGCGCGCTCCTGTGGCTTGTTGGAGTTGATATCGGGCAAATACAGCCGGCGCCCGAAGAAGGTTTCCACATAGCCTTGGTCGGCAGCTTGAGCACGCGTGCGCTCCATGTACTCGCGAACGCCTGGGTAGCGCGCGAAGTACACATCGATGTAGGCCTTGGCGGTCTTGGTATCGACGCCAATGTCCTTGCCGAGCTTCTGCGCGCCCATCCCGTAGATCAGGCCAAAGTTAATCGCCTTCGCGCTGCGACGCTGATTGGACGTCACCTCAGCCAGTTCAACCTTGAACACCTCGGCCGCCGTCGCGGTATGCACATCCAGGTCGTTGCGGAACGCATTCATCAAGCCCTCGTCCTTGGACAAGTGCGCCATGATCCGCAGCTCGATCTGCGAATAGTCCGCCGCCAGCAGCTTGTAGCCCTTGGGTGCTACAAATGCCTGGCGAATGCGCCGCCCTTCAGCAGTGCGCACCGGGATGTTCTGCAGGTTCGGATCGCTCGAAGACAAGCGCCCGGTCGCGGCCACCGCCTGATGATAAGACGTGTGAATACGCCCGGTACGCGGGTTGATCTGTTCGGGCAGGCGGTCGGTATACGTGCTTTTCAGCTTGCTCATGCTGCGGTACTGCATCAGCACCTTGGGCAGCAGGAAGTCATCCTCAGCCAACTTGGCCAACACTTCTTCAGCTGTAGACGCTTGGCCCTTGCCAGTTTTTTTCAGCACCGGCAAACCGAGTTTCTCGTAGAGAATCGCCCCCAGTTGCTTGGGCGAACCCAGATTGAACTCTTCACCGGCAATCTCGAACGCCTGGCGCTCCAGCTCAACCATCTTGTTACCGAGTTCGATGCTCTGGATGCCCAGCAGCGCCTTATCCACCAGCGCGCCCTGGCGTTCGATACGCGCGAGCACCGGCACCAGTGGTATTTCGATATCGGTCAGCACACTGGCCAGGCTCGGTATGGCTGCCAGTTGTGCGTGCAAGGCCTGATGCAGGCGCAGCGTCACGTCGGCATCTTCGGCGGCATACGGGCCGGCCTGTTCAAGTGCAATCTGGTCGAAGGTCAGCTGCTTGGCGCCTTTGCCGGCGATGTCCTGGAAGCTGACGGTGTCGTAGTCCAGGTACTTCTTGGCCAGGCTGTCCATGTCGTGGCGGGTCGCGGTGGAATTCAACACGTAGGATTCAAGCATCGTGTCGAAGGCGATACCGCGCACCGTGATGCCGTGCGCAGGGTCGCCACCGATGGCGCAATTGGCCAGGATGTTCATGTCGAATTTGGCGTGCTGGCCGACCTTGAGCTTGCTCGGGTCTTCCAGCAGCGGCTTCAACGCCAGTAGAACCGTGTCACGATCCAACTGCTGCGGTGCGCCGACGTAGGAATGGGTCAGCGGGATGTAGGCCGCTTCGTGAGGCTGTACGGCGAAAGACACCCCAACCAACTGCGCTTGTTGTGCGTCGATCCCGGTGGTTTCGGTATCGAATGCGAACAACTTGGCCTCGTTGAGCTTCTTCAACCAGCTATCGAATGTCGCCTGGTCAAGAATCGTGGTGTAGGACGTCTCCACAGGCGCAGCCTCAACCACCTCAACGACCGCTTCAGCGGCCGGGGCCTTGAGCTCAACACGCTTGGCATCGCGCTGAATTTCATCAATCCAGCTCTTGAACTCAAGCAGCGTATACAGCTCCAGCAGCTTCTCGCGGTTCGGCTCAACCAAGTGCAGATCTTCCAGCCCCACGTCCAGCGGCACATCGATCTTGATCGTCGCCAGCTGATAGGACAGGAACGCCATTTCCTTGTGCTCTTCCAGCTTGGCCGGCAGGTTCTTGGCCCCGCGGATCGGCAGGGTCGGCACGATATCCAACTGCTCATAAAGCTCTTTGAGGCCGCCGTTAACGCCCACCAGCAGGCCGGAAGCGGTCTTCGGACCAATGCCCGGAACGCCTGGGATGTTGTCGGACGAATCGCCCATCAGTGCCAGGTAATCGATGATCTGCTCGGGAGCGACACCGAATTTCTCCTTCACGCCCTCGATGTCCATCGCGCTACCGGTCATGGTGTTGACCAAGGTAATGTGCCCGTCGACCAGCTGCGCCATGTCCTTGTCACCCGTGGAAATCACCACCGGGCGGTCCGCCGCCGCACTGCTGCGGGCCAGGGTGCCGATTACGTCATCGGCCTCGACGCCTTCGACACACAGCAACGGGAAGCCCAGGGCGATCACGCTTTGGTGCAGCGGCTCGATTTGCAGGCGCATGTCATCGGGCATGCTCGGGCGGTTGGCCTTGTATTCGGCGTACATGTCATCGCGAAAGGTCCCACCCTTGGCGTCGAACACCACGGCGAATGGGCTGTTCGGATACTGCTTGCGCAGGCTTTTGAGCATGTTCAACACGCCCTTGACCGCACCGGTCGGCAGGCCTTTGGAGGTGGTCAGCGGTGGCAGCGCGTGGAAGGCGCGGTACAGATAAGAAGAACCGTCCACCAGGACGAGGGGGGCTTGGCTCATGAGCAGGATCAACCTTTTCGGCGGGTCAGGCGCTAGAATAGCCGGACCAATGACGACAAAGGGACAAGGTTATCATGCGTACAGTAAATCGCCTGTTGTTGACCGGCTTGATTGCGTTCTTGCCGCTGGCCGCCACGGCAGCTGACAGCGCACCCTCGGGAGACCCGGAAGTCACGATCCGCACCGAAGGTGACAGAACCATCCAGGAGTACCGCCAAAACGGTTTCCTGTACGCAATCAAGGTCACCGTAAAGGGCGCGCCACCGTATTTCCTGGTGCGCGCGGACGGAACCGATGCGAACTTCATCCGTTCTGACCAGCCGGATATGCTGATCCCGTCATGGAAGATCTTCGAATGGAAATGATTTCTTAATTTAAATTGGCGCCGCCCATCGCGGCGCCCGTACTGGCAGTTTTAACCATGTCTGTGTTCACCCCGCTGGCTCGGCCCGAGCTGGAAACCTTTCTCGCCCCTTACGGGCTCGGCCGCCTGCTTGATTTCCAGGGGATTGCCGCCGGTAGCGAAAACACCAATTTTTTTATCAGCCTGGAACAGGGCGAATTCGTCCTGACCCTGGTTGAGCGCGGCCCGGTCGCAGAAATGCCGTTCTTCATCGAGCTGCTCGACGTGCTCCACGACGCCGACCTGCCGGTGCCTTACGCCTTGCGCACCACCGACGGCGAAGCCCTTCGCGAGCTGAAGGGCAAACCGGCGCTGCTGCAACCACGCCTGGCCGGCAAGCACATCAAGGACGCCAACGCCCAGCATTGCGCCCAGGTCGGCGACCTGCTCGGCCATCTGCACTTGGCCACTCAAGGCGAGAAAGTGCTGGAACGCAAGACGGATCGCGGGCTGGACTGGATGCTCACCGAAGGTGCGCAGCTGATTTCGCACCTCAACGACGCCCAGCAACACCTGCTGCAAGACGCGCTGACCGAGATCGAAGCCCACAAAGCCGAGATCCTCGCACTGCCGCGCGCCAACGTTCACGCCGACCTGTTCCGCGACAACGCGATGTTCGAAGGCACGCACCTGACCGGGCTGATCGACTTCTACAACGCCTGCTCGGGCCCGATGCTGTACGACGTGGCGATCGCTTTGAATGACTGGTGTTCGGACGCCGATGGCGTGATCGATGGGCAACGCGCTCGGGCACTGCTGGGTGCGTACGCGGGTCTGCGACCGTTTACGGCGAAGGAAGCCGAGCTGTGGCCGACTATGTTGCGGGTGGCGTGCGTGCGGTTCTGGCTGTCGCGGCTGATCGCCGCTGAATCGTTTGCCGGGCAGGATGTGCTGATTCATGACCCGGCCGAGTTCGAGCATCGGCTGGCGCAGCGTCAGCAAGTGACTGTCCACCTGCCGTTCGCACTTTAAAGACCGACCCGGTCAATGTGGGAGCTGGCTTGCCTGCGATAGCGATGTCGACTGATACACCGCCATCGCAGGCAAGCCAGCTCCCACATCAGTTATGCGTCTCCTGCTAGAGCGACTCCAGGCACCCGGCCAAGTCGTTCCCCAACTTTTCCAGCACCTGCTCATAACCCTGCGCGGTCGCCGGGGTGTAACCACCCAGCGCATCCAGCTCCGCCAGCTTCACCGGCAACCCGGCCACCAGGGTTTCGGCCAAACGCGGGCGCAATGGCGGCTCGCTGAACACACAGGTCTTACCTACTTCCTGCAACCGCGTGCGCATCGCCGCCACATGCTGGGCGCCTGGCTGCACTTCTGCGGCGACGCTGAACACGCCGGTGTGCTTGAGCCCGTAAGCATCTTCGAAGTAATCAAAGGCTTCGTGGAACACGAAGTAAGGCTTATCACCCACCGTCGCCAGGCGCGCTTTCAACCGGGCATCCAACGCATCCAGGCGCTCATCGAACGCCTTCACGTTGCTTTGATACCGCGCCGCATTGGCCGGGTCGGCAGCGCTGAGGTCAGCCGCCATGCGCGCAGCGATCACGCGCGCGTTGACCGTCGAAAGCCACAAGTGCGCATCCAGGCTCCCTGGGCGATGATCGTGGTCATGTTCGTCGGCATCATCGGCGTGCGAGTGGCTATCTTCGGCGAAACGACGCAGCTTCATCCCCGGCAGGTCTTGTACGGCCACGGTCGGCAGGCTACGCCCCTTGAGCACGCGCGGCAGGAAGCTTTCCATGTCCGGGCCGATCCAATACAGCAGGTCCACCGATTGCACGCGCCGTACGTCGGATGGGCGCAGGGCATAGTTGTGCGGCGAAGCGCCGGGCGGCAACAACACCTCCGGAATGGCCACGCCGTCCTGTACCGCCGCGGCGATCAACTGCAACGGCTTGATGCTGGTCAGCACTTTGACCTCGGCCTGAGCCGCCCCGGCGATGAACAAACTGGTGACAAATACGACAAAAACGGGAAAAAGTCGGGACACGATGACCACTCAATGGCGTAGGAACGGGTAACATAATAACGTCTCTATCAAATGTCTGTCGCCGCTCATGCCTAAAACACCGCTTGCCAGCCGTCCCCACGACCACTCTCACTGCGTGCATACCGCGCTGTCAGAGGCCGACACCCTGTGCGCCCGTCAAGGCCTGCGCCTGACCGCGCTGCGTCGCCGGGTGCTGGAATTGGTGTGGCAGAGCCACAAGCCACTGGGCGCCTACGACATTCTCGGCGTACTCAGCGAGCAGGATGGCCGCCGCGCCGCGCCGCCCACGGTGTACCGCGCGCTGGATTTCCTGTTGGAAAACGGGCTGGTGCACCGCATCGCCTCACTCAATGCCTTTGTCGGCTGCAACCACCCGGAACACGCGCACCAGGGCCAGTTTCTGATCTGCCGCGAGTGCCACGCCGCCATCGAGCTTGAACAAAAAAGCATCAGCGACGCCATCATTAATAGTTCCGCCGAGGTCGGCTTCCGGGTCGAAGGGCAAACCGTCGAAGTGGTCGGGCTCTGCTCGGGTTGCCAGGGGGCTTGATGAGCAACGCGTTAATCCGCCTGGAGCAGGTCGGGGTCACGTTCGCCGGGCAAAACGTGCTGGATAACATCGCACTGAGCGTGGAACCTGGGCAGATCGTCACGCTGATCGGCCCCAACGGCGCCGGCAAGACCACCTTGGTGCGCGCCGTGCTCGGCCTGCTCAAGCCCGACACCGGCAGTGTATGGCGCAAGCCCAGGCTGCGCGTCGGCTACATGCCGCAAAAGCTGCATGTGGACCCGACGCTGCCACTGTCCGTGCTGCGTTTTTTGCGCCTGGTGCCCGGTGTAGACCGCGCCCGCGCCCAGGCCGCACTCAAGGAAGTCGGCGCCGAACAGGTGATCGACAGCCCGGTGCAGAGCATCTCCGGCGGTGAAATGCAGCGCGTGCTGCTGGCCCGCGCCTTGCTGCGCGAGCCTGAATTGCTGGTACTCGATGAGCCCGTGCAAGGCGTCGATGTCGCCGGCCAGGCCGAGCTGTACAGCCTGATCACCCGCCTGCGCGACCGCCATGGCTGCGGCGTGCTGATGGTTTCCCACGACTTGCACCTGGTCATGAGCACCACCGACCAAGTGGTGTGCCTCAACCGCCACGTCTGCTGCTCCGGCCACCCGGAACAGGTCAGCGGCGACCCGGCGTTCGTCGAGCTGTTCGGCAAGAATGCCCAGAGCCTGGCGGTCTATCACCACCATCACGACCACGCCCATGATTTGCATGGCGCTGTGGTCGACGATCCAACCACACCTCACGCCCACGTCCATGGAGATAGCTGCAAGCATGGCTGATTTTCTGCTCTACGCCCTGCTGGCAGGCTTGGCTTTGGCACTGGTGGCGGGCCCGTTGGGCTCGTTCGTGGTCTGGCGGCGCATGGCCTATTTCGGCGACACGTTGTCGCACGCTGCGCTGTTGGGCGTGGCCATGGGCTTTTTGCTCGATGTCAGCCCGACCATCGCCGTCACCGTCGGCTGCCTGCTGCTCGCGGTGCTGCTGGTAACCCTGCAACAGCGCCAGCCGCTGGCGTCCGACACATTACTCGGCATTCTGGCGCCGAGCACCTTGTCCCTCGGGCTGGTGGTGCTGAGCTTCATGCATGAAGTGCGCATCGACCTGATG
The DNA here is from genome assembly GCF_022662395.1 of Pseudomonas sp. MONT-RG-20F-20-E-7-02. Classification (NCBI taxonomy): domain Bacteria; kingdom Pseudomonadati; phylum Pseudomonadota; class Gammaproteobacteria; order Pseudomonadales; family Pseudomonadaceae; genus Pseudomonas; species Pseudomonas sp. MONT-RG-20F-20-E-7-02. Next base: position 44,831 of record NZ_JAKNQN010000004.1, read on the forward strand.
GCTTACCTGTTCGGCGACTTGCTGGCGATCAGCCCTACCGACCTGGCCTGGATCCTCGGCGGCAGCGCCGCGGTGCTGGTCTTGCTGGTGGCCCTGTGGCGTCCGCTGCTGGCAATCACCGTGCACGAAGAGCTGGCCACGGTAGAAGGCCTGCCCGTGCCGGCGCTGCGCATGACCCTGATGCTGTTGATCGCCGTGGTGATTGCTGTCGCGATGAAGATTGTCGGCGTATTGTTGATCACGTCACTGCTGATCATTCCCGCAGCCGCCGCCCAGCGCCACGCCCGGTCACCCGAGCAAATGGCGATCGGCGCCAGCCTGTTGGGCATGCTTTCAGTGTGCGGGGGCCTGGCGCTGTCGTGGTTCAAGGACACACCGGCCGGTCCGTCGATTGTAGTCACGGCGGCCGCCCTCTTTCTGCTGAGTTTTGTCCTGCCCCGTCGAGGGGTGTAGACTTGCTCGCTTTTTGCGCAAATAGAGAGTCGCAGGAATGAAGCTGTTCAACGCCCGTTATCTGCTCCTTGCCGCATTTTCACTGCTGCTGGGCGCCTGTCAAAGCACACCGCCCGCTGCCCCCGAGGTCCCGGACGCACGCGCTGCGGCCATCGCGCAGCTGGAGCAAAACCTGGCCAGCAGTGAGCTGGCCACCGCCGAAGACGAACTGGCCGCCTTGCAGGCCCAGTCGCCCAACGACCCTGCCCTGGAAACTTACCAGCGCCAGTTGGCCGAAGCCTACTTGCAGCGCAGCCAGATCGTGCTGCAAAAGGGTGACGTCAACGCCGCCGCCACCGCACTGAGCCGTGCCCGCGCACTCATGCCCAAGGCACCCGCGCTGACCGGCGGCGTCAACAGCGCCATCAGCCATGCGCGTAAAGCCGAGTTGGACAAAGCCGAAGCCGCCTTGAAAGCCGCCGAAGCCAAGCCTGCCGCCAAGGTCATCGACCCCGCCGCCGAAAGCACCACAGTGGCGCTGAACCTCACGGATATTGAAGAACTTCGTCATCAACTGGACGCGATCGCCACCGATGTGGTGAATTACCAGTGCGATGTGACCATCCAGGCGCCGCGCACGCAGGATTACCCGTGGCTGGCCACATTGCTGACCAAACGGGTGAAGCGAATTGATTCGGGGTATGACCTGAAGATTCACCGGCAGATTGTGAAACGCATCCCGGCGCAGGTTGTTTTGATTCCGCGCAAGGCGCAATAAAGCATCGCGGGCAAGCCCGCTCCCACACTTTGAACTGTGAATACATTCAAATGTGGGAGCGGGCTTGCCCGAGATAGCGGTCTAACAGTCAACCAGAAGTTTAAGCCGGAATCGCCTTAGCCTTCGGCTCCCGATCCCAAACCCGATGCTGCGCAATCGCCGCAAAGAACGCCTTAAACGCCTTCGCATCCGACCCCACGATCAGCCCCGCATCTGCCTCAAGCTTCAGCAGATCCAACAATGACTTGGCATCACTGGCAACCGTGATCGCCTTCAGGTGCTTGTACGCCTCCAACAGGAAGTGCAACGCCACACCGTCGCCACTCAAAGCCTGCACCGACTTGGCGCCGCCCGGTACGAACACCGCATCAAACGCAATCGACGGCATGCCTTCCATCGACGCATCCACCTTCAGGCTCTTGCCGTCGGCCGTGGTCACCGGTGCCGACGTCGGCCCCAGCAGCTTGGCGTGTGCGCCCTCAGCTTCCAGCGCCTTCTTCAACGCAGCAATCGCGGCACCATCGACGCCGTTAGCTGCAAGAATCGCAACTTTGCGCGTTTTTATATCGCCCGACAGCAGGTTCACCTGGCTCAATGCCGGCGACTCTTTGAGCGAGGTCTTACGCGGCGGCACCGTACCTTTGGTCGGTGCAGGCAGGCCGAGGTTCTGCGCAACGCGCTTGGCCAGCTCCAAGTCGATATTGGCCAGAATCTCATTGACCTGACGGGCGCGAATAAACTCACGCTCCACCTTGCCCAATTCGAAGCTGTAGGCCGCGATGATGTGCTCTTTCTCGTGGTGGCTCATGCTGTGGAAAAACAGCGTGGCCTGGGAGAAGTGATCGCCAAACGACTCGCTGCGCTCACGCACTTTGTTGGCGTCAACGCGCTCGTAGTAAGTCTCGAAACCACCATCCTGCGCAGCCGGTGGAGTTTCTTTCGGCCAACCGCCATCAATCGAATTCGGCTCGTACGCCGCACGCCCCTTGTCGATCACAGTGCGATGCTGGGCGTCGCGCTGGCCGTTATGGAACGGCGTGACCGGCCGGTTGATCGGCAGCTCATGAAAGTTCGGGCCACCGAGACGGCTGATCTGGGTATCCGTGTAGGAAAACAGACGGCCTTGCAGCAGTGGGTCGTTGGTGAAATCGATACCCGGCACGATATGGCCTGGGCAGAAGGCGACCTGTTCGACTTCGGCAAAGAAGTTGTCCGGGTTGCGGTTCAGCACCATTTTGCCCAGCGGCGTGATGGGTACCAATTCTTCGGGGATGATCTTGGTCGGGTCGAGCAGATCGAAGTCGAATTTGTGCTCGTCTTCCTCCGCAACGATTTGCACGCCCAATTCCCACTCAGGGTAATCGCCGCTTTCAATCGCTTCCCACAAGTCGCGACGGTGGTAATCGGTATCTTTACCGGCGAGCTTTTGCGCTTCGTCCCACACCAGCGAGCAAGTGCCGACTTTAGGGTGCCAGTGGAATTTGACGAAGCTCGACTTACCTTCGGTATTGATCAAGCGGAAGGTGTGAATGCCAAAGCCCTGCATGGAGCGCAGGCTTTTGGGGATGGCACGGTCGGACATGGCCCACAGCACCATGTGCGCCGATTCCGGCTGCAGCGAAACAAAATCCCAGAACGTGTCATGGGCCGAGCCGCCCGTAGGAATCTCGTTATGCGGCTCAGGTTTTACTGCGTGCACGAAGTCGGGAAACTTGATCGCGTCCTGAATGAAAAAAATCGGCATGTTGTTGCCCACCAGGTCGAAGTTGCCTTCGTCGGTGAAGAACTTCACGGCAAAGCCACGCACGTCACGCACCGTATCGCCCGACCCACGCGGGCCTTGCACGGTGGAGAAGCGCACGAACACCGGGGTTTTATGCTCGGGGTTACGCAGGAAACCGGCCTTGCTCAGCGCCGAATGGTTCTGATAGGTCTGGAAGTAACCATGGGCGCCAGTGCCACGGGCATGCACGATGCGCTCCGGGATACGCTCATGGTCAAAGTGCGTGATTTTTTCACGCATGATGAAGTCTTCCAGCAGCGATGGGCCACGGGCGCCGACTTTCAGGGTGTTCTGGTTGTCGGAAATCTTCACGCCCTGGTTGGTGCGCAGCGCCTGGCCGGTGGCGTCTGAACGAAACTCCTCCAGCGCCTGCAGCTTGGCGTTGGTGTTGCCACGGTCCAGGGTGTCGGTGCCCGCGAGTTCACTCTTCGGCGGGGTAGCTGGCTTTTTGGTACTCATCAGACAAAACTCCTTATTCAAAGTGGCCAGAGCGGTCCCCGGCTCGTTTGAGCAAAACTCCAGGCACGGCACCTGGAAAATTGAGTTGCTTAAGTAGTGACTGACACGGTTTTGCACCGTTCCTTTTTTATGACCTTTGATCGCGTTATTGCCAAATCGCTGGTTGAATGAGAAATAAATGCTAAATACCGCTATACGGACAGGCTAAAATGCGCGCCCGGCTAACCGCTGATCCCTTTTCCATGCGCCCCACAAGGTTCGCTACGTGATCGAGTTTCATAACGTCCATAAAACCTACCGCGTCGCCGGTAAGGAAATCCCCGCCCTGCACCCCACCAGCCTGCGTGTCGAAAACGGCCAGGTGTTCGGCCTGATTGGCCACTCCGGTGCGGGAAAAAGTACCTTGCTGCGTCTGATCAACCGCCTGGAGCAACCCAGCGGTGGCCAGATCAACGTTGACGGCGAAGAAGTCACCGCGCTGGACGCCAACGGCCTGCGCCGTTTCCGCCAGCAAGTCGGGATGATCTTCCAGCACTTCAACCTGCTGGCCTCCAAGACCGTTGCCGACAACGTGGCGCTGCCGCTGACCCTGGCCGGCGAACTGTCGCGCAAGGCCATCGACCAGCGTGTGGCCGAACTGCTGGCACGCGTCGGCCTGTCGGACCACGCCAAGAAGTACCCGGCGCAGTTGTCCGGCGGCCAGAAGCAGCGCGTCGGCATCGCCCGCGCCCTGGCGACCAAGCCAAAAATCCTGCTGTGCGACGAAGCCACCAGCGCCCTCGACCCGCAAACCACCGCCTCGGTTCTGCAACTGCTGGCCGAGATCAACCGCGAGCTGAAGCTGACCATCGTGCTGATCACCCATGAAATGGACGTGATCCGCCGCGTATGCGACCAGGTCGCCGTGATGGACGCCGGCGTGATCGTCGAGCAAGGCTCGGTGGCCGATGTGTTCCTGCACCCCAAGCACCCGACCACCAAGCGCTTCGTACAGGAAGCCGAGCAGGTCGACGAAGGCGAGCAGCGTGATGACTTCGCTCACGTGCCTGGCCGTATCGTGCGCCTGACGTTCCAGGGCGAAGCGACCTACGCGCCGCTGCTGGGCACCGTCGCCCGCGAAACGGGTGTGGACTACAGCATCCTCGCCGGTCGTATCGACCGCATTAAAGATATTCCTTACGGCCAACTGACCCTCGCCGTCACCGGTGGGGACATGGAAGCCGCTTTCGCCCGCTTTACCGCGGCAGACGTCCACATGGAGGTTCTGCGCTAATGGAAGTCCTGTTGAGTTTCTTCGCCAATATTGACTGGTCCGAGATCTGGCTGGCCACCGGCGACACCATGACCATGCTGTTCGGTTCGCTGTTCTTTACCGTGCTGCTCGGTTTGCCATTGGGCGTGCTGCTGTTCCTGTGCAGCCCGCGCCAATTGTTCGAACAAAAAGGCTTGTACGCGCTGCTGTCGCTGATCGTGAACATCCTGCGCTCGCTGCCGTTCATCATCCTGCTGATCGTGATGATCCCGTTCACGGTGCTGATCACCGGCACTTCGCTGGGCGTGGCCGGTGCGATTCCGCCATTGGTGGTGGGCGCGACGCCGTTCTTCGCGCGCCTGGTGGAAACCGCTCTGCGTGAAGTGGACCGCGGCATCATCGAAGCTACCCAGTCGATGGGCGCCAGTACGCGTCAGATCATCGTCAACGCCCTGCTGCCAGAAGCACGCCCCGGCATTTTCGCGGCGATTACGGTGACGGCGATTACACTGGTTTCCTACACGGCCATGGCCGGTGTAGTCGGCGCCGGTGGCTTGGGTGACCTGGCGATTCGTTTCGGTTACCAGCGCTTCCAGACCGACGTAATGGTCGTCACCGTGGTGATGCTGCTGGTTCTGGTGCAAATTCTGCAAACCGTCGGCGATAAGCTGGTGGTGCACTTTTCTCGAAAATAACGGCCATTGCCGGCCCCCGCCGGCACATGCCCGAACAAGGAGCTTGTTGGATGAAAAAACTACTGGTTGCTTTCGCCGCCGTTGCTGCGTTTTCCGCCCACGCCGCCGAGACTATTACCGTCGCTGCCTCGCCGGTGCCGCACGCGGAAATCCTCGAATTCGTGAAACCTGTGCTCGCCAAAGAAGGCGTGGATCTGCAGGTCAAAGTCTTCACCGACTACGTGCAGCCAAACGTACAGGTGGCTGAAAAGCGCCTGGACGCCAACTTCTTCCAGCACCAGCCGTACCTGGATGAGTTCAACAAGGCCAAAGGCACTCACCTGGTGAGCGTCGGCGCCGTGCACCTGGAACCTCTGGGCGCCTACTCCAGCAAGTACAAAAAGCTGGAAGAACTGTCGGATGGCGCCAACGTGGTGATCCCGAACGACGCCACCAACGGCGGCCGCGCATTGCTGCTGCTGGCCAAGCACAACCTGATCACCCTGAAGGACCCGACCAACATCCTGTCGACCATCAAGGACATCACCGGCAACCCGAAAAACCTGAAATTCCGCGAACTGGAAGCCGCGACCCTGCCGCGCGTGCTGACCCAGGTCGACCTGGCGCTGATCAACACCAACTATGCGCTGGAAGCCAAACTGGACCCGTCCAAGGACGCCCTGGTGATCGAAGGCAACGACTCGCCTTACGTGAACATCCTGGTGACCCGCGAAGACAACAAAGACTCGGACGCGGTGAAGAAGCTGGTTGCAGCCCTGCACACGCCTGAAGTGAAAGCGTTCATTCTTGAGAAGTACAAAGGCGCGATTCTGCCGGCGTTTTGATCAAACTCGATCCTCACACACTGAAGATCACAAAATGTGGGAGCGGGCTTGCTCGCGAAGGCGGTGGATCAGTCACTTATCAATCGACTGACACTCCGCCTTCGCGGGCAAGCCCGCTCCCACTTTTGTTTTGTGTTGCCTGAAGCATGATCGTTCCCACGCTCCGCGCGGGAATGCAGCCCGGGACGCTCTGCGTCCCACTTCTGAGGTCGCGACGCAGAGCGTCACAGGAGGCATTCCCACGCAGAGCGTGGGAACGATCATTTGCGCTGTAGCAAACCCGGCAACTGTGCCACCGGCTTTTGTTCTCAGCGCAGGGCTGGCACCACCTCATGGGTCAACCATTGGCGCAAACACCGATTCTCCGGGTAGTAGTGGTAGATAAGCAGCGCGTAGACGCCAGACTCACTGACCATCAACGTCGGTGCACAGTGGCCATGAGTGATCAGCGGCAAGGTGTGTTGTTGGTCGGGATCGAGCTTGCGCAGTAGCGCAGGGTTTAGGTGCAGGCCCATCAGGTGGCCGATGTCGGAGGCGCTGAACCAGGGTTGGCTGTCGACCAGCACGGCGTGCAGCTGGTGATGGTGGCGGGTGAAGACTTTGGGTGTGATCGGTGGATCAGGGGTAAGTAATTGCATTGGGACAACTCCGGGTATGAACAGGAGCTGCCAACAGCCTTCCTACGGGCATGGGTGGCAGCCATACGCGGGGTAGGAACCGAGTACCCAGGGATCTCAGCCACGTCGAAACGTGCCCGCGCATAGCCGCCGCGACTGATAGTACGGGCACAAAAAAAACGCCGCAATCAGACGGTGGCGCTATGACGCCAAGGGTACATAAAAGGGTTCCTACGCCCTGTCACTGAATTTGCAGCGACAGGGCAAAGCCTATCCACCCCAAGAGCCCCCAACAAGTTCACGCACAGCGCGACAACTTGCAGGAAATGTCCGACGACGGATCGACTGATCGTCCCCACGCTCCGCGTGGGAATGCAGCCCGGGACGCTCTGCGTCCCACTTCTGAGGTCGCGACGCGGAGCGTCACAAGAGGCATTCCCACGCAGAGCGTGGGAACGATCAGCGCTTACGGGTCTACTTGCGCTGCAGCAACCCTGGCAACTGCGCCACCAGCTTTTGATTATTCAACGGCGCACGAATAAACCCACGCTGCGTCCCGTCCGGGCCGATCAGCGCCAGGTTGCCGCTGTGATCGACGGTGTAGTTCGGCTTGCTGGTATCCGCCGGAATAAACGGAATGCTCACCGCATTCGAGACCTTCTGCACATCGTCCACATTTGCGCCGGTCAGGCCTTCGAATTGCGGGTCGAAGTAGCCTAGGTATTGCTTGAGTTGAGCAGGCGTGTCGCGGTTCGGGTCGACGCTGACCAGAATCACCTGCAACTTATCCACCGCCTCTTTGGGCAGTTCGCTCTTGATCTGGCGCAGCTGGGCGAGAGTGGTGGGGCAGATGTCCGGGCAGAAGGTGTAGCCGAAGAACAGCAGGCTCCACTTGCCTTTCAACTCGTTGACCACCACTGGCTGGCCTTCCTGGTTAGTCATGGTCACTGGCGGCAGCTGGCGGCTTTGCGGCAGCAGGATGATGCCCGCGTCGATCAGCGCGGTCGGGTCGCCCTGGCCTTTGCCACTGAGCACTTTGTTAACGGTCAGGCCCATGATCAACGCGACGATGGCCACCAGGATAAAGACGGTTTTTTGAGTTCGAGTCATAGGTTCAACAGTAAGTAGTGGTCTACGAGCAGGGCGATAAACAGCAGCAACAAGTACCAGATAGAATACTTGAACGTGTTGATCGCCGCGTGCGGCTGGCTGCCACGGTACAGCACCCAGGCCCATTGCAGAAAGCGTGCGCCCAATACCAGCGCACAGGCGAGGTACAGCAGGCCGCTCATGTGGATCACATACGGCATCAGGCTCACCGCCAGCAGGGCAAAGGTGTAGAGCAGGATATGCACCTTGGTGTAGTGCTCGCCATGGGTGACCGGCAGCATCGGGATGTCGGCCTTGGCGTATTCCTCCTTGCGATGAATGGCCAGCGCCCAAAAGTGTGGCGGGGTCCAGGCGAAGATGATCAGCACCAGCAGCAACGGCTCGGCGCTGACATGCCCGGTAACCGCGACCCAACCCAGCAGCGGCGGCGCGGCACCGGCGAGGCCACCGATGACAATATTTTGCGGCGTGGCGCGCTTGAGGAAGCCGGTGTAGATCACCGCATAACCGAGCAGCGAGGCCAATGTCAGCCACGCAGCCAACGGGTTAGTGAACGCCAGCAGCAACGCCAAGCCCGCAACAGCCAGAAACACAGCAAAGGCCAACGCCGCCACTGGCGATACGCGCCCTTCTGCCATGGGCCGTTTATGCGTACGCGCCATCACCGCATCAATGCGCCGGTCCACCACATGGTTGACCGCCGCTGCGCCACCCGCGCACAGCGCAATGCCCAGGTTGCCGAAAATCAGCACCGCCCACGGCACCCCGGCGCGAGTCGCGAGGAACATGCCCACCAAGGATGTGATGAGCATCAGCACCACCACTTTCGGCTTGGTCAGCTCCAGGTAATCGCGCCAGATCGCTTGATCGTGACGCGCGCCGATCAAGGTCGCCATGGCATCTCTCCTTTAAGGGTGATGAGGCCCGAAACGTGTTTGCGTGGAATAAAGCGCCAGCCGAACGGCAACTGATTGCGCACCCGGACCAGGCTGGTACGCGCGTGATAATTGACCAGCACCAGCGTCAGCAACAACGCCGCGCCGCCTGCGTTATGGCCGACCGCCACCGGCAGCGGCAGGCCGAAAGCCACATTGCTCACGCCCAGGCTGATTTGCGCCGCCAGGGCGATCAGCAACAGCCCCGCCAGCCGGGTCATGCCCACTGCGCGCAATTGCCAGGCCAGACCAAGCAGCACCAGCGTAACCAATACTGCGCCGATGCGGTGGGTGAGATGTATGGCGGTGCGCGCTTCACTGTCGAGCTGGCCGCCGAGGTAATTGGGGCCGATATGCTGGGTGAGGTGAAAGCCGTTGGCGAAGTCGGCCGCCGGCCACCACTCGCCATGGCAAGTAGGCAAGTCGACACAGGCCACCGCCGCATAGTTGGAACTGACCCAGCCTCCCAACGCAATTTGCCCGATCACCAGCACCAACCCGGCCGTCGCCCAATATTGCAGGCGCCTGGGCACAATCAACGCCGGCAGCACGCCGGACAGGCGCAAGGTCAGCAGAAACAGCAGGCTCAAGGTGGCAAAACCACCGAGCAAATGGCCCGTGACCACTTGCGGCCACAGCTTCAAGGTCACCGTCCACATACCGAAAGCTGCCTGGGCAAACACCACCGCCAACACAAACAGCGGCAGTTTCACCGGCTGGCCCGGATCCCGCCGATGGCTCCACGAACGCGCCGCCAGCAACACAATCAGCAAACCCAAGGTGCCGGCAAAATAGCGATGGGTCATCTCGGCCCAACCCTTGTCAGCCTCCACCGGTGTGTCGGGAAAATGCAGCTCGGCGTGGGCCAGCTGGGCTTCGCTTTGCGGCACGCTGATAAATCCGTAGCAGCCCGGCCAGTCCGGGCAACCCAGACCCGCGTGGGTCAGGCGCGTATAGGCGCCCAGCAGCACGACGATCAGCGCCAGCAAGGTGGCAAACAACGCGAGGCGAAATCCAGGTTTGGCCATGACGATGCCCTTATCCGATGTTCGACAGTTTCAGCAGCAGGCGCAGGTCGTTGAGCAAGTCTTTGCCCTTGACCTTGGCGTCGTAGCGCAGCACCAGGTTGCCGTGCGGGTCGACGATCCACAGTTGCGCATCACCGGGCACGGCGGCGTCTTTGGTAAAGGTCGACAGGTCCAGCGGGTAGCGTTGCAGTTGCGGGTATTCGGCTTTGAGCTTGGCGTCGTATTCAGTGCTCACCGGCTGCGCGCTGGCCAGGGCATGGCTGGCGCGGGACGCATCGCGGCCCAGGCTGATTTGCAGTTGGCGCGCCAGGTACACCAACTGCTGGCACTCGGCGGCGCAGGCGGTGGGCGCGGTGACCAGCAACTGCCAGCGGTCTTCCTCGGCCTGCACGCCGATGTCGGCGCGGGTCTGGCCATTGCCGATCAGTTCGCCGTGGTAGCTGCGGCTGTCCGGCACCCAGAACTGCAGCTTGTACATGAACGTGGCCAACGCCATCGGGCCGATCACCATCATCAGGATCAGGATCAGCTGCCAGCGGCCTTTGCGCCGGTCGGGCGCCTCAGACGTGCTGGGTGGATTCATGGCCGTTCCCATGGGGTTTCTCCTTGTTGTTGTGCCATCCGAGGTAGAGGTAAAGCGCCAGTAGCGCCAACGCCATGGCGAACCACTGCACGGCGTAGCCCAAGTGTTTTTCCGGGCCCATGGCGACCACCGGCCAGGTGGTGTCGTACGTGCCGGGGCCGGGCTCGGCGCGCAATTCATAGGCAGAACCGCTGCGGCCCAATTCGGTCCAGAGGGCGGCGGGGTGCAGGGCGGTGAGCAAGCGCGGCCAATGCGTGGTAGCCGGGTCGGCGTGCAGCTGGAAGGTTTCGCCGGGGGCGACGTACACCCAGGCGTCGAGGTTCAACGGTTGATCGGGTGTGGTGAAGACCGGCGGCGTGCGCCGGTCCGGCCACGGCAGCCAGCCGCGATTGAGCAACAGCCACTGGCCGCTGGCCTGGTCATGGAAAGGTTGCAGCAACTCGACACCGGCCTTGCCGTCACGCATGCGGTTGTCGAGCAACACGCTGTGTTCGGCGTCGAATTGGCCGCGCAGGCGCACGCGGCGAAACGCCGGGTCGGCCATGTCATTGAGTTGCACGCTGTCGATGGGCTCGGCCACCCGCCGCTCGGCGTAGCTGTCCACCAGCAGCTGTTTTTCATGGCCGCGCGACAGCTGCCAGAACCCCAGGCCGACCATCAGCGGCAGCAGCACCAGCACCACCAACGTAGGTGCGAGCCCTGGGCGAAAGTCTTTTATGGCGCTGGCTATACTTGTTTTCATTGCCCGCCTTTTCATTGCCCGCTCATCCGAATGGAACCTGACCATGCTCAAAGCTGCTATTGCCCTGATGCTGATCGCGACTGTCGTGAGCCTGTTCAGTGGCTTGTTCTTTCTGGTCAAGGACGAGGGCAACTCCAACCGCCTCGTCACTGTCTTGACCGTGCGCGTGGTGCTGGCCGCAATCACCGTGGGCTTGATCGCCTGGGGCTTTTTCAGCGGCCAACTGGTGTCTCATGCGCCGTGGTAACGCACCTCACAGTACGTAAACGAAGAAAAACAGGCCGATCCACACCACATCCACAAAGTGCCAATACCAACTGGCGGCTTCGAAGCCGAACTGGTGCTCGGCATTGAAATGCCCGCGCAGGATGCGCATCAGCATCACAAACAGAATGATCGTGCCGATGGTCACGTGAGCGCCGTGGAAACCGGTAAGCATGAAGAACGTCGCGCCGTACACGCCCGAACCGAGGGTCAGGCCCAGCTCTTTGTAAGCGTGCATGTACTCCTCGGCCTGGAAGGCCAGGAACGCCCACCCCAGCAGCACCGTGAGTGCCAGCCAGATTTTCAACGCGCCGCGATGGCCTTTGCGCAAGGCGTGGTGGGCGATGGTGATGGTCACGCTGGAGCTGACCAGCAAGATCGTGTTGATCAGCGGCAAGCCCCACGGGCTGATGGTGCCTTCCGGCGGCGGGTACATTTTTGGGTCGGGGTTGTTGAGCAGCGGCCAGGTGAACTGAAAGTTCGGCCACAGCATGTGCGCGATGCCCTTGTGCCCTTCACCGCCCAGCCATGGGCCGGACATGTGTCGCACATAAAACAGCGCGCCGAAGAATGCGACGAAGAACATCACCTCGGAAAAAATGAACCAGGTCATGCCCCAGCGAAACGAGCGGTCCATCTGCGGGCTGTACAAACCTGCGCGACTTTCCTTGATTACGGCGCCGAACCAGCCGAACAGCATGTAGGCCAATAGCAGGCCGCCGACGAAAAAGATCCACGGGCCGTGGGATTCCGGGCGCGCCGCCTTCAGATCGTTGAACCACACGGCGAGGCCGTACACGGTGATCAACATGCCAAAGGTCGCAATTATTGGCCATTTGCTTTGCGCTGGTACGTAGTACGTATCATGAGACGACATGTATTCGCTCTCCTGATTGAGGGGGCAAACAGTAGCTAGCCGCCGGTATGGACGGCCACCGGCGGTTGGCGCGCAGTGATATCAAACAGCGTGTACGCCAGGGTCAAATGCTTCACATCCTTGGGCATGTCGCGGTCGACGATAAAACGCACCGGCATTTCGATGCGCTGACCTGGCTGCAGCACTTGCTGGGTGAAGCAAAAACACTCGGTCTTGTGGAAGTACATCGCCGCCTCGGCCGGGGAAATACTTGGCACCGCCTGGGCGGTCATGGCCTTGTCGGTGGGGTTGTAGGCCACAAACAGCATCTCGGTGACCGCGCCGGGGTTGACCACCACTTCGTCAGCCTTGGAGTGAAATTCCCAGACCATGTCGATGGCATTGGTCGACAGGAACTGCACGCGCACCTGGCGCGTAGGGTCGACGATTTGCTCGCCCTCGTACTGGCCGGCGGTCTTGCCGTTGATGCCGAAGGCCTTGCACATCACGTCGTAGATCGGCACCAGGGCGAAGCCGAAGGCGAACATCGCCACCACCAGGATCAGCAGGCGGGTGACGAGGCGTTTGATGGGGATGGATTCAAGCATGGCGATCACCCTGCTTTTGACATTCTGTGGGAGCTGGCTTGCCTGCGATGAGGGTCTGGCAGTTGATAGATTCGGCGACTGACACACCGCTATCGCAGGCAAGCCAGCTCCCACAGGAAACCGAGGTAGCCTGCGCCAGGGTATTCACTTGACCTCCGGCGGCGTCGTAAAAGTGTGGTACGGCGCGGGCGAAGGGATGCTCCACTCCAGGCCTTCGGCACCATCCCATGGCTTGGCCGGCGCTGGCGGGCCGCCACGGATGCACTTGATCACGATGAACAGGAAGAAGATCTGCGTGGCGCCAAACATGAACGCGCCAATCGACGACACCATGTTGAAGTCGGCGAACTGCAGGTTGTAGTCCGGCACCCGACGCGGCATGCCGGCCAGACCCACAAAGTGCATCGGGAAGAACGCCATGTTCATGCCGACAAAGGACAGCCAGAAGTGCAGCTTGCCCAGGGTTTCGTCGTACATGTGGCCGGTCCATTTCGGCAGCCAGTAGTAGGCCGAAGCGAAGATGCCGAAGATCGCGCCGGGCACCAGTACGTAATGGAAATGCGCCACCACGAAGTAAGTGTCGTGGTACTGGAAATCCGCCGGGGCAATCGCCAGCATCAGCCCGGAGAAGCCGCCGATGGTGAACAGGATCACGAAGGCCACAGCGAACAGCATCGGTGTCTCGAAGGTCAGCGAGCCTTGCCACATGGTGCTGACCCAGTTGAACACCTTCACGCCCGTCGGCACCGCAATCAGCAGCGTGGCGTACATGAAGAACAGCTCGCCGACCAACGGAATGCCGACCACAAACATGTGGTGCGCCCACACGATGAACGACAGGAAGGCGATACTCGCCGTGGCGTAGACCATCGAGGTGTAGCCGAACAGCGGCTTGCGCGAGAAGGTCGGGATGATCGAGCTGACCGCGCCGAAGGCCGGCAGGATCATGATGTACACCTCAGGGTGGCCGAAGAACCAGAACACGTGCTGGAACAGCACCGGGTCACCGCCACCGGCCGCACTGAAGAAGCTGGTGCCGAAGTGGATGTCCATCAGCATCATGGTCACGCACCCGGCCAGCACCGGCATCACCGCGATCAGCAGGAACGCGGTGATCAGCCAGGTCCACACGAACAGCGGCATTTTCATCAGGGTCATGCCCGGCGCGCGCAGGTTGAGAATGGTGGCGACCACGTTGATCGCGCCCATGATCGAACTGATACCCATCAGGTGAATGGCAAAGATGAAAAACGTCACGCTTTCCGGCGCGTAGGTGGTGGAGAGCGGGGCGTAGAAGGTCCAGCCGAAATTCGGCCCGCCGCCGGGGGTGAACAGGGTCGAGACCAGCAGCAGGAACGCCGCCGGCAGCAGCCAGAAGCTGAAGTTGTTCATGCGCGGCAGGGCCATGTCGGGCGCGCCGATCATCAGCGGAATCATCCAGTTGGCCAGGCCGACGAAGGCAGGCATCACCGCGCCGAACACCATGATCAGGCCGTGCATGGTGGTCATCTGGTTGAAGAACGCCGGCTGCACGATCTGCAGGCCGGGCTGGAACAGCTCGGCGCGGATCACCATGGCGAACGAGCCGCCGAGCAGGAACATGGTGAAGGCGAACCACAGGTACATCGTGCCGATGTCTTTGTGGTTGGTGGTCAGCACCCAGCGCATCAGGCCTTTGGCGGGGCCGTGGGCATGGTCGGCATGCCCATGGTCGATCACAGTGCTCATGGCCGTTCTCCTGCAAGCGAGTGGGCGGGACGATTCGGGGCATACGCAGTAAGGGCTGTCATTTGCTTTCCGCCTGCTTGATGGCCAGCACGTCTTTAGGCGTGACCATGTCGCCTTTGTTATTGCCCCAGGCGTTGCGCTCGTAAGTCACTACGGCAGCGATATCCACTTCCGACAGCTGTTTGCCGAACGCCGCCATGGCGGTGCCGGGTTTGCCGAAGTACACGCGGTGCAGGTGGTCCTCCTTAGGCCCGGTGGCAATCGGTGAGCCCTTGAGCGCCGGGAACATCGGCGGCAGGCCCTGGCCCTCGGCCTGGTGACAGGCGACGCAGGTGGTGTGGTAGACCTTGTCGCCACGCGCCACCAGCTCGTCCAGCGTCCACTCTTTGGAGGTCAGCTCCTTGAGCTTGGCCGCTTCGGCCTTGCGCTCGCCGAGCCAGGTGTCGTAGTCGGCCTTGGATTTGACCTCGACCACAATCGGCATAAAGCCGTGGTCCTTGCCGCACAGCTCGGCGCACTGGCCACGGTAGATGCCGGGCTTCTCGACGCGGGTCCAGGCCTCGTTGACGAAGCCGGGGATGGCGTCGCGCTTGACCGCAAAGGCCGGCACCCACCACGAGTGGATCACGTCGGCGGCGGTCACCAGGAAGCGCACTTTGGCGCCCACCGGCAGCACCAGCGGCTGGTCGACTTCGAGCAAGTAGTGCTCGCCCTTGGTGGCCTGGTTATGGATTTGCTCGGCGGGCGTGGCCAGGTTGCTGAAGAACTCCACGTCCTGGCCGAGGTATTTGTAGTGCCACTTCCATTGGTAGCCGGTGACCTGGATATCGATATCCGACTCAGTGCTGTCGTAGATATTGATCAGGGTTTTGGTCGCTGGAATGGCCATTGCCACCAGGATCAACAAGGGCACCACGGTCCAGAGGATTTCCACGGTCGTGCTCTCGTGAAACTTGGCGGCCACCTGGCCCGTGGACCGGCGGTGCAGGATCATCGACCAGAACATCGCGCCAAACACGACAATGCCGATCACCACACAAATCCAGAAAATGGTCATGTGCAGGTCAAACACGGCGTGACTGACTTCAGTCGCCCCTGGCGCCATATTCGTTGTCCAGGCGGCGTGCGCCTGGCCGAATACTGACCACAACAGTAGGCCCATCCAAACGTGTGGATGTCGCGTCATTGCGGGTTCCCCTTTATGTTTCTTGTTATCCCGCCGGTTTGCACCTGCGGCGAAGGGAGCGGCTTCCATACTGCTTACAACCGCCAAGCCTTGCCTGCTTCATGCAGTTGGGCGTCATCAGCTAATTGCGTACAAAATCGAGTATAGACAGCCGCGGCAACCCCGCAATGTGTAGGGGCAAATGAGCAAAAACAGACGGGCGGGCCTAATAGATACGGGCCCGCAAACGTTTATCCGACGAACGATGGCAATTCGATATAACGCATGCGCATAACCATGAAATAATTATGACAAACGCGTCTTAGGCTCTCGTATAAACGAGCTACCTTGTCCTTTCCCTTTTCCTACGCCTGTTTCACTGGAGCATTCATGAACACCGCCGCATTGCGCGAGCAGATTTCCCGTGCCCATCAACACGAAGCCAGCACGGGCCAGCTTGCCCAGCAACTGGAAAAACAATTGCCGCACCTGCATTCAGCCATCTCCCTGGCTGACGGTGATCGCAACATTGTCATGACCCGTTTTGTTACCGCCTACATCGAGCTGGTCCCGGATTTGCTCGAAGCCGCCAATGACGTGGCCCGCGAAGCCGGTATCGAAAGCCAGATCAAACCGGTGCTGAAGATTGCCGAGCATTTCTTCCTGCAGCCGCCCGCGATCCTGGCCGGCCACGAAGGCCTCGACGGCCTGCTCGACGAAGCCTACCTGGCCCATCGGTTGGTGGAAGAGGTCAACGACCTGTACATCAAGCATTTCGGTCAGCCGTTGATTCCGGCGGATACCACCGTCGCCAATTTGATCGCTCATCAGTTGATCGGCGAGGCGTTTGCCAATCAACTGGATGAAGCCGTGCACTTGGCGGTGGATGAAATGCTCAACGAAGACAGCTTTGCGCTGGAATCGGTCGAGGCGTACCGCGAGACGCTCAAGAGCCCGAACACCGAAGCGGCGTGGAAGCGCTGGCCGTGCCTGTCGCGGCAGTTGGGGGTTGAGTTGGCGTTGGATCAGCCTGCTTAAACTTGCGACCTGATAAAGATCACATGTGGGAGCGGGCTTGCCCGCGATGGCGGTGTGTCAGTCAGCCAATGTGTTGACTGACACTCCCTCATCGCGGGCAAGCCCGCTCCCACAGTGTTTTGTGGTGTTCAGACAGGTGCCGAACCTATCCCCACCGTCGTGCGCACCCGGCCTTCCAGCCGGCGCTTCAACCCACGCGCCTCGATCACCAGCGTAGAGCCCTTGGCCGCATTGGCCCGACCCCATTCCTCCAGCAACTCCAGGCAGGCGTGGTCGATGTAGCTCAGGTTGCTCAGCGGCACATGCAACGTGGTCCCTGCGGGCACCGTCGACAGCACTTGGGTCAGCGCCGGTACTTTCAGGAATGTCGCCGCGCCGGTCAAACGCAGTTCCATCTCACCGGCCTGAGGCAGGTCGATCAGGCTGACCTTCAGCCGCGAAGCCTTGAACGCCAGTTTCAATAGCGTCAGCCCGAAGCCCACCAACACGCCAGTCAGCAGATCAGTGAAGATGATCGCCAGCGCCGTCGCGGCATAGGTGAACATCGGCATCCGCCCGTAGCGTCCCAATGCCTTGAACGCCTTGACGTCCACCAGCTTGATCCCGGTGTACACCAGCACGCCCGCCAGGCTCGCGACCGGAATGCTTTGCAGCACGCTCGACAGCAACAACACGAACCCCAGCAGCCACACACCGTGGAACATCGCCGACAAGCGCGTGGTGGCGCCCGCCTGCACGTTGGCCGAGCTGCGCACGATCACGCCGGTCATCGGCAGGGCACCGACCAGCCCGCACAGCATGTTGCCCATGCCTTGTGCAGACAATTCCTTATCGAAGTCGGAACGCTGGCCACTGTGCATGCGGTCAACCGCTGCGGCAGACAGCAGGGTCTCGGCGCTGGCGATAAAGGCCACGGCAAATGCGGCGATCAACAACTGTGGATCGGCCAGGTTCAGCAAGTCGCTGGGGCGTAGCCAGTCGATGGCGTCGGCCAGGTTTTCCGGGACTTCCACGCGCTTGACCTGCAACGCCAGCACCAGGCTGGTGACGGTTGCCAAGCCCACGCCCAGCAAGGCGCCCGGCACGAAGCGCAGTGTTTGCGGGCGGAATTTATCCCACAGGTACATCACCAGCATTGTCGATAAGCCGAGCAAACCGGCCTGCCAACCCAGGCCACCACCGAGGGTCGGAATCGCCTCAACCAAGGCGGCCGGGAAGCCCGCCAGGTTATCCAGCCCCGAAGGCTTGGGCGCACCGTCGAGCATCACATGCACCTGCGACAGCACAATCAACACGCCGATACCGGCCAGCATGCCGTACACCACGGCCGGCGCGGTGACACGAAACCAGCAGCCCAGGCGCAAACGCCCGGCCACCAGTTGCAGGAACCCCGCCAACAACAGGATCGGCCCCAGCATCATCATGCCGTGCTGGCGGACCAGCTCGAACACCAACACCGCCAACCCTGCGGCAGGCCCGCTGACTTGCAGCGGCGATCCCGCCAGCCAGCCCACCACCAGGCCACCGATAATCCCGGTGATCAGCCCTTTGGCCGGCGGCATGCCGGACGCAATCGCGATGCCCATGCACAAGGGCAGGGCGACCAGAAACACAACCACAGACGCGAGCAGCTCCCGTGGCAATACAGCTTTCAATTGAGCAGCACGCATGATGACTCTCCCGAGGCATTCGCCGGGCGCGGCAAAGCCTGGCTGCGTCCATGGCAGCCACCGCTTTACCCGGCAGGGAAGTGTTTTTAGAAGCGCGCTTTAGGCGTCGCGCAAGGGATCGGCCCGTCGCCGCTCAGCGATCGGAACGCCGCTTGATCCGCGTCGTAAGCACGGATTTCACTGGTCTCGATGTTGTAGATCCAGCCATGGATAAACAACTGACCATTGGCCATGCGCGAAGCCACGGAAGGGTGGGTGCGCAGGTGCTGCAACTGGGCGATAACGTTTTCTTCCGTCAGCACCTTCATGCTTTCGTGCTCATTGGCGCAGTCGCAGTTGTCCTCAACCATCGACTTGGCGACTTCGGCGTGGCGCAACCAGGCACGCACCGTTGGCATCTTTTCCAGGCTCTGGGGGTTGAGTACCGCGCGCATGGCGCCGCAGTCGGAATGCCCGCAAACGATGATGTGCTGCACGCCCAGGGCGAGTACCGCGTACTCGATGGCCGTGGAAACACCGCCGTTCATCTGGCCATAAGGCGGCACCACGTTGCCGACGTTACGCGTCACGAACAGGTCGCCGGGGGAGCTCTGGGTGATCAGCTCAGGCACGATGCGCGAATCGGCGCAGGTAATGAACATCGCCCGTGGGCTCTGGGCCGTGGCGAGTTTCTTGAAGAGTTCTTCCTGCTGCGGGAAGACGTCGTGATGGAAATGCAAAAAGCCGTCAACGATGTGCTTTAGCGCTGCATCGGCGGACTCGGCCTCGTGAGGGGCTGAAGCCGACGCAGCCAACGGCTGTTTATCCTTGTCACTCATAATTCATCCTCTTGATTAAGGCAGGGGAGTGGCTCAACTCAGTTCTGACGCCTGGCCTGTGCAATAGTTGTAAACACCACACACCCAACGCGCCGACTGATCAGTCACTCGCTGAACAAGGTAACCACCGAAACTTAACTCAAACTGAATGAAACGCTCTAGCTCGCGGGTTTCAGTGATATCAAAACGCGACCATTCCTACGCAAGCGTTGGGTTGATCCCCTTCAGTTTACAACAAAGCCATCTGTCTGCCCGGTGGACAGAACGCCGTGCAATCCAGGTTGAAGCCTTCGCGACGATTCAGCCCCAGGCGCTTGATCGCCTTGCTGAAACGCTGTGCCAGCAGATCGGCAAACGGCCCCTCGCCACGCATGCGCACACCGAAACGGCTGTCGTATACCTCACCGCCGCGCACCTGGCGAACCAGGCTCATCACATGGGCCGCACGCTGCGGGTAATGCGCCGCCAGCCACTCCTCGAACAGCGGCGCCACCTCCAATGGCAGGCGCAGCATCATATAGGCCGCACTTTGCGCGCCGGCCGCGTGGGCTTCGGCCAGCAGGCTTTCGAGCTCGCTGTCGTTGATCATCGGAATCATCGGCGAGCACAGCACGCCCACCGGGATGCCGGCGTCACGCATCACCCGTATCGCCCGCAAGCGCGCCTTGGGCGCCGCCGTGCGTGGCTCCAGGATGCGCTTGAGCTCGTCGTCCAGGCTGGTGAGGCTGATCATCACCGCCACCAGCCGCTGCCGGGCCAGCTCGCTCAGCAGGTCGAGATCGCGCAGTATCAACGAACCCTTGGTGATGATGGTCACCGGGTGCCGGTAGCGCAGCAGCACTTCGAGGGTTTGCCGCGTGATCTTGTATTCGCGCTCGATGGGCTGGTACGGGTCGGTATTGGAACCCAGGTTGATCGGCGCACACACATAGCCCGGCTTGGACAGCTGTTGTTCCAGCACATCGGCGGCATTGGTCTTGGCGATCAGCCTGGTTTCGAAATCCAGCCCCGGCGACATATCCCAATAAGCATGGCTGGGCCGCGCATAGCAGTAGATGCAGCCATGTTCACAGCCGCGATAGGGGTTGATCGAGCGATCGAACGGCAGGTCCGGCGAGTTGTTGCGGGTGATGATGCTCTTGGCCGTTTCGATACGCACTTCAGTGCCCTGGGTTGGCGGCACTTCCTGAAACCAGCCGTCATCCTCGGCCACACTGACAGTCGGCGCAAAACGGTTGTGCAGGTTGGTCGCCGTGCCCCGGCCACGGGGCGGCAGAGGTGCAGACATGAAAACGCCCCTATACTGTTTTTATATACAGTATAGGAGCGTCGTCGTTATGACCAGTGCCGTTTAGCGGCCAGCACGGGCTCAGTGCTTTTGGGTCACCTGCCCCAGGTCATCGCCCGAGGTGGTGCGCATATCACTCTTGCGCAGGTCCGCCACATCGCTGGCTTTTACCGGCGCGCCTTTATTGCCCCAGCTGCCACGGACGAAACTGACCACATCCGCCACTTCCTGGTCCGACAACCGCCAGGCAAACGCCGGCATGGTAAAGGTCGAAGGCGCCGTGTGCGTAGCCGGCAGGGTGCCGCCGTTCAACACGATGTTGATCAATGACGTGGCATCCGCCGTCTGCAACACCGGGTTACCCGCCAGCGCCGGGAACACCCGCGTATAGCCATGGCCGTCGGTACGGTGGCAGGCCGCGCAGTTGTCGATGTACACCGACGCGCCCGGCTTGCTGTCGTCACCTTTCCACAGCGCCTCGGCGACCTGTTTGTCGTACTGGTGCGGCTGGTCCTTGGGATCGACCGCCGGCAGGCTCTTGAGGTAACGGGCGATGGCGGTCAGGTCGTCCTGGGACATGTATTGCATGCTGTGGACCACAACGTCGCTCATGCCGCCAAACACTGCGCTGCGATCACTGCGACCGGTCTTGAGGAATTGCACCAGTTGCTCCTCGCTCCAACTGCCGAGGCCGTCCTTGTGATCGCCACGCAGGCTTTTCGCAATCCAGCCCTCCAACGGCGCGCTGCCGGACAGGAACGCGTTGCCGTCAGTAGCACTGAGGGCTTTTTCCTGCATGGTCAGGGCACGCGGTGTATGGCAGGCGCCACAGTGGCCGAGGCCTTCAACCAGATAGGCGCCCCGGCTGACTACAGGGTCGGCAGCCGCTTGTGGCGGATGCTCCTCGACCGTCGGCGCAAACATCCAGCGCCAGGCCGCCAATGGCCAGCGCATGCTCAAGGGCCACGGAATATCGCTGTCCTTGTTTTCTTGGGCGACCGGCTCAACACCCTTCATGAAGTACGCATACAACGCCTGCATGTCGCTGTCGCTGACACGCGCGTAGGACGGATACGGCATCGCCGGGTAAAGCGTACTGCCGTTCTTGGCGACGCCATGGCGCACGGCCTTGTCGAAGTCCTCGAAGCTGTAGTCGCCCAGCCCAGTCTTGTCCGGGGTGATGTTGGTGGAGTAAATCACGCCGATCGGGGTTTCCATCGGCAGGCCGCCCGCAAAGGGTTTGCCGCCCTTGGCGGTGTGGCAGGCCACGCAGTCACCGGCGCGGGCCAGGTATTCGCCTTGCTTGATCAAGTCGGTTTCGGCGGCGCTCACCGAGCAGCTGCTGAACAGGGCGAAACTCGCGATAACAAGTGCTTTCATGGTCATCGCTCCTTATGCCTGAACCAGTGGGCCGGGGTTTTTCAGGTACTGCTCGCGGATCGCCCGCGCCGACCAGTAGGTCAACGCCGCCACCAGCCCAGTAGGGTTGTAGCCCAAGCCTTGTGGGAAAGCCGACGCGCCGGGGACAAACACGTTGTGTACGTCCCAGGATTGCAGGTAGCGGTTCAACGCACTGGTTTTCGGGTCGGTGCCCATGATTGCGCCACCGTTGAGGTGGGTGGTCTGGTAGGACGCGGTGTTGAAGTGCTCACCGACTTTTTTGCCGAGCACGGCGATGGCCTTCGGGTTCATCGCAGCTGCGACCTTGCCCATTTTCTCCATCATGAAGCGGTTCATCTTGATGTCGTTTTCCTGCCAGTCGAACGTCATCCGCAGCAAGGGCAGGCCGTAGGCATCGCGATACACCGGGTCCAGATCCAGATAGTTGCCCCGGTAGGATTGATGCGCACCGTGGGAGTCCATCGACACCTGGTGGGTGTAGTAATCGGCGGTCGCGCGCTTCCAGGCACTGCCCCAGGCCGGGGTGCCGGGTGGGTTGGACGTACCGGCAATCGGCCGGCTACCGGCCTGGTTGACCCACATCGGCGAACCGCCGACAAAGCCGTGCGGCCCGTGGTCGAAGTTATCCGCGTTGAAATCATCAATGGCCACGCCATTGCCGCCCGCACCGATGAAGTTGTTGGTGTGGGTGTCCTTGTCGAAGAAGGCCTTGATGGTGCCCATGTTCTGGTAGGCGAAGTTCCTGCCGACCACGCCCTCATTGGTAATCGGGTCGTAAGGCTTGCCGATGCCCGACAGCAGCATCAGCCGCACGTTGTTGAACTGGAAAGAACCGATGATCACCAGGTCTGCCGGCTGCTCGCATTCGCGCCCCTGGGCGTCGATATAGGTCACGCCAGTGGCCTTGCTCTTGGTGCTGTCGAGGTTGACCTTGAGCACGTGGGAATTGGCCCGCAGCTCAAAGTTCGGCACCTGACGCAGCGCCGGCAGGATGTTCACGTTCGGCGAAGCCTTGGAGTACATGTAGCACACGTAGCCGCTGCAGAAACCGCAGAAGTTGCACGGGCCCATCTGCGCGCCGTAAGGGTTAGTGTACGGCCCCGAGGTGTTGGCTGACGGCAAGTTGTAGGGTTTGTAACCGACCTCGGCAGCCGCTTTCTGAAACAGCTGTGCGGAGACGGTGTTTTTCTGCGCTTCCAACGGGAACGGGTTGGAGCGATCCGGCGCATACGGGTTGCCGCCTCGGCCTTCGCCCACCAACTGGCCTTTCACCGTCCAGGCCTGGCCGGAGGTGCCGAAGACTTTTTCCGCGTAGTCGAAAAACGGCTCCAGCTCTTCGTAGCTCACGCCGAAGTCCTGGATGGTCATATCCTTGGGAATGAAGTTCTTGCCGTAGCGCTCTTCGTAGTGGCTGCGCATGCGCAACTCGATCGGGTCGACACGAAAATGCACGCCCGACCAGTGCAGGCCTGCACCGCCCACGCCATTGCCCGGCAGGAACGCGCCCAACTGACGGTTGGGCAGGGCGACGTCTTTCACGCTATGGCGAATCGTCACCGTCTCCTTGGAAATGTCCTGGAAGAGTTTTTTACGCACGCTGTAGGTCAGTTCGTCGATGACCTGGGGATAGTTGCCGTCCGGGTAAGTGTCCTGCATCGGGCCGCGCTCCAGCGCTACCACGTTGAGGCCAGCCTCCGTAAGCTCCTTGGCCATGATCGCGCCGGTCCAACCGAAACCGACGATCACCGCATCCACTTTCTTCATGATGGTCGCCACGTTTATGCCCTCTCGCCGCGAATGGAAACAGCCGGGAAGGGGTATTGCTCGTTGCGTTCAACCCAGTCCATGAAATCGGCGCGGGCGCCGGGGAAGCCGATCATGGTCCAGCCGACCATGCCTTTGTTGCCACCGTGGATCGGGTCGCAGAAGAAGCCTTCCTTGGTGTTTTGCAGCAGCAGGTTGAAAAACATCTTCGCCGGCACTGCCTCGAAATGCGCGTTCATTTCGCCGCCGCCCGCCTCCATACGCCGCAGCATGTCGTCCTGGGTAGCGCTGTCTTGAGCAGCAAAAGCTTTCCCATTGAACGCCTTCGACCATGCATCCGTGGCGGCAATGCCCAGGCGATAGATGTCCTTGGGCACCAGTTTGCTCTGCCAGCCCATCTCCGGCGCCGCGTCGGCGTTGAACGGGCCTTGCATGAACCACAGCGCGCCGGCGGCATACGGCGTGTTCATCTGGCGGTCGATGTATTCCGGCGCGCCGGCTTCCAGGGCGCCAGGGCCTTGGGCGTCAGCAGGAATCAAACGCGCAACGGCGGCGTTGATAAACGCCCACTCTTCGGCGCTGAAGTAGCTCGGCTCATAGGCTTTGTCGCTGACCGGCGGTTTAGCTTCGGCGGCCTGGGCCGGCTCCGGCGTGGCCATCAACATCGAGCCACCAAAGCCGGTGCTGGCAACCGTGACCACCGGGATCAAGGTCAAGGATTTGCGTAAAAAGTCACGCCGGGGGTTGTCTTGATCTTGATCAGACATGGGTGCACCTCATCATGTGGTCACGGGTTTATCCGCCGCTTCTGGGAGCAGCGTGAAGACTTGCCAGGAAATGGGATCCAAAGGGATAGAACACACCGGCAATCAATAGTTACAAATGATAGCAGGCTAAGCATTCAGAGGAATCGATTCAGCGAGAAAAACACCGGATCAGGCCGGGTATTCACGATTCTTTGACGATAACCTCACGCCGCGTTGACCCCCCGCAGGCGAATCTGTGGCCCATCAGCCATTTCCCTACTCGGTTACAACGCGCATGTTCGAGATTCGATTGCTGCCTGCCCTCGGCATGGCGTTCCTGGCCTTGTTCGCCACCGCCCAGGCCCAGGCCGACGGCTCTTCCTCGCTGCGTTCAGCGGAATGGGCGCAGCCGGTGGGCGACCAATTCAATCTGCACCAAATGACGCCCACGCTGTATCGCAGCGCATTGCCAAACAGCGATGCGCTACCGGTTTTGAAAAATCTGAAGATCGGCACGGTAATCAATTTTTTGCCGGAATCTGATGCGTCGTGGCTGAAGACATCTGATATCAAACAGGTGCAGCTGACTTATCGCACCAACCACGTCGACGATTCCGACGTACTCGCTGCGCTAAGGGCGATCCAGGATGCCGAAACCCATGGCCCGGTGCTGATGCACTGCAAACATGGCTCCGACCGCACCGGCCTGATGGCGGCCATGTATCGCGTGGTGATCCAGGGCTGGAGCAAGGAAGATGCGCTGAACGAGATGACCTTGGGCGGCTTCGGTAGCAGCAGTGGCTTCAAGGACAGCGTTCGCTACATGATGAAGGCCGATGTCGACAAGTTACGCACAGCCTTGGCGAATGGCGATTGCAGCACCAGCGCGTTTGCGCTGTGCTCGATGGAAGATTGGATCACTACAACGGGCAAAGACGAGAAAAAATTGTAGCGCGTCTTTCTGTGGGCTGTGGGCTGTGGAAGCCGGGCTTGCCCGTGATGCAGGCAACGCGGTGTAGGTGTATCAGTTGCGCCGCGTTGAGGCTATCGCAGCATAGGTATCTACACAACAATCCTCCGTGGCGAGCGGGCTTGCCCCGCGTTGGGCTGCGTAGCAGCCCCATTACAGGCGCCGAGTTCATCCAAATAGAACTCGGTCGTCAGGTTTTGGGGCCGCTTCGCATCCCAACGCGGGGCAAGCCCGCTCGCCACAACAAGCCAGATCCCACAGAAGTCGCGCCCCCACAGCCAGTGGGGGCGGGCGTCAGTCTTTTTTCAGCTTGGGGTTGGGGAAAAACTGCACCGCCTGCACTTTCGGGTCCGCCGGCGCTTTCAACGCCGATGTATTGACCCGCGTGCCCAATTCCTTGGGCACCGACAGACCTTGGTCATTCAACGTGTCGGTATAACCGCAGGCCACACACTCACGGTGTGGCACGCTGTCCTCGGTCCACATTTTCAACTTGTCCGGCTCGCTGCACGCCGGGCAGACCGCCCCGGCGATAAATTGCTTCTTGGTGATCACAGGCCCTTCACTCATGCTGCCGCGTCCTCACTCAGGCCGCTGTGGCGCAAGAGTGCGTCAATCGACGGCGCCCGTCCGCGGAAGTCGACGAACAGCACCATCGGCGCTTGGGAACCGCCACGAGCCAGAATGGCTTCGCGGAACGCGCGTCCGGTTTCGGCATTGAGCACGCCGTCTTCTTCAAACTTGGAGAAGGCATCCGCCGACAACACTTCCGCCCACTTGTAGCTGTAGTAACCCGCCGCGTAACCGCCGGCGAAGATGTGCGCGAAGCTGTTAGGGAAGCGGTTGTACGCAGGTGGGCGCATCACCGAGACTTCATCGCGCACGCCTTCCAGCACTTGCGCCACGCTGCGGCCATCGCCATGGGTGGCGTGCAGCTCGAAGTCGAACAGCGAGAATTCCAGCTGGCGCACCATCATCAGGCCGGACTGGAAGTTTTTCGCCGCGAGCATTTTTTCCAGCAGGTCCTGAGGCAGCGGCTCGCCGGTTTCATAGTGGCCGGAGATCAGCGCCAGGCCTTCCGGCTCCCAGCACCAGTTCTCCATAAACTGGCTTGGCAATTCCACCGCATCCCACGCCACGCCGTTGATGCCGGACACGCCGGCGTGTTCGACGCGGGTCAGCAGGTGGTGCAGGCCGTGGCCGAATTCGTGGAACAGGGTGGTCACTTCATCGTGGGTCAGCAGGGCAGGCTTGCCGCTGTCGGCCGGGGTGAAGTTGCACACCAGGTTGGCCACCGGGCTTTGCAGCACGCCGTCGACGGTGCGGCGACGGTCGCGCGCGCCGTCCATCCAGGCACCGCCACGCTTGTTGGCGCGGGCGTACAGGTCGAAGAAGAAACGCCCGACATGTTGGCCGTTTTCCTTGATTTCAAACAGGCGAACGTCCGGATGCCAGGTGTCGAAGCCTTTTTGCTCGGCGATTTCGATGCCGTAAAGGCGTTGGACGATGGCGAACAGGCCGCCCAGTACTTTGTCGATCGGGAAGTAGGCGCGCAGGGCTTCCTGAGACACGCTGTAACGTTGCTCACGGAGTTTTTCGCCGTAGAAACCGCTGTCCCAACTTTGCAGGTCGGCGCAGCCTTGTTCGGCAGCGTAAGCCTTGAGCTGTTGCAGGTCCTGGGCGGCAAACGGCTTGCTGCGCTTGGCCAGGTCGCGCAGAAAGCTCAGCACCTGGTCGCTGGACTCGGCCATCTTGGTGGCCAGGCTTAGCTCGGAGAACGAGGCGTAGCCCAACAGCTTGGCCAGCTCCTGACGCAAGTCGAGGATCTGTTCCATCACCGGGCCGTTATCATTCTTACCGGCATTCGGGCCTTGGTCCGACGCACGAGTGCAGTAGGCCGCGTAGACCTCTTCGCGCAGGGCGCGGTCGTGGGCGTAGGTCATCACCGCGTAGTAGCTGGGGAATTCCAGGGTGATCAGCCAGCCGTCGAGGCCTTTGGCCTGGGCGGCGGCGGCCATTTGCGCCTTGGCCGAGTCGGTCAGGCCGGCGAGGGTGGCTTCATCGGTGACGTGTTTGGTCCAGGCTTGGGTGGCGTCCAACAGTTGGTTGGAAAATTTGCTGCACAGCTCGGAGAGCTTGCTCTGCACTTCGGCGTAACGCTTTTGCTGCTCAGGCGGCAAATCGATACCCGACAAGCGGAAGTCGCGCAGCGAGTGCTCGAGGATGGTTTTTTGCGCCACGTCGAAACCGGCGGCTTCCGGGCTGTTGGCCAGGGCTTCAAAGGCCTGGAACAGCGCGCGGTTCTGGCCCATCTCGGTGGAGTAAGCGCTCAATGCCGGCAGGCAAGCCTCATAGGCTTCACGCAACTCGGCACTGTTGCACACGGCATTCAGGTGGCTGACCGGGCTCCAGGCCGCGCCCAGTCGGTCATTCAATTCGTCCATCGCCAGCACCAGCCCGGCCCATGTCGGATTTTTACCCTGGCTTTGCAGGATGCCTTCGATGGCGACGCGGTTGTCGGCGAGGATCTGTTCAATGGCCGGCTGTACGTGCTCGGCACGGATCGCCGAGAACGGCGGCAGGTCGTAGGACTGCAGAAGAGGGTTGTTCGCGCTCACGGTTGGCACCTTGGCTGAAGAAACATGTAAGAACAAAGATGGGGCCATCTTAATTACAATCAACACCCACCGCAGCTATCAGCACACAAGAGAGAGGCTATCGTGACCCTTCGCACCTATCAGAACCACACGCCAACCCTGGGCGCCGGGGCTTTTGTCGATATTTCGGCGGTGGTGATCGGCGATGTCGAAATCGGCGCCGACAGCTCGGTTTGGCCGCTGACCGTGATTCGCGGCGACATGCACCGCATCCGCATCGGTGCGCGCACCAGCGTGCAGGACGGCTGCGTGCTGCACATTACCCACGCCGGGCCGTTCAATCCTGACGGCTTCCCACTGCTGATCGGTGATGACGTGACCATCGCCCACAAAGTCATGCTGCACGGCTGCAGCGTCGGCAACCGCATCCTGATCGGCATGGGCAGCATCGTAATGGACGGCGCGGTGGTGGAAGACGACGTGATCATCGGCGCCGGCAGCCTGGTGCCACCGGGCAAAAAACTCGAGAGCGGTTTTTTGTACGTGGGCAGCCCGGTTAAACAAGTCCGCGCGCTGACTGACAAGGAACGCGCCTTTTTCACCTACAGCGCGGCGAACTACGTGAAGCTCAAAGACCTGCACCTGGCGGAAGGATTCGACCGATGACCCAGCGTTACCAAACCGTCCTGTTCGACCTGGATGGCACCCTGACCGACCCGCGCGAGGGCATTACCCGTTCGATCCAGTACGCCCTCGCCAAGCTCGGCATCGATGAACCGGACCTGACCAGGCTGGAACACTTTATCGGCCCGCCGCTGCTGCAAGCCTTCATGCAGTTCTACGGCTTTGATGAGGCCAAGGCCTGGGAAGCGGTGAATTTCTACCGCGAGCGTTTCAAGGTCACCGGGCTGTATGAAAACCGCGTGTTCGACGGCGTGATGCCGCTGCTGGAAGAGCTGAACGGCCAGGGCCGCCAGCTGTATGTGGCCACGTCCAAGCCGTGGGTGTTCGCCCGCGAGATTGCCCGGCATTTCGATTTTGCCAAGCACTTCAAAGTGATCTACGGCAGCGAACTGGACGGCACGTGCACCAACAAAGTCGAGTTGATTGCGCACTTGATGAGTGAAGAGCGCCTGGACCCGGCGACCACCTTGATGATTGGTGATCGCAAGCATGACCTGATCGGCGCGCGCAGCAATGGGCTGGATTCGGCGGCGGTGGGGTATGGGTTTGGCAGTTTTGAAGAGCTGAACGCCGAGGCGCCGACCT
Organism: Pseudomonas sp. MONT-RG-20F-20-E-7-02; assembly: GCF_022662395.1. Lineage (NCBI taxonomy): Bacteria > Pseudomonadati > Pseudomonadota > Gammaproteobacteria > Pseudomonadales > Pseudomonadaceae > Pseudomonas > Pseudomonas sp. MONT-RG-20F-20-E-7-02. Next base: position 74,251 of record NZ_JAKNQN010000004.1, read on the forward strand.
GGCATTTTGAGACGCTGGAGCAGATGCATCAGGCGTTTTTGCAGCGCGCTTGAGGCCGCTTTCGCGAGCAAGCCCGCTCCCACACTTGACCGAGTTTCAACATGAGAATGCGGTCGAATGTGGGAGCTGGCTTGCCTGCGATGAGGCCCTAACGGCCACCACCCTCCAACTGCCGCAACGCCGCCTTACGCTGCTCCACCGGCAACCCACCCAGCTTCTCCACCGCCGCATAGAACTTCACCCAATCCCCACCTTCCTGCGCAAACAACGCCGCAAACGCCGGCACCCATTGGTCATACAGCCCAAATGGCAACAGCCGCGCGTTGTTCAGCGGCTGGTTGATCCACAGGTCATAACGCTTGTCGCCGCCCCATTGGCTATCGCGCATGTGCCGATACTCACTGCGCAAACGCTCGAACTGCGCCGCCTTGGCCTGGCGCATCACATCGGCTGCCAACGGCTGTGCGTAGAGCGCTTCCAGGCGTTTGCGGGTATCAAGCACCAGCCGGATAAACTGATCACGCTGCTGCAACGTCGCATTGCTCAGAGGCGCCAAGCCCCGCGCCGCACGCCACTGGCGCGTGCCTTCCTGCTCGACGAAGTTGGCATATGACTCGTTGAACTCGGTGTCGTCCTTTACATAAAACCGCTGGTGCGCCAGCTCATGGAAGATCAGCGTGGCCAGGCGCTCGTCACCCCAGTTCATCATCGAACTCATGATCGGGTCGTTGAACCAACCCAGGGTGGAGTAGGCCTCGACGCCGCCAATCGACACGTCCATGCCTTGTTGCCGCAACAACGCCGCCGCGCCGCGCGCCGCGCCTTGGTTGTAATAACCGCGATAGGCGACGCATCCGGCAATCGGGAAGCAATGGGTTTGGGGGGAGAGGGAAAATTCCGTCGTGGCAAAGACGTTCCAGACCACATAAGGCCGGCCAATGTCGGCGTACAACCGGTAACTCTGGTTGTCGGGCAGGTGCAGGTGTTCACTGGCAAAGGCGCGTGCCTTCTGCGATTGCACCAGGTGATCACGCAATACCTGTGGGCGAGAAGGGTCCGCGATGACCTCGGCAACCGGCTCGCGAGCCCGCAGCAATTGCCACTGGCCGCTGGCCAACTGGCTGTAATAACTGACACTGGAACAGCCGCTGAGCAGCACAACCATTAACCCTGGAAGAAAACGCCTCAACATGCTCCGACTGCTCCTGGGTGATTGGCTCGCCAGACTATCCTGCCCACGCGGAATTTTTCCATGCCCAAGCGTGTTTATACTCATGAGGAGTCTGCTGCCATCGGTGCCAGGCTCAACTCCTACTTACGTTGAGTGCCTGCCATGCGCCAGCTCTTGCTTCCCATCACCGCCCTGTTTCTCAGCGCCTGCGCTTCGACGCCGATTCCGCCCGCAGACCCGCACCAGGCCTGGGTCGATTTCATCACCCCCACGCCGGGCGCCAAGTTGGTCATGGCTCAGCGCCTGGATGGCAAGAACCTCAACGACGGGCGTTTTTTCCAGGTGCCACCGGGCAGCCACGAATTAATGGTGCGCTTTGATTTCGAGGTGAACACAGGGGCAGGCTTTGGCGGGCTGGACCAAACGCACGACCGAACCTGCTTCATGACCTTGCAGTACGACAACTTCCAGGCAGGCCAGCACTATGTGCTGGAAGGGCGCTCGCTGGCCTTTACGCCCAACATTCGGCTGTACAACTCAGCGCGTCAGTTGCTGGCGCAAGAACGCAGCGTTAACTGCATCTGATCAGTCGTTGTTCTTCTGGTAGACGATGGCTTTGGTGCCGTTCTCACAGCTGCCGACGACCATGGCGCTGTCGTGCTTGTCGGCTTCTTCCTTGCTGACAACCTCAAGGGTGTAGGACGGCACGGCGTTAGCCTGGATCTTGACCTCGATTTCTTTCCTGAGCTCTTCACAATCTTTTGGCGCGGCCACGGCCGAAGTGGCCAAAACACCGCAGATGATCGCCAAGGCAAAACGTTTCATGTGTGTAGCTCCCTGAATGCATGCGCACGGGTGTGCGCCTAGGCTGCATAGCGTATAGGACCACATCGGGGAAACACGAGTTCTGATTTAGCGCATAACTAAATGTGGGAGCGGGCTTGTGTGGGAGCTGGCTTGCCTGCGATGGCCTCACCTCGGTGCAACTGAAAAACCGAGGTGTCCCTATCGCGGGCAAGCCCGGCTCCCACACAAACCAGCTCCCACATTGATTGGATCTACGGTGTTACGCAGACCGCATTAGCTGACGAGCGTGGCATCCAGGCTGATTTTTGCATTCAGCACCTTGGAGACTGGGCAGCCTTCCTTGGCCTTTTTGCTCAGCTCATCGAACTGCGCCTGGCTTGCGCCCGGGATCTTGGCTTTGAGCACCAAGTGCACAGCGGTAATCGCAAAACCACCGTCTACCTGGTCCAGGGTCACTTCAGCCTGGGTATCAATGCTGTCAGCCTTGAGGCCGGCATCACCCAGAATCATGGAAAACGCCATGGAGAAACAGCCGGCGTGCGCCGCGCCAATCAGTTCTTCAGGGTTTGTGCCCTTGCCGCCTTCGAAACGGGCCTTGAAGCCGTAAGGCGCTTCGCGCAGCACGCCGGTTTCGGTGGAAATGGAACCCAGGCCTGTCTTCAGATCACCTTCCCAATGCGCGGATGCTTTTTTAACGATACTCATAGCGGTCTCCTCGAACGGTGGTTTTGCTTCAGTAAGGGTTCTGAGGATAGAAGCTCTGGCAAAGTTCATCTTGTCGGAGAAACCTAGCAATTCAGTAGGAAATTTACCCGACCGCTATTGAATCTCGGGTATATGCCCTCATTGCATAGACCATGCACATGAAGCGGCAGGTTTTGGTTCGTCTATAAGCCTGCGCACCTAATGGAGAAGCAGGCTTATGAAATCGCTGTCCGACGTGAAGTTTTCGACCCTCGACCTCGTGCCCGTGCGCGCCAACGGGAGCATCGCGCAATCGTTGCGCAACTCCCTGGACTTGGCCCAACACGTGGAAAAGTTCGGCTACAACCGTTTCTGGGTGGCTGAGCACCACAACATGGACGGCATCGCCAGTTCGGCTACCTCGGTATTGCTGGGTTATTTGGCCGGTGGCACCTCGACGATTCGCGTCGGCTCCGGCGGCGTCATGCTGCCCAACCACGCGCCGTTGGTGATTGCCGAACAGTTCGGCACCCTGGAAAGCCTGTATCCCGGCCGTATCGACCTGGGTTTGGGCCGCGCCCCCGGTTCCGACCAGATGACCGCGCGCGCCCTGCGCCGTGAGCGCTCAGGCAGCGCGGACGACTTCCCGGATGACGTCGCCGAACTGGTGGCCTACCTGGGCCCACGCACGCCCGACCAACGGATCATCGCCGTTCCGGGCACCGGCACCAATGTGCCGGTGTGGCTGCTCGGTTCCAGCCTGTTCAGCGCACAGCTGGCCGGTGAGCGCGGTTTGCCCTACGCCTTCGCCTCACATTTCGCACCGCGTTTGATGCACGAAGCGATTCGCGTGTATCGCAATCACTTCAAGCCTTCCGCCGTGTTGGACAAGCCCTACGTGATGCTCGGCATTCCGCTGGTGGCCGCCGACACCGACGAGCAAGCCGATTACTTGGCCACTTCGGTGTACCAGCGCATCCTCGCGCTGATGCGCGGGCAGAGCCTGGTGCAGCGCCCGCCGGTAAAAACCATGGACGGCCTGTGGCTGCCCCATGAAAAAGACGCCGTCGGCAGTTTCCTCGGCCTGGCCATGGTCGGCAGCCCGGCGAAGATCCGTGCCAAACTGGAGGTGCTGATCGAACAGACCGGCGCCGATGAGCTGATCTTCACCAGCGACCTGTACGAACATGCCGACCGGATTCATTCCTACGAGCTGCTGGCGCAGGTGATGAAGGGCTGATAACCCAAAGGCAAAAAAAAACCGACGCACTCGCGTCGGTTTTTTATGTCTGCAACACGGGATTAACCGCGCTTGTAGGCGATTTCCTTGGTGCCGCCTTCGCAGCTGCCGACGACTTGGTGGTCGCTGGGTGCTGCGCCTTTATCTACCACTTCCAGCGAATAACCCGAAGCGCCCTTGGCGTCGATTTTCGCTGCAATTTCACTTTTAAGCTCTTCACAAGGCTTGCCCGCCGCCAGGGCTGTGCCCGCAATGCTCAACAAACCTACCGCTAACAGGAACTTCTTCATCCGATACTTTCCTTGCGCTGATCGAAAAGAGCGTGCCGACGCATATCGCATCGGCACCCATTGTTTGTAGCGCAGGTTATGGCAATCGGCCAGTCAGCAAAGTTCAACTCACCGGATCAACTACTGGCAATTCGGAACCCCACCTTCAGCGTGACCTGGAAGTGCGCGGCCTTGCCGTCCTTGATGTGACCACGGGTTTCGGTCACTTCAAACCACTCCAAGTGCTTGATGCTCTTGTGCGCCTCGGCGATTGCGTTGTTGATGGCGTCTTCGATGCTGGTGGTCGAAGAACCGACCAGTTCGACTTTCTTGTACGTGTGATGATCAGACATAGCGTTTTCTCCTGAGGTCTATAGTCAGCGTAGCAGTCAATGTTCGTACTGCTTCTGGCGACTGTTCCTACCTGAAAGTTCAGATTTACTGCACTTTCTGAAAACGCCGTAGTCGGTATCTACACATGCCACTCAATCACTTCAGGAGAGTCCACATGGCCAACACTTCTTTACGCAAAGCGTCGCTGGAAAGCATGGAAGCCGAGATTTCGAGCCTGCTCAAGTCACTTGAGAGCCTCAAGGATGATGCGTCCGATGAGTCGCGCAAAACGCTGAAGGCCCTGAAAAGCAATGCCGAGAATGCACTCAAGCATTCCCGTCACCTGATCAGCGACGCCTACGAAGAAAGCAAAGTCAAAATCCGCGAAACCGGTGTTGCAACCCGTGACTACGCACAAGAGCACCCATGGACTACCGCCGGCGTTGCCGTTGGCGCGCTGGGCCTGCTGGCAGCTTACCTGCTGTGCAAACGCGGCGACTGATTGACCGGCTACAACGGCTGGCGCAGCAACTCAGCCTTGAGCCACTGCGCCAACTGACCCGCGCGCCCATCTGCGGCGCGCTTGGGTAGCCACAACGCCAGGTGCGCCGGGGTTTCGCTGAAACCCCACGGCGCCACCAGGCGACCCGCTCGCAGGTCCTCTGCCACCAGCGGTTCTGGCGCAATTGCCACCCCCAAACCTGCCACCGCAGCCTCCAGCAAATAATACAAATGCTCAAACCCCTGGCCGTGTTTCAACGCGTCGGGCGCGATGCCGTGTCGCTGCGCCCAACTCGGCCAGGCTTGCGGGCGGGAAGTGGTGTGCAACAGGGCTTCGTCGCACAGGGCTTGCGGCGGTGCCTGACGCAGGCGCTCGTAACCGGCGAAGCGCGGGCTCATCACCGGGCCGATACGTTCGCTGGCCAACTCGTACACCTGCATATCTGCGGGCCACGGCGGTTCGGCGAACACCAGCAGGGCATCGAGGCCGGGGCGTCGCGGGTCGAGGTCACCGTCACCCGCCGACAGGTGCAGGCGCAAATCCGGCAAGTCGGCGTTCAAGCGACCCAGGCGCGGGATCAACCAGCGCGCCAGCAAACTGCCCGAACACCCGAGCACAAAAGGTGCGTCGGCGCTGGCCTGGGTCAGTTCGGCGCAAACGTCCCTTAAACGCTCGAAGGCTTCAGCGCTGGCATCGCGCAGCCGAACCCCGGCATCTGTGAGTTTAAGGCCGCGACCGTCCTTGGCGAACAAGCTGACACCTAAATGCTCTTCAAGCACCTTCAACTGTCGGCTGACGGCGCCGTGGGTTACATGGAGTTGCTCAGCCGCCTGGCTGACGCTGTTGAGCCGGGCAGTGGCTTCAAACGCGCGCAAGGCGTTGAGGGGCGGAAGGTCTCGGTTCATCTGTGAGTTTTCCTGACAGGTTACGGCGATCTTATCGGTTTTCAGCGTAGCGCGTCAGGGGTAGAGTGGCCGTCATTGCCTCTCCTCACCTTTTTAACGGAGCGCTCCATGACTCAGTCCCAGACCGATCTTCGCAACGGCCCTGACGCCAACGGCCTGTTTGGCGCGTTCGGCGGCCGTTACGTCGCCGAAACCCTGATGCCGTTGATCCTCGACCTGGCCCGCGAATACGAAGCGGCCAAGATCGATCCGGCGTTCAACGAGGAACTGGCCTACTTCCAGCGCGACTACGTCGGACGCCCAAGCCCGCTGTATTTCGCTGAGCGCCTGACCGAGTTCTGCGGCGGTGCCAAGATCTACCTCAAGCGCGAAGAGCTGAACCACACCGGCGCACACAAGATCAACAACTGCATCGGCCAGATCCTGCTGGCGCGGCGCATGGGCAAAAAACGCATCATCGCCGAGACCGGCGCCGGCATGCACGGCGTGGCAACCGCCACCGTGGCCGCGCGCTTTGGCCTCGATTGCGTGATCTACATGGGCACCACCGACATCGAGCGCCAGCAAGCCAACGTGTTCCGCATGAAGCTGCTCGGCGCCGAAGTGATCCCGGTAGTCGCCGGCACCGGCACCCTCAAGGACGCGATGAACGAAGCCCTGCGTGACTGGGTGACCAACGTCGACAGCACCTTCTACCTGATCGGCACCGTGGCCGGCCCACACCCGTACCCGGCGATGGTGCGCGACTTCCAGGCCGTGATCGGCAAGGAAACCCGCGACCAGATGCAAGCCCAGGAAGGCCGCTTGCCGGACAGCCTGGTGGCCTGCATCGGCGGTGGCTCCAACGCCATGGGCCTGTTCCACCCGTTCCTGGATGACGCCAGCGTCGAGATTATCGGCGTTGAAGCGGCCGGCTACGGCATCGAAACCGGCAAGCATGCCGCCAGCCTCAACGGCGGCGTACCGGGCGTGCTGCACGGCAACCGCACCTTCCTGCTGCAGGACGACGACGGCCAGATCATCGACGCCCACTCGATTTCCGCCGGCCTCGACTACCCCGGCATCGGCCCTGAACACGCGTGGTTGCATGATATCGGCCGTGCTCAATACACCTCGGTGACTGACGACGAGGCGCTGATCGCATTCCACAAATGCTGCCGTCTGGAAGGGATTATTCCGGCACTGGAAACCGCCCACGCCTTGGCCGAAGTGTTCAAACGCGCACCGAATCTGCCGAAGGATCACCTGATGGTGGTCAACCTCTCCGGCCGTGGCGACAAAGACATGCAGACCGTGATGCACCATATGGAACAGTCGAAGCAGGAGAAACACTGATGAGCCGCCTGCAAACCCGCTTTGCGCAGCTGAAAGAACAAAACCGCGCCGCCCTGGTGACCTTCGTCACCGCTGGCGACCCGGGTTATGACACTTCGCTGGCGATCCTCAAGGGCTTGCCTGCCGCGGGAGCCGACGTGATCGAGCTGGGCATGCCCTTCACCGACCCGATGGCCGACGGCCCGGCGATTCAACTGGCCAACATCCGTGCGCTGGAAGCCAAGCAGAACCTGGCGAAAACCCTGCAGATGGTCCGCGAGTTCCGCAAAGACAACCACGATACGCCGCTGGTGTTGATGGGCTACTTCAACCCGATCCACAAATACGGCGTGCCGCAGTTCATTGCTGACGCGAAAGAAGCCGGCGTTGACGGCCTGATCGTGGTCGACATGCCGCCCGAGCATAACGGCGAACTGTGCGACCCGGCCCAGGCCGCAGGCATCGACTTTATCCGCCTGACCACGCCAACCACCGATGACGTGCGCCTGCCGACCGTGCTGAACGGCAGCTCCGGCTTCGTGTACTACGTTTCGGTGGCCGGTGTGACCGGTGCCGGTGCCGCCACCCTGGAGCACGTCGAAGAAGCCGTGACCCGCCTGCGTCGCCACACCGACCTGCCGATCAGCATCGGTTTTGGTATTCGCACGCCGGAACAGGCCGCCGCCATCGCGCGCCTGGCAGACGGTGTGGTGGTGGGTTCGGCACTGATCGACCACATCGCCAGTGCCAAAAATGATCAGCAAGCCATTGAGGGTGTTTTGGGCCTTTGCGCGGCGCTGTCGGAAGGTGTCCGTAACGCCCGTAAGTAAACGCCGTGTAGCAGTAGGTAAAGTTCCTGATACAGAGGAATCAAACTGTCGAATCAGTACCTAAACTGACAAGACCAAGGGATTTCGAACCCGGTTCGAAATCCCTTTTTTGTTCGTGCAGTACTGAGGAATCACCCCCATGAAAATGCCTAAACGCTTGATCGCTGGTCTCGGCGTGCTGATGCTCGGCGCGAGTGCCTTGGTGCAGGCCGCGCCGCCTGACCAACGCGGTGATGGCGATGGCCCTGGCCGTGGCGGCCCGCAAGGCCAGCACGAGCAACGTGGCGACGACCATCGCGGCCCGCAGGACAACCGCCGCGGCCCGCCTCAGGACTTCGGCCCGGTGCGGCAGATCATCCACGACAACCACGGCCAGTTCTCACGCGGCGCACCGCCACCGCCGAATGTACGCCTGGTACGCGGCCAGCCATTGCCACGTGGCTACTATGGCGAACGCCTGGATAACCGCGCCCTGTCGCGCTTGCCGGTTTACCAAGGCTATGAATGGCGCCGGTCCGGGCCAGATGTGGTGTTGATTGCAGTGGGCACGGGCATCGTCTACGAGATTCTGGACGGCGTGCTCAACTAACGCCGATGCGCTTGTGGTGAGGCAGGCTTGTTGTGCGAGCGGGGCTGTTGTGGCGAGCGGGCTTGTTGTGGCGAGCGGGCTTGCCCCGCGTTGGGGTGCGAAGCAGCCCCACCAAGGCCACCGCGTTTTTTCAGGGAAACCGCGTCGTCCGGTTTTGGGGGCGCTACGCACCCCAACGCGGGGCAAGCCCGCTCGCCACAACAAGCCCGCTCGCCACTGGAAGCCCGCTCACCACAGGAGCCCAATCGCCACAGGTTATTCATTCAGCTCAATACGTTCGACCTTGCCTACCAGCAACACGTAAGACAGCGCCCCCAGCAACGCCAGCACCGCAATGTAGGTAATCGCCGGCGCAAACGAGTCGCCGCTGGCCAGAAAGCCAATCACAATCGGCGTGGTAATCGCCGACAAGTTACCGATGAAGTTAAACACCCCACCCGTCAGCCCCAGCAACCGCGCCGGCGCCAAGGTCGATACCAATGACCAGGTGATCGACGCCAGGCCATTGCCAAAGAACGCCACGGCCAGAAACGCAATCACCCATGCGGTCGAGTCCACATAGTTAGCGCCAATGATCGCCGTGGAAATCAGCAGCCCGCCGATAATCGGCAACTTGCGCGCAAAGCCCACCGACGTGCCCCGGCGAATCAGCCAGTCAGAAAAAATCCCCGAACACAGCACGCCGATAAACGCGGCCAGAAACGGCAGCGACGCCAGCAAGCCGGACTTGATGAAGTCCATGCCGCGATATTTCACCAGGTAGGTCGGAAACCACGTCAGGAAAAACCGCAGCGTGGAGTTCAGGCAGAACTGCCCCAGGTAGATGCCCCACAGCTTGCGCTTGCTCAGCACGATGCCCAGGTCGACCCAACTGAAGGGCGCCTTGACCGCTTTCGCCTGCATGTCCACCAGCCCGCCACCTTCGCGGATCAGCTCGATTTCAGCGGCGTTGGCGCCTTTGAAATCCTTCGGCTCGCGGTACACCGCGTACCAGATCAGCGCCCACAAAATGCCCACGCCACCGGTGGCGACAAACACCATGTGCCAGCCAAACGCATGCTGCAGCCAGGCCAGCACCGGCGTGAGAAACGCCAGCCCGACAAATTGCCCCGACGTATACACACCAATCGCCGTGGCGCGCTCGCGCTCGGGGAACCAGGTGGTGACTACGCGGCTGTTGATCGGGTAGGCCGGTGCTTCCAATGCGCCAACCGCCATGCGCAGCACAAACAGCGCGATAAAGCTGGCGGCAAAGCCCAGCATCACGGTGGCAATCGACCACAGCAGCAGGGCCACGGTGTAGAGAATACGCGGCGGCACGCGGTCCACCAGCCAGCCGCCGGGGATCTGCATGGCCGCGTAGGTCCAGCCGAAGGCGGAGAAGATCAGCCCGACGTGCACCGGGTCGATCCCCAGCTCGCTGGTCAACGCCGGGGCGGCAATCGACAGGTTGCTGCGGTCGAGGTAGTTGATCACCACGGTGATAAACAGCAGCACCATGATAAAGAAGCGCTTTCTGCTGGGCGTGACTAAAGAAGCCTGCCCGGTGAAGGATTCAGGGTGCATGGAGGTTGCCTCTTGTTATGTTTATTGAGGTCTGTATTGATCGTTCCCACGCTCCGCGTGGGAATGCAACTCGGGACGCTCCGCGTCCGCTTTTAAAAGCGTGACGCAGAGCGTCACAGGAGGCATTCCCACGCGGAGCGTGGGAATGATCAGCGTGGAGGTATTACCACTCGGCAAAGCTGCCGTCGGCATGCCGCCAGATCGGGTTGCGCCAGCGGTGGCCGATGGCCGCGCGTTCGATCACGTATTCCTCGTTGATCTCGATGCCCAGGCCCGGCCCGTTGGGGATCTTCACAAAGCCTTTGTCATAGTCGAACACGCCCGGGTCGCGCACGTAGTCGAGCAAGTCGTTGCTCTCGTTGTAGTGAATGCCCAGGCTTTGCTCCTGGATAAACGCGTTGTAGCAAACCGCGTCCAATTGCAGGCAGGCCGCCAAGGCAATCGGGCCCAGCGGGCAGTGCAGGGCCAGGGCCACGTCGTAGGCTTCGGCCATGTTGGCGATCTTGCGGGTTTCGGTGATACCCCCGGCGTGAGAGGCGTCCGGCTGGATGATGTCGACGTAGCCTTCGCTGAGTACACGCTTGAAGTCCCAACGCGAGAACAGGCGCTCGCCCAGGGCAATCGGCGTGCTGGTCAGCGGCGCCAACTCCTTGAGTGCTTCGTAATTTTCGCTGAGCACCGGCTCTTCGATAAACATCAGTTTGTAGGGGTCGAGTTCTTTCATCAGCACCTTGGCCATCGGCTTGTGCACGCGGCCATGGAAGTCGACGCCGATGCCGACGTTCGGGCCCACCGCATCGCGCACGGCGGCGACGTTGGCCAGGGCCAGGTCGACTTTTTCAAAGCTGTCGACGAATTGCAGCTCTTCGGTGCCGTTCATTTTCACTGCGGTAAAACCACGGGCCACGGCCTCTTTGGCCGCACGCGCAGTGTCAGCCGGGCGGTCGCCGCCGATCCACGAATACACGCGGATCTTGTCGCGCACCTGGCCGCCGAGCAGGTCACTGACCGACACACCCAGTGCCTTGCCCTTGATGTCCCACAGCGCCTGGTCGATACCGGCGAGGGCGCTCATGTGCACAGCGCCGCCCCGGTAGAAACCGCCGCGATAGAGCACGGTCCAGATGTCTTCGATATTGCGTGGGTCTTTGCCGATCAGGTAGTCGGACAGTTCTTCGACGGCGGCCGCCACGGTGTGCGCGCGGCCTTCGACCACAGGCTCACCCCAGCCGGTCACGCCCTGGTCGGTTTCGACCTTGAGGAAGCACCAGCGCGGCGGGACGATGAAGGTGGTCAATTTGGTGATTTTCATCTTCTTATCTCTCTTGTCGATGCAGCGCCGAGGGCGCAAAACGTGTTTTCTTTTCAGGGCATCAATTCAACGCGTTCCACGCGGCGACATACGCCTGGGCGCTGCTCGCGACTTGGTCCACGGACATGCCCGGCTTGAACAACCCCGAACCCAGGCCGAAGCCCTTGGCGCCCGCGTCGAAATACACCTGCATGTTGTCCGGGGTCACGCCGCCCACCGGCAGCAACAAGGTGCCCGTCGGCAATACCGCCAGCCACGCCTTGATCACCGCCGGGCCCATTTGCTCGGCCGGGAACAGCTTCAACACGTCGGCGCCTTCGGCCAGTGCAGCGAAGGCTTCGGTGGGCGTGGCCACACCCGGCGACAGGTACAAGCCCGCCGCTTTCGCCGCGCGCAACACCTTGGCATCGCTGTGGGGCATGACGATCACTTGGCCACCCGCGGCTTTGACCTGCTCGACCTGCTCCGGCGTCAACACGGTGCCCGCGCCGATCAGGCAATCGGCGGGCAGGCTGTCGCGCAGGGTGCGGATGCTGGTGTAAGGGTCCGGCGAATTCAGCGGCACTTCGATCACCCGAAAGCCGGCCTGATAGAGCACCTGGCCAATCGCCTCGGCCTCGTCCGGTCGTACGCCGCGCAGGATTGCGATCAAACCGTTGTGTGCGAGTGCTTGCTTGAGCATGTCAGGCCTCCAGGACAGGTTGAGTGAGCCCAGCGGCCACGGCCAATTGCCACAGGCCGCGCTCGGTGGCCGCTTGCGCCAGGCTGACGTGGGCGAAGCCGCAAAGGGCGAGGGCGCGTTGGTAACGGGCGCAGAGCGGTGCGGTGCCGACCAGCACGATAGGCTGGTGTTTTGCGTGCGCCGGCAGGCCGGCCAGTTCATGGCCGATCAGCAGGCCGGAGAGGTAATCCGGCTGCTGGTCAGGTGCCAGCTCGGCGGTGAGGCCCAGGGTGCGGGCACTGAACAGTGTAGAAAGCACGCCGCGCTGGCCGTCTTCAGACAGCGCCACATGCACGCCGCGATCAAACGCCTCGGCCTGGAAGTGGTCGGCAGCCTTTTGCGTACGGCCGAGGATGCTGTGCTGGCTCAGCACCGCAAACAGCTCGCCGGTCATGAAGGTGTCGAAGTGGGTGATGCAGCCATCCACCACCTCGACCCATTTGGAATGGCTGCCGGGCAGGCCGATCAACACCTGCGCACCGAGGCCTTGCAGCACGCCCAGCACTTGGGTTTCTTCGCCGCGCATCACATTCGGCAAGCCCACTTGTTCGATCACGCCGGGCACGATGTGCACCTCGACGCCGCGCAGGCTGCGCACGGAATGCAGCGCCTGGCCCAGGCTGGCGACATCGACCGGCGTGTTGCGATAGGCCGCTTCGCTCCAGCCCTGGGCGCTGCCGACCATGCCGCACGCGATCACCGGCAGGCTCGGTTCGGCCTCCAGCCAATCACCGCAGGCCGCATCGAACGCCAACTCGAAGCCATCGCTGCAACGTACGCCGGCAATCTCCCGAGGTTCGCTGGGCAGGTGCATGATCCCGAACGCCAGTGTGCGTTGTTCAAGCACCTTGCCGGCCGGGCCGAGTTTATAAGCACGAAGGGAGCTGGTCCCCCAGTCGAGCGCGATCAATTGCGCCTGCATCGCTTCACCTGAAATGAGTGGGTGCTGAAAAAAGCAGATGGGCGAATATAAACCTATGACTGGCGATATCTCAATATATAAATAACAGTCCCATATATTGGGTTAATCCATAAAAAATCCCGTCGGCTTTTACGCGGCGACGGGATTTTGATCAGAGCTGGTCAAAAAATAGACAGGTCCAGCTCACGCATGGCGCCCATCCAGATCGCGTAATCGGTGTGATCCTTCAGGTCATCGCCGGTATCAGGGTGCAGGAACACCACCAACCCCTCACGGTGCAACGCCAACCACGGCAGTACTACGCCGATGTACTCCGGCTCGAATGCCAGTTGGCAGCTCCAGTCCGGATGCGGGCCCACCGGGCGTTCATGCACACGGCCCATGCGCAGCGGGAACAGCTTGGCCGCGTCCTCGCAAAGCTGCCGCGCCTGGTCGATGGTGCTGGCGTCGAAGTAGATATGGGCGTGGTAACCCTTGATACGTTGCATGGCGAAATCCGGATCCAATATGCGCCGATCCTAGACCGCAATCGACGGCAGGGCCAGCCCGGTCAGCGATTGCGCGCTGCTGGCTTGCTCGGCCACCAGCCAGTCGACAAAGCGCTCGACCAATTGCCCGCGGCGTTTGCGCTGCGGTTGCACCACGTAATAGCCGAAGCGTGAAATCACTGTGTCGCTGATCGGCCGGCACAGCCAGTTCTGTTCCAGCAGGTTATCCACCAAATGGCGCCAGCCGATGGCCACGCCCTGGCCGGCAATCGCCGCCTGAATCAACAACGTGTAATTGTCGAAGCGCAGTTGGCCGGGCGTGGGCGCGGTGGTAATGCCCAGTTCGCGAAACACGCCGCTCCAGTCGAACCACTGGCTGTTGTTTTCCTGGCGCAGGTGCAGCAGGGGATAGTCCTGCAACGTCTGCACCGTCAGCGGCTGGGCTTGGTCCTTGAGCCATTGCGGGCTGCACACCGGGAATACTTCCTCGTTGAACAGCCACAGGCTGTCGCCCTGTTTGAAACGGCCGTCGCCGAACAACACCGCCACGTCGATATCGCTGCGCAAGGTGGCGTGGTTGCGTTCGCTGGTCACCAGGCTGACGTCGACCTGCGGGTTAGCCTGGTGAAAGCGGTGCAGGCGCGGCATCAGCCAGTAGGCGGCGAAGGCGAAGTCGGTGGCCACTTGCAGCACTTCGTGCTGATCCTGCTGGGTGATCGCGCTCAGGCCTTGATTGATGGTCTGCAAACCGCCTTGCACATGCTCGAACAACAGGGCGCCGGCATCGGTCAGTTCAATGCCACGGTAAATGCGATCAAACAGGCGAATCGCCAGCTGTTCTTCGAGGCGCTTGATCTGCTGGCTGATGGCCGGCTGGGTAGTGCCCAGCTCCATGGCCGCAGCGGTAAAGCTGCGGTGGCGCGCCGCCGCCTCGAACGCGCGCAGCAGGTCGAGGGATACATCGCCAAGGGCTTCATACATAAGCTGTGCTTATCCTAGACATTGCTTTTCATGGGCTTTACCCCATTTTCCATGGGCCGCATGCTCATTCGCATAAACACTGCCTATGGAATGCCGAAGACTCATGAAGCGCAAGAACATTCTTTTCATCATGGCCGATCAAATGGCCGCACCGCTGCTTCCGTTCTACGGACCTTCCCCGATCAAACTGCCGAACCTGAGCCGCCTCGCCGAACAGGGCGTGGTGTTCGACGCCGCCTACTGCAACAGCCCGCTGTGCGCGCCGTCGCGCTTCACCCTGGTCAGCGGCCAGTTGCCGAGCAAGATTGGCGCCTACGACAACGCAGCAGATTTCCCCGCCGATGTGCCGACCTATGCCCACTACCTGCGCCGCCTCGGCTACCGCACCGCGCTATCGGGCAAGATGCACTTCTGCGGGCCTGACCAGTTGCACGGTTACGAAGAGCGCCTGACCAGCGACATCTACCCCGCCGACTATGGCTGGGCAGTGAACTGGGATGAGCCGGACGTGCGCCCCACCTGGTATCACAACATGTCATCGGTGCTGCAAGCCGGCCCGTGTGTACGCACCAACCAGCTGGATTTCGATGAAG
This sequence comes from Pseudomonas sp. MONT-RG-20F-20-E-7-02, assembly GCF_022662395.1. Lineage (NCBI taxonomy): Bacteria > Pseudomonadati > Pseudomonadota > Gammaproteobacteria > Pseudomonadales > Pseudomonadaceae > Pseudomonas > Pseudomonas sp. MONT-RG-20F-20-E-7-02. The sequence continues at coordinate 89,478 of NZ_JAKNQN010000004.1, forward strand.
AGGTGGTGTTCAAGGCCCAGCAGTACCTGTTCGACCATATCCGCGAAGACGGCGAGCAGCCGTTCTGCCTGACCGTGTCGATGACTCACCCACACGACCCGTACACGATTCCCAAGCCGTTCTGGGACCTGTACGACGACAGCGACATCCCGTTGCCTGCGACGCCCGCCCAGGCCGACCTCGACCCGCATTCCCAGCGCCTGCTCAAGGTCTACGACCTGTGGGACAAGCCGCTGCCGTTGGACAAGATTCGCGACGCGCGGCGTGCGTATTTCGGCGCGTGCAGCTACATCGACAGCAACGTCGGCAAACTCCTGCAAACCCTGGAAGACACCGGCCTGGCCGATGACACCATCATCATCTTCTCCGGCGACCACGGCGACATGCTCGGTGAGCGCGGCCTCTGGTACAAAATGCACTGGTTCGAAATGGCCGCCCGCGTGCCGCTGCTGGTCAGTGCGCCGGGGCAGTTTGCGGCGGGCCGCGTGAGCAAAGCCGTGTCCACCGCCGACCTGTTGCCAACCCTGGTGGAACTGGCCGGCGGCGAGCTGGACCCGCGCTTGCCGCTGGACGGGCGCTCGCTGCTCGCGCATTTGCGAGGGCAGGGCGGGCATGACGAAGTGTTTGGCGAGTACATGGCTGAAGGCACCATCAGCCCATTGATGATGATTCGCCGGGGCGCCTACAAATTCATCTACAGCGAAGACGACCCTTGTCTACTGTTCGATGTGCACAACGACCCGCACGAGCGGGAAAACCTCAGCCAGTCACCGGAACACCGGCCACTGTTCGAGGCGTTTTTGAGTGAGGCGCGGGCCAAATGGGACATCCCGGCGATCCACCAACAGGTGCTCGCCAGCCAACGCCGTCGCCGCCTGGTGTTTGAGGCGCTGACCCAAGGCAAGCTGAAGAGCTGGGATCACCAGCCACTGGTGGACGCCAGTCAGCAATACATGCGCAACCATATCGACCTCGACGACCTGGAGCGCAAGGCACGTTATCCACAACCCTGCCAAAACCAATAAATAGACAGAGGGAAGGCCATGCGAAAGTTGACTGCGGTGCTTATTTCAGGGGCAGTGGGTATGTTGGCGCTGACCAGCGCCCATGTGTACGCGGACTCCAGCTGTGACACGGTGAAGATGGCCGATCCAGGCTGGAGCGATATCGCCGCCACCAATGCCATCACCGGTTTTTTGCTGAATGGCATTGGCTATAAGGCCAAGGTCGACACCCTGGCGGTGCCGATTACATTTGGCGGGCTCAAGGATGGCCAGGTCGATGTGTTCATGGGCAACTGGATGCCGGCGCAGCAGGGCTTCTATGACAAGTTCGTCGCCAATGGCGACGTGGTGCAACTGGCGAAAAACCTCGAAGGCACCGAGTTCACCCTGGCCGTGCCGGATTACGTGTGGGACGCCGGGGTGCATGACTTTGCCGACTTGAACAAGTTTGCCGACAAGTTCGACAAAAAGATTTACGGCATCGGCTCCGGCGCGCCGGCGAATATTTCGCTGCAGGAGATCATCAAGAAGAACGACTTCGACCTGGGCCAGTGGAAGCTGATCGAGTCGAGTGAACAGGCGATGCTCGCCGAAGTGTCGCGGGCGGTGAAGAAACAGAAATTCGTCACCTTCCTCGGCTGGACGCCGCACCCGATGAACGTGCAGTTGAAAATGCATTACCTCAAGGGCGGCGAGAAGTACTTCGGTGACAAAGGCAGCGTGTTCACCCTGACCCGCAAGGGTTATGCACAGGCCTGCCCGAATGTCGGGAAGCTGCTGACCAACCTGACTTTCACCCAGGAAATGGAGAACAGCATCATGGCTGAGGTGGTGAATAAGAAGGTCAGGAATGCCGAGGCGGCCAAGGCGTGGATCAAGGCCAATCCGGCGGTGTTGGATAAGTGGCTCGACGGGGTAAAAACTGTGGATGGCCAGGATGCGTTGGCGGCTGTCAAAGCCAAACTCTAACCCCCGAAATCGATCCTTTTTGGGAACTGGCTTTTGTGGGAGCTGGCTTGCCTGCGATGCAGACAACGTGGTCTGTCAGTCAGACCTAGGTGATGCTATCGCAGGCAAGCCAGCTCCCACAGGTACCGGTATGTGCTGATACCCTGAGCTAACCTTTTCGACCGAGTTTGCGATGCCCCGGCCCAACCGCCACACACTCTTTCCTTTCCTCGCCTGGCTACCGCGCCAAACCCGCGCCAGCGTCGGCCGGGATGCGATGGTCGGCCTCAGTGGCGCCGTGCTCGCGCTGCCGCAGTCGATTGCCTACGCGCTGATCGCCGGTCTCCCACCGGAATACGGCCTGTACGCTGCCATCATCCCGGTGCTGATCGCCTGCCTTTGGGGTTCCTCCTGGCACCTGATCTGCGGCCCGACAGCCGCGATTTCCATCGTGCTCTACGCCAGCGTCAGCCCCTTGGCCGTGCCGGGGTCACAGGACTACATCACGCTGATCCTGCTGCTGACATTTCTCGCCGGGGTTTTCCAGTGGCTGTTGGGCATGCTGCGCTTCGGCGCGCTGGTGAATTTCGTCTCGCACTCGGTGGTGCTCGGGTTCACCCTGGGTGCTGCCGTGGTGATTGCCTTGGGGCAGTTGCCCAACTTGCTCGGGCTGGATCTGCCCAGCCAGGCCACGGCGATCAACAGCCTGCTGGCGCTGATCAACCACAGTGGCGAGTGGGACCACGCCTCTCTCGCTTTGGGGCTGGGCACCTTATTGATGGGCGCGTTGCTCAAATACTGGGTGCCACGCTGGCCGACGCTGTTGATCGCCCTGGCCCTGGGCAGCCTGGTGGCCTGGCTGTGGCCGGCGATGTTCGGGCACGTGGCGCAGGTCAGTTCGTTTGTGGGCAAGCTGCCGCCGTTCAGCCCGTTGCCGATGGACCTGGATACGCTGCTGCGTTTGCTGCCGAGTGCGGTGGCGGTGGGTATGCTGGGGCTGGTCACCAGCCTGTCGATTGCGCGCTCGCTGTCGGCGCGCTCGCAGCAATTGCTGGATGCCAACCAGGAAGTCCGCGCGCAGGGTTTATCCAATATCGTTGGCGGATTTTTTTCCGGCTACTTGTCAGCCGGATCCTTTACCCGCTCGGGCTTAAGCTACGAGGCGGGCGCCTGCTCACCCTTGGCCGGGGTGTTTTCTGCGCTGTGGGTGGCTTTATTCGCACTGTTTGGTGCGGCGTTGATCGCGCATATCCCGATCCCGAGCATGGCCGCGAGCATCCTGCTGATCTGCTGGGGCCTGGTGGATTACCGCGGTATTCGCGCACTGTTCCGCGTCAGCCGCGCCGAGTTTGTGGTGATGAGCCTGACGTGCGTCGCCACCTTGCTGCTGGAGCTGCAAACGGCAATCTATGCCGGGGTGCTGGCCTCGTTGTTTTTCTACCTCAAGCGCACCTCGCAACCGCGCGTGCAGCAGTGGCGCGATGGTGACGAAGATGTGTTGCGGGTCGGCGGCTCGATCTTTTTTGGCGCCAGCCATTACCTGCAGGTGCGGCTGCAGAGCTTGCAGGGCGAGCGGGTGGTGATCGAGGCGCAGCAGATCAACTTTATCGACTATTCGGGGGTGGAGATGCTGCATCAGGAGGCGCGGCGGTTGAAGGGGTTGGGGCGTAGCCTGACGTTGCGCGGGGCCAGACCGCAGGTCGTGGAAGAATTAAAGAAATTGGAAGGGGCCGACAAATGCCCTATCCATTTTGAAGACTGAATGCGGTTAAACCTGTGGGAGCTGGCTTGCCTGCGATAGCGGTGGGTCAGCCAACAAATTTGTATCTGACACACCGCTATCGCAGGCAAGCCAGCTCCCACACTGACTGTGCCCACATTTGCTTTGTATTAAGCCAACTGCCGCCGTAGCTCAGCCAACACCGGCGCCGAGTCCGGGCGCACACCGCGCCACAGGAAGAACGCTTCCGCCGCCTGCTCCACGAGCATGCCCAAACCATCCATCGCCACCGCTGCGCCCTGCTCTGAAGCCCAACGGCAAAACGCGGTGGGTTCTTTGGCGTACATCATGTCGTAGCAGAACGTCTTACCCGGTTCGATCAGGCTGCCGGCAATCGGCGGTACATCGCCTGACAGGCTGGCGGACGTGGCATTGATGATCACGTCCACCGGCTCACGCAGCCAGTCGAAACCGCTGGCAGACACCGGGCCCAGGTCGTCGAACAGCTCGGCGAGCAATTCGGCTTTTTCCACGGTGCGGTTGGCGATGATCAGCGACGCTGGTTGCTCGGCCAGCAAGGGCTCCAACGCCCCGCGTACCGCGCCACCGGCACCGAGCAGCAGGATGCGTTTGCCTTGCAGGCTTAACCCGGCATTCACCGTCAGGTCACGCACCAGGCCGGCGCCGTCGGTGTTATCGCCCAGCAACGTGCCGTCGACCAGCTTGCTCAGGGTGTTCACCGCCCCGGCCCGCTGGGCACGTTCGGTCAGGCTGTTGGCCAGGCGGTAGGCGTCTTCCTTGAACGGTACGGTGACATTGGCGCCACGGCCTTGCTGAAAAAACTCACGGGCACAGCCGGTGAAATCCTCCAGCGGCGCCAGCAAGGTGCTGTAGTCCAGTTGCTCGCCGGTCTGCTCGGCAAACATACGGTGGATCAACGGCGACTTGCTGTGGCCGATGGGGTTGCCGAACACGACATAACGATCCATCAGACCGCCGCCTTGGGCGCGGCAATGCCGAGCCAGTCGCGGTCTTGCAGGAAGTAATCGGTGAGGCGCGCTTCTTCGCTGCCGGCCTCGGCTTTCCAGTCGTAGCTCCAGCGCACTTGCGGCGGCAGCGACATCAGGATCGACTCGGTGCGCCCGCCCGACTGCAGGCCAAACAGGGTGCCACGGTCATAGACGAGGTTGAACTCGACATAGCGCCCACGGCGGAACTCCTGGAATTGACGCTGCTGCTCGGTGTACGCCATGGCCTTGCGGCGCTGCACGATTGGCAGGTAGGCGTCGATGTAGGCGTCGCCGATGGCGCGGATGAAGGCGAAGCAGGTGTCGAAGCCCCACTCGTTCAAGTCATCGAAGAACAGGCCGCCGATGCCGCGAGGTTCGTTACGGTGCTTGATATGGAAGTAGGTGTCGCACCACGCCTTGTAGCGCGCGTACACGTCCGGCCCGAACGGCGCACAGGCCTGCTCGGCCACGCGGTGCCAGTGGATGCAGTCTTCTTCGTTGCCGTAGTAGGGCGTGAGGTCGAAGCCGCCGCCGAACCACCACACCGGTTCTTCGCCTTCTTTTTCGGCGATGAAAAAGCGCACGTTGGCGTGGGACGTCGGCACATGCGGGTTGTGCGGGTGGATCACCAGCGATACGCCCAAGGCCTCAAAGCCGCGACCGGCCAGCTCAGGGCGATGCGCACTGGCCGACGGTGGCAGGCCGCTGCCGAACACGTGGGAAAAGTTAACGCCGCCTTTTTCGATCACCGTGCCGTTTTCAATTACACGGGTGCGACCGCCACCGCCGGCAGGCCGGGTCCAGGCGTCTTCGATAAAGCGAGTGTCCGTCTCGAAGGTTTCCAGGGCGCTGCAAATGCGGTCTTGCAGGTCGAGCAGGTAGGCTTTAACAGCCTCGGTGCGAGTAGTCATGGCATCACCTTGAATCGGGCAAAGCTACGCGAGGCCATTGGGCGTCGGCGGCAAATGGGCGCACAGGATACCACCGCACTCCATGCTGCCGCAGTTGACGAAGATCAAGCATAGGAGTGGGATAGAGGGCTACGCGAATTCGACCTCAGGAGAAGTGCAGATGGCCAAACGTATCCAGTTCAGCGCCCATGGCGGCCCCGAAGTGCTTGAGTATGTGGACTACACGCCGGCAGAGCCTGGCCCGCAGCAGGTTCGCGTGCGTAACGAGGCCATTGGCCTGAACTTCATCGACACCTATTTCCGCAGCGGTCTGTATGCACCGCCAGCGCTGCCTTCGGGCCTGGGCGCAGAGGGCGCGGGTGTGGTCGACGCGGTGGGCAGCGAAGTCACGCAATTCAAAGTGGGCGACCGTGTGGCCTACGGCAGCGGCCCGCTGGGTGCCTACAGCGAGTTGCACACATTGCCCGCCGCCAACCTGGTGCATCTGCCGGACGACATCAGCTTCGAACAAGCCGCTGGCGCCATGCTCAAGGGCCTGACCGTGCAGTACCTGCTGCGCCAGACCTACGAATTGAAGGGCGGCGAAACCATTCTGTTCCACGCTGCTGCCGGTGGCGTGGGTTCGCTGGCCTGCCAATGGGCCAAGGCCTTGGGCGTGAAGTTGATCGGCACCGTGAGTTCGCCGGAAAAGGCAGCACTGGCCAAATCCCTCGGCGCCTGGGAAACCATCGATTACAGCAAGGAAAACGTCGCACAACGCGTACTGGAACTGACCGACGGTAAAAAGGTGCCGGTGGTGTACGACGGCGTCGGCAAAGACACCTGGCTGACTTCGCTGGACAGCGTTGCGCCGCGTGGGCTGGTGGTGAGTTTCGGGAATGCGTCGGGCGCGGTGGATGGCGTAAACCTGGGGATTCTGGCGGCGAAGGGCTCGCTGTATGTCACGCGGCCGACCTTGGCGACCTATGCCAGCAACCCGAAAAACTTGCAGGCGATGGCGGATGACCTGTTCTCGATGATCAAGAGCGGCAAGGTGCGCATTGATATCAACCAGCGGTTTTCGCTGGCGGACGCGGCGAAGGCGCAGACTGAGTTGTCGGGGCGGCGGACGACGGGGTCGACTATTTTGTTGCCATAAGGCGGTAGATCTCTTGAGGTTGTAAGGGCCTCATCGCGGGCAGGCCCGGCTCCCACATTTTGATCGCATTTCCCTGTGGGAGCCGGGCTTGCCCGCGATGGCCGCACCTCGGTCTCAGGACGGCCGCACCACCTCACCCGTCGCCAAATCGCGAATCAGGCTTGGGTTCTTGCGCCCACCCAGGGCACCACCCAGCACCCGATCCACCTGGCCGCGGAAATACTGCTCCACGCGAAGCCGCGTACGCGCAGCCGGGCGGCCCTGCGGGTTGGCCGAGGTGGAAATCAGCGGCCCCACCAACGAACACAAATCCCGCACCAGCGGATGGTCGCTCACCCGCAACGCCACCGTGTCATGCACACCTGTGACCCATGCAGGCAGCAAGTCCTGATGCGGCACCAGCCAGGTGTTCGGCCCAGGCCAGGTACTGGCCATGCGCTCGATCCAGGCGTCCGGGAAGTCTTCAAAGAGAAAATCGAACTGGCGAATGTTATCCGCCACCAGGATCAGGCCCTTGTCCACTGACCGATTCTTGATCGCCAGCAGCCGGTCCACCGCTTCTTCGTTCCACGGGTCGCAGCCCAGGCCCCAGACCGCCTCGGTCGGATAGGCGATCACCGCGCCTGCGCGAATTTCTCGTGCGGTTTCCAGCACACGCCACCTGTTGACCATTGCTCACTCTCCGGACTAAAGCTCTGCGCAGTTTACCGATCTTCTTTACAAAACCTAGCAGCGCGCGAGCCAGCGCCCGCTTTCGCAGATCACTTGGCCTTCCAGCTCAAGCTCGGTCAGTGTAGCCAGCACGTGGGACAAAGGCCGACCGCTGGCAATCGCCAAGGCCTCGCTGGTATGCGGCGCCGCGTGCAGCAGCGCCACCAGTGGGTGAGTCACTGGCATCGGCGTCGGGCGGGACAGGGCCTGCCAGCCGCGCAAGCCTTCCAGAATATGCTCGATGGATTCCACCAGCGTCGCGCCATCGCGGATCAACTGATGGCAACCCTTGGCGCCTGGGTGATGAATGGAGCCCGGAATCGCATACACCTCGCGCCCTTGCTCGGCCGCCAGCCGCGCGGTGATCAGCGAACCGCTGGCCATGCTGGCTTCCACCACCAGCACGCCCAGTGAGAGGCCACTGATGATTCGGTTGCGCCGGGGGAAGTTAGCCGCCTGGGGTGCGGCGTTCAGCGGAAACTCGGAAACCACCGCGCTGCCCTGGGCAATCATCGCCGCTGCGAGCCGTCGGTGCCGCTGTGGATAAAAGTTTTCCAGCCCGGTGCCGAGCACGCCGATTGTCTGGCCGCCAACATCCAGCGCTGCCTGGTGCGCCGCGCCATCGATACCCAACGCGAGGCCACTGGTGATGACGAAACCGGCACTCGCCAAAGCGCGGGAAAAGGCCGCGGCGGTGTCCATGCCAGGGCGGGATGCACGGCGGCTGCCGACCATGGCCAACTGCGGTTTTTCCAGGATTTTCGGGTCGCCAGCGACGAACAATAACGGTGGTGCGTCGTCGATCTGGGCGAGCAGTGCCGGGTACTCAGGTTGGTCCCACATCAGCAAATGCTGGGCCGGCTGCTCCAACCACGCCAATGTTTCACCGGCAGCGTCACGTATTTCGGGGCTGCGCCGGGCATCGGCGCTGATGGCCGGCAACCCGAGGGAACGCCAGGCGCTGGCGGGGGCGCTGATGGCCTTTGAGGCCGAGCCGAACGCGTCGATCAATACACGAAAACGCTTGGGACCCAGTTCCGGCAGCCTGTGCAAGCGTAGCCGAGCTTCCAGTTCTGACGGGGAAATTTCACTGCTGTTTATCGGATACATTTGATCATCCTTGACCGGAACAAGCTGTGGATAACTCTGTTGGTAACTTATTTAGCAGGCTATTTATTGTGTTTGTCGGGCAGTCTCGAATCGGTCCTCAACGGCGAGTGCGCGTGAGGCACTGAGCACCAGGCCATAACTGAGCTTTTCATAGGTGCGAAACACCAGCAGCGTGCCGGCGCGCTCATCCGGGAGCGTGGTGTGCGCACCCGTGAGGGTGTCGCGTACGGTGGCGCCGGCCTTGATCACCGTGAGCAATTGGCCTTCGACCAAGCCATCACGACGGCCCTTGTTCAGGGTCACGGCGTCCAATACGCCGATCTGGGTGACGCCTTTGGGCACATCGATGATGTGCCCTTCTATGAAGGGCCCAGGCTTCAGGCTGGCCTGTTCAACGGGTGGTTCGGCACGCAACAGGCGGTCACCTGGCCGGATTTCCTGGGTGACCCGCTGCACCGCAAGGGTGGAAACATCGCCCGCCATCACAAAGCGTGCAGTGCCAACGTCGTCGGCGTTTATGCCCAGCACCTCTTGGGTTTGAGGGTCGGTGTAGGCCTTACCGCGTCGAAAGATCCCGTAGCTTGGCTGGGTCGGATCCAAGATGCCCCTGGCATACACGCGCTCGCCGTTGGCGCCCAACACTCGGCCCGCGTCGGCCGCGACAATGTAAGGCGCGTTATCCAGGTCCTGGGCTGAATCGAGAATGCGGTTGTGCAGTAAAAAGTGCTGGATGGCCTGTTGCGTCGCGTGTTCCAGACGCTGGCCGGGCGGCGCAATCATGGCCAGGGTGAGCGGCGCCCACAGCAGCAAGACGAGTAGCGATTTCCTCATGGGGTGAATCTCCTTTATTATGTGCGTTCGCGTGAAATGCCATAGCCTTCGCGGCTTTCGAACCTTTCACACCGGCTGCCTGGGTCCATCCCACCGCCGATTTGCCTCTACCTCACATGTGCAGCAATTACGCTTATGGCTATTTTGAACATCCTCGAATTTCCCGACTCGCGCCTGCGCACGATCGCCAAACCGGTGGCCGTAGTGGACGACAAGGTTCGTCAGTTGGTCGATGACATGTTTGAAACAATGTATGAAGCCCCGGGCATCGGCCTTGCCGCCACCCAGGTCAACGTGCATCAACGCGTCGTGGTCATGGACCTGTCGGAAGATCGCAGCGAACCCCGGGTGTTTATCAACCCCGAGTTCGAACCGCTGACCGACGAGATGGGCGAATACCAGGAAGGCTGCCTGTCGGTGCCGGAGTTCTACGAGAACGTCGAGCGCCCGCTGCGCGTGAAGATCAAGGCGCTGGACCGTGATGGCAAGCCGTACGAGCTGATCGCCGATGGCCTGCTCGCCGTGTGCATCCAGCACGAGTGCGACCACCTCAACGGCAAGCTGTTTGTTGATTACCTGTCCACGCTTAAACGCGACCGGATCAAGAAGAAGCTGGAAAAAAAGCATCGCCAGCAAGCTTGATGCCCTTCTTCCAAAGGCTTGCTGCGGCAAGCCTTTTTCTTTTGTGACTGTTTTTAACCGAGAACTCCCATGACCGAGCCACTGCGCATTGTTTTTGCCGGCACGCCTGAATTTGCCGCCGAACACCTCAAGGCCCTGCTTGCCAGCCCTTATGACATCGTCGCGGTGTACACCCAGCCGGACCGCCCGGCCGGTCGCGGGCAAAAACTGATGCCAAGCCCGGTCAAGCAGTTGGCGCTTGAACACAACATTCAGGTGCTGCAACCACCGACCCTGCGCAACGCCGAGGCCCAGGCCGAACTGGCCGCGTTGAAGCCGGACCTGCTGGTGGTGGTGGCTTATGGCTTGATCCTGCCGCAAGCGGTGCTGGATATCCCACGTTTGGGCTGCATCAACAGCCACGCGTCGCTGCTGCCACGCTGGCGCGGTGCGGCGCCGATCCAACGCGCCGTAGAAGCCGGTGACAGCGAAAGCGGTGTGACCGTGATGCGCATGGAGGCGGGTCTGGACACCGGCCCGATGCTGCTTAAAGTCACCACCCCGATCACCGCCGAAGACACCGGCGGCAGCCTGCACGACCGCCTCGCCGAGCTGGGCCCGCCTGCCGTGGTGCAAGCCATCGCCGGCCTGGCTGCCGGCACACTGGACGGCGAAGTGCAGGACGACAGCCTGGCCACTTACGCTCACAAACTGAACAAAGACGAAGCGCGCATCGACTGGAGCCGCCCGGCCGTAGAGCTGGAGCGCCTGGTACGTGCCTTCAACCCGTGGCCGATCTGCCACAGCACGCTCAGCGGCGAAGCCTTGAAAGTGCTGGCCGCCACCTTGGCCGACGGCAAAGGCGCCCCCGGTGAAATCATCGGCGCCAGCAAGGAAGGCTTGTTGGTCGCCTGCGGTGAGCAGGCGCTGTGCCTGACGCGTCTGCAATTGCCCGGCGGCAAAGCGCTGAATTTCAGCGATTTGTTCAACAGCCGCCGTGAGAAATTTGCCCTGGGCACGGTTCTCGGGGCGCTCGCTCAATGAACCCGCGTCTGGCCGCCGCCAAGGCTCTCGCCGCCGTCCTCAACGGCAAGGCTTCGCTGAACAGTTCACTGCCGACCCAGCTGGATAAGGTCGAAGACCGTGATCGCGGTTTCACCCAGGATTTGGCCTTTGGCACCGCCCGCTGGCAGCCGCGCTTGTCGGCCCTGGCGGCCAAGTTGCTGCAAAAGCCGTTCAAGGCGGCCGATGCCGATGTGGAGGCGCTGCTGCTGGTCGGCCTCTATCAACTGCTCTACACCCGCGTGCCGGCCCACGCTGCTATCGGCGAAACCGTGGGTTGCGCCGACAAGCTGAAAAAGCCCTGGGCCAAGGCGCTGCTCAACGCTGTGCTGCGTCGTGCCCAGCGCGAGAGCGAAGCGCTGCTGGCGGAACTGGAACATGACCCGGTGGTGCGCACCGCCCACCCGCGCTGGCTGCAAAAGTCGTTGAAAGCCTTCTGGCCTGAGCAATGGGAAGCCATTTGCGCCGCCAACAATGCGCATCCGCCGATGATTCTGCGGGTTAACCGTCGCCATCACAGCCGTGACGCCTATCTGCAATTGCTCACCGAGGCCGGCATCAACGCCACGCCGTGCGTGTTCAGCGTTGACGGCATCGTGCTCGAAGCGGCCACCGACGTGCGCGCCTTGCCGGGTTTTGCCGAAGGTTGGATCAGCGTGCAGGACGAAGCCGCGCAACTGGCCGCCGACCTGCTCGACCTGGCGCCCGGCCAGCGCGTGCTTGACGCCTGCTGCGCGCCGGGCGGTAAGACCTGTCACATTCTGGAAGTCGAAAAAGACCTCGCGGGGGTAGTCGCCGTCGACCTGGAAGCCAAGCGCCTGGTGCGCGTGCGCGAAAACCTCGCCCGCCTGGGCCTGAGCGCCGAGCTGATCGCCGCCGACGGTCGCGACACCGCCACCTGGTGGGACGGCAAACCCTTCCAGCGCATTCTGCTCGACGCGCCATGCTCCGCCACGGGTGTGATTCGCCGCCACCCGGACATCAAGCTGACCCGCCAACCCGACGACATCGCCGCCCTGGCCGTGCTGCAAGGCGAGCTGCTCGACGCCTTGTGGCCAACCCTGGAAGTCGGCGGCATCCTGCTTTACGCCACCTGCTCGACCTTGCCTACTGAGAACACCGAGGTGATCGAAGCCTTCCTCGCCCGCACCAGCGGCGCGCGAGAGCTGGACCTGGCCACGGCGGCCGGCATCAAGCAGCCCCATGGCCGCCAGCTGCTGGCACAGGAAGGCGGACACGATGGCTTCTACTACGCCAAACTGATCAAGATTGCCGCCGCACGCGGCTGAACGGGTTTAAGGGAGTGACCGGATGAAAATCATCATCCTTGGGGCAGGGCAGGTCGGCGGTACGCTGGCCGAGCATTTGGCCAGCGAAGCCAACGACATCACCGTGGTCGACACCGATGCCGAACGCCTGCGCAACCTCGGCGACCGCCTGGATATCCGCACCGTGCAAGGCCGCGCGTCGTTCCCGACGGTGCTGCGCCAGGCCGGTGCCGACGACGCCGACATGCTGGTCGCCGTCACCAACAGTGACGAGACCAATATGGTCGCCTGCCAGGTCGCTCACACCCTGTTCCACACCCCGACCAAAATCGCCCGCGTGCGTGAGGCGGCTTACCTGACCCGTGCCGGGCTTTTCGACAACGATGCGATTCCAGTCGACGTGTTGATCAGCCCCGAGCAAGTGGTGACCCACTACATCAAGCGCCTGATCGAGATTCCCGGCGCCTTGCAGGTGATCGACTTTGCCGAGGGCAAAGCGCAATTGGTGGCAGTAAAGGCCTATTACGGCGGCCCGCTGGTCGGCCAGCAACTGCGCCAGCTGCGCGAGCACATGCCGAATGTGGAAACCCGCGTGGCGGCGATTTTCCGTCGCGACCGGCCGATCCTGCCCCAGGGCGATACCGTGATCGAAGCCGACGACGAAGTATTTTTCATCGCGGCAAAGGCGAATATTCGCGCAGTGATGAGCGAAATGCGCCGGCTGGATGAGACCTACAAGCGCATCGTCATCGCCGGTGGTGGGCAGATCGGCGAACGCTTGGCCGAGGCCATCGAAAGCCGCTATCAGGTGAAGATCATCGAGATGAGCCCGGCGCGCTGCCGGCATTTGTCCGACACCCTCGACAGCACCGTCGTACTGCAAGGCAGCGCGTCTGACCGCGACCTGCTGATGGAAGAGAACATTGCCGACGCCGATATCTTCCTGGCGCTGACCAACGATGACGAGGCCAACATCATGTCCTCGCTGCTGGCCAAGCGGCTGGGGGCAAAGAAGGTGATGACCATCATCAACAACCCGGCCTACGTCGACCTGATCCAGGGCGGCGATATCGACATTGCTATCAGCCCGCAGCTGGCGACCATCGGCACGTTGCTCGCCCATGTGCGCCGTGGCGATATCGTCAGCGTGCACTCACTGCGCCGTGGCGCGGCCGAAGCCATCGAGGCGATTGCCCATGGTGACTCGAAGTCGAGCAAGGTGATCGGCAAGGCGATCCGGGATATCGGCCTGCCGCCGGGCACCACCATCGGCGCGATCATTCGTGATGAAGAAGTGCTGATCGCCCACGACGACACGGTGATCGCCACGGGCGACCATGTGATTCTGTTTCTGGTGGATAAAAAACATATCCGCGATGTGGAGAAGCTGTTCCACGTGGGCTTGAGTTTCTTCTGATAAAAAATTCAGGTGAGCCTGCCGCCGTCATCGCGGGCAAGCCCGCTCCCACAGGTGATCGCGTTTCTACTGTGGAAACCCTGCACAGATAAAGGACTCACAGCCATGCTCGAATCCCTGGAAAAAATGCTCGCCAAGGGTGTGGATAATTCATTGCTGCGCTTTGGCTTGGGCAAGGGTTATCTGGACCTGAAGGACAACGCCAAGGCGGCGGAGCATTTGCACAGATGCGTTGAGTTCGACCCGAAGTATTCGGCGGCGTGGAAGTTGTTGGGCAAGGCGCAGCTGGGGTTGGGTGATCAAGCTGCGGCGCGGCATGCGTGGGAGAGGGGCATAGAAGCGGCCCTGGCCCATGGCGACAAGCAGGCCGAAAAAGAGATGACGGTGTTCCTGAAAAAGCTCGACCGCCAGGGGTAAAGTAATCCCTGTGGGAGCTGGCTTGCCTGCGATGCAGACACCTCGGTGTATCAGTGATACCCAGGTGATGCTATCGCAGGCAAGCCAGCTCCCACATTAGATCTGCATTTATGATCGTTCCCACGCGGAGCGTGGGAACGATCACGTGGTCAGTACCAGCGCTCTTCACCCGGCGGGCGTTTCTTGAAGCGTTTCATGCTCCACATGTACTGGCTCGGGTAGGCGCCGACATAGCGCTCCACCACCTTGCTCATCGCCGCGCAGGACGTGGCGGTGTCGGTGCTGTACATGTCTTCCGGCGCCGCTTCCAAGATCACTTTGTAGCCTGAACCGTCAGGCAGCCGCAGCGCATGCAGGAACACACCGACCGCCTTGTGGCCGGCGAGCATGTTCGGCACAAACTTGCTGGTCAGCGCCTGGGTGGCGAAGAACGGCACGAAGATGCCTGCCGATTCCGCCGGCTCCGGGTCCGCGGGAATGCCTACCTGGCCACCTTTGCGCACTTCCTTGATCACGCTGAGGATGCCTTCCTTGGTGGAAGCCGCCACGCGGTTGCCCAGTTGCACACGCTGTTTTTGCAGCAACTCATCCACCGCCTTGAGCTTGGGTGGACGGTAAAAAATGATCGGTTTGCATTGGTTGCAGTAGAAGTGATTGAGCACTTCCCAGTTGCCCAAGTGGCTGGTGATGCCGACCACGCCTTTGCCCGAGGCCAAGGCTTCGTGCAGCACTTCCAGGCCTTCGACTTCGCGCACCAGGTCGATGGAGCGCTGGGCCGGCCAGATCCACGCGCAGGCGCTTTCGGTCAGGGACTTGCCGATGTCCATCAGGCTCTGGCCGACCAGGCGCTCGCGCGCGGCGGGGTCCATGTCCGGGAAGCATTTGGAGAGGTTGATCCGCACCGTCTCGCGGGAGCGGTTGGGGGTTTTCCACATGATCCAGCCAATCGCCGTGCCGACGGCTTGGACAGCGCGCCAGGGCAGTAGGGCAAATAACCGAAGAGCGCCTACCAGCAAGGCGCCTTTAAACTTTTCCACAGGTCACTCCTGATCGTGTGTGGTGCGCAAAGCGGGCATTCTAACCGGCGTTGGCCAAGTCCGCGTAACGGTCGCAGTCTTGGGTGTGGTCCATGACCATGCCGCTGGCCTGCATGAACGCGTAGCAAATGGTTGGGCCGACGAAGGTAAAACCGGCTTTTTTCAAGGCTTTGCTCATGGCTTCGGCCTCGGGCGTAATCGCCGGAACCTCGCTGCGATCCTTGAAGTGGTTGACCTTGGGCACGCCGCCAACAAACGACCAGAGCAAGCCCACCGGATCCTCCAGCGCCAGCCAGGCCGCGGCGTTGCGGCGGGTGGCGTTGAGCTTCAAGCGATTGCGCACGATGCCTGGGTCCTGCATCAGCGCTTCGATTTCAGCCTCGCTCAGTTGTGCCAGACGCTGTGCGTCAAAGCCGAACAAGACCTTTCGATAATGCTCGCGTTTGCGTAAAACGGTGATCCAGGACAGGCCCGCCTGGAACCCTTCGAGCAAAAGCAACTCGAACAGACCCTGCGCATCGCGCAGCGGCGTTCCCCACTCCTGATCGTGATAAGCCATGTACAGCGGATCTTCAGAACACCAAAAGCAGCGTGGCATAAGGCTCCAGGGAGTGGTGGCGGGGCCGAATCGGGTATACTCCCGCTCTTTAAATCGCAGCCCAAGTAACAGGTGAATTTCGTGAGCCAGCCTACGCCAGCCGTGCGTACCTTCCAAGACTTGATCCTCGCCCTCCAGCAATACTGGGCCGAGCAAGGTTGTGTGGTACTTCAGCCCTACGATATGGAAGTAGGCGCCGGCACTTTCCACACCGCTACATTCCTGCGGGCCATCGGCCCGGAAACCTGGAACGCCGCTTATGTGCAGCCCAGTCGTCGCCCGACTGACGGCCGCTACGGCGAAAACCCGAACCGTCTGCAGCACTACTACCAGTTCCAGGTGGTATTGAAGCCCAACCCGGACAACTTCCAGGAGCTGTACCTGGGCTCGCTGAAACATGTCGGCCTGGACCCACTGGTTCACGACATCCGTTTCGTCGAAGACAACTGGGAATCGCCAACCCTGGGCGCCTGGGGCCTGGGCTGGGAAGTCTGGCTCAACGGCATGGAAGTGACGCAGTTCACTTACTTCCAGCAAGCGGGCGGCATTGAGTGCTACCCGGTGACCGGCGAGATCACCTACGGCCTCGAGCGCCTGGCCATGTACCTGCAAGGCGTGGATTCGGTCTACGACCTGGTGTGGGCTGACGGCCCGTTCGGCAAAGTGACCTACGGCGATGTGTTCCACCAGAACGAAGTGGAGCAGTCCACTTACAACTTCGAACACGCCAACGTCGACAAGCTGTTCGAACTGTTCGACTTCTATGAAAGCGAAGCCAAGCGCCTGATCGAACTGGATCAGCCGCTACCGTTGCCAAGCTATGAAATGGTGTTGAAGGCATCCCACACCTTCAACCTGCTGGACGCCCGCCGTGCCATTTCGGTGACTGCGCGCCAGCAATACATCCTGCGTGTACGCACCCTGGCGCGTTCCGTCGCCCAAGCCTACCTGCTGGCTCGCGCCAAGCTGGGCTTCCCGATGGCAACCCCGGATTTGCGTGATGAAGTGTTGGCTAAGCTGGAGGCTGCACAATGAGTGCTCAAGATTTTTTGGTTGAACTGGGCACCGAAGAGCTGCCACCCAAGGCACTCAACACCCTAGCCGAGGCATTCCTGGCCGGTATCGAAAAAGGCCTGCACACAGCCGGCCTGAAGTTCGCTGCAAAGAAAGTCTATGCCGCGCCACGTCGCCTGGCCGTGTTGCTGACCGCGCTGGAAACCCAGCAGCCGGACCGCAGCATCAACCTCGACGGCCCACCGCGCCAGGCGGCTTTCGATGCAGAAGGCAACCCGACTCAAGCTGCCCTTGGCTTTGCCAAGAAGTGCGGCGTCGAGCTGAGCGAAATCGACCAGAGCGGCCCGAAACTGCGTTTCAGCCAGGTCATCACCGGCAAGCCGACAGCGAGCCTGTTGCCGACCATCGTTGAAGACTCCCTCAACGACCTGCCGATCCCCAAGCGCATGCGCTGGGGCGCTCGCAAAGAAGAATTCGTCCGCCCAACCCAATGGCTGGTGATGCTGCTCGGTGACCAGGTCATCGATTGCACCATCCTCGCCCAGAAGGCTGGCCGTGATTCCCGTGGTCACCGCTTCCATCACCCGCAAGCTGTGCGCATCACCTCGCCGGCCAACTATGCCGCCGACCTGCGTGCCGCTTACGTGTTGGCCGATGCCAATGAGCGTCGCGAGTTGATCAGCAAGCGCACCGAAGAGCTGGCCCGCCTGCAGGAAGGCACCGCCATCGTGCCGGCAAGCCTGCTCGACGAAGTGACCGCGCTGGTTGAATGGCCGGTGCCGCTGGTGTGCTCGTTCGAAGAGCGTTTCCTCGATGTGCCGCAAGAAGCCCTGATCACCACCATGCAGGACAACCAGAAGTATTTCTGCCTGCTGGACGTGGACGGCAAGTTGCTGCCGCGCTTCATCACCGTGGCCAACATCGAAAGCAAGGACCCGCAGCAGATCATCGCCGGTAACGAAAAAGTCGTTCGCCCGCGCCTGACTGACGCCGAGTTCTTCTTCAAGCAAGACAAGAAGCAGAAGCTCGAAGACTTCAACCTGCGCCTGCAAAACGTGGTGTTCCAGGAAAAACTCGGCAGCGTCTACGACAAGGCCGTGCGTGTTTCCAAGCTGGCCGCCTACATTGCGCCACGCATTGGCGGTGACGCTGCCTGGGCTGCCCGCGCGGGCCTGCTGTCCAAGTGCGACCTGGCCACCGAGATGGTCGGCGAGTTCCCGGAGATGCAAGGTGTTGCCGGTTACTACTACGCCCTCAACGACGGCGAGCCGGACGATGTCGCCCTGGCGCTGAACGAGCAGTACATGCCGCGCGGTGCCGGCGCTGAACTGCCAACCACCTTGACCGGTGCGGCCGTGGCCATCGCCGACAAGCTGGACACCCTTGTGGGTATCTTCGGTATCGGCATGTTGCCTACCGGCAGCAAAGACCCGTACGCCCTGCGCCGTGCCGCCCTGGGCGTGCTGCGCATCCTGATCGACAAGAAGCTTGACCTCGACCTGACCCAGGCCGTGGTGTTTGCGGTCGGCCAGTTCGGTGCCAAGGTCAAGCAATCCGGCCTGGCCGAGCAAGTACTCGAGTTCGTGTTCGACCGCCTGCGTGCGCGTTATGAAGACGAAGGCGTGGACGTTTCCGTCTACCTGTCGGTACGTGCCCTGCAACCGGGTTCGGCGCTGGACTTCGATCAGCGTGTGCAAGCCGTACAGGCCTTCCGCAAGCTGCCGGAAGCCGATGCCCTGGCCGCCGTGAACAAGCGCGTGTCGAACCTGCTGAGCAAGGCCGACAACCTCGGCAATGCCGAAGTCGACCCAGGCCTGTTTGCCGATGCCAAGGAGTTCTCGCTGAACTCGGCCATCGCCAAGGCAGAGAACGCAGTGAAGCCGCTGCTCGCCGAACGCAACTACGCCGAAGCACTGGCGCGCCTGGCCGCCTTGCGTGAGCCGGTGGATGCGTTCTTCGAAGCGGTAATGATCAATGCCGAAGATGCCGGCGTGCGGAAAAACCGCTACGCGATGCTGGCGCGTCTGCGCGGCTTGTTCATCAACATCGCTGACATTTCCGTACTGGGCTGATCATGTTGAAACTGCTGATTCTCGATCGGGACGGGGTGATCAATTACGACTCCGACGCTTACATCAAGTCGGTGGCGGAGTGGATTCCACTGCCCGGCTCGATCGAGGCCATCGCGCAGTTGAGCAAAGCCGGCTGGACGGTGGCCATCGCCACCAACCAGTCCGGCATCGCCCGCGGTTACTACGACATCGCTACCCTGGACGCCATGCACGCGCGCTTGCGCACGTTGGTGGCGGAACAGGGCGGTGAGGTGGGGCTGGTGGTGTACTGCCCCCACGGGCCGGATGAGGGCTGCGATTGCCGCAAACCCAAACCGGGGATGTTGAAAACCATTGCAGAACATTACAAGGTGCCCTTGGCTGGGCTATGGTTCGTCGGGGACAGCCTCGGTGACTTGGAGGCGGCCAAAGCCGTCGATTCTCAGCCAGTTTTGGTGAAGACCGGGAAAGGCGAAAAGACCCAGGCGAAGAACCTGCCGGTAGGCACTTTGATTTTTGACGATCTGGCGGCGGTTGCCGCAGAACTTATTAACAACTAGCCGCCCTCGACTTCCTGAACAAGGATTGCTCGGGAGTGCGCTTTTAACAGGCGGGCCGTGTCCCGCAACGGTAAATGCCGCCATGTCGATCTTGCAGGCCATCAGAACCTTTTTCTTTTACCTGCTGCTGGGCACCAGTTCGTTTCTCTGGTGCACCCTGAGCTTTTTTATTGCGCCGTTCCTGCCGTTCAAGGCGCGCTATCGCTTTATCAACGTCTATTGGTGCCGCTGCGCGTTGTGGCTGACCAAGGTGTTCCTGAACATTCGTTTCGAGATCAAGGGCGCTGAAAACGTCCCGGACCAGCCCTGCGTGATTCTGTCGAACCACCAGAGCACCTGGGAAACGTTTTTCCTCTCGGCCTATTTTTCGCCCCTGAGCCAAGTTCTCAAGCGTGAATTGTTGTACGTGCCGTTCTTCGGCTGGGCAATGGCCATGCTGCGGCCGATCGCCATTGACCGTGACAACCCGAAGGCAGCGCTCAAGCACGTGGCCAAGAAAGGTGATGAGCTGCTCAAGGACGGTGTGTGGGTGTTGATCTTCCCGGAAGGCACTCGCGTACCGTTCGGCACTGTCGGCAAATTCTCGCGGGGAGGTACGGCCTTGGCGGTCAACGCTCATCTGCCTGTGCTGCCGATTGCCCACAACGCCGGCAAGTTCTGGCCAAAGACCGGATGGGCAAAACGCGAAGGCACTATCACCGTGGTGATCGGCGAGCCGATGTATGCCGAGGGCGAAGGGCCACGAGCGATTGCCGCACTGAATGACCGCGCCCAGGCATGGAATGAAGCCCAGCAACGGGCCATGGGTTCGCTGCCGCCAGAGCCGGTTGTGGTAGATACGCCAGTGATTTGAGCATCTGTGGATAACCTGTGTACGGTTTGTTGGCGAATCGCCTTTTTTGATTCATAAATTACTGATTTACCTACATATTTCTTGAGCTCATAAAATCTGGAAAAACGTGCATAAGTTTTTTCAGCATTAAAAAACCGGTCCTTGTGACCGGTTTTTTATGCACAGCAGAAAAGTACGTTTTCAGCAGTCATCCAGCAGCGGCAATTGCACGCTGAACGTGGTGCCTTTGCCCACCACGCTTTCGCAGCAAATGCGCCCGCCGTGGCGTTCGACAACCGCCTTGACCATGGTCAACCCCAAACCCAATCCCTCGCTGCCCTGGGCAGAATCGAAGCGCCGGTACTGGCTGAACAGCTCAGGCAAATCCGCCGCCGCGATCCCCGGGCCCTGGTCGCTGATGCGACATTCCAACCAGCCCTGGCTGCTGCTGTGCCGCAACCTGACCGTGGTACCGGACGGTGAATACTTGATCGCGTTTTCCAGCACATTGAACAAGGCACGCGTCAGCAGCGACTGATCCGCAGAGACCATGCCCTCATCGGCTTCGTCCAAGTCATGGACCAAGTGGATCCCCTTGAGCTGAGCGACCACCGCCACCTGGTCGAACGCATCCATCACCAGCATGGCAAACAGGGTTGGCTGGAACTGGTAGCCGTCCGCCTCGGCCTTTGCCAGTTGCACGAAGGATTCGGTCAGGTTCAAGGCGCGTCGTACTTGCTGTTCAATCTGGGCAAATACCGGCGACTCACTATTGTGTACATCCAGGATGGCAAGGATTGCCGAGTGCGGCGCGCGCAGGTCATGGGAGAGAAAGCGCAGCATGGTTTCGCGGTGTTGCTGGGCGTCGCGCTCCTTGCTCAGGTCGGTGAGGCTCAGTAGCCAACCCAGGGCGACGTCGCCTTCAGCCGGGAGCAACGGCGCAAGCTCCATACGCAGGCTGCGTTGGTGGATGTCGCGGAACTCGATCAGCTCCAGCGCCGAGAGAGCAGGGCGCACGCCATTGTGCAGGGGCGGGTATCCCAGGTCCGCCAACTGCTCCTGCAGGTTTTGGCCGACCAGCTCATTGCCGAATATCTCGCGAGAAATTCGGTTGGCCAACAGGATGTTGCCTTTGGGATCGGTGATCAGCGTCGCCACCGGCAAGCACTCGAGACCATCGGCCATAAAGCGCCGAGTATCCCGGGTGCGACTCACGGCCTGCTCCAGGGCAAAGATCCTCCCCTGCAACACATCGCCCTTGCTGGCCGGTGCGCGCCGCCGTTCGGGGAGCACTTTAGGTTCGTTATCCAGGCGCGCCAGCTCCCAGCCGAAATAGGCGAGCACCACGCTCAAACGGCGCCAGTTCCAGATCAGGTAACTAAGCAGCAGTCCAATCAGGCACGCGGCAGGCGACCACCAGTGGCCCAACCGCAATAGGGCCCATGCACCCAGCAGCGCAGCGGCCATACAGCCCAGCGTCATCCACAGCGCGTACCGCGGACGGTACAGCAGCAAGCCAAGCAGCAACGCTACCAGAGAGGTAGCCATCACTGCCGCAAGCCAAGCGGGAATATCCACAATACTGCGCCCTTGCAGCAAGCCATTGAGCACATTGGCCTGGATCTCTAACCCGGCAGTGGTGCCAACGGTGGAGGAGAGTGGTGTTACAAAACGATCACCCATTCCCGAAGCGGTGGCTCCGACCAGTATCAGGCGGTTGCGCAGCTGTTCGGGTGGCACCTCACCGCTCAATACGCTGGCGTAGGACACACTGGGAAATTGAGTATGCGCGGCAATGAAAGGGATGCGTATGGCGTGCTCTCGATGCCAATGTTGACTGATCGGCTCCTGAGGCTCGCCAGGCATGGCGTCTGCTGCGCCACTCATTGTGTACGCCAGCCACGCGAGCTGGGGGGCCGTTGCATCAACAGGACCTTCACGCAGATACAAGCTACGCACCACACCGTCGCTGTCTGCTTCAACGTTGATATGACCAACGCCCTTGGCACATTTGAGCAACGGTTGCATCTGCTCATCGGGTTGGCTGTATCCGGCGCTTCCTTCACGCAGCAATGGCAACAATACATTTCCCGCGTTACACACGGCATCGGCCAGGCGTTTGTCATTGGCAGGGATGCCGGGCTCACTGAAGATCACGTCAAACAGGATACCCGCTGGTTGCGCGGCACTCAGTCGATCAATCAGGTCCGCATGCAAACTGCGGGGCCAGGGCCAGCGGCCGAGCTTCTTCAAGCTGGAGTCATCAATGGTTACCAGCAAGATGCGCGGATCTACGGGCAACGGCGTAAGCCGGCGCAGGCTGTCATACAAAGGGCTATTGAGCGCAAGGCCCGGGCTCAAGGACAGGTAGGCCGTGATCGGCAACAGCAATAAACCGATCCATAACCACTCGCGTACCAGGCCATGGAACAAGCGTTGGGCATGGGTAGGTTGGCGTTTCTCGGCCTTGCCCCATAGCTTCATTGGTCAGCCGCCGGAAGCCTTGGCCAGGGTCGCAGGCGGGTAGTAGAAGATGTCATAGATCCCGGTTTCTCCTTCCAGGCCGTGCTCGTCGTAGGCCGACACACGCACGTGATAGAACGACGCTTTGAGGCCAGTGAAGCTCATTTTCGGCTCACTGGAAAAGTTTTCCTGCTGGATGTTCAAAAAGGTTTTATCGGTCGCTACTTGAGCACGATATCGCTGGGCGCCGGGCAGGGGCCGCAGGTACAAGCGCCAGACAGGGGCATCGCCTTTCTGCCCGTCCTGGCCGATAAGCGTGGGCGCGGGCAGCAGCTCCACGGGTTTGACGGCGCCTTGGCGCTTGAACAGCAAGCCCTGCCGCGCCCCTACCTTAACCTCACCTTGCACCGCCATTTCACGGTTGACCGCCACCTGCCCGTCGAGCACTTCAAGCACAGACTGTTCACCGTCGGTGCGCACCCGAAAGTGCGTCCCTCGTACACCCAGCACACCGATCGGTGTGACTATCTGGAAACGGTCGTAATCGCTGGGTCGCTTGATCACATACGTTTCGGCCTGGCCTTGTTCCAGAATGATTTGGGGAATGGATTGTTTCTGGACCAAATGCAACCGCACCTGGGACCCGGAAGGCAGTACCACCCGCGAACCATCACCGAGCAACAGACTGGCAAAACCCGACGCTGAGGTTTTCACGCCTTCCTGTTCATCAATACGCATGCCTTCCTGCAGCGGGCTCGCGTTGCCTTTGGCATCAAGCTTCCAGGCTTCCCCACTGAGATGCTGGACAACCGCCGGAAGCGGTAGCGCACGGCACAGCAGGTAATCGTCGATATAAGGCAGGTGCAGTTTCGCAGAAGCGCTTGCAGTAAAGGCCGCCAGAGTCAGAAGGGCGGACAGGGGTAGACGGCAGCGCATGTGTCGGCTGATCCTTTTACTTAAGGCCGGGAGCCGGTATCTTTCCCACATAGGTATCGCGGACATTAGTGGGTTACAGCCCTTTGATATCAGCGTACCGAGAGAGCCAAGGGGCCGTCGAATCCGACCACAATTATTCAGATTCGACAGCCGGCATCTGCGCAGTATGTGCCCTTTTTACCGGGCCGTCGGCTGCTGTATTTTTAGAAGAAAGGACCCACCCATGCGTGTCGCAATACTGGATGACGAACCCGCTGAACTGCGACGGGTGGAACAGACACTGCGACAAATCCCCAGCACGGCGGAACAACCCTGGTCCTTGCATTGCTTCGAGCGGGGCGAAGACCTGCTGCGCCAACTGCGTCGAGAAACCTTCGACCTGCTGATACTCGACTGGCAACTGCCGGATATCACCGGCATCGCGTTGCTGCGCTGGACCCGCGAACACATGGAGTCTCCGCCTGCTGTAATCATGCTCACCAGTCGAGATGCCGAGAGCGATATCGTCACAGCATTAAACAGCGGAGCGGATGATTATGTCAGCAAGCCCTTTCGTCCCAACGAGCTTAAGGCGCGGGTCACAGCAGTATTGCGGCGCCATGGCCTACAGAAATCTGCCACCCATGAAGTGCAAAGCTTCAACGACTTGACCTTCGATGATGCCGAGCTGACGGTGACCCGTGCCGGCAAACCGATCAATTTAACCGAGCGCGAATACCGGCTTGCCAGTTGCCTGTTTGCCAACCTGGCGCGGCCGTTATCGCGCGAGTATCTCTATGAGCGATTCTGGACCCACGAAGAAATGGTGTCATCGCGGCCTCTGGATACGCATATTTATCGCCTGCGCAACAAGCTTGGCCTGACTGCGGACCGTGGTTGGCAACTGTTGACCATCTACGGATATGGCTATCGGTTGGAAAGCGTTGCTGGGGCTACCCAACGTTAAAAACGTAGATGTTCCACGTGGAGCATTTGCAAATCGCTTGTACATCACGCGATGAAAATCAAATGAAGGCCTGCGGCGGTAATCTGGGACAGGCTAGGAATTCAAACCACCCAGGCGCTTGATGGCGCAATACCTGCTGACTAGGCTCTGATTGCCGCATTGAAGCGGCATTCAACTGACTATTCTGGAGTAACACCCATGAAAGCTATCAACCTCGAATCGAAAAAAATCGCCAACCTGCACTGCCTGATCGCGGCTAAAGCGCGCTAAGTGAAGTGAATGATGAGGCTGGGAGGGCGACCTTCCAGCTTCATCACTGGCCATGCTCGGGGTTACAAAAACAATGCATATCAACCCACACTTTTTCATCCTTGCCCGCCCGCCGTTTACCGTGATCTGGAACTACAAAGACCACACTCAGTTTGAACTGGATACGTTGTATTCCTCGCGCTTGATAAGCCTTATTGAAGACCCTTCATTGTTCGACAGCGCGAGCGAGATTGACGCAGCCTTCCTGGCGGCCGGTCTGTTCTCAATTGATAAGCCGGTGCAACCGGAATGGGGATGGGACGAGCTGTCGAAGATCTTCCATATCGGCACCAAGAACCTGCCGTTTGAACATGTCCCCAGCGATATTCACGAATGGTCCGCGCAATACCTCGAGCATTGCGAAGAAGTCCTCGACACTCAGCCTCCCGTAGCGCGTTTTACCGCGCACGCTAATACCGACCTGATCTACTTGCCGGCGCCGATGCTGGACAAGGCCTCGAATGACCTCACAACAGTCCTGCTGCAAAGGAAAACCTCGCGCTCGTTCTCCTCGCAAGCTGTCACATGGGACGATCTGAGCCGCCTGCTTTACCTGACCCTGGGCTACCTCAAAGAACGCGAAGCCGATACCGGCGACACTGTCCCCGAAGCGTTCAGGTCGCGACGCAGCAGCCCGTCCGGCGGTGGTCTGAATGCCTGCGAAGGTTATGTCTATGCGGTGCGGATCGAAGGCCTGGAACCGGGTATTTATTATTACCATCCAGAGCTGCATGCATTGCGGTGGGTCCACTCGCTGCCCACCGCGCCGCTGGGGCAACTGCTGGCTGGACAGCACTTTATCAATGACCTGCCAATGGGGTTGTTCCTGACTGCGCGTTTTGACAAGTTGTGGTGGAAATATGAGCACTCCCGCGCTTACCGCATGGCCTTTGTCGAGGCAGGGCATATTTCGCAAACGTTCCAATTGACGGCAACCGAGCTGGGACTGTCCACATGGTTGACCGGTGCATTGAGTGACGAACAGGTCGAGAAATTGCTGGGGCTGGAAGATGCCACAGAACAACCGCTGTTCTTTGTCGGGGCCGGCTACGGCGACGGAGAAGTGCAGTGCAAGGAGCTCAAGGCGTTGATGGAAAATCGGGAGCGAGACCAGTGATGTCCACCGTTAGAACTGAGTCTGGCGGGAGTCGTCGGTACACGCTGGGGGATTGGCATAATCGATCGTCGGTGCGCAATAAAAAGACCCACTATGCCCTGCCGCCGGCCGCTGAAGTTCAGCTGCAATTACTGACTAAAGGCTGGTTCCCATCGTCGTTCATCCATTATTTTGCTCATCCGATTATCGAGCAGGCATCCGAGCAAACTCGCCATCGGTTGGCGGCGAATCACTTGGTTTATTTCCTCAACTACACGACGATACTCGAACACAAGATTGTCAACCGCGCGGTCGAAACCCTTATTCACGACGAGTTGCGTATCGAACTGCCGCATGCAATGAAAATTGCGGCATTGCAGTTGTACACCGACGAGGGTTATCACGCGCTGTTCTCCTACGAGCTGGCGGAGCAAGTGGCGAGGTTTTATCAGATGCCACCGTGGGATGTGCCGCCAAAACGCATCCGCTTACTGCTCGACTTGCTGGACACCGCCGGTGATGAAAGTCGTCCGTTGCTGTGGTTTATGGTCGGCTTTGTCTCCGAAACGATCATCGCCAAGGAGTTGCTCGACCTTACGGGCGATACCTTGGTGTCCACCGTTTATCAAATGTTCAGAGAACATCTGGAAGACGAGGCCCGGCACAGCCGGTATTTTTCCGAAGTATTTCAGTACCTGTGGCCACGCCTGTCGTCCACCCAGCAACTCGCTTCGGCCAGCCATTTGATCGATATTATCCTGGTGTTCTCGGAAGTGGACGAGCAATGGTTGGCTGCCAGCCTTGCCGGCGCTGGTATTTCTGCAGCCGAGGCAGAGCACGTCATCCAGCACATCGTCGCACCCCAAGCACGCGCCAGGCGCGCTCGCGCCGGCGCAACGGCGACACTCCAGGCGATGAAACGCGCCGGTTTTTTTGAGCAGCAGGCGCACAGGGAATTGTTCAGCGTGGCGGGACTCATTGATGCCTGAGACAACAGATCGCGCTACCCGAGCAACCAAAGTTGCCGCCGTCATACTGCTCATGACCATGGTCATGTTGGGCGTATTCCCGATCGACGTGCTACTGCCGTCGTTCCCGGCACTGTCAACGCAGTTCAACACCACACCAACGGACATTGCATTGTCTGTCAGCGTGTTCGCTATCGGCATCTCCCTCTCACAATTGCTGATTGGCCCCTTGTCTGACGCACTCGGTCGCAAGAATCTGCTGCTGGGCGGTATGGCCGTTTCGATTATGGGCGCCTTGGGCTGCGTCTGGGCTTCGGACTACGCCGCGTTTCTTATATTTCGTGTCGTCCAAGCGGTGGGTTGTGGCTGTTTTGTATTGTCCCAAGCATTGGTTCAGGACCTGTTTGTAGGTAAGGAGCGTGACCGTTTGCGCATCCTGATGGTGACTGCGAGCGGGATCTTCATCTCCATCTCGCCGCTGATAGGCACAGTGTTGCAACAATTGCTGGACTGGCAGGGAAGCTTTTACGTGTTCGCCGCGATTGCCGTGGTGGTGTTTGTGAAGGCATGGTTGTCGCTGCGTAACACGCCACCCGTCTCGAGTGCGGGGTCGAGTCTCAATATCTTCAAAACTTACCGGCAGCTGTGCCGCAACTTCAATTTCATTGCGTACTGGCTGATATGCGCCATCGTATTTGCCTGCCATTTCTCGTTTATCGTGGTCTCGCCACTCGTATTCATTGAACAGTTGCAAATGAGCAACTACGAGTTCTCGCTGATGCTGTTGATCTACGGTGCGGCCTACGTCCTGGGTGGCACCCTCGCCGGAGTGCTGAACAAACGCATGGAATCGGCAACGCAAATTCGCACGGGCTTGTGCCTGATTCTCCTGTCCGGTCTGACGATGCTGCTCCTGGCAACATTCTATGGCCTGACGCCCCTAACAGTGCTGGTACCGATGATGATTTGCACGGCAGGCACAACTATTACTCGGCCCGCGGCAACCTCCAGAGCGATGGAGTTGTTCCCGGATAACGCTGGTGCGTCAGCTTCAGCGGGTAACACGATAATATTCATAGGCGGTGGGTTGATCAGTGCCCTGATCAATCTTAGCGCCTATGACCTTCAAATGACGCTGGCCATCAGCTTCATAGTCCTGAGTGGTTTTGCATTGCTGATCAACGATCGTATCAATCGCGTGGCCAGAGTACAAAGCCTGGCTTGATGCACAGATGAGCCATTAAGGACAAAAAAAGCCCGCTATTCGCGGGCTTTCTTAGTTTGGCTGAACCGTTTATTTGCGAAACGTCGCCACTGCTCTATGAGCCAACACCTGTTGGCGCCGATGCCTGGTTAACCCAGTTGCCGAGATTTCACTGCCCCAGTCTGACTCCTCGTGAATCATTGTCTGTGCAAGAAGTACAGTAGCCAATTGCCCCATCAGTGCGACGAATACAACCCATCAGAACAAAGAATTGGCGTCAGCAAACCGATCATCGTAAAACTTCAAAAAAACGGAATGCACACTCCATGACCTTAATAATGTTTGTCCTGCTCAGTTTATTCGCCGGCTTCGCAGTTCCCTTGCAAGCCGGGACTAACGCAAAATTAGGCAGTCTGCTGGGCCACCCTTTGTGGGCAACCGCAGTTTCCTTGTTGGTCAGCCTGGTCGTTCTCATCGTTGTCATCATTGTTGTAAAAGCGCCCCGTCCGAACTTTTCAGCGGTACAGGAAGGTCCGTGGTGGATTTGGATGGGGGGTGTCGCGGGTGTGTTTTACATCACCGTCGCCTTATTGATGGCCCCCCGGCTCGGTGCGCTGAACTTCATCATGGCGGTATTGGTCGGCCAACTTATCGTTTCAATCGCGATTGACTACTTTGGCCTGATCGGCTTTCCCAAGCAGTCTCTAAATATTAATAAACTGGTCGGCGTAATCGTCGTCATTGGAGGTTTTCTTATTACTACGCGCACTTGAAAATAAACAACGGGGTCACCGAAACAGAAGACTTCTTCATGTTCCCGAGTCAGGGATTGACGACAGCTATTATTTTTAGAAGGTGAGGCAATGACTAACCAATCTGCAACTGCTACGTATGACGCCATTGGCGAACGCTTCGAGGCTTTCACGGACACGGCCTCCCAGCGTTCAGTAGAAACCGCGACGTTTTTCCATATGGTCGGTGATGTCAAAGGCAAATCCGTACTGGACCTGGCCTGCGGCTTCGGCTTCTTTGGCCGTGAGTTATATCGCCAGGGCGCAAGCAAAGTGGTCGGGGTGGATATTTCCGCCTCGATGATTGACCTGGCTCGCAAGGAATCGGCGTGTAATCAGGAAGCGATCGAGTTCCATGTCAGCGATATCTGCGAACTGGGCGTCCTCGGCAAATTCGACCTGATTACCGCCGCCTGGCTGTTCAACTACGCCGACTCGCCGGCAAAACTGGACAAGATGTTCCAGGTGGCCGCCAAGAATCTCGCCCCCGGCGGCCGCGTCGTGGCCTACACCGTGGAGCCGACATTCCAGCTGCAACGCGGCAACTTCACCAAGTACGGCGTGCATGTGCTGACCGAAGAAGCCCACGAAGGCGGCTTTCGCCACCACGCTGAATTCGTCACCCAGCCGCCCAGCGCCTTTACCTTTCATCGCTGGAGCCGTGAGCGTTATGAACTGGCGATCATGAAGGCAGGCTTCTCGCGTCTGCAATGGCAAAAACCCCTCATCTCCGAAGCCGAGCGGGCCAAACATCCTAAAGGCTATTGGGATGATTTCGAGCGCAACTGCCTGCAAACCGGGCTGATCTGCACCCTATAAAAGCCGGGCACGCGGCACCTGGGTGCGCGTGCCTTTTCTTTACTGCAGCAGGAAACCAAGCGTTATGACTTCCAAGGGTTTCAACCATTGGCCGGTGTTCGACGGCCCCCTGACCGCCGAGATGACCGACCGTTTTTTGATGGGCCTGCCTGAGCACTTCCAGGACGCGCTTAACTTGAAGCTGCCCCTGGCCGCCTGGCGCCAGGTCTCGGAAGAGTCCATCGAACAGTTGGCTGAACGCGTGGAAAACCCGGTCTCGCCACTGGCCTGGCGCTATGCCGCTGCCCAACTGCTGGCCCTGACCATGGACCCACGGCTCGACGTGCTCAACCCGGCAATGATTCACATCAGTGGCGGCCAGGTCGAAATCGGCCTGCCAGAATCGGCGGTGGATCAAGTCATGCACGACCTGCAGGGCCTCGGCCTGGACCGCGACTGGATCGCCAAGGAAGTACCGCGACATCCGGTACACCTGCAACCCTACGCGATTGGCAAGTACCCGGTCACCAACCTCGAATACCGCGCCTTCCTCGAAGCCTCGGGCCACGCGCGGATTCCCGAAAGCTGGGCGTTCGGCCAATATCCCAGCGAGCGCGCCAATCACCCGGTGTACGGCATCACCGCCGAAGACGCCGACGCCTACGCCGCTTGGCTCAGCGCAGCCAGTGGCCAGGCCTACCGCCTGCCCACCGAAGCCGAGTGGGAATACGCCGCGGCCGGCCCGGAAAACCTCGAATACCCCTGGGGCCCGACCTTTCTGCCGCAGCACGCCAACACCGCCGAAATGGGCCTGTTCGACACCACCCCGGTGGGCCTGTTGATCGAAGGCGCCTCGCCCTTTGGCTGCCTGGACATGGCCGGCAACGTCGAAGAGTACGTCAGCGATGACTATGCCCCCTACCCAGGCGGCACGGCTATCACCGACGACCTGGTAACCGTGGTCGGCAACCACCGGATCGCCCGCGGCGGCAGCTTCACCCGCTTTCGCGACCTGACTCGCAATTGCCGACGCCACGGCAAATACCCGCGACAGATTTATGTAATGGGTTTTCGCCTCGCCAAGACCCTGTAGACCCCTCGCTGTCTTAAAACGAATAACTTCAAACAAAAACGCGTTAATCATTCAGCATGGAAGGAACCGCAAATGACCCGCCTAAGCGTACGCAATCACGTTGATATTCCCTTGGATGACACTTCGCATCCCGGGACTTTTTATACGTTCAGTGGATTGGAAACCGCCCACGAACATATTGTCATTAAATTGGGGCCGGCTAACCCGGTCAGCCCGTTAGTGCGGATTCATTCTGAGTGCCTGACGGGTGATGTATTCAGTTCGCAGCGGTGTGATTGTGGCCCTCAACTAAATGAGTCCATCGACCGTATGCGAGAAGTCGGTGGCTATTTGATTTACCTGCGCCAGGAAGGTCGAGGGATTGGCTTATATGCAAAGTTGGATGCTTACCGCTTGCAGGATTCCGGCATGGATACTTTCGAAGCAAATGCACACCTTAATTTCCCCGAAGATGACCGCGACTTTTCCATGGCCGCCGGCATGTTGAAAGCGTTGAATATCAAACATTGCCAATTGATTACTAATAATCCGGACAAAGTTCAGGCCCTGGTTGATAACGGCATTATCGTCGATAAAGTGATTCCCACTGGCGTCTTTGTCACGCGCCATAACACCCATTACCTGCAAGCCAAAGTCGATAAAAAAAATCACGTGATCAACCTGGTGAAATAACTCGCTTGCGCGGCTGAGTCATTCAGGTCGCCCGCAATAAGCCAACCTCAACATTAAGGATAATGACGCATGAGACATTTTGGCCCTATCAGCGGTATTGCAACGTTCAACGATACCTACGTCGCCACCGCCGGCTATGACAACCAGGTGATCCTCTGGGACGCAAAAACCAAAACCCCGATCCAGCGCGTACTCCACGACCACCTGGCCAACCAATGCGCGTTCAACGCCAGCGGCACGTTGCTGGTCAGTGCCAGCAGCGACTACACCGCCCGCGTCTGGGAAATTCCTTCGCTGCGCTTGAAGAGCGTGCTGGTCGGCCACGATGACGACATCGAAATGGCGGCCTTCTCACCGGATGGCCAGACCATCGCCACCTGCTCCCGCGACCACACCATCCGCCTGTTCAACCTCAGTGGGCAAACCCGGAAGATCCTGACAGGCCATGAGGCCGATGTGATCTCGGTGTGCTGGTCCGCAGACGGCCAGACCCTGGTGTCGAGCAGCGATGACGGTTCGATCCGCCGCTGGGACGCCGCCACCGGCGAGCAACTGGACATCATCGACCTCGGCGGTGTCGAGACCGACACCGTGGCCTTATCCCGCGAAGGCATCATCTTTGCCGGTGACGACGAAGGCAAGATTTCGGTGATCAGCAGCAGCGGCACCTACCTGCAACCGGCCCACGCCGCCGGGATCAAACGCATTGTGTGGAACGACGCGCAGCGCCTGCTGGTCAGCCTGAGCTACGACCGCTGCGTAATGCTATGGAAACTGACCGCCGACAACCGCCTGGAAAAAACCGCACAGACCTCACTGCCAAGCATCATCTGGCCGCGCAGTTGCGCATTGCTCGGTGACCAGCGCATCGCCTTCGTGACCTTTGGGTCCACCTACGCCACCTGGGATTTCACTACCCAGCAATGGGACGTCAGCGGCATCGAGCCGGCCATCAGCCTGAACGCGGTGACGGTGGTCGGCGACGACATTTACAGCATCGGCGACGCCGGTATCCTGCAGATCAATGGCCAGCCCAGCACCAAGGCCGGCAGCCTGTGCAATTTCCTGCTGCCATTCGGCGACAGCGTGTTGACCGGCGGGCAAATGGGCACGGTGTTCGACGCCAAGACCGGCGACGTGATCTACCAGCACCGCTCACCGCTCAACTGCGGCACGACCTTTGAAAAGGACGGCGAGCTGCACGCCGCGATTGGTACCTACACCGGCGAAGCCTTGATCTTCAACCTGATGGATCGGCAGCCGCAGTTCCTGCGCGAAGTGCGCATGCATGAAAATGCGATCAAAGGCATCGCGGCGGATGAACAGTACTTGTTCAGCGTGTGCGCGACGGCGGCGGCGGCGTTTTTCCGCATTGCCGACTTCGAGCTTGAGACCTACCTCGACAAGGCCCACGACCGCATTTCCAACGGTTGCACACAGATCCAGGGCGGCTTTGCCAGCATCGGTCGGGACCTCAAGCTGCGCCTGTGGCAGGCTGGCAACAGCGAAGTCTATGACACCCCCCACAGCCACTCGATCAAGTGCATCGCCATCTCCAAGGACCGCAAGATGATCGCCACCGGCAGCTACGGCGGCACCGTGGCCGTGTTCGACCTGGCCAAGCGCAGTTGGGCAAAGGTGGAGAAGATCACCGCCAGCGGTATCTCCTGCCTGACCCACGACGCCGAAGGCAGCGGCTTCCTCGCCAGTGCCTACGATGGCCGCATCTACCCGATCACCGCCCAGGCTTCGGCACGGCAAACGCACCCATGACCCACTTCAGCGAAATCGACTTTCAACATATGCAGCATGCATTGTCGTTGGCCGAGCGCGGCAGTCACTCCACCTGGCCCAATCCTCGGGTCGGGTGTGTCATCGCCCACGGTACGCATATCGTGGGTGAAGGCTGGCATCGGCGTGCGGGTGGCCCGCACGCCGAAGTGTTCGCCCTGCGCCAGGCCGGCTGCCTGGCCAAGGGCGCCACCGCTTATGTGACGCTCGAACCGTGCAGCCATGTCGGCCGTACGGGGGCCTGCCATCAAGCGCTGATCCAGGCCGGCGTGGCTTGCGTGATCGTGGCCCATGAAGACCCGTTCAAGCAGGTCGACGGGCGCGGCATTGCCGAACTTCGCGCAGCCGGGATCGAGGTCAAGGTCGGTTTGCTCAACGTCGCGGCGTGGGAACTGAACCGGGGTTTCTTGTCCACGGTCCAGCGCAAGCGGCCCTGGGTGCAGTTGAAGATGGGCATGAGCCTGGACGGCCGCACCGCGCTGAACAATGGCAGTTCGCAGTGGATCACCAGCGCCCGGGCGCGCGCCGATGTGCAGTACTGGCGCGCGCGCAGTGCGGCGATCCTGACCGGCAGCGGCACCGTACTGGCGGATAACCCCTCGCTGACCGTGCGTGAAATGGCGTCCGCCGAGGCCATCGCGCCATTACGGGTGATCCTCGACAGCCAGGCGCGCGTGCCGCAGACCGCACGCGTGTTCGACGACCAGGCGCCGAGCCTGCATGTGATGCACGAGCGCCATGTACCGCAAGGCGCCAACGGCGAACGCCTGCTCGGCCTGCCGGGTAATCAGCAGGGTCTGGATCTGCACGCCCTGATGGCTCACTTGAGCGAGCGCGGCCTGCATGACGTCATGGTGGAAGCCGGCCCGACACTGGCCGGCAACTTGTTGCGCGCAGGCCTGGTCGACGAGTTGCTGCTGTACGTAGCACCGCGTCTGCTCGGCGACCTGGCACGGCCATTGGTACATTTGCCGGAGCTGGAACACCTGACGCACTCCCTGGACTTTACCCTGTACGACGTCACCCAACTGGGGCAAGACCTGCGTTTACGCCTGCGCCCCGATCAATCGGCCAGTACGGTATGAGCCACCACTTGCTTGACTTGATCGCGCAACCACGCATGTGCCGGATCGTCACAGAAACGCTGGTGCCAGATCTGCACAAATGGAAAACGCGGAATGCTGAACGGTGGCGGCAATTGCACCAGGTCCGGGTTAAGCAAGGTGTCCTCCAGGGTTCGCGTCGCGACGGTGAGGATCAGGTCAGTGTTGTGCAACAAGCCTGGCGCAGTGCGCCAGTGCGGCACGCTCACGGCGATACGACGGCGCAAGCCTTCGGCGCGCAACACGCTGTCGACTTCGCCATTGGCGCCACCGTCCATGGACACCTGGATATGCGGGCGCTCCAGGTAGCTCTCCAGGTCCAGCATGCCTTCCTTGGGCAAGGTCCGCCGGTCGAGCAGGCAGGAAAAACTTTCCTCGAACAACACTTCCATCGACACGTCGGGCGTCAGGCTGGGGAACACCCCCAGGGCCAGGTCGATCTTGCCCTGCGCCACTTGCTCGAACATCGCGTGCCGGCTGCCCTGGGTTACCACCAGGGTCGTGTTCGGCGCCTCTCGACGCAGTCGCACCAGCAATTTGGGCAAGATAATCGCCGCGCCATAATCCGACATCGCCAACTGGAAGGTGCGTTGAGAATTGGCCGCGTCGAAGTCGATGGACTTGCCGAACAGCGTTTCAATCTGGCTGAGAATCTCGCGCAGCGGGTCCTGAATGTTTTGCGCCATGGCGCTAAGCATCACCTCGTTGCCCTCGCGGATCAGGATCGGATCGTCCAGCAGCACTCGCAATTTACTCAGAGAATGACTGATGGCCGGCTGGCTCAAATTCAGCCGCTCCCCCGTGCGGGTGACGTGCTTTTCGGTCAGCAGTGCATGGAGCACCACCAACAGGTTCAAATCGATATTGCGCAATAAGACTGTGACCATGCGATGAATTCCATTTCAGGGAGCAACCCTTTAAACAGGAGCAAAACATGCCTCAAATCAAGCGAATTATTGAGACCGCGCTGTACGTGGATGACCTTGAGCGCGCCAAAGCTTTTTACAGCCAGCACCTGCAACTGGAAGCGATGGTTGAGAGCAGCGTGCTCGTCGCGTTCAACGTTGGTCAACAGAGTACTCTCTTGCTGTTCAAACGGGGCGCCTCTGTGCACACCAAATATTTGAGCGGCGGCGAGATCCCGCCCCACGACGCCAGCGGGCGTATTCATATCTGTTTTGCCATCGATGCCGAAGACCTGCCGACCTGGGAGAAGCGCCTGGGCGCGGCCAATATCGCCATCGAAGGGCGTACGCACTGGCCCAAGGGCGGATCGAGCGTTTACTTCCGTGACCCGGATGCGAACCTCGTCGAACTGCTGACACCGGGCTGTTGGCCCATTTACTGATTGCTCTTCAAGGAATGAAGCTTATGCCTCACGTCAGCACTGCGGGACGTGCCGTTTCCCGAACCACCGTGGCATTGCTGATCGCCGCGCTCCTGTTGCTCGCCCTGGCCTGGGGCTTATGGCGCTGGAGCCATCCGGCCGTTGCCTCCTACGCCCCGGCGCCGATAAAGGTCGCGATTGCGCCGGTCAGCGATGCACCGTTCACCCGCTACCTGGAGGCAATCGGCGAACTGGAGGCGGTGCAGCAGGTGAGCGTGCCCGCCGAAGTCGGGGGGCGCGTGGTGCAGTTGCCGGTGGAGTCCGGCCAGCGTGTTGAGCGGGGCCAAGTGCTGGTCAAGCTCAACGATGCGCCAC
Organism: Pseudomonas sp. MONT-RG-20F-20-E-7-02; assembly: GCF_022662395.1. Classification (NCBI taxonomy): domain Bacteria; kingdom Pseudomonadati; phylum Pseudomonadota; class Gammaproteobacteria; order Pseudomonadales; family Pseudomonadaceae; genus Pseudomonas; species Pseudomonas sp. MONT-RG-20F-20-E-7-02. The sequence continues at coordinate 125,610 of NZ_JAKNQN010000004.1, forward strand.
AGCGCGGCAGCCTGATGCGCCTGCAAAGCGAGCTGGAAAACGCCAAGGTCAAGCTGGAGCGTTCGCGCACCCTCGTCAAGGTCAACGCTATCTCCCACGAAGCCTTCGACAATGCCCAGACCGAGTACACCACGGCTCAAGGAGCCCTGCAGGAACTCAAGGCGCAGATTGATCAACTGACCATCCGCGCCCCTTTCGCCGGCACCCTGGGGATTCGCAAGGTGCACTTGGGGCAGTACGTCAACCCGGGCGACAGCCTGATCAACCTGGTCGGCGACCAAGGCCTGTACGTCAATTTCAGCGTGCCGGAACAAGCGTTGGCGCAACTCAAGGTCGGCAACCGCCTGGACGTGCAGCTCGATGCCCTGCCGGGGCAACGCTACACCGCGCGCATCAGCAGCATCGACCCGTTCCTTGATCGCGCGCGCACCTTGAGTGTCCAGGCGCTGCTGCAAGCGCCGACGCTCGGCGCCTTGCCGCGCATGTTCGCCAAAGTGCGCCTGCCCCAGCCGCTGCCGAGCAATACGCTGACCGTGCCGGAAACCGCGATCACCTATAACGCCTATGGTGAAGATGTGTTTGTGGTGCAACCCTCGCCAGACGCCAACACCCCGCCGATTGCCCGGCGGGTGCTGGTCAAGACCGGCGAACGCCGGGATGGCCGGGTAGTGATCGACTCGGGTTTGAATCCGGGTGAGCAGGTGGTGATTTCCGGGCAGATCAAGCTCAGCGACGGCGCCGCCATCGAACCCCTTGAACGCACGGTGTTGAACGACGCCAACACGCCCCCGCGGCTGAGCATGTCCGGAGAGCAACCGTGAAATTCACCGACCTCTTTGTGCGCCGCCCGGTGCTGGCCCTTGTGGTCAGCCTGCTGATCGTACTGGCCGGCCTCAAGGCTTACCTCGACCTGCCCGTGCGTCAGTACCCGCTGCTGGAAAGCTCGGTGATCAGCGTCACCACAGACTATCCCGGCGCCCCCGCCGAGCTGATGCAAGGCTTTGTAACCCAGCCGATCAACCAGTCCCTGGCCTCGGTGGAAGGCGTGGACTACGTCAGCTCGACCTCGGTGCAGGGACGCAGCCAGATCACCTTGCGCATGGCCCTTAATCAGGATTCGGCCAAGGCCCTGAGCGATGTGATTGCCAAGGTCAACCAAGTCAAATATCGTCTGCCGGAACAGGCCTACGACCCGGTGATCGAACGCTCCGCCGGCGACGCAACGGCCGTGGCCTATGTGGGATTTTCCAGTGATTCGCTCAGCGCTTCGGCCTTGAGCGATTACCTCAGTCGCGTGGTGCAGCCGCTGTTTTCCACCATCGAGGGTGTGGCCAAGGTCGAGACCTTCGGCGGCCAACGCCTTGCCATGCGCCTGTGGCTCGATCCGCAGCGCATGGCAGGCCACGGCATCAGCGCGGCTCAGGTCGAACAGGCCATCCGCGACAATAACTTCCAGGCCGCACCGGGGCAGATCAAGGGCCAGTACGTGGTCTCCTCAATCCAGGTCAATACCGACCTGAGCAGCCTGGATGAATTTCGCAACATGGTCATCAGCAACACGGGTGACCACCTGCTGCGCCTGCGCGATATCGCTACGGTGGAGCTCGGCTCGGCCGCCTATGAAACCAGTGCCCTGATGGATGCCAAGCCGGCGGTACACCTGGGCCTGTACGCAACGCCCAAGGGCAACCCGCTGCTGATCGTCGCCGATATCAAGCGCCTGCTGCCGGCCATCGAGAAAACCTTGCCGCCGGGGGTCAAGGTGGCGCTGGCGTTCGAGACCGCGCACTTTATCGAGGCGTCGATCATCGAAGTGATCGAGACCCTGATCGAAGCGATCCTGATCGTGGTGTTGATCATCTACCTGTGCCTGGGCTCGGTGCGCAGCGTTATCATCCCTATCGTCAGCATCCCGCTGTCGATGCTCGGCGCTTTGGCGCTGATGACGTTGTTCGGGTTCAGCATCAACCTGCTGACGCTGCTGGCGATGGTGCTGGCCATCGGCCTGGTGGTGGATGACGCCATCGTGGTGATGGAGAACATCCACCGTCACCTCAAGGAAGGCCGCACGGCCCTGCAAGCCGCGCTGTTCGGCGCACGGGAAATTGCTTCGCCGGTGATCGCCATGACCATCACCCTGGCCGCCGTCTATATGCCCATCGGACTGATGAACGGCCTGACCGGCGCGTTGTTCAAGGAGTTCGCCCTGACCCTGGCCGGCGCGGTGCTGGTCTCCGGGGTCATCGCCCTGACCCTGACCCCGGTGATGTGCGCCAAGCTGCTGCCCAGCCAGGAACACGAAGGGCGCATGAGCCGCCTGGCCGAGCGCTTCTTCAAGCGCCTGGCGCGCCTTTACCAGCGCGCGTTGCTCGGCTCGTTGCGCAGGCGAGGGCTGATCCTGCTGCTGGGCGCACTGGTGCTGATCAGTCTGCCCTGGCTGTACGGGCAGGCCAGCAAGGAACTGGCGCCGAATGAGGACCAGGGCAACCTGCTGCTGGCGATCAAGTCACCGCAACACGCTAACCTCGATTACGTGGAGCGCTATGCCTATCAGCTGAGCGAGATTCTCGGCCAACTGCCGGAGACCGTCAGTACCTGGATCATCAACGGCAACGACGGGGTGGCGGCCAGCTTCGCCGGCGTCAACTTCAGCGAGTGGTCGCAACGTTCACGCAGCGCCGCGAGTATCCAGGCCGAACTGCAACAGAGCGTGGATGCGGTGGAGGGCAACTCGATCTTTGTGTTCCAGTTGCCGCCACTGCCCGCTTCGACCGGCGGTTTGCCGGTACAACTGGTGATACGCAGCACCGAGGACTACCGCTCGTTGTACCAGGCTATGGAAGAACTGAAGACCCAGGCACGGGCCAGCGGCCTGTTTGCGGTGGTCGATAGCGACCTGGCCTTCAACAACCCAGTGACCCAGGTGCGCATCGACCGCAGCAAGGCCAACAGCCTGGGGATCCGCATGCAGGACATCGGTAGCACCTTGGCGGTGTTGATCGGCGAAAATTACACGAACCGCTTCGCCTTGCAGGGCCGTTCTTATGATGTGATCCCCCAGAGCCAGGCGTCGCGTCGCCTCACGCCCCAGGACCTGAACGCCTTCTACCTCGATACCGACGCGGGCCAGCAGGTGCCGCTGTCGACCGTGGTCAGCCTGCACAGCGTGATCGAGCCGAACAAGCTCAAGCAGTTCAATCAGCAGAACAGCGCGACCTTCCAGGGCATCCCGGCGCCGGGGGTCAGCCTGGGTCAGGCGGTGGCGTTTTTGCAGGCGCACAGCCAACAGCTGCCGGCCAGCTTCAGCCATGACTGGCAGGCCGATTCGCGCCAGTTCATTCACGAAGGCAATGCGTTGATGCTGACGTTCCTGTTTGCGCTGATCGTGATCTACATGGTGCTGGCCGCGCAGTATGAAAGCCTGACCGATCCACTGATCATCCTGATTACGGTGCCGCTGTCGATCTGCGGCGCGTTGATCCCGCTGGCCCTGGGTTTGGCCACGATCAACATCTACACGCAGATTGGCTTGGTGACGCTGATCGGACTGATCAGCAAACACGGGATCCTGATGGTCGAGTTCGCCAACGAGTTGCAGCTGCTATACCGCTGCACGCCGGCCCAGGCGATAATCCGCGCGGCGCGAATCCGTCTACGCCCTATCCTGATGACCACAGCCGCGATGGTGGTTGGACTAGTACCGATGCTGTTCTCGTCCGGCGCAGGCGCCAGCAGCCGATTTGGCCTGGGGCTTGTGATCGTTATCGGGATGCTGGTGGGCACTTTGTTTACGCTGTTCGTGCTGCCGTCGGTCTACACCCTGCTGTCGCGGGCGCACAAGCCGGTAATTGATTGGGCAGTAATAGAAAAAAAACCCGCAAGCTTCAAACCTCAAGCTTAAAAGCAAAACGGGCCTCCTAAGGGACGCCCGTTTTAGTCAGTGTAGGTAGCCCTAACGCTGTCTGAGAATCGTCTTATTTGTGAGCCCGCTGATTGGGATGAATAGCCCCTAACAATGCTGAATACAAAAATTGAAGAGATTCAAGGATGAGCACGAACAGATGTTTGTGTGAGGAAGCTTTAAGCACGCCCTGATAGCAGACACATCTCACTCAACCCACTTTGAAGCTCCGCTTGAGTCTCACGGGAGCGGAGCCCAAATTCGGGCGCACAGGCAATCAGTTTTTCCGCCAGGCCCTCGGCCCAGCCTTGCACATCATCATCCAAGGCGATCCAGTGTTGAAGCTGTGGGCGAGCAGCGTATCGACAAATCTGATCGTACCTTTGTTGGCGCCGGCGCCGAATTGACCCAGTTGCCGAGATATCACTGACCCGGGCAGACTCCTCGCGAACCAATACTTTTCCTGGATTTGTGTTGACTTGAGGGTGGGTCAATTCAGCGTTGGAGTTAACAGATTAGCCGAACCATTTATTCGTGAAAAACGCATTTAAAGTGTGAACCTACACGAGCCATTAAGCACAAAAAAAGCCCGCTATTCGCGGGCTTTCTTAGTATGGCTGAACCGTTTATTTGCGAAACGTCGCCACTGCTCTATGAGCCAACACCTGATCAGAAGTCCAGGTTGGACACTGCCAAGGCATTGCTCTCGATGAAGTCACGACGAGGCTCGACCGCATCACCCATCAGGGTGTTGAAGATCTGATCAGCGCCAATGGCGTCTTCGATGGTCACACGCAGCATGCGACGCTGAGCCGGGTCCATGGTGGTTTCCCACAGCTGATCCGGGTTCATCTCGCCCAGACCTTTGTATCGCTGGATGGTGTGACGCTTGGTGCTTTCCGCCATCAGCCAATCAAGGGCTTCCTTGAATTCCTTGACCTGCTTCTTGCGTTCGCCACGCTGAATGTAAGCACCGTCGTCCAGCAGCGTGCTCAATTGCGCACCGAGGGTAACGACGGTTTTGTAGTCGTTACTGCCGAAGAAGTCGCGGTTGAAGGTGACGTAGTTCGACAGGCCATGGGAGATAAGTTCAACCTCTGGCAGCCACACGTTACGTTCACGGTCTTCACGCAGGCTGGCTTTGTAGACCAGGCCAGACTTCTCCGAAGTGCGCAGGCGAACTTCGTACTGGGCCAGCCAATTCTGCATGTGTGCGTGATCGCCCAGCTGTTCCAGGCTCACCGATGGCAGGTAGATGAAGTGCTCGGTCAGTTCCTGAGGGTACAGGCGCGACAGACGCTTGAGGGTCTTCATCACCATGCGGAAGTCATTAACCAGACGTTCCAGCGCTTCACCGGAAATGCCCGGCGCTTCGTCGTTCAAGTGCAGGCTCGCGTCTTCCAGGGCCGACTGCGTCATGTACTCTTCCATGGCATCGTCGTCTTTGATGTACTGCTCTTGCTTGCCCTTTTTCACTTTGTACAACGGTGGCTGAGCGATGTAGATGTAGCCACGCTCGATCAGCTCCGGCAACTGACGGAAGAAGAAGGTCAACAGCAGGGTACGAATGTGCGAACCGTCGACGTCAGCATCGGTCATGATGATGATGTTGTGATAACGCAACTTGTCGATGTTGTACTCATCGCGGCCAATACCGCAGCCCAACGCCGTGATCAAGGTGCCGACTTCCTGAGAGGAAATCATCTTGTCGAAGCGGGCCTTCTCAACGTTGAGGATCTTACCTTTCAACGGCAGGATGGCCTGGGTGCGACGGTTACGACCCTGCTTGGCGGAACCGCCAGCAGAGTCACCTTCCACCAGGTACAGTTCGGAGAGGGCAGGGTCCTTCTCCTGGCAGTCAGCCAGTTTGCCTGGCAGGCCAGCGATATCCAGCGCGCCTTTACGGCGGGTCATCTCACGGGCTTTACGCGCCGCTTCACGGGCACGCGCCGCGTCGATCATCTTACCGACGACCAGCTTGGCTTCGTTCGGGTTCTCCAGCAGGAAGTCGGAGAAGTATTTACCCATCTCCTGTTCCACTGCCGTCTTCACTTCGGAAGACACCAGCTTGTCTTTGGTCTGGGAGCTGAACTTCGGATCCGGCACTTTCACCGAGATAATCGCGGTCAGGCCTTCACGTGCATCGTCACCGGTGGTGGCGACTTTGTGCTTCTTGGCCAAGCCTTCGGCTTCGATGTAGGTGTTCAGGTTACGCGTCAGTGCCGAACGGAAACCCACCAAGTGAGTACCGCCGTCGCGCTGTGGAATGTTGTTGGTGAAGCACAACAGGTTCTCGTTGAAGCTGTCGTTCCACTGCAGGGCGATTTCCACGCCGATGCCGTCTTCACGCTGGATGTTGAAGTGGAACACCTGGTTGACCGCAGTCTTGTTGGTGTTCAGGTATTCAACGAACGCACGCAGGCCGCCTTCGTACTTGAACAGTTCTTCCTTGCCGCTGCGCTCGTCCTTGAGGACGATACCCACACCGGAGTTGAGGAAGGACAGTTCGCGAATACGCTTGGCCAGGATGTCCCAGCTGAAGTGGATATTCTTGAAGGTTTCAGCCGATGGCTTGAAGTGGATCTGCGTACCGGTGGATTCACTGTCGCCAACGATTTTCATCGGCTCTTGTGGCACACCGTGCACGTAAGTCTGTTCCCAGATTTTGCCGCTACGGCGAACAGTCAGGATCAGCTCTTCAGACAGGGCGTTCACTACCGACACACCTACACCGTGCAAACCGCCGGAGACTTTATAGGAGTTGTCGTCGAACTTACCGCCGGCGTGGAGCACGGTCATGATGACCTCTGCCGCCGAAACGCCTTCTTCTTTGTGCACATCTACCGGAATACCGCGACCGTTGTCGCGCACGGTGATGGACTCATCCGGGTGGATGATAATGCTGATGTCGTCGCAGTGACCGGCCAAAGCTTCGTCGATGGAGTTGTCGACCACCTCGAACACCATGTGGTGCAGACCGCTACCATCATCGGTGTCGCCGATGTACATACCGGGACGTTTGCGTACGGCATCCAAACCTTTCAGCACTTTAATGCTGGTCGAGTCGTACGTGTTTTCTTCGCTCATGCCTTCACTCCCGATGGTCGTGGGTCTGGGTGATACGGCCTTGTTCCACGTGGAACAAAGCGACTGGCGTTTCCGTCTGCCAGCCTTCCCTCAATAATTCGTGGTCCACACAGGTGATAAACACCTGGCAGCGTAAGTCTTCCAACAAGCGGCATAACGCGCGGCGGTGTTGCTCGTCGAGTTCGGACGGCAAGTCATCCACCAGATAAATACACTGACCGCGCCGGGCTTGGCTAACCAAATGCCCTTGGGCAATGCGCAGCGCACACACCACCAACTTCTGCTGACCGCGAGACAAGATATCCGCGGCATTATGTGCGCCTAATCTAAGGCGCAGATCAGCCCGTTGGGGGCCTGCTTGCGTATGGCCAATTTGCTGATCCCGTTGCAAGGACGTGGCGAGCACTGCGCTCAGCTCACGTTCTTTATCCCAACCACGGTAGTAGCTCAGCGTCAGGCCCTCGAGATCCAACAACTCACTCAAGGTCTGCTCAAAGACTGGTTTCAAGGCTTTGATATAGGCGCGTCGGTATTCATCTATTTCGTCGCTGGCCAGGCACAGTTCCCGGTCCCAGGCTGCTTGCGAAGCGGCGTCAAGTGTACCATGCCGCAGCCATGAGTTCCGCTGTCGCAGGGCCTTCTGCAGGCGCTGCCAAGTGGCCATGAAACGCGGTTCCACGTGGAACACTCCCCAATCGAGGAATTGCCTGCGGATTTTGGGTGCGCCTTCCAACAAGCGGAAGCTATCGGGGTTGATCAGCTGCAATGGCAGGATTTCCGCCAATTGCGCAGCACTGCGAGCATTTTGCCCATCAATGCGAATTTGAAATTCACCGCCGCGATCTCGCGATATCCCCAGGCTGCTATGACCGCCTTCGGCCAATTCGACTTGGCCGAACACCGTACAGGCCAGTTGTTCGTACTGAATCACCGGCAACAGGCGTGCGCTGCGAAAAGAACGGGCGAGCCCCAGCAAATGAATGGCTTCCAGCACGCTGGTTTTGCCACTGCCGTTGGCGCCGTGGAGGATATTGATGCGGGGGGAAGGGGAGAAGGTCACCGGGTGCAGATTGCGCACCGCGGTGACCGAGACGCGACTGAGGGACATCTAGCTTCTGCTGAGCATGATTACAGGCGCATCGGCATAACAACGTAAGCCGAGTCGTCGTTATCGGATTCTTGCACCAGGGCGCTGCTGTTGGAGTCCGACAGAATCAGGCGAACCTGTTCGGTGGTCATCACACCCAATACGTCCAGCAGGTAGCTCACGTTGAAACCGATCTCCAGCGAGCCGCCGTTGTAGTCAACGCCCACTTCTTCTTCGGCTTCTTCCTGCTCAGGGTTATTCGCCTGGATTTTCAATTGGCCGTTAGCCAGTTGCAGACGGATACCACGGTACTTTTCGTTCGACAGAATCGCGGTACGGCTGAATGCTTCACGCAGGGCCTGACGATCACCAATCACCAGCTTGTCGCCACCTTTAGGCAGCACGCGCTCGTAATCCGGGAACTTGCCGTCGACCAATTTGGAGGTGAAGGTGAACTCGCCGGTAGTAGCGCGGATGTGGTGCTGGCCCAGGACGATGCTGACGTTGCCGTCCGGCTCGGTGAGCAGACGCGCCAGTTCAAGGATACCTTTACGCGGCACGATCACTTGATGGCGATCCGGCTGGCCGATGTCAGCTTTCATCGAGCACATGGCCAGACGGTGACCGTCGGTGGCCACCGCGCGGATGATGCCTTCCGACACTTCCAACAGCATGCCGTTGAGGTAGTAACGCACGTCCTGTTGAGCCATGGCGAAACTGGTGCGCTCGATCAAACGACGCAGCCTGCTTTGCTCAAGGCTGCAGGTCAGCGAGCCCGGGCCTTCTTCCACCGTTGGGAAATCGTTGGCAGGCAACGTCGACAGGGTAAAGCGGCTGCGACCGGCCTTGACCACCAGCTTCTGCTCATCAACCTTGATGTCGATCAGCGCGTCGTTGGGCAAGCTCTTGCAGATATCCATCAGCTTGCGCGCCGGCACAGTGATCTCGCCCGGTTCAGCAGGCTCTTCCAGCTGCACGCGGCCGACCAGTTCGACTTCAAGGTCAGTGCCGGTCAAGGACAATTGCTGGCCTTCGACAACCAGCAATACGTTGGAGAGCACCGGCAAGGTCTGTCGGCGCTCGACGACGCCTGCGACCAGTTGCAGGGGTTTCAACAGGGCTTCGCGTTGAATGGTGAAATGCATGGTCTAGTCCCTTGCCTTAATAAGCTGCGCTGGTGTCATCAAGTTGTCAGTGTACGCAGCAGGTTCTTGTAGTCCTCGCGAATATCCGCGTCGGATTCCTTAAGTTCGTTGATCTTGCGGCACGCGTGCAAGACCGTGGTGTGGTCGCGACCGCCAAACACATCACCGATTTCCGGCAGGCTGTGGTTGGTCAGCTCTTTGGAGAGCGCCATCGCTACCTGACGTGGACGTGCCACTGAGCGCGAGCGGCGCTTGGACAGCAGGTCGGATATCTTGATCTTGTAGTACTCAGCCACGGTGCGCTGGATGTTATCCACACTCACCAGCTTGTCCTGCAGTGCCAACAAGTCTTTCAGGGATTCACGAATCAACTCGATGGTGATGTCGCGGCCCATGAAGTGCGAGTGAGCGATGACCCGCTTGAGCGCGCCTTCCAGCTCACGCACGTTGGAGCGAATACGTTGGGCGATAAAGAAAGCAGCGTCGTGCGGCAGATCGACTTTCGCCTGGTCGGCCTTTTTCATCAGGATGGCGACGCGGGTTTCCAGCTCCGGCGGCTCTACCGCAACGGTCAGGCCCCAGCCAAAGCGCGACTTCAAGCGTTCTTCCAGGCCTTCGATTTCCTTCGGGTAACGGTCGCTGGTCAAGATGACCTGCTGGCCGCCTTCGAGCAAGGCGTTGAACGTGTGGAAAAACTCTTCCTGAGAACGTTCCTTGCGCGCGAAGAATTGAATGTCATCGATCAGCAAGGCATCAACGGAACGGTAGAAACGCTTGAATTCGTTGATTGCGTTCAGCTGCAGGGCCTTGACCATGTCAGCCACGAAGCGCTCCGAGTGCAGGTACACAACCTTGGCATTCGGGTTCTTCTTTAATAGGTGATTACCCACCGCATGCATCAAGTGAGTCTTACCCAAGCCAACGCCACCATAAAGGAAGAGTGGGTTGTAACCGTGCTTGGGGTTGTCGGCGACCTGCCAGGCGGCCGCGCGGGCCAGCTGGTTGGATTTACCTTCGACGAAGTTTTCAAAGGTGAACGTGCGGTTCAAGTAGCTGGTGTGCTTGAGCGCGCCTTCAACCTGCACGGTGCGCTGTTCGGCACGCACTGGTGCTTGCTGGGAGCTGGCGCCGGCCATCGGGTCGAAGCTGTCGCGGGACGGCTCTTCATTTATAGGCGCGTTTTTCTGCGATGCGGATTTTGCAGGCGTCTGGGCAACGGGCGCTGGCGAGTTATTAACAGGTGCCGCAGCGGCCTGAGCCTGCGAAGCACTGGCGGCCAACGGCGCATTCGGCGCTGCACGCGGTGCAGAGCTACGTTTGCTGCCTATTAATAAGGAAAGCACGGGCGCAAGGCCGTTGCCGTGTTCGTCGAGCAATTCGAGAACGCGGCTCAGGTATTTCTCGTTAACCCAATCGAGAACAAAGCGATTCGGCGCGTAGACACGCAACTCGTCGCCTTCGGCTTCGACCTGTAGCGGACGGATCCAGGTGTTGAATTGCTGGGCAGGCAGCTCTTCGCGCAAAAGCTCCACGCACTGCTGCCAAAGTTCCACTGACACGGATATCCCCTAAGTTGAAAGCCGGTGAGGCAAAAACAGCCGCCATTGTAGCGGCCAGTCGTCCACTTATCCACATGTAGGTTGCTCACAGAGCACCCAAAATCAATGCGTTAACCGTAAAAAAGGCGACCAATGGTCTGTGCATAAGCTCTGTGGATAAGCGCCCCTAAGCTCGTTGCACAAGTGGGGTCGAAAGTCTGTGGGTAACTGGCCTGTGGATAACAACCCATTCCACCCACAGCTTATCCGACAGTGCAGCACAGGCTAAGCACCGCTTCCCCGCCTAGTTGTCATTCTCTGTACATCAGGTGGAATATGGGCTTAAGGCAGTTATCCACAGAAGATCGCCTGCCTAGCTTTTATAAGCTTTACAGAAAAGCTTTAAATAACTTCCTTCTTTATTTTTATATCTATGGCATTGCTCATGAAAGCCGAGTGGGCAAAAAAGGCCTGGTGGCCTGCAAAGATCTAATTAAAGGAAAAGCTGGTTGGAAATTGACCTAGAGGCTTGCTTTCTCTAGAATCGCCGGTCTCTTAAAACGGGGGCCATTCCGGCCCGTTGTGGACGAACCAGGTAACAACGCCATGAAACGTACTTTCCAACCAAGCACCATCAAACGCGCCCGTACTCACGGCTTCCGTGCTCGCATGGCTACCAAGAACGGCCGTGCTGTCCTGTCGCGTCGCCGCGCCAAAGGTCGTGCGCGTCTGGCAGTTTGATAATCCGGTACTGGTGGTGAGTCAGGACTTCAGTCGGGAAAAGCGTCTGCTAACCCCCCGGCACTTCAAGGCAGTCTTTGACTCCCCCACCGGCAAGGTTCCGGGGAAAAATCTCCTGCTCCTTGCGCGTAACAACGATCTGGATCACCCCCGTCTCGGGTTGGTGATCGGCAAGAAGAGCGTAAAGCTCTCCGTTGAGCGCAATCGCCTCAAGCGTCTGATGCGCGAATCGTTTCGCCTCCACCAGGACACTCTGGTTGGTTGGGATATTGTTATCGTCGCGCGCAAAGGCTTGGGGGACGTAGAAAACCCCGAATTGATTCAGCATTTCGGCAAGCTCTGGAAACGTTTGGCGCGTACCAACAAGCCAGCACCAGCAGTCAGCACCGAAACTGTAGGGGTAGACAGCACCAATGCGTAAACTGGCCCTCGTTCCGATCCAGTTTTACCGTTATGCCATTAGTCCTCTGATGGCTGACCACTGTCGTTTCTACCCCAGTTGTTCCTGCTACGCGTTAGAGGCCATAGAAAATCATGGTCTTCTGCGCGGTGGCTGGCTGGCCTTTCGTCGTTTAGGCCGCTGTCATCCGTGGAATCCCGGTGGTTATGACCCGGTTCCACCTATCCCTACCTCCCGTTCTTCTTCGATGGCCGAGTAATCATGGATATTAAACGCACGATCCTGATCGTCGCCCTGGCAATCGTGTCCTACGTCATGGTTCTTAAGTGGAACCAGGACTATGGCCAGGCTGCCCTGCCGACTCAGAATGTTGCTACCAATCAGGCTGCGCCGGCTATTCCGGACACTCCGTTGGGTAACAATGCGTCCGCGAGTGCCGATGTTCCCAGCGCGAATGGCGAGACAAACGCCCCTCTAGAAACGCCAGTGGTCACCAATAAAGACCTCATCCACGTTAAAACGGATGTGCTCGACCTGGCTATCGACCCACAAGGTGGTGATATCGCGCAGTTGAAACTGCCGCTGTATCCACGTCGCCAAGACCATCCGGATGTTCCGTTCCAACTGTTCGACAACGGTGGTGAACGTACTTATCTGGCACAAAGTGGCCTGACCGGCACCGACGGTCCTGATGCGCGTGCTACCGGTCGTCCGGTTTATTCGACCGAACAGAAGACTTATCAACTGGCTGATGGCCAGAACCAGTTGAACGTTGACCTGAAATTCAGTCAGGACGGCGTCAACTACATCAAGCGTTTCAGCTTCACCCGCGGTTTGTACGATCTGAAAGTCACTTATCTGATCGACAACGAAAGCGCCAAGCCTTGGAGCGGCAACCTGTTTGCCCAGCTCAAGCGTGATAACAGCGCCGATCCTTCTTCCAGCACTGCCACCGGCACCGCGACTTACCTGGGCGCCGCCCTGTGGACAAGTAGCGAGCCGTACAAAAAAGTGTCGATGAAAGATATCGACAAGGGCGCGCTGAAAGAAACTGTCCAAGGCGGCTGGGTTGCCTGGTTGCAACACTACTTCGTGACCGCATGGATCCCGAACAAGGGTGAAGCCAACCTGGTTCAAACCCGCAAAGACAGCCAAGGCAACTACATCATTGGTTTCACTGGCCCGGCGTTGACCGTCGCACCAGGTGCCAAGGCTGAAACCAGTGCCACTCTGTACGCCGGCCCGAAAAGCCAGGCAGTGCTGAAAGAGTTGTCCCCAGGTCTGGAACTGACTGTGGATTACGGCATTCTGTGGTTCATTGCCCAGCCGATCTTCTGGCTGCTGCAACATATCCACAGCATCGTCGGCAACTGGGGCTTCTCGATCATCTTCCTGACCATGCTGATCAAGGGGATCTTCTTCCCGCTGTCGGCAGCCAGCTACAAGTCGATGGCGCGCATGCGTGCCGTGGCCCCGAAACTGGCGGCGCTGAAAGAGCAACATGGTGACGACCGGCAGAAAATGTCGCAGGCCATGATGGAGCTGTACAAGAAAGAGAAGATCAACCCGCTGGGTGGATGCTTGCCTATTCTGGTACAGATGCCGGTATTCCTCTCGCTGTACTGGGTACTCCTGGAAAGCGTGGAAATGCGCCAGGCGCCGTTCATGCTGTGGATAACTGACCTGTCGATCAAAGACCCGTTCTTTATCCTGCCGATCATCATGGGCGCGACCATGTTCATCCAGCAGCGTTTGAACCCGACTCCGCCGGATCCGATGCAGGCCAAGGTAATGAAAATGATGCCAATCATCTTCACCTTCTTCTTCCTGTGGTTCCCTGCTGGTCTGGTGCTGTACTGGGTGGTCAACAACGTGTTGTCGATCTCTCAACAGTGGTACATCACACGTAAAATCGAAGCGGCTACCAAAAAAGCTGCGGCGTAATTTACTCTGTGGATAACCACTCAAGACGCCCCCTAGTGGGGCGTTTTGCTTTCCGTCACTTTTGTTCTGGAACCTGCTGATGAGCGCTCCTCGTGAAACCATCGCTGCTGTCGCCACCGCTCAAGGTCGCGGCGGTGTCGGTATCGTTCGAATTTCCGGGCCGCTGGCGGGTGTGGCAGCCCAGGCCATCAGCGGCCGTGAGTTGAAACCGCGATATGCCCATTACGGCCCCTTTCTGGATGCCGATAAAACCGTATTGGACGAAGGCCTGGCGCTGTATTTTCCCGGCCCCAACTCGTTCACCGGCGAAGACGTACTCGAATTACAGGGCCACGGCGGCCCAGTGGTCCTGGATATGTTGCTGCAGCGCTGCCTGCAGTTGGGCTGCCGCTTGGCGCGTCCGGGGGAATTCAGCGAGCGTGCGTTCCTGAATGACAAACTCGACCTGGCCCAGGCTGAAGCCATTGCCGACTTGATCGAAGCGAGTTCTGCACAGGCAGCGCGCAATGCATTGCGCTCGTTGCAGGGGGCCTTTTCGTTGCGTGTGCATAACTTGACCGAGCAGTTGATCAGCCTGCGCATCTACGTCGAGGCCGCGATTGATTTCCCGGAGGAAGAAATCGACTTCCTTGCCGATGGCCATGTCCTGGCGATGCTCGATAAGGTTCGTGATGAGTTATCCACAGTACTGCGCGAAGCCGGGCAGGGCGCCTTGCTGCGTGACGGTATGACAGTGGTGATTGCCGGCCGACCGAATGCCGGCAAGTCGAGCCTGCTCAATGCCCTGGCAGGTCGCGAAGCGGCCATCGTTACCGAGATTGCCGGCACCACCCGGGATATCTTGCGCGAACATATCCACATCGATGGCATGCCCCTGCACGTGGTCGACACGGCCGGTTTGCGCGACACCGATGACCAGGTCGAAAAGATCGGCGTAGAGCGTGCACTCAAGGCTATCGGCGAAGCGGATCGAGTACTGCTAGTGGTGGATGCCACGGCGCCAGAGGCTGTGGATCCTTTTGCGCTGTGGCCAGAATTCCTCGAACAGCGGCCGGACCCGGCGAAGGTCACCTTAATTCGCAACAAGGCTGACCTGACCGGCGAAGCCATTGCCATGGAAACCAGCGAGGACGGCCATGTCACCATCAGCTTGAGCGCAAAGTCGGCCGGCGATGGCTTGGAATTGTTGCGCGACCATCTCAAGGCCTGCATGGGCTATGAGCAAACCTCGGAGAGCAGCTTCAGCGCACGCCGCAGGCACCTGGAGGCGCTGCGTCATGCCAGCGCGGCGTTGGAGCACGGTCGGGCACAACTGACCTTGGCGGGGGCAGGGGAGCTGCTGGCTGAGGATTTGCGTCAGGCGCAGCAGCTGTTGGGCGAGATCACCGGCGCGTTCAGCTCGGATGATCTGTTGGGACGGATCTTTTCCAGCTTCTGTATCGGCAAATAGCGGCGTTATCCACAGCGCTCTACCAGTTGTAGGACACCGTACCGAGCAAGGTACGGCTGTCACCCCAATAGCAACGCCCCGCATCGTTGCAACCGGATACGTATTCCTTGTCGAACAGGTTCTTGGCGTTCACATCCACCGACCAGTGTTTGTCGATCTGATAACCGATGGCCGCATCCACCAACGTGACGCTTCCGGCATCCAGCTTTCCGTACAGCGTCGGTGCTGTGTAGGAAAAGGTGCTGTCGAAGTAGCGCACACCGCCGCCCAGAGACAAGCCCTTCAGCTGACCATCGAGGAAGCGATATTTGCCCCATACCGACGCCTGGTTGCGTGGAACCCCAGTCATTTGGCGCCCTTCGACCAATGATGTGGCGGAATCCTTGGTAATCCTTGCGTCGGTGTAAGTGTAGGCCGCAGTCATATTCAGGTTGGGGGTGATGTTGCTGTTGATCTCCACTTCCGCACCTTTGGCGCGGCTCTCGCCGACTTGGCGATAGCTGTTGGTGGTAGCATCCAGATACGTGTCGTCTTGCTTGCGCAGGTCATACACCGACAGCGTCATCGCGGTGTCCCAGCCAATCGGTTCGTACTTCACACCCACTTCGTATTGGCTGCTGGTGATCGGCTTCAGCGGCGCACCGGCGTTGGAGATCTGCTGCACCGGGACAAAGGCGGTGGAGTAGCTGACATACGGCGTCAGGCCGTTGTCGAACTGGTACATCACGCCGCCCTGGTACGTGAACTTCTTGTCTTCGGAGCCGGTGTTGCTGGCCTTGTTCACTTTGTCGCGGAAATCACTGTCGACCCAGTCCTGGCGACCGCCCAGCAGGAACAGCCAGTGGTCATATTTGCTCTGTACCTGTGCATAAACGCCCTTCATCTGCTGTTCGAGCAGGGTGTTTTGAACCGCGATAGGCGTGAGCGGATCGCGCAGGTACACCGGGTTATACACATTGATGGTGCCGGCAAAGCCTGCATCCCAGTCTTGATTGAACGAGGTGCGGTCGTAGCTGGCGCCAAACAGCACGGTGTTTTCCAGGCCGCCCACCTCGAATTTGCCCTCGAGCTGGTTATCCAGCGAATAGACCATGGACTTGTTGTAGCGGTCGTAGGCGGTCATGTTCAGCTGGGTGCCGAAGCCGCGATTGTTCAGCGCGCCGGGCCAGGTTTCATGGCGGTTGATGCGTGACTGCATGTAGCGCGAGTTCTGGCGGAACTGCCAATCATCATTGAAGCTATGGCTGAACTCGTAGCCGGCGCTCCAGGCTTCCCGTTCGAAGGTGTTCCAGTCCGGGTCGCCAAGCATGGTGTGTTTGGACAGCTTGCCATTGGGGTTATTCAGCAACGTGCCGGCGGCCGGTAAGCCAAGTTCCAGATTGGTATGGTCCTTCTGGTAGTTGGCCAGCAGCGTCAGGGTGTTGTAGTCGTCGAAGTTCAGGGTCAGGGACGGTGCGATGTACAAGCGATCATCAGGAACGTGATCGGTTTGAGTGTCGGATTTGCGTCCCAACATGACCACGCGGCCGAGGATGTTGTCGCTGTCATTGAGCGGGCCCGAGATATCCACACCCAACTGGCGTCGATTGTTGGAGCCGTAACCCAATTGCACCTCGCCCTGGGGCGCAGTCGTTGGGTGTTTGCTGACCAGGTTGACCAGCCCGCCGGGCGCGTTTTCCCCGTAGAGCAGGGAAGACGGGCCACGGAAAATCTCGACGCGCTCCAGTCCATACGGTTCGCTGGTGGTGTCATACCGATTGCCCTGCACCCGAAGGCCATCGCGCAGCAGGCCGTAGCCATAATCCGTGGCGTTGAAGCCACGAATGAAGAACAGGTCACCGGCCAGGCCGTCGCCGGCGGCAAAAGGTGGCGCGAAGATCCCCGGTACGTAACCCAATACGTCCGTCAGCGTTTGCGACTTCTGATCCTTGATACGTTGGCCAGTAACCACCGAAACCGAACGCGGGGTTTCCGAGAGCGGCGTGCTGGTCTTGGTGCCGATGCGGCTGTTTTGCGCCTTGTAGCCCACATCGCCAGCAATGTCTTGATTGAAACCGAGCTGTTGATAAGTGCTCACAGTCGTCGGTGCCAGCGTCAGTTGCCCGGCCGGTGCCGCCTGCAATACATAGCTTCCGGGGGCTTGCGTGACTGCCTGCAACCCAGAGTTTTGCAGCAACAGCGCAAAGCCTTGATCAATCGAGTAGTCACCTTCCAGCCCAGGCGTATTCAAACGCGCGGTCTGCTGCGGCGAGAACGACAGAATCACATTAGCCTTGGCGGCAAACTGGCTCAAGGCGGCATCCAGTGGGCCGGCAGCGATGGTGTAGTGTTGCGCGACGCTGGCGGCCATGGCGCCTGTGGACAACACAACACCGGCCGTAGTCGCCGTGGCCAGCAGTAAACCGTAGGTCATGCCGTGGTAAGAGAGTCGTTGGCGAAACTTGGTTGGGAGGCGCATAGGTGGGTAAGCCCTGAAGGTAACGTCGTGATTACCTGTAGGGCCGGGCCAGGTAAAAAAAAGATAACCCCCCTGTGGATTATTTTTTGCGTTCAACCAACGCGCTTCACCGAGACCCAATAGCGAGTGAAATATTTCACCTGGATCGGCAGCGTGGCTTGCAGGTTGGCCAGGACTGCATCGGTGGAGTCGAGGCGAAACGTTCCCGAGACCCGCAGCCCGGCAGAAGCCGAATCGCACTGCAGGACACCTGGGCGATAACGCGCCAGGTCGTTGATCAGATCCCCAAGCCGAGCGTCGAGAACGATCACCTGGCCATCGACCCAAGCGGTCTGGATGCTGCGATAGGCTTGGTTGGGGGCGATGTTCTGGCGGTCGAAGTCAGCGCTTTCTCCAGCTTTCAATAATCGGCTGTGCTCCGGTTGATCAGCAGGCGAAACGCTCACCCGATCTTCGAGCACACCCACACGCGTCGAATCCGGCAACTGGCGCACGGTAAACCGAGTGCCCAACGCCTGAACCCGACCTTGGTGGGTGTCGACATAAAAAGGCGTCTGCCCACCCAGTTTGCCGGTGTGGATAAGTACCTCGCCCTCGCGCAGGCGGACCAAACGCTGGCGCCCGTCGAACGCCACATCAATGGCGGTGCTGGTATTGAGGTCAATACGAGTGCCATCGGCCAGCTCGATGCGTCGCCGTTCACCGATACGTGTGCGGTAATCCGCCCAGACACTACCCAGCGACGTGTGTTCTTGGACGTTCCAGCCCAGATAACCGGTGCCGCCCAGCACCAGCATCCACTTGAGCACCTGCCGCCGTTGTTGCGTGGCCGATAAAGCGCGACGGGTGAAATCCTGCGGCAGAGCGCCAAGGCTGCGCTGAATTTGCTCCATCTGATTCCACGCCGCCTGATGCGCAGGGTCGCCATTGAGCCACTGCTGCCAGGCATGCCGCTCAGCGGGCGTAGGCGGTTGCGATTGAAACTGCACGTACCAACTGGCAGCCGCTTCGAAAACCTTGCGGTCCGGGGCGGCCATTACAGGCTGGCCATGAGCAATGAGCATTCAGTCAGGGCGCGAATCATGTGTTTCTTTACGGTGGTCAGCGAGACCTGCAGTTGGTCGGCGATTTGTTGATAAGTCAGGCCCTCGATCTGCGACAGCATGAAAATTCGTCGGGCTCGATCGCCAAGGTCAGCCAGGGCTTTATCCACAGCCACCAGGGTTTCAATGATGATGGCCTTGTCTTCTTCACTGATGGCAGTGGCTTCGGGGCGCTCAGCCAACGACTGTTTATAAGCCTGTTCAATCGCATGCCGGCGATAGCGGTCAATCACCAAACCTCTAGCGATGGTTGCCAGGTAGTCCCGGGGTTCGAGGATCTGTGCCGCATGCCGCCCGCCCAAAATACGCACGAACGTATCGTGGGCCACATCGGCCGCATCGCAGGCGTTATGCAACTTACCTTTTAGCCACCCTTGCAGCCACGAATGGTGCTGCTCATAGATGTGCTGGACTGCAACCGAGTGGGATGGAGGAGGCATAGGGCGCGATGAGCTAGGTTAATGATAATTACTATTATTAACTGCCACACCGATTTCTCACAATAGCTCCGTTTTTGAAGTGTTGTTTGCCAGGTCTCAGGATTTCGGTGGTGTCGTCGTGGGCGAAATACACCATTTCTGTGGATTAAGCCCTGTGAATAACCGCCCTTGTGCCCAGTTGATAACAGGGCCTGAAACCTGAGTAAAAACCTCTCTGTGGATAACCACCTGTTTAATCCACAGGCTTAAAGCACTTATCCAAGGGCCTCGTTGGCACATGACCACAGACTTTTGAATCGCTGTACACAACGAAAATTAAGGCCTGTAGAGATCTATCCACAGAAAGTAGGCTCAGTAGAAATAAACATAAAAACAAAGATCTTATAAATTTCTTTCTTTTTAATTTCTATTGTCTGTGATTCATCCACAGCTGGTTAAATTTTGTGCAAAGGGTTCTTTAGGAAGGGCTAAGTCCCTATACTTGCCGCCAAAGCTCTAAAACTCTTTCAACAATCAATTCCTGATTACCTACATAAGCAGGCACGAGGTGCGTGGTGGATTTCCCTTCCCGTTTTGAAGTGATCGTCATCGGCGGCGGTCATGCCGGTACCGAGGCAGCACTGGCCTCAGCACGCATGGGCGTTAAAACCCTGTTGCTGACGCACAACGTGGAAACCCTCGGTGCCATGAGTTGCAACCCCGCCATTGGCGGGATCGGCAAAAGCCATCTGGTCAAGGAAATCGACGCCCTCGGCGGTGTCATGGCCATGGCGACCGACAAGGGTGGTATTCAATTTCGCGTGCTCAACAGCCGCAAAGGCCCGGCCGTACGGGCTACTCGGGCACAAGCTGACCGCATCCTGTACAAGGCCGCGGTACGCGAAACCCTGGAAAACCAGCCGAACCTGTGGATATTTCAGCAAGCAGCGGATGACCTGATCGTCGAACAAGACCAGGTTCGCGGTGTTGTCACGCAAATGGGCCTGCGTTTCTTCGCAGAATCCGTGGTGTTGACCACCGGTACATTCCTCGGCGGACTTATCCACATCGGCATGCAGAACTATTCCGGTGGCCGCGCCGGCGATCCGCCGTCGATTGCTTTGGCAAAACGCCTGCGTGAATTGCCGCTGCGCGTCGGCCGCCTGAAAACCGGGACCCCGCCACGTATCGACGGGCGTTCTGTGGATTTCTCGGTGATGACCGAACAGGCCGGCGATACGCCAATCCCGGTGATGTCGTTCATGGGTTCCAAAGAGCAGCACCCCAAACAGGTCAGCTGCTGGATTACCCACACCAACGCCCGCACCCACGAAATCATTGCCGCGAACCTCGACCGTTCGCCGATGTATTCCGGGGTGATCGAAGGCATCGGCCCGCGTTATTGCCCATCGATCGAAGACAAGATTCACCGCTTTGCCGACAAGGAAAGCCACCAGGTCTTCATCGAGCCCGAAGGCTTGACCACCCACGAGCTGTACCCGAACGGCATTTCCACTTCCCTGCCGTTCGATGTGCAAATCCAGATCGTGCAGTCGATTCGCGGCATGGAAAACGCCCACATCGTGCGCCCGGGCTACGCCATCGAGTACGACTACTTCGACCCGCGTGACCTGAAGTACAGCCTCGAAACCAAAGTGATCGGCGGCCTGTTCTTCGCGGGGCAAATCAACGGCACCACCGGTTACGAAGAAGCCGGCGCCCAAGGTTTGCTGGCCGGGACCAACGCAGCACTGCGTGCACAAGGCAAAGACAGCTGGTGCCCGCGTCGCGATGAGGCGTATATCGGTGTGTTGGTCGATGACCTGATTACTCTCGGGACTCAGGAACCGTACCGGATGTTTACGTCCCGGGCCGAATACCGCCTGATCCTGCGCGAAGACAACGCCGACCTGCGCCTGACCGAAAAAGGTCGCGAGCTGGGCCTGGTCGATGACGCACGCTGGGCTGCGTTCTGCAAAAAACGCGAAAGCATCGCGCTGGAAGAACAGCGTCTGAAAAGTACCTGGGTTCGCCCAGGCACCGAGCAGGGCGACGCGATTGCCGAAAAATTCGGCACGCCGCTGACCCACGAATACAACTTGCTGAACCTGCTGTCCCGTCCGGAAATCGACTACGCTGGTCTGGTCGAAGTGACAGGCCACGGTGCAGAAGACCCACAGGTCGCCGAACAGGTTGAAATCAAGACCAAATACGCCGGCTACATTGATCGCCAACAGGACGAGATCGCTCGCCTGCGCGCCAGTGAAGACACCAAGCTGCCTGTGGATATCGATTACACCGGGATATCCGGGTTGTCGAAAGAAATCCAAAGCAAGCTGGGGATAACTCGGCCGGAGACACTTGGCCAGGCTTCACGTATCCCGGGCGTCACCCCGGCAGCGATTTCGCTGTTGATGATTCATTTGAAAAAACGCGGCGCGGGCCGTCAGTTGGAGCAAAGCGCTTGAGTTCGTTGGTCACCTCGCAACACGCCGAAGAGTTATCCACAGGCGCTCGCCAGCTTGGCGTCAACCTGACCGAAGCCCAGCACGAATTGCTGCTGGGTTATCTGGCCCTGTTGATCAAATGGAACAAGGCTTACAACCTCACAGCAGTGCGCGACCCGGACGAAATGGTCTCGCGGCATCTGCTCGACAGCCTGAGCGTCATGCCGTTTATCGAAAACGGTCGCTGGCTCGACGTGGGCAGTGGCGGCGGCATGCCTGGCATCCCGCTGGCCATCCTGTTTCCCGAGTCGCAAGTCACGTGCCTGGACAGCAATGGCAAGAAAACCCGCTTCCTGACCCAGGTCAAACTCGAACTCAAGCTGGATAACCTCAACGTTATCCACAGTCGCGTCGAAGCCTTCACGCCGCAGCAGCCCTTCAACGGAATTGTTTCCCGGGCATTCAGCAGCATGGAGAACTTCAGCAACTGGACCCGCCACTTAGGCGACCGCGACACCCGTTGGCTGGCAATGAAGGGCGTTCATCCAAGCGACGAGCTGTTAGCATTGCCGGCAGACTTCCACCTCGATAGCGAACACGCCTTGGCCGTACCCGGTTGCCAAGGCCAACGCCATCTGCTGATACTGCGCCGCACGGCATGATTGGGAACACAAGCAAGAATGGCTAAGGTATTCGCGATAGCGAACCAGAAAGGTGGCGTGGGCAAAACCACCACCTGCATCAACCTCGCAGCATCCCTGGTCGCGACCAAGCGCCGGGTGCTGTTGATCGATCTCGATCCACAGGGCAACGCCACCATGGGTAGCGGTGTGGATAAACACGGCCTGGAAAACTCGGTCTACGACTTGCTGATTGGCGAGTGCGACCTGGCCCAGGCCATGCACTATTCCGAGCATGGCGGTTATCAACTGCTGCCGGCCAACCGCGATTTGACCGCGGCGGAAGTGGTGCTGCTGGAAATGCAGATGAAAGAAAGCCGCCTGCGCAGCGCCTTGGCGCCGATCCGCGAGAATTACGACTACATTTTGATCGACTGCCCGCCGTCGTTGTCGATGCTGACGTTGAACGCGCTGGTGGCAGCCGATGGGGTGATTATCCCCATGCAGTGCGAGTACTTCGCGCTCGAAGGCTTGAGCGACCTTGTGGATAACATCAAGCGTATCGCCGAGTTGCTCAACCCGAACCTGCAAATCGAAGGCCTGCTGCGGACCATGTACGATCCGCGCCTGAGCCTGATGAACGATGTGTCGGCGCAGCTCAAGGAACACTTCGGTGATCAGCTGTACGACACCGTGATTCCACGCAACATCCGCCTGGCCGAAGCGCCAAGCTATGGCATGCCCGCGCTGGCGTACGACAAATCATCCCGTGGCGCCATTGCCTACCTGGCACTCGCCGGCGAGATGGTTCGCCGTCAACGCCGCAACTCACGCACCGCTGCAGCCCAGCCAACTTAAGGAATCCCCATGGCCGTCAAGAAACGAGGTCTCGGACGTGGACTGGATGCACTGCTGAGTGGTCCGACTGTCACTTCGCTTGAAGAACAAGCGGTGCAAGCCGACGAGCGCGAGCTGCAACACTTGCCGCTGGACCTGATCCAGCGCGGTAAATATCAACCACGCCGGGACATGGACCCCCAGGCGCTGGAAGAACTGGCCAATTCGATCAAGGCCCAGGGCGTGATGCAGCCGATCGTGGTGCGCCCGATTGGCGGTGGCCGCTTTGAGATCATCGCTGGCGAACGCCGCTGGCGCGCCAGCCAGCAGGCCGGCAAGGACACCATCCCGGCGATGGTGCGCGATGTGCCGGACGAAACCGCCATCGCCATGGCGTTGATCGAGAACATCCAGCGCGAAGACCTCAACCCAATCGAGGAAGCGATCGCCCTGCAGCGTTTGCAGCAGGAATTCAAACTGACTCAACAGGAAGTGGCCGATGCGGTGGGTAAATCCCGCGTCACCGTGTCCAACTTGTTGCGCTTGATTGCGTTGCCGGAAGTCATCAAGACCATGTTGTCCCACGGCGACCTGGAAATGGGTCATGCCCGTGCTTTGCTCGGTTTGCCGGAAAATCAACAGGTTGAAGGGGCGCGACACGTTGTCGCACGCGGCCTCACCGTTCGTCAGACTGAGGCGTTGGTTCGCCAATGGCTCAGCGGTAAACCTGCACCGGTCGAAACCGCCAAACCTGATCCGGATATCGCGCGACTCGAGCAGCGCCTGGCCGAGCGCCTAGGCTCTGCGGTGCAAATTCGTCACGGCAAGAAAGGCAAAGGGCAATTAGTCATCGGATATAACTCACTCGATGAGCTTCAGGGCGTCCTTGCCCACATCCGCTGAAACATTTGCTTATGTAGCGCGCGATCGGAAAACACTACCCGACAGTTGAATAGGGGCAGAACCGCCCCTATACTCTGCGCGCATTTTGTCGGCACAAATTATGCCAAGTTATTGATTCTCGGCAGCCGACCATTGAGGAGCAAGAGTGATGGAAACCCGCACGCCAAACACGTTGCCGTTCCATCGCTTGGCCGTTTTCCCGGTTTTATTGGCTCAATTTGTCATTTTGCTGATCGCCGCATTGGCGCTTTGGTATTGGCATGGAGTCGTAGCCGGATATTCAGGACTCTGCGGAGGCCTGATAGCCTTGCTGCCCAATATGTATTTTGCTCACAGGGCCTTTCGGTTTTCCGGCGCCCGAGCAGCCCAGGCTATCGTCCGGTCTTTTTATGCTGGCGAAGCAGGGAAACTGATTTTGACGGCAGTGCTGTTTGCACTGACCTTTGCAGGTGTGAAGCCACTGGCGCCGCTGGCTGTATTCGGCGTCTTCGTGTTGACCCAACTGGTCAGCTGGTTCGCTCCCCTGCTAATGAAAACAAGACTTTCGAAACCTTAGGGCGTTTGAGGCAACCA
Organism: Pseudomonas sp. MONT-RG-20F-20-E-7-02; assembly: GCF_022662395.1. Classification (NCBI taxonomy): domain Bacteria; kingdom Pseudomonadati; phylum Pseudomonadota; class Gammaproteobacteria; order Pseudomonadales; family Pseudomonadaceae; genus Pseudomonas; species Pseudomonas sp. MONT-RG-20F-20-E-7-02. The sequence goes on from NZ_JAKNQN010000004.1 coordinate 150,263, forward strand.
TGGCAGAAACAACCGCTTCGGGCTATATCCAGCACCACTTGCAGAACCTGACCTTCGGTCAGCTTCCCAACGGCGGCTGGGGCTTCGCCCACTCCGCAGCAGAAGCCAAAGAAATGGGCTTCTGGGCTTTCCACCTGGATACTCTGGGCTGGTCGGTCGCATTGGGTCTGATCTTCGTCCTGATTTTCCGCATGGCGGCAAAAAAGGCGACTTCCGGTCAGCCAGGTGCTTTGCAGAACTTCGTTGAAGTACTGGTCGAATTCGTCGATGGCAGCGTGAAAGACAGCTTCCATGGCCGTAGCCCGGTGATTGCACCGCTGGCACTGACCATCTTCGTCTGGGTATTCCTGATGAACGCCGTCGACCTGATCCCGGTGGACTGGATTCCTCAGTTGGCCATGGCGATCTCCGGCGACCCGCACATTCCATTCCGTGCCGTATCGACTACTGACCCGAACGCTACCCTGGGCATGGCCCTGTCGGTGTTCGCGTTGATCATTTTCTACAGCATCAAGATCAAGGGCATCGGCGGCTTCATCGGCGAACTGACCCTGCACCCGTTCGGCAGCAAGAACATCTTCGTTCAAGCCCTGCTGATCCCGGTGAACTTCCTGCTGGAATTCGTGACGCTGATCGCCAAGCCAATTTCCCTGGCCCTGCGACTGTTCGGCAACATGTATGCCGGCGAGCTGGTGTTCATCCTGATCGCTGTGATGTTCGGCAGCGGCCTGCTCTGGCTTAGCGGCCTGGGCATTGTTCTGCAGTGGGCGTGGGCTGTGTTCCACATCCTGATCATCACCCTGCAGGCCTTCATCTTCATGATGCTGACCATCGTCTACCTGTCGATGGCGCACGAAGAGAACCATTAAGACCGGTCTCGACCAGTCTGATGTCCTTCCCGGTAACACGGGAAGGTGGCCCAACAGGGCTATGAAACGATTTGTTTTACCGCTTTAAAATCTAAAAAACCTAAACCATACGACGTAAAAGTCGGGAGGAAAGATGGAAACTGTAGTTGGTCTAACCGCTATCGCTGTTGCACTGTTGATCGGCCTGGGCGCCCTGGGTACTGCCATTGGTTTCGGCCTGCTCGGCGGCAAGTTCCTGGAAGGCGCAGCGCGTCAGCCAGAAATGGTGCCAATGCTGCAAGTTAAAATGTTCATCGTTGCCGGCCTGCTCGACGCCGTGACCATGATCGGTGTTGGTATCGCTCTGTTCTTCACCTTCGCGAACCCCTTCGTTGGTCAACTCGCCGGTTAATCACTCGTTTTTTCGAGTGATTGGTGTGTTGTGCAACGAACGAGCGAGGTATTGGCGTGAACATTAATGCAACCATTATTGGTCAGTCCTTAGCGTTCTTGATTTTTGTCGTTTTCTGCATGAAGTTCGTATGGCCTCCGGTCATCGCGGCTCTGCATGAACGTCAAAAGAAGATCGCGGATGGACTGGACGCTGCCACCCGTGCAGCTCGCGACCTGGAGTTGGCCCAAGAGAAAGCGGGCCATCAACTGCGCGATGCTAAGGCACAGGCAGCTGAAATCATTGAGCAAGCCAAGAAGCGCGGTAATCAGATTGTTGAAGAGGCTGTTGAAAAAGCCCGTATCGACGCTGACCGTGTGAAGGTTCAGGCTCAGGCCGAGATCGAGCAGGAACTGAACGGTGTCAAAGATGCGCTGCGTGCCCAACTGGGTGCTCTGGCCGTCGGCGGTGCTGAGAAGATCCTGGGTGCCACAATCGATCAAAACGCGCACGCGGAGCTGGTAAACAAACTGGCTGCTGAAATTTAAGCGAGGGCGATCATGGCAGAATTGACCACGTTGGCCCGACCTTACGCTAAGGCAGCCTTCGAGCACGCCCAGGCCCACCAGCAGCTGGCCTCTTGGTCAGCCATGCTCGGCCTGGCTGCAGCAGTGTCGCAAGACGACACCATGCAGCGCGTGCTCAAGGCCCCGCGACTGACGAGCGCAGACAAGGCCGCCACGTTTATTGACGTGTGCGGCGACAAGTTTGATGTGAAAGTGCAGAACTTCATCCACGTCGTTGCCGAAAACGACCGTCTCCCGCTGTTGCCGGAGATTGCCGCTCTTTTCGACCTGTACAAGGCCGAGCAAGAGAAGTCGGTAGACGTTGAAGTGACCAGTGCTTTTGCATTGAACCAAGAACAGCAAGACAAACTCGCCAAGGTTCTCAGTGCACGACTCGACCGGGAAGTGCGCCTGCAAGTTGCGGAAGACCCATCCCTCATTGGGGGTGTTGTCATTCGCGCCGGCGACCTGGTTATCGATGGCTCGATTCGCGGCAAACTCGCGAATCTTGCCGAAGCATTGAAATCTTGAGTTTGAAGGGGCAGCAGAGCAATGCAGCAACTCAATCCTTCCGAAATAAGTGAAATTATCAAGGGCCGCATCGACAAGCTCGATGTGACCTCCCAAGCCCGTAACGAAGGCACTGTCGTCAGCGTATCTGACGGCATCGTGCGGATTCACGGTCTGGCCGACGTAATGTACGGCGAGATGATCGAGTTTCCGGGCGGCGTCTACGGTATGGCCCTCAACCTGGAGCAAGACTCCGTAGGTGCCGTTGTATTGGGCGCGTACACCAGTCTGGCTGAAGGCATGAGCGCCAAGTGCACAGGCCGCATCCTGGAAGTTCCGGTTGGTAAGGAACTGCTGGGTCGCGTAGTCGACGCACTGGGTAACCCTGTTGACGGTAAAGGTCCACTGGGCAACACCGAGACCGACGCGGTCGAGAAAGTTGCTCCAGGCGTGATCTGGCGTAAGTCGGTAGACCAGCCTGTACAGACTGGCTACAAGGCTGTCGATGCCATGATCCCAGTCGGCCGTGGCCAGCGTGAGCTGATCATCGGTGACCGTCAGATCGGTAAAACCGCTCTGGCGATCGACGCGATCATCAACCAGAAGAACAGCGGCATTTTCTGCGTCTACGTAGCCATTGGTCAGAAGCAATCGACCATCGCCAACGTGGTTCGCAAGCTGGAAGAAAACGGCGCCCTGGCCAACACGATCATCGTGGCTGCCAGTGCTTCGGAATCTCCTGCGCTGCAATTCCTGGCACCGTACTCCGGTTGCACCATGGGTGAATTCTTCCGCGACCGCGGTGAAGACGCGCTGATCGTTTATGACGATCTGTCCAAGCAAGCAGTGGCTTACCGCCAGATTTCCCTGCTGCTGCGCCGTCCACCAGGCCGTGAAGCGTACCCAGGCGACGTGTTCTATCTCCACTCCCGTCTGCTGGAGCGCGCATCCCGCGTATCCGAAGAGTACGTAGAGAAGTTCACCAACGGCGCAGTGACCGGCAAAACCGGTTCCCTGACCGCATTGCCGATCATCGAAACCCAGGCTGGCGACGTTTCCGCGTTCGTTCCGACCAACGTGATTTCCATCACCGACGGTCAGATCTTCCTGGAATCGGCCATGTTCAACTCGGGCATCCGCCCTGCAGTGAACGCCGGTGTTTCGGTATCCCGTGTGGGTGGTGCCGCTCAGACCAAGATCATCAAGAAGCTCTCCGGTGGTATCCGTACCGCTCTGGCTCAGTACCGTGAACTGGCGGCATTCGCCCAGTTCGCTTCTGACCTGGACGAAGCGACCCGTAAGCAACTTGAGCATGGTCAGCGCGTTACCGAGCTGATGAAGCAGAAGCAATACGCCCCAATGTCGATCGCTGACATGGCGTTGTCGCTGTATGCCGCTGAGCGTGGGTTCCTGACCGACGTTGAAATCGCCAAGGTCGGCAGCTTTGAACAAGCGCTGATTGCTTACTTCAACCGCGATCACGCCGAATTGATGGCGAAGATCAACGTGAAGGGTGACTTCAATGACGATATCGATGCTGGCATGAAAGCCGGTATCGAGAAGTTCAAGGCCACCCAAACCTGGTAAGCCGCAGCGGGAGCCGCAAGGCTCCCGCTTGCTAACCTGATAGGTGTTACATGGCAGGCGCAAAAGAGATTCGCAGTAAGATTGCGAGCATCAAAAGCACGCAAAAAATTACCAGCGCCATGGAAAAAGTGGCGGTCAGCAAAATGCGCAAGGCACAAATGCGCATGGCTGCTAGCCGTCCTTATGCGGAGCGTATCCGCCAGGTAATTGGGCATCTGGCCAACGCCAACCCGGAATACCGCCACCCGTTCATGATCGACCGCGACGTTAAGCGTGTGGGTTATGTGGTAGTGAGCAGTGACCGTGGTTTGTGCGGTGGTTTGAATACCAACCTGTTCAAGGCCCTGGTCAAGGACATGGCGGTAAACCGCGAAAAGGGCGTCGAGATCGATCTGTGTGTTGTTGGTAGCAAGGGTGCGGCCTTTTTCCGTAACTTCGGCGGTAACGTCGTTGCAGCTATCAGCCACCTGGGTGAAGAGCCGTCGATCAATGATTTGATCGGCAGTGTGAAGGTGATGCTGGATGCATACCTGGAAGGCCGGATTGACCGCCTCTCCGTGGTATCCAACAAGTTCATCAACACCATGACCCAGCAGCCGACCGTGGAGCAATTGATTCCACTGGTGGCGACTCCGGATCAGGAACTCAAGCACCACTGGGACTACCTCTACGAACCAGACGCCAAAGAGCTGCTTGACGGCTTGATGGTGCGCTACGTGGAGTCGCAGGTTTACCAGGCGGTGGTCGAGAACAACGCAGCTGAACAAGCGGCGCGGATGATCGCGATGAAAAACGCTACCGATAACGCCGGTGATCTGATCAGCGATTTGCAGCTGATCTACAACAAGGCGCGTCAGGCTGCGATCACCCAAGAGATCTCGGAAATCGTCGGCGGCGCTGCCGCGGTTTAACGGTTCAAATATTCAGAGGATCCAGCTATGAGTAGCGGACGTATCGTTCAAATCATCGGCGCCGTTATCGACGTGGAATTTCCACGCGACAGCGTACCGAGCATCTACAACGCGCTGAAAGTACAAGGCGCGGAAACCACCCTGGAAGTTCAGCAGCAGCTGGGCGACGGCGTGGTTCGTACCATTGCGATGGGTTCCACCGAAGGCTTGAAGCGCGGTCTGGACGTTGTCGACACTGGCGCTGCCATCTCCGTACCGGTCGGTAAAGCGACCCTGGGCCGGATCATGGACGTACTGGGCAACCCGATTGACGAAGCTGGCCCGATCGACACCGAAGAGCGCTGGGGCATTCACCGTCCAGCTCCTTCGTTCGCCGAGCAAGCTGGCGGCAACGATCTGCTGGAAACCGGCATCAAGGTTATCGACCTGGTTTGCCCGTTCGCCAAAGGCGGTAAAGTCGGTCTGTTCGGTGGTGCCGGTGTAGGCAAGACCGTGAACATGATGGAACTGATCCGTAACATCGCCATCGAGCACAGCGGTTATTCCGTGTTCGCCGGTGTGGGTGAGCGTACTCGTGAGGGTAACGACTTCTACCACGAGATGAAGGACTCCAACGTTCTGGACAAAGTGGCACTGGTTTACGGTCAGATGAACGAGCCGCCGGGTAACCGTCTGCGCGTAGCACTGACTGGCCTGACCATGGCCGAGAAGTTCCGTGACGAAGGTAACGACGTTCTGCTGTTCGTCGACAACATCTACCGTTACACCTTGGCCGGTACTGAAGTATCCGCACTGCTGGGCCGTATGCCTTCCGCAGTAGGTTACCAGCCGACCCTGGCTGAAGAGATGGGCGTTCTGCAAGAACGTATCACTTCGACCAAAGAAGGTTCGATCACCTCGATCCAAGCGGTATACGTACCTGCGGATGACTTGACTGACCCATCGCCTGCTACCACCTTCGCCCACTTGGACGCCACCGTCGTTCTGTCCCGTGACATCGCTTCCCTGGGTATCTACCCAGCGGTCGATCCACTCGACTCGACTTCGCGCCAGCTGGACCCGAACGTGATCGGCCAGGAGCACTACGACACCGCTCGCGGCGTTCAGTACGTGCTGCAGCGTTACAAAGAACTGAAGGACATCATTGCGATCCTGGGTATGGACGAGCTGTCGGAAACCGACAAGCAGTTGGTATCCCGCGCTCGTAAGATCCAGCGCTTCTTGTCGCAGCCGTTCTTCGTGGCTGAAGTCTTCACCGGTGCTTCGGGTAAATACGTTTCCCTGAAAGACACCATTGCTGGCTTCAAAGGCATCCTCAACGGTGACTACGACCACCTGCCAGAACAAGCGTTCTACATGGTCGGCGGCATCGAAGAAGCGATCGAGAAAGCCAAGAAACTGTAATCCCGGCGCCCGGCAACGGGCGCTCATCAGGTTGAGGCAATCAGATGGCTATGACAGTCCATTGCGATATCGTCAGCGCGGAAGGGGAAATCTTCTCCGGTCTGGTAGAAATGGTGATTGCACACGGCGAACTCGGTGACCTGGGTATTGCCATGGGCCACGCGCCGTTGATCACCAGCTTGAAGCCAGGTCCGATCACTCTGACCAAGCAAGGCGGGGAAAAAGAGGTGTTTTACATCTCTGGTGGTTTCCTCGAGGTTCAGCCGAACATGGTCAAGGTACTTGCCGACACCGTGCAACGTGCTGGCGACCTGGATGAAGCCTCCGCTCAGGAAGCCGTCAAGGCTGCCGAGAAGGCCCTGAACGAAAAGGGCGCGGACTTCGACTACAGCGCTGCTGCTGTACGTCTGGCCGAGGCTGCAGCTCAGCTGCGCACGCTCCAGCAGTTACGCAAGAAGTAAGCGGCCACGCCGCCATGCTTCAAGCGCGATTGATTAAAAAGGGTAGCCTCGGCTACCCTTTTTCTTTTTTTGCAAAACACTTCTCTGGTCTAAAGCCGGACCGCCCAGGATTGGTAGCCATTCATGTCTCTTGAAATCGTCATTCTCGCCGCAGGCCAGGGCACCCGCATGCGTTCGGCCCTGCCCAAGGTGCTGCACCCGGTCGCGGGCAACTCCATGCTCGGCCATGTTATCCACAGCGCCCGGCAACTCGACCCACAGCGTATTCACGTGGTCATCGGCCATGGCGCCGATGTGGTACGTGAACGCCTGGCGGCAGATGACCTGAATTTCGTTTTGCAGGACAAACAGCTCGGCACCGGCCATGCCACCGCGCAAGCCGTGCCGTTCATCAGCGCCGACACCGTGCTGATCCTCTACGGCGACGTGCCGCTGATCGAAGTGGAAACCCTGCAGCGCCTGCTCAAGCACGTAGTGCCTGGCCAGATGGGCCTGCTCACCGTTGAGCTGGATGACCCCACCGGCTATGGCCGCATCGTGCGCAATGCCGACGGCAAGGTGGCGGCTATCGTCGAGCACAAAGACGCCAGCGAAGCCCAGCGCGCCATTACTGAAGGCAACACCGGGATTCTCGCGGTGCCGGCCAACAAGCTCGCCGACTGGATGAGCCGCCTGTCCAACAACAACGCCCAGGGCGAGTACTACCTCACCGACGTGATCGAGATGGCGGTGAGCGATGGCCTGCTGGTCGCCACCGAGCAGCCCCACGACCCGATGGAAGTGCAGGGCGCCAACGACCGCAAGCAGCTCGCCGAGCTGGAGCGCCACTACCAACTGCGCGAAGGCCGCCGCCTGATGGCCCAAGGCGTGACCTTGCGCGACCCGGCCCGCTTCGATGTGCGCGGTGAAGTCACCGTGGGCCGTGACGTGCTGATCGACATCAACGTGATCCTCGAAGGCCGCGTCATCATCGAAGACGACGTGGTGATTGGCCCCAACTGCGTGATCAAGGACAGCACCCTGCGCAAAGGCGTGGTGGTGAAAGCCAACAGCCATATCGACGGCGCGGTGATGGGTGAGGGCAGCGATGCCGGGCCGTTTGCGCGGTTGCGTCCGGGCAGCGTGCTCGGCGCCAGGGCTCATGTGGGTAACTTCGTCGAGTTGAAAAACGCGCAAATGGGCGACGATGCCAAGGCAGGCCACCTGGCCTATCTGGGTGATGCGGTGATTGGTGCACGCAGCAACATTGGCGCGGGTGCGATCACCTGCAACTACGATGGCGCCAATAAGTACCAGACCACCATTGGTGAGGATGTATTCATCGGCTCCAATAACTCGTTGATTGCACCCGTCACCATTGGCGATGGATCGAACACCGCAGCGGGCTCAACCATCAACCAGGATGTGGATAAGTCTCAACTGGCGGTAGCCCGCGCCCGCCAACGCAACATCGACGGTTGGAAACGCCCGGTCAAAATCAAGAAGACCTGAGTTATCCACAACCCAACTGGCTAATGCTATCTCCTGTGGGAGCTGGCTTGCCTGCGATAGCGGTCTGACATATACCCTGAATGTCGCCTGACAATCCGCTATCGCAGGCAAGCCAGCTCCCACATTTGATTTGTGGCGACTTTAAAAATATCGCGTGCCCCGCTTGACGATCTTCCCCCAATAGGTTTTTATTGCCTTCGTTATCTTTCGAAACGAAACTTACCATCACCATGTCGAAACGAAATACCCCCCAACGACGCCACAATATCCTGACCTTGCTCAATGAACAGGGCGAAGTCAGCGTGGACGAGTTGGCCAAGCGTTTCGAAACTTCGGAAGTGACCATCCGCAAGGACTTGGCCGCTTTGGAAAGCAACGGCCTGCTGCTGCGCCGCTACGGTGGCGCCATCACCATGCCCCAAGAGCTGGTGGGCGACGCCGCGCAACCCATCTCGGCCTACAAGCGTGCCATCGCGCGTGCGGCCGTGATGCGCTTGCGTGAACACGCGCGCATCATCATCGACAGCGGCAGCACCACCGCCGCGATGATCCCCGAGCTGGGCCACCAGCCCGGCCTGGTGGTGATGACCAACTCCTTGCACGTGGCCAGCGCCTTGAGCGAACTGGAACACGAACCGGTGCTGCTCATGACCGGCGGCACCTGGGACCCGCATTCGGATTCATTCCAGGGCCAGGTCGCCGAGCAAGTGCTGCGTTCCTACGACTTTGATCAGCTGTTCATCGGCGCCGACGGCATCGATCTGCAGCGCGGCACCACCACCTTCAACGAACTGCTGGGCCTGAGCCGCGTGATGGCCGAGGTCGCCCGTGAAGTGGTGGTGATGGTCGAATCCGACAAGATCGGCCGCAAGATTCCCAACCTGGAACTGCCCTGGAGCAGCGTCCATACCCTTATTACCGATGATCGCCTGCCGCTTGAGGCCCGCGACCAGATCCAAGCCCGCGGCATTACGCTGATATGCGCGGCAATCATCTAGGAGAAAAACCATGTGTGGAATTGTAGGCGCAGTCGCTGAACGCAACGTCACCGCCATCCTGCTTGAAGGCCTCAAGCGCCTGGAATACCGTGGCTACGACAGCGCCGGTGTGGCGGTTTTCACCAACGCCGGCAAGCTGGAGCGCATGCGCCGCCCGGGCAAGGTCAGCGAACTGGAGCAAGCGTTGCTCGGTGAGCCGCTGGTCGGCCGCCTCGGCATCGCCCACACCCGTTGGGCCACCCACGGTGCGCCATGCGAACGCAACGCCCACCCGCACTTCTCCGGTGACTTGGCGGTGGTGCACAACGGCATTATCGAAAACCACGAAGTGCTGCGCGAACAGCTCAAAGGCCTGGGCTACGTGTTCACCTCGGACACCGACACCGAAGTCATCGCCCACCTGCTGAACCACAAGCTCAAGGACCTCGGCGACCTGACCGTCGCCCTCAAGGCCACCGTTAAAGAACTGCACGGCGCCTATGGCCTGGCCGTGGTCAGCGCCAGCCAGCCAGACCGCGTGGTTGCCGCACGCAGTGGCAGCCCATTGGTGATCGGCCTGGGCCTGGGCGAAAACTTCCTCGCCTCCGACCAACTGGCGCTGCGCCAGGTCACCGACCGCTTCATGTACCTGGAAGAAGGCGATATCGCCGACATCCGCCGTGAAAGCGTGGCGATCTGGGACGTTAACGGCAATTCCGTGGAACGCGAAGCCGTGCAATACCGCGACGGCGCCGAAGCCGCCGACAAAGGCGAATTCCGCCACTTCATGCTCAAGGAAATCCACGAGCAGCCATCTGTGGTGCAACGCACCCTGGAAGGTCGCCTGAGCCAGAGCCAAGTGTTGGTTAACGCCTTCGGCCCACAAGCCGCCGAGCTGTTCGCCAAAGTGCGCAATGTTCAAATCGTCGCCTGCGGCACCAGCTACCACGCCGGCATGGTTGCGCGTTACTGGCTGGAAGAACTGGCCGGCATTCCGTGCCAGGTCGAAGTCGCCAGCGAATTCCGCTACCGCAAGGTGGTGGTGCAACCCGACACTCTGTTCGTGACCATCTCCCAGTCCGGCGAAACCGCCGACACCCTGGCTGCGCTGCGCAACGCCAAAGAGTTGGGCTTCCTCGCCAGCCTGGCCATCTGCAACGTCAGCATCAGCTCGCTGGTGCGCGAATCCGACCTGACCCTGCTGACCCAGGCCGGTCGTGAAATTGGCGTGGCCTCCACCAAAGCCTTCACCACCCAGCTGGTCGGCCTTTTGCTGCTGACCCTGTCCCTGGGCCAAGTGCGCGGCACCCTCGCCGAAGGCGTCGAAGCCACGCTGGTAGAAGAACTGCGCCGCCTGCCAACCCGCCTCGGCGAAGCCCTGGCCATGGACAGCACCGTGGAAAAAGTCGCCGAACTGTTCGCCGACAAAAACCACACCCTGTTCCTCGGCCGTGGCGCGCAATACCCGGTGGCGATGGAAGGCTCGCTGAAACTCAAGGAAATCTCGTACATCCACGCCGAAGCCTACCCAGCCGGTGAGCTGAAACACGGCCCACTGGCCCTGGTGGATGACGACATGCCGGTGGTCACCGTCGCGCCGAACAACGAACTGCTGGAAAAGCTCAAATCCAACCTTCAGGAAGTCCGCGCCCGTGGCGGCCAACTGATCGTGTTCGCCGACGAAAAAGCCGGCATGACCAACGGCGAAGGCACCCACGTCATCAACATGCCGCACATCCACGACACCCTGTCGCCGATCCTCTACACCATCCCGTTGCAACTGCTGTCGTACTACGTCGCCGTGCTGAAAGGGACGGACGTGGACCAGCCGCGAAACCTGGCGAAGTCGGTGACGGTGGAGTAATACGTTTGGACTCGTAAGGCACCACTGGTTCTAGACAATAGATTTTGACAACAGACAAAATATTCTGACACCAGATAATAGATTTTGACACAATGCCAAAGCCCCTGATTTCAGGGGCTTTTTCTTTTAATGTCCTCCACCATATGTCTGATTTTGGATTGTGATCCCGCTTAAGGTTTAGTCTGGTACCAGTGATCAGACTTATTCACAGGGCGATTATTTCCTAGGACTTTTTGTGCACATTCCATTTTGAGGATATGTGGAGGCTGTAGAAGGCATGGGAGGTTGGCTTGCGTGGTCGTAGCTTCAAGACGCAGTCCGATATCGATCGGCATATCGAAAAAGGCTTTGGGCAAGGAAGTCAGGAGCTGTATGTGCCATGGCTGCGCGTGCAGGACGTTCCATCTCAGGGCCGCTCACGTAAGGTCCACGGAGTAAAGGTTGATAGGCTTCATCATCTACTGTCAGATCTTGAATACGGGTATTTGCTCGTAGCCGAGTTTTCCCCAGAGGTTTTGGATATCCGTGAGCAATTTCCACTACTGCCGGTACCAACCCTTCAGTCGATTGCCCATGCTTTGAGTATTCGTTATCCCGTTTATCCAGGCACCAAGGTGCCCTTTGTGATGACGACGGATTTTCTGCTCACCATCAAGCAGCCAGATGGAAGCACGCGCTTAGCAGCGCGTACGATCAAATACACCGAGTCGTTGAAGCCTAGTAAAGGGCTTGAACGCACCTTGGAAAAGTTTCAAATCGAACGAGCCTACTGGAACGATCGAGGAGTGGACTGGAACATTGTTACGGAGAAAGATCTACCTACCCCTTTGATCCAGAATCTTGACTGGCTGCGTAAGTCAGCGACCCTCCAACGACATCTTCAGCAACGTCCGCTGATCGAGTCGTTTCTGGAAGAGATAACTCGCGTGCGGGAGTACCCGTGGTCGCTTGAGCGCGCATTGCGGCACATAGCGGGTGTCTTGTTCATTCCCTACGCCGATGCCAAGGCCACGTTCATGCATTTGGTATGGCACAAACAGATCCTCTTGGATCTGGCTACCGAGCGTCTTTCAATGAGGAGCGCGGTGCCGGCGTTCAGGGTCGTATGGCCTTCTACCAATCATGACCACGAACTGAAGGTTGGTTGAAATGGCAGATCTCGGAAAGAACGATGTCCTTCAGGCTGTGACAGAACCTCCTCTCCTGAAGAACCTGGTGAGGGTTCTTTGGGTTGATCGGCAAAGTGATCAGATTGTGTTGATTACGATTGAGCCATCACCAAAGCGGCCTTGGGTCATGCGTTTGTCTGATTTGAAGACTTGGTTGAGCGCCGGCGATATCAAGACCATCACGATGGCGTCCCCGACCTACATGTTGAAGGTGGAGGATGACCTGTCGGACAAAGAGAAGGCTTTTCGGGATAACAACTGGGCTCGTATTCAACCGCTGGTCGATACTGATCCCCCTGATGAGATTTTTCAGCCTGGTTCTATGGGGCGGATGGTCAGTGATCAGGCGTTAAAACTAGAGATACCGAAAAAGACCCTCTACCGCTTGCTATATCGCTATTGGGTGAGCGGGCAGGTGCGTAACGCTTTGCTTCCGGATCGAGTTAATGCCGGAGCTCCGGGCAAGCCTCGACAATACCGTGAAGGACAGAAGCCTGGACGGCCGGCTGTATTTCAGGGAGTGAAGGCCTCGACTCAATCGAAGGTGCTCAATGAGGCCGATAAAAGCTGCATCAAGACTGGTTTTGCGTTGTTTGCAAAAGGTTCTGTAGGAACCATATCTGATGCTTACATCAAGATGCTGCGCCGCTTTTATACGGTGAAGCCAATGCCGGGTGACGCAGGGGATGATGCGCCGTTGCTTCCCGCCAGCGAGCTACCCACAGCCAGACAATTTGCCTACTGGGGTCACAAAGCCTTCGATGACATTGCGGTTCTGAGAGGCCGTAGTGGTGAGCGCAATTGGCAAAAAGACTATCGTCCTCTGAGTGGCACTGTTAGGGAAAATCTGCGCGGGCCAGGCCATTTATTTGAAATCGACGCCACTGTTGCAGACGTCTATCTCGTCAGTCGTTACAACCGCAATTGGATCATCGGCCGTCCAGTTGTGTATGTCGTAATCGATACTTTTTCGGGAATGATCACGGGGGTATTCGTTGGATTGGAGGGACCAAGCTGGAACGGTGCCCGGCAAGCACTTTACAACGCGTTCACCTCAAAAGTGGAGTTCTGTGGTGCCAACGGCGTTGAAATTGAAGACGCGGATTGGCCTTGTCATCACCTACCGCATGAAGTTTTCGCGGATCGTGGTGAGATGCTTGGGCAAGCTGCTGAGGGGCTTGCCTCCGGTTTGCGCATTAATTTGGGTATCGCGCCTCCCTATCGTCCAGATTGGAAAGCGATCGTGGAAAGCTCATTTAAAGTGCTGAATGTCACGACGCAAATTCACTGGATTCCAGGAGCTGTTCGTAAGCGAATTCTAGAGAGGGGTGAGCGTGATTACCGACTCGATGCAACTCTGAATCTTGCCGAATTTACGAAGATCATCATTGAGGGAATCCTTCACTACAACAGTCAGAATCGGCAGCCAGCGCGACTCAATAAGGAGATGATTGCTGATCAGGTCGAACCAACCCCTATGGGAATATGGAGGTGGGCGCTGAAGAATGATCGAGTCGAGGCCAATATTCAGACCGAAGAGCTGATTTATCTGCACCTGCTACCCCGAGATAATGGCTCAGTTCAGAAAGGTGGGATTAAGTTCAAGGGAATGTTTTACGTCTGCGACTGGGCCATCGAACATAACTTGTTTGCACGTGCTCGGCATCGTGGTGTCAGCAGTATCCTCTGTTGGTATGACCCAAATAGTACGCAACATATCTGGATTCAAGGCCCGGATCGGCACTTCATTCGTTGTGATCTCCGAAACTCTGAGGTGCGTTATCACGGCGTCAGGTTCGAGGAAGTAATCGATATGTTGGAGATAGTTAAACAAGAGTCTCCTGAGAGCAAATACAGCAAGCTGGCGAGTCGTGTCGCGCTGGACGCAACAATTTCGGATGTTGCGTCGAATGCCGTGAAGGAGAAAAAGTTGACGATGGAGCCGGGCTCGAAATCGCAGAAGCTCGGTGACATTCGAACCAACAGATCCCACGAACGCATGAAAGAGCGCTCGGAGTCGGTAGTGCCCGAAGACTTGAGAGCCGCTAGCTCAAATCAGAATACCCAAGCCTCGAACACGGGGGGTGGTGTCGCTGAAAATTACGCTGGTACCCGTAGTGCTGAGGTAATTGATCTACTCAGTCGGTTCCGCCCGGGAGGTAGCAAATGAATCGAAGTGTCCAGAATTTCGCGAAGTACCATGAATCTCCCGTTCTGGAGTTTCAAGGTAATCCGTTGATTGAGGCGTTACCTCCAATTCTTTCCGAGAGTGACGCTGCATCACTGATCTCGCATTTTCCTCCGGTGGCCTGTGAGGAGCGGCAGCACGACAAGTCGGTCAGGCTCCATTGCATTGATCGCCTGCGTTCCGTTGTTCAGCCATTACCGATTCATCTTGAGCTTGAATCAGCATTTTCTTCGCTGCTGCGTAGTGGATATGTAGGGCGCAACCCAATGTCTACAGCCACTGTTAGACACTTGCACTCGCTGTCAGCGCCAGGAGGTTCAGACGGGTTTCGCTCAACGGCAACCACTTTCAGTCTTGTAGGGTTGAGCGGAATCGGGAAATCCACCGCTCTTGAGTCAATACTTCGGCTATATCCGCAAACGATCGTTCATCAGCGCTATGAAGGGCGTTCTTTTGTGCAGACGCAGATCACTTGGTTAAAACTGGACTGCCCGTTTGATGGATCGCTTAGCGGTTTATGCCGTGCTTTTTTCCGCGCTGTTGACCAAGCGATAGGCCAAGATCGGTATGCGAACAGCTATCGTGCGCGGAATGGCTTACCTGATCTTATCCAGCGCATGGAGCAGGTCGCGAGTACCTACTTTGTCGGTGCCCTATTGATCGATGAAATTCAGCATCTACGTTCCGCCCGGACTGGCGGTAAAGACAACATGCTTAATTTTTTCGTAAATTTGATCAACTCCATTGGCATCCCGGTCGTCTTCATTGGCACCAATTCTATGATTAGTCTTTTCTCCGATGTTCTAAGAAACGCCAGGCGAGGATGTGGTCTGGGCGTCACGGAATTTCAGAGATTCGAAAAAGAGGATCCGGTGTGGAGAATGCTGGTTGAGTCTCTGTGGGAGTATCAGTGGTGTCGCGAGATCAGCCCACTGTCGGATGAGTTGTTTGATGTGCTCTATGACTTGACTCAAGGAGTCACTGACTTTTTGGTGAAATTGCTGATTCTTGGGCAGCGCTTTGCGATCCAGAGTGGAGAGGATCGGCTTACACCCAGTACGTTCAGGCGCGTTTCTGACAAAAAAATGCAGATACTCAAGCCGGCGCTTTCGGCTCTACGCAGCCGGGATCCGCGTCAGCTAAGCCGCTTTGAAGATCTGCTACCGATAGATGATCAGCTCCAAAGCATGATGACTCTGAACGCTAATGAAGTAGTGGATCGACTGGCTTTATTGCGCAGTATTACGTCAGTCTCTCGGATGGAGGCGCCCTCAGAGAAAGTTTCCAGTACACCGAAAGCCAGTCCGGTTCAGGTCGATGCTAAACGTTCACCAACGAAAGCAACTGTAATTGCGCAAGATGAAGATCCATTGCAGAGGTTAAGAGAGGAAGGTTGGTTGAACACTGATGTGTTCGAGTTTTCTCCTCTGCATCGGAAGGTGTAGTTCGTGAGGTTGAAATGGATCATGAATTTCATTTCTTTCCTGCTGCCTGTCCCGATGAAACGCTGCATAGCCTTCTATCGAGATATGTTCGCCTGTCTGGACTAGGGTCATGGGCGGCTGTTTTCAATGCAGCCCAAGGCGACGCGAGCTTCGCACGCAATCTTGCATTTCCTTGCCATTTGGCTGACTTGGTGCAAGCGTTACCATCGGCAGCGAACCTTGGCCTCGACTCGATCATTGTCAGGCATTCGCTACTGCCGTACTTCCAGCCGTTCCTAACCGAACACCAGTTCGCCAATGCTCAGTTTCAAATGGCCTATCGGGGCGGGGTTGGCCTTAAGACCAAACTTGGAATCATCGCCAGCCGACTGGAAACAACGTGTAGGACGCGGTTTTGCCCTACCTGTTTGGTAACAGATGTCCGTGATTACGGAACAGCGTATTGGCATCGCGTACACCAATTGCCTGGCGTGTGGATCTGCCCCCACTGCCAAGCACCTCTTTCAGTAGTCGATCATCACTGGCTAGCCAAAGGGCTTAGGAAGCTTTATTTGCCACAGGATGAGGATGTCCAAGCACACGCATCTCGATTTTCGGTCAACAAGCTTCAGCAGCAAGCCCTGCTTACTCTTGCCCGAAACTCTCTACATCTACTTGAAGCCAACGCTCCGCCTCAACCAGCCGCGCTGATTCGCCAGGCATTGTTGAACGCGGTCATTGATCGAGGGCTAGCTTCTCCGTCTGGTCGGCTATGCCTCAGTGAATTAGCCCATTTTTTACATAGGCACTTTGAGGCTTTCCCCACGAATGGAGAGTTTCTGGTTTTGAGAGGTGAGTTGGATGGCCTTCCCGCGAGTTGGGTAACCAAGATCTTGCGCAAACCAAGAGGAACGCATCACCCCCTCAAATATCTGATGCTTGCGGGTGCTTTCGGTTTCGACCTATCCAGCATTCTACGTGTCAACGGAGTGTCGTCATGCATTCCTCTACGGCGCGTAGAAGAGGCACCGTGCATTGAGGAGCTGCACGCGAATATCACTACAGATTTGGCGCAACAATCGGTTCCAAACCAGCACGTTTCAAAGCAAGCTGAACAGGCAGTGTGGGAGGGAGCTATTACAGGCGCTGGAGCTGAGGAAATAGCACGTTCAGCAAGGTTATCAGTAGCAACAGTCTATCGGTCGATTAGAGCTGTTTCAGGAGGCCCCGAGAGATGGAAGCAACTGAGGTTCTTAAAGATCCGCGCAAAGAGACGTGAGCGTTTTTCGCGTCATTACCTGACTTTATTTGCGCACGAATGCCGAGATTACATTTGGTTGTACCGCAACGACCTGCAGTGGCTTAAAGCACATCTAGGCAAGACTGAAGGTCATAAGGAAAACCGAAAACCGAGTAGGCTATTCGCTGACTTGGACACGCTTCTCTCAGTAAAAATCATCGAGTGTGCATTTTCAATTCGAGCGCTGCCAGGAAAGCCAGTACGTGTCTGTAAAACCCGCATCGGCCGTGAACTCGATGCTTTGTCTCGTTTTGAAAAACAGCTGGATCGACTCCCGCTTTGTACCGATGCATTAGCCTCAGTGTGTGAAAGTTCTGAAGCTTTTCGTCGCCGCCGTTTGGTCTGGGCAACTGAAAACCTAGCAAGAGTTGGTAAGCCAGTCACGCGCTCCGCAATATACCGCTCAGCCTCTATCAGACCGCCAGGTAACGGTTAGCAAATGGAGAAGTGCTCAAGCTGTATTGGAAGGCATTCACCACGGACGGATTGCTACTGAACCTGGTGTCGCCGATGGGTGAAGAGTTGCTGCCAAAAGTCGGACTGTGTTGAGGTGTTTAGGCTCGAACTATGCTTCAAGTGAAACTTAGATAATGAGCGAGGGCGCATACCCTCGCTCAACACATCTTTTTAAGAATTGACTTCTTCAAAGTAAGTCTGGGTCAGATGGTAGACCAGCCCTTTCTCTGTGGGTTGCGGCTTGAGATCCGGCACCGGCGGGAGATTAGCCAAACCATGGGTAATTTCCGCACAGTTGCTACCTCCAAACTGCTCATCGACCATCGCACGCGATCCCTCTTTCGCCAGAATGGCAGCGACCTCGATGCTTTTCTCGACGCTCCCGCCTGTAGTCAGGATCAAGCGTAGCGTAGCGCTCATTGCATCTGCTGTGTTGTCAGTGAAGTTTTTGATGCCGTTCAACATGCCTTGGGAATTTTCGTTGCTCATGTCCGTCTCCAAATTAAACCGGTAACGACCGCACACAGACTTTTTGCCAGCGGTCAGAGTGGATCTGGGTTTGCGTCACAGCGATCAGCGCTCTCGACGATCCAGTTCTTCAGCAATTGCTACTTCCAGTTGCCTGGTCGTCCTTGTGGATACAAGGTGCCGACACCCTTCAATCGCAATACGAAGCGGGTCGAATAATTCGAGTGACTCCGCGTAGGCGATTGCTTCGGCCAGTGCCCTATCGACCATTCCGGTGGACATATGGCCCCCCGCGTTGCAGTTCTCCCCATGCATAGCATATCCAGCAAGCCAGTCGAGCGAATGCAGCTTGTCGTTCGGGATCGACTCCTTCTCCCAAGCAGCCCAGCGTCCTGCTTCGAAAGCATCATCGTCTAGGGTTTCGCCAGGGAAAACAAAGGGCTTTTTTGCACGCTCAGCATCGTTGCGCTCATCACGGAATGGGAGATCATCCAATCGACAAGTAGGGAAACGCCATCCACGGCGACCGCTAGGCTTCAGCCGCACACTGCCACGAAATGACAACTGACGGTTGTATCCGTAGTGCGAAGCCTCCTCGTCCGCCTTCATATCGAGGTCATACATCGCCACTAGAGGAAAACTGATAGTTCGTCCTAGGTGGTAGCTACGAGGGAAATCCTTCGGAGCTCTAAGGTCATAGTCGAAATAGTCCGCAGGGTTTTCATTGCTGACGAATTTCCAGAAATGTTTACGTGTATGGCGATCTTCATCGTCGATCGCGTCGATGATACGGTTTTTCAGAACGACATGATTGGCGCGATCTCGGCTACCAACGATCAACTGTGGAGCACCTTGCAGGTCATCGAAAAAATCCGCACGGAAGCCGACGTCAGAGTAATTGGTCGATGCCTTCACGAAGATATTGAGGAGTTCGTTGAGGGAATCCTCTGGGTACCCAAGGCCTTGGACCATACATTGCTCGATCATCTGGCTATCGGGAATGTAGTAACCCACACAGCGTTCAACGCCTTTCTCGAGTGCGATGAGGAATGTGTGCTGGTTACGGTACCCAAAACCAGCGCTGGCTAGTATTTCGGCATGCCGCGAACAGTACAGCTTGCTTCCGCCGGAAGCGGTTTTTTTGCTGAACTGCTCTGCAATGTGGGAGACGAATAGGTCGTATCGCTTGCGTGTGCTCATAGATGAGTCCTCGGTATCAGTAGTAGGTGGACTAAGAAAAACTGCTCGTGGGTTTACTTTTCCTAGTGCACCCACGGACTAATCCGCGGATGAACAGCGTTGTCAGTAGAAAGCTACCGACGAGAAGCGACGCATTTCAGGGGAATTGCTAGACAGGAGATACCCACTACTCGTGTCTGTTAGAACGCCGTTTAGGCAGTTCCCGTGAATAGTTAGCCATCACCACCACATGCACGTCAAGTATGAAAAAAGGAGTGGCACCGCCACTGGCTGGGGTGAGCGTCAACAAAGGGGCCCACCCGATGCAACGGGTGAGAGAATGCATCGCCCCATCTAAGCGAAGGGAATGCAGGCCAAGAGTGGCTACTTAACTTTTTTGCTTGGTGTAGGCTCGTCCTCCGAGGGACATTTGGTAACCAGGAGGGCCCTCCCATTGGCGGGTGACGTTTGCTTTGACCAATTCTTTTTCAACATCTATTCCTTCGCTCACCATTTTTTCCACATCCCATTCGAAGTAGCTAATGAGTGCGTTCCAAGCTTGATTAGGCAAAGACGACAGTTGAACCAAGCTCGTAATAATGGGAGTTAATTTCAGACGGTGCATTTCTGATAGCACTGAAATAATTCTGCGCAAACGGAAGTGCCACACTGATTCAAAATTAGTTTCGAGCTGTTCGGATACCAGTGGAAATAGGCTATTTCGTTGAGGGACGCCTGCTATTCTCTTTGGTAGCAATGCAAGCATATTTCCAAGATTAACGCGGATCTGCGTTTTGCTAATTTTATAAAGATCATTAACGCCAATTTTAATTATGTCTGCGTATTCGCTATCGAATTTATTGGTTTTAGATTCTTCTGTTGACGCAGTATTTACTTTTTTTGAGAGTACGCCTAAAAGCCATTTTTTATCGTTTGCTGTGAGCCAAAGGGTAGCTTGATACGCATGTTTCCATAAGTAATCCAAGGTTGCTCCCGTGCGGGCTTCTATGATGTTGTTAACTTTCAGGCGATGAAGTGCCTTGGTGGTGTTAGGGGTTGTTTTGTTGTATGGTTTTCTAGACTTTGTTCCAGTAAATAGTATTAGCTCTTCCGTAATTCTCTTTTTAAATGTCTTCACGTCCCCAAATAAATGAAGAGAAATGATGAGGTGTCGGGTGATGGGCATATCTAGCTGATCATTCACAGTGGTGGTTCTTATCCACTGATGGTACTTGCCTGACGCGTACGCGTTATCAATTCTCGACAAAAAATCATGACCAAATTTTGATTGGATACTTTCGAACATTTTCGTCGTCGCCATTAGGTTTCCACGAGCAAACCCATTTTTCTTGGCTTGTCGACGATAGCATGCGGCTAATACCCCAGATGGAACAGCCGGTAAATCACTATGCAGAAGGTCCTTTGCAAACTGCGCAAATTTTTGCTCGATTTCCGGCACTCTCGAAGGAGAGTGTGAGCCTAATGGTCTCCAGCCACATACGCAGGAGCTGGTTAACATAGGTAATAGCTTGTTTTTTCGGTAAAACGGATGAGTGCAAGTTGGACAGGCCTGCAATAAAGTCTCACCGTGTCTCCAGCAAGCTGTTACGCCCGGAATGTGATGAGATCGGTGCCAGTACGAATGCCCCGCCTCAATAAGATCCGATTGGGCGCAGGAAAGGCAAATCTTAGCCATGCTATGAAAACTTACCTCTCTACGAGGAAGTCTGGATACGAGCGAAGTGCTATTGCCATCATTGACTTTGGAGATGCCTAAGAACGGCTTGTAAGCAGGAAGAATGGTGTTGCACGCAAGCAACTCATTTAGATTATCGCTCTTGTCGCCAGGAAGCTTCTCCGCAAGGTCTTCGATTCGTTTAGGGATAATTTTGATAACAAATGGTTCGGCACCAAATAGATCTTTAAAAGTCTCACGCTCAGTTCTATTTCCCGAAAGTAAATGATATCGGGTAACTCGTGAGTGAAAGGTCTCGTCTGGCATGGACATTGGGAAGAACAGAATTTTTTGAGACATTCGTAAGACTTTAGGTGATGGTCACTTTTTCTCAGACTTTACAGGTCTAGAGACGGTGCGATTTTTTGGGAGAGGGACAGATTTTGCTACTTCAGCAACATTTCCTTGGCAGATATTCGTCACGGCTAAGGTCTTTCAGGCCGCAGCGTTGTTCGGTGGCTTTGGCGAAGCGGCGTAGCATTTCGATCGCGCCATCACGTGCTTCTTTCGATAAGTCGCAGGCTAGATTACGAGCTTCTCCCACCAAGTCCGACCGAATGCTTTCGTAGATGGCCATGCCTTCGGGCGTCACGGTGATTGCCAGAGCACGGCCGTCACTTGCGTCCGGCACACGTTGAACCAGGCCCTGTTTGGCAAGCGAATCGACCAGCCGGCTGGCATTACTCTTGTCGAGAAAAAGCTCGCTGGCCAGCGATTGAACCCGAACAGGCCCAGCCTTGATCACATGCTCCAGCGCGTAGCATTGAGTGACGGACAGTCCTTCGCAGCAGCTGCGATCTCTGTCACGAAACTGGTAGACGCGAACCAAATGACTCAGCGCTTCATAGAGCTGTTCGGCGTCCTGGTCGATCTGATCAATCTTTGGCATATCACTCGGCTCGCAATTCCGGGGAAAACGCTAATACCACCTTAGCAGTCGTTGTGACACATTTTTTTGGGCATAAGGGCCAGCGAAATTGTTCCAAGATATTAGTTGCGGCTCGCAACGTATTTTGCGATTGTGAATTGGAGATGAGGCTTGTAGGCCTCTCGGAGGCGGTTCACCGATACATTCTCGGGAATACGCATTTCAGATGCAGCGCCGTTCATTATTTCGCAGTTTTTTGGTGGGCTATGCGCCTATGGTTTTGGACACCGTCATCTCGTTTGAGCTGGCATCACCGACAGTCGACGAGATGGCGGAGCGAATTGCAGTAACACTGCGGACGTACCCTTATCTGGTAGCAGAGATGGCGGTAAGGTCGTTGGATACGCTTACGCAAGCCAGCATCGAGCCAGGGAAGCCTATCGCTGGTCAGTAGATTTCACCGTCTATATCGATCCAGCCTTACACCGGAAAGGGATTGGTCGTGCGCTTTATCATTACCACGCCTTGAGAAACAGGGTTTTCATGCGGCCTATGCCGGCATCGCCTTACCCAATGCGGGGAGCATAGGTATCCATGAGGCGCTCGGCTTTACCCATATCGGTACTTACTCTGAGGTTGGGTACAAACACGGCCAATGGCATAGCATGGGTTACTGGCGCAAACCACTTGGTACGGTGACGCCGCCAACAGAAATCATCCCCTTCAGCGACTTAAAGGGAGATTAGAGAAGCAAGGTGGGATATGACCCTGTTGCTATTCGTCGGCATCGGAACCAGGTAATCAGTTGCGAGCTATGCTGATACACGATTCTCGCTCAAGTCGGATTACAGATCGGCCGGAGGAACGAATGAATTTGGCAGGGTTTACCTCACTGCTTTCCGCAGGCGAGAAGATAAACGGGTGCCCACTCGCTGACGCCGATGCCGTGGCGCTCGCCACCCTACATTTTCCTTGCCGTGCCTATTGTCTTGTTGCTGATTGGGC
Source organism: Pseudomonas sp. MONT-RG-20F-20-E-7-02 (assembly GCF_022662395.1). Lineage (NCBI taxonomy): Bacteria > Pseudomonadati > Pseudomonadota > Gammaproteobacteria > Pseudomonadales > Pseudomonadaceae > Pseudomonas > Pseudomonas sp. MONT-RG-20F-20-E-7-02. Next base: position 173,065 of record NZ_JAKNQN010000004.1, read on the forward strand.
AATATTGGATATCGAAGTATCAACGCGTCAGCGAAAAGCAATTACTGACAGGGGGCTAACCCCTGCTCTGGTTTACGCTTTGACCGTTATCCAAGATAGTAAAGGTCGTTTTCCACCCGGTGACTGGGTAAGAACCACGTTGGCTGTTTCTTTCACTCATGGGTGTCTGTTTGAGACGAAGAATACGATTTATGTATTGATGGGTTCCGGTCGAAGGCTGCGCACAGATCTCGATATCGCACTTAGCATGTGTTGAGTCGTTGGAGATACGAGTGCCCATAAGTCAGCTGGCTGTATGCAGATTGAGAGATTTTAAACGACTTCCAGATGTCCATCTGAAGGCAGTGAGCAAGAGCGATCGCAGGAGCACAGTGCTGGATCTGACATACATCGGTTGGCCGTCCTCGTTATCACGAAGACAGCCAGCCAATTCAGATTCAGCGGAGGGGATGATTGTCCGGTTTTTACTCGATCGCTTTGAGGGCAGCCTGGCGGCGAAGCTCAATCGTAAAAGGCTTTCCGGTGGGATCCGTGGCCAGCAAACTCAAGCGATCTTGTTTCACCGATTGCACACGGAATTCATCTGACATACCACTGGGATAGTTGTTGTCGAGATTGAATATTGGCTGTCTTGACAATGTGGCCACCAGTTCCGGGGGGAAATCGATTCCCGCCACATTGACCGATTTCGGAAGTGATTTGAGATTGATCAGAGAAATCGAGAGCAGATCGTCATCAGTGGTCCAGGTGCCGGCTCCGGTGACGTTGTACGAGAAATTGAATGGTTGCTGCTTCACCTCTCCCTCCAAACTGATCACCCCACCCACGTTGTATTTGCCTTCATGCAGGTAGGTGGTTATGCCCTTGAAGCTCAGGGTGCCACCGGTGATTGGATAGGAATAATCCGTTTCCCAACGACCTATAATTTCGGGGTTGTGACGGGAGGGCGGGAAGAACACCACGTACAGTGAAATTAGCGCTGCAAGGGCACTCAAGATAGTAAGGACAGTGTTAATTTTCTTGGTTGTCGGTGACGACGCCCAGTTGAGGAATCTCATAGGGTTTCCATTTTCAAAGGCAGAAGGATCGTTGATGAGCTGCGCGTTGAGCCTCAACAGGAAACCGTATCGGCGGTAGCGGGCATGACAAGAGGTGAGTACGCCGAATACACACCAGCTCACTAGACGATGTGGGCGCCTATCCTGAGAAGTCGCCTGACGTGACCACCCATTTGCATCGGATTTGACCAGCACGTTCCGTAACCATGATCGGCAGAAAACGGCCGATTCTGTTGAAAAAGTCGGCTTCGAATTCCGCGCCAGAAAAGTACGTGCCTGAGATTGAAATCTGAATTTTTGGCAGAAGGTTCAGGATTCGGATTTCGCGTAGCAGCGTGCAACTGAGGTGTTTTCACCCCTCAATATTCGAGTGTTTCGGGAAAGCCGACTTTTTCAACACAATCGGCCAGAAGCAGTCATTCCAGTTTGGGTTGCTCACGCTCGATAGCCAGCCTCGGGAGTGGACGTCGGCATACCTAAACCCATTCTCATTTACTCCACGTGTCTTTTTTCAACTGCTCTGCTTGTTTCGTAGATCAATCGCTGTCCACGTTCGCTGTTGCCTGGTGGGCGGGCGGGCGAACATTGCATCCGTATGCCGTCGTGATTTTTAATCGGGTTTAAAGAGACTCCAAGCCTCATAAGAGCTGGCCCTTTTCGGAGAACAAGTATGTCTAGCACGTGGGACCAAGAAGACGACGATAAAACGCGTCCAGTTACCTATTTTGACATTTGGGGGCCCTGGCGAGAGTCAGTCATTGAGCAACATCGTTTTTATGCTGAGCAGGGAAAAAATAAGCTGCTTTCTCAGTTCAGTAACATCGAGCAGGAAGCAGATGAGGCAGCAGAGCGTTGGCTGGAGAAACAATCTCAACATTTTGATCCCGACCGAGACGATCCGGGAAGCTTCGAAGAAGACGCCTACCATGAAGGAGTCGAGTATTACCGGCTGCTGAGTGAACTGCGAGACCAAACCAGACTAAGCATCGTTGCTGGGATGTATCACGCCTGGGATAAGGAATTGCGTCGGTGGCTTCTGAAGGAAATTGAGCATTGGCATAGAGGGCCTACCGTCACAGAACTGGTGTGGAAGGCAACATTCGAAGATATTGTCGATCTCCTAGTCAGTTCGGAGCTTTCCAAGCGTAGCGCAGGCTACCTTCAAAAGCTGAGTGCTTGTCGATACGTAGTGAATGTGTATAAACACGGTGAAGGCCTTTCTTTGAAAAAATTAAAAGTCAGTCATCCAGAATATTTACGAATCCAGTCTGCTAATGGAAGCACTCCCGATATGAGGTGGATAGATCACACCCACCTTTTGGTTACTGATAAGCAGCTTGATGAGTTCTCCAGCGCGATTGTGGAGTTTTGGCGCACGATCCCCAGCAGAGTCAGTAGCAAAACGCTTAACGTGCCCACGTGGTTTAAAAAGGCTATGGATAGAGACCACAAACTGAATCGCTCCTAGTCTCGCAGACACATTCGATCGGCAGCTGCTGGCCGGTAGCGACCTACCGCGAAAGGCATCGATAACTGCCTGTCTTCACTGGCGGCAATGGGCAGCTCTCCGCCGATCATGTTGACTAAGCGTGCTGGTAAAAACCGATGGAGTCGATGGTCAGAGCCATTGCAAGCGCCTGGTCAAGTGGAGTGCAATTTCGCACCAATCCCCGCTCAAATGGCGCTTGCACGGGGTAATAAAAACCAGTAATTTGAAAGCCTGATGCGCGGGGCTTCTATTTTGTCGTTCGCAACAACAGCTTCGTAGTTGTTCCCCTGCTGCTCCTTCCAATGCGTTGCGGCAAAGGAAGTCAAAAAAAGCCTCGATACTTCGGTAACGAGGTTTTTTTTTGCACGCTCGCCGAGGCGAAATGCGACAGCAATCTCCATTGCAACGGGCCTTTGGGATTCGTTTTGATTGTACCTAACCAGACGCCTAAAGTCCTTACGCTATAGATAGGACATACAGTTTGACGATTTTGGATGCCCTTACTACCCCCGTTATTTAGCTACATCGTCACACGGTGTGGTGGTTCCCGGTGAAAAATCACCGGGAACCTATTTCTCCGTTAGCGAGAGATGCAAATGATGGTTTGACCCGACCAGCTCAATCCTGCGCACCCAATAGCGAAAGGCCGTTTTAGTGGGATCTTTTTAGAACCGTTTTTACTGGCTTTGGAATGGGGTGTTTTTTTCCGCTTCGAAATCGCTTTGGCGTTGCGTTGGGCGTTGCGGTTTTTAGTGGTTTTCATGGGATCAAATCTCGAGATTTAAGGTAGGTGAAGCCGGTACGGCAATGGCCTCATTGCTAAATTAGTATTCTCAAAAACAAACACGCCCTCAGCTTGAACTCCAGTTTGTGTAGCCGTTCGGCGGCCCTCTATTGACATCATCGTCATATCTGACGATGCTTTGCGCATGAGATATCCAGGCGGAAAAGGCAAGTGCTACCAGCGCTTGATTAACCTGATGCCACCGCATCAGACCTACATTGAGTCCCACCTCGGCGGAGGGGCTGTCATGCGCAATAAGAAGGCAGCTCAGCGAAGCATTGGTCTGGATTTGGATGCCACCGTCATCGAACGGTGGCGTGCTGAACAGGTAGGCACGTGTGAGCTTCATCAGGTGGATGCGGTGGCGTTCCTAGAAGCTTTTACCTATACCGGCAACGAGCTTGTCTATGTTGACCCGCCCTATGTGCCGCAGACCCGGCGCCGAGCCAAGGTCTACCGATGCGACTACACCGAAGAGGACCATGTTCAATTACTCACTTGCCTGGCTGCACTGCCTTGCAAAGTGATGATTTCAGGCTATGACTCTGAGCTCTACAACCGAGAGCTCGCGGGGTGGCGCAAAGTAAGTTTCCCAGCCAAAACTCACGTGGATGTACGTGAGGAAGTGGTCTGGATGAATTACGAACCCTCGAGTCGTTTGCACGACTCCCGCTACCTGGGTGAGACATTCAGGGATCGGCAAACCATTCAACGTCGCCAGGCTCGTCTGCGCTCTCGAATCGACAGCATGAATGCGCTAGAGCGGCACGAGCTACTGCAATGGATGCAGGAAAACTACGGCAATGCCGAGGAGGCCGCCTGATGCAATTAGGCGCTATTTTCATCGACCATCTGGTGTTCAATGTCGAACTGCCCAAGGCTGACGACGAAGTCATTCCTGGTGTGCCTTGGGGGGCTGTAGAGGCTTTCCCAACGCCTGCATATTGGGCCTACCAGGTGTACGCCCGCCGACTGCATGGTGAACGCATTGATTACAAGCTGGGCGCAACGCTCAAGGAAGAAGTCGGCGCTTGCCTGTTAGGGGGACACGGCATCCCATCCAGTATTGGTCTTGCAGCCTTTCACCATGTCAAAGAACGTGGCGCCTTTGGTGAGGAACCTCCATCCGAAGAGGTGCTGCTGGAGTGGCTGAGGGAACCCATGAGCGTGGATGGCCGATTGGTCCGTTACCGTTTCGCCAAACAAAAGGCCCGCTACCTGACGGCAGCTCTGCAAAAACTATCCGCCGAGTATCCTCCGTTGAGTTCAGGTAAAGCGTTACGTGACTGGCTGCTGGATGTTCCGGGGATTGGTTACAAAACCGCTTCTTGGGTCGCTCGCAACTGGTTAGATGCCGATGATGTAGCCATCCTCGACATCCATATCCTCCGTGCTGGTTTACTGGGCAAATTCTTTGAAACCAACCTGACGGTTGAGCGGCACTATCTGCAGTTGGAAGAGCAGTTCATTCGGTTCAGCAAAGGCCTGGGTGTCAGGGCTTCCGAACTGGACGCCCTGATCTGGCTGGAGATGATGTCTTCCGCTCAGACTGTTCACAGCATCATGGGCATGGGACGCGGTGCTGAAGAGTCACGACCTCGCAGCAAATCCAAGAAGCCCAAAACCCACACCAGTCAGTTGTCCCTTATCGGATAAAGCACTGGCCCACGGCTCACCCGTTATGCCCAGTGGACAGAACGTCAGTCCCTGGGCATGGGCTGTCAATGCCATGATTGCCAAAAGCGCGCCGGCGTCCCTCCAGACTAGGCTACAGCCCTCATCGTATTTGGTCAGCGTCTTCCCAGGCTCGGCAACAAAAAGCAGCCTTACTGCAGACGGACCTTCAAGCACCCTGGCGCTGTGCTCGAGCAGTCCTGCAAGCTGCTCCGATGCCTTGATCAATTCGACCAGATAATGGCCTTGCGGCTGATAAAGCCACCAGCGGCAGTCGCCTGGTTTATTGATCAATACATGAATGGGGTGAATCGCTCCGGCGGAAGGGGCCGATCTATGCTCCAAATCGAATCCTAGATCGGACGGCCAAATTTCTCGGCATCGGCAAGCTTGCCATAGGAGCGCACCAAGCTGTTGGTCGTCGATGGGCCCGAACTGACGATCGGATTTGCGACCCTCGATAACCTGATTGAAGGTCGTCATTGAGTCGGCCGTGCTAGCTGTCAGGCGCTGGACCTCTCCCGTTTGCCATTTCACCAAGTTGTACCGGCTCGGCGAAAGCTTGGGTGAGGGATTACCCAGGTCGATCCAAGTCATGGCCAACCTCATCGAACACTGCAAAGTACTTGTTGCAACCGCGACAGTTGCCGCAAGGAACGTCGGCCTTGTGGCAACTGTGCGCCCAAGCCAAATAGCCGGCGGGGATACCAGACGTTCGGACAAGCTCCGCGGTATCCATTTCGATTGCGGGAGCCTCCACGACCATTCCTCCCTCTTGTATCGCCAATAGGTGACTGATGGCCGCCATGAACTCAGGCGAACCATCCCGATGGAAGCCGTCGGATTTCACTGTTCCTAGCCACAGATGTGTGACCCCGAAGGAAATCGCTTTCATGGCTGCCAGCGTCACCAGCATCTGGTTCCTATAGGGCCACCAGTCCGAGGCCGGCGCCAGATCGTCAGCCTGCCTTCCAGCCATATCGCCAGAGCCTAGGTGCCGACAGTCAATTTCAAGCACATGGTGCGCAATCGCCAGGTGTTGGCAGATCGCACGAGAGGCGGCAATCTCTGCCTTAGCGGCCAGTTGACCATAGTTGAGAGTGATGGCGAGGTCTGGACGTTTCCACCAGGCGATCGACAATGAATCCATTCCGCCAGAGAGCAAAAGCGCAGATTTCATAGTACGCACGCCTCCCAAACGGTCTGATAGATCGCGCTGACGAAGTCATTGCTGATTCGGCAGTCGGAGCCCTCCATCATTTTCTTGTCTTGGGTCGACTCATTTTCCACGTACACCACCACGGGTTTGTTCAACGCCCTGGCGTAGCCGATTTCATAGACGGTTCCGGAATCCAAACCGTCTCCGATGGCGAATATTAGATCGCAGTCGTGAATGGCCTGGAGATCCTTTTGTACAACGTCATCGGCTGACCCCAAACCTACATCGTGGTAAGGCGAAAAGACGCGCAGCCCGAGATCGGTGAGAGCATTTCGGGCTTCCGTGATCATCCACAGTTGAGCGAGGGTGAAGAATGGGCCCGCCAGGTAGACCTGAGGCCTGAAACCGTTGCGGTAACGCTCGGAAGGCTCAAGCGGTGTTGCGTTGTAACCGGCAAATAACTTCGGGCTGGGATGACCCTGCGTGTCGCAATAGTAAGCCGTTGCTTTGGAGGCTCGAACCGCGGCTTCGTGTGGCGACAAGCCTTCCTCCATCCATGCCAGCGCAAAGTGTGCAACGAAGGTGTCACCTGAGCCAATTTTCCAGACGCGATTCGTTCGGTAAGCCGAGACTCGACTGATGCTCCCTTTGTCATAGACCAGGGCTCCCAGAGGCCCCATCTTGATAATCACCACTTCAGCCTGCTGCTTGTCAGCAACGGTTGTTGCGAGAGCTTCTGGGGACAGGGAGTGGTCGCCGATGAACAACCCAGCCTCATTGCGATTCAGCACCAAGGCCAAGTGCTCCGCTTTGGAGCCGTTGGCACCAAACGATTGTGGCGCGTCGGCGCTTTGCGGGTCATAGACCGCGTACTCGGCATCGACAATGACGGATGCTTCCATCATTCCGAATCGCAAGACCTTTTCAGTACCGGTTTTGAGCTCCGTTACGGCGCCTATTGGGCCAGCCACCGTGGGCGTCGACAGGCCATGTAGATACTCGAAAGACAGACCGCGGGGGACGATATATGGATGGAACTTGAAGCCCTCGAGGGCTGCCCGGCTCTCCATGATGAACTGTTGGTCGATATCTACAATGCCGTGTAATTCAACCTGGCCACCGAACCTGGCGATCGCTGTCGCAGCCCTTCCAGCAGAACCATAAACCTCGTCCCACGCGGGTCGCACGCAGTGCTCGCCGTAAATACCGCCGACAATGGTGATCATGGAAGCCTCCTTGCTTCGTTCAGACTGGATAGATGTGGACGCGTACCTGTCCGCTGATGATCGATACAACGCGTGCCGCATACATGGAACCATCGGTCATGCATTGGCGCAGGCGCTGTAACCTACGATCAGCAATGCCGCCGACTTCCTGCCCATTCCAGAGAGCGAGCACGACCGATTGACCGTGATGATCTCCGGGCATGATGTCCAGGATGAAGTTCTCTCGCAGCTGTTCGACTACGTCATCCTTGGGCGATGCTATTTGAGTGGTGAACGAAAGCTGGTCGCACGCAATGATGGGGTCGACCGGCCCACGAGGGCCGCCGTCTCTGCCTGACATGTCGCATCTCCCTTGCAAAGTCTAGAGGAGCTAAACCAATACCATGCGCTGATGTCCTTTTGCCACATCTAAAGCAAAAACACCGACCAAAGTCGACGAAAGCGCTACCGGACTTGTTTGATAGTTCATTTACCGTGACGAATATTTGTAAGCGTTACTAAGAACGACGCCTTTATTCGATAGCCGTAAATGGTTGGTGTAGGAATCCAATCCTTGTCAAAAAACACGGGGAAAAAGTGAAACTGGATGTCGGGGTGTGGAACGCTTTGATCGCTGCGGATGAAGGCGCCGACGTGGCACTGATTGACCGCCGCTACCCCCTTTTTTTGGAGGAACCACTGTACGCCGGCAATTAGCATTCGGTTCAGCTGAAATTTTGCCTTGGGTGATTCACGTTCACCGTCATTCAATTACACCTTCACGGCATAAGCCGGTCGCTGTGCCCACCCTGAGGCGGGGTGTCTGTAAGTAGTCCGCAGGCACCCTTTTTAATCGTGGCGAAGCCGTGAGTCATCTCCCCAGTCGGATCCTAGGCTGTTCTTAACCGTCCACCCGTTGGGTGTGTACCTGACCCGCAATGAACTTTTCAGGGCATGGCGCTCCTGTGCAAGTCACAAGCTTGGCTGCACGGGACAACCGGATCGGCAGGCCTAGCTCTAGATCGGCAGCAGGTACTGCGGACGGTATGATCCAAACCTGCTACATCAAACTACTCAAAGCGGAAACCAAAGAGACCACCGCCCTCTCCCACATCAGACAGCCGGGTATCCAGCACGACGCTGTTAAGGTGTGTTTGAGCCAGTCGGCTGCACTCTTCATATGCACATTTTAAATTGAGCTTGGATTGATCAGAAAATGCACAGAAATACACCTCTCAAGCAAATCTTAGATTAACTAATCAAAAAGAATATATTCCCTTATTTATTAGATATTTAGGTTGTTTTTGATAGGCGCCTATATCTAGATAGCAAGCCGCACTTGGCGTTAACGTTTCCCCTGTAGCCATTTTTTCTGAGGTTCCAGGCAATGAATCCTGTCCTGTTTGTAATTGATAAGGCGCTTTCGGCTGATCCGTTGACGCTGGCGTTGTGCTGTATCTTGCTTCTGAGCGCTGGTTTGCTAGTGCACGCCTGGAGGTCGAAATGAGCAAAATTGAAGTACGTCGTCCCGTCTCGGATTGGGCCAAGCTGCCTATTGACTGGATACGTGAAGGCGGACTTGCCAACTTTGCAGATGAGTCCTACTCGCTAAAGACCCTGTGGATGAAGGAAGACAAGTCAGCAAGAAACGTATGCATTTCTTCGCTCAAGCTTTACTTGGCGCTGTGCTGCCGAGCAGATTTCACCACTGGGAATGCGAGCGTGACTTATGAGGAGCTTATTCGGCTCACAGGTTTGTCTCGCCCAACTGTTTCGAAAGCGTTGAAACGACTGGAGACGGAGGAGCTCATTCAGCGAAAAGCACAGGCTCTCAGGAAGGGATCGAGCATTCTGATTTGCGGCTGGGTTGAAAGTAAAAGCTGGGCGAAGATCCCGAAACGCTGGCTTTACGATGGGTCGTTTGGCGCCAAGATTCTCATGCTCACTGAGTTCAACTTCAGCAGAGCGTCGTTGTCGGCATTGAAGATTTACATCGCCCTGCTCGCGTATAGAGATTCAAATCGTGGTGGTATCGCTATGCTTTCCTACGACAGGTTAGCGCTGGTTACCGGGGTTAAAAGACATCACATTGCCGACGCAATTACCCGACTCTACGATCTGCGAATGATCTCCTTCAGGCAGGGGGATTTTTCGGAAGAGTCTGATTTTTCCCGAACGAACCGTTATCTAGTTCGCGGCCTGGGAATTCACTGGCCTAAGGCAGACGAAGTTGAGATGCCTCAAGGTTCGCCTCATAAAAGTCGTCCCAGTGCTGCTGGCATTGCCGCAGCTAACAGCTTTGTCTCCACCTCACCAAAAGGCACGTAGTGGTGAGGGCCAGCCCTCGTTTAAGCTAACTCCCTTCGAGCAGAGAATGGAGGAGATGTCATTGCTCTTGGCACTTGTACTAATACGATGCACTGGTGCTTTGCTCTGGTGACAGCATTGTAAAGTAGCCGTCTCTGCTGCTCGTCATTTCCACGAATTGCCGCAGGCCAAAGCACAATCACTAGATCAAACTCTCTGTTTTTCGCTCCATGAACTGTTAGCGCTCGAATACCGGGCCCATCTCGTGAGCTTAGACGTCGTTGGTTTGAAAATGAGTGCCGTATTGTGTCCTCCATTTCTTCGCGAAGGACATGAGTCCTTCCCTTAGTCCGACGCACTTTCTCGAGCCAACGTACAAAGTCTTGAGTAATCGTGGCAGGTTTTTCCGCCATCAACGTGAACGCTTCCGCCAATGTGGCTTGGTCCGGCAAAGCCAGGTCGTCAATGAATGCGTCAGCAAGCTTAGTCTCCGACTCCTCCAGAATGATGTTGTAGGGGCCGTTTCCTCTGCTTGTTGTTCGGGTAGCTACCCACGTGAGGATGCCGTTGGCAAATTGCCCCATTGTTGGGGTGATAATTGCGACCCGATTACCCCCTCTATTCCAACCAATGGCATTAGAAACGTAAGAAGCGGCGAGGGCTGGTGTGGGGGTGTGGAAAACCTTAAAAAGTCCATTTGATGCTGGAGCCTGTGCTGATCGGATGGCACCGGCTGCGGCTAGGAGATTTTGATCTGAGGTGCGCCTAGGCTGCTGCAGAAGTGCGTCGTGGCCAACAGCAGTTAACCATTCGCAAGCTGGGTTAGGACGTAGCTCCTCGATGAGACATTGAAACTCATCTGCAGCAATTAATAGGTCAACATTGGTAGCCATTGACTGCACTATCCGCAATCGGTTTGGCGTGAGATCTTGTGCTTCATCCACGACCACGATGGGATACGTCGCAGCGATCCAGCGGACAACGATATCGTGAGACAGGAGATCCGCCGCGACCTGGCACACAGCCTCATAATCATTCACTCTTGGATGCCCCATTCCCAATAGTGTGATCAGTGCTTGCCATCTACTGACGATTCTCCAAGCGAATCCATCGATTGTTGTGCACTCGTACTGCCGACGTAGAAGGTCGACATCGCCCAATCGATCGTCCAAACGCCTCCGCGACCCATGCATAAAGGTCAACGCCAAAACTTTTTGAAACGCCTGTAGAGGCTGTCTTTCCAATCTCGCGGCTAGGTTTGCCATTAACTGATGAGTCTTTCCACAACCCGCCGCGCCGGAAAAAGATTGAATTGTCATGGTTGGAATACCCAGACACCCTCTGGGTCGGCGGCGAAATGGGCGCTAGCAGTTCCCGCGCACGCCATAGCCAAACAGCTGAACAACTCTGCTGCTCTGGCGCGACAGAGAGGTGAGTTAACTATTGCGTCTGCCACCGACTCATAGCAGATCACGTCCACTTTCTTATTTTTTAAATGGGTGACGATGTCAGATACAGTCGAGGGAGCAACCTCCGTCAACTCCGTAAGCCTCCCGACAACTTGGTCTCCATCCGCAGCCAGAATCCAGCCGATGGCGTCTTCGATCATTTCGTCGTCTGCCCACCGTATTATTGATGAGGGAGCAGTGGGCTCTGCCAGAAGGTTCGTGATGTAGCGTTTACCGTCTCTGTCACCGTCCACCAAGCAGCAGACTTTGTGATGGGTAGCTGATAGCAACTGGAACGTCTCTACCACTTTGGCATCCTCAGTGGGAACGACTCCGACCTCCAGCCCAAACATAGATGGCATGCTCGTGGACCAACCCTCGGTCAACATCAACGGCCGCAGCACCGTTTTCAGTAACTGGAAATCAGCACGGCCTTCAGGCACCAATACACACGGGTGCATTAAAGCCGACAGGACATCCACACGACTTTGTTGAAAAAACTTCCTCTTCAAGTTCTGAGCATCTGGTAGCAACGGCTCAGCCAAAAAAGGAAGGGCCGAGAGATGGCCGTCAATATTTCGCAGAATCAATACAGAGGTAGGATCCGATACCGCTGCAATCAATGGCGAATGCGTAGTTATGAAGGTCTGGGTTGAAAGCGCTTGCACTCGTTGCACCAACTGCTGCTGTCCTGCTGGGGGCAAATGAAGCTCAGGCTCCTCCAGGGCCATTAGAAATCCCTCACCCGCTGCTGCACGTCCTCGACCTAGCTCCAGAAGTAGTAACAAACCTTGTAGGGACACCAAGCCACTGCCTTGTCTGGCAGCGGGTACTCCTAGTCCTCCGACGACAGCAAAATGTGCTGCGACAGAGTCGAGAAGTGATCGGCTATCGGTACTGGTCACTCGCAGTTGAACAAGAGGCGCATTCGGTATGCATCTCGCTAATTCAGCGTTGACGTTCTGGATCAGTGGTGAAATTCGATCGTCATTCTCGATCGGGGCTTCCGGGCTTCTGAGCCGGTCACGCTCAGCTAAAATGGCCTCGGACGGTTGGGCTGCGGCTGCTTGTAGCGTGCGCCGGAACAGTTCACTCCCCCATGAAAAAACTTTGTCCCAGGTTCGGCTCGCTCGTACGAGATAAAACCCAATTTCTTTTATCAATCGTGGAGGAACGCCTACAGGCGAGTCCTCGGCGAAGGGATCCATCGGATTATCATGATCGTGGAAGTAACGAACCACCTCGACCGACAGTGAGTCGCGGTCAAAATAAGCTTGAGCGCCAATCTGGCAGCAAAGCCTAGAGGCTTGTTCTGTGCGAACAGCGCTGATCGTACCGTTGGTTTCGTCCAGCCATTTAGGCACGCCTCTACCGTCTCTAAACCAATCGGTATTCTGATAAGGGTCTTCGGAAGGAAAATCTGTGATTGTGGCTACAAGCTTTATTCTGTCGGCAGGCTGGGGATCTGAACCGTAAAAGTCATGTTCGGTGAGCTCCCTGATCATCCGCTCCCTTCCGAGGAGAAGCGTCAAAGCCTCTATTACCGTAGTTTTACCGGTGTTGTTGGCTCCGATCAGTACAGGATGGTCTCTAAAGTGAACGCTTCCTTCACGAATACCGCGGAAATTATGGATATCCAAAATTGCTACTCTCATACCTTTCCTTTGGGATCAACCAGCGGCTAGAGAAATATTTCTTCGTGGCAGTCGCGTCTTTTTCTTCAATTGTGATAGTCAATATAGAAGAGTTTTTTGACAATTTTGCCTATCCACAGCTCGCGTGTGACGCGAACGTCTTAAGCGATGTATCGGCCTGCTCATACGCTCAAACCCATCGGAATCGCAGTGATGTCGAAATTCGAGCCGTGGGGGAAGGTAAGAGGTGAGCCCGTAGTTCCAAATTAACTGTTATCAATAGGTTGGCAGGCTTGAGAGAGTTTCTAGAAACCCGCGGAGCATAGGGGTATATGGGAGGCGATAATATGTTTCCCTATAGATACATTTTAGCTCTCGCGCTTTCCTCTAAGCCTAGCTAGCCCTTGCTTAATGTGGCCTGGGTTTTCACCGATCACCCAGAGTGCACCACGAAGGTTCCCACCAACTTCAGTTAACCCTGATTCTCGGCGTTAGCTCCATTAGGGCAGCTTCCAAGCCCAGTTGATTCTGGTACATCCTCTCCAAAACTTCTGATAACGAATATTCATCCGACATGGATTTTTACTCCCGTTTTAAAAAGTAAGCCTAGCAGTGCCTCCAGGGCGGTAAGCATGCAAAAGGCACTGATTCAGTTGTGTCAAAAGTCCTTGAAAGAACTGGAATTCGGCTATTTTGCGAGGTCCTCCTGGTGAAAGGCTGGTTGCTCGGGTGATTTTTCCTATCGTAAAGGTGGCAGTCCCGCCGTAGGATCAAGCGAGAATCAAGTGTTTTCCGCCGTTATGTCGACGATTTTTTGTTTTTAATGATGTCAACGATAGCCGCATCGCCTTGGAAAGCTGATTTTCTTGAATTTCTCTGCGAACGACTCCGTTTCGACGGATGTCAATTGATCAACGATTGATTTCAACCTATAGTGAAATCTCTATCAAAAGGGGAATCCTCATGTCCGCCCAAAACCCACTCATTGCATTCGCAGCCGACAGCGCAAAGCCCTTTGGCCTAGGAACGCATTTTGAATCGGTGCTGGCCGACTTTCTTGAAGAGGCCGTAATGGCCAAGTCGCGGCATCGCAGCGTTGAAATAGCGAGCCTGGTAGAGGGCCTTCTGAATGAATGCATAATGAATGCTCAGCCAAGTGCAGCTGCTGCGGCAATTCGTCCCGCTGATGCCGCTCTAGAGTCGAGAGAGGCATATATACTTGGGCTCTTGAGTCTAGCTCAGACAGTTATGACCTCTCATTTAAATAAGAAGGTCTGCTCGCAGTTTATATCGGCTATAACTGATGATGCTAATTTAAAATATGTAAAAGCGCTGTTGGAAAAAGAGCAGAGCAATAAAGAACTCTCGATCTTAATTAACCACAGCGAAGAGCACACAAGTAGAAAGTTGAAAGATTTGCGAGAGATTGGAGTAATAGATTCATATAAGAATGGGAAGTGGTCGATAAACTTTTTAACATCTGCCGCGCTAGGGGCGATAGCGGAATATAACTTGACTGGCAGTAAGCTTGATGCCGCCGATAGTGCAGATGATGCAAATAAAGTTTTTGAACATGCTAATAGTACTCTTTCGCCAATTATGAGGTCGTATACTCCTCTTGGAAGAAAAAAAGAAAGGTATGCAGCATGACTAGCCCATCAAAAATTGTAACTTTTTACTCCTACAAGGGCGGGGTAGGCCGAACGATGGCTCTCGCTAACGTTGCTTTCCTAGCAGCTGCAAATGGGAAAAAAGTATTAGTCATGGACTGGGACATGGAGGCCCCGGGACTTGAATATTACTTCAGAGGGTTACTGGATGCTACTCAAGCCAAGTCTTTAAGAAACACACCTGGCTTGCTAGATATTTTTTGGAATTGGAACCAGTCTGCGGCTAACGCAAAAAGCAAAGAGCAAGCGGAGGGGTTGATCCAAGACGCCGCACACGGAAATATTTTTTCTTGCCATGTAAAAAAGTTGGTATCAGAAGACCTTGTATCAGACGTTACAGGAAGTCCACTTGCATTAGACTATATAGGTGCTGGCGGACTAGTCATAGGCGAACATGAAAAAATTTCCTATGAAGACGCATTGTCAAAGTTTTCGTGGTCTGATTTTTTTGAAAAGTATGCTGGTGGCGTTTTATTAGAAAATTTAAAGTCCTGGGCAAAGCGGTCTTACGATTTAGTTCTTATAGATAGTCGTACTGGCTTCGCGGATGTTGCAGGAATTTGCACAATGCAGCTTCCTGATACGGTTGCATTATGTTTTGTGATGAACAGACAAAACATTGATGGAACTGCTAGAGTGGCGGCGGCAATACGAGAAATTCGCGAAGAACAGCTAACACTTCGTGCTGTGCCAATGCGACTTGCCAGGGGGGAATCATCTGAAGGAAGTGACGCTGAAGCAAGAGCTCTCAGCGAACTAACAAGGATTGGAGGATTTTCTCTTGCGGCTTTACAGGAGGATATAAGATCACTATCTATTCAAGCCTCCGATGATGTCCCATCATACGAAACACTTGCGCTATTTGCAGCGCGGGAAGCTAACTATGATCAGTTAACATTAGAATATGCAAAGCTCGCAAGTAATATTATAGGGATCGATATTAAAATTCCTTCTTTCGATGCCGATATAGTTGCATTAGTTAAGCGACGTCTCAGGCCCCGACACGCTACTGCTGACTACCTAAAGTCATTAACTCAACGAGAGCCTACTCGAGCTGTCTCAGAGTTTCGGCAGCTGCTTGAAAGTGCTTTTGAAACCGTCAAAAATGAAGATTTTATAGATCGAAGCTATATTGAAGCTTTAATTCAAGCAGGCGAGCAGATCGCTGACGTTGCACCAGATCATCTTGTGTCCTTATCGTTGAGGCTGGACGTTATAGACCTATTGAGAGTCCTTTCAGACGTAGATGAGGAAGTCTGGAAGATATTGCTGGTAGATAAGCTCGGGGAGCTCTGTAATCTTCACTCGTACGCTTTGGAAGACGATTTTGAGCTTTCGTTGTTAGAGGAGCTCGATACAATTCTTTCTACCTTTTCCACCTTAAATTTAAAGCTTCGTAGAATTTCCTTCAGAAGATCTGCCGCCTTGATTTACCTAAGGAAACAAGAGGCTGAGGCTACAATGCGCACAATCGGTGAGATGTCTTCTCTGAGAGGAGATATTCCCGTAGAAAAATTAGCGCAAGACCAGCTTTATGAGTTGAGATATTTCGATGTGGAAATAACTCGCCTAAAAGCCGAGGTTATTTACTTGAAGAGAGACTACCAGAGCGCTGCGCGTGATTTCAAAGAAGCTATCAGTTTGGCTGGGCCTTATAATCCAACCGCTGGATCAGATGCATTGGATCGAGCTCGATATAACGCGTTATACAGATTGACGGAAATACCTCTACAATCCTTCGACTCGCTGGAGCTGGCAAAATATGCATTGCGTGCCGCCAATGAGTGTCCAACTGTCCAGAGGCTTGCTGTTGGGGTTTCGCATTTAGCCAACGTTATACTCAAGGTTGAAAGCAATAGCTATATTGTGTATGAGTTTTGTGAAGCGCTGATGTCAAATGGAAAGCCGCTGGTAAATCATTTGGCAAACTTCTACGGAAGACATCCCGCAGCTACAATAGAATTATTGAAGACCGTTCGGGGCCTGATCTCTGTTATTCAAACTCATCCAGATAGCCATCAACGCCATCTTCTTGGTGAATTTTTCGCCGATGCGGTATCTCAGGTCATGAGAGCGATTATGCGTAGACGCCGAACTGTCGGTGAAAAGCATCGTAGCTCGCTTGAGTTCGAGTTTGAACTTGTTCGGACGCTATTCGATAGACTTGGTGTACATGTAGAAATGTATAATAGTGATCTGGATAGTAGGCTTTTCAATAGCAATGATCGACACGGTTTTACTTTTGATGAGGACTTTTGATGCAGCTCTCCCCGGCACAGCTTTTTTTTGAGTACTGGGGTACTGCATCCCAATGGTCGCATAATGTCGCTTTAAGGGCGATGCGGCCGAGCGAGGGATTTAACGCTGCGATTCATAGCGCTCTGATGATTGCAAAGGGCGAAGAGTCCTACGCGGCGGTACGTGATTTGGTAAAATCAGCCGAAGACGGTATCGAAAAAGGTAGGGTGTTAGTCGCACTTTCAGTTATTGACCGTTTTTTTGAAGTCGCACATCCGCGTGCGCTCACTCATAGTTCAATGAAAGAAAAATTACCAATAAATCACTGGATCAGAGGGCTGATATATCATCGTGAGGTCGAGGGGTTTTTCTATAAAGATGACAGTAGTCTTCTTATACCTAAAGGTACGTTGACAAGGCTTTCCCGCGGGTCTTTTGCAACAAGTGCATATTGTTTTAGTGATAGTTTTTGTTACTTGTCTGTTGTTCCACAAGTTATGAAAAACGACGAACAGCGTGTATTGGTAACCCCTATTAGAGTTAGTGGTTCAAGCACGCGAGGAGTGGGTACTTCTTTAGCTCCTGCTGGTTTTGAGACCGTGGGGATAATCCCTATAGCGGAAGATGCCAGTCACTTAAACCTGCAGCATACCATCCGTGATGGTGTTAACTATATTGATACGTGTGCTTCAAGTAGTGTTGATGTGCCGTCTCTAGTTATGACTGCTTTAAACAGTATGGGAGCTGCAGATATTGCGATTGCTCCAGAATTGCTAATTAGTGAGACGGACTGCGATGAAATCAGCGCACGAATGCGTAGTAATCCTTCAAGTGTAAGGCTCTTTGTCGCGGGATCTGGAAACACTGTAGCAAAAATTGAAGGCCAGCCGTGGAATGAATCTCGTGTCCTTAATCGGTTCGGAGTGGAGTTATGGCGACAGAGAAAAATCTGGCAAGCAGGCCTTGACCAAAATCGCGCCGCTGAACTGGGGGTGAATATACCTGCTGATGCTTTTTTGATGGAAGATAATTGTGCCGGAACAAAGATAGTTATTGCAGACGTTGAAGGGCTTGGACGATGTGTGATTCTAATTTGCCAAGATCTGCAAATGGCTCCTTTGACTAACGACTTAATCCGTTACTATCAACCTGACTGGATTTTTACACCTATCTTGGATTGGGGAGCGCACGCGGGTCGTTGGACACATCAACGGGCGTGGGATCTTAGTGCAATTTCTCCGGCCAGATATGTCGTCGCGAGCAGCACCTCGCTTGCACATAAACTCGGCAAGCCCCTACCTTCGCCGGCAGGGCTACTAGTTGGCCCTAGAGAAGAAATCGCTCCCGACTCGGGTAGGCTTTGTTCTCAAGTTTACGCCGATGGTACCCATCCGCGTATAGGGGTGGTTAAGTGGGGAGTAGGCGATTGGAATAAATCGTTAATTGGCACAGACGGGACTCTGGCTCGTAAGTGAGAATGATGGAGTCAGACTTGAGCTCCTCAGCCCCCGTCCAGCGGAAACCTATGCCTCAATTACGCGAGATATGCGCTGTGCTTAATACTCAGCAAATCCGGCCAACGCGCCAAGCAAAGGACGCCGGCCATGACGAGTTTATGGTACTTCAGCTTGCCAGAAAGCCGAGCGCACAAGAGATTGAGTTCTCAGGTTACTGATAAGAAAACCGCGCTAGGCGCGGTTTTTTTGCGTGGAATTTGACGAGGTTTGCGAGTCAAAACTCCAACGAACAGCGGCACTTACAAGACTATCTCTAGGTGCTCTGGGTTCCACGCAATGGAGACGCACTGCTATTTGAAGGCTTCGTATATCCAGGTGCAAAGATTGCGCTCTCGACACCATAGAGAGCCAGCGGGTCGCTTAACCATAACCGATAAGCTAGACCCTTGATGCTGTGATCAGGTGAGCAATCAATGTGGTATTGCTGCAGGACATAGCCCGCCATCGCCGCACGCACACGAAGCCGCATGACTCCATCTTCCATTCCGAAATCGCGAATGACTAGCTCGGCTGAATCTTTGTCAGGATGGGGGACTATAGGGAGGTCCAGCATTCGATTCCACTGATCATCATTCGACCAACTCTCTGAAGCTCGAGGCTTTTCCCCAAGAACAACCTCAGCGCTGCTCATCCTAGTGAATACGAAATCTGCAAATTTTCCGCTCTTGCGATCAAATGCGCGAGCATGCCAACGGAGCCCATCACAACCGATAGCAAACGGAACAATCTCTCGCGTTGAAGGCCCAGATTTCGACGTGTACTCGATTCTTACCACTTGCCCAAGGCGAATTGCACGCGTGATAGGCGCGAGGATTTCGATCTTAGGGCGACTCAGCAACGACACTGATTCGTGTCGAATCAGTGAGCCTTCCCCTGAATCTACGCCATCCCCGAATCCTTGCGACAGAGTCACTAATACGCGTTCGGAAGCATGTATTACCTGAGGCACGAACTGCTCACGAATAACATAGTGCTTACTAACCGGATCAAGCTCAGTGTTTTCCGGGGCGAGTTCACGGTAGAGCGCAAAGTCGCGTGTGGCTGCTGCTGAAGCCACTCCAAAGCGTTCCATTAGATCCGAGCGCGATACGACTCCCAAAAAATAGAGACGGAAGTCTATGAAGGCTAAGCGCTCCTGCTGTGCCTTGCTGTAATCGCTGAGGTCAATCATGTTTTCTCCGTTCGGTCGTCAACGGGTGCAACCAATCATTCATGTGTCGAGGATAACACATGATGGGTTGACGTGATCAAAATGATGATGATATTATCAAATTATGGATTGGCCTCATGCTCTTTGTGAGTATGCTAGCAAATCTCTAATGGAGATTTGTAGTGGAAGTTTGAGACCAGGAAATAGAAAAGCCGACCAAGGTACGAACTTGATCGGCTTTTGGGAAAAGACGTCTGAACAGGCTCCAGATGTCTCTCGCGCTTCAGGAAAAGCGTTGTGATGGTAGCCTCAATGGGTACCGTTCGCAAGGGAGCGAGTTTGTGTTCGAGCCTATCTCTGTGAGAGACGACTATGTCCCAGCAAGAGATGTTCGAAAAGCCGGACGAGGAAGGGGAGGTCATTTACCGTATGACCATCCGCACTAAGTCTGGAAAGGTGATACGACGTGCGAACGGCCAGCCGTTCCGCATTGTTCTTCGCCCAAAAGCGGCTTAATAGGCCGTCCACTCGACTCAGGGCATCAATTGATGCCCTGTATTCCCTTTAGAATGGATCACTCCCATGAGCCAGGATTTTTACGATCGAAACGGCACTCCGACCATCTATACCGATGACAATGTCCATCTTTTTAGTTTTGATGGGCGACCAGTTGGGTATTTTCATGGTGACGCCCTGTATTCATACGTGGGACAGCATCTAGGCCGTATTGCTAATGGATTGATACGCGACAATCACGGTCAAGTAGTATTTTTTTCCAGCAATGCTAATGGCGGCCCAATGAGGCCTATGCGTCAGTTGAAGCCTCTAAAAGGCCTTAAGCAGCTTAAACCCCTCAAAGGGCTACGGCAGCTCCAGCCCCTACGGCCACTACTTAACAACAGTTGGTCGCAGCTCTCCGGGCAACAATTCTTCCTTGGAGCAGCCGCCTCAGCCTGACAGCGCCCGAATGGGAGCAGTAAGGTTTAGGTCATGCTTTTGTAGTAAGAGTTAGTCCCTTGCCACTATTGTCAAAATATATTGTTGAAAATCAGGGCCGGTTTGGTGGGATAGGCTGGGAGGTGTCAAAATATCCACCGAGCTGGGGCCTCCCTGTTGAGCCGTTTGTCCCAGTATTTGCTGAACTATTGGTGTCAAAATATTTTGCTCTGCACCAACCACTAAAAAACCCTCGGCAATCGAGGGTTTTTTATCGGCGAAGAACGTGTAAAAAACCGCCGAAGCAACCGGTCATCGGCGTTTATCGTTTTCGTGCGCCAATACCGCATTCACCTGTCAGGTTCACCCTAGAATGCCTCCCTGTGGATAACTCAGCCAGGGAATGCCTTCACCATGAACATAGAACTGCTAATCGCCGGCGTCGTCGTGCTGATCATTGTCGTGGGTCTGGTCGGCTGGATGGTTGGCGTCTACAACGGCCTGGTCATGCGCCGTAACGATGTGGATAAAGCCTTCGCCAACATCGACGTATTGCTCAAGCAACGGGCCGACCAGATTCCCGACCTGATGCGCGTGGTGCAGACCGCCATGAACCATGAGAACGCGCTGTTTACCCGGCTCAGCGATGCGCGTACTCAATACTTGAATGCCAGCAGCCTCAACGACAAGGTCGACGCGTCCAACCAGCTTAATGCGGCGCTCAAGTCGGTGATTGCGGTGGCGGAGAGTTACCCGGCGTTGATCTCGGGGCCGAATATGGTCGAGTTGCAGCAGGCGATCTCGGCGGTGGAAGAGCGCATTGCCGACCGGCGTGAGTTTTTCAACGAATCGGTCAACCTCTACAACATCGCGATCGCGGTGTTCCCCGACCTGTTCTTTGCGCGGATGCTCGGCTATCAGCGCATTCCCTTGCTGGCCATCAGCGCCGAAGAAACCCGCTACGAAGGCGTGAAGCTCGAGGTGCCGGGGGCATGAAAACCACCCAGGCCGGCGTCGTCGCGAAGAAACCCAAGTGGAAAACAGCGTTGGCGCTGGTGTTCCTCGCGGGCTTCATCAGCTTGATTGCTTACGCGCCGAACATCTTTATCGCGCTGTTTTTCCCTGTAGGCATTTTGGTCGGTCTGCTGCTCAGCTTCGGGCCCAACTTCTATAAAACCGAACAGCGGCTGGCCACCAGCCAGATTCGTTCGCTGGCGATGGGCCTGGTGGAAGTACGCGGCAAGGTGATTGCCGACAAGACCCTGCTGTCGCCGGTGAATGGCAAGCCGTGCGTGGGCTATGTCTGGGTTGTCGAGGACGGCAAGAAAGACGACGACGGGCACTGGAGCTGGAGCCGAGTGTCTGGCGAGGCGCGCTGCAATGACTTCCGTCTGCAGGACGCCACGGGCGAAATCAGCGTGATCGCCGAAGGCATTGACCTGTTCGGCAACAAAGCCCCTGACGAATACGAGCTGTTCGGCAGCTCCAGGCGCCAAGGCGAAATCCTGCTGGTGCAGGACCTGGACGTGATGCTGATTGGCGATGCCTGTGAGCGCGACGGCAAACCCGCGATTGCCCAGGGCAAACAGCGCAACGCGGTGTTCGGCCTGGCGCTGACCCAGGATGTAGAAAACACTCGCGTGCTGGCGCCGCTGTGGCGCGCCGGTGGTTTCTATGCCGCCGTGGTCGGGATGATTGGCGTGGGCATCATGGCCATGACGCCTGCGCATTTTGCCCAATTGCATCTACCCGGCCCCGACACCTATCAGCAAATGGAGCCACTGGGCCCCGTGTATCGGCTGCTGGCGTGGTTGTACCGCGAAGGCGGTTTCCCGATTCCCTTCATGGCGGCGTTTGGCTTTTTCCTGACGATTATCGTGGTGATGATGGCGACCCGGCTGGTGCTGCCCAAAGGCATGCGCCTGGCGGTGGGACGAGTACTCGGCGCGTGGATGGGGCTGGGCATGGTCATCGGCGGCGTGGTGACGTTGCTGTTGTTCGTGGCTCAGGTGGATACCTTGAAGCTGTTTCTGGTGTGGATGCTGATCCTGCTTGGCACGTTGGTATTCTCGATCTTCGAGCAACGCAAGCTGGGTGCGGCGTTCAAGCATTTTTCCAAGGATGCCGGTAAAGCCAGCCTCGGCGACGAAGACGCCTGATCACGGCGTCGCGCAGATCAAATGTGGGAGCGGGCTTGCCCGCGAAATCGGTGGGTCAGTCAACATCACTGTTTGCCGGGCCAACGTCTTCGCGGGCAAGCCCGCTCCCACAAGGGGGATCTGCGCTTACCCAGCCAAGTACCCTGTGATCACGGCACAAACTCCACCTTCAACCCCCGGCTCGCACTGCGCCCCTGATCATCGCTCACCCGCAACCGGTATTCCCCCGACTTGCCCGGTCGCCAATTCAGCGTGGTTTGCGGCGGGCCTTGGCCGATCAAGGTCTGGTCAGCGAACCAATACAACGTCGCTGCGTCGCTGGCCGCGTTGGCATTCAGCGGGATACTTTCCTGGGGCTGCGACAGGCGCAATTGATAGCTGACCTGGGTCAACGGCGAGCGTATCTGCGGCGCCTCGCTCTGGTCGCTGATGCGGTTGGGCTGGCAGTTTTTCATCACGTTGGGCGGTGTGCGCCGGGGCAGGCCAGCTGCGCGATAAAGGCGCTGCACATCACTGGGCCAGAACTCGAACACTTCCTCACGGGTGTATTGCGGGTCAAACGGCGGGCACGCGGCTTTGCCGGTGCGGGTGTCGATCAACACCGGGCGGTGCAGGTTGGACACACGAATCGGCGACACACCGGGCACGTACCAGGTCTTGCGGGTTTGCGGGCACCAGCGGTTGGGCAGCTCGCCGGAAGCGGCGCACACGTCGATGCGCACCAGCCCGGCAGGCGGCTTGTCCGGTTTTATCACCACAGTGGGCAGCGCCAGCGGCAGGGCGTCGGCGATGCGAAAGAACAGCGGTGCGGCGGTCTTCGCGCCGATAAACGCAGGGTTGGGTCGGCCATCGAAGTTGCCTACCCACACCACCAACACGTACGGCCCGACCAGACCAGCACTCCACGCATCGTGAAACCCCCACGAGGTGCCGGTTTTCCACGCGGTGCGCCAATGGCGGCCCGGCAAGCCATCCGGCCGTGGGTTGCGGCGCAGCATATCGCGCACCATAAACGTGGCTTGCGGCGTGAGCAGTTGCGGGCCGGTGGTTTGCGGCTGTTCCTGCAAATACCGTAACGGCCGCAGATGCCCGTCACCGGCCAGCATCACATACAGCCGCGCCAGTTCTTCGGGCGTCATCTCGCCACCGCCCAGAGCCAAGGCCAGGCCGTAATGGCTCTCGCCGCGCAAGCCCTGGATGCCGGCGCGTTGCAGCAATCCGTACAGCGACGGCGACTTCACCTGGCTGGCCAGCCACACCGCCGGGATGTTGCGACTACGGATCAAGGCATCCCGCGCCGTCAGTGGCCCGATAAAACTGCCGTCGAAATTTTCCGGTTGGAAGTAGCCGAAGTTACTCGGCAAATCCTTGAGGATGCTCATCGGGTGAATCACACCCTGATCCAGCGCCAGCCCATACAGAAACGGCTTGAGGGTCGACCCCGGCGAGCGCCGCGCCGTTACGCCGTTGACCTGCCCGTGGATGCTTGTGGATAGGTAATCCGCCGAGCCCACCAGCGCCTTGACACTCTGGTCGCGGCTGTCGATCAGGATCGCCGTGGCGTTTTCCACGCCGGTGCTGCGCCGCTCGGCGATAAAGCCGGTGATCAGGCGTTCGAGCAGTTGCTGCAAGGGCAGGTTAAGTGTGCTGTTCAACTCGTTGCCGGGCTGGGACGCCAGCAGTTGTTCACTCAAGTGCGGCGCCAAAAAGGGGATCTGCTGGCGGTTGCGCGCTTCCAGTGGCAAGTCGAGCAAACTGTCGTTTCGCGGGTCCTGTGGATAAGTCTCGCGCCAGTCGGCCATCAAGCGCAGCCGCGCATTTTGCAGCGAGGGCCCGAAGCGCGCGCGCCGCCCCGGCTGCTGGGGAATCACCGCCAGCGCCAGCGCTTCAGACAACGACAACTGCGCCGCCGACTTGCCAAAGTAAATCCGGCTGGCCGCCTCGGCGCCTTCGATATTGCCGCCCATGGGCGCCAGGTTCAGGTAGGCCTCAAGAATGTCGTGCTTGCTGTAACGCGCTTCCAGCCACAGCGCCAGGGCCATCTGCTGCAACTTGCCTGGCACCTGGCGAGTGTTCAAATTCCACAAGCGCCGCGCCAGTTGCATGCTCAAGGTCGAACCGCCCTGGCGCTGGCCGCCGCTGTAGGTGGCCATGGCCGCGCGCAGCAGCGCCGGGGGATTGATCCCCGGGTGCCAATAGAAATTGCGGTCTTCCTTGAGCAGCAAGGCTTCGACCAGTGACGGCGACATGCGCGCAAGCGGCAGCCATAAACGGTATTGGCCGTCATCCGCCAAGGTCATGCGCAGCAGCGCACCGTCGTCGGCCAACACCACCCGCGACGAGGTCACGGCCTGTTCCAGCGGGGCATGCGGCCACAGCCGCAGCCCCGCCGCCAACACCACCGCCGCTGCCAGCAGCGGCGTCAGGCGTTTAAGGCTTGGTAATTTCAAGCTGGCCTACTTTGCCGCGCCCTTGCAGGGTGGTTTCGTACATACCTTCGGCGTAGGCCGGCGGCGTGTTGAAGGTGCCGGCGTTGGTGGCGCGCACTCGGTAGACAAAAGTGCCTACGTCGCGCAATGCGGTGCCGTACAACACCACGCGATCATCACGCACATCCACGTAGTCCGGCTGCCAGTTACTCAGCTCGGTCTCGCCGATCGGCGCCTGCCAGGCATCCGCTTCATCCCCGTCGGCGGTTTCCACGTACTCCGAATCGTCGCCTTCACTTTCATCGGCGCTGGCGGCTTCCGGCTCCGGCGGCAAGTTATACACAGGCTCGACGCCACCGGGCAGTAGGTCGACCACGGCCACTTGCTGCACTTGGTCGCGGTCGGTGGCGCGCAGGCGCAGGCGCACCAGGAACTCATCGCCCACCGCCACTTTGCTCACCGGCTCGCCTTTGAGGTCGAGGTATTCGTGGATGATTTCCAGGCCATTGTTGATCGGCTTGAGCTTGGCGCCCTTGTCGAAACCGGCTTCGCTGAGCATGTAGAACGCGGCCGGGCCGTCGGTTTTTTCCAGCACCAGCTTTTGCGTGGCGCCCGGCACGGCGGCGCGCGGCGGCTGACCGGCCATCTCCAGCAACTGCTGCTGCTTGTCGCCCAGCCACGCGGTGGCCTTGAGGGTCATGTCGCTTTGTGCGCGCTGGCCATAGTTGTCCAGGGCGCGCAGCAGCAGCGCGGCCGACAGCGAGTTGTAGCGTTGCTCGTTAAGACGCTTGCCGAGCTTATCCAGCAAGGCGGTCGGCACATCGTCCAGCAACTCGGGGAAGTGGCGCGCCAGCAGGTGCAAGTGTTCGGCGTCGTGCACCAGCGGGTCGTAATACAGGCCGTCGCTGTCCCACTTATCCACAAGGGAGCGCCACGGGATTTTGCGGAACAGCGTATCGGCCTGGCGGTCCTGCTTGAGCAGCTTGTAGCTGGCGGCCAGGTAGGCAGCGCCCAGGTCGTTCTGCCAGGTGTCTTTGAAGTAGCTCTCGTAGCGCTCGCGAATGTCGCTCAAGGCACCACTCACCAGAATTCCCTGACGGCTCAGCAGGTAACTGGCGTAGGCACGGTTGCGCAATTCCGACAGGCCTTCGCTCGGGCCGTTGGCCAGGTCTGTCAGATAAGCATTCGCGCGCACCAGCACATCTTCCGGCACCGGCAGCCCGCGTTCCTTGGCTTCGATCAGGAAGTCGGTGGCGTACAGGCTGGCGTACGGCGCCACATCCGGGTTGGCGGCCCACAAACCGAAACCACCGGCCTGGTTCTGACGCTGGCGCAACATGCGCACCGCGCTGCTGAAGGCTTGCTCGGCTTCGGGTGCGGTGCCGCCCCAGATCAACGCCGGCATGGCCTTGGACACCAATTGCTCGGTGCACGCATAGCCGTAGTCATCCAGGTAATGCTTGAGGCCGTTGGCCCATACCAGCGGCGAGGCCGCCACGCCCAACTGCACGTCGCGCAGTTGGCTGAACAGTTCGCGGGTCGGCTTGAGCTCTTTGCTGGCGCTGTCGAAACGGCCCAGGCTCAAGGCCACACGGTGCTCACTCAATGGGCGGATCGAGGTGGTTTCCGCCACCTGAATACGCTTGCCGTCCGGCAGCACGGCGATAAAGCGCAGGTCCGCCGAGCCCAGGGTTTCGCCGACCTTGATCTTGAATTCGGCGGTGCCTTCTTTGCGCGGTTGCAGTGACAAGGTGCTGCCTTTGTCGCCCTGCACGTTGAGGCCGTCGCTTGTTTGCAGCTCAAACTTCACGTCCGCCGCTGCATCGAGGTTGCTGAACACCCCGGCGCTCACATTGAACACGTCCCCCGGCGCGACAAAGGCCGGCACGTTCGGCGTGATCACAATCGGCCCACGCACGTCGGTGTTGGCCTCGCTGACACCGACGCTGTCGGCATCCACCGCCACCGCAAACAGGTGCAGCTTGCCGTTGAAGCTGTCCGGCACCTGGTAATGCAGTACGGTTTCACCGGCCGGCAAATCCACCAAGCCAGACCACCAGGCCACGGGCGGCTGATGTTTACGCTTGAACGGGTTGAGATGGTTAGCCAGGGCGCCTTCCGTATCGCCACCGGGCGCTGCCCCACTGAGCAGGCGGCTGAATTCCGGCAGGATCAGGTCAAGAATCTGACTGGTGCCGACTTCCAATGCGCGCTTCTGGAAGAAGAAGCCCAACGGGTCCGGCGTCTGGTAACGCGCCACTTGCAGAATGCCTTCGTCCACCGCGTAGACCACTGCGCGGCCTGGGCGGTCGGCCGTGACTTTGATGTCCAGGGTTTGCCCCGGTTCGATCTTCGCCGGGCTTTCCACCTTCAGCGCCATGCGCCGCGCATCCAGGTTGATGCTGAACGGCACCACGCCGTAGGACAGCGGGCTCATATAAACCTCGGACGAGCCCATGTCGCGCACAAACTGCACGTTGACGTAGGCATTGCCCTCAAGGCCTGCAGGCACGCGGATATGTTGCACGCTGTTGGTGCTGTCGGCCTTGAACCATTGCTGGGTGTAAACCTTGTCACGCTCGATGGTGATCAAGCCGGCGCCGGTGTACGGCGCGCGGATGCTGATCGCAATCTCGTCACCCGTGGCATAGCTGCGCTTATCCAGGCGCAGTTGCAGCTCGGCATTACGCTCCAGCGAGCGCGAGGTGTTGCCACGCCCGGCCACGCTGTAGTCGATCTGGTTGAGCAGGTTGCCGTTGGCGTCTTTGAGTTGCAGGGTGTAATCGCCCGGCGTGCCGGTGTTCAGGGTCTGCTTGGCGCCGTCTTTGGTCATCGTCAGTGGCGCGGCCGGCTGGCTGATGTTCTTGATGCGCGATTCGTACTTGTAGGTGCCGTTGGACTGTTTCACCAGCACCGACACATAACGGTGCTCGACCACTTCACTGGTCAGGCCGTCCACCGCCAGTGGCGTCAGGTCCGGCGCGACGGCCAGCCATTGCACCTGGCGTGGGGCGTCCTTGGCGACGTACGACAGCGAATCCTGACTTTTCACACCGACCAGATAGGGCGCGGACGACACCAGCAGCGCACTTTGCGCCGCCACGTTACGGCCACCTTCGGCCTCGAACACCTGGGTCATCACTTGCAGGCGATAAGTGCTGTTGGCGAAGCGTTGCAGGTTGAGGTCGAGCACGGCCTGGCCGTTGTCGTCGACGGTGGTTTCGGCGAGGTCTTCGGTGCTGGCGTCTTCCAATGAGTCGTTGAGGCGGAAGCGGTAATCCGGGTAACGGTCGAAGGCCGCGAGCGTCGGGCTCAGGGACATTTTGGCGGTAACGCGCCGCCCGGCTGCCGGGGCGCCGAACAGGTGCATGGCGGTAACTTTGGCCACCACCTGGTCCGGTGGAATCCAGCCCAACACGGGCGTGTCATGCAGGCTCAGGCTGACCTTCATGCGGTCCGGCTCGAAGTCGCGGACCTTGAAGCTGACACTGCCGAGGTCAGTGCGGGTGTTTTTCTGGCCAATCAGCTGCAAGGTCGCGGTGTAATCGCCCGCAGGGGCGACTTCACTGCTGGGGAAATCAAAGGTTTCAAAACCGCTGGTGGACAGTTTCAGCGGCTGGCGAATCACTTCCAGGCCACGTGGGTCGGTGATTTGCAGCTCCACCGGCAGGCCTTGCAAGGCGCCTTTCCAGTTGCCGCTGCGCACGATCATGCCCAAGTGCGCGGTTTCGCCCGGGCGATACAGGCCACGGTCGGTAAACAGGTAGGCGCTGAGGCGATCAATCGCGCCGTCTTCTTCCAAACCGCCTACGTCGAAGCGCGACAAATCCAGCTGCTGCGACTGACGCGCAATCGGCAGGAAGGATTGGTCGTTACCGCGAGTGACCACATACATCAGCGGCGTTTTCTCACGGCGCAGTTCATCCAGCTTGGCGAAATGCGCGTGGCCTTCGGCATCGGTGCGGCCACTGCTGACCGGCAGCCCGTTGCGGCCGATGATGTCGACTTGCGCATCGGCCACCGGCGAACCGTTGCCGATGGATTGCACGTACACATCATGGCTGCCGTCGCTGGAGCGCTTGGCGATGATGCCGAGGTCGGTGACCACGATAAAACGCAAATCGCTGGTGCTGCTGCGGTCATATTCGAACGTACGCGGGGCCGGGTCATCCTGCGGGCTCAGCTTGAGCACGAAAATGCCACGACGCCCGCCGTTGGCGGTGAGGTAATGGCTCAGGTCAACGTTGTCGTACACGGTTTTTGCCGGGTCATTGGACGACAGCGGAATATCCAGCGACTGACGCTCCACCATGCGGTCGAAGTATTCATTGCCGAAGTTTGGCCGGGCAAAGCTGCCGCTGCTCTGGTCCACCAGGTGTTGCAGCTGGTTGGGCAGCAGGCGGGCGATTTCCACATGGGCGCCGGGCACACCACGGGCCATGAAGCCCAGGCGTTTTTCGCCATTGAGGCTGAGCAGTGCGCCGTCAGACAGGAACTGCAGCGTGCGCGGATACGCCGGCATGCTGATCAAGGACGCCGTAGGATTCTTCGCCAGGTAGCCGCCTATCGCTTCCAGGTTGGCGGGCACGCGCACATACAGCGCGCGGCCAGCCGGGGCCTTGAACTTGAAGGCGTGCAGGGTGTTCAGCGGCTCGACGCTGGGCACGTGGGTCAGGTTGACCTTGGTGCTGCGGGCGAGCATCGCATCGTCGATGTCGTTGCTGGTGTAGGGGCGGGTGTCGTCTTGGGCTTTTTCCGGCAGCAGCCAGGCCTGGACCTTACCGGCGATGGTGTCATCGGCTACGGCGCTGGAGCTGCTGAACATCAGCACGGGCTCTGGCTCACCGCGCTCGTTATCCACAAAACTGACTTCGGCGCCGGTAAAGGTCAGGCGATAACGACCGGGCACGGTGACTTCCGCCACCAGCGGTGCGGTGCTGGCATTGCCGCCGTCGCGGGCCTTGATGCCTTCATCGAGCTTGGCGCTGACCGGCGTGCTTTCCAGCGGCGTGGCCAGGGCGGCCGAGCGCACGTAGGCGTTGAGCTTGGTATCGTCGAAGGTGATTTCCGGGCGGTTGGGCAGCTGCGCGTCGCGGTAGGCCAGGCCTTTGCCGAGGGTTACGGACACGCGCTTGCGTAGGTTGTCTTCATCCACCGGGTGGGAAAAATGGAAGGTCGCGACCAGTTGCTTCAGCGTCGGGTTGGACGGGTCTTGATACAGCTCGTTTTGCGCCAGGGTGGCGCGGAACGGTTGGGTGGAAAACTGGCTGCTGTATTGGCTGAGCAGCACGCCCTCGGCCAGGAGATTTTTCTTCGCCAGGTCCAGCGTGTAGTGGGCGTCTACCGGCCAGTCTTTTTCCGGCACAAATAATAAAGTGCGGTCATCGGACCAGCGCCAGGCGCCTGCCACGGTGGGTTTGAGGCTGATGCCTTCGGTCACCGGTTTGCCAATCGCTGCCAACGGCGCCACGGATTCGGCAAAACGTACCTGCAAGTTATCCACAACCGGCGGTTGCTGGGTGTAATCCGTCAGGTTTGGTTTGTGCAGCGAATAACCGACGGTGTGCGGCTGCGGCAGGTTCGAATACCAGTGCCAGCCATAGAAGCCCGCAGCAGCCAGCAACACAAGACCCAGCACCCCGGCACCGGCCTGGCGCGGGTACGCGCGAGCCTTGCGGCCCAGATTCCCCAGGCCATGGCCGATGGCGCGCAGCCAGAAGGGCGGTTGCCATTGGCCGAACAGGGCACTCACCACAGTGGTTAACAGGCCGAGAAAACGGCGACTGATCGCTTTCAACGAATCGAACATGGTGAGCATCCCTGGCTAAGTGCGGCGTATCTTACACGCGTCTTTGATACAAAAGATGACGTGGATACACCGCACACGCTCAGGCGTGTTGCACAAAGGTGAGGCGTACCGCAAAACCGATCAAAAGACTGCCGAATAACCATTGCTGCAGACGCTGCGCCGAGCGATTGCGTGCCAGCCAGTGGCCGATGCGTGCGCCGGCCAGGGCGTAGCAACAGTCGAAGGCAAAGCCCACACCCACCAGAATCACCCCCAGCAACGCAAACTGCGCCGCCACCGGGCCGGCATGCGGGTTGATGAACTGCGGCAGCAGCACCGAGCAGAACAACAAGGCCTTGGGGTTGAGCAGATTCGTCAGCAGGCCGCGTTGAAAGGCTGCGCGCCAGGCATGTGCTGGCGGGGCGCCGGGGTTTGCCTCAAGCGAAGGCAACATATTTGCCCGCAGACACTGCACGCCCAGCCATAACAGATAGGCCGCGCCGCCCAGGCGCACCACATCGAACGTCCATGGCGCCACCTTGAACAATGTCGCCAGGCCCATGCCTGCCAGCGCCACATGGCAGGCCCGGGCGAGCCCCAAGCCGATGGCCGTGGTCAGCGCCAACGCCTTGCCTTGCCGCGCGCCGGTTTGCAGCAACAGGATCATGTCCGGCCCCGGCAGTAGATACGCGACCGAAAGCGCCACCAGAAATAACCAGAGTTCCGTCATGTTCAAACCCCCTAGATTGGTTGGCCAATTCTAGGATGCAAGGGCAGGGCAGGTGCTTGCGTAGTCAGCCAGAAAAGCGTCTAGTCTTGGTATTCTCTGCCAAAAATCAAGCCAGTGACCCTTCACTTATGCCAAATCTCAAACTTGATGCCTTTGACCGTAAGATTCTTGAAGCCCTGCAACGCGACGGTCGCCTGAGCAATGTGCAACTGGCGGATGAGATCGGCCTGTCTGCCTCACCGTGTTTGCGCCGCGTGCGGCTGTTGGAAGAAGCCGGGGTGATTCGCGGCTACCAGGCGACGCTGGACCGCGATGAAGTGGGCTTGGGCATGATGGTGTTCGTCGGCGTGAAGGTTGAGCGGCATAACGACACCGAGGCCAATGCCTTTCGCGAAGCGGTGACCGCACTGCCCGAGGTGATCTCGGCATTTCTGGTGTCGGGCGAGTCGGATTTTCTATTGCAGGTGGTGGTGCCGGATTTGCGTGGGTATGAGCGGTTTGTCACCGGCAGCCTGTTAAAGCTGCCGGGCGTGAGGGACATCCGCAGCAACTTCGCGATCCAGACCGTAAAAACCCCAGGCGCCTTGCCGCTGGGGCATTTGCCGGGCTAAGCACTTCAAAACCCCACCAAACCACTGTGGGAGCTGGCTGAACGCTGGCTGATCGTTCCCACGCTCCGCGTGGGAATGCCGCCGAGGACGCTCTGCGTCCACTCAGAAAGCCGTGACGCGGAGCGTCACAGGATGCATTCCCACGCAGAGCGTGGGAACAATCGTCAAACAACTGTGGGAGCTTGAGGTGGTATTTCTCAGGTCCACCAGTACCGAACAAGGTGGAAGAAAATCGGCGCGGCAAAACACACCGAATCCAGCCGGTCCAGCATCCCGCCGTGGCCTTCGATCATGTGGCCCCAATCCTTCACGCCCCGGTCCCGCTTGATGGCCGACATCACAATGCCGCCAGCAAACCCGAGCAGGTTGATCAGCAGTGCGATCAAGAACGACTGCCACGGGTTGAACGGCGTGGTCCACCACAGCGCTGCGCCGATCAGGGATGACAGCAGGATCCCGCCAACAAAGCCTTCGACGGTTTTTGACGGCGACAGGTTGGGGGCGATCTTGTGTTTGCCGAACAGCTTGCCGCACACGTACTGCAGCACGTCCGACAGCTGCACCACGATAACCAGGTAGGCGATCAGCAAGAGGTTGCGGCCTTCGTAGCCGGGGATGTCGAGGGTCAGCAGGGCCGGGACGAAGGACACGCAGAACACCGCGATCATCAGGCCCCATTGCACCTTCGATGCGCGCTCCAGGAAGTGCGTGCTGTCGCCGCCCAGCGAGGCGAGGATCGGCAGCAGCAGGAACACGTACACCGGGATAAAGATCGAGAACAGCCCATACCAGTCGGAATAGATCAGCAGGTATTGCAGCGGCAGCGCCAGGTAGAACGCGGCCACCAGCGCCGGGTAGTCGCTGCGGCGGGTCGGCGTAAGGGTCAGGAACTCGCGCAGGGCGTAGAACGACACCGCGTAGAACAGCAGGATCACCGCGCCGGTGCCGAGCCAGAAGGCGATGCCGATCACCACCACCATCACCCACCAGGCGTTGATGCGCGCGTTGAGATTGTCGATCACCGCATTCGGCGTGCCACGGGTGCGCAGCTTGAGGATCAGGCCGATCAGCGAGGCAAGCACCAGGATGGCGCCGATGCCGCCGAACAACATCAGGGTTTGGCTATCCATGTCAGACATGCTCCGGGGCGAGGGCGAGCAGGGCGTCGCGGGTGCGGGCGAGGAAGGCGGCTTTGTCTTCGCCGTCTCCCAATTGCAGCGGCGCGCCGAAGCTGGTGGTGCACAACAAAGGCAGCGGCAGTACGCGGCCCTTGGGCATGACCCGGTTGAGGTTGGCGATCCACACCGGGATCAGTTCGGCCTGTGGGTAACTTTTTGCCAGGTGATACAGGCCGCTTTTGAACGGCAGCAGGCCGTCTTCGAGATTGCGCGTGCCTTCGGGGAAGATGATCAGCGAGTCGCCACCTTCCAGCGCCGCGAGCATGGGCTGTAATGGGTTATCCACAGGGTCTTTGCGTTCGCGATCAATCAGCACGCCGTTGAACACGCGGTTGATGATGTAGCGGCGCAGCGCGCTTTTATTCCAGTAATCGCTGCCGGCCACCGGGCGCGTGAATTTGCGCAGGTTTTGCGGCAGCGACGCCCACACCAGCACGAAGTCGCCGTGGCTGCTGTGGTTGGCGAAATAGATGCGTTGCACCGGTACCGGCGCACACCCCAGCCACAGGCTGCGAGCGCCGGTGACGGTGCGGGCCATTGAAGTGATCAGCGTGGCAACCACGGGTTCGAACATGGGGATTCCTTATCCGGCGAAAGATAGCCAAGGGCTGGCGAGGATCACGGCCAGGGTCAGCAGCACTTGCGCGCCCAACAGCCAGGCTTGCTTGCGCAGCAGTTTGAGGGCGCCGCGACGGCGTTCGGTCCAGGGCCGGCCGGCTCGCTTGGCCGACTGCAGGCCAAGGCTTTGCAGGGCCTGGTCAAGGTCCGGGGTGCGGTCGGTGTCGCGGGCGAGCAGGGCGAACAGGTCGGCATCGAAGGCGACGCGCAGCGCCCAGTACTTTTGCAGCATCCCGAGGATAATCATCCACAGGCTGAGCAGCAGGCAGATCGGCGCAATGCTCGCCATCAGCAGTTGAGCCAGGCCGAATAACACGCCGAGCAGCGTCAGGCCTGTGGATAACTGATCCAGCGAGCGGCCGCGACGCAGCAGGTTGGCGACCACTTGGAGTTCCATATCAGCGGGCATGGGCTAAGCCCTCCAACGCTTCACGGTGAGCAGGATGCAGGACCACATGGGCCCGCGCTGTACGAATAATAGCCAGTGCCGCATCGACCGTAGCCGCGCGCCCGCTGTGCAGCAGCCAGGCGGCGACGGCGGTGGCGCTGCGCGAGTAGCCGAGGGCGCAACACACCAGTAAAGGTCCGTTTGCGCGCAAGCGTTCAATCGCCTGCGCGGCATGCAGGCATTCGGTGGGTGTCGGCGCGATCAGGTCCAGCACGGGGATGCATGCATACCCACGGCCCTGTGGATTAATCGGCAATTCGGCGCAGAGATCGACGATGGCCGTGAATGAACCTTGCTCACCCGTCGTGGGAATTCGCCCAAGCCAAACGTTATCCACAATCAGGTCCGGCTGTGGATGCTTGCGTGTCCACAGGCGTGAGTTGAGCCACGCCGCCGCCAGGTAGGGCGCGTACAGCCAGCGCGCGGCGGGCGTCAGCGTGCCGTCGGCGCGTTTTTGAAAGCCCGGCGCGCCCAGCACGAAGTAATTGGCCTTGATCAACCCCAGGGAAACCGCCGGCCACAGCAACCACAGCGACCCGCCGCCGAGCGCCAGCGCGAGAATCACCAAGGCCACGGCGCCCAGGCCGTAACGCACGCCCAGCCGCCAGCGTTTTCGGTCCCGCGTAAGCCGCACACTCAACAGCGGGCTCGGGTGTTCCAGCGGCCACAGCCATACGCACAGCCAGCCGGCGAGCGCGCCTGTGGGTAAGTCGATAAAGTGATGTTGATAAGTGGTCAGCACCGAAATACCGATCAGCGCGAACCAGCCGTGCACCACCCAGCGCCAAAAGCCTTGGGTGTGGCGCTGGTACATGACCCACAGGATCACCAGCAGCGCGATGTGCAGTGACGGCGCCTGGTTGAACGGCTTGTCGAAGCCCGCCAACACCGCAAACAGCCAGCCGAACACTCCGTCCAGTTCCGGCCGCTCGAAGGTGAAGCGCAGCGGCCAGATCAGGAAGCAGCTCACGGCAATCACTTGTGCCGTCAGCAGGCGCAGGGCGTGCTGTTTCAGTTCTTGTCGGCTGTTGGGCAGCAGCAGTGAGAATCCGTAAAGCAGGTCGATGGACCAGTAGGGCACGATGGTCCAGGCCCAGAACGGCATATGGATTTCCCAGCCAAACAACAGCGTGCCGACGTCGCTGCGCTGGCTGGTGACCCACGTGGCAAAGCCGTAGGTGCTGAAAAACAGCGGCGCCAACAGCAGCAGCCAGAGGACCGCGGGTTTCAATAGGCCGGGTTCGCGCATGCTCAGATCTTCTGTGCCAGAGACACAGTGAAAATGCCCCATTCGTCCACACGCTGAGTGATCTTGCGAAAGCCTGCGGCCTCGACGAGTTGATCCATTTCCGCCTGGCTGCGCCGGCGCATCACCCAGGCCTGGCCCTGGCGGTGGCTGGTCAGTGCGCGGGCGATCAGCTCCAGCTGCGGGTGCCACGGCTGGCCGGTGTAAACCAGGTAACCGCCGGGCTCCACGGCTTCGGCGAGACCGGCCAACGAGCCGCCAACCATGCCGTTATCGGCAAACAGCTCATACAACCCGGACACCACCGCCAACGTCGGCTTGGGCTCCAGCGCCGCCAGGTCCGCGCGATCAAACGCATCACCTTTGACGAACTGGGCGATATCCCCCAGGCCTTTTTCGCGAATCAGCGCGCCACCGTCGCGCACGTTGATGTCGCTGTAGTCGCGCAGCAGGATCGATTCCGGCAGCGGCGACACGCCCTGCAAGGCTTCCAGAATGTAGCGGCCGTGGCCCGCCGCGATGTCGACAATGCGCACTTCGCGATCATCACTGCGCAACTTGGCCATGGCCAGGCGCAGCAGTTCTTCGACATTCAGCTTGCGCTGGCGAATGCCGCGCCAGCCGATGGAGTTGAGGTAGTTGGTGTCGATCATCCGCCCCAACCCGCCCTTGCCGGTGGGCTTGTTGCGGTACACGTAATCGAGGGTGCTGCCGGAGTCGAAGCCGGTGTCGAAGCCCAGCTTCACGCCGTCCGAGAGGTTCTTGCCCAGGCCCATGCTGGCGCGGGTCATGCGCCAGTACAGGTCGCGCAACGAGTTGCGCGGCAGCGGTGCAGCCAGGGACTCGGACTCGGCGCAGGTGGCGCCCAGTTTGTCGGCGTCCAGCAGCGAGGCGCGGTCCAGCGGCTGGGCGAAGTTCTGCAGGATAAAGCGTTTGGCGCTGCTCACGGCCACGGCGCGGTCACGTTCGCCGAGGGTGTCGTGGAAGAAGCCGGGCAGGATGTGCAGCTCTTTTTTCAAACTGCCGAGGCGGTCGAAGAATCGCTGCTGGGGTTTGCGGTGTACCACGAAGTCGGAGCCGGAGATCAGCAGTTGCGTCGGCACCTGGATCGCCTGGGCATCGGCGACGACGCGGTCGGCAGCTTCGTACAGGCCGAGCAGCACATTCACCGAAATCGCCTTGGTGATCAGCGGGTCGCTGTCGTAGGAAGCCACGCGCTCGGGGTCATGGCTGAGGAACTTGGCCTTGACGTAACTGTTGACGAAAAAGTTGCCGCGAAACCTGCGCATCAGCGCCAGGCCCGGCCGCGCGAACGGCACGTAGAGCTTGACCTTGAACGCCGGCGAGGCGAGCACCAGTGCGCGGATTTTCGGCGCGTAATCGTGCACCCACGTGGCTGCGATCACCGCACCGACGCTCTGGGCAATCACCGCGCAGTTTTGTTCTTCGATGCCGTAGGTGTCGCCGATGTGGTCGCGGAAGGTTTGCACGTCGCGGGCGCTGGTGGCGAAGCTGGGGCTGTCGCCGCGCGCGCCGGGCGACTGGCCGTGGCCACGGGCGTCCCAAGCGAAGAAGTCGAACTGCGGCAGGTCGAGTTCATCGACCAAATGGGCAATGCGCCCCGAATGCTCGTGGCCGCGATGGAACAGCAGGATCGCCTTGCGCGGCTCATCGCCAAGCGGGGCGGTGGCCGGCCAGTGCCGGTAGAAAAGCTCGACGCCATCATGGGTACTGAAGGTGTGCTCTTGCTGTTCGCGCATCGCAAATTCCTTATGCAGAAGGGGAAGTCGTTTCTTTAAGACCTTGGCGCACACGGTTGACCAAGGTGTAGGCGAGCAGGGCGGCGACCAGCCACATCACCGTGTCGACCCAGCCTGCGCCGAGCCAGCCCAGCGCCACGCCGGTGGCCAACACGCCGAGTACAAACGCGCGATCACTCTTGCCCATCGGCCCGTCGTAGCGCCGCGACGCACCCACCATCGGCCCGAGCACACCGGCGTATTCGCTGAACACCGCCAGCAATGCCACCAGCAGTACCGGCGCCAGGCTCACACCAGGGATCAGTGCGAAGGGCAGGATCAGCGCGCTGTCGGCGATCACGTCGCACAGTTCATTGAGGTAGGCGCCCAGGCGCGACTGCTGGCCGAATTCCCGGGCGAGCATGCCATCGATGGCATTGAGGGCCATGCGCAGGATCATCCACAACGGGATCAGCGCAAACAGCCACAGGTGTTGAGCAAAGCTGGCGATCAGCAGGCCGACCAGCAGGGAAACCACGCCGGCCAGCACGGTGATCTGGTTGGCGGTGGTGCCGTTGTCGTAGAGGCGCTGCACAAGGGGGCGCAGCAGGTTTTGAAAACGCGGCTTGAGCTGATAGATCGAAATCATGGGGGATGACGCTTCCTTGTCCGTGGACCCGCGAAAAACTGTGTTGGAGTGTGCCGATTAATCCGTGCCTGCACCAGTGATGGCTCGTGTTTCTGGGGGTTTAGTCACGATCCCGAATGCAATGAAGGATAAATGTGGGAGCGGGCTTGCCCGCGATAGCGGTGTATCAAGTTAAACATCGCTAACTGACCCACCGCATTCGCGAGCAAGCCCGCACACAGGGGGTTTTGTGTTGTTTTCGAACAAAAATTTCACGCTGCGTGTTATATCGTAACGAATTATGTACAAGCGGGCGTTGAGCGGATGCAAGTGGATCTAGAAGCTGACGGCGCTTCGGTGGAAGGCCTGCCGCGTTTTCAGCAGGGGCTGTTTCATGCCCGTCGATTACGCCAGGCGGGCATCAGCCTGACGGCCCTTGCCGTTTGCGGTTGGGTGCTGGCGTTGTTTGTCGCCCTGTTTGCGCCGCTGTCGATCTGGCCGGTGGTGTTGATCAACTGCGCGTCGGCCTTGCTGGTGCTGGTGGCCGGGTTGCAATCGGCGTGGTGGGTCGCCGATTGGCGCGCCCAGGCGCTGGAAGCGCCGACGGCTGAAGTGATCGAACTGCCGGTTGAAGACACCGGCGGGTACACGCGCCTGCTCGGGCGTTTCGGTAGCGGCCTGCTGGCACAGATTGGCGCGCCGGTGCTGTGGCTGAGTGGCTGGTCGTTGCTGGCGTTGGTCAGCATCATCGAGTTCTGGAACCTGGCGTTGCCCGCCGCGCCGGTGGGGCAGTCGGCGAGTATCGGCGCTGCGCTTGGGTTGGCGTTGGCCTTTGGTTTACTGGTGTTCGAACGCCGCCTGGCGCAGGAAACGGCGGCCCAATGGCCGGAAGCCTCGCAGCTGGCGCAGTTGAGCCGGGTGGCGATTGCCTGCCTGGTGGTCAGCGCGATTTGCCTGCTGTTTGCCGGTGGGGAGACGGTGTGGCCATTGCGCCTGGCCGTGTTGATCGGCCTGCTGCCGGGGCTGGTCGCGGTGGAGTTTTTGCTGCGGGCGCTCCTTTCGCTGTTCAGCCCTCGCCAGCCACGCCTCGAACCGCGTTTGATGGCGCAAAGCTTTATCGCCGGGCTGTTGCGCTGGCCGCCCCAGCCGTTGCTGGCGTTGCAGCACGAGTTGCACAACCGCTTTGGCATCGACCTGCGCCAGATCTGGGCCTTTACCTACATGCGTCGGGCGTTCTTGCCGGTGCTGCTGGTGGTGCTGGCGGTCGGCTGGGCGCTGACCGGCGTGCACGAAGTGCCCCTGCAAGGCCGTGGGATTTATGAGCGCTTCGGTAAACCGGTGGAAGTGTTGGGCCCTGGCTTGCATGCCGGGTTGCCCTGGCCGTTGGGCCGCGTCATCAACGTGGAAAACGGTGTGGTGCATGAACTGGCCACCAGCGTCAGCGAAGCTTCCGCACCGGAGCTGGCTTCTGCTGAAGGCCCGGCGCCGACGATCGCCAACCGCTTGTGGGACGCCAGCCATGTGAATGACAAGGCCCAGGTGATCGCCAGCAGCAGTGGCGACAAACAGAGCTTCCAGATCGTCAATATGGACGTGCGCTTTGTCTACCGCATCGGCCTGACGGATAAGGCCGCGCTCGCCGCCACCTATAACAGCGCCGATGTACCGACCCTGATCCGCAGCACCGCCAGCCGCATTCTGGTTCACGACTTTGCCTCGCGCACGCTGGATGAATTGCTCGGCGAGCAACGCACCCAGCTGGCCGACGAAATCGGCCGTTCGGTGCAGGCGGACCTGCAAAAACTCGACAGTGGCGTGGAAATTCTGGCCACGGTGGTGGAAGCGATTCATCCACCGGCCGGCGCTGCCAACGCCTACCACGCGGTGCAGGCTGCGCAGATCGGCGCCCAGGCGCTGATCTCCCGTGAGCGCGGCGCCGCCAGCGAACAGACCAACCAGGCCTTGCTGCAAGCCAGCACCGCCCGCGACCAGGCCTTGGCCACTGCGCGTGAAGTGAATGCCGGCGCCCAAGCGGCTGACCTGCGTTTTACCGCCGAGCAAAAGGCCTATGCCACCGCAGGCCAGGCCTTCGTGCTGGAACAGTACCTCGGCCAACTCAGCCAAGGCCTGGCCCACGCCAAGCTGCTTATTCTGGATCACCGCCTGGGCGCCGATGGCGCGCCGACGATCGATCTGCGTTCTTTTACTTTGCCGGCCGACCCGATGGCGCCGCGTAAAGCCGTTCAATAAGGAGTCTGTCTGTTGAGCGCTCATTCTCACGATCACGGTCATCATCACGGCCACCACCACCATCATCATCACGGTGATGAGCAAGCGGCTGGCCCATTCCCTTGGCGGCGCATGGCCTGGGCGGTGTTGCTGGTGCTGTTTGCGGTGGCGGCCGCCAGCCTGGTGCAGGTGCGTTCCGGCGAAGCCACGGTGATTACGCGGTTCGGCAACCCGTCGCGGGTGCTGTTGGAGCCCGGCCTGGGCTGGCGCTGGCCGGCACCGTTCGAAGCGGCGATCCCGGTGGACCTGCGCCTGCGCACCACCTCCAGCGGTTTGCAGGATGTGGGCACCCGCGACGGCCTGCGGATTATCGTGCAGGCCTATGTGGCGTGGCAGGTCCAAGGCGATGCCGACAATGTGCAGCGCTTTATGCGTGCGGTGCAGAACCAGCCGGATGAAGCGGCTCGGCAGATTCGCACCTTCGTCGGCTCGGCGCTGGAAACCACCGCGGCCAGCTTTGACCTGTCGAGCCTGATTAACACCGACGCCAGCCAAGTGCGCATCGCCGACTTCGAAGCGCAGTTGCGCCAGCAGATTGATCAACAATTGCTCACCACCTATGGCGTGCGCGTGGCGCAAGTCGGTGTCGAGCGCCTGACCCTGCCGTCGGTCACCCTCACGGCCACCGTCGACCGCATGCGCGCCGAGCGCGAAACCATCGCCACCGAACGCACCGCCGTGGGCAAGCGTGAAGCGGCGCAGATTCGCTCGGCCGCCGAGCGCGATGCGCGCATCGTGCAGGCCGACGCCACGGTGAAAGCCGCCGATATCGAAGCGCAGTCGCGGGTTGAAGCGGCGCAGATTTATGGCCGCGCCTACGCCGGTAATCCGCAGCTGTACAACTTGCTGCGCTCGCTGGACACCTTGGGCACGGTGGTGACGCCGGGTACAAAAATCATCCTGCGCACCGACGCCGCGCCGTTTCGTGCGCTGGTGGACGGGCCGAAGGATGTTCAACCATGACGATGCGTGACAGCCCGGACAGCCCGTGGATTCAGGCCGGGCGCCTGACCTTCCTGGCGCTGTACGCGGTGACCGTGTTGGCGGCGTTGGCCTGGGCATTTTCCAACGTGCGCCAGATCGACCCGCAGAACCGTGCCGTGGTGCTGCACTTCGGCGCCCTCGACCGCATTCAGAACGCCGGGCTGTTATTGGCGTGGCCGCAGCCGTTCGAGCAGGTGGTGTTGTTGCCGGCCGCCGACCGAGTGATAGAGCGCCGGGTGGAGAACCTGTTGCGCTCCGACACGGCTATCCAGGCCGACCGCGTGGCCAGTTTTGCCACGCCATTGAGCGATGCCCTGGCGGGTTCCGGTTACCTGCTGACCGGCGATGCCGGCGTGGTGCAGTTGGATGTGCGGGTGTTCTATAAGGTCACCGAGCCCTACGCGTTTGTGTTGCAAGGCGAACACGTGCTGCCGGCGCTGGATCGCTTGGTGACGCGCAGCGCGGTGGCGCTGACGGCGGCGCGCGACCTGGACACGATTCTGGTGGCGCGCCCCGAATTGATCGGCAGCGACAACGGCGCCGCCGAGCGTCGTGAGCGGTTACGTGGCGACTTGGTGCAAGGCATCAACAAGCGCCTGGCGGAATTGGCCTCCACCGGTTTGGGGCTGGGCATCGAAGTGACCCGTGTCGACGTGCAGTCGAGCCTGCCGGGCCCGGCGGTGAATGCGTTCAATGCCGTGCTGACCGCCAGTCAGCAAGCCGATAAAGCCGTGGCGAATGCGCGTACCGACGCAGAAAAACTCACCCAGACCGCCAACCAAGAGGCTGACCGGCTGGTGCAAGTCGCCCACGCCCAGGCCAGCGAACGCCTGGCCAATGCCCAGGCGCAAACCGCCACTGTCGCCAGCCTGGCCCAGGTCAAAGACCCAGGTTTGTTGCTGCGTCTGTACCGCGAGCGTATGCCGAAGATTCTCGGCCAGGCCGGCTCCGTGACCACGGTCGATCCTAAAGACGACTCCCGCTTGATCATCCAGGGAGCCGAACAATGAGCGCGCCTATGCTGACTTCCGCCGAACAGCGCAGTGCTGCGCGGCAACTGACCTTGGCCATGTTGGCCCTGGGCTTACTGGTATTGGGCCTGGTGTGGCGCTGGCTGGCGCCGGACCAGAACGGCGTGAGCCAACTGCTGCTTGGCGTCGCGTCCTTGCTGGTCGCCGTGCCGGTGATGCGCTCGGCCTGGTACAGCCTGCGTTACCCGAGCCTGCATGGCATCACCGACCAATTGATCGCCCTGGCGATGATCGGCGCGTGGGCTACGGGCGATCTGCTGACCGCTGCGTTGCTGCCGATCATCATGATTTTCGGCC
This sequence comes from Pseudomonas sp. MONT-RG-20F-20-E-7-02, assembly GCF_022662395.1. NCBI lineage: Bacteria > Pseudomonadati > Pseudomonadota > Gammaproteobacteria > Pseudomonadales > Pseudomonadaceae > Pseudomonas > Pseudomonas sp. MONT-RG-20F-20-E-7-02. The sequence goes on from NZ_JAKNQN010000004.1 coordinate 215,509, forward strand.
ACGTGCTGGAAGAGCGCAGCGTGATTGGCTCCCAGGAAGCGATTCATGCTTTGGGCAAACTGACCCGCAGCCATGCGCGGCTGGTGCAGGCTGACGGCAGCATTGTTGAAGTGGATAACGGCACGCTGAACACCGGCGATATCGTCGAAGTGCGCGCCGGTGACCGCGTGCCCGCCGATGGCGTGGTGCTGTCGGGCCAGGCGAGCCTGGACACGGCGCCGATCACTGGCGAGTCGGTGCCGTTGGAGGCCAGCGTCGGTGTGCAGGTGTTTGGTGGCGCGATCAACCTGGATGGCTTGCTGCGCCTTGAAGTGACGCGTACGGGTCATGAATCGACCTTGGGCAAAGTCATTGCGCTGATGCAGAACGCCGAGCGTTCCAAGCCGCCGATCACGCGGCTGCTGGAGCGTTATGCCGGCAGCTATATGGTGCTGGTGTTGCTGCTGGCGGCGGTGACCTGGTTTGTGACCAATGACGCCCAGGCGATGTTGGCCGTGCTGGTGGCGGCGTGCCCGTGTGCGTTGGTGCTGTCGGCCCCGGCCACGGCGATTGCCGGGATTGCGGTGGCGGCGCGGCACGGGATTTTGATTCGCAGCTCGGCGTTTCTTGAGGAACTGGCCGACCTGACTTCGTTGGTGGTCGACAAGACCGGTACGTTGACCTTTGGCACGCTGCGTCTGCAGTCCATCGAGACCACAGCACCCGATCGGCAGGTGTTGCTGAACCTGGCGGCCAGCCTTGGCTCGGCCAGCAGCCACCCGGTCAGCCGCGCGTTGGCGGGCTTGGCGACGCAGGAACAGATGCTGGTGCTCACGGATATTCGCGAACGCCAGGGCTTGGGTGTTGTAGCGCGGACCGAGCAGGGCGAAGCGGCCTTGGGGCGCCCGGAGTTGTTCGAGCAATTGGGCATCGTGACCACTGAGGTGCCGAACCACGATGGCCCGATTGCCGGGTTGGCATTGAACGGGCAATTCCTCGCCTGGCTGTTGCTCGCCGACAGCGTCAAGCCGGAGGCACGCCAGGCATTGCAAGAGCTACGCGACTTGGGCCTGGGTCGCCAACTGCTGCTGACCGGCGACCGTCAGAGCGTTGCCGACAGCCTGGCATTGGACGTGGGCATCAGCGATGTCGAAGCCCAGGCCTTACCGGAAGACAAACTCAACCGCGTGCTGGGGGAAATCGGCAGCGGTTTCCGGCCGATGGTGGTGGGCGATGGCATCAACGACTCGCTGGCGCTCAAGGCGGGCGTGGTGGGCGTGGCGATGGGCGCGGGCGGGGCGGACATCGCACTGGCGTCGGCGGATGTGGTGTTGATCGGCAGCGACCTGCGCCGCCTGGGCACCTGTGTGCGCTTGAGCCGCCAGTGCCGACACACGTTGCAGGTCAACGTGATCATCGGCTTGGGCTGGACGCTGGCCATCGTGGTGTTCGCCGCATTTGGCTGGCTGGGCGCGGCCGGCGCGATGATTGCGGCGGTGTTGCATAACCTCAGCACCTTGCTGGTACTGGGCAACGCCGGGCGTTTGCTGCGCTTTCAGGAGCCGCTTTTGAAGCTCGAAGAATAATTTTCAGAAATATTTGCACACAGCTGTAACGCCGATAAGGGACCTCACTCTAGTGGTATGTCGAGACTGAACAATCCGTTCAGACCGACTCCACTACCGATCATGAGGAATACACGATGAACATCAAATCCGCTGCTGCTGGTGCCGCTCTCGCAATGGCCGCCGCTACCATGTTTGCTGGTGTTGTCACTCAGGCTCAAGCCGCTGACACGGCCGTGCACTGCTACGGCATCAACGCCTGCAAAGGCCAGAACGATTGCAAAACCAAGGACCATGCGTGCAAAGGTCTGGGTTCTTGCAAAGGCCAGGGCTTCGTTGCCAAGCCTTCGGCTGATGCCTGCATGAAGGCTGGCGGCACCGTCGGCGAATAACCGGCAACCGAGTGCACCCGCAGCGGAAGCCCCCCACCGCTGCGGACACTTTGCCCTGGAGTGAGTCATGTCCGCGTCCCTTCCAAGTCTGGGTTACGGCCTGGGTTTACGCAGTGAGTACTACCAGCAGATCCTTGAACAATCGCCGGCCGTGGATTGGTTCGAAGTGATCTCCGAGAATTATCTGGTCCAGGGCGGTAAAGCCTTGTATTACCTGGACGCGATAGCCGAGCGCTATCCCTTGGTGATGCACGGTGTGTCCCTGTCCATCGGTGGGCCGCATGCCCTCGATACCGATTACCTGAAACACATCAAACAGCTCGCCGAGCGCATTCAGCCCGCGTGGATTTCCGATCACCTGTGCTGGAGCCGTGGCAGCGCACACCAGCTGCACGACTTGCTGCCGCTGCCTTACACCGAAGAAAGCCTTTACCACGTGGCCAGCCGCGTACGCCAAGTGCAGGACGTATTGCAGCGCCCGCTGGTGCTGGAAAACGTCTCCAGTTATGTGCGCTCCAAGGCCGACGAATTCACCGAGTGGGAATTTCTCAACGCCCTGGCCCACCTCACCGGGTGCCAGCTGTTGCTGGACGTTAACAACGTGTACGTCAGCTCGCGTAACCACGGGTTCGACGCCTGGACGTTTATCCGCAATCTGCCGCCCGAAAGCATCCGCCAACTGCACCTGGCCGGGCATATGGATTACGGCGACTACGTGGTCGACACCCATGACCACCCGGTGTGCGACCCGGTGTGGGCGCTTTATCAACAGACGCTGGAATTGCTGGGGCCGGTGTCGACGCTGTTGGAACGTGATGACCATTTCCCGCCGTTCGAAGAGTTGCTCACCGAGTTGAGCAAGGCCCGTGAGCTGGGCGCCAGCGCGTTGGCCAGGAGGGCGTTATGCGCCTGATCGACTGGCAGCTGGCCTTTGAACAGCATCTATTGTCCGAAAGCTCGGTGGCCAACAGTGGCTTTGCCGCCACCTTGCTGGGCGGGCCGACCCTGGACGTGGACACGGGCCTGGCGATTTATCACAACGCCTATGTCTCGCGGCTGCAGGAAGTGTTGCGCCACGACTTCAGCGCCATCTGGTATTGGCTGGGTGACGACGAATTCGCGTTACTGACAGACGCCTACGTGCGGCGCTATCCGTCGGCCCATTACAGCCTGCGTTGGTTGGGCGAGCGGTTCCCGGCATTTCTCGTTGAGCATCTGGTGGCGGAGCAGAGCGCGCCGCTGGCCGAGCTGGCGCGATTGGAGTGGGCGTTTACCCTCGCCTTCGATGCGCCGCAGGGTGAGCCTTTGAGCCTCAATGACATGGCGCAACTGGCGCCCGAAGACTGGCCGGGGTTGCAGGTGAGCCTGGCGCCGTCGGTGCAGCAGGTGCTGTGCCATTTCAATAGCGTGGCGATCTGGCGCGCAAGCAAGGATGAGTCGGATTTCCCCCACAGCCACGCATTGGAACTGGCGCAGATTTGCCTGGTGTGGCGTCACCAGAATGTCTGCCATTACCGCAGCCTGGAGCCTGATGAAGCCTGCGCGCTGGCAGGCATGGCCACCACCGGCTGGAACTTTTCAGAACTGTGCGCAGAGTTGGCAGTCACTACTGGAGAGGGTGCATCGCTGCAAGCGGTTACGTGGCTGAAACAGTGGATCCAAGACGGTTTGCTCGAGTTTCGAGCCCCATAGATCAGCGCTATCAAATCGATAGCCTCCTACTTTGTCTTCGGATGGTCTACCCTCACTCCAGACGTCTGAAACAAGGGGGGATTACTCATGCTCGCGCAACTTCCACCGGCCTTACAGAATCTCAAGCTACCGCTGCGTCTTCGACTCTGGGACGGCCATGAATTCAACTTGGGCCCCGAGCCCAGTGTGACCATCGTGGTGAAGGACCCCACGGTCGTTTCCAGCCTGACCCATCCAACGCTCGACTCATTGGGCGAAGCCTTCGTCGAGGGCAAATTGGAGCTGGAAGGCTCCATCACCGAAGTGATCCGGGTGTGTGACGAGCTGAGTCACGCCTTGATCGATGACGACGAGGGGAGTCGTCCGGTGCGCTCGATCCACGACAAGGCTACTGACGCAGCCGCCATTTCCTACCATTACGACCTGTCCAACGAGTTCTACCAGCTATGGCTGGATCAGGACATGGCGTACTCCTGCGGTTATTTCGAAACCGGCAGCGAATCCATCGACCAGGCTCAACAAGACAAATTCCGCCACCTGTGCCGCAAGTTGCGCTTGCAGCCGGGCGAGTATTTGCTCGACGTAGGCTGTGGTTGGGGCGGGCTGGCGCGTTTTGCCGCGCGTGAGTTTGGGGTCAAGGTGTTTGGTATCACCCTGAGCAAAGAGCAATTGGCGCTGGCCCGCGAACGGGTCAAAGCCGAGGGCCTGGAAGGCCAGGTAGACCTGCAACTGCTCGACTACCGCGACCTGCCTCAAGACGGCCGTTTCGACAAAGTGGTGAGCGTGGGCATGTTCGAACACGTCGGCCACGCCAACCTGGCCCAGTACTGCAAAACCCTGTTTGGCGCGGTGCGTGAAGGCGGCCTGGTGATGAACCACGGCATTACCGCCAAGCACACCGACGGCCGCCCCGTGGGCCGTGGCGCCGGGGATTTTATCGAGCGGTATGTGTTCCCCAACGGCGAGCTGCCGCACCTGGCGATGATGACCGCGGAAATCAGTGAAGTCGGGCTGGAAGTGGTCGACGTCGAAAGCCTGCGCCTGCACTACGCGCGCACGCTGGACCATTGGAGCGAACGCCTGGAAGACAACCTGGAAGCGGCGGCGAAGATGGTGCCGGAGCAAGCGTTGCGCATCTGGCGGCTGTACCTGGCGGGCTGCGCGTATGCGTTTGCGCGGGGCTGGATCAACCTGCACCAGATATTGGCGGTGAAACCGCATGCCGATGGCAGCCATGAACTGCCGTGGACGCGGGAAGATATTTACCGCTGATCTTCAAAACACACTGGGGATCAAAAACTGTGGGAGCTGGCTTGCCTGCGATGGCGGTGTATCAGGACCAGATGGGTCAACTGACACACCGCCATCGCAGGCAAGCCAGCTCCCACATTTGTTCTGTTGTGCTCAGAGGATGGGTGAAATAAGCCGCGCAACCCGCATGCCCAACTGTTGCAGGCGGCGCGTCTCGCGGCTTTCTTCCTGGCTGACTTCATGGGCCAGGGCAAAGTCATCCAGCAGCATCTGCTCCACTTCGCTGGCGAACGCCTCATCCACCGTCAGCAACATCACTTCAAAATTCAGCCGGAACGAACGGTTGTCCATGTTCGCGCTGCCGATGGCGCTGATCTCGCTGTCGACCAGCACCACTTTCTGGTGCAGGAAGCCCGGTTTATAGCGGAACACCCGCACCCCGGCGCGCACCGCTTCGATGGCGTAGAGGCTGGAGGCGGCATACACAATGCGGTGGTCGGGCCGCGACGGCAGCAGCAGGCGTACATCTACGCCACGCAGAACCGCCAGGCGCAGGGCGGAGAACACCGCCTCATCGGGCACGAAATAGGGGCTGGTGATCCACACGCGTTCGGTCGCTGCGTGGATGGCCTCGACGAAAAACAGCGAGCAGGTTTCGTACGGGTCGGCCGGGCCGCTGGCGAGCAATTGGCAAAGCACGCCGTCCTCGGGGTAAGCGTCCGGCAGGATCAGCGGCGGCAGCTCGCGCGCGGCCCAGAACCAATCTTCGGCAAACGATTCCTGCAGGCACGCCACCACCGGGCCGGTGACTTGCACATGGGTATCGCGCCACGGCGCCAGCGGTGGTTTTTTGCCCAGGTATTCATCGCCGACGTTATGCCCGCCGACAAACCCGGTGATGCCATCCACCACCACGATTTTGCGGTGGTTGCGGAAGTTGACCTGGAACCGATTGAGCCAGCCGCTGCGGGTGGCGAACGCTTTGACTTTGACCCCGGCGTCGCGCAGCGATTGTACGTAGCGGTGGGGCAGGGCGTGGCTGCCGATGCGGTCGTAGAGCACGTGAATGTCTACGCCTTCGGCAGCTTTTTCCTTCAGCAAGGCGTGCAACTGCCTGCCAAGCTCGTCGTCATGAATGATGAAAAACTGGAACAGCACCGCCGTTTTGGCGTTGCGAATCGCCTCGAAGATCGCGCTGAACGTGGCGTCGCCATTGATCAATAGGCGCACTTGATTGTTGGCCAGGCACGGCATGCGTCCCAGTTTGGGCATGGCGCGCAGCGAGGCATAGGCACTGGAGTTGCGCGCGGCCAGGGCTTCTTCGACCCAGGGGCGCCAGTTCAGCTCGGTGATAGCGGTGTGCATTTCCTGATTGGCCTGGCGCCGCGCCTGGATGTACGCGTCGAAGGTGCTGCGGCCGAAAATCAGGTAGGGAATCAGCGTCAGGTACGGCATGAACATCAGTGACAACGCCCAGGCAATCGAGCCTTGGGCAGTCCTGACCGTCAGCACCGCGTGGATCGCGGCCAGAGTCCCGAGAAAGTGCAACGTGGCAATGAAGTAGGCGAGCAGGTGCGGGCCAAAAAAATCCATGAATGACTTAACTCCAGGCAATCAAGTGCCTAACAGACCATGAACCGCCGTGAATGTCGCTATTTTATTTGCCGTGCAACACTGACACCTTTGCGGCGTCTAACGCCCACAATTACCCAGGAGTTACCCGATGAATGCTCGTCTGCTCAGTTTGGCCATGGTTGTTGGATTGTCGCTGCCCGTGGCGGCTCAGGCGCAGATGCTGGCGCCGGGCTTGTGGGAATTGACCACCAGCAATATGAAAGTCGACAACCAGGACTTGCCGGACCTGTCGCTGATCCTCGGTCAGCTCAAGCAACAGATGACACCTGAACAGCGCGCCATGCTGGAAAAACAAGGCATCACCATGGCCGGCAAAGGCGTGCAGGTTTGCCTGACGCCCGCCCAAGTCGCGTCGGATTCCATTCCGCTGACCGACCCGCAGTCGGGCTGCAAACAGGAAGTGACCGACAAGACCGGAAACCAGTGGAAATTCCGTTTCAGCTGCCCGAAAGCCCAAGGCACCGGCGTTGCCACGTTCCAGAGTCAGCAGGAATTCACCACCACCGTGAACGGCACCTTCAATGCCACCGGCATCCAGCAAAAGGGCAGCCTCGACACGCACGCCCAGTGGCTGGGCAACGATTGCGGTACGGTCAAACCCCGCGCTTAACGCAAAAAGTGCAGGGGCAAGCCCTGGCAGCTGTCGACCACCTGGCCGTTGTGCCACGCCAGGTGGCCGGACACCAGCGTGGTGCTGACGCTGTGGCGAAAGCTGCGCTCGGCGAAAGGCGTCCAGCCGCAGCGCGCGAGAATCGGCTGGCTGCTGACGGGTTTGCCTTCGGGCTCGGGCTTGATCAGCACCAGGTCAGCCCAATAGCCTTCGCGTAGGTAGCCGCGGTCCGGGATGGCGAACAGGTCAGCAACACGGTGGCTGGTTTTAGCCACCAGCGTGGTCAGCGGCAGATGCCCGTCGATCACCAACTCCAACAACGCCGGCAACGCGTGCTGCACCAGCGGCAGGCCGGAGGGTGCTTCGCGGTAGCCCAACTGTTTTTGCGCCCAGGTATGCGGCGCATGATCAGTGCCAATCACATCCAGACGCTCACTCAGCAAGGCCAGGCGCAGCGCGTCGCGGTCGGCGCGGGTCTTGATCGCCGGGTTGCATTTGATCTGGTGGCCGAGGCGGTGATAGTCGCGGTCATCGAACAGCAAGTGGTGCAGGCAGACCTCGGCGGTGATGCGCTTTTCGGCCAGGGGTTTGTCTTCGAATAAGGCCAGCTCGCGGGCGCTGGTCAGGTGCAGCACATGCAGGCGCGTGCCGTGACGCTTGGCCAGCTCCACTGCAAACGACGACGAGCGATAGCAGGCTTCGGCATCGCGAATCAGTGGATGGGCGACGGCAGGGATATTGTCGCCAAAGCGCTCACGCAGACGCTGTTCGTTGGCCAGGATGCTCGGTGTGTGTTCGCAGTGAGCGAGCAGAATAGTCGGCACTTCGGCAAACAGTCGCTCCAGAATCCGTGGGTCGTCCACCAGCATGTTGCCGGTGGAGGCGCCCATGAACACTTTCACCCCGGCCACTTCGCGCGGGTCGAGGGCGGCGACGGTGTCGAGATTGTCGTTGCTCACGCCAAAGTGAAAGCCGTAGTTGGCCACCGAGTGCAACGCTGCGCGACGCTTTTTATCGGCCAGGGCTTCCAGGTTCAAGGTGGCGGGATGGGTGTTGGGCATGTCCATGAAGCTGGTGATACCACCGGCCACCGCCGCACGGGATTCGCTGTAGAAGCTGCCTTTGTCGGGCGCGCCGGGTTCGCGGAAATGCACCTGGTCGTCGATCATGCCCGGCAGCAGCCACTGACCTTGTGCGTCAATTTCCACCGGTTCGTTGTAGCCTTCGAGGCTGGCGGCGATCTTCTCGATACGGCCATTGGCGACCAGTACATCGGCGTCAAACTCCTGGCCTTCATTCACCAGACGGGCATTGCGAATCAGCAGGCGGCTCATGGTTCAGAACTCGTTTTGCAAGGCTTTGTAGCCACGCACCAAATCGACGTTGGTGCGCGCCACGTCTTCGGAGAACTCCGAGGCGCTGACACTCACCGGCGGGAATTGCGACAGGTCAGTGTTCGGCCCGATGCGGGTGGTGGAGGGCACATAGAACGCGGCGGGCAGGTCGCGGCCATCCACCACTGAGTTGTGGCGCACCACGCAGCCATCGCCGACGGCGCAGTTGAACAGCACGCTGTTGAAGCCGATGAACACACGGTCGCCGACGGTGCAGGGGCCGTGGACGATGGAACGGTGGGCGATGGAAGTGAACTCGCCGATGTTCACCGCCGCGCCGGATTTGGAGTGAATGACCACGCCGTCCTGAATGTTCGAGTTGGCGCCGATGGTGATCGGGTCCATGTCGCCGGTGGCGTCGACTTCGTCGGCGCGTATCACGGCGTAGGGGCCGACGAATACGTTCTCGCCGATGATGACCTTGCCGCAGATGATTGCGGTTTTATCGACGTAGGCCGATTCGGCAATCACCGGCAGATCGCCAGAAGGGTTTTTGCGGATCATGCAGCGGGCTCCGTAATGACATTAACGTAGGCGCCATCGATGGCGTTGTAGAAACAGGTGGGCCGGCCGGTGTGGCAGGCCGGGCCTTGCTGGTCGACGATCAGCAGCACGGCGTCGCCGTCGCAGTCGAGCCGCGCTTCGACCAACTGCTGCCAGTGGCCGGAGCTTTCACCTTTGCGCCACAGCTGTTGGCGCGAGCGCGACCAGTAGCAGACTTGGCCGGTGGCCAGGGTTTCATTGAGGGCCTGGCGGTTCATCCAGGCCAGCATCAACACCTCGCCGCTGCCGTGTTGCTGGGCGATGGCGGCGATCAGGCCATCGCGGTTCCACGGCAGGGCGTCGAGCACGGGTTCGAGTGGAAAGCGGCTGCCGAGGGCAGCCCCTTCCAGGTCGAGCATGCTCAGGGTCATGGCTTGCTCAGGGCGGCGCACAGGGTGTTGAGGTTGTATTCGAACAGCCCGGTGAAGGTGCTGGCCGGGCCTTCGGCGGCGAGGGCGTCGGAGTACAAGGTGCCGCCGATTTGCGCGCCGCTTTCGTCAGCAATCTGCTTGAGCAGGCGCGAATCCTTGATGTTTTCCATGAACACGGCTTTGACCTTGTCTTTGCGGATCTGGGTGATCAGCGCGGCAACTTCGGCGGCAGACGGTTCGCGTTCAGTCGACAGGCCTTGGGGCGCCAGGAACTGGATGCCATAGGCCTGGCCGAGATAACCGAAGGCGTCATGGGACGTGACGATGCGACGGTTACCCGGTGGCAGCGCGCCGAACTTGGCTTTGGCTTCGGCCAGCAAGCGGTAGATTTCTTTCAGGTAGGTTTGGCTATTGCGCTGGTAGTCGGCTTTGTTGGCCGGGTCGGCGGCAATCAGCGCCTTGGTGATGTTGTTGACGTAGATTTCGGCGTTGGCCAGGTTATGCCAGGCGTGCGGGTCGGGAATGGTTTCGCCGTCTTCTTCCATGGTGTGGGAGATCACGCCTTTGCTGGCGGTCACCACCGTGGCCTTGGTTTCGGTGCTGGTCACCAGGCGGTCCAGCCAGGGCTCGAAGCCCAAACCGTTCTTGATGATTACCTTGGCCTTGAGCAGCGCCTTGGCGTCGTCCGGCGTGGGTTCGTAGGTGTGGGCGTCGGCGTCCGGGCCGACCATGTTGCTGATCTGGATGTGATCGCCACCGATCTGGTGGGTGATGTCATCGAGAATACTGAAGCTGGTAACCACCTGGAGTTTGTCGGCAGCCTGAGCCATCGACAACGGCAGCAGCAGGCTGAACAGCACGAGTAGAGCGCGCATCGGGAAACACCTCATTGGGATGTAAGAGAGGGCGGGCGGCGCAGCAAGCCGTGCACCGGACCGAAGACCACGGAAAGCAAATACCCGCCGCCAGCCACCAGCACGATGGCCGGGCCGCTGGGCAGCGAGTAGTAGAACGACAGCAATAAACCGAACCACACCGACAGGCATCCCAGCACCGCCGACACCGCAATCAACACCGGCAGGCGCCGGCTCCAGAACCGTGAAGCAATCGCCGGCAACATCATCAAACCCACCACCATCAACGCGCCGATGGCCTGGAAGCCGATCACCAGGTTCAGCACCACCAAGGTCAGGAACAACCCATGAGCGAGCGGGCCGAGGCGGCTGACGGTTTGCAGGAACAGCGGGTCGAGGGTGTCCAGCAACAGCGGTTTGTAGATCAGCGCCATGGCGATCAAGCTGAAGCCGGAGACCCAGAGCATGCCGGTGAGGGTGGTTTCGTCCACGGCCAGCGCTGAACCGAACAGCAGGTGCAAAAGGTCCAGGCGCTTGCCGGCGATGCCGAGGATCAGCACACCGGCGGCGAGGGAAATGGGGTAGATGGCGGCGAGGCTGGCGTCTTCGCGCAGGCCGGTGCGGCGGGTGATCCATGCGGATAAACCGGCCATGCTCAACCCGGCGCCGAGGCCGCCGATGGTCAGCGCGGGCAGGCTGAGCCCGGCAAACCAGAAGCCCAGTGCGGCGCCGGGCAGAATGCCGTGGGCCACGGCGTCACCGATCAGGCTCATGCGCCGCAGGATCAGGAACACTCCCAGCGGCGCGGTGCTGCAGGCGAGCACCAGCCCGCCGATGAGTGCGCGGCGCATGAAAACGAAGTCGAAGAAGGGCATCCACAAGTGCGCGGCGAAGTGCATCAGGCCACCTGCATGTGGGCTTGGGGACGGATCAGTTCTTTGCTGGGCCCGAACACGCAGCCGGTGCTTTTTATCTGCACCACGTTCTGGGTGTGGTGGCGCACGGACGCCAGGTCATGGCAGACGACGATCAGCGTGCGGCCTTGATCGTGCCAGGCGTGGATGTGTTTCCAGCACAGCGCCTGGCCTTCTTCGTCGAGGGCGGCGTGGGGCTCGTCGAGCAACAACACCGGCGCTTCGGCCAGGCTCATGCGCGCGAGCAGGGCGCGTTGCAGTTCGCCGCCGGACAAGGCCATCAGCGGGCGATGTTCCAGGCCGCTGAGGCACCAATCTTCCAGCACGGCTTGCAGGCGTTCGCTGCGTTGTGGCGGCGTGAGCTGGGTGCCCCAGAAACCGGCGGCGACCAACGCTTGCAGGCTGATCGGAAACTGTCTGTCGAGGTGTTGTTGCTGAGGCAGGAACGACAGGCCGCCTCGGCGTGGAACATCCACACTGACCTTGCCCGCCAGCGGCTTTTGCAAGCCGGCGATCACTTTGAGCAGGCTGCTTTTGCCGGTGCCGTTGGCGCCGATGATGCCGGTGAGGCTGCCTTTTTCCAGGGTCAAATCCAGCGCAGGGGTGAGCGGTTGCCCCGGTGCACCCCAGCGCAGAGCGTTACAGGTGATCATGCAGAGTCTCTCGTCCAGCGGCTTTCAGCCACGGCATCGTGCGCGTGCAGGCTTTCGGCGTGGATCACTTTCAGGTGGAAGGCTTTGACGGCATCCGAGCGTTTCAAGGCGAGGTTGAGGCGGCGGGCGGCATCTTCGCAGAACATCAGGTTCTGCCCGTTGGCCAGGGCGAAGGCTTGTTCGTCCGCACGTTTCACAGCGGTTTGCACGGCGGTGCCCAGGGCAGTTTCGACGTCGTCGATCAAGTTGGTGAGCGGCAAAGTGGACAGTTTGGCGTCCAGCTGGATGCAGAGCTGTGCGCTGCTGCGTTGGCTGTGGGGCGTGGCGACGATGCCGTTGGGGCTGCCGAGCCAAGTCAGCACGTCTTCATGCTGCAACGGCGTGTTGGCGAAATCTTCGAGAAATTGCTGCTGAATCAATTGCCTGGCGAGCGCAGCGGAGCAGGGGCAGGTTGAGGAATACGTAACGTCAATTTTTAGTTCCACGTGGAACATCTGATTTTCCAAGCGCGCTTCGATGCACACCGGGTAGCCCTTCCAGCCGGCCAATGGGCTGACCAACGCCGGGCGTTTTAGCAGCAAATCAGTGTGGATTCGCAAGTAGGCGTTCTTAGATAAACCTTCATGACTCTCAAGAAAGCGCTCAAGTAGAGTACGCAGAAGCGCAGGCGTCAGCGGCTGTTGGTCGAGCATTTCCAGGGCCAGGTACAGGCGTGACATATGAATGCCACGCGCCTCGCCGTCGTCCAGGCTGACGCCCGCATCGGCGGTGGCGGTCAGGCGTTGGCCGTCGATGAGGATCGGCAAGGCGATACCGCACATGCCTACCCAGTCGAGGGGCAAGGCTTGGCGTGAAGCCTGCGCGGCGATATCCGGCAGAGTCAGCGCATTCATGAGCAGGTCCATCGTTGGAAATAAAAAGACATGTTATATTATAACTATTGAGTCGACGATGATTTTTCTGCTCCAGCCTTTCTTCAGTCATGTCGAGCAGGGACGCTCCTCTATTTGCGGTATATGTCATGCACAGACGTCAGCTACTCAACCTGCTGCTGGTCAGCCCTCTGTTCACCTTTCCATTGGGGGCGTTCGCCACACAAATTCGCAATGCGCGCCTGTGGCGCTCCGATGACAAACTGCGGCTGGTGTTCGATCTCAGCGGCCCGGTGCAGTACAAGACCTTTTCCCTGACCTCGCCGGATCGCTTGATCATCGATTTGAGCGGCGCCGGGCTCACGGGTGACTTTTCCCAATTGGCGTTGAAGAACAGCGGCATTACCTCGATTCGCTCCGGGCATTTCGGTAAAAGTGATACGCGTATCGTGCTGGACCTGACTGCGCCGATGCAGCTCAACAGCTTTTTGTTGCCGCCGCAGGATGGCCAGGGCCATCGCTTGGTACTCGACCTGAGCAGCGCCACCCGCGCGCCGCGCCAAATCGCCGCTGAGCCGCCGCCCTTGGTGGCGCCGGTGGACAAGGCGCATCCCAAGCGCGACATCATTGTGGTGGTCGACCCCGGCCATGGCGGCAAAGACCCAGGTGCTATCGGCTCCAAGGGCCAGCGCGAGAAAGACGTGGTGTTGTCCATCGCCCAACTGTTGGCCAAACGTTTGAAGCGCGAGAAGGGCTTCGACGTGAAACTGGTGCGCAACGACGATTTCTTCGTGCCGCTGCGCAAGCGCGTGGACATTGCCCGTCAGCACAAGGCCGACATGTTTATCTCGGTGCACGCCGATGCCGCGCCCCGGCTCACGGCGTCGGGCGCCTCGGTATACGCGCTGTCGGAAGGCGGCGCGACGTCCGCCACCGCGCGTTTCATGGCGCAGCGCGAAAACGGCGCCGACCTGTTGGGCGCCACCACCTTGCTCAATCTCAAGGACAAGGACCCGATGTTGGCCGGGGTGATTCTGGACATGTCGATGAACGCCACCATCGCCTCCAGCCTGCAGCTGGGCAGCTCGGTACTGGGCAGCCTGCAAAGCATCACCACGCTGCACCAGAAGCGGGTAGAGCAAGCGGGTTTTGCGGTGCTCAAGTCACCGGGCGTGCCGTCGATCCTGGTCGAGACCGGGTTTATTTCCAATACCCAGGACGCCCAACGGCTGGTGACGGCGCGGCATCAACAGGCAGTGGCGGATGGCCTGTTCGACGGTCTGAAAAAATATTTCGAGAAGAACCCGCCCATGAACAGCTACATGGCCTGGGTTCAAGAGCAGAAGAGCGGCCAGGTTTAACAGCCGGTAACACGGCTGCACGTGAACTTGGCGCTGGCGCCACCTGAACTGGAAAACCGGTTGATGGTGGTCCAGCCCACGCGGCGCGTGTAGCCGACCCACGCCTCACCATCGGACGCCAACCCGGTAAAGAACGTCAGCTGCCCATACCGGCTGTTGGTCTGTGCCCAGTAGCGTTTGCCGATCACCTCAAAACCGCGCAAGTAGGTGGTACTTCCCACCGTCGCCACGCTGTAGGCATTGCCCAACGGGTCCACGCAAGCAAGCAGGTTGGCGCTGCGCGTGCAGTTCGCCAACAGGCTCGGCGTTTGCGCGCAGGCCGGTCCTGCCGCTGCCAATAACAGGGCGCACACCAGGTATTTCATAGTGCTTCTCGGGATAGGGACGTGTTGAAGCATTGCGCCCTTCGTCGTGGCGAGCAAGGGGATTGGCTTATTTGTATTGTTATACTATAACATAAAAGCACAGCCTGACCCGTGAACTGCTCTCCATGACTGAACAAGACCTCCTGGCCCAACCGCCCGCCGATTACATGAATGAAGCCCAGCAAGGTTTCTTCCGCGCGCTGCTGCTGACCCAGCGCTATGAACTGCAGGGCCGCATTGAAGCCGAATTCCTGGTGTTGCGTGAGCAGGAAACCAACAGCGACCCCGCCGATGTCGGCAGCGCCGAAGAACAGCGCCAATGGCAACTGCGCCTGCTGGAGCGCGAAAAGAAGCTGTTGGACAAGATCGACGACGCCCTTGAGTTGCTGGCCCGCGGCGAATACGGCTGGTGCCGTGAAACCGGCGACCCAATTGGCCTGAAACGCCTGCTGCTGCGCCCCACCGCGACCCTGAGTATCGAAGCCAAAGAACGTGAAGAGCTGCGCGAACGCCATAAACGGGCGATTTGACCGGCCACCCCTGATGAGGAATACCTGATGCCCAATCGTCTCCCCGTTACCGTGTTGTCCGGCTTTCTCGGCGCCGGCAAAAGTACGCTGCTCAACTACGTCCTGCGCAACCGCGACAACCTGCGGGTGGCGGTGATCGTCAATGACATGAGCGAAATCAACATCGACGGCAGCGAGGTGCAGCGCGACGTCACCCTCAACCGCTCCGAAGAAAAACTGGTGGAGATGAGCAACGGCTGCATCTGCTGCACCTTGCGTGAAGACTTGCTGGAAGAAGTCGGAAAACTCGCCAAGGAAGGTCGGTTCGATTACCTGTTGATCGAATCCACTGGCATTTCCGAGCCATTGCCCGTGGCCGAAACCTTCACCTTTCGCGATGAAAACGAGCAAAGCCTGGCGGACATTGCGCGCCTGGACACCATGGTCACCGTGGTCGACGGCATGAATTTCCTGCTCGACTACCAGGCCGCCGAAAGCCTGGCCTCACGCGGCGAGACCCTGGGCGAAGAGGACGAACGCTCGATCACCGACTTGCTGATCGAGCAGATCGAGTTTGCCGACGTGATCCTGATCAGCAAAATCGACCTGATCAGCAGCCGCGAGCGCGAGGAACTGATGGCGATCCTCGAACGCCTCAACGCCCAGGCAGAAATCATCCCTATGGTCATGGGCGAAGTGCCGCTGAACAAGATCCTCAACACCGGCCGCTTCGACTTCGAACGCGCGGCCCAGGCGCCGGGCTGGTTGCAGGAACTGCGCGGAGAACATGTGCCGGAGACCGAAGAATACGGTATCGCCTCCACGGCTTACCGCGCGCGCCGCCCGTTTCATCCACAGCGTTTTTTCGACTTCATCGACCGCCCGTGGGTAAACGGCAAACTGCTGCGCTCCAAAGGCTTTTTCTGGCTGGCCAGCAAGCACCAGGATGCGGGCAGTTGGTCCCAGGCGGGCGGGCTGATGCGCCATGGTTTTGCCGGGCGCTGGTGGCGTTTTGTGCCGAAAAGCCAGTGGCCGCAGGATGAAGAAAGCGTGGCGGCGATCATGGGCAACTGGCAGCTGAGCACCGGTGACTGCCGCCAGGAACTGGTGTTTATCGGGCAAAATATCGACTTCAGCCAGATGCGCGCCGAGCTGGACGCCTGCTTGCTCACCGACGAAGAAATGGCCCTGGGCGTCGAAGGTTGGCGCCAGTTGGCTGACCCGTTTGGCCCTTGGTTCGAGCAGGTAGCCTGATGCTGGCCCCGGTTATCTCGTTGCTTCCCGTGATTCGCCAGACTCGCGGCGAAACCCCGCTGGCGCTGGCTGACATCCTAGAAGACGGTGTGAACCTGTCGGTCTGGCAGCGCCAACTGCCGCTGCACATCGCCGAATTTGGTGCCTTGCTGGTGGCGCTTGACGAGCCGCTGGCCGACTCCATGGTGATTGAACTCAACAGCGAGGACGCAACACCGAACTTGCAGGGTTTGGCATCCAGTTGCCGCGATCTTGAAGGCTACGACGGCTTTGTCGCCGATGTGTCGTGGCTGGTCAGCGCGTTTGCCTGTTTGCTCGGTGCGAAGCGCATTGGTGTGCGCTTGCGGCTGCTGGACAAGGCCATGTGCCCGCGTTTTCACGTCGACCACGTGCCGGTAAGGCTGATCACCACCTACGCCGGCATCGGCAGCCAGTGGTTGCGCGAAGGCGTGATGGACCGCCGCACGCTCGGCCAGCCGGACGCTGAGCCAATCGAGCGCATCGAGCAAATCCTCTGCGGCGAAGTGGCCATGCTCAAAGGCTCCAAATGGCATGGCAACGAAGCCCACGGCCTGATTCACCGCTCGCCCGCGCTCGAGGCTGATGAGCGGCGCTTGATCCTGACGCTGGATTGGCTGGCATAACCGAGTAGGATCTAGCGCTCTACACGGTCTGAATGATGCCCCCGATGCTGCAGAACATTCCCACTCACGTGATTGCCGGGCCTTTGGGCGCCGGCAAGACCAGCCTGATCAAACACCTGCTCGCTCAACGCCCGGCCAACGAGCGTTGGGCGGTGTTGATCAACGAGTTCGGGCAGATCGGCCTGGACGCGGCCTTGCTCACCCGGGATGACGACGGCATTGCCCTGGGCGAGGTAGCCGGCGGCTGTTTGTGCTGTGTGAATGGCGCACCGTTCCAGGTAGGCCTCGGCCGCTTGTTGCGTAAGGCCAAGCCGGACCGGCTGTTTATCGAGCCATCAGGCCTGGGCCACCCGGCGCAATTGCTCAAGCAACTGCGGCAGGCGCCGTGGCAAGACGTGCTGGCGGTTCAGCCGTGCGTGCTGGTGCTCGACGCCCAGGCGCTGGCAGCGGGTAAACCCTTGCCAGAGGCGCAACGTGAAACCCTGGCCAGCGCCGGGCTGCTGGTATTGAACAAGGAGGAGTCGCTGGATGCCGCGCAACGCCAGGCTATCGAACAGCAGTTACCCGACAGCCCGCTCTACTGGACGCGCCAGGCGAAGCTGCCGCTCGACCGGTTGCCCGGCCTGAATGCGCGAGGCCGTGCTGCTGTGGATAACTTCGATGTGCCCAAAGGCGTGGCGCAGATGCCGGCAATCTGGACCGATCCGGCCGTGCCAATCTGCCTCAGCCAGGCTCAAGAAGGTGGCTGGAGCATCGGCTGGCGCTGGCACCCAAGCCAGCAATTCGATACACCGCGCCTGCAAAACTGGCTGACACACCTTGAGTGGCGCCGCGCCAAACTGGTTATCCACAGCACCGCAGGCTGGGTCAGCGCCAACGCTGTGGATAACAGCCCGCTCGCCTGGCAACCCAGCGAATGGCGCCGCGATTCACGTATTGAATTGATCTTCAGCCAGCCACAGGACGTGGCTGAATTGCAGAGCGCACTCGCCGCCTGTCGTCAGTGACGGTTCTTGCTCGCGTGGTCCTGGCGCCACTGGCTTAGCTCGATCACCTCAGCGCTGGGCAGCGGCGTCTTGATCTCGAACGGGTAGGGCGCCAGCTCGATTTGCGCGCTGTGGGCGCCAAACTGGGTGATGGTCCCCGGATGGCGGGCTTCGCCGGTCACGGTGAATTCAAAGTTATAGATGCGCGCCAGGCGCCGCCGGCCATTGGCATCCCTCACAAAACCGATGCGCTTCAACGCCACCGCGCCATCGAGCAGTTCGATATCAAGCTTGGCGCAATGCTGCTTGACCCGCTCCAGCGCCCGCTCGCGCAGGCCGTGGTTGTGCCACACCCAGGCGGCGCCGGTCGCCAGCAGCATCAACACGAAGATGTTTCCCAGGGTCAGCATGCGATGAACTCCAACAAAGTGAGAGCAGCTTAACTGTGTCGCCGGTCTGTCGTATAGGCTGTGTTTAGTCGCATACTGCGCGGCCAGAATTTCAACGGCTTTACGGAAATCTCCTGCATGAAACGCACACCTCATCTGCTTGCGATCCAGTCTCATGTGGTCTTTGGCCACGCCGGAAACAGCGCCGCTGTGTTCCCCATGCAGCGGGTCGGGGTGAACGTCTGGCCGCTGAATACGGTGCAGTTTTCCAACCACACTCAGTATGGCCAGTGGGCGGGCGAAGTGTTGGCGCCGCAGCAAATTCCGGCGCTGGTGGAAGGCATTGCCGCGATTGGTGAGCTGGGCAACTGCGATGCGGTGCTGTCCGGCTACCTCGGCAGTGCCGACCAGGGCCGTGCGATTCTGACCGGCGTGGCGCGGATCAAGGCGATCAACCCCAAGGCCCTGTACCTGTGCGACCCGGTGATGGGCCACCCGGAAAAAGGCTGCATCGTGCCCCAGGAAGTCAGCGATTTCCTGCTGGATGAGGCGGCGGCGATGGCGGATTTCCTCTGCCCCAACCAACTGGAGCTGGACAGCTTTGCCGGGCGCAAGCCGCAGTCGCTGTTCGATTGCCTGGGCATGGCCAAGGCGCTGCTGGCCCGTGGGCCGAAGGCGGTTTTGGTCAAGCACCTGGATTATCCCGGCAAGCTGCCGGATGGCTTCGAGATGTTGCTGGTCACCGCTGAAGGCAGCTGGCACCTGCGCCGCCCGCTGCTGGCGTTCCCGCGTCAGCCGGTGGGCGTGGGCGACCTGACCTCGGGGCTGTTCCTGGCGCGGGTGCTGTTGGGCGACAGCCTGGTGGCGGCGTTCGAATTTACGGCGGCGGCGGTGCATGAAGTGCTGCTGGAGACCCAGGCCTGCGCCAGTTACGAGCTGGAGCTGGTGCGGGCTCAGGATCGTATCGCCCATCCGCGCGTGCGTTTTGAAGCCACGCCGATCGAACTATAAGCCTACAAAACCCAATGTGGGAGCTGGCTTGCCTGCGATGAGGGCCTGACAGTCGACATCTCTGTCGCCTGACACACCGCTATCGCAGGCAAGCCAGCTCCCACATTCGATTGGGTTTACAGCTTGGGGTTTACGGCCCGTCTGCCTTGATTTCCTGGTAGCGCTTTTCCAGCTCCTGGCGAATCTGCCGACGCTGCTGCGCCTGTACAAACCGGCGCTTGTCTTCGCTGTTCTGCGGCTGCAGCGGCGGGACGGCGGCGGGTTTGCGCTGGTCGTCCACGGCCACCATGGTGAAGAAGCAGCTGTTGGTATGGCGCACCGAGCGCTCGCGGATGTTCTCGGTCACCACCTTGATGCCCACTTCCATCGAGGTGTTGCCGGTGTAGTTGACCGAAGCGAGGAAGGTCACCAGCTCGCCGACATGGATCGGCTCGCGGAAAATCACCTGGTCGACCGACAGCGTCACCACATAGCGACCGGCATAACGGCTCGCACAGGCGTAGGCCACTTCGTCGAGGTACTTGAGCAGGGTGCCGCCGTGGACATTGCCTGAGAAGTTGGCCATGTCAGGGGTCATCAATACCGTCATCGACAGCTGGGCGTTTCCGGGTTCCATAGCACACTCACGGGTTGTAGGCATCGGTTGGGGAGGCACCTCTGCGGGTGCTGGAATCTTTACAGCGCTCTCCCTAACGGGACGCCGGTGGGCGGCTTGCCGTCACGCCTGCACCGATCTGTTTCCATATATTGCACCGGCTTTCTGCCGGAAGTCGCGGTGTTAACCTTCAAAAGCCCATCTCAGGGCATTTCTTACGATCAAGGCCGACTTTTCCTTCCGCTTATTGCGACCGTTCACGGGTGCGAGTGGAAGTGGGAAAAGCGCCAGTACCCTCAAGGAGCCCCTCGCCATGCACGCCATCAGCTTTATCCAGGACTTGGCCGTGATCATGTTGGTGGCAGGGGTTGTCACCATCCTGTTTCACCGCCTCAAGCAGCCGGTGGTGCTGGGGTACATCGTCGCCGGCTTCATCATCGGCCCCCACACCCCACCGTTCGGCCTGATCCACGACGAAGACACCATCAAAACCCTCGCCGAGCTGGGGGTGATCTTCCTGATGTTCTGCCTGGGCCTGGAATTCAGCCTGCGTAAGCTGTTTAAGGTCGGCGCCACAGCGTTTATCGCAGCGTTCCTGGAAATCATCCTGATGATCTGGATCGGCTACGAAATCGGCCGCTGGTTCGACTGGAATACCATGGACTCGCTGTTCCTCGGTGCAATCCTGGCGATCTCCTCGACCACCATCATCGTCAAGGCGCTCAACGACCTGAAGATGAAAAACCAGCGCTTTGCCCAGCTGATCTTCGGCGTGCTGATCGTCGAGGACATCCTCGGTATTGGTATCATCGCCTTGCTGTCGAGCATTGCCGTCAGCGGCACGGTCAGCTCCGGCGAGGTGTTCTCCACCGTTGGCAAGCTCTCGCTGTTCATGATTGTCGCGCTGGTCATCGGCATTTTGCTGGTGCCGCGCCTGTTGGCCTATGTGGCCAAGTTCGAAAGCAATGAAATGCTGCTGATCACCGTATTGGGCCTGTGTTTCGGCTTCTGCCTGCTGGTGGTCAAGCTGGAGTACAGCATGGTGCTGGGCGCGTTCCTGATCGGCGCGATCATGGCCGAGTCCCGTCAGTTGATTAAGATCGAGCGCCTGATCGAACCCGTTCGCGACATGTTCAGCGCGATCTTCTTTGTGGCGATTGGCCTGATGATCGACCCCCAAATCCTGCTGCAGTACGCCTGGCCGATTGCGGTGATTACCGTGGCAGTGGTGCTGGGCAAGATGTTGTCCTGCGGTCTGGGTGCATTCATTGCCGGCAACGATGGCCGCACCTCGCTGCGCGTGGGCATGGGGCTGTCACAGATTGGCGAATTTTCCTTCATCATCGCCGCATTGGGCATGACTTTGCAGGTGACCAGCGACTTCCTCTACCCGGTGGCCGTGGCGGTGTCGGCGATCACCACGTTGCTCACGCCGTACCTGATTCGTGGCGCTGACCCGTTGTCGTTGAAGATTGCGGCAGTGATGCCCAAGCGCATGAGCCGGGTGTTCGGCATGTATGGCGAGTGGCTACGCAGTATTCAGCCGCAAGGTGAGGGCGCAATGCTGGCGTCGATGATTCGCAAGATCATCCTGCAAGTGGGCGTAAACCTGGCCTTGGTGGTGGCGATCTTCTTTGCCGGCAGCTTCTTCGCGGCGCGCATCGGCGGGTATCTGGAAGGTTGGATCAGTGACCCAAGCTGGCAGAAGGCGTTGATCTGGGGCGGGGCGTTGCTGTTGTCGCTGCCGTTTCTGATTGCGGCGTACCGCAAGCTCAAGGCGCTGTCGATGTTGCTGGCGGAGATGAGCGTGAAGCCGGAAATGGCCGGGCGGCATACCCAGCGCGTGCGGCGCGTGATTGCGGAGTTGATCCCCATTCTGTCGCTGCTGGTGATCTTCCTGCTACTGGCAGCCTTGTCGGCCAGTATTCTGCCGACCAACAAGTTGCTGGTATTGATTGCCGTGGTGGCAGCGGCCGTAGCGGCCGTGCTCTGGCGGTGGTTCATCCGCGTGCATACGCGGATGCAGGTCGCCTTGCTGGAGACCCTGGATAACCATAAAGACACGCCAGAACACTAAAGGCGAGGGGCGGGGCTCAGCTTTCCAGCCAGACGTCCCGCGCCCAGTGCCACACCGATTCCCAGGTTTCTTCGGTGACCAGTTCTTCTTCGCCGGACCACAGCACCACGGTGCCGTCTTCTTCGACGCAGTAGTAGTCGTCGCCGTCCTGGCAGATCGGGATCATGCTGCGGTCAACACCGGCGTCCCAGGCGTTGGCGGCCACGTCCGGCAGGTAGGTGTGGGACTGCGGGTCGGTGACGGTCACCGGCTCCAGGCTGCCATACACCACGTCGCTGACGGTCAGCAGGAATTCGCGGAAGACAAACGGAATGTCGATGAACAGTTGTTCCTCGATTTCCACGATCTGGTCTTCGTCAGGCAGTTCCAGAGGAACCGGGACCGGTTCGTTGGCTTCACGCAATTGTTCGATGATTTCTTCCACGGCCGGGATCCTCTTGCTAGTTGGCGCGGTTAATAGGGCGTTTTATACAGTAGCTCGCTATAAGTGCAACCGTGAAATAGAAAACCCCGGAACATGTCCGGGGTTTTTATTACCAAGTGCTCAAGCGTGCGGTTATCAGCCGTTCTGGCGGATACCGGCGACCAGCCAAGGCTGGTTGTCGCCTTGGGCGCGCTCCATGTTCCAGCTTTCGCTGAACACTTCGCCCTGGTCGAAACGCGAGGTCTTCGACACGCCGCTGAAGGTCAGGGTGGCGATGGTCTTGTCGGCGCGATCATCCACACCTTCCAGCTGTACGCGCAGGTCGTCGATGTAGGTCGACTGGAAGCCGTCGCCCAGATCGGCGCGTTCGCGCTTGAGGAAGTCCAGCAGTTGCGGGGTCACGAACTCGGCGATCTTGTCCATTTCGTTGGCGTCCCAGTGCTGCTGCAGGGACTGGAAATGGCTGCGGGCCGCTTCGACGAAACGCTCTTCGTTGAACCAGGCCGGTGCGTTGATCACCGGACGAGCGGCGGCAGGTGCAGCCGAACCCCCGAAGATCGAACCCATGGCTGGTTTCTGCTCGAACACTTCACGCTGCATCGGCGCGCCGGCTGGGGCCATGTGCTCCTGCTGCTTGCGGCGACGGGCGGCGATAAAGCGGAAGATCAGGAAGGCGATGACCGCCATGATCAGGATGTCGAAGATCTGCATGCCCTGGAAGCCGCCGCCCATGAACATGGAAGCGAGCAGGCCACCGGCGGCGATACCGGCCAGAGGGCCCAACCAGCGCGAAGCACCGCCAGCTTTGGCAGCAGCGCCAGCCGCACCGGCTGCGCCTGCGGTAGCCGCTGCACCGCCGGCACCGGCGGATGGAGCCATTTGGCTGGTCTGGTGAGTCGGAGCCGAGCCCATGCTTTTGCCGCCACCAAAGCGCTTGGCGTTGGCGTCGAGGCTCATCGTCAGGCCGATGCACAACGCCATGGCGATGCTAAGAAAACGTTTCATAAAGGGAATTCCCATTTGTGGATTGCACGCGCGCCATGTTGCACAGGTGTCGTGACACTGGCTAGCGGCAGAGTGTTTCGGGCTTTTGCGTAAGACCGATTCCGAATGGTCTGTAGGACTAATTACAGATATTGGCCCGCACTCGGTGAAATACAAGGGCGTGAGCATCGAAAAAGCGGGACGCAGAGCGTCCTGGGCGGCGTTCCCACGCGGAGCGTGGGAACGATCAGATCAGATAGCTTCGAGCTTCGCGTAACCCATCATCAGCCACTTGCTGCCTTCGGCGAAATTCACCTGCACCCGCGCCTGGGCACCGGCACCTTCGAAGTTGAGGATCACGCCTTCGCCGAACACCGAATGCCGGACCTGCTGGCCAAGGCTGAACTGGGTTTCCGGAATCTCGGAACCGGCAAACAAATTGCTGGCGCTCTGCTGCTGGCCGCCGCCGAACGGGCGGCTGACGCTGTTGGACAGGCGCACTTCCTGGATCAGCCCCTTCGGCACTTCACGTACGAAGCGCGACACCTTGTTGTAGGTCTCGCTGCCGTACAGGCGTCGGGTCTCGGCGTAGGTCATCACCAGGTTCTGCATGGCGCGGGTGATGCCCACGTAGGCCAGGCGGCGTTCTTCTTCAAGGCGGCCGGGTTCTTCCAGGCTCATCTTGTGCGGGAACAGGCCTTCTTCCATGCCCACCAGGAACACATAAGGAAATTCCAGGCCCTTGGCGCTGTGCAAGGTCATCAGCTGGATGCTGTCTTCATGCTCATCGGCCTGGGTATCGCCGGCTTCCAGCGAGGCGTGGCCGAGGAAGGCGGCGAGCGGCGTCAGCTCTTCATCTTCTTCGGTGTTTTCGAACGCGCGGGCGGCGCTGACCAGTTCCTCAAGGTTTTCTACCCGGGCCTGGCCTTTCTCGCCTTTTTCCGCTTCGTGATAGGCAATCAAGCCCGACTGTTCGATCACGGTCTGGGTCATCAAGTGCAGAGGCATTTCCGCGCACTTGGCCGCGAGGTTCTCGATCAGCTCGACAAACACACCCAGCGCACCGGCCGCGCGACCGGTCAGGCCTTTATTGGCGATCAGCAAGCGCATGGCTTCCCACATCGACACATCGGCGTGACGCGCATGGTCGCGGATGGCTTCGACGGTTTTCTCGCCGATGCCGCGCGCCGGAATATTGATCACCCGCTCCAGCGCTGCGTCGTTGCCACGGCCTTCCAGCAAGCGCAGGTAAGCCATGGCGTTCTTGATTTCGGCACGCTCGAAGAAGCGCTGGCCGCCATAAATGCGGTACGGAATGCGCTCGCGCAGCAAGGCTTCTTCCAGCACCCGCGATTGGGCGTTGGAACGGTACAGAATCGCGATATCGCTGCGAGCCAGGCCGGTTTTCAACGCGCTTTCGATGGTTTCCACCACGTAGCGCGCTTCATCGTGCTCGTTGAACGCGGCGTACAGGTTGATCGCTTCGCCTTCGCCGCCGTCGGTCCACAGCTCTTTGCCCATGCGCCCGGTGTTATTGGCGATCAAGGCGTTGGCGGCCTTGAGGATGCCGGCGGTGGAGCGGTAGTTCTGCTCCAGGCGGATGGTGATCGCGTCCGGGAAGTCGTCGGAATACTGGTAAATGTTCTCGATTTTCGCGCCACGCCAGCCGTAGATCGACTGGTCGTCGTCGCCCACCACCATCAGGCTGTCGCCGCCCTTGGCCAGCAAACGCAGCCAGGCGTATTGCACGGCGTTGGTGTCCTGGAACTCATCCACCAGGATGTGCCGGAAGCGCTTCTGGTAATGGGCCAGCAAGCCTGGGTTGTCACGCCACAGGTCGAGGGCACGCAGCAGCAGCTCGGAGAAGTCGATGACCCCGGCGCGCACGCACGCGGCCTCGTAGGCTTCATAGATGCTGCGCATGGTGGCCAGGAACAAATCGCCGCTGGCCTGAATATGCTGCGGGCGCAGGCCTTCGTCTTTCTGGCCGTTGATAAACCATTGCGCCTGGCGGGCAGGCCAGCGCTGTTCATCCAGGCCCAGCTCGCGGATCACCCGCTTGACCAGGCGTTGCTGGTCATCGCTGTCGAGGATCTGGAACGTCTGGCTCAGCCCCGCTTCCTGCCAGTGCGCCCGCAACAGGCGGTGCGCCAGGCCGTGGAAGGTGCCCACCCACATGCCGGCCGGGCTGATGCCCATCAACTGCTCGATGCGGTGGCGCATCTCGGCAGCGGCCTTGTTGGTGAAGGTCACCGACAGGATGGAATGCGGGGACGCGTTTTCAACCTGGATCAACCAGGCGATACGGTGCACCAGCACTCGGGTTTTACCGGAGCCAGCACCGGCCAGGACCAACTGACGGCCAACGGGGGCTGCTACGGCCTGGCGTTGGGCATCGTTGAGGGAGTTCAGCAAAAGGGAGAGATCATCGCGCATCGGCGCATTCTAGGGTGCGCGGCAGAGTGGGGCAAATCCCAATGCCGGGTGGTCGCCGCAAAACAGTGACTGCGCTTCGGACCTTGGAAACATTCTGTTGTGAGTGATGACCGGTTGGTCATGCCTCGCAGCCCGCGCAGCGTCTCACTCAAGCTGTCTGGCCCCGAGGTTTGCGGCTGATTTTGGCGCGGTTTTTATGACGTGGAGCAGTTTGGCCCACGCGCTTGCTTGTGTATGCTCCGTCCACGTTTCGGGCTCACCATTATAAGAACACTGCCTATGACCCTCAGTCCCGACCTGTTCGGCCCCTCGGCGGCGCCCGCACAAGTCATCCGTAAATATTACGCAACCGAGATGGCGGTCGAACGCACGCGTCTGCTGTATCAAGGTTCATTGCTGCCGACGTTATTGATGCTGGTTAACGGCCTGGTCTGCGCCTGGTTGTTGTGGAACCCCAAGCAATATGTGTTGGACAGCATCTGGCTGGTCTGGCTGCTGGCCCTGGTGGCGCTGCGTGTGATCCAAGTGGCGGCCTTTGATTCGGCCATGCCCAGCCGCCAGGCCCAGCCGATCTGGCGGCGCATGTTCATGCTCGGTTCGGCGGTCAGCGGCCTGACCCTGGCCACCGCCGCCATCGCCTTGGTGCCGGCGGACAGCTTCATGCAGCAAGCCTGGGTGTTCGGCCTGATCGGCGCCGCAACGCTGTCGGCCAGCGTCGCCTATGCGGTGAGCCTGCCCGCCTTTCTGTCCTTTGCCGTGCCCTGCCTGGTGCCGGCGATCCTCTATCTGTTTTGGAACGGCACCGCGCAGCAACAAGGTTGGGGCGTGCTTGGCTTGATCCTGCTGGCCTCGTTGAGCCTGGTGGCGTGGCAGGTCAACCGCCTGATCCAGCGCGGGCTGTTGCGGCGCTTTCAGAACCAGGCGCTGATCGAGCATCTGCAGCAGGCGCAACAGCGCAGCGAACAGCTGAATCAGGAGTTGGTCCGCGAAGTCGAGCAGCGCCGCCAGATCGAACAGGAACTGCGCGAAGCCCAGATCGGCCTGCAGGATCGCGTGGCGCAACGCAGCCAGGAACTGGACGCGGCCAGCCAGGCCCTGAATAAAAGCGAAGCGCGCCTGGCCATGGCCCTGCAAGCCAGCGAATTGGGGTTGTGGGACTGGAACCTGCAAACCGATGAAGTCCATCACACCCAGCTTAAAGAACTGTTCGGCCTCGAGCCCGAATACGTCACGGCGATGCTCAGCCACCTCAAGCCGCGCCTGCACCCCGACGACTTGCCGCTGCTCAAGCGCGCGCTGGTGGAGCACCTCAAAGGCCGCAGCGAGGACTACCAGGTTGAATACCGCGTGCGCCACGGCGACGGCCATTGGGTCTGGATCGAAGACCGTGGCCGCGCCGTGGAACGTACGCCCAACGGTCGCGTCACGCGCATGCTCGGCACCCGCCGCGATATCAGCGCCAGCAAGGCCCTGGAAGAACAACAGCGCCTGGCGTCGACCGTCTTTGAGGCCGCCAGTGAAGGCATCGTCATTCTTGATCCGAACTACGCGCTGATCGCCGTCAACCAGGCCTTCAGCCGCGTCACCGGCTTTGAAATCGACGACATGCTCGGCCGCAATGTCGTCGAATTGCCCAGCAGCCGCGACGCCCGCCGCCATTTCCCGGTGATCCGCCAAGCGCTGCTGACCCACGGCACCTGGCAGGGTGAGTTAGTGGAGACGCGCAAGAACGGCGAGCTGTACCCGCAATGGCTGCAACTGAACGTAGTGCGTGATGCTCGGGGAAATGTCAGTCATATCGTCGGCTTCTTCGCCGATCTTTCGGCACGGCGTGAATCCGAAGAGCGCATGCGCTACCTCACTCACTATGACGAATTGACTGGCCTTGCCAACCGCTCACTGTTCCGCGAACGCCTGCGCGAAGCCCATGCACGCGTGCGCCAGGGCGGGCGCAGCCTGGCGCTGCTGCATATCAACCTGGACCGCTTCAAATTGCTCAATGACAGCCTGGGCCATGAAGTGGCCGACCAGCTGTTGCAGAAAATGTCGCGCCGGTTGATCAACGCGTTGCCCGAGGCCGATACGATTGCGCGCTTGTCCGGGGATGAGTTCGCCGTGCTGTTCGACGCCTACGGCAACCTGTCGAGCCTGGCGCGTGTGGCCACGCGGCTGCTCGCCAAGCTGCGCGTGCCGGTGACGGTGGAAGGGCATGAACTGGTGGTCAGCGCTTCAATGGGTGTCAGCCTGCTGCCGGACAATGCGCGGGAAATTTCCGCGCTGGTCAGTCAATCGAACATGGCCATGCAACACGCCAAGCACTTGGGCGGAAATAATTTCCAGTTCTACACCGACAGCCTGCAAGCCAGTACGCTTGAGCGGTTGCAGCTGGAGAACCACCTGCGCAAGGCCATCGACGAGCGCCAGCTGGCGGTGTTCTACCAACCGAAGCTGTGCCTGGCCACCGGCAAGCTGAACGCCGCCGAGGCACTGATTCGCTGGGAACACCCGCAGTGGGGCATGGTGCCGCCGGGCGACTTTATCGGCCTGGCCGAAGAAACCGGCTTGATCGTGCCGTTGGGTGAATTTGTGCTGCGCCAAGCCTGCTGGCAGGCGTGCGAATGGCAGCGCCAAGGGCTGGCGCCGATTCGGGTGTCGGTGAACCTGTCGGTGCATCAGTTGCGCCAGGGCAAGTTGGTCAGCCTGGTGCGCCAGGTGCTCGAAGAAACCGGTCTCGATCCGCAATACCTCGAACTGGAACTGACGGAAAGCCAACTGCTCGACAGCGTCGAACACATCATCGCCACCTTCCAGCAACTGCGCGACCTGGGCGTGAAGCTGGCCATCGACGACTTTGGCACGGGCTACTCGTCGCTGAGCTATCTCAAGCGCATTCCCGTGGACTACGTGAAAATCGATCAGACGTTTATTCGCGGCCTGGGCCAGGGTCGCGAGGACGCGGCCATTACCCGGGCCATTATCGCCATGGCCCATGGGCTGGCGCTCAAGGTGGTGGCCGAAGGCGTGGAAGATCAGCAGCAACTGGATTTCCTGCGCGCCGAACGCTGCGATGAGGTGCAGGGCTACCTGATCAGCCGGCCGATGGAGGCCGAAGGGCTGGCAGAATTGTTACGCAAAAATGCAGACTTTCCTTAAAGACAGCCAGGCCGCCCGTGTGGCTACATGGCGGCCGCCCGCTTATTCAAAGGGCATCAGGGCGATTTAGTGATGCATCGGACGGGCAAAACGGCAATTCTTGTAGTATAACTACAAACTTGCTACATCCCTGGCGCCTGCCAATAACAAGAGTCCTGCCCTTTGAACCTGT
Organism: Pseudomonas sp. MONT-RG-20F-20-E-7-02; assembly: GCF_022662395.1. Lineage (NCBI taxonomy): Bacteria > Pseudomonadati > Pseudomonadota > Gammaproteobacteria > Pseudomonadales > Pseudomonadaceae > Pseudomonas > Pseudomonas sp. MONT-RG-20F-20-E-7-02. The sequence continues at coordinate 244,594 of NZ_JAKNQN010000004.1, forward strand.
TGCAACATATCGCCCAGTCGCGCCACCTGTTACGCAAATCGGAACTCAAGGTTGCCGATCACGTGCTGCTTGACCCTGCGGCCGTGATGCACAGTTCCATGGCCGACCTGGCCCACAGCGTGGGCATCAGTGAGCCGACCATCGTGCGCTTCTGCCGCGCCATCGGTTGCTCCGGGTTCCAGGACTTGAAACTCAAGCTGGCCCAGAGCCTGGCTGCGGGTGCGAGCTTCGGCCAGTTTGCGATTCACGAAGACGACTCCGTCGCCGACTACAGCCTGAAAATCTTCGACACCACCTTGCACACCCTCATGGAAGTGCGCGAGAAACTCGACCCGGTCGAGTTGCAAAAGGCTGTGACCGCCATGTCCCAGGCCCAGCGTGTGGAGTTTTACGGCTTCGGTGCTTCGGGCGCCGTGGCCGCCGACGCCCAGCACAAGTTCTTCCGCCTGCTGCTCACCGCAGCGGCGTACAGCGACCCGCACATGCAGGCGATGTCGGCGGTGACGTTGAAGCCGACGGACGTGGCGATCTGCATTTCCCAGTCCGGCCGCTCCAAAGACCTGCTGATCACCGCCAACCTGGTGCGTGAAAGCGGCGCGACGCTGATTACCCTGTGCCCAAGCCAGACGCCATTGGCGGAACTGTCCACGGTCAACCTGGCGATCGACGTGCACGAAGACACCGAAATCTACACGCCGCTGACCTCACGTATCGCCCACCTGGTGGTGATCGATGTGCTGGCGATGGGCGTGGCCATGGCGCGCGGGCCGAGCCTGGTCAACCACCTCAAGAGCGTGAAGCGCAGCTTGCGCAGCCTGCGGTTGTCGCCAAAATCGGTCAAAGCCCTCGACGACTGATTCAAGGTTGATCGCTCCCACGCTCCGCGTGGGAGTGTCTCTTGCGACGCTCTGCGTCGCGGGACGCAGAGCGTCCTAAGTTGCGTTCCCACGCAGAGCGTGGGAACGATCAATATTCATCGTCCTGTAACCCTCGCGCCGCCAAACCGTCATGTCCCGCGCCCATCCTGAACTCCCCGTACTCGCATTGGGAGACTCAACATGGCCCGGCAATACGAAGACAGCAGCAGCGTCAAAACCCGTCGTCAGCAAGAAGACCAGCGCCGCATGGCCTTCCGTCGCGCAATCGAAGATCGCTGTGAGGAGCGCCTATTGCTCCAGAGCATCACGGACTACCCGGAACTCCACTGGCAGGCACCCTTGGCTGCCCAGCGAAACGCTCAGCCAACGCGCTGATCTGCACCCGCTCACTGCGGATAAAGCCCAGGAAGGCATGGGCCACCGGTGACAGGCGCTTGGCCTTGGCCTGCACCAGGCACCAACTGCGGTACAGCGGCAGCTCGTCCACCGGCAGCTCCTTGAGCCCGCCGGTGGCCAGTTCCAGGTTGACCGCGTGGCGCGTCAGCAAGGCCACGCCCAACCCCGCGCTCACACACTCGCGCTGCGCCTCGGCCGAGGCCACTTCCACCGTCTGGGTGAAGTGCACGCGCTTCTCCTTGAAGTACTCCTCGCAGGCCAGCCGCGTGCCGGAACCCGGTTCGCGCAGCAGCAGCGTGTAAGGTTCCAGGTCCTGCAGGCGCAGCGGGCCTTGCAGGCTCAGGGGATGATCGAGCGGCGCCACGGCAACAATTGGGTTGTTCAGAAACGGCAGGAATTCCAGGCCCATGTCCTGCGGCACCATCGACATGATCACCAGGTCATCGCGGTTGTCCGAAAGCCTTCGAATCACCTGGGCGCGGTTGACCACTGTCAGGTGCAATTGCACTTCGGGGTGCTGGCGCTTGAACGCGGCGAACAGGTGCGGCACGAAGTACTTGGCGCTGGATTCGATGGCCAGCTTCAGTTGGCCCTGCAGCGAGCCCTGCATGTCCGACAGCTGCATATCGAGGTTTTCAAGACGCCCGAAAATGTCGCGGCTGGCGCGCTGCAAGGCTTCGGCCGCTTCGGTCATGTAGAGCTTTTTGCCGACGTAATCGAAAAGCGGCTGGCCGATCAGCTCTTCCAACTGACGAATTTGTAGGCTAACCGCTGGTTGCGTGAGGGACATTTCCTCAGCGGCGCGGCTGTAGGAACGCAAATCACAGACTTCATTGAAAATCTGCAACTGACGCAATGTCATACGCATCAATGACTTACGCATTATTTAAGGCCTTATTCCCGCCACCGTGACGCAAACTATAAGTCTTTACTTATACACAACCCAATAATTATTGATTTTTGTTAATCCTCCGGTGCGCATAGTGTGTGTCTCGCGACTGTCATGAAACATTTGGTCACGCGCCGACCCAGTTCCAATGGGTCGTAGAACGCAGTAATCGGCTCAAGGGAATTTCCAAGTGATAAAAAAGATCCTGATCGCCAACCGTGGTGAAATTGCCGTACGAATCGTGCGTGCCTGCGCCGAGATGGGCATTCGCTCGGTCGCGGTTTACTCGGACGCCGACCGCCACGCGTTGCACGTCAAACGTGCCGACGAAGCCCACAGCATTGGCGCCGAACCCCTGGCCGGCTACCTGAACCCGCGCAAGCTGGTGAACCTGGCCGTGGAAACCGGCTGTGATGCGCTGCACCCCGGTTACGGTTTCCTCTCGGAAAACGCCGAGCTGGCAGACATCTGCGCTGAACGTGGGATCAAATTCATCGGCCCCTCGGCAGAAGTCATTCGCCGCATGGGCGACAAGACCGAAGCGCGCCGCAGCATGATCAAGGCCGGTGTGCCGGTCACGCCGGGCACCGAAGGCAACGTTGCCGACATCGCCGAAGCCCTCACCGAAGGCGACCGCATTGGTTACCCGGTGATGCTCAAGGCCACCTCCGGTGGTGGCGGTCGCGGTATCCGCCGTTGCAACAGCCGTGAAGAACTCGAACAAGCCTTCCCCCGTGTGATTTCCGAGGCCACCAAGGCCTTCGGTTCGGCGGAAGTGTTCCTGGAAAAATGCATCGTCAATCCCAAGCACATCGAGGCGCAGATCCTTGGTGATAGCTTTGGCAACGTGGTGCACCTGTTCGAGCGCGACTGCTCGATCCAGCGGCGTAACCAGAAGCTCATCGAAATCGCACCAAGCCCGCAGCTGACGCCTGAACAGCGCGCCTACATCGGCGACCTGTCGGTGCGCGCGGCCAAGGCCGTCGGCTACGAGAACGCCGGCACCGTGGAGTTCCTGCTCGCCGAGGGCGAGGTGTACTTCATGGAAATGAACACCCGGGTGCAGGTGGAACACACCATCACCGAAGAAATCACCGGCATCGACATCGTGCGTGAGCAGATCCGCATCGCGTCGGGCCTGCCGCTGTCGGTGAAACAGGAAGACATTCAGCACCGTGGTTTCGCGTTGCAGTTCCGGATCAACGCCGAAGATCCGAAAAACAACTTCCTCCCAAGTTTCGGCAAGATCACCCGTTACTACGCGCCCGGCGGCCCCGGCGTGCGCACCGACACGGCGATCTACACCGGCTACACCATCCCGCCGTTCTACGACTCCATGTGCCTGAAGCTGGTGGTGTGGGCGTTGACCTGGGAAGAAGCCATGGACCGCGGCCTGCGTGCCCTGGACGACATGCGCCTGCAAGGCGTGAAGACCACTGCCGCCTATTACCAGGAAATCCTGCGCAACCCGGAATTCCGCAGCGGCCAGTTCAACACCAGTTTCGTGGAAAGCCACCCTGAGCTGACCAACTACTCGATCAAGCGCAAACCCGAAGAGCTGGCCCTGGCCATCGCCGCCGCCATCGCCGCCCACGCAGGCCTGTGAGGAATACAACAATGTCCAAGAAAATCTTTGTCACCGACACCATCCTGCGCGACGCCCACCAATCGTTGCTGGCGACCCGCATGCGCACCGACGACATGCTGCCGATCTGCGACAAGCTCGACAAAGTCGGCTACTGGTCCCTGGAAGTCTGGGGCGGCGCGACCTTCGACGCCTGCGTACGCTTCCTTAAAGAAGACCCGTGGGAGCGCCTGCGCAAACTGCGCGCCGCATTGCCTAACACGCGCCTGCAAATGCTGCTGCGCGGCCAGAACCTGCTGGGCTACCGCCACTACAGCGACGACGTGGTCAAAGCCTTCGTCGCCAAGGCTGCCGTGAATGGTATCGACGTGTTCCGCATCTTCGACGCGATGAACGACGTGCGTAACCTGCGCGTGGCCATCGAAGCGGTGAAAGCGGCCGGCAAACATGCCCAGGGCACCATCGCCTACACCACCAGCCCGGTGCACACCATCGAGGCATTCGTGGCCCAGGCCAAGCAAATGGAAGCCATGGGTTGCGACTCGGTCGCCATCAAAGACATGGCCGGCCTGCTGACGCCGTACGCCACGGGCGAACTGGTCAAGGCGCTCAAAGCCGAGCAAAGCCTGCCGATCTTTATTCACTCGCATGACACCGCCGGCTTGGCCGCCATGTGCCAACTCAAAGCCATCGAAAACGGTGCCGACCACATCGACACCGCGATCTCCAGCTTCGCCTGGGGCACCAGCCACCCAGGCACCGAGTCGATGGTCGCGGCCCTTAAAGGCAGCGAATTCGACACTGGCCTCAGCCTGGAATTGCTGCAGGAAATCGGCCTGTACTTCTACGCCGTGCGCAAGAAGTACCACCAGTTCGAAAGCGAATTCACCGCCGTCGACACCCGCGTACAAGTCAACCAGGTGCCGGGCGGGATGATTTCCAACCTGGCCAACCAGTTGAAAGAGCAGGGCGCACTCAACCGCATGGGCGAAGTGCTGGCAGAGATCCCGCGCGTGCGTGAAGACCTAGGCTTCCCGCCGCTGGTTACCCCGACTTCGCAGATCGTCGGCACCCAGGCTTTCTTCAATGTGCTGGCCGGCGAGCGCTACAAAACCATCACCAACGAAGTGAAGCTCTACCTGCAAGGCGGCTACGGCAAGGCACCGGGCACCGTGAACGAGAAACTGCGCCGCCAGGCCATCGGCAGCGAAGAGGTGATCGACCATCGTCCGGCCGACTTGCTCAAGCCGGAAATGACCAAGCTGCGCGGTGAAATCGGCGCGTTGGCCAAGTCCGAAGAAGACGTGCTGACTTACGCCATGTTCCCGGACATCGGCCGTAAGTTCCTCGAAGAACGTGACGCCGGCACCCTGGCGCCGGAAGTGCTGTTGCCAATCCCTGAAGCAGGCGGCGTGGCGCGTGCCGGTGGTGAAGGCGTGCCGACCGAGTTCGTCATCGACGTGCACGGCGAAAGCTACCGCGTCGACATCACCGGTGTCGGCGTCAAGGCCGAAGGCAAGCGTCACTTCTACCTGTCTATCGACGGCATGCCCGAAGAAGTGGTGTTCGAACCGCTCAACGAGTTTGTCAGCAGCGGCGGCAGCAAGCGCAAGCATGCGACCGAGCCGGGCCATGTCAGCACGGCGATGCCGGGCAATATCGTCGACGTGCTGGTCAAGGAAGGCGACGTGGTCAAGGCCGGCCAAGCCGTGCTGATTACCGAAGCGATGAAGATGGAAACCGAAGTGCAGGCGTCCATTGCCGGCAAGGTAACCGCTGTTCACGTGGCCAAGGGCGACCGGGTCAACCCTGGCGAAATCCTGATTGAAATCGAAGGCTGATACAGCCTTCGACACAACCGCTTAATCCTCGGGGGGGGCAGGTGCCCCCCTTTTTTTTCGCCTGCGTTTTTCCATTTGGCCGGGTTAAAAACTCATCCGCCACTGGCCCATCAAACCCTGGTTGCGGCTATGCGTGCCGACTTGGGCACTGTAGGTCAGGCCGACGGTATGCTCAGTAGACAAGGCGAGGTCCAGACCGCCTTGCACGTCGAGACTATTACGGTCCAGCGAGGTGCCGGTGATGGTGAAGCCTTCAATGTACCCCGGCGCCGCGCGATAGGATTGGCGGACTTGGCTGCCGACCTCACCGTAGAGGTGTTTCCAGCTCGTGCTCACATGGGGGGTGAGGCTCATTCGGTTGTCGAGCCGGTACACAGAGGCCAGGCGCAGGCCAACGGTGCTGCTCAGGTTTTGTTGGGTTTGTGAGCCGACGTTCAACGCGGCCACGCCACCTGTTTCCTTGAAACTGTCGCGGTGATAACGCTGAAAGCCGAGGCCGGCAAAGGGTTCTACCTGCACATCCTCGCTACCCAATTGATAACCCAGCTCGGAAAACACGGCTTGGCTTTGAGCGTTGTAACTGCCCTTGAGCTGCTCCCTGTACTCAAGCAGGTTGACGCTGCGCTTGTTCTGCCCGGCATGGCTGCTGTAAGTCGCCCCCATACGCAGGGCCAGCGGGCCGTCCTGGCGCACGGCGTAACCGCCCAGGTGCCAGCTGTCGAGTTCGGCTGAGAAGCGTTGGGCATCAAATTGGCTGGTGGATTTTGCGCCCATCACACCGATACGCCAGGCGTGATCCAGTGACCAGTCGGCGCCCAGCATCAGGCCTTTGGTGCCATATTTCAGCCCGTCGCTGCCGCCTTGCTTGTCGAGCTTGCCGTTGTCGCCCAGGCCCTGCACCCAGACGTGGCCATCGTTATCGGTCGGCAGTGTGCGCAGGGTTGAGAGCAGTTGCTGGCTGACTTTCCCGGCGGCGGCGGAGGTTGCACTCGCCAAGTTGGCATTTTGGCTGCCGGCCAATTGTTCGAGTGCTGCGCCTATCCCTCCGGGCCGGTCGGCCAGGTCTTCACCGAATTTTTCCAGCTCCGTGGTCTCGCTTGCGGTCAATGCACCGGTTTCCAGCAGGCGATTGAGCGCGGGTTCAAGCACGTGGGCGACCTGCCGCCCATTGTGCGTGGTGGCCTGCCGGATGAGGTAACCGTCAAGGCTGGGAGCGCGCTCTGGGGGGGGGTAAGACCAGTCATCGTTAAGTTCGGGAAGGGGGTCGAATACAAAGGGTGTGATAGGAATATCACCTCGCGCCTGCGCGCATTCAATGCTGAAGGCGCTGATCGCAAGGGCCATGACAAGCGCAAGTCTGTGATGTGTAAAGGGCATGTAATCCCAACCTCTGGTGAATGAGGCCGGGAATTTAGCGAGATGGCGGGGTGATAACTGTCAGGTCATCGACCCCTGGTTTGCGGGAGTTGTCTCTAGTACGGCGCGATTAAAAACTCATCTGCCATTGCCCTGTCAGCGCATGGTTGCGGCTGTTACTGCCCAGTTCACCTGTATAGCCCAGGCCCAGGCTGTGGCGGGCCGACAAGCCTACATCCAGCCCGGCTTCGAGTAGCAGGCTGTTGCGGTCCAGTGCGCTGCCTTCGACGTTGAAGGCCGTGCCGCCCGCCAGGAAAGCCTGGCGCGTGTTGCTGTCGACATCGCCGTAGGTGTGCTTCCAGCCTGCGCTGACCCGTGGCGTGAGGCTGATGCCGTTGTCCAGTTGGCTCAGGTGCGCCAGGCGCAAACCGAAGGTGCTGCTGAAGTTGTCTTGGGTCTGGCCGTCGACATGCAGCGCGGCGGCGCCACCTTTTTCGTTGTAGCTGTCACGCTGGTAGCGCTGGTAGCCCAGGTTGGCGAACGGCTCGGCACTCAAGCGGCCACTGCCCATGGCGTAGCCCAGTTCGGCGAAGGCTTGCTGGCTGTTGGCGTCATAGTCGCCTTTGGGGCGGTCGCTGAAACCGTTGAAGGCCACCGTGCGTTTGCTCTCGCCCTGGTGCCCGCTGTAGGCCGCACCCAGGCGCACGGCCAGTGGCCCGCTCTGGCGCATGGCGTACACGCCGGCGTGCCAGCTGTCGACGCTGCCGTCGACGCCGGTGGTGTCCAGGTCGGTCTTCGAGTAACCGCCCAGCACGCCCACGCGCCAGTCGCTGTCGAGTGCCCAATCGGCGCCCAGCACGCTGCCTTTGGTGCGTTGGGTCAGGCCATTGCTGCCGTGTTCGCCATCGAGCTTGCCGTAGCTGCCGATGCCTTGCAGCCACAGACGGCCACGGGCGTTTGGGTCGTTGAGGTTACGCGCTTGCGCCGGCACGCCGGTGGCGGCGAGTACCGGCGTGTCTTGTTGATCAAGCCCGACCAGCAAGCCCGCACCGCCACCGAGTTGATGCATCGCCGCGAGCATGCTGCTGCCCACCTGCGCACTGGCACCCAGCGTGGCGCCGGTGAGGTTGGCGGTGCTGCTGCCGGCCAGTTGCTCGATGGCCGCGCCCGCGCTGGCGTTGGTGGTGTTGAGCAAGGCGTTATACAGCGGGTTGTTTGTGCCCAGGCCCGCCAGGCTGTTGGCCGCACTGGCGCCGTTGCCGGTGCTGGCGAACTGGTTGAAGGCGATGTCATTGCGGGTGTACGTCAGGCCGACTTGGGTGGGGCTGTAATCCAGGGTTGGAGTCAGGAATGCATAGTCGCTGGTGACCTTGCCGAAGGTGCCGTTGATGCTGCCGGCTTGCAGCACGGTGTAATGGCTTTGCCACGGGTACGTGCCTTCGCCGGGGTTGATCGCCAGGGTGGCGCCATTCAGATTGGCGGTGCCGCCGACTTTAATCGGGGCGCTGCTGCCATCGGCGTTGACGCCATAGGCCAGGGTCGAGCCGCTGCCCATGGTCAGGTCGCGCGTGATGGTCGCAGTGCCCAAGGCCGTATTGGTCTGCAGGGTGCCGTTGACCACCAGGCTGCCCACCGATCCGCCACCGGCGTAGATACCGCCTGCATCGACGGTCAGGTTACCGGCGATACCGCCCTGGTTGATCAGCTTGGCGCCGCTGAAAATCTCGCCGCCATCGCTGAAATCACCGTTGCCGGTGAGGGTCCAGGTGCCTTGCTTCACGTCCAGCCATTCGAAGTTGCGGCTGTCACCGAAACTGCCGCCAGCGGCATCATCCATGCTCAGCCGGTCATAGCCGGCGCCGCCGTCCACCACGCCGACAAAGCGGCTGCCGCCCAGCAACACCAGCGTGTCATCGCCGCCGCCCAAGTCCAGGGCCAAGCCGTTGCTGCCGCTGATGGTGCCGCCGTTGATGACAGTGTCGGCGAAGTTGCCGACGAACTTCACCCCAAAGCCGTTCAGGCCCTGGATGGTGCCGTGGTTTTCCAGGGTGGTGGCCGCGAGGCCAGGGCCGTCACTGCCGTCGTCCACCAGGATCGCGTTGTTGGCACCGCTGACCAGCGCGCCGTGGGCGTTGTACACATAGCCGCCGCCCAAGGCGATGCCTTCACTGCCATTGGCAAAGCCATTCTTGTCGACACCACCGGCGCCGACGCCCTGGATGATCCCGTAGTTTTCGATATGCGCGATTTTGTCGATGTCCACGCCGTCGCCGTCGCCATCCGGCTGCAGCCCGGAGAAGGCGCCGGTGATGGTGCCGTGGTTGATCACGGTGCCGTCGCCGTCAGAGCCAAAGCCCGAACCATTGCGGCCGATCACCGTGCCGTAGTTGGTCAGCGTGGCGCCCAGGTCGGTGGTGATGCCATGGCGCCCGCCGGAAATCAGGCCGTAGTTGGTCACCGTCACGCCGGTGGCAGAGTCGATATCGACGCCGTCGAATTTGTCATCGCGCGAGAAGGTGTCGCCGGTCGAAATCTCGCCATAGTTGGTGATGCTGGCGTTGGCGCCGGTCTTCATGCCGTCGCTGGCGTCGCCGCGAATCAACCCACCGGCGCGGTTGATGATCGTGGTGGTGACGTTGCTGCTGCGGATTGCATCCAGGTCCAAGCCTTGGCCGGTGGCCGAGCGAATGGTGCCGCTGTTGTCGATCAACAAGCTGCCGCTGGCAAAGTTGCTGTTGATGCGCAGCGCGTCGTTGGCGCCCTGAATCACGCCGCCAGCGTGGTTGTAGATGCTGTAATTGCGCGCCCCGGTGATCGTCCCCGAGCTGTCGATACCGCGCCCGCCGCTGGAGATCAGCTTACCCGCGTTAGTAATCACCACACCCGCGCCGCTGGTGCCGTCCTTGAGCGTCACCGCCACGCCGGGCGTGGTAATGCTGCCCGGCGCCGAGGTGGTCAACGAATCACTGCCGGTCAGGGTTTGCCCGGTGGTGGTCGGTGTGTCGATCTGCACGGTTTTGGTGGGCGCAGGCGCCGCTTCAGCGAGACCGCTGGCCAATAATGTAATGGCGAGTGCGAGGCGTTGGGGCGACGGGGGCATGGCGGACGACCTTGTTATGAAAACGAGTCGACCTGTATAGCGGAGGGGGATTGCAGGAATGTGTCGGGAGTGTGACATGTACTGTGTCTGCATTTTATTGCGTAAACAGTTCCTGAGTTGTTCATTATATGCATTTTATTGCAGTTTTAATGGATGCGCGGTGACTGAATCTGCACTATATTGCAATCGGTTAATGCTTTTTAGCTGGATAGACGCATTAAATTGCAGGTAGAAGCCATGGTCAGCCTGACGCTGCAAATCTACACCCAAGGGAAGTGGCAGGACGCCATGCTCCTGACTTTTGATAAGCCGCAACTGGGATTCGAAAGCCGGTGCAGTTTTGGTTATGAACAGCGCTATCTGGTGGATCACCTAAATGAGTTGGCAACTCCCTTCGCCACTTCCGTGAGCAGCCGGTTTCCTCTGCAATGGGAGGGCGGCAGAACCCAGAATGCTCCCGCTTTTGTGCTCGACATCGCACCGGCCGGTGCCGCTAAACGTTTTTTGATGGCGCGTATTGGCCGGGAAAAACCGGATGACCTCGGTGCAGACCTTTTTCTACTGATGCGAAGTACGCCCGCCCCGATTGGCCATATGCGGATCAAAGAGTCGATTGAGGCCTTGGACAGTCGGCCCGCCATCGGGTTTGAGCGTTATGAAGTCATCCAGCGAGATAACCGTTTCCTCGAATATGCCTATGAACAAGGCGCGGCTATCGGCGGGGCCACGGGCGCCGGCGGGGAGGCGCCGAAGCTGTTGCTGACGGAAAACCAGGACGGGTTGTTGTTCCCGGATGCGGTGCTCGATGACGAGCAGGTCAAGCAGCATTGGTTTGTGAAGTTTGCGCGCAATAACGGCACGCAGATGGATCAGGACATTCTGCGAAGCGAATACCACTACTACAAAGCCTTGCACGCCTTGGGTATTGATACGGTGGCTGAGTCAGGGCTGTCCCTGGAGGAGGCGAGAAAGCCCAGTGTGTGGATGCAGCGTTTTGATCGATGCGTCACTGCGCAGGGGGTCGAGCGCTATGCCGTAGAGTCGATTTACTCGCTGGCAGGTGTCACTAAGCCCGGCAGTGCCATGGCGCATCGCGAGGTGGTGGAACTGCTGGTCGGCTTGTGGCGAGAGGCGGGTCAATCCAAAGAAGTGCCAGCATTGGTCGCTGAGTACCTGAAGCGCGATCTGTTGAACAAAATTCTCGGTAACTCAGACAACCATGGTCGTAACACCTCGATCATTCGCGAAGCGAACGCCTTGCGCCTTGCCCCCATTTACGATTTGGCGCCGATGGTGATGGACGACGAAGGCATCACGCGCACCACCAAATGGCCAAGGGAACTGGAACGGGCAGGCGAGGTGGACTGGCGGGGTGTGTGTGACTTGCTGGGTGACTTTGTCGACAGCCAGCAACTATTCGACGGCCTGAGAGCTGCAGCGCAACAGTTATCTGCATTGCCAGACATCCTCAGTGCCAGCGGTCTGCCTGCCGTGACGATGAACCATCCAGGCATTGCCTTGAAAAATCTGCCGCAGCGCCTGAAAGAGTGGGGGTTGAAATGAGCCTGACTGTTGAAGAACGAACCCTGCTGATTGAAAGCATTCAGGATGCCTTGGCCGATGGCACGCTGGAAATCGCCGAAGCAGTACGCCGCTTACGCACCGAAGTCACGGGCCTGCATCAAAGCCAGTTTGCCAAGATGTGCAAAATCTCTGTGCGCACCTTGGTGCATATTGAACATGGCGAGGGAAATCAAACGCTGAAATCGCTGAATGCAGTGTTCAGGCCGTTTGGGTTGAAAATGGGCGTGGTGAAGGTTCGCAGAAGTTTGTAGGAATAGGCAATTTCAGGGCGTTAGAGCACTTATTAGGTGCTTCCGGTTTTAGCTGCTGGTTTACATTGCGCTGGTTGCCGATGTGTCGGCGGCCGATCTTAGCCGGTCGAAAAAAATGAAACCTCTAACTTCAATCACGAGTGTTTCGTTATGCCTACCTACACCCCGCTAGACAGCAATATCAGCTGCAACCCCGTTTTCTTCATCAATGACGACGTCGAAGCCTGTGAGTTGTTCGAAACCGCCACTCAGCGCATTCAGGCTGCCCGCGATCTGCTCAATAGCGTCACCTGTTTAAGTACCGAATTGGCCGAAGGCGCTGACTTGCAACATGTCGCTTCGGCGGCGCATCTGTTGTTGCAGGATGGGTGCGATGCCTTGAAGGCGTTGGGCTGGAAGGTGGGTAAAGGCGGCTGAGTACACAGCTTGGAATCGCCGAAAATCTAATGTGGGAGCGGGCTTGCCCGCGATGGCGGTGTGTCAGCCAGCATCTGCAGTACTGACCGGCCGCCATCGCGGGCAAGCCCGGCTCCCACATTAATCCAGTGTGTTTTGCAAAGTCAGCCTCGGCACTCGGCCAGTGTTTTCAGCTGACCGGAACCACTCTGGTTCGACTCCGACAGCCACGCTTCAAACCCTGCCCCAACCGTAGGCCATTCCGAGTCCAGGATTGAGTACCACGCGGTATCGCGGTTCTGCCCCTTGACCACCATGTGCTGGCGGAACACGCCTTCAAAGCTGAAGCCCAAACGCTCCGCCGCGTACTTGGAGCGGGCGTTGCCGTTATTGCACTTCCATTCCAGGCGACGGTAGCCCTGCTCAAACGCGTACTTGGCCAGCAGGTACACGGCCTCGGTGCTTTTCGGTGAGCGCTGCATCGGTGCGCCGAAGGTGACGTGGCCGATTTCGATGCGGCCCTGGGCTGGGACGATGGACATCAGGCTGAGGATGCCCTGCACGTCGCCGCTTTGGCGGTCGATCACGCTGAAGAAATACGGGTCGCTGTGCTGGGCATGGTTGTTGAGCCAGGCATCAAACGCGGCGCGTTCGGCAAATGGGCCGTAGGGCAAATAGTCCCAGAGCTTCGGGTCGGCGCCGGGGCCTTCGAGGGCTTGCCACAGGCCGTCGCCATGGCGCGCCGGGTCGAGTTTTTCCAGGCGGATAAAGCGCCCTTCGAGCCGTTCAACGGTGGGCGCCGGAACGCCTTTCCAGTCGGCGAGTGAGATAGGCATGCTGCGCTCCTTAAAGACCTTTGCGAAATTGAATGAAACCAGGGCGTTCGGCGATACGTTCATAGAGTTGAATCGCGGTGGCGTTGGTCTCGTGGGTCAACCAATGCACCTTGCAGCAACCGTCGGCCTTGGCGGTGGTGTAGACGAATTCGATCAGCTTGCGGCCCACGCCGGTGCCGCGCTGGGCCGGGTCCACCAGCAGGTCCTGCAAGTAGCAGGAGTTTTCGATGCTCCAGTTAGAGCGGTGGTAGATGAAGTTGACCATGCCCACGGCTTTGCCGTCCTGCCAGGCCAGCGCCGAGTGGGTCGGCTCATTGGCGTCGATCAGGCGTTGCCAGGTGCTCTGGCTCACGGCATCCGGCAACTCGGTGTTGTAGAACGCCAAGTACGCCTGCCACAGCGGCAGCCAGGCGGCGTGGTCGGCTGCGGTGACGGGGCGGATGTCGATCGGGCTCATTCTGAAGCTCCTTGGGGAATAAAGCGCGCGAGGGTCTGGTCGCGCACATCGATGCTGGCGGCCAGGCCTTCGCGTACGCCGGCGATGTCGGCTTGGCTGCGGTTCTGGCTGAGTTTGCGTTTGCCGATCAGGCGATCAATGGGCAGGGCAAAGCCGACGATGGCCTTGAGCATGCCGTCAATGTAGTCGGCTGGGGCGTCGCTGACTTTCCACGGCTGGGCACGGTTGCCTTCGTGGCGGTCGGTGAGTGCCGTGACCACAGCAAGCAGGCGCTCGGCGTCGGTAAATACCTCGGCGTTGCCGTAGGCATGCACCGCGATGTAGTTCCAGGTCGGCACCACTTTGCCGTGCTCGGCTTTTGCCGGGTAAAACGCCGGGCTGACGTAGGCCTCGGCACCGGCAAAAATCACCATCGCGTCGCTGCCATTTTGCAGGTCGCGCCACTGCGGATTGGCTTTGGCCAGGTGCCCGTAAAGCGTGCCGTTCGGGCCTTCGTCGGGGTTGAGCAACAGTGGCAAGTGGCTGGCTTGCAGGCCTTGCTCACCAAAGGTCACCAACTGCGCCAGGCGAGTGTGCTGGATCAGTTGCTGCAGTTCGGGCAAATCGTCGAGGGCAAAGGCGCGGGGTGTGTACATGGAAATATTCCTTGGCGAATGCCTGCATCCTAGGCAGGCTAATGGTTCGTTGTAAGAGCCATCTGACACCAATTTCATAGGTCCAATATGCCGCCGATTTCGCCGCCGCTGTCATTTAACCCTGCTGGTATTGAGCTGGATCGCCGCCAGGGGCTGACACGCCAACTGTACGAGGCCCTGCGCCAGCGGGTACTGGATGGGCGACTGGTCAGCGGCACGCGATTGCCCGCCACCCGTGACTTGGCGGCGGCGTTGTCGATCTCGCGTAACAGTGTGGTGCGCGCCTACGATCAGCTGTATGCGGAGGGGTTTATCGAGAGTCGGGTCGGCGATGGCACTTATGTAGCCCAATTGCCCACACCAAAAAAACTATCCACAAAAGTATCCACAGGGTTTTCAACAGGCTTATCCCCAACCTTATCCACAAAATGGCAGAAACTGCCGGAAGATCTGGACAGTGAAGTTATCCACAGCGCGGGCGTGGAGCGGGTAAAAAACAACCACCTGTCTCTGCCGCCCTCAGGGCCGCCACGGGCGTTTCGTGTGGGTGTGCCGGCGTTCGATCTCTTTCCCTTTGAGGTGTGGGCCAAGCTGAATGGGGCATTCTGGCGTAAACCGGTCCTGGAACAGCTGTGTTACGGCGACCCGGCAGGCGATGCTCGCCTGCGCGGTTTGATTGCCGCTTACCTGCGCAGCTCGCGTGGCATGCAGTGCACGGCTGAACAAATAGTGATCACCAGTGGTGCGCAACAGGCAATCAGCCTTTGTGCACAGTTGCTGGTGGAGCCCGGCGACGCAGTGGCGGTGGAGAATCCCGGCTATCGCGCGGCGGGCCATGCGTTTGCCCTGGCCGGCGGGCGCTTGCAGGGCGTGCCGGTGGATGCCGAAGGCATTGATTGCCAGGTACTCAATACCCTGGGTGATTGCCGGGTAGCGTACGTCACGCCTTCTCACCAGTACCCGCTCGGTGTGGTGATGAGCCTGGCGCGGCGTCTGGAGTTACTGGCCTGGGCCGAGCGCACAGGCGGCTGGATCATCGAGGACGACTACGACGGCGAGTACCGCTACAGCGGCGCGCCCCTGTCGCCCTTGGCGGCGCTGGACCGCAGCGGGCGAGTGCTGTACGTCGGCACCTTCGGCAAGGTGGCGTTCCCGGCGCTGCGCCTGGGTTACCTGGTATTGCCGCCGGGCTTGGTGGACGCCTTTACCCGGCGCCGCGCCGTGGACATGCGCCACTCCGAAGTCAGCACCCAGGCGGTGATGGCCGAGTTTATGGCGGCCGGGCATTTCCAGCGCCACATCCGACGCATGCGCCGCGCCGCCTTGAGCCGACGTAACGCCCTGCTGGCGGGTTGGCCTGACGACTTGCCTGGCGTTGGCGCCCTGCCCAGCGTGGCGGCCGGGTTGCACCTGACCGTGCGCGTGGAAAACCTGGCCCGCGAGCAACAGTTGCTGGCGCAGGCGCACGCGGCCGGCGTCGAGGTGAACGGCTTGAGCAGCTATTGGCTGCCTGGCTGTGCAACCCCCGCCGACCAACGCGCCGGCCTGGTACTGGGCTTCGCCGCTGTGCCGGAAGCGGCCATCGCCCAGGCGCTGGCGCGGCTACGCCAGGCATGGGGCGCTGGCCATGCGTGAAGGCGCCTGCCGGGTTAAGTCCCCGACTTGATCTTGGTCCACGCTCGCGTCCGCGCCCGCTCGGCATCACGTCCCAGTGGCTTGAGGGTGTAGAGCGTGTTCATGGCGGCTTCGGTCGGGTACAGGTTAGGGTTATTGCGAATCGCCGGGTCGACCTGTTCGGTGGCGTCCTTGTTCGGGTTGGGGTAGCCGACAAAGTCACTGATCGGCGCAATCACCTGGGGTTGCAGCAGGTAGTTGATGAAGGTGTAGGCGTCCTGCGGGTTTTGCGCGCCTTTGGGAATGGCGAGCATGTCGAACCAGATCGGCGCGCCTTCTTTGGGCAGGCGCATGTCCACGGTCACACCGTTTTTTGCCTCTTTGGCGCGGTTGGCGGCCTGGGAGAAACTGCCGGAATAACCCACGGCCACGCAGATGTCACCGTTGGCGATATCGGCCATGTATTTGGACGAGTGGAAGTAGGTGATGTACGGGCGGATCTTCATCAGCAACGCTTCGGCTTTTTCATAATCCTTGGGGTTGCTGCTGTTGGGGTCCAGGCCCAGGTGTTGCAAGGCCAGCGGCAGGATCTCCGAGGGTGAATCCAGCAGGGCCACGCCGCATTGCTTGAGCTTGCTGATGTTCTCTTCCTTGAAGATCAGGTCCCAACTGTCCACCGGCGCGTTATCGCCCAGCGCCGCCTTGACCTTGGCCGGGTTGAAACCGATGAGAATGGTGCCGTACATGTAGGGCACGGCGAATTTATTGCCGGGGTCGTTGGCTTCGATCAGCTTCATCAGCTTGGGGTCGAGGTGGTTCCAGTTGGGCAACTGGCTGCGGTCCAGCGGTTGGAATACCCCGGCTTCGATCTGCTTGGCCAGGAACACATTGGACGGCACCACCACGTCATAGCCGGAGTTGCCGGTGAGCAGCTTGGCTTCCAGGGCCTCGTTGGTGTCGAAGATGTCGTACACCAATTTGATCTTCGGGTTCTGGGCCTTGAAGTCTTCAAGCGCCTTGGGCGTGATGTAGTCGAACCAGTTGTAGACCTTCAATGGTTTCTCTTCGGCATGAGCCGCGCCGCCGAGAACGGCTGCACAGAGGACGAGTGACTTGAGCATGTTCATTGGGCGGACTCCTCAAAACCTTCGAGCACGTTGACGGCGTTGATGCCGATTTCTTCCACGGCGTAGCCGCCTTCCATCACGAACAACGTGGGCTTGCCCAGGCGGGCGATGCGCGCACCCATCGCCAGGTAGTCGGGGCTGTCGAGTTTGAACTGTGAAATAGGGTCGTCCTTGAACGTGTCCACGCCCAACGACACCACAATGACCTCGGCGTCGTAGCGCTCGATCTCTCGGCAGGCTTGCTCCAGGGCTGCGCTCCAAGGCTCCCAGCCGGAGCCGGCCGGCAGTGGATAATTGAAGTTAAAACCTGTTCCTGCGCCTTCTCCCAGCTCATCGGCGTAGCCGAGGAAGAACGGGAACTCCGCCTCCGGGTGGCCATGGATCGAGGTGAACAGCACGTCGCTGCGCGCATAAAAAATCGACTGAGTGCCGTTGCCGTGGTGGTAATCCACATCGAGGATCGCGACCTTTTTATAGCCTTGGTCGAGAAACGCCTGGGCGGCAATCGCGGCGTTGTTGAGGTAGCAATAACCGCCCATCAAATCGCTGGCGGCGTGATGCCCCGGCGGGCGACACAGGGCAAAGGCGGCGTTGGCACCTTGCGCGATGGCCTGCTGTGCGGTGAGCGCCACTTGCGCCGCGCTATACGCTGCTTGCCAGGTGCCGGCGGTAATCGGTGCGCCGCCGTCAAAGCTGTAGTAACCCAACTGGCCGTGCAGGCTGGTGGGGATGACCCGGCGCAGGGTTCGGGCGGGCCAGGTGTAAGGCAGCAGGTCGCCATCCTGGTCGAATTCGGTCCAGCGCTCCCAGGCACCTTTGAAGAAGTCGAGGTAGTCGTGGCTGTGGATGCGTTGCAGCGGCGCCAGGCCAAAGTCCTGCGGCGCCTGCACCGGCCCCAGTTCGCGGTCCTTGACGCGTTGCAGCACATGGTCGGCGCGCGACGGCATTTCGAAGCAGGGCATCAGTTGTCCGTCCATCAATTCGCAACGGCCGTGATGCAGGTGGTGATCGTCCGAGTAGATCGTCAGCATTTGTTGTTCTCCGCAAGCTGTATCAGTGGATGCAGTCTTGCGGCGGGCCGTGTTTATGAGAACGGCAGGAGCGGCCAAAAGGGGATAAATATGGCCAAATTGTCTGTCCGAAATTCGCCCCTCAATGGGGCGTCACGGGCGAAATTGGCTCGGTGCCACGCCACTCCAGCGCACAAACGCGTGCCTGAAACTGGCGGTTTCGCTGAACCCCAGCGCCTCGGCTATCTGGTAAATCGGCCACTGCTCTTGTGTCAGCAGTTGCTTGGCACGCTCGAAGCGCAGCTCGTCCAGCAGTTCCTGATAGCTGCTGCCGAGGTCATGCAGGTGGCGGCGCAGGGTGCGCGCCGAGCAATTCATCTGCTCGGCCAAGCCGTCCAGGCCGGGCGCGGCATTGAGTTGGGTGGTGAGCAGTTGGCGAATCCGGCCCAGCCAGGCCTGGCGCCCGGTGAACTCCAGGTTCTGTTTGCGGCAGCGTTCGGCCATGGCTTGGTGCGTAATGGCGTCGGCCAGGGGCAACGGCTGGTCGAGCCAGCGCTTGTCGAAGGCGAAGGCATTGGCGGTGGCCTGAAACTGCAACGGGCAGGGGAAGCGTTCCGTGTAGCGCGCGAGGTAATCCGGTGCGTCATGTTCAAAGCGCGCCGCGAGCAGTGGCAGGGGCTGGCCGAGCAGGTCATCGCAGATCACTTTCAGCGATGCCAGGCACAGTTCGACGTTGAATACTTCCAGGCTCGCATTTTCCCGGTAGTCGCCCGCGGTGAACCAGATGCGCTCGCCGTCCGCCTCAAGGCTCAGTTCGAAGAGTGTTCCCAATAGCGCCGGATACCGCAGCGCCAGGCGCAAAGCGTCACCGAAGGTGGCACTGGTGAGCAGGGCGTAACCGAGCATGCCGTAGGCCGAGACGTGCATCTGGCGGCCCAGTTCCAGGCCGACATCCCGGCGCAGTGCCACCGCGTTGGCGCACACGCGCATTTCCTGATTGGTGGTGATGCGCGTGTCGGCGCGGTTCAGGTCTGCCGCACAGATACCGCTGCCGGCCAGCAGCGCCTCAAACGGCAAGCCCTCGGCCTTGAAGGTACTGAGCACCAGAGAGACCGCGTTGAGGGTGGTCAGGTGTGAATGCAGCATGGTCGCTCCAGCCTGGGTTTGTCAGGCTGGAGCAAGTTATGTGCCGCTGCCGGGCACGCCCGTCAATCGCGCTCTGGGCGGAAAAACAAGCGCTTGGCCTGCGTCAGGCTGATGGTACTGCGATAGAACGCCACCCGTTGCTGTGCAGTGAGCCCGCGCACACTGTCCGCTGCTTTGCCGCGCGCGTGCTCCTGCGGGGTTTTCAAGCGCGCGGACAGAAATCTATCGGCCGGTGCGTCTGCGGTTGAGTAATGGAAGTGGGCATACCAGAGCGTCGTTTGCGTGGCCACGTCGGTGAGGGTGTACTCGTCCAGATAGTCCTTGATCTCGCCTTTGAGACGGCGTCGCTTGACGGTTTTTTTGAAGGTGATGAGTTTGTGATTCTTGAGCCATTCAACACCGGAAATGATTGGTGGCTGTTGCTTGATCATCTTCTGCACCTGCAGGTTGGACTGCAGGTAAAGCGCTTGCGCGGCGTCGTCGAGTTGTTTGCCGAGCGCTACCGCAGAGGGTTGCCGGCTTTCCGTGGCGTTGTCTTGGGTCAGTGCTTCTTCGATGGCCCTATTGGCCTGCTCCAGCAGCTGGGCATGTTGGTGAAGCATGTACTCGATGCCGACGGGGGTACGCGAGGCTTTGTTGATTTGCTCCTCGGCGCGCGTCTGGAAGGCAGGCAGTTGGTCCAATAACGCTTGGCCGTTGAGCATGCTGCTGGCGACGCTGGGAGCAACCGGTGAGGGCGGCGTACTGGCAGGCTTTATGTGTTCGGCCCAGACACCTGAGGATTTTTGATGAAAGGTGGCGATGATTTTGTGGGTCAGCGGTGACTTGATGTCGACAAACTCGGTTTCGAGGCCCACAGGGGTCAAGCGCGGCTCGCCAATCAGTACACCGTTGAAGCGCGTGTGGATGAACTTCCTCACCGGCCGTGGTGGAGACGGCGGCGGTGTGGGCCGGATGCGGCGGCGTTCTTGCTCATTGTGCAACGGCGCCAGTTCAGCGCTGGCCCGATCGGCGAACTTACGGAGCAATGCACGCAGGCGCTCAATGGGTGGGGTGAGCGAGTGTTCGGTGTAGTCCTGAGGGAAATCCTGCAGGCGTTCATCAATGAACTGAAACTGCTCGACCAGGCTGCTCAAGGTTTCAATGCATTCATCCAAGCGTGATTCGCTGCGCTCCTGAAGGGTGTCGCGCAGGGTCTGCACGGCAATGTCTGCACGGTCGACAATCTCGCTGATCAGGGTCCAGGCGCCAGGCTCGCTCGCGAAGGATTGCGGCGCCAGGCATAGATGTCGCGCCAGCGTCACTTGCAAGGCCCGCAGGTCGTCGCTGGTATAGCCGGGCAGCCGAGGCTGGTTGAGCTGGATCATGCGCAAGCCCTCCCGGGCAAGGTCGCGTAACTCGGTGAAGCGCGATTGTGCGTAATCCAGGCGCATGATCATGGCGTTGCTCATGTCAGTCACTGACTGCGCGTCTGTGGCACGGGTCGCCGGGGTTGAGGTCGCGGGAGATTCGAGCTGTTCGAGCACTGTTTTGAGTGCGGGGTTGAACGTGGTTTGCAGCTCCCTGATACCGGCCTCATTGAGTTCCAGTTGCGCCTTCAAATAGCTCAGCGCTTTTTGCTGAAAGTCCGTGACGGGGGTGAAGACGTTTAAGGCAATCAGCTGTTGTCGAGCCTCTTCGTAGTCCGAGCTATGGCTGTCGAGTTTGTTCATGTAAGCCTGGCGTTTGAACTTGGCCTGGGTCGAAGTGCCGGGCGTTGCGGTCATGGCCTGGTGGGCCTGTCGCAGGTCGCTTTGTACATTTTTCTTGGCGTTTTCGAAGGCCGCCAATTTCTCGCGCAGTTCGGATGACTTCAGCGTCGCCTGCTCCAGGGCGCTTTTCTGTTTGCCCTTGCGGCCGCCGCCGTGCAGGCGCAGCCGGGTGTCGATAAACCAGTTGCCCCTGGCGTTGTGAAGCAGGGGCGGGCCCTTACGGTCGGGTTGTTTGGCGTCGACAATGACGAACGTCTCGTCGCCTTCCAGCGTCACTTCAAACCAGCGTGCGCCCACTTGGGCGTAGTAATTCTGCTCGCGCTTGTACAGGTGTTGGTAGACGCCTTCCTCGGTGATGACCGCGGGAAGGTCAGTGGGCTTTTCGATGGCGAAACTGTCCAGCAGGGTCGCCAGGCTGCCGGAGGTGCGCGTGATCGCGCCGCTGGTGTTCAGTGGCAAGTCGTGCCCGGTGGGCGCGTAGTCTGTGGTGCGCGTCGGCAATTGCTCTACGGTCACCGCCGTTTTCGCGGGAAGGCGTGGGGTTTCAGGCTCGACCTTTGAAGGGGATGTGTCGGGGTGAGCGCGCGTGGCGACATGCAGGGTGATAGCCATGCCCAGGTTGAGCAGCACATCGGTGAGCGCCGACCATTGCGCCTGTTGCTCGCCGTGCTCATGTGCCTCGACCCATGTTTGTACTTGATCGACGATCTGCCAGATCCAGGCCCCGTTGCCGGCGATACGGCCCATAAAGGGCAGGGCGGCATTGAAGATCAGCCAGCCGGCTTGCTTGAGCGTGGCCCAGCGGTTTTCGGCGTTGGAGACCGATTGGCGGTCTGCCAGCTCGACCAGCGCCTTGGCGTTGGCTTCAAACAACGTGGAAAACAGGTTGCCGTTGAGCGCTTGCTGGCCAAGGCTCATGGGGCCGCTGTAGGTCCAGAGTTTGTCAGGTTCCACCAGAAAGTCGGCCACGGTCCAGGGTGAGGGCAGGTCACTGGGAAAAACGTAGTTGGTGTAGTCGCCGCGCACCGAGTCGGGCAGCCAGGCGACCACCGAATCACGCAATGCGTGGGACTGCGCGATGGCATATAACAGGTTCGCCTGTGACGGGTACTGAAGCAGCACCGGGTCGAACAGCGGGCGATACAACAGGCAAGGGCCGGCTTCGGCATTTTGCGGGCCGATGACGTACATATTGCTCACCACGTCCTGGCCGTTGGACTGCCGGCGCTTGGGCACGAAAGCCAGATGCCTCATGACAATGGCTTGGCCGTCGACAAAACGGTCACTGATTTCGGCTTGCATCACGGCCGCCACATAGCGGTAGCCGCGTTCGTCGATCCCGGCCTCTTTGCGCATCTTGCACTGCAACGCCAGCAACGGCAGCTGGATACGCAGGTGTTGGGTGTACAAGGTTCTGCGCCGCAACGACTCGTCCCGGTCGTCGATCAACTTGCTGCGAATGAGCGCCGGGTAAGTGGTGCCGATATCGACATGCGTGATGAGCGTTTTCACGTAGTCGACGGTCAGCCACGCGGGCAGGGCCTTGCGCGCCTGCAACTGCAGGGTCTGGTTGCCGACAGGCAGCGCGATCAGGTTTTGCAGGGCCAGGTCGGCCAGGCTGAAGGTGCTGCTTTCGACCTGCCCCGGCAACGGGAACGTGCCCCAGACAACCTGTTTTTTTACCTCGATGGTCAGGGTGTCCAACGCCAGCTCTGCGGCGTCGGGATGGTCCTTGATGATCTGCGTCTTGAGCCTGTCCTGGGCGTACTGCCGGATCGAGGGGATATCGTCCTGGTAGGTTTTGCCCGCGTTGCGGCTGTTCAATGCGGCCAGGTCCTTGAGGTGCCGTGCATAAAACGCCCGGTCCGCGGTAGACGCTTGGTCGAGCCAGTCCGGCAATGCTTGCTGATACCACACAAGATCAGGACCCTTGGGGGTCACCAGTCCGGCCTGCTCCGCCAATGTGCTCAAGGGCGTATCGCTCGGCGCGGTGGGCATGCCAGGGGTGAGGCGGGTGAGGGCGTCGATTTGCAGCGTGACCAGGGTACAGGCCAGGTTCTGGAAAAAATTCCCGGCCGGTTCATATAGGCGCCATTGCAAGCGTTCATAGGGCGGTGGTCGGTACAACAAGGTCGTCAGGTACTCACCCAACTGTTCCTGGGTGGTGAACTTTTTATAGCCTGTGAGCGAGTGGCTGAGGATGACGGTTTTGCCTTTGGACTGCCCGAGCAGCACGGCGATAAATATCTGGGGGGTGTGGCTGACCTTGCCGTTGCTGACCAGGTCGACGTCGATCAGGCACGCCTGGCGCTGGAGTGTGTCGCCGCTCTGGCGATCTGCCGGGTCGGGCGAGTGATACAGGCTGCGGGCCAACTTACAGTCGTCCTCGGTCCAGCCGTCCACCTCTTGCACGTTCCAGGCGTTGCGCAGGGTATTGGCCAGTTCGTGCCATTGCGGGCCGTCACCTTTGCTGCTGTTCCAGAAATCCACCACCTGTTCCTTGAATGCCTGTAACAGCACTGGCGCCAGGATATTGATGGTGTTGGCGATTTGCACAATACGCACCGGCAGGTGAACCGCAGGCTCAGCCAAGGGGAGCTGGGTGAGAAAGTGTTCACCCTCTATGCACAAGGTCGGCACGTTCAGGATGGCCTGCCTGGCCAAGAGGGTGCTGAGGGTCCAATAGCGTGCGGGGTTGGATGTGATCGTGTCGCCGACGAGCTCCCAGGTCGGCCTGCCCATCATTGTGGTATGAGGGTCGATATGCAGGTCTGGATACTGTTCGTCTAACGCTTCGCGCAGCAGTTCGCAAGCCGCTTCGCTTATCGACGGGCCGACGCACAGTTGGGTGATCAGTTTAAGCGTGAGCGCTTCGGATGTTGCATCCTGCGGGGTAGAGCTTTGAGTGGTCATGGTGCATCCCTGTCTTGCCGATGGATGGGAACAACCCGAGTCATACGCTCGGGGTTCCCATGCTAGAAACCGGCAAGTCAGGAAGGGGGGTACTTATCTAGGACGGGGTTCCGTACCCAGGTCCAGCTCCACCAGACGGCGGATTTCGTCAGTGGCAAGGCCTGCCCCGATCAAGGCGTGGAGTTTGCCGAACGCCGCTTCGCGGGTCATGCCGCCACCGGACAGCACGCCCACGCCGCGCAAACGGCTGCCGGCTTCGTACACATCCAGTTCGACGCCGCCTTCATGGCATTGGGTGATCGCCACCACCACCACCCCGTTATCGCGCGCGCGCTGCAAGCCTTCGAGAAACGCCGGGTTGTCGCTGGGGCCCGTGCCACTGCCAAAACACTCGAGGATCAGCGCCTGGATGCCGCTGTCGATCAACGCCTCCAGTTGCCCGGCTGCGATGCCCGGCACCAGCGGCAATACGCCGACGTTGGCCAGTGCTTTGGGCTGGCGGTAATCCAGAGCGGCAGGCAGTGTCTGGGCCTTGGCCATGTCGGCGTTGCGTTGCAGTGCGGCGAACGGATGGCGGCCAGAGCTGCGAATTTTCGCGCAACGGGTCGGGGCCATCAGCGCGCCGTGGAAGAACAACTGCACGCCCGGTGCCAGGCCTTCGCCCAACGCCGCCAGAGCGCCGCTGACGTTTTCCCAGGCATCGCTGTCGGGCACGCCGGCAGGCAACATCGAACCGGTAAACAGCACCGGCGCCTGCAGGCCCAGCAGTTGGAAGCTCATCGCCGCCGCGCTGTAGGCCAGGGTGTCGGTGCCATGCAGGATCAGCACGGCATCGCAGCCTTCATCCACCGCCTCGATCACGGCGACGCGCAGGCGCTGCCAGTAGGCCGGGGTCATGTTGGCGCTGTCGATCAGCGGCGCCATTTCCCGGAATCGCCAAGCGGGGACTGGCTGGTTGGCAAGCTGTTCGCGCATGCGCGCTTCGAAACCCGAAGCGGGCGCCAGGCCATTGGCACTGGCCTGCATGCCGATAGTGCCGCCGGTGTAGAGCACCATTACGTTATTAGCGGGTTGCATAAAATCTCCTGAACGAAAAACGCCGCCGGGCCCAGAGCATGCCCAAGGCCGGGCGGCGTGTCATCTATCTAGGCTGCCTACGCTTAGCGTTGCGCTTGAGCGTTCAGATCAGACGTGGCTTGAGCGGTTGGCTCAGACTTCACGGGGTTCGCAGGCCAAGCCTTGCGATCCAGGTCCAGGTCAGGGAACTGGCTGGAGTCGAACACCGGCGTCTTGATGCCCGCCGCGCGCTGGTTGTCGTAGTCGTTCAGGATGCGCATGGCGATCTTGAACAGGAACGCCAGGGCGAACAGGTTGACGAACGCGAGCAGGGTCATGGTGATGTCGGCGAAGGCGAACACGGTGCCGAGGTTCTCGATGGAACCCCAGAAAATCAGCACCAGCACCAGCGCGCGGTAGCCCATCAGCACCTTGCGATTGTCGCCCACGATGAAGCGCAGGTTGCTCTCGCCGAGGTAGTAGTTGTACATGATCGAGGTGAACACGAACAACGCCAGGGCCACCGAGATGAACATCCGGCCCCAGTCGCCGACTACCGCCGCCAGGGAGTTCTGGGTCAGGGCAATGCCGTCGCCTTCAAAGCCCGGGGTGTAGAAACCGGAGAGCAGGATCAGCAACGCGGTGCAGGTGCAGATCACGAAGGTGTCGAGGAACACGCTGAACGCCTGAACCACGCCTTGGGCGATCGGGTGTTCTACCGAGGCCACTGCCGCCACGTTAGGCGCACTGCCCAAACCGGCTTCGTTGGCGAACACGCCGCGCTTCACACCCATGATGATCGCGCTGCCCACCAGGCCACCGAAGGCTTGGTCGAGGCCGAAGGCACTCTTGACGATGGTCGCGAGCATGGCCGGCACGTGGTCGAATTGCAGCACGATCACGTAGAGGGTCACGGCGATGTAGACCAGCGTCTTGACCGGTACCAGCAGGTCGGCGATCGAGGCGATACGCTTGATCCCGCCGATAAATACCAGGCCCAGCAATACCGCCAGCGCCAGGCCGGTGTAGGTGGTGTCCAGGCCGAACGCGTTGTTCAGCGAGTGGGTCACCGCGTGGGCTTGCAGGCCGTTGAAGGCGAAACCGAAGGTCACCAGCAACAGGAACGCCATGACCATACCCAGCCAGCGCTTCTGCAGGCCGTGCTGAATGTAGTAGGCCGGGCCGCCGCGGTAGGTGCCTTCAGCGTCGGTGCGCTTGTACAGCTGGCCGAGGGAGCACTCGATAAAGCTCGAAGACATGCCCACCAATGCGGTGACCCACATCCAGAACACGGCACCGGGGCCACCCAGGGTCACAGCAATGCCGACACCGGCGATGTTACCGGCACCCACGCGGCCGGCCAGGCTGAGCATCAGCGCCTGGAACGAGCTGAGCTGGCCGGAGCTGCTCTTCAGGCTGTCTTTGAACACCGAGAACATGTGGAAAAAGTGACGCAGTTGAACGAAACGCGAGCGGATCGTGAAATAACCGCCGAGCCCGACAATGAGCACGATCAGTACTTTCCCTGAGAGGAAGTCGTTGATGACTTCGAGCATGGAGTGTTCCTCGCTGATTTTTCTAATGGCAAACGCAGGACGGTCCGACGCATCGTCTAGCACCAGGCAGTGCACGACGCTTCGACCCCAATCCTTTTGCGGGTGTTGTTATTCATGCGCTTTCGCGTTGTATCCGGGCCTCGTTACCGACGGCCGCAGACGCGAAGAGGGGCGGCACTATACCTAGGCGAGCGTGATCCGTCTGCACGGGGCGATTAAAGGTTTCAGCCAAGCTGTTGCAGGCAAGGAGGGTTTGTGGGGCGATATTGGAGTTTTTATGGGCTTCATTTCACAACCTTGAGGCAAAAAAAAGGGCCTGAAGAACGAGCCTTCAGGCCCTCAAAAGGTGAGAGGTGTCTAGTCCCTCAACCTGGTGAGCGGTGCAACAAACGTTAGGCCTTCAACGGGACCAAACGTGGGGCAATCATGTTTTCGGGGCGCAGGATGTCGTCGAGCATGGCGTCGTCGAGCAAGCCTTCTTCGCGCACCAGTTCCAGCACGCCGCGGCCGCTTTCAAGGGCGATACGCGCAATGCGGGTGGCGTTTTCATAACCGATGTACGGGTTCAGCGCGGTCACCAGGCCGATGGAATGCTCCACCAGTTCGCGGCAACGGGCTTCGTTGGCGGTGATGCCGACGATGCAGTGCTCGCGCAGCATGTCCATGGCGCGTTGCAGCAGGCGGATCGAGTCGAAGATCTTGAACGCGATCAGCGGTTCCATCACGTTCAGCTGCAGTTGGCCGCCTTCGGCTGCCATGGTCAGGGCCAAATCGTTGCCGATAACCTGGAATGCAACCTGGTTCACGGCTTCCGGGATCACCGGGTTGACCTTGCCGGGCATGATCGAGCTGCCTGGCTGGCGTGCCGGCAGGTTGATCTCGTTGATGCCGGTACGTGGGCCGCTGGACAGCAGGCGCAGGTCGTTGCAGATCTTCGACAGCTTCACCGCGGTACGCTTGAGCATGCCGGAGAACAGCACGAAGGCGCCCATGTCGGAAGTCGCTTCGATCAGGTCAGCGGCCGGCACCAGCGGCTGGCCGCTGATCAGCGCCAGGCGCTGAACGGCCAGGGCCTGGTAGCGCGGGTCGGCGTTGATGCCGGTGCCGATGGCGGTGCCGCCCAGGTTCACTTCGGTCAACAGCTCTGGCGCCAGGGTTTTCAGGCGGGCCAGGTCTTCACCGAGGGTGGTGGCGAAAGCGCGGAATTCCTGGCCGAGGGTCATCGGCACAGCGTCTTGCAATTGGGTGCGGCCCATTTTCAGCACGTGGCTGAATTCGACGCCTTTGGCGGCGAATGCCTGAATCAGGCTGTCGAGGCTGGCCAGCAGCGCGTCATGGCCCAGCAGCAGACCCAGGCGGATCGCGGTTGGGTAGGCGTCGTTGGTCGACTGCGCCATGTTCACGTCGTTGTTAGGGTGCAGGTACTGATACTCGCCCTTGTTGTGGCCCATGGCCTCCAACGCGATGTTGGCGATGACTTCGTTGGCATTCATGTTGGTTGAAGTGCCGGCGCCGCCTTGAATCATGTCCACCACGAACTCTTCGTGGAAATCGCCGCGGATCAGACGGGCACAGGCTTCGCTGATGGCAGCGTGCTTGGCTTCGCTGAGCTGGCCCAACTCGCGGTTGGCGTCAGCGGCCGCTTGCTTGACCATTGCCAGGCCGACCACCAATTTCGGGTAATGCGAAATCGGAACGCCCGAGAGGCGGAAGTTATTCACCGCTCGCAGGGTCTGGATGCCGTAATACGCTTGAGCAGGTACTTCGAGTACGCCAAGCAGGTCTTTTTCTGTGCGGAATGATGCAGCGGAGGACATGACGGAAATCATCTCGATATGGACCCGGAACTGGCCGGAACGCTGCGAATGCTAGGCTTGTAGGAGTTTTTGGGCCAATGCTGTTAAACACTGGCCTATGCACAAACGGCATAATGTAGGTGTGACCCGGTTATCATGGCGGGCGTGTGTGCCAAAATGGTGCGTACCCGTGGGAGGAAGTGATGAACCTAGAGAGCAAATGGCTGGAAGACTTCAGCGCCTTGGCGGCAACTCGCAGTTTTTCCCAGGCGGCGGAGCGACGCTTTGTCACCCAGCCGGCATTCAGCCGTCGTATCCGCAGCCTGGAAGCCGCGCTCGGCCTGACGCTGGTCAATCGCTCGCGCACGCCGGTTGAGTTGACGGCGGCGGGGCAGTTGTTCCTGGTGACTGCGCGCACGGTGGTCGAGCAGCTTGGTGAAGTCTTGCGCCATTTGCATCACCTGGAAGGCGGTCAGGGCGAAGTCATGCAAGTGGCGGCGGCGCACTCGCTGGCATTGGGCTTCTTCCCTCGCTGGATCGCGCAACTGCGCAATGAGGGCCTGAACATCGCCACGCGGCTGGTCGCCACCAACGTCGGTGACGCCGTGCACGCTTTGCGCGAAGGCGGTTGCGACCTGATGCTTGCGTTCTACGACCCGGACGCGGCGATGCAGATGGACCCGGAGATCTTCCCGTCGCTGCACCTGGGCAATACCGAAATGCTCCCGGTGTGCGCAGCCGATGCCGAAGGCAAGCCGCTGTTTGGCCTGGAGGGTGAGGGCAGCGTGCCGTTGCTGGCCTACAGCGCCGGCGCCTTTCTCGGGCGCTCGGTGAACCTGCTGCTGCGTCAGCGCGCCCTGCGTTTCACCACCATTTATGAAACAGCCATGGCCGACAGCCTCAAGAGCATGGCCCTGGAAGGCCTGGGCATTGCCTGGGTGCCGCATTTGAGCGTGCGGGCGGAGTTGGCACGGGGTGAGCTGGTGGTGTGCGGCGGCCCGCAGTGGCATGTGCCGCTGGAGATTCGCCTGTACCGCTGCGCCCTGGTGCGCAAAGCCAACGTACGGTTGTTGTGGCGCAAGTTGGAAGGTGGGGCGGCGCAGAATACCTGAGCTAACACGGATCAAATGTGGGAGCGGGCTTGCTCGCGAAAGCGTCGTGTCAGGCAACCCATCTGTGGCTGATACACCGTCTTCGCGAGCAAGCCCGCTCCCACATTAGTTTTGCGGTGTTTTCGCTGACCTGAAAGTCAATAAAACCGCTGGTTTGCGCCACTGGACAGATGGTCATTCCAGGGGCTGTTTATCTCAATTATTACGGTATACTGCGCGGCCTTCGGCCGGTCCAACCGGCCAAATTTCGTACAACAAGCCACGCCGGATTTCCCGCGTGGCTTGTTGTTTTTTGACGCGCCTGCGGGCGCCCAGAGAGAAGAGGCACGACGATGAGTGCATTGGTTGGCGTGATCATGGGCTCCAAGTCCGATTGGTCCACCCTTAGCCACACCGCCGATATGCTGGAAAAACTCGGCATTCCCTACGAAGTGAAAGTGGTCTCCGCCCACCGCACTCCGGATTTGCTGTTCCAGTATGCCGATGAAGCAGAATCCCGTGGCATCGAGGTGATCATCGCCGGTGCCGGCGGTGCGGCGCACCTGCCAGGCATGTGTGCAGCCAAGACTCACCTGCCAGTGCTAGGCGTACCGGTGCAGTCGTCGATGCTCTCGGGCGTGGATTCGCTGTTGTCCATCGTGCAGATGCCGGCCGGTATCCCGGTGGCCACCCTGGCGATTGGCAAGGCCGGTGCGATCAACGCTGCCTTGCTGTCCGCCAGCATCCTGGGCGCCAAGCACCCGCAGTTTCACGCGGTGCTGAAAAAATTCCGTGCTGAGCAGACAGACAGCGTGCTGGACAATCCAGACCCACGTATCGCCTGAGGTTGTTGAGTGATGAAAATCGGTGTAATCGGTGGCGGCCAGCTGGGCCGCATGCTGGCCCTGGCGGGAACCCCGCTGGGGATGAACTTCGCTTTCCTGGACCCGGCGCCGGACGCTTGCGCGGCAGCCCTGGGTGAACATTTGCGCGCTGACTACAGCGACCCGGATCATCTGCGCCAACTGGCCGATGAAGTCGACTTGGTGACCTTCGAGTTCGAAAGCGTCCCGGCCGAAACCGTGGCCTTCCTGTCGCAGTTCGTGCCGGTGTACCCGAGCGCCGAAGCCTTGCGCATCGCCCGCGACCGCTGGTTCGAAAAGAGCATGTTCAAAGACCTGGGCATCCCGACGCCGGCTTTCGCCGACATCCAGTCCCAGGCAGACCTGGACGCTGCTGTCGCCAGCATCGGCCTGCCGGCTGTGCTGAAAACCCGTACCCTGGGTTACGACGGCAAGGGCCAGAAAGTCCTGCGCACCGCTGCTGACGTAGTCGGCACCTTCGCCGAGCTGGGCAGCGTCGCCTGCCTGCTGGAAGGCTTCGTGCCATTCACCGGTGAAGTGTCGTTGATCGCCGTGCGTGCCCGCGATGGCGAAACCCGCTTCTACCCGTTGGTGCACAACACCCACGACAGCGGCATCCTCAAGCTGTCCGTGGCCAGCACCGACCACCCGCTGCAGGCCCTGGCCGAAGACTATTCCAGCCGTGTGCTCAAGCAGTTGGATTACGTCGGCGTGATGGCGTTCGAGTTCTTTGAAGTCGACGGTGGCCTCAAGGCCAACGAAATCGCGCCGCGTGTGCACAACTCCGGGCACTGGACCACCGAAGGCGCCGAGTGCAGCCAGTTCGAAAACCACCTGCGGGCGGTGGCGGGCTTGCCGTTGGGCTCCACGGCCAAGGTCGGCGAGAGCGCCATGCTTAACTTCATCGGTGTGGTGCCGCCGGTTGAGCGTGTGATCGCGATTGATGATTGCCACCTGCATCACTACGGCAAGGCCTTCAAGGCCGGGCGCAAGGTGGGCCATGCCAACCTGCGCTGCAAAGACCGTGCGACGCTGCAAGCGCAGATCCTCAAGGTCGAAGCGCTGATCGCCGAGCAATAACCCTGGAGTCGGCGGGAACCATCTGTTGCCGCCGTCTCTCTGATTGCAGGATGGCAAAGCCTGACTAGGCTTTGTCATGACTCACATTCAATCAGAGGGAAATGCCATGGGTATCATCGGAACCATTTTTATCGGCTTGATCGTCGGCCTGCTGGCGCGTTTCCTCAAGCCTGGCGACGACAGCATGGGCTGGATCATGACCATCCTGCTGGGTATCGCAGGTTCCCTGGTCGCCACATACGGTGGTCAGGCCCTGGGCATCTACCAGGCGGGTCAGGGCGCGGGCTTTATCGGTGCGCTGATCGGCGCCATCGTGCTGTTGGTGATCTACGGCCTGCTGCGTAAAAAGTAATTAAGCGACAAAGCCCTCTGCGCTGCGCAGGCGCAGAGGGCTAGAATGCTCGCCACCTGTACTTGCCGAGCCTCACCATGCGCCGTCTTCTGTTGACTCTCCTCTTGCTGGGCCCTGGCCTGGCGCACGCCGGCGAACTGCCGGAAACCGACTGGCTCGACCTGATGCCGCTGTCGGACCAGAAAGCTCTCGAAGCCATGCCCGAGATCGACCACAACTCCCCCGAAGCCCAAGGCACGTTCACCGACAAAGGTGGCCTGAAGCAAAGCAAAGGCTTGCCGGCGGTGATGTATTCGACCAAGACCGTGGCCGCCATGAACGGCAAGAACATCCGCATCGGCGGCTACCCGGTGCCGCTGGAAACCGACGCCAAGGGCCGCAGTACGCTGTTCTTCCTGGTGCCGTACCCAGGCGCCTGCATCCACGTGCCGCCACCGCCGCCGAACCAGTTGGTGCTGGTACGGTATCCCAAGGGGCTGAAGTTGGACGATATCTACACGCCGCTGTGGGTCACGGGCACGTTAAAGGTGGAGAAGGTTAATAACGATTTGGCGGATGCGGCGTACGCGCTGGATGCGGGGAAGGTGCGGGTTGTAAAAGAATCCGACCTGTAAGACATAACACTAATCAATGTGGGAGCTGGCTTGCCTGCGATGCAGGCGCCTCGGTATTACTGACACACTGCGGTGATGCTATCGCAGGCAAGCCAGCTCCCACATTTTTGATTGGGTTTACAAGGCGAGACTGGTGATGCTTACGCCCAAGGTGTGGCTTTCACCGGGCGCCAAGCTCACCACATCATCCAGCACATTCGCCGTCTCGATACACAGCATGCCCTGCCAGCCATCATCGGCCATGTCGTCGAGCGCCTTGGCGCGTTCGGTCCAGGGGTTCCAGATCACCGTGGAGTTCGAGCCTTGGCTGGTGAGCTGAAGGCGGCGCTGCCAGTCTTTGTCGACAATGCTTAGCTGCGACGGCGTATCCAGGTAAATACGGTCGGTCTCGGCAGTGAAGTGCAACAGCCCGGCTTGCTGTTTGCTGTTCCAGCCATCGGCCGTGTCGACATACGCCAGCCCGTCCAGGCCTTCGACCTGCACGTTGCGCACATCGCTCACGGCGAAATAAGTGTGCAGCGCCTGGCTCAGGGTAACGGTATGGTCGCCACGGTTATGGCTGGTCAGGCGGATATGCAGTTGATCGTCCAGCAGCAGGCTCAGCTTCAGGTCGACCTGATGCGGCCAGCCGGGAAAGCCGCCCGCTGGCACTGGCAGTACCAGGTCGACGCGCAATACATCGCCTTCAAGTTCGGTCCCGGCCAGTTCCCACAGTGCGGTGCGCACAAAACCATGGGCACCGGCAGGCTGATCGCTCTGGCGCATAGCCTTGACGCTCTGCGGGTTGCGGTCGAACACGCCAAACCACGGCCAGCACACCGGCACGCCGGTCCGAATGCCTTTGCCCTGTTTGAATAAGGCCTCAGGGTTCTGCCAGATCACCGGCTGCTCGCCCTGGCGCTGGTAACTGAAAATGTGCGCGCCCTGTTGGGCCACCAGCACTTGCGCGCCGTTGTGGCGGAAGCGCCAGCAGTCCAGCTCGTCGATTTTCATGCTTTCAACGTGGGGCGTAGGCATAGCAGTGCTCTCAAATGGCAGGCAATGGGGCAATTGACCGTCAAAACCCGGCGATGTTTAACGCGCGCGCGATGGAACCGAGCGCGTACGGCCGCTGCCATCGATGGCCACGAACACAAATACTGCCTCGGTTACCTTGCGCCATTCGCTGGACAGCGGGTCGTCGCTCCACACTTCGACCATCATCTGAATCGAGCTGCGGCCGATTTCCAGGGCCTGGGTATAGAAGGACAGCTGTGCGCCGACCGCGACCGGCACCAGGAACGCCATGCGATCGATGGCCACGGTGGCGACACGCCCACCCGCGACTTTGCTCGCCATGGCCGTGCCGGCCAGGTCCATCTGCGCGACCAGCCAGCCGCCGAAAATATCGCCAAAACCGTTGGTTTCGCGCGGGAGTGCGGTAATTTGCAGGGCGAGATCGCCTTGCGGGATAGGATCTTCTTGTTCGAGTTCGATCATGCCGAGGGTGCCTCTGACCCGTGACGCTTCATGGGTATTTCAAGTGGATAGCCGTCTTCTGGAAAAACGTTTCAGCACCAACATACACCGCTCGATGCGTTTCTCGTAAGGCGAACTAAAGGGAAACTCTGCCAAATCGGCTGGATGGCACCCAACGACGGTTTGGCACAGCAGCCCCTCAAGACAGCGGGTTTGGCGCTTGCACGGGCCGAGTATATCGAGACGCTGGCG
Source organism: Pseudomonas sp. MONT-RG-20F-20-E-7-02 (assembly GCF_022662395.1). Taxonomy (NCBI): domain Bacteria; kingdom Pseudomonadati; phylum Pseudomonadota; class Gammaproteobacteria; order Pseudomonadales; family Pseudomonadaceae; genus Pseudomonas; species Pseudomonas sp. MONT-RG-20F-20-E-7-02. The sequence continues at coordinate 278,477 of NZ_JAKNQN010000004.1, forward strand.
CCGCGACGACCTCCCGGCGCTCATTTGGTCGGCAAATCACGGCTGTAATGCGGCTTTTTCCTGCAACTGTGCTTCTGATGGCTAATAAAGGGAAAAAATGCGGAATAACGCGCGCCTGCAAAGTGTTATTCGGTGGACGCTGTGCTTTTTCAAGCGATTTGCTATCTTGCCAGACCCGCCGCAAGTCCCGGGCTTGCCGTCATTACTATAAGAGAAGCCTTGCCATGTCCTCCGTGCCCGCAAGCAGTGCGCAACCATCGCGCCCGCTGACCCGCAACGACTACAAAACCCTGTCGCTGTCTGCCTTGGGCGGGGCGCTGGAGTTCTACGACTTCATCATCTTCGTGTTTTTCGCCACCGTGGTCGGGAAACTGTTCTTCCCCGTCGACATGCCGGAATGGCTGCGCATGATGCAGACCTTCGGCATCTTCGCCGCCGGTTACCTGGCACGCCCGCTGGGCGGCATCATCATGGCGCACTTCGGTGACCTGCTGGGCCGCAAGAAGATGTTCACCTTGAGCATCTTCATGATGGCCGTGCCGACCTTGATCATGGGCTTGCTGCCGACTTACGCGCAGATCGGCCTGTGGGCGCCGCTCCTGCTGCTGTTGATGCGCGTAATTCAGGGCGCGGCGATTGGCGGCGAAGTACCCGGCGCTTGGGTGTTCGTCTCCGAACACGTGCCGCCGCGTCACATCGGCTACGCCTGCGGCACCCTGACCAGCGGCCTTACCGCCGGCATCCTGCTCGGCTCGCTGGTGGCCACCGCCATCAACACCCTTTACAGCCCGGAGCAGGTGTCGGATTACGCCTGGCGAATCCCGTTCCTGCTGGGCGGCGTGTTCGGTCTGCTCTCGGTGTACCTGCGCCGCTGGCTGCACGAAACGCCGATCTTCGCCGAAATGCAGCAGCGCAAAACCTTGGCCGCCGAGCTGCCATTGCGCGCGGTATTGCGCGACCACCGTGGCGCCATCGTGCTGTCGATGCTGCTGACCTGGCTGCTGTCGGCCGGTGTCGTGGTGGTCATCCTGATGACCCCGACCGTGCTGCAAACCGTCTACCACTTCAGCCCGACCGTGGCGCTGCAGGCGAACAGCCTGGCGATTGTCACGCTGAGCCTGGGCTGCATCGCCTCCGGCGCCTTGGCCGACCGTTTTGGCGCAGGCCGCGTGTTGGTCATCGGTTGCTTGCTGCTGTTGGCGACGTCGTGGACGCTGTATCACAGCCTGCTTGATCACCCGAACTGGCTCTTTCCGCTGTACACCCTGACTGGTCTGTTTGTGGGTGTGATCGGTGTGGTGCCGTACGTAATGGTGAAGGCGTTCCCGCCGGTGGTGCGTTTCAGCGGGTTGTCGTTTTCGTATAACGTCGCCTATGCCGTGTTTGGTGGTTTGACGCCGCTGGCGGTGTCGCTGCTGATGAAGGAAAGCCCGATGGGCCCTGCTTACTACGTCGCCGTGCTGTGCGTAATGGGGACGTTGGTGGGTGGGTACCTGTGGAAGCGCGGTCGCTAAGTGATCGTTCCCACGCTCTGCGTGGGAACGCCGCCAGGGACGCTCCGCGTCCCTGCACTCAGTCCTACACGATGATGTAGGAATGGTCATAGATTACAGAGTATTTCTGAAACACCGCTTCAAGCGCCTCAACCTCCTCGCAAGCCCCGTATTTATTGATCTTTCCCCTTCCTGTCAGGTTTTTCACAAATACTGGCCTTTCATCTAATTGTCATATTCCAGACATAGAGTGTTCACACGGCCTACCGATACTTGGCCCCGATCCAACTATCCCTATCTGCTAGGAGCAAGGCATGAAACTGAAACGTTTGATGGCGGCAATGACTTTTGTCGCTGCTGGCGTTGCCACCGCTAACGCGGTAGCCGCTGGTGTTGACCCGGCAATTCCGGCTTACGCCAAGACCACCGGTGTATCGGGCAACCTGTCCAGCGTTGGTTCCGACACCCTGGCTAACCTGATGACCCTGTGGGCTGAGTCCTATAAAAAGGAATACCCGAACGTCAACATCCAGATTCAGGCTGCCGGCTCCGCCACTGCACCGCCTGCGCTGACTGAAGGCACCTCCAACCTGGGCCCGATGAGCCGCAAAATGAAGGACACCGAACTGGCGGCCTTCGAGCAGAAGTACGGCTACAAGCCAACCGCAATCCCGGTTGCCGTGGATGCCCTGGCGGTGTTTGTGCACAAGGACAACCCGATCCAGCACCTGACCATGGAACAAGTCGACGCGATCTTCTCCTCGACTCGCCTGTGCGGTGCTAAAGCCGACGTTAAAACCTGGGGCGACCTGGGTGTGACCGGCGACCTGGCCAACAAGCCGGTGCAACTGTTCGGTCGTAACTCGGTATCCGGCACCTACGGCTACTTCAAAGAAGAAGCCCTGTGCAAAGGCGACTACAAACCAAACGTGAACGAACAACCTGGCTCGGCTTCGGTCGTGCAGTCGATCAGCTCTTCGCTGAACGGCATCGGTTACTCGGGCATCGGCTACAAAACCGCTAGCGTGAAGACCGTGGCCCTGGCCAAGAAAGGCAGCACTGACTTCATCGAAGACAGCGAAGAAAACGCCCTGAACGGCAAATACCCGCTGTCGCGCTTCCTCTACGTGTACGTCAACAAGGCCCCGAACAAGCCTCTGGCCCCGCTGGAAGCTGAGTTCGTGAAGCTGGTCCTGTCCAAGCAGGGCCAGGAAGTGGTCGTCAAAGACGGCTACATCCCACTGCCAGCCAAAGTCGCCGCCAAGGCCCTGGCTGACCTGGGTCTGAAAGAAGGCAACTAAGCCTGTAATACCGGGTGTAGATGCATGCTTTTCTGTGGGAGCGGGCTTGCCCGCGATGCTGGCGACACGGTTTAGAGTTGAAACCGTATTGATGCCATCGCGGGCAAGCCCGCTCCCACACTAACCCTCTACACCCCTAATTTTTTAATCCGCTGCCAGCCCTGCTCCGCGGCGGATTTCTTGCGTCACTGCATTGTCATCTTTCTGTCATACAGGATCGCTAGGGTGTGCGCATGAATGATCTGGCCAATTCCACCATGACGACGACTTCTCCCCCCAAGCGCATTGATTTCAATACGCCTGAGCTGCAACGCAAGCGCCGCATCCGCGCGCTCAAAGATCGCCTGACCCGTTGGTACGTGCTGGTCGGCGGCCTCGCCGTCCTCGGCGCCATCACCCTGATTTTCTTCTTTCTTGCCTACGTCGTCGCGCCACTGTTCCAGGGCGCCTCGCTGACCAAGGAAGATGCGCTGACGCCCGCCTGGATGCAGGACGCCGGCAAGCCGTTGATGATCTCCCTCGAAGAACAGAACCAGGTTGCCATGCGGGTTTCCGACAAGGGCCAGGCGCTGTTCTTCAATGTGGACACCGGTGCCGAGCTCAAGCGTGTCGACCTGCCGCTGCCGGCCGGTACCAGTGTTGCGTCCATCGGTGAAGACCAGCCGGGCAGCCCGCTGGTGATTCTCGGCTTGTCCAACGGCCAGTCCCTGGTGTTCCGCCACACCTATAAGGTGTCTTACCCGGACGGCAAGAAAACCATTACGCCAGCGGTTGAATTCCCTTACGGTGAAACGCCGATCGTGCTGGATGAGGCCGGTCGCCCGTTGGAGCACGTCGCCCTCAATGCCACCGACTCGTCGCTGGTAGTGGCAGGCTCGGCCGGTTCGCACTTGAACGTGCTGGCCCTGAGCCGAGAAGAAAACATGATGACCGGCGAGGTCACCAGCGAGCAGAAGCGTATTGAGCTGCCGCAAATGACCGAGCCGGTGAAGGCGATCTTTATCGACCCACGCCAGCAATGGCTGTACGTGATCAACGGCCGTGCCCTGGCGGATGTGTTCAGCCTGCGCGACAACAGCCTTAACGGTCGCTACAAACTGCTCGAAGACGGCAACGCCGAAATCACTGCCAGCACCCAACTGGTGGGCGGTATCTCGCTGATCGTCGGTAACTCCAAGGGCGGCCTGGCCCAATGGTTCATGGCCCGCGACCCGGACGGCGAGCAGCGTCTGAAACAGATCCGTACCTTCCAGATGGGCACTGCGCCTATCGTGGAAATCACTGCTGAAGAGCGTCGCAAAGGCTTTACCGCGCTCGACGCTTCCGGCAAATTCGGTGTGTTCCACAGCACCGCGCACCGCACGCTGCTGGTGGACCCGGTAGTTGATGGCACTGGCATTTTCGGCATGTCGCCACGCGCCAACCGCGTGATCGTCGAAGCCGGTGGCAAGCTGCAACCGCTGTTGCTCGACAACCCGCACCCGGAAGTTTCGTGGAGCGCGTTGTGGAGCAAGGTCTGGTACGAAAACTACGACGAGCCTAAATACGTCTGGCAATCGACCGCCGCCAACACCGACTTCGAACCCAAGATGAGCCTGGCGCCGCTGACCTTCGGTACATTGAAGGCTGCGTTCTACGCCATGCTGCTGGCCGCACCGCTGGCAGTTGCCGCCGCGATCTACACTGCTTACTTCATGGCCCCGAGCCTGCGCCGCAAGGTCAAGCCGGTGATCGAGTTGATGGAAGCGATGCCGACGGTGATCCTCGGTTTCTTCGCCGGCCTGTTCCTGGCGCCGTATGTAGAAGGGCATTTGCCGGGGATTTTCAGCCTGCTGATGCTGCTGCCGATTGGCATTCTGGTCGCCGGCTTCGTGTTCAGCCGCTTGCCTGAGTCGATCCGCCTGCGCGTTCCCGATGGCTGGGAAAGCGCGATCCTGATCCCGGTGATCCTGTTTGTGGGCTGGCTCTCGCTGTACATGAGCCCGTACCTGGAAACCTGGTTCTTCGGCGGCGACATGCGCATGTGGATCTCCCACGACCTGGGCATCACCTATGACCAGCGCAACGCTCTGGTAGTCGGCCTGGCCATGGGTTTCGCGGTGATCCCGAACATCTACTCCATCGCCGAAGACGCCGTGTTCAGCGTGCCGCGCGGCCTGACCCTGGGCTCGCTGGCCCTGGGCGCCACACCGTGGCAGACCATGACCCGCGTGGTGATCCTGACCGCCAGCCCGGGGATTTTCTCGGCGCTGATGATCGGCATGGGCCGCGCGGTCGGCGAAACCATGATCGTGTTGATGGCCACCGGTAACACCCCGGTGATGGAGATGAACCTGTTCGAAGGCCTGCGCACCCTGGCAGCCAACGTCGCGGTGGAAATGCCCGAGTCGGAAGTCGGCGGTAGCCACTACCGCGTGCTGTTCCTCTCGGCGCTGGTGCTGCTGCTGTTCACCTTCATCATGAACACCCTCGCCGAGCTGATTCGTCAGCGTCTGCGCAAGAAATACTCGTCGCTTTAAGAAAGGTAGAAGTCTGTGAAACAGAACTCCCTGAATGGATGGTTCAAGAGCGGCGCCCCCGGCGTCTGGATCAGCGGTGGCGCGGTGTCCATCGCGGTCATCATGACCATTGGTTTGCTGGCCGTGATTGCCGTGCGTGGTCTGGGCCACTTCTGGCCGGCTGACCTGATCCAGGCCAACTACAACGTGCCGGGCCAGGAAAACCATATCGTCGTCGGCGAAGTGGTGCAGAAGGAAGAAGTACCGCGCGAGCGCCTGAAAAGCGCCGGCTTGCCGGTGCCCGACCAGGGCCCGGAATTCATGACACGGGAGCTGATCAAGGTCGGCAACCGCGACCTGAACGGCAACGACTTCACCTGGATCGTCGGCGAGTGGCTCAAGGACCAGACCAAGCCTGCGAACCTGATGGCCATCGAGCGGCGTGAGTGGGGCAATTTCTACGGCACTCTGGTCAACGTCAAACAGGACGGCAAGGTCATCGCCGAAGGCGAAGCCGCGTGGCCGGAGCTGCAAGCCCGCGTCGACCGCGTGAACAAACTGGCTGCCCAGCTCAAGAGCCTGGAAAAAACCGATATCGGCGCGATCAACGCCGGCCTTGAGCGTATCCGCCTGCACGGTCGCAAGCTGGAGCTGGAAGGCAAGCTCGACGCCACTGCTCAAGCTGATATGGACAGCGGCCGCGCCGAACTGAATGCTCGTTACCAGGACATCGAAGCGCGCCTGGCCGACTTGCACGCCCAGTTCAACCGAGACGCCCTGACCGCTCGCGACGCCAACGGCAAGGAAATCGAAATCGGTATCGGCAAAGTGGTGCACGCCTACCAGCCGAACGCCATGGGCACGATGACCAAGATCGGCTTCTACTTCAGCAAGGTCTGGGAATTCCTCAGCGACGACCCGCGTGAAGCCAACACTGAAGGCGGGATTTTCCCGGCGATCTTCGGCACCGTGATGATGACCCTGATCATGGCGATGATCGTGACGCCGTTTGGCGTGCTGGCGGCGGTGTACCTGCGTGAATACGCCAAGCAGAACGCCCTGACGCGCATCATCCGCATCGCGGTGAACAACCTGGCGGGCGTACCGGCCATTGTCTACGGCGTGTTCGGCCTGGGCTTCTTCGTGTATGTACTGGGTGGTTCGGTTGACCGCCTGTTCTTCGCCGAAGCCCTGCCGGCACCGACGTTCGGCACGCCGGGCCTGCTGTGGGCCTCGCTGACCCTGGCGCTGCTGGCGGTGCCAGTGGTGATTGTGGCGACCGAAGAAGGCCTGGCGCGGATTCCTCGCACCGTGCGCGAAGGTTCCCTGGCACTCGGCGCGACCAAGGCGGAAACGCTGTGGAAGATCGTGCTGCCGATGGCCAGCCCGGCGATGATGACCGGCATGATCCTCGCCGTGGCCCGCGCCGCCGGTGAAGTGGCGCCGCTGATGCTGGTAGGTGTGGTGAAGCTGGCGCCATCGCTGCCGCTGGATGGCAACTACCCGTACTTGCACCTGGACCAGAAGATCATGCACTTGGGCTTCCATATTTATGACGTCGGCTTCCAGAGCCCCAACGTCGAAGCTGCACGGCCATTGGTGTACGCCACTGCCTTGCTGCTGGTGCTGGTGATCGCCACGCTGAACTTGTCGGCGGTATGGATTCGTAACCACCTGCGCGAGAAATACAAGGCGCTGGACAGCTAATTGGACCCCTGTAGGAGCTGGCTTGCCTGCGATGCAGACGACGCGGTGTTTCAGGAAAACCGCATTGATGCCATCGCAGGCAAGCCAGCTCCCACAGGAGACCGCGCAGGATATTGAGATCAAGTAAACCGCTAAAACTGCGGTTCAATGAAACGAATTGGTAGCACAGGGAGCATCCCATGCAGCACGAAACCCACACCCACGGCATCAACATGTCGGCCCTGGGGCGCGACAAGCAGAGCCTGAGCCTGGCCCAGGAAACCGTGGCCATCGAAGTGCCGGGCCTTAGCCTGTACTACGGTGAAAAGCAGGCGCTGTTCGACGTCAGCATGAACATCCCGAAACAGCGCGTGACCGCCTTCATCGGCCCGTCCGGCTGCGGTAAGTCCACGTTGCTGCGTACCTTCAACCGCATGAACGACCTGGTTGACGGCTGCCGCGTAGAAGGTGCGATCAACCTCTACGGCACCAATATCTACCGCAAGGGCGAGGACGTAGCCGAGCTGCGTCGCCGTGTGGGCATGGTGTTCCAGAAGCCCAACCCGTTCCCCAAGACCATCTACGAAAACGTGGTCTACGGCCTGCGCATCCAGGGCATCAACAAAAAACGCATCCTCGACGAAGCCGTTGAGTGGGCCCTCAAAGGCGCGGCACTGTGGGATGAGGTCAAAGACCGCCTGCACGACTCGGCACTCGGCCTGTCCGGCGGCCAGCAGCAACGGCTGGTGATCGCCCGTACCATCGCCGTGGAGCCGGAAGTGCTGCTGCTCGACGAACCGTGCTCGGCACTCGACCCGATCTCGACGTTGAAAGTCGAAGAGCTGATCTACGAGCTCAAGTCCAAGTTCACCATCGTTATCGTGACCCACAACATGCAACAGGCGGCGCGGGTTTCCGACTACACCGCGTTCATGTACATGGGCAAACTGGTGGAATTCGGCGATACCGATACCCTGTTCACCAATCCGGCGAAGAAGCAGACCGAAGACTACATCACCGGTCGTTACGGCTAGAACGCGGTGATTCTGATTGCACTGAATGCTGCGGTTCTCCGCACCTTACCGGACGTTCCAAGGACGCCAACATGATTAGCAAAGAAGGCCTTACCCATCACATCTCCGCGCAGTTCAACGCCGAGCTTGAGGAAGTGCGCAGCCACCTCCTGGCGATGGGCGGGCTGGTGGAGAAGCAAGTCAACGACGCCGTCACCGCGCTGATCGAGGCCGACTCGGGCCTGGCCCAGCAAGTGCGTGAAATCGATGACCAGATCAACCAGATGGAACGCAACATCGACGAAGAATGCCTGCGCATTCTGGCGCGTCGCCAGCCGGCGGCCTCCGACCTGCGTTTGATCATCAGCATTTCCAAGTCGGTGATCGACCTGGAGCGCATCGGCGACGAAGCCACCAAGATCGCACGCCGCGCCATCCAGCTGTGCGAAGAAGGCGAAGCGCCGCGTGGTTATGTGGAAGTGCGCCACATCGGCGACCAAGTGCGCAACATGGTGCGCGATGCGCTGGACGCCTTTGCCCGCTTCGACGCTGAGTTGGCGCTGTCGGTGGCGCAGTACGACAAGACCATCGACCGCGAATACAAAACCGCGCTGCGCGAGCTGGCCACCTACATGATGGAAGACCCACGCTCTATCTCGCGGGTCTTGAACATTATCTGGGTGCTGCGTTCGCTGGAGCGTATCGGCGACCACGCGCGCAATATCTCCGAGCTGGTCATTTACCTGGTGCGCGGCACCGACGTACGGCACATGGGCCTCAAGCGCATGAAAGCCGAAGTTGAAGGCACAGCCGATCAAATCCCTAATGTTCCGGGCGTACCTGACGATAAGTAAGTTGCCCGAGAAATTAACGCCCGGCCATTGGTCGGGCGTTTTCGTTTGCGGCATCTGAATTTTTTGCGCAGCAGGAGCAATAAAGTCCTTCTGTGACCAGCGAGTTTTGGCAAAATGCCATCAGTCAGGCGTTTTGCGTGCCGAAGTTTTTATAGGATGAAGGGTCGATGAGTAAAGTCAGTGTGTTGGTGGTGGATGACGCCTCGTTTATCCGCGACCTGGTGAAGAAGTGCCTGCGTAACTACTTCCCCGGGATCAAGATTGAAGATGCGGTGAACGGCAAAAAGGCGCAATCCATCCTGATGCGCGAGACCTTCGACCTGGTGCTGTGCGACTGGGAAATGCCCGAAATGTCAGGCCTGGAACTGCTGACCTGGTGCCGTGAGCAACCGCATCTGAAGGCCATGCCGTTCGTGATGGTGACCAGCCGTGGCGACAAGGAAAACGTGGTCCAGGCGATCCAGGCCGGAGTTTCCGGTTACGTCAGCAAGCCGTTCACCAACGAGCAGTTGCTGAACAAGGTCAAGCAGGCCCTGCACAAGATCGGCCGTCTCGACGCCCTGATCGCCAGCGCGCCGACCAAGATGAACTCGGCTTTCGGCAACGATTCCCTGAGCGCCCTGACCGGCGGCAAGCCTGAAGCCGTTAAACCGGCAGCGGTGGCGGCCGCGCCAAGCAAAGGCCTGCTCAACAGCCCGCCCGTGCAGGCAGCGCCGGCCGCCTCGCCGGCGGGTGGTCGTGGCCAGGGCCAACTGCGCCTGTCCAGCGGCACCCAGCAGTGCGTGATCAAGGCGCTGAGCATTAAGGAGGCGCTGCTGGTAGTGCGTCGCGGTGAAGTCCTGCCCCAAGTGCTGGAAAGCGCGGTACTCGACCTTGAGCAAGGCGACAACGCCGAAGTCGCGCGCCTCAACGGCTACCTGCACGCCATCGTCGCCTACGAGCCCAAGCCCGACAGCGACTGGCTGCAATTGACCTTCCGGTTCATCGACCAGGACGCCCAGAAGCTCGACTACATCTCCCGCCTGATCGCACGCGGTACGGCGCAGAAGCACTTTGTGCCGGGTGCGTGATCGCCTCAATTGCGGGAATCAACCGACCGTCTGATTCCCGTAAGCTGGCTTGATTTATATCTGTTTCGATATAGGCTCTCGATAACGCTTCAGTGTTATCGAGCCTTTGGTATGCCTTGAAACAAAGCACCATCGCCTCTGGCTGAATCGTCAATTACGCTTCTTCTTTCCAGGAAAGGAGAGGCCAATGCCAAGGCACAAGGATGTGGTGTTTTTAGGGAGCTCGCTCAAGGATTTCAAAGCGTTTCCTCTCGATGCCCGCAGGGCGGCAGGTTTTCAGTTGGATCTCTTGCAACAGGGCGAACAGCCTTTTGATTGCAAGTCGATGAAAACCATTGGGCGGGGTGTCAGTGAGATTCGGATCGCTGAGGCATCAGGCGCTTTCCGAGTGTTCTACGTAGTCAATCGGCCGGAAGCCGTTTATGTGCTGCACGCGCTGCACAAGACCACACAGAAAACCGAAGGGCGGGATATCGAACTGGCACGTGCCAGATTGCAGGAGTTAGATTAAGCCTATGACGGACCCCAAAATTCACACCGAACGTTTCAGCTGCGTCTGGGATGCGTTGGAAGACACTCCCCAGCAAGCTGCCAATATGCGCCTGCGCTCAAAGTTGCTGCTGGAACTGTGCAACACCATCCGCAGTTGGGAGTTGTCGCAAAAAGCGGCCGCTGAACGGCTCAGTATCAGTCAGCCTCGGCTCAATGACATGCTCAATGGCAAGATCGACAAGTTCTCACTGGACGCACTGGTCAACTTGTCTGCCGCAGCGCATTTGGAGGTCGATATCTGCTTCTCGCCGCTGCCGGCGTAATCGACAGCGCGGGAGCAAGTTGCTCGCTCCCGCGCGTTTTCTGATCAATCCAGCAACAACACCTTGGCCAACACGATCTTCGGCCCTTTCATCTTCTTGATGATGATGCGCAAGCCCTCAACTTCCAGCACTTCTTCCTCTTCCGGCACGCGTTTGAGGGTGTCGTAGATCAGCCCGGCCAGGGTTTCGGCTTCGATGTGGTCCAGGTCGACGCCCAGCAGGCGCTCCACCTTGAACAGCGGCGTGTCGCCACGCACCAGCAGTTTGCCCGGCTGGTAGGCGAGGATGCCGCGCTCGGCCTTGCGGTGTTCGTCCTGGATATCGCCGACCAGCACTTCCAGCACGTCTTCCATGGTCAGGTAGCCGATGATCTTGCCATCGGCTTCCTCCACCAGGGCGAAGTGCGCGCCGCCTTTGCGGAACTGCTCCAGCAGTTGCGACAGCGGCATGTGCCGCGACACGCGCTCCAGCGGGCGGGTCAGCTCGGCCAGGTTGAACGACTCGGGGATGTGGTCCAGCGCCGCCAGTTCCAGCAGCAGGTCCTTGATGTGCAGCAGGCCGACAAACTCGTTACGCACCGCGTCATACACCGGATAGCGGCTGAATTTATGGCGGCGGAACAGCGCGAGGATTTCCTTGAGCGGGGCGTTGAAGTCCAGGGTCACCAGGTCTTCGCGGGAGTTGGCCCAGTCGACCACTTCCAGCTCGCCCATTTCCACGGCGGAGGCGAGTACGCGCATGCCTTGGTCGCTCGGGTCCTGGCCACGGCTGGAGTGCAGGATCAGCTTGAGCTCTTCGCGGCTGTAATGGTGCTCATGGTGTGGGCCAGGCTCGCCTTGGCCGGCGATACGCAAGATGGCGTTGGCGCTGGCGTTGAGCAGGTAGATCGCCGGGTACATCGCCCAGTAGAACAGGTACAGCGGCACCGCCGTCCACAGCGACAGCAGCTCGGGTTTGCGAATCGCCCAGGATTTAGGCGCCAATTCACCGACCACAATGTGCAGGTAGGAAATCACGAAGAAGGCGGCAAAGAACGACACGCCCTTGATCACTTCCGGCGATTGCACGCCCACGGCGCCCAGCAACGGCTCGAGGATATGCGCAAACGCCGGCTCACCGACCCAACCCAGGCCCAGGGAGGCGAGGGTGATACCCAGCTGACAGGCCGACAGGTAGGCGTCGAGCTGGCTGTGCACGGTGCGCAGGATCTGCCCACGCCAGCCGTTCTTGTGGGCGATGGCCTCGACCCGGGTGGCGCGCAGTTTGACCATGGCAAATTCCGCCGCAACGAAGAAACCGTTGAGCAGTACCAGGATCAGTGCAAAAAGAATCATGCCGAAGTCGGCGAAGAGTGTGGCGAGGGTGATACCAGGGGAAGGGTCCATGATGGGGTTTTGCAGGTTCCGTGTGTTCAATAAGGGGTGACAGAAGGGCCTGAAAGGCAGGCGCAAGTCGGCCAATGTAGCGGCTGACGGGGCGCTTGCCTAGTGCCCGCTGCCGGGTGGGGCCTGGAATACATTCCTGGAGACGATGCAAATCCAATGTGGGAGCTGGCTTGCCTGCGATAGCGGACGGTCGGTTGACCTGTTTTCAGCTGACCCACCGCTATCGCAGGCAAGCCAGCTCCCACACTTAATCCGGTGTTGTTTTCGGGTTATTCATCTGTGCCGATCACCCGTGAGCGGGTCACCTGCACAGGCGGAAAGTGGCAGGTAAACGTGCTGCCATGCCCCAGCACGCTGCTGATTTCCAGCCGTGCGCGATGGCGCAACAGCACATGCTTGACGATGGCCAGGCCCAGCCCGGTGCCGCCGGTGTTGGAGTTGCGGCTGGAGTCGACGCGGTAGAAGCGCTCGGTCAGGCGCGGCAGATGCTTGGCGTCGATGCCGATGCCTGAGTCCTGCACGCTCAGGTGCGCACCGTGTTCGTCGGCCCACCAGCGGATGCGGATATTGCCCTTGTCCTGGGTGTACTTCACCGCGTTGAACACCAGGTTGGAAAACGCACTGCGCAACTCGCCTTCGCTGCCTTTGAGCAGCACCAGCGGGTCGGCTTCCAGGGTGATCTGTTGCCCGCGCTCGCCGGAAAGCGCCTGGGCGTCGTTCTTGATGGTCTGCAACAGGCTCTGCACCGCCACCGGGTGGTTATCCGACGGGTAATCGGTGGCTTCAAGTTTGGCCAGCAACAGCAGGTCGTTGAGCAGGGTTTGCATGCGCGAACCTTGCTGCTGCATCTGCTGCAGGGCACGGCTCCAGCGCGGGTTGATCTCGTCGACATTGTCCAGCAGCGTCTCCAGGTAGCCGCAGATCACCGTCAACGGTGTGCGCAGTTCGTGTGAGACATTGGCGACGAAGTCTTTGCGCATCTGTTCCAACTGGTGGATGCGGGTCACGTCGCGCACCAGCATCAGGTGCTCGTTGTTGCCGTAGCGCGTCAGGTACAGCTGGATGCGCACGCGGTCGTTGGTGGGCGAGGGGATTTCCAGCGCTTCTTCGTAGTTCTCCTGTTCGAAGTACTCCTTGAAGCGCGGGTGGCGCACCAGGTTGGTGACTGGCTGGCCGCTGTCCTGGGGCGTCTTGAGGCCCAGCAGGGTCTCGGCGGCGCGGTTCCACCATTCCAGGTTGCCATCGCTGTCGAGCATGATCACCGCGTCTTTGAGCGCGGCGGTGGATTCCTGTACGCGGTCGATCACCGCTTGCAAGCGCCCGCGTACACGTTGGTCGCGGCGTTGCAGGTGGTAGATGCTGTCGAACACCTCGCCCCACAGGCCGTAGCCGTCGGGTGGCGCTTCATCGGGTTTGTGCTGGCGCAGCCATTCATGCAGGCGCAGCAGCTGTTTGAGGGTCCAGCCCAGATACAGGCCGATACCAACGGCCAGGCTCCAGCCGTATTGGCCGCTGACCAAACCCACCACCAGGCAGCCAGTGATCAACAGCAGCATGTGGCGGATCAGGGTGCCATGCCAGTTCTGGTTCACTTAAACATGCGTCCTTGTCAGCTGTTAAGGAAAGGGAAGGGCTGGCTCAGCCTTTGGTGGAAAAGCGGTAGCCGGTGCCGCGCACGGTTTGTACCAGATTCTCGTAGGCATCGCCCAAGGCTTTGCGCAGGCGGCGTATGTGCACATCCACGGTGCGCTCTTCCACGTACACGTTGCCGCCCCACACTTGGTCGAGCAACTGGCCGCGGGTGTAGGCGCGTTCCTGGTGAGTCATGAAGAATTGCAGCAGGCGGTATTCAGTCGGGCCCATCTCGGCCGGCTTGCCGTCGATGGTTACGCGGTGGCTGATCGGGTCCAGAATCAGGCCGTCGACTTCGATCGGGGCTTCGCCATCAGTCGGCCCGGCGCGGCGCAGTACGGCTTTCAGACGAGCGACCAGCTCACGTGGGGAAAATGGCTTGGTGATGTAGTCATCAGCGCCGACTTCCAGGCCCTGGATCTTGTTGTCCTCTTCGCCCTTGGCGGTGAGCATGATGATCGGGATGTCCCCGGTCAGCTCATCGCGCTTGAGGCGGCGGGCCAGTTCGATGCCGGAGGTGCCGGGCAGCATCCAGTCCAGCAGGATCAGGTCCGGCTTGCGGTCGACGATAATGGCATGGGCCTGCTGGGAGTTCTCCGCCTCCAGGCAGTCATAGCCGGCCATTTCCAACGCAACGGCGATCATCTCGCGAATGGGCGCTTCGTCGTCAACGATCAGAATGCTCCTGCCAACCATGCTCAAAATCCTCTTGTCATTTAACTGTCTTGCGCCGCATTAGATAACGGAATTATTGCAGTCGTGTGACAGTAATTTAGTCGCTTGGGCAATTAACGGCACTCTGAACTACCCTTTGGGTCCGAATCCTGACAACCACAAAAGGAAGGTTCCGATGACTAACTGCAATGTTTCCTGGAAAGCCCTGCTGGTAACGGCCGCGTTGACGCTGCCGACACTGGCATTTGCCGCCGACCCGGCAATGACCAAAGACGGCATGTTGGTGGACCACAAGGGCATGACGCTCTACACATTCGCCAAGGACGCCGATGGCAAATCCATGTGCAACGATAAGTGCGCCACCAACTGGCCGCCGTTGATGGCCGAATCCACCGACAAGCCGATGGGCAAGTGGACCGTCATCACCCGTGATGATCAAAAAAGCCAATGGGCCTACAGCGGCAAGCCGCTTTACACCTTCGTCATTGACAAGAAGGCCGGTGACATGACCGGTGAAGGCAAAATGGACGGAGCCTGGAAAGTCGCCAAGCCCTGATTTCGAGGTGCCGCTGAAATAATCGCGGGCAAGCCCGCTCCCACAGGAGGACGCGGTCCAAATGTGGGAGCGGGCTTGCCCGCGATGGCGTCAGCACTGAATCACCGAAACCCGTAATCCGCCACAATCCCGACAAAAATCGCCAACCCCGCCCAGTGGTTGTGCAAAAACGCCTTGAAGCATTTCATCCGATCCTTGTCCCGGGTGTACCAGAACTCCCAGGCAAAACAGCCTGCCGCCGCCAGCAGCCCCAGGTGAAACCAGCCGCCCAACTCAAACCGCAGGCCCGCCAACCACAGGCACACCAGCGACAACCCTTGCAGGGTGAGGATGATCACGCGGTCTGCATCGCCAAACAAAATAGCCGTGGATTTCACGCCGATCTTCAAGTCGTCATCGCGGTCGGTCATGGCGTAATACGTGTCGTAACCCACCGTCCAGAGCAAGTTGGCGATGTACAGCAGCCACGCCGTGGCAGGCAGGTGGCCGGTCTCGGCGGTGAACGCCATCGGCATGCCCCAGGAAAACGCCGCGCCCAGCACCACCTGCGGGTAATAGGTGTAGCGCTTCATGAACGGGTAGCTCGCCGCCAGGGCCAGGCCGCCGAGCGACAGCAGGATGGTGGTGGCATTGGTCAGCAGCACCAGCAGGAAGCTGATGCCCATCAGCACCGCAAAAAACACCAGCGCCTCTTTCGAGCTGATCTTGCCGCTCACCAACGGGCGTTGCTCGGTGCGTTTCACATGGCCGTCGACTTTGCGGTCGGCCCAGTCATTGATCACGCAGCCGCCGGCGCGGGTCAGCACCACGCCCAAGACGAAAATCACGATGTTGATAAAAGAAGGCGAGCCTTTGCCGGCGATCCACAGCGCCCACAGCGTCGGCCACAACAGCAGGTAGATGCCGATGGGCTTGTCCATGCGGGTCAGCTGAATGAAATCCCAGGCCCTGGGGTTCAGGTGGTTCAGGGATTTGAGCAGACGTTGATACATCAGCAGTTCTCCGGGTGTTCATGCACCGCTTGCCACAGGCTCGGCAGGAAGATTTCCGCCACCAGCACGCTCAGTGACCCGCGATCAAAACGCGAGCGGCGGGCCCACAAACCGTCGGCCTGGTCCGCAGGCGGCAGCCATTGCCGTGGGTAGTGGCACACCTCGATGGCCTGGCGGGTGAAGGCGCGATCGCAGAACAGCAGCTCGCCCAATGATCGGCGGCCCAGCTCATCCATGTGCAAGCCGTCGCCCTGCAAGGCACTGCGCGCCGCCACGCTGCGCGCAAATACCCACGGCTGGCCGTGCCCACGCAAATACACTTCGCGCACCCAACCGACAGTTGCCGGGTCCAGACCCAGCGCGGCGCATTCATCGTCACGCAATGGTTGCCAGCCTTCGAACAACGGCGTCACGCTGAAGCCGTCGTTGGACAGCCACGTGAGCCGGCGCGTCAGCGAGCCTTCGTCGAACAGCCAATTGAGGGTCAAAGGCGCGGGCAGGGGGCTCAGAAGGCTCTGGGTCAGCCATTGGCAAGCATCGGGAAAGTCGATTGAGTGCGGCACGGTGAGTCAGTATCGGCAGCAAAAGAGGCGGCGAGCTTACCATGGCGCCCCGGACTTTTGCCGGGCTGAACCGGCCCCATGCGTCGATCACGCTTGCATCTGCCGGCCCCGATCAGTACAAAACGCCCTGAGCCGCACGGCAATGTTGATCTATCGACCGTCGGCCAAGATGCCTGGACCCTGAGGAAGCAAGTAATGAAGAAGTGGCAATGTGTAGTCTGCGGCCTGATCTATGACGAAAAAGACGGCTGGCCGGATGATGGTATCGCGCCGGGCACTCTCTGGCAGGACGTTCCGGAAGACTGGCTGTGCCCGGATTGCGGCGTGGGCAAAATGGATTTCGAAATGATCGAAATCGGCTAATTCGAAGTTTAAGAACCGTACTACAAGGAGAAAGGAATGAACGCACCTGTCGTGATCATCGGCACAGGATTGGCCGGTTACAACGTGGCCCGGGAGTTTCGCAAGCTCGACAGCGAGACCCCATTGCTGCTGATCACCGCAGATGACGGGCGCTCCTACTCCAAGCCCATGCTCTCCACCGGCTTTGGCAAGAACAAGGAAGCTGACGGCCTGAGCATGGCCGAACCGGGCGCCATGGCCGAGCAACTCAAGGCCGAAGTGCGCACCCACACGCGCATCAGCGGCATCGACCCAGGCCATAAGCGCCTGTGGATCGGAGAAGAAGCGGTGGCTTATCGCGACCTGATCCTGGCCTGGGGCGCAGAGACTGTGCGTGTTCCGGTCGAAGGCGACGCGGCTGAACTGATTTTCCCGATCAACGACCTTGAAGATTACGCACGCTTTCGTGCCGCTGCAGCCGGCAAACGCCGCGTGCTGCTGCTCGGTGCCGGCCTGATCGGCTGTGAGTTTGCCAACGACCTGATCCTTGGCGGCTATGAAATCGACCTGGTGGCGCCGTGCGAGCAAGTCATGCCGACCCTGCTGCACCCGGCAGCCGCCGCAGCGGTGCAAGCCGGGCTGGAAGGCCTCGGCGCGCGCTTCCACCTCGGCCCGGTGCTCAACCGCCTGCAGCGCACGGCTGACGGCCTGGAAGCGCACCTGTCGGACGGTGAAGTGATCCACTGCGACCTGGTGGTCTCGGCCATCGGCCTGCGTCCGCGCGTGGACCTCGCCGCGGCCGCAGGCCTGCAGATCAACCGAGGGATTATGGTGGACCGCCACCTCAAGACCTCCCACGCCAACATCTACGCCCTGGGCGATTGCGCCGAGGTCGATGGGTTGAACCTGCTGTACGTCATGCCATTGATGAGCTGCGCCCGCGCCCTGGCCCAGACCCTGGCGGGCAACGCCACGGCGGTCAGCTACGGGCCGATGCCGATCACCGTGAAAACCCCGATCTGCCCGCTGGTGGTCTCGCCACCGCCACGCGGCACCGAAGGCGTATGGAGCGTCGAAGGGCAGGGCGCCGACATCAAGGCCTTGTGCCGCGACGCCAGCGGCCGCCTGCTGGGTTATGCGCTGACCGGCAGCGCCGTGATGGAAAAACTGGCCCTGAACAAGGAACTCCCGCCGTTACTGGCGTAAATACTGGTCGTTCTGTCGGAATCAGCACGTTCTTACCGCCAGAAAGGTCGCCGCGAGACTGGCGGAGCGTGCGAGGGCATGCCATCCTCACTCCCGTCTGCCGCAGAGTAGAGCCTGCGGCGCCTTGGGCGCTGCTCCACAAGAGAGCAGCACGGACATAACAACAAAAAACCGTCAAAGAGGCTTCACTTATGCGTAAACCAGAACTCGCAGCCGCCATTGCTGAAAAAGCAGATCTCACCAAAGAACAGGCCAACCGCGTACTCAACGCCGTTCTCGAAGAAATCACCGGCGCCCTGCACCGCAAGGACAGCGTCACCCTGGTTGGCTTCGGCACCTTCCTGCAGCGCCACCGTGGCGCCCGCACCGGCAAAAACCCGCAAACCGGTGAGCCGGTAAAAATCAAGGCCAGCAACACCGTTGCGTTCAAGCCGGGCAAGTTTCTCAAAGACAGCGTCAACCCGTAATCGCGGGACCGTCTGAAGGGAGGCGGGTTGGTAAGAAAATGGGCACGCCGACTGGGTTGGGTGCCCATTTTTTGTGGGGACATCCAGGTGGTCTTGGCCCAAACTTCGGATTTCAGCCAGTTAATCCGTGCTGGCCAGGAATATGACGTGTTTTACCTACTTAAAGATTTCCACTGTGGTTTCTCCTTCGTAAGTTTGAACAGCCATTCTGTAGATGTCGGTCCAGATATCCCCTGTTGGTCTTGTAACTAGGCTTTTTGAGCCAAACACATAAACGGTCTCGCCCAGCGATATTCTTTCCTTGATGTGCTGTGCCGAGGGTGGAACTGAAAATTGATGTAAAAAGACCATCGGTCGGCCTTGGTGGTATAGCCAGGCGGGTTCACCTACCCAAACAGGTTTTTCCTTTAAACAAAGGAATTCTCCATCCAGTCGCTCTGTTAACCATTTCTTTTTATTTTTAGGCGAGCCTTGCTCTACATATTCATCGTAAAGCGTTCGCGCAAAATCCTCGGCGCACTCTTCTTCCATCGACGCGGATTTTTTCTCGGCAGCAGTCATGGCCGCGCCCCAGAAAACGTGAAAATCAGTCAGCTTACTCATAGCAGTTTCTTCAGGGTTTCTAAGCTCTTAGGAGGCAGACACTGCTCTCTTAGTATTAAGATGAAGTAATCTCGCTGATATCGGGTCCTCTAAACTTTAATGACTTTATCGCGCTTTTAAGCTCTAGTGCCGTTTCCAGGCCGAGAATAATGGAAGGGCTCTTTTCCTTGCCGCTACCGAAGCCAATACTGGTGAAAAATATTCCATGTTCAAGAGGTTTGCCAGTTTCCTCGTAGAAGCTCGGGATGGGTACTACACTGTCATAATACTGGTCGCAGGTACCGCAAAGGTTTTCCTGCTGCTGAGCGCTGTATTTGATAACCTTTTGAGGCTGCATGAAAAATAGCTGTTTTTTTTCGTTTACCAATAAAAAATCAACACTTAATTTTAAGCTATCAATATATTCCTTGAAGCGTAATGAGACGATGAAGCGCCGATCATAGGTGGCGCCAATATCAGCTTTATTTGGCGTTTTCAGTTCTCTAGGATAGTAGCTGGAGTCGATACAGCAACCACAGGTCTTGCAGAAAATCCTATCAGGGGCGCCTTCTAAAAAGTAGGCGTGATTATCGATAGCGCTTAAGTCATAAGCAATGGTTATAAATTGAGTCATTACTTTAGCCCCGGGTGTTGTGTGAAGAAGTCAATAACAGCGTCTTTGTATTGTGCACCTTTACCTTTATAGAAGTCAGCAAGCGCTTGGAGCCTTTCAGTCCTAGTGAAATTTTGCCGTATTTTTGCACCGCTGTTGCCTCGTTGAGGTCGCATATGCACGGGTTTTCCATTGGCGATTTTTGTTTTTCCAACCAAGAAATCATTCATGTCACGGTGAAGCTGTTTGTGATCAGTATCCGTGAGCTTTGTAAGCTTTTGATTGTGTTTCCCACCCATGAATTTGGGATCGGAGTGATGCCCATGGTGACCACATGCCCAGCCAAAAGGATCGATCCACGTAAACGGGTTAGGGGAGTACTGATAAAGGTTGAGCCCACCTTTCAAATCAATGGGGTCCGTTGTTGTGAAGCGACCTATATCAGGGTCATAAAAACGAAACGTGTTGTAGTGCAGCCCAATCTCTCGATCTAGGTATTGTCCCTGAAACCGCAAATTCTGCTCTTCGATATAGGATGACTCGCGCTCTTCGGTGAGCGTGTTACCCCACACCCGATAAGTTGCGCGCCAGACATTATGGCCATCGGAATCGGTTAGTTGCTCCGGCAGACCATTGAGGTCATTGTGGTAGTAGCGGATTTTTTGCGACGAGCCAATACCGTCGACACGAGCGATCGGTTCATAACCTTCGCCTTCATAGATGTAAAGGCTGGTCTGGCTGTGTTTTTGTTCCTGTAGCAGACGCAGGCAATCCCAAGTGAAGCGGGTTGCGCTGATTGGATAACCATCGCTGCCAAGTTCCGTTTTTTCAATTCGCCGACCAAGCGGATCGTAGGTCATCCTGACTACGCTGCCGTTTTCATTGCGCACTTGCACCAGCCGGCTTTCGGCATCGTAGGCAAAACGCTGCAAACCCCGCGCGGCACTGCGCTTTTCAATCATTCGCCCAAGAGCGTCGTACTTGTAACGCTTGTCTTGATACGTGAGCAGCCGGTTATGTCGTACCAGGCCGCCTTGGCCTGGGCCGTCGAGCAAATTGGCAGCGGCATCATAGGCATAGGTTTCGCTGTGACCCATCTGATGGCTGACGAGGATGCGCCCCGTACTGTCGTAGCCAAGGTGCTCTTGGCGGTCAGTACGGCGACGCCCGATCAGATTATCGCTGGGGTCATAGCTGTAATCGGTCTCGACCAACGGCGGTAATTGCCACGGTTGGTCAACGCCGCGACGCTGACGCGAGCGAACCCGTCCACTGCGATCATAGGCGGTACTCGTCTTGAGCTGACCCTGAGTACGTTGTACCTCGCGGTGCAGTCGGTCGCGTTCGAAGTCGCTGATGACCTGCCCGTCGATATTCAGCTGATGCAGGTGACCGCTGCCGTAGTAGAGGCGGTTCAGCCAGCGGCCGTCGGGCAAGCCGGTTTGAATCAGGTTTCCGAGTTCGTCGTAACGATGCTGTACAGACCCTGCCGAGCTTTGCTCCTCGAGGAGCTGCCCCAGGGCGTCATAGCTGAAACCCAGTGATTGCTCACTGCCGTCAGGCGTCGTGAACGTGACACCGACCAGTTGGTCGTTCAGATCGTGCTCGTAAACGGTGGTGCCGTCGGCGGTGACTTTACTGACCAGACGTCCAACGGGATCTCGCTGAAACTGGTGTAACAGCGGCGCTACCGGTTCACCTTCCGCCCCCGGCAGATAGTCTACGGCGATGACATCATCCAGCCGATCGTAGGTGTAGCAGCGCCGGCTCTGATCGAGGTCTTGCTGTTGCACCATGCGGTCGGCTGCGTCCCACTCAAAGCGATAGCTTTCGCCGTTCTCATTGGTCAGCTTGCGCAGTCGCCCGTAGGCGTCATGGTCAAACATGACCGTGCGGTTATGCGCATCCCAGCGTTGTCTGACTAAGCCACGCAGGTCGTAGGCATAGCGCGTGGTGCTGCCAGCCGGGTCAACATGGGCTGTCAGATAACCACTGGCACTGCGCTGGAACTGTTCCACGCGACCATCCGGGAGTTGGCATTCCAGCAACAGCCCCTGAGGGTTGTACTGATAGCGTATCGACTCGCTTTCGGCATTGGTCTGTACAACAAGATTGCCAAACGCATCGTACTGATAACGGGTGGGATAACCCGAGCAATCCACTTCCTCAACCAACTGGCTCCACTCGTTCCAATGCAGTGTCCGGGTTTTTTCCGTGGCGTCGATAATGCGCACCGGCTGACCGAAACCGTCATAGACATAACGGGTACGGTTTCCCAGGGGGTCGACTTCCTCGATGCAATTGCCACGCTGGTCATAGCGATAATGCCAACTGTTACCCGCCGGGTCGGTTTCCACTTGGGGCAATGCCCAATGCGCCAGCCACTGTGTACCGCTGGTTCTGGCCAGTGGGTCGATCACCGCGCTCAGGTTGCCGGATTCGTCATAGCTGAAGCGCCACTGGCCATTTTGCGGGTCAATTGCGCCGAGCAGCTGGCGATCTTCGCTCCACTCGAACTGCCACGTATGGCCCAGGTTATCGACGTAGCGAGTGATCTGGTACTGCGGGTTCCAGTGCCGTGTGCTGACCCGCATCATGCCGTCGGTCACGCGCGTTATGCCGGCTTCCAGGTCGTAGTCGAAGGTGTATTCATCGCCTGCATCTGTCCAGTGGCGGCTAACCCGCCACTCCTCACCTTGCGGGCCAGACACTGCAGCCCATTGGTAGAAGCAGCGCAGGCCACTCGGCAACTGGTGTTCGACCATTCGCCGGCAACTGTCATAAGCAAAGCGTCGCAGGGTTGTACCTTGCACATCCAACACTTCAACCAGGTCGCCATTGCTGTCGTAGCGATAACTGACGAGTACATCGCTGCGCGCATCGAAATGTTCCTGGCGCAGGTAACGCCGCTCGATGAGGCTCACGCGCCGTGGGTGCTCGGCCGAGTAGGTCAGCTCGACGTGCATTAAGTCATGGGTGTCACGCAGGCGATACAGCCGCCCTTGAGTGTCGTAGTCGAGAAAGATCCGCCCTTCATTACGATCACCCAGCAGATGCAGGCGCATCCGCGAGCTGTTCAGCGGGTCGGGCTCGAATAGCCGGTACAGGCCGTCGATGCTCTCAATCAGCACCGCGCCGTCACTGCTGCGCCTGACCGCAAGGCCTTCGCCTGGGTCGAACGCTCCGCCGGACAAAGGGATGTAGCCGATCTCGAGCCGGCGCCCTTGCTCATCGATGTAGAACAGGTTTTCGTCTGCATCTACCTCGATCGACACTTCATACGCAACGCTCCAGCCCGCGCCAAAGAGGCTGTCCTGACGTGTGTCGAGGCTGCTGTAGAAACGCTGCCAATCTATCGGGAGCAGGCCCGGCAATATGAAGTCCAACTCTTCGTCCCCACCCAGGATCTTGGCCCCGGTGGCACTGTGCACCGGATTGGGCGAGCTATTTATGGCGCTCTTGAGCGCAGAGGTGACCTTGCTGGTTGCGTAAGAGACGGCGCCCCCCACCAGCAAACCACCGACCAGGCACGGCAGCTTGGTCCAGAAACATTTCACGTTGCCCCGCAACGCCATCACCACGGCAATTGCCAGGCCTACGCCCGGCGTTTTCCCGCTGCGAATCTCTTGCACCACGATGGTCTCGCCACCGATGCGCACATCCGGCGAGATCAGGCCCTTGGCGGTACCAATTTTGGCGTCGCACGTACTGCGATCGCCACTGCGCGCCGCAGGCTGGCCATTGATGAATACCGAGCTGGAACCCTCTGCAATGAACTGCAGAGGCATGGGCGGGTGCTTGTTACACGCGACGGTATCCAGCAGGCAAGGCTCTGTGCCGGGGGCGGGTGAGGCGACGGTCGGTCGCCACATCTGCGAAAAAAACTCCCCGGCCATGTCCAGAAAGCTGGGCTCCGGCGGCTCGCTGGGGGCTACCGGCACAGCGGTCATCTTGCCAGCCGCGCGTGCAGCCTTTTTCCCGTTGATGAAAACGTCGTCTGAACCGCTGGTGATAAAGGCATCGATCACCGGCGGGAAGACCCAGTTGGCGGCGGATTCGCACCAACTGGATATTTTCAGATCAGCCCCTGTGAGCCCCGCAGTAATACCTACGACCGCACCTACGACCAAAACCAGAGCGACGCCACCGGTGGCGATGGTTGCACCTGTCGTTATGGCAACAGCCGCAGCCACCGCCAGGCAGCCCACAGTGGTGATCGCCGCATAGGCCGCCACTTCCAGTACGCCGCCGAGAATATCGGCCATCACCGACGTGTGCAGCAGTGCGTCGCCTTCGCGGGCAGCCCAGAGGTCTTCACTCATTGCTCAGCCTCGACTCACGGCGCGGCGAAGAAGTTGAGCGTGCTTTTGAGCGTGGCCCAATGCGCTGCTTCGGCAGGGCCCAAGGGCTGGGTCTTGACGTAACTCAAGGCGATCAAGCGGCGGGTGCCGGGTATCTGCATCGCCAGCTGATACTGGTAAATGTTGTCGCTGCCTTTGTTGAAGCGGTTCTGCACTTCAAAGGCGTCGATATCCTGCGCCGGGCCGACCTTGACGGCTTGCGCGGGCGAATAGCGAAGGTCTTTGACCTGCTGTTCGAGTTTCTTTAGCTGGCCCTCAAAGTTGCTTTGCAAGTCCTCGCCTTCCGCCAGAGGGCTGCGGCTGACCACCAACGTAGTGCCCAGCGTGGCGAACTTGAGAATATTGATCGAAGTGTCCTGTACCTCAGCATCAGGCAGAGTGAATTGGGCTTCGTTGATCAGGTAATTCATGCTGAAAAAATCTCTTTATTGACCAGCGCCGGGCTTGCCGGGGAATTTGGATTCGACGGCGTTGTGGATCGTGGCTTGCTTGCCCTGATTACCGGGTGAGGTGCCCTTGTCACTGCCCAGGTTGATATCCAGTTTGCCTTTTGTCTGGATCTTGCTGCTGCCCGAGGAAAACAGGTTGAACGAAGTGCAGGTCAGGTTGATGTCTCCACCAGCTTTCAGCTCAATCACGCTGTCGCCGCATACCAGGCGAATACTGTCTCCTGCCTCGACGGTATAGGTTGTGGCAGCGCTGTCAGACTTGGCTCCGCCCACCAGCACAGTGTCGTTGTTGCGTACGACGCGCAGGCGATTATTCCCAATCGTCACCGTCTCGTTGTGCCCAATGCTCTTATTGCGGTCATGCCCCACCGAGTGGCTTTCATCCACCTCCACCACGATGTCCTGATTCCTCTCGGCATGGATGTACAACTGCTCCAACCCCTTCTTGTCCTCCATGCGGATTTCATTGAAGTTCGCCGGCGTGCCGCCCTTGCTTGAGCGGCTTTTCATGCCGCTCTGGGTGGCGTTTTCCGGCAGGTCGTAAGGCACCGTTTGCTCGGCGTTGTAGACGCGGCCAGTGATGATCGGCCGGTCCGGGTCACCCTCAAGGAAGCTCACAATCACTTCCTGACCGATGCGTGGTATCTGCATCGAGCCCCAATTTTTACCGGCCCAGGATTGCGACACACGAATCCAGCACGAGCTGTTTTCGTTGGATTGGTCGTGGCGGTCCCAGTAGAAGTGCACCTTGACGCGGCCGTACTGGTCGGTCCAGATTTCTTCGCCTTTGGGGCCGACCACCAACGCAGTCTGCGGGCCTTTGACGATGGGGCGATGGGTGTTCGCCAACGGGCGGAAGCTCTGTTGCGCGTCGATGCAGGTGAGGCTGCTTTCGAACTGCGCCGAACCCGAACCGCCGCCGCTCTCCAGGCTTTCCTGGGTGATGTAATAGCGGCAGCCGACGATCAGGTATTCGCGGTTCTGGTCCTGGCGACTGAAGCCGGTGAGGCTGAACAAATGACCCGAGCCCAGGCCACGGGCGTTGCCGCTGAACTCGATTTGCTCATGCAGGGTTTGCAAGGCTTCGATGCGCGTACGCGCGTAGTGTTCGCCGTCTTCACTTTGCACGTAGGTGCCGGGGTAGTCGTACAGCGGGTAGTCGCCGGCGGTGTGCGGGCGTGGCATCGCTGAGCGCACATCGATGCTGGCGCTGGGGCGTTGGAAGTCGTAGTCGTTGAGCTCCAGCGAGCCCGGCTGTACTTCGTGCGCCAGGTGCCAGTTGTGCATATGGTCGCGTTCGCGCTGCTGCTCGTCCTTGGGGTAGTACGGAATCGACGCATAGCCCGGCACCGTGGTGTGGGCGCCGTAGGCGTCGGCCAGCACCAGCACATGGCGGTCCTGTTCATGGCGGAAGAAGTAGTAAATGCCTTCCTGCTCCATCAAGCGGCTGACGAAATCGAAGCTGGTCTCGCGGTACTGCACGCAGTATTCCCACTCGCGGTACGGGCGGCTCAGGGCATCTTCGAAGTCGGAAAACCCCAGGTCGCGGAACACCTGCTTGATGATCTGCGGGATGCTCAGGTTCTGGAAAATCCGGCAATCGGAGGTGCGGCTGAGCAGCCAGAACCACGGGCGCAGCGTCACCTGATAACTGGCGAACTGGCCCTGGTCGATGTTCTGGCTGCAACGGGCGACGATACCGTGGAAGTGCCGCTCGCCACCGTCCGCCAGTTGCAGGCCGACGCTCATGGGCTTGCCGAGCAACTGGTTGAGGTCAATGTTGGCGTCCAGCGAGGTCAGTTGCAGCTCATAGTTGAACAGCCTGCCCAGCTCTTCGCCGCCGCCCATTTCATTGAGCAACAGCACATCCGGCCCGAGCGGGCTGGTGATCTTGGCCAGGCGTGAGGCTTGGTTGAATAGCATCGGGCGTCTCGTAAATGACTTAATAACTGCACAAACTGGTTCAGCTGTGGGAGCTGAACTGTGTGGGAGCCGGGCTTGCCCGCGATGCAGGCACCTCGGTTTATCAATGACACCGAGGTGATGCTATCGCAGGCAAGCCAGCTCCCACATTGACCCTATTCCAACAGTCGTTATTCGGCGTCGCTGAAGTCGTAGTGCAATTCATTATCCCGGCTGCTGATCCGCACACCCGCCAGCGCCTTGCCTTCGAGCATGCGCGTGAGGAACTCACGGCTCATGTCCGGCAGCAGGCTGTTGGTCAGGATGGTGTCGATCATGCGGCCACCGCTTTCGGTTTCGGTGCAGCGCGAAACGATTAAATCGACCACCGCATCGTCGTAGTCGAAAGCGACTTTGTGCGTAGTTTCCACGCGCTTTTTGATGCGGTTAAGTTGCAGGCGAGTGATCGCCTTGAGCATTTCATCGCTGAGCGGGTAGTACGGAATCGTCACCAACCGGCCGAGCAATGCCGGTGGGAATATCTCCAGCAACGGCTGGCGCAACGCCTTGGCGATTTCTTCCGGCTCGGGAATGTTCGCCGGGTCTTTGCAGACTTGGGAAATCAGCTCGGTGCCGGCGTTAGTAGTCAGCAGAATCAGCGTGTTCTTGAAGTCGATCACGCGGCCTTCGCCGTCTTCCATCACGCCCTTGTCGAACACCTGGAAGAAGATCTCGTGCACATCCGGGTGGGCTTTTTCCACCTCGTCCAGCAGCACCACGCTGTAGGGTTTGCGCCGTACCGCTTCGGTCAGTACGCCGCCTTCGCCGTAGCCGATATAGCCCGGTGGTGCGCCCTTGAGCGTCGACACGGTATGGGCTTCCTGGAACTCGCTCATGTTGATGGTGATCACGTTCTGCTCACCGCCGTACATCGCTTCGGCCAGGGCCAGGGCGGTTTCGGTCTTGCCCACACCCGAGGTGCCGGCGAGCATGAACACACCAATCGGCTTGCTCGGGTTGTCGAGGCCGGCGCGGGAAGTCTGGATGCGCTTGGCGATCATCTGCAGGGCGTGGTCCTGGCCGATGATGCGTTTTTTCAGGTGCTGGTCGAGGTTGAGCACCGTCTCCAGTTCGTTGCGCGCCATGCGGCCCACCGGAATGCCGGTCCAGTCGGCGACCACCGAGGCCACGGCCTGGTAATCCACGGTCGGCAGAATCAGCGGGGTTTCGCCTTGCAGGGCGGTGAGGCGTTGTTGCAGGTCCACAAGCTGTGCGCGTAATTCATCGTTGCCGCTGTCCACCACGCCCGCTTTTTCACGCAACGTTGCGCGAGTAGCCAACAGTTCGTCGACGAGGGTTTTTTCTTCAGCCCAACGGCTTTCCAAGGTTGCCAGACGCTCGCGTTCGGCCGTCAGCAAGGCTTCGCTATGGGTTTGGCGGGCACCAATCGCGATGCCGATGGCATGCTCGCGGGCGATGATTTGCAGCTCGGTTTCCAGCGCTTCGATACGCCGGCGGCTGTCGTCCACTTCGGCTGGCACCGCGTGCAGGCTGATGGCGACGCGGGCGCAGGCGGTGTCCAGCAAACTTACGGATTTATCCGGCAGCTGGCGCGCCGGAATGTAGCGGTGCGACAGCTTCACCGAGGCTTCCAGGGCTTCATCAAGGATCTGCACCTGGTGGTGTTTTTCCATGGTCGAGGCCACGCCGCGCATCATCAGCAGCGCTTTGTCTTCCGACGGTTCGGCAACTTGCACCACCTGGAAGCGGCGGGTCAGGGCCGGGTCTTTTTCGATGTGTTTTTTGTACTCGGCCCACGTAGTGGCGGCCACGGTGCGCAAGGTGCCGCGTGCCAAAGCCGGCTTGAGCAGGTTGGCCGCATCCCCCGTCCCGGCGGCGCCACCGGCACCCACCAGCGTGTGGGCTTCGTCGATAAACAGGATGATCGGCTTGGGTGAGGCCTGCACGTCTTCAATGACCTGGCGCAGACGCTGTTCGAACTCGCCTTTCATGCTGGCGCCGGCTTGCAGCAGGCCCACATCGAGGCTGCGCAGCTCCACGTCCTTGAGCGCAGGCGGCACGTCACCGGCGACGATGCGCAGGGCGAAACCTTCGACCACGGCGGTCTTGCCCACACCGGCCTCACCGGTGAGGATCGGGTTGTTCTGGCGCCGACGCATCAGGATATCCACCAGTTGGCGGATCTCTTCATCACGGCCGACGATGGGGTCGAGCTTGCCGCTGCGCGCCTGTTCGGTCAGGTCGACCGTAAAGCGCTTGAGTGCTTCCTGCTTGCCCATCGCACTCGGCGCCATCGCCCCGCTGGCTTCGCCTGGAACGGCGCCTGCGTTGAAACCATCGCTGGCACTCAAGGCATTCTCGGGCGAATCACCGACGTATTCATCAAAACGTTCGCTCAGGGCTTCAGCTTTGATTTTGTCGAACTCGGACGACAAGCCCAGCAATGCATGACGCAGGCTTGGGGTCTTCAAAATGCCCAACACCAGATAACCGGTGCGCACCTGGCTCTCGCCGAACATCAGGCTGCCGTAAACCCAACCGCGTTCCACGGCTTCTTCCACATGGGAGGACAGGTCAGTGATCGAGGTCGAGCCGCGCGGCAGGCGGTCCAGCGCTTCGGTCAGGTCACGGGCCAGGCGTGCGGGCTCGACGTTGAACTGGCGAATGATGCGGTGCAGGTCCGAGTCCTGCAGTTGCAGCAACTGGTGAAACCAGTGGGCCAGTTCCACATACGGGTTGCCCCGCAGTTTGCAGAACACGGTGGCGGCTTCGATGGCCTTGTAGGCCACGCTGTTGAGTTTGCCGAACAGTGCGGCGCGACTGATTTCACCCATGCTCTGGATTCCTTGAGGTGGTGGCGTGATCGGCGTAATGCCGGGCCAGGATTAGGTCGTTGGCGTCGTGCTCGGGTTGGCCGAGCCAGGTGTTGAAGCCCAGGCGGAACTGGCCATTGAGCTGCAGCGCCGGTACTTCGGGTTGTTGCAAAATCAGGTTCAGGTCCCAGTCCAATTCATGGCCCAGGTACTCGGCCACCCACGCCACCAGCTCGTTGAACGGCTGGCTGCCGGGCAACATGCCCATGTAGTCATCGAGCGTGAGCGGGCCGAGGCGGATGCGGAATTTATGCTGGCGGTCCCACACATGGCTGCCCAGGCAGAAGTCCACGCCCAGCCTGTTGGCGCTGACGCTTACGCGGCTGCGCTCGGGCAGCTCCAGCCATTGGCCGACGTATTCTTCGATCTCCACCGGCAGGCCGAAGTACTCGCTGAGAATCGCCTTCAAGCCGTCCGGGTAGCGGGTTTGCGCCGACAGGTGGCCGCTGTAATGCAGCTTCGCCGTGTCGGGGATCAATCCCTGGTTGAGCAGGCTCGGCATGCCCCGGCCACTCAGCGCCGCCAGGCGTGCGGACCAGTAATCGTCGTCCGGGCGGTCGTGGCTGACCGTCGGCCGCGCCTCGGCCCAGGCCCGGTAAAACAGGCTGAGCAGGCGATGGTGGAACACGTCCAAAAACTGTTTGCTGGTGCTGTCGGCGTTGTTGCGCTGACGCTCGCGCACGTACTCGGTGATGTGCAGCGGCAACGGGCCGTTGGGGCCGCCGAGGCCGAAGAAAAACTGCTCCAGGCGCGCGGGCTTGCCGTCGCCGCCGGGGTCGACCGAAGCCAAGGTCGCCGGGGCGAAGGTGCAATCCGCCTGTTGCCCCAGGCGCAGCGGGTCATCCGCCAGGCGCAGGGAATGGCCCAGGCGCGGCAGGTCCGGCGATTCGCACTCGATACGCCGCAGCGCCTGGAAGAAATCGTATTCCCAGGGCTTCTGATGCATCGCATCCAGTGTGTTCACAGGGTCGGACGCCGCCCGGGCTTGGCTTTCCATCGCATGATCTCGCCGCGTTCGGTGGTACGGATCACCGTCTCGGTAAAGCTGTTGATCGACACGTAACGTGCCAGGAAGCGCTCCAGCACCGCACCGAGCAGAAACACACCGGTGCCACGAAACGCGTTTTCATCGAATTCCAGGGTAATTTCCAAACCACGGCCAAACACGATCGGGCCGGGCATCGGCAGGCGCCGGGTCACGGCTTTGCTGCTGACTTCGCGCAGGCCCTCGATCTGCAATTGCAGCGCCGCGTCGTTGCTGTCGCCGTACAGGCGCAGCAGTTCGCGCAAGGCACCAGCGCCCTGGCCCTGTTCGCTCAGCGACAGGTAATTGAGCGACAACTGGCTGATCAGGCGCCAGGCCTTGGCGTCATGCGCATGGCTGGCGCGTGGGCGGCTCGGGCCGGCGACGCAGCGCACCGACAATACCGGCGCGCTGTCGGCCAGGGTGAAGTCAGTCTTGCCGTTGCCCACGCTCATGAACAACGGCAGATCGCGATTGGTGCACAGCGCGGTCACGCCGAGTTGGCGCAGGTCATGGCGGTACGGCGCTTGCTGGCTGTCGACCAGGCTGACGAAGGTTTCACTGCCCACATACGTAGAGCGCGGACCGTTGCGGCGCTGGTCGCTGGACAACACGCGCGGCTCGCGGCGCAGCGTGTAGTAAGCCTGGTCACGACCATAGCGCGACGGATCACGCACTGCGTAGAACGGTAGAAACGGCTGCTCCGGCCCGGTGCCATGGCCGGTGATGCCGTTCAGCGAATGAATCTCGAAATCCATCGGCCGCGTGCGGTCGGCGATCACATGGTGTTCGTTGACGCGGTCGGACAAGTGGATACGGTCCACGCGCTTGGGGAACAGGTTGATCGCCGGGGTGCAGAACGGCATGAACTGCGCCGCGCCGACGCTGCCTTCCAGGCTCGGCTCATGGCGGTCGAACAGCACGATCAGTTCCAGCTCCTGGCCGTCGCAGCGTTTGACCGCGCGGCTCAGTTCGGCGAATTCGACGAACAGGAAACGGTGGGGCAGGGCGAAGTATTCCTGCAACAGCCGATAGCCCTGAAACGCACGGGCCACCACCGGCATGGCGGCATCGGCGTCGTCAAAACCACGGGAGCGCAACGCGTCTTGCGGCAGGCGCTCAACCCAATCGCCACCGGGCTTGCGTGCAAACACCGCGCAGGCATTGCCGAGCAATTGTTCGTAAAGACGGAACGGCTGCTCGTCGGCGCCGCTGAGGTACAGCGGCAGGCTGTCGAGGTCGAGGCTGTTGAACGGCAATTCGGCGCCGGTGCGCAAGGTCAGGCGCAAACCGGCCTTGGCTTTCGGCTCGCTGGCGGCCAGGCGCCCGAGCACGGCGGCGGGGTTGCCGAAGTACTCGGCGCCACTGACCTGCAACGGCCACAGCGTCACCGGGTGCGCGGTGCGGTACTCGCAGCAGGTCTGGGTTTCGCGGCCCAGGGCGGCGCGCAACACGGTGTCGCGCGGCAGCGCAAAACCCCTGGCCAGTGAGCCTTCATCGGGGTCGGTCTGCAATTGCACCACGGTCATCGACGGCGTTGGCGCCAGGTAATGCGGGTAGGCGATTTCCAGCAGGTTGTGGGTGAAGGTCGGGTACTCGGCGTCGAGCTTGAGCTGCACGCGGGCAGTCAGGTAGGCAAAACCTTCGAGCAAGCGTTCGACGTACGGGTCGGCGCAGTCCATACCGGACAGGGTCAGCCGACTGGCGATCTTCGGGTATTCCTTGGCGAACTCGGCGGCGCTTTCGCGCACGTGGTGCAGTTCCTGGTTGTACAGCTCCAGCAGGCGCGGGTTCATGGGCGCCTCCGCTGGTCGGCATTTACCACGCGAACGTGGCCGGATTCCAGGTCGAGGTCGGTTTGCAGCAGCAGGCGCAATGGCACTGGCTGCGCCCACAGGTCGCCCTCAATCTCGAAACTCAGCGCGTTATGGTTCATCTCGCCGTGGCCGACGCGGGCTTTGACGCGCAAGGTGTGGCGCAAAATGCGTGGCTCAAAGGTGGCGATAGCCTGGTAGATCAACGCTTCCAGCGCCTTGATATCGACACTGGAAACACTGTTGCCCGCCAGTGCCGGCAGGCCGTAATTGACCACCGACGTGCCGGCCGGGGTGTGCAGCGTGGCATCGGCATCCAGCAACGACGTGGTGTTGAGCAGCCACGCCAGGTCGCGCAGAACCGAGGCTTTCAATTGGGTCAGGGATAGCACGCGTTTGTCGGTGCTTTCCTTGGGGTTGGTTGGGTCGTCGTCGGTCAACCGGTCCAACAGGGACGGTTGCAGACGGTCGCGGGAAGCGATTTCAGTTACCACCAAAGCAGCTCCACGGACGGGTTGTGAGAGGGACGGTTTTTGCGAGGGGCAGATACCTGGGGCCGTGGCGGAGAGCCACGGCCACCGGGTTTATCAGCGCTTGGTGTTGGAACGGATGTTCCAGCCAAACTTGATCGCGCCGCCGTCTTTGGTGCCGTCGGCTTTCTGCGGCTGGTAGTCGACCATCACTTGGGCAAAGTTCAGGGTGACGTTTTCGGTCAGGCGATCATCAGTACCCGAGCCGCCGGTGCTCAGGGACGTGACCAGCACTTCTTCCAGGTTGATTACCATGTACTCGACCTGGCTTTCGCCACCGGCCTTGCGCACGGTCAGCTTGACCTTGTCGATGTGCTTGCCGCTGGCGCAGTGCATCATCAGGTTCGGCGAGGCTTTGTCGACGTACTTGGTCAGCGACAGGTCCTGGATATTCACCTTGCCCGCGCCACCGCCACCGCCAACGTGCATGTTGCCGGACTGAGCCATGCCCCAGCTCCAGTTCAGCACGTCGATTTCGTCCTTGTGGGCCTTGTCCATGGACTCGCCCTTGATGTCGCCGATCTTGATGAAAATATCAACAGCCATGTTTTCTCCCTGTGTGGTCTCAGCCACGATATTTGTTTAAGCCCAATGGGCAATGCTGTTCTGTGGGAGCTGGCTTGCCTGCGATTGCATCACCGCGGTCTGACTGGCAGACCGCGCCGCCTGCATCGCGGGCAAGCCCGGCTCCCACAGAAGAGCCGGCTCATTCGTGGTTACGCGCTTTTAGCCGAAGGCAGCTTCGATACCAGGCGCAGCGACACGGTCAGCCCTTCGAGTTGATAGTGCGGGCGTAGGTAGAACTTGGAGTTGTAGTAACCCGGGTTGCCTTCGACGTCTTCCACGATCACTTCGGCAGCCGCCAACGGATGCTGGGCCTTGGTGGTTTCGGTGGAGTGCGCCGGGTCGCCGTCGACGTAGTTGAGGATCCAGTCCTGCAACCAGCGCTGCATCTCGTCCTTCTCTTTGAAGGAACCGATCTTGTCGCGCACGATGCACTTCAAGTAGTGCGCGAAACGGCAGGTGGCGAACAGGTACGGCAGGCGCGCGGCCAGGTTGGCGTTGGCGGTAGCGTCCGGGTCGTCGTATTCGGCCGGTTTCTGCAACGACTGGGCGCCGATGAAGGCCGCGAAGTCGGTGTTTTTCTTGTGCAGCAGCGGCATGAAACCGTTCTTCGCCAATTCCGCTTCACGGCGGTCGCTGATGGCGATTTCGGTCGGGCACTTCATGTCCACGCCGCCGTCATCGGTCGGGAACGTGTGGGCTGGCAGGTTTTCCACTTCACCGCCGGATTCCACGCCACGGATGCGCGAGCACCAGCCGTAGTGTTTGAACGAACGGTTGATGTTCACCGCCATCGCGTACGCGGCGTTGGCCCAGGTGTACTTGGAGCTGTCGGCACCGTCGGTGTTTTCTTCGAAGGCGAAGGCTTCCACCGGGTCGGTCTTGGCGCCATACGGCAGGCGCGCCAGGAAGCGCGGCATGGTCAGGCCGATGTAGCGCGAGTCTTCCGATTCACGCAGCGAACGCCAGCCGGCGTATTCCGGGGTGGTGAAGATCTTGGTCAGGTCGCGCGGGTTCGACAGTTCCTGCCACGAGCCCATGCCCATCACGGTCGGCGAGGCCGCAGCGATGAACGGGGAGTGCATGGCGGCGCAGACTTTCGACAGCTCGCCCAGCAGCTCCACGTCGGGTGGCGACTGGTCGAAGTAGTAATCGCCGACCAGGCAGCCGTAGGGTTCGCCGCCGAACTGGCCGTATTCTTCTTCGTACATCTTCTTGAAGATCGGGCTCTGGTCCCACGCGGTGCCCTTGAATTTTTTCAGGGTCTTGTGCAGGTCCGGCTTGGAGATGTTGAGCACGCGAATCTTCAGCTGCTCATCGCTTTCGGTGTTGTTGACCAGGTAGTGCAGGCCACGCCAGGCGCTTTCCAGCTGCTGGAAATCCTGGTGATGGATGATCTGGTTGACCTGGGCGGTGAGCTTGGCGTCGATGGCGGCGATGATCGATTCAATCGACTTGATCGCGTCATTCGAGACCAGGTCCGTCTGTGCCAGAGCCTGTTCGGCCAGGGTGCGCACGGCGGTTTCCACGGCTTCGCGGGCACGCTCGGTCTTGGGTTTGAATTCTTGCAGCAGCAGGTTCGCGAACTCGCTGGCTTCTTGGGTGGCACCCAGGTTCTGTGCGCCTTCGCGGGCGGTATTGTCGGTCATGGTTATTGATCCCCAGCAGGCTTCGGCGCGCTCGCAAGGGCCTGCAGCAGTGCCGGGTCCTTGATCGCTTTCATGATGATTTCTTCAGCGCCGGTCTTGCCGTCCATGTAGGTCAGCAGGTTGGCCAGCTGGGTGCGGGCCTCGAGCAGCTGGTTCAGCGAGTCGACCTTGCGGGCCACGGCGGCCGGGCTGAAGTCGTCCATGCTTTCGAAGGTGATGTCCAGGCTCAGGTTGCCTTCGCCGGTCAGCTCGTTCGGTACGTGGAAGGCCACGCGCGGCTGCATGGCCTTGAGGCGCGAGTCGAAGTTGTCGACGTCCACTTCAAGGAACTTGCGGTCGGCCACGGGCGCCAGAGGCTCGGCGGGCTTACCGGCGAGGTCGGCCATCACACCCATCACGAAGGGCAGCTGGACCTTTTTCTCGGCGCCGTAAAGCTCGACGTCGTACTCGATCTGCACTCGAGGCGCACGGTTGCGCGCGATGAATTTCTGAGAACTTTGCTTCGCCACGTTGCTGCTCCTGGTCGCTTGAGCGACGGTGTTGTTACTGCACAGTCCGGCGGCTTACTCGTCGTCCGGGCCGCGCAGGTTTTCAAATTGGGACATGCCGTCGGGAATCAGATTGCGCACGATGGCCGCAAAGTCGGCGTGCACCAGATTCTTCGCCCGGTTCAACAGCACCGGCAGCGGGCTCGAAGGCTCGTGCCGGGTGTAGTACGCAAGGATCTTGTCGAGGCTGCGCAGCACGTCATCGCGGCTGGCGATGTCGCCCGTCGGGCGTGGTGCGGCGGGGGTAGCAGCGTATTCAACCGAGGGGGCATTGTCGTCACTGACGGCCTCGGGCTCGCTGCTGGTATCGCTGTTCGGTACGCATTGGTTGAGGACTTGCAGCGCCTGCTTGAGCGGTTGCTTCAACAGGCTGAGGTCCACGCCCTGGGCCGAGCCGACCTGGTCGCTGACCTGTTGTTCGATGGCTTCGCAGGCGGCACGCGCGGCGCTCAAGGCGTCGCGGGTGGCTTGCAGTTGTTCGGGGTCGCTGTCGAGGAACGCGGCGTTGAGTTGCTGGGCGCCGAGCTGTTCATCGGGGAAACTCATCAAGCCGCTGGCGTTCAGCGCGGCGCGCAGGCTCACCGGCCCGAACGTGCGCGAGCGCGTAAGAATACTTTCGCGCAGCAGGCGAATGGTCGCGTCGCTGGTCAGGCCGGACAGCGCATTGATGCGTACGGTAGGGTCGTTATCGTCGTCGGTATCCAGGCGCGGGTGCAGGTCGGCCCAGTATTCGCGCAGCAGCGCGTTGATCAGCGTCAGAACTTCGGCCAGCCCGGCCACGCCTTGCAGGGCGAGGGAGCTTTGCAACAGGAAATGGGTGATGCGCAGGTCTTTGCTGCGCTGCAACAGGTCGAGGCTCTGCTGCTGGATGCTGCGCCATTCCGGCGGTTCAGCGGGCAAGATAGAGTCGCCCATGCTGCGCTCGGGTTGGCCTTTGGCGTCACGCTCCAATTGGAGAAATTGCGCGTCATATTCCATATCTTCGCCACACGGCGAAGTCGCGGAAACGGCGGCGAGCAGCAACGGCACATCCACTTGATTTGATCTCCCTATCCGCCCGTTAGATACCGGGCAATGCATGCATTAGTTGCGCAATGAACTTTGCATGTTTTCTTGGTCATATAGTCAGGATGCCACTAATGCGCCATCACTGATGTTCAAGAAGTTGTGCATTTTTGGTGTAGTAGTTACGCGTTGTCAAGGTAAGCTATTCGCCCTCTGTGACAGATGTGCGGTGCTTAACAACCTGCGCGACTGGTGAGTCGAGTGGCGCACCGGGACAGGATTTTTGTCATGGAGCCCCGTTAAGATCAGCGATCATGCTGACAAAAACAGGTTGTGAAGGTCGATTGCACGACCTGGTGGGGATCTCTCGGGCACCGTCGTCCCGGGAGTCGACTGCGCGCGAAGTATCAGCAAGGAGGCAAGATGTCGCTGTGTTTGACTATCACTAGTTATCACAAGATTACCCCTGGGCAGTGCCCCGAAAAGTCCATGAATCAGGGCTCGATGGCTATCGGCCGCAGCTCGGATAATGACTGGGTATTGCCTGATCCGGAGCGCCTGGTTTCCTCGCAACACTGTGTTATTCAATACAAAGATGGCCGTTATTATTTAACCGATAACAGCACCAACGGCGTGGAACTGGTTAACGCCGGCATTCGTATGCGCCGAGGCAACAGCGAGCTGCTGCAAGATGGCGAGCTGATCCGCATCGGCGATTACGAAATCCAGGCGCGCATCGACTTCAACGTGCAAGCCGTTGATAGCCAGCCGTTTACCGGTGATTCGCCGAACAGTTTTGAAGCGCTGATGGGCGCAGTGGCGAACACGCCAGCGCCTGTGCCGGTGATCGCGCCGCAGTTTCAGGGCGCTTCGTCGATGGACACGCTGCCCGACCTGTTCGACTTCCTCACGCCGACAGCCGTGCCACCACCGACCGTGGCAGACCACGTGCCCTCCGAGCAGCACGACTTCCGCCCGCCAACCCCGGTCGCCGTGCCCGTAGTCGAGAAGCCGGTGGTGTCGGGCTCAGTCATTCCTGAAGACTGGGACCTGTTTGGCGACACCCCAGCGCCCGTTGTCAGCATTCCGACACCCGTCACACCGCCGCCTGCGCCGCCCGTCGTCCAGCCGCCACCGGTGGTCGAGCCCGTGCCCCCCGTGGCCGACAGCCAACAGCCCGACCTCTTGCAAGCCTTCCTGCGCGGCGCCGGCCTCGACCAATTGCGGCTCGACAAAGCCCAAGCGGAAGCACAGATGGAAAGCATCGGCCGCAGCTACCGGCTGATGGTCGAAGGCCTGATCGACGTGTTGCGTGCCCGCGCCAGCCTCAAGGGCGAGTTCCGCATGCAGCAGACGATGATCCAGCCTGCCGAAAACAACCCGTTGAAATTTGCACCGAATGCCGACGAAGCCTTACTGCTGTTGCTTCGTCATGGAAACCAAGCGTTTATGGCGCCGGACATCGCCGTGCGCGACAGTTTCGACGACCTGCGCGCCCATCAGTTGGCGGTAATGGCTGGTGTGGAGGCGGCGATCAAACACCTGCTCACGCGCTTTGAACCGGCGCAACTGGAAGAGCGTATGGGCAAGCCCGCCGGGCTGTCGAGCCTGTTCAACGGCTCGCGCCAGGCCCAGTACTGGCAGCAGTTCACCGAGCTTTACAGCAATATTTCCCGCGAAGCCCAAGAGGACTTCCAGGACTTGTTTGGTCGCGAATTCAGTCGCGCCTACGAAGAACACAGCGCACGACAGCGTCGTTAAAGCGCGACGCAGTAATGGATAAAACGGATAGCTAAGTACGTCATTGAGGACGCAGGATGATTCCCAGGTTTTTACTCGCAGCCGCCACCGCGCTGCTGCTGACGGCGTGTGCCAAGGATGCCGTCAAACCCGAGGCCGCCGCGCAAGCCGAGGCGGACACCGCCGCCGTCGAGCTGCACTTTCACGCCATTGCCGGGCTCAACCCCGGCGCCAACGGCCAGGCCGCCCCGGTGCGGGTGCGCATCTTCGAGCTGAAAAACGCCGCCACCTTCAGCCGCTCCGACTACTTCGCACTGGCTGATCGCGCGCAATCCACCCTCGGCCTGGACCTGCTCGACCAGGACGAAGTGATGGTCCAGCCCGGCCAGCAACTGAGTATCCAACGCGACCTCGACCCGTCCACGCGCCAAATCGGCTTGCTGGTGGGCTACCGCGAACTGGACCGCGCGCAATGGCGCACGGTGCTCACCGTACCGGCGCGCCAATACACCGAATACCAGATCAGCCTCGATGTGCGCGCGGTGCGCGCTGACGTCGTGGTTCCCCCATCCAGCCCTGCCCAATAAGAAGCAATCGGAGCCCCCATGTCCTGGAACAATCGCGTGGTCTGGTCGGAAGGCATGTTCATCGGAACGCAGCACTTCCAGCAGCATGACCGTTACCTGGAAAACCTGATCGACGCCCGCAGCCGCCCGTTGTCTGCCGGTGCGTGGGGTTTTTCCGAGCTGTTGATTGACCAGGGCCTGCTGGCTCAGGGCAAGCTGGCCATCGTGTCGGCGCGCGGCCTGTTGCCGGATGGCACGCCGTTCAATATTCCCCAGGATGACCTGGCGCCGAGCCCGCTGAATATCGACGACAACCTGCGCGACGGCCTGGTCTACCTGGCCTTGCCGCTCAAGCGCGCAGGCGCGCGTGACACGGTAGATGACGGCGAAGACCTCGGCGCGGCGCGTTATGTCAGCCAGGTGCGCGAAGTCCGTGATGACAATGCCCCGTTCGAAAACCGCGCGCCGGTGGCCGTGGGCTCCCGCGCCCTGCGCCTGTTGACGGCACAAGATGGCATCAGCGATTACGCCGCTATTGGCCTGGTGCGCATCAAGGAAAAACGCGCCGACCGCGCGCTGGTGCTCGACGACACTTACATTCCACCGGTACTCGACGTTGCCGCCAGCAAACCGCTGACCGCCTTTCGCAGCGAACTGCTCGGCCTGCTGCACCAGCGTGGCGAAGCCCTGGCCGGCCGCGTGGTCGCCTCGGGCGCCGGTGGTGCGTCGGAGATTGCCGACTTCATGCTGCTGCAACTGGTCAACCGCGCGCAGCCGCTGCTCCAACATTTCAGCCAGTTGAGCCCGCTGCACCCGGAGCGTTTCTTCAGTGAACTGGTGAGCCTGGCCGGCGAGTTTTCCACCTTCTCGACTTCGGGTCGGCGCCCCCAGGAATATCCGCACTACCAGCACGACGACCTGGCCTTGAGCTTCGCCCCGGTGATGGCGGCCTTGCGTGAAGCGCTGTCGATGCTGATCGACAGCAAAGCCACGCCGATCCCGATTGTGGAGAAAGCCTACGGCATCCACGTGGCGATGCTCGCCGACAAAACCCTGCTCGACAGCGCCAGTTTCATCCTCGTGGTGCGCGCCGATGTGCCCGGCGAAACCCTGCGCGCGCGCTTCGGCCAGCAGAGCAAAGTCGGTTCGGTGGAACACATCCGCGACATGGTCAACCTGCAACTGCCGGGCATTGGCCTGTTGCCGTTGCCGGTGGCGCCACGCCAGATCCCGTACCACGCGGGCAGCACCTATTACGAACTGGACCGTGGCAGCGAGCACTGGCAACAGCTAAACAACTCCGGTGGCTTTGCCTTCCACATCGCCGGGCAGTTCCCGGGCTTGAACCTGGCCTTCTGGGCGATCCGAGGATAATCCGCGATGCATCCCAATGATGATGACCGCACCCAGTTCATGCCGCGCCCGGGTGGCCGTGCGCCGGAACCTGCGCGTGCAGAACCGGCGCCTTTATCGATGCCGGCCGCGCCGATCCTGACCGGCAAAAGCCAAGGCCTCAACCCGTTGGAAAGCGCTGCCGGCCCACTGTTGGCGCTGTTGACGCGCCTGCGCAACACCATCGCGCATCCGGCACCGGCCAGCCTGCGCGCGCAGTTGCTGGCTTACTTGCGCCAGTTCGAAGAGCGCGCCGAAGCCGCTGGCGTGGCGCGCAATGAAGTGCTGCTGGCGCGTTACGCGCTGTGCACCGCGCTCGATGAAGCGGTGCTCAGTACGCCGTGGGGCAGCACCAGCGACTGGGGCAAACAGAGCCTGTTGATCACCGTGCACAACGAAGCCTGGGGCGGCGAAAAAGTCTTCCAGTTGCTCGACCACTGCCTGCAAAGCCCGCGCGAGCGTTTGTATTTGCTGGAGCTGTTGTACCTGTGCATGTGCCTGGGTTTCGAGGGCCGTTACCGCGTGATGAATGACGGTCGCAGCCAGTTGGAAGCCTTGCGTGAACGCACCGCCGCCGCCATTCGCAGTGCGCGTGGCGAACACGAGCGCGAGCTGTCGCCGCACTGGCGCGGCGTGACCGTGGCGCGTGATCGCCTGGCGCAATTCATGCCGCCGTGGATCGCCGTGGCCATCGGCCTGGCGTTGCTGCTGGCGTTGCTGTTCGGTTTGCGCATGAAGCTGGCCTCGGACGCCGAGCCGGTGTTCAAGAACATCCATGCCCTGGGCGAGATTCCGGTGCAGGCCATCGACCGGCCGGTAGCGCAGCCGAAAGTCATTGAGCGGCCACGCTTGGCCGGTTTCCTGGTGGAAGACATCAAGGCTGGCCGCGTGGCCGTGGAAGACAAGGTCGACCGTTCCGTGGTGACGATCCGTGGCGATGAGCTGTTCGCGTCCGCCAGCTCCAGCATCGTCGATGACTACCAGCCGTTGATGCTGCGCATCGCTGACGCCATCCGCAAGGTCAAGGGCCAGGTGCGCGTCACCGGGCACAGTGACAACCGCCCGATTGCCACGCTGCGCTTCCCGTCCAACTGGGCGCTGTCCGAAGCCCGCGCCAAGTCGGTGCTGGAGATTCTGGCAGCCAAGACCGGCCAGGCGGAGCGCTTCAGCGCCGAAGGCCGAAGCGACACTGAGCCTGTGGCAACCAACGCCACTGCCGAAGGCCGTGCCCGCAATCGTCGGGTTGAAATCACCGTATTGGCGGAGGGCGTCGAGTGAAGGCGTTTTTCAGTTTCATGATTCGCTGGGTGATCCCCGTGCTGGGCCTGATTGCCCTGAGCCTGATCATCTGGTTTGTCGGGCCGTTGCTCGACTTCCTGGTGCCGGAAGGGCGCCGTTGGGCGCTGATCATCCTGGTATTTGCGGGGTGGATCGCTTACCGCGTGTTCCGCATTATCCAGGCCCGGCGCCAGGCTGCCGAAGTGATGCGCAGCCTGGCCGCCGAAACCCCGGTAGATCCCAACAGCGTCGCCACTGCCGAAGAGTTATCGACCCTGCGCCAGCGCATGGACGAAGCCCTGGCACTGCTGAAAAAGGCCAAGCTCGGCGGTGATGAGCGTCGCAACCTCTACGAGCTGCCGTGGTACGTGATCATCGGCCCGCCGGGTTCGGGCAAGACCACCGCGCTGGTCAATTCCGGCCTGCACTTCCCACTGGCCGCGCAGCTGGGCGCCGGTGCGGTGCGCGGCGTCGGCGGCACGCGCAACTGTGATTGGTGGTTTACCGACCAAGCCGTTTTGCTCGACACCGCGGGCCGCTACACCACCCAGGACAGCAACTCCACGGTGGATAAAGCCGCGTGGCTGGGCTTCCTTGATCTGTTGAAAAAGCAGCGTTCGCGCCGCCCGATCGATGGCGCGTTTATCGCCATTAGCCTGTCGGATCTGCTGCTC
This sequence comes from Pseudomonas sp. MONT-RG-20F-20-E-7-02, assembly GCF_022662395.1. Classification (NCBI taxonomy): domain Bacteria; kingdom Pseudomonadati; phylum Pseudomonadota; class Gammaproteobacteria; order Pseudomonadales; family Pseudomonadaceae; genus Pseudomonas; species Pseudomonas sp. MONT-RG-20F-20-E-7-02. Next base: position 320,610 of record NZ_JAKNQN010000004.1, read on the forward strand.
GGCACGGATGCCGAACGCGCCGCCCATGCCGCGGCGATTCGCCTGCGTATCCAGGAGCTGTACACCCAGTTGGGCGTGCGTTTCCCGATCTACCTGATGCTGACCAAGCTCGACCTGGTGCCGGGCTTCATGGAGTACTTCGACAACCTGAGCAAGGAAGACCGCGCCCAGGTATGGGGCATGACCTTTGCCCTGGACGACGGCAAAAACAGCGACAGCCCGTTGGCGACGCTGCAAAGCGAATTCGCCGGCTTGGAGCAGCGCCTCAACGAACGCTTGGTGGAGCGCCTGCAACAAGAGCGCGACCCGGCCCGGCGCGACCTGATCTACGGTTTCCCGCAGCAATTCGGCGCCTTGAAGGATTGCCTGCAAGGCTTCCTCGAAGGTGTGTTCAAACCCAACGCCTTTGAAGAGCGCGTGTTGCTGCGCGGCGTGTACTTCACCAGCGGCACCCAGGAAGGCAGCCCGATTGATCGCCTGATCGGCGCCATGGCCCAGAGCATGAACCTGGACCGCCAACACCTGGCGCGCCAGAGCGGCACCGGTCGCAGTTATTTCATCGAAAAACTGTTCACCGCCGTGGCCTTTGCCGAGCGTGGGCTGGTGGGTGTGAACCCGAAGGTCGAGCGTCGGCGCAAATGGATCGCACGCGGCGTGCTGGCGGCGACCGTGGCGTTGGTGGTGGTGGTCAGCGGTTTGTGGTGGGTGAGTTACCGCGCCAACCAGGCGTACATCGCCCAGGTCGATCAGAAGGTCGCGCCGCTGGGCCAGACCGTGCAGAACCTCAGCCCGGCGCAGCGCGAAGTATTGGCTGTGCTGCCGTTGCTGAATGCGGTGAAGAACCTCGCGGGTGATTCGCCGAGCTGGTCCGAAGGCTTGGGCCTGTACCAAGGCGACATGCTTGAAGCCGAGTCCGCGAGTGTTTACCGCAAGCTGTTGATCGCCGTATTCGCGCCACGCCTGGTGACGCGCATCGAGGAACAACTGCACGGCGGCGGCAATTCCGACTTCCTGTACGAAGGCCTCAAGGCCTACTTGATGCTCGCCGACGCCGAGCATTACGACCCGGACTTCATCAAGGCCTGGATCGCCCTGGACTGGGACCGCAACCTGCCGCGCGACCTGCCGGCCGATCAGCGCCAGGCGTTGAGCGGGCACTTGCAGGCGCTGTTCGAACGCCACCCGCCGAACGCACGCCTCGACCCACGGCTGATCGACGACCTGCGTCGGCAACTGCAACAACTGCCGGTGGCCCAGCGCGTCTATGACCGGGTAAAACGCCAGAAACTGCCCGAAGGCGTGCCGGACTTTCGCATTAACGAAGCCGCCGGCCGCGACGCTGCGCTGGTGTTCAGCCGCAAAAGTGGCAAGCCGTTGGGCGAGCCGCTGAGTGGGTTCTTCACCGCCAAGGGTTATCGCCAGGCATTCCTGCTCAGCAGCCTGAACCAGACCGGCACCCTCGCCGAAGAGCAATGGGTGCTGGGCCGTGAGCAGGCCGACCAGCAGAACGTGGTCAGCCTTGCCGCCGATGTGCGTCGCCTGTACTTCCAGGACTACCAGCGCCAGTGGGACGCGCTGCTTGCCGACATCGACTTCGTGCCGATCACCAGCGTGGCCCAGGCAGCGGACGTGCTGCGGGTGATTTCCGGGCCTACGTCGCCGTTGAAAAAGCTGCTGGTGGCCGTCTCCAAGGAAACCGATCTGCAAGCCGAGGAACGCCAATTGGCCGCCAAAGGCGTGCCGGTGGAAGGGGGTGTCGACAAACTCAAGGAGCGCCTTGGCAGCCTGCTTGGCCAGGAGCAACCGACTGCCAACGCGCCGCAGGCGGCAGACGATCCGGTGACTGCGCACTTTGCCGAACTCAATAGCATCGTCAGCAAGAATGAAGGCGAGCCGGCTGCCATCGATGGCCTGCTGGCGGACATGAACGCGCTGTATGTGCAGGTCAGCGCCATGGTCGGCGCCAGTGGCGATGCCTTGCTCGGTGAGGCGAAGAACCAGGCAGCGGCGGCGGCCACGCGAGTCAGCCTGAACGCCGAACGCCAGCCGCCGCTGGTGCAGGGCATGGTCAAGTCGGTGGTCAATTCCACCACCAACAGCATGATGGGCGGCGTGCGCAACCAACTCAACGCGGCGTGGGTCAGCGAAGTGGTCAACGTGTACCGTCAGTCCCTGGCCGGGCGTTACCCGATGGCGCCGGGCAGCGCGCGTGACGCCACGCTGGACGACTTCGGCCAGTTCTTCGGCGTCGGCGGGGTGATGGACAACTACTTCCGCAAGTACCTGCAGCCTTACGTCGACACCTCCGCGCAGACCTGGCGCTGGCAGCCGGGCGCCGCGCAGAAGCTCGGGATTGCGCCGGGCGTTTTGCAAACCTTTCAGCGCGCGGCGGCGATTCGTGATGCGTTCTTCCGCGCGGGCGGTACCCAGCCGATCGTGCGTTTCGAGCTTAAACCGGTGTCGATGGACCCGACCATCACCCAGTTCCTGCTCGACCTGGACGGCCAGCAATTGAGCTATGACCACGGCCCAAGCCGCCCGGTGGCCATGCAATGGCCGAACCCCGGCAGCATTGGCGTGGTGCGCATTTCGATCATGCCGCCGTCGGCCAGTGGCCGTTCCGGCGTGACCCTGGACGGCCCGTGGGCCTGGTTCCGCTTGCTGGAACAGTCGGACCTCACCGCCGGCAACTCGCCGGACCGCTTCAACCTGCGCCTGCGGGTTGACGGCGCGAGCATCGCTTACGAGTTGCGCGCCAACAGTGCTTTCAACCCGTTCAAGAGCCGCGTGCTCAGCGGCTTCAGCCTGCCGGAGCGGTTATGACGACGCTGGGTTTCTACGGCAAGTTGGCCAGCCGCGGTGACTTTGTCAGCCGCGCCTTGCCCCAGAGCTTTATCGGCCCGTGGGACAGCTGGCTGGCGGCAGGTTTGCTTGCCAGCCAAAACAGCCTCGGCGGTGACTGGCTCAACGTGTATTTGGTCAGCCCGTTGTGGCGCTTCGTGCTGGCGCCGGGTGTGTGCGGGCCGGATGCGGCGGCGGGTGTGGTGATGCCGAGCATTGATCGGGTCGGGCGGTATTTCCCGCTGGCGGTGGTGGCGTTGCTCGATCACGACACCAACCCGGCGTCGCTGGTCGGCGGGCCGGACACCTGGTTCGAGCAGGCCGAAGAGCTGCTGCTCAGCACCCTGAATGCCGGCGCAACCTTTGAAGGCTTCAACGACGGCGTCGACAAACTCGGCATTCCGGCCAGTGAGCAACGCGCGGTGGACAGCCGTTTTGCCGGCCTGCAGCGGGTGGCCGCCACCGTGCCCCACAGCCGCATGACCGCGCTCGCCGAACAGGCCTGCGAGGGCGCGAGCCTGTGGTGGGGCCGTGGCTCGCAGGTGATTTCCCCTGGTTTATTGCGGTGTCAGGGCTTGCCTGCCGCCGGCGATTTTGCGCAGTTTTTGCTCGGACAAGAAGGTGTGATGTAGATGGGGTCGACGTTCAAATCCGCGAGCAAAAGCCATGTGGGCATGGTCCGCCAGGTCAATGAAGACGCGTGCCTGGACCTGCCGGAGAACCGCCTGTGGGTGGTGGCCGACGGCATGGGCGGGCATGCGGCGGGGGACTACGTCAGCAGTTTGATCGTCGACAGCCTGCGCAATGTGCCGGTGGGGCGTTCCCTCGACGAATACTCGGCGGCCTTGCGCAATGACCTGATCCGCATCAACGCAGCCGTGCGCGAAGAAACCGCCAACCGTGGCGTGACCATGATGGGCAGTACGGTTGTGGTATTGGCCGCACGCGGCCTGCGCGGCGTGTGCTTGTGGGCGGGCGACAGCCGCCTGTACCGCCTGCGCGACGGCGTGCTCGAAGGCATTTCCCGCGACCACAGCTACGTGCAGGACCTGCAAGACAGCGGCCTGCTCAGCGAAGCCGATGCCCGCGTGCACCCGCGCGCCAATATCGTCACCCGCGCGATTGGCGTGGAAGCCCAGTTGGCGCTATCGGTGGTCGACCTGCTGATCGCCCCCGGTGACAGCTACCTGCTGTGCAGCGATGGCTTGAACAAAACCGTCGAAGATCACGAAATCCGCGAGGTGCTGGGCCATGACGCGCCGGACGAGATCGTGCGCAGCCTGGTGCACCTGGGCCTCAACCGAGGCGCGCCGGACAATATCACCGCCATTGTCGTGAAGGTCTCGCCATGAACATCGTGATTCCGGGTTATGACATCGAAGGCGAGATCGGCGAAGGCGCCATGGCCAGCGTGTACCTGGCGACCCAGCGCTCGCTGGAGCGCAAGGTGGCCTTGAAAGTGATGGCCGCTGCGCTGGCGGCCGACCCGAGTTTTTGCGAGCGCTTCCTGCGTGAGGGCAAGACCCTGGCGCGCTTGTCGCACCCGCACACGGTGACCATCCATGACATCGGCAATGTCGGTGAGCTGTATTACATGGCCATGGAATACCTGCCCAACGGCACGCTCAAAGAGCGCATCGCCGCCGGGCTGACGCCGGAGCAGGGCGTGACGCTGATCCGCCAGATCGCTTCGGCCCTGGGCTATGCGCATGCCCAAGGCTTGGTGCACCGTGACGTCAAGCCGGCGAATATTTTGTTCCGCGCCGACGGCACCGCGGTGTTGTCGGACTTTGGCATCGCCAAGTCCCTGGATGACCGCACCCAGTTCACCCAAGCCGGATTCGCCGTGGGAACGCCGAGCTACATGAGCCCGGAACAGGCGCGGGGCCAGGAGATTGATGGCCGCGCCGACCTCTACGCATTGGGCGTGGTGCTGTATGAAATTCTCGTCGGCAAGCTGCCTTACACCGGCACCGATGCGCTTTCCACGGCGCTTGCGCACTTGACCGAACCCCTGCCCGAATTGCCGGTGCACCACGGCCGTTATCAGGACGTGCTGCGCAAGCTGTTGGCCAAAGACCCGGCGGAACGTTTCCCGGATGCGGCGGCGTTGCTGCGCGCGCTGGACCAGCTGCCGGCGGAGTCGCCGGAAGCTACGCTGGTGCGGCCGTTGCCGATTCCGCTGAGTTTTGACCTGGCGGGCATGACGCCGGTGTCTATCGAGATTCCCACCGATAAGCCCCAGCCGCAACCGGTGCGCCAGCCGGTGGTGACGCCAACCCAACACAACGCCGTGTCGGAGCAGCGTCGTGGGCCGGTGCTGGCCCTGGCTGCGGTCGCGGTGGCTGTCGCGCTGGCCATTGGTGGTGCGAGTTATTGGTGGCTGAGCGGTAGCGATACGCCGGCGGCACCGCCCGCTGCGGTGGTGCCAAAAACGCCCGCGTCTCCTGAAGTAAAAACGGCTGTGGCCGATGCGGACGGCGGCCAGCGGCCCTTGCTGATGGCGGGCAAGAAGACTCTGTTCCAGCGCGTGCTCAGCAAGCCGGGCGCCAAGCTGTCCCATGACGCCGGTGTTGCAGCCAGCGAGGGGCTGCCGGCGTTTTCCGTGCTCTATGTTTACCAGCGCAAAGACGTCGATGGCAGCCCCTGGGTGCGTGTCGGCACCGCCACCGATGGGCGCAGCGATGGCTGGCTGCCGGCCGCCCAGGTCAGCGACTGGAAGCAGAGTCTGGTGCTCAAGTTCACCGAGCGCTCGGGCCGCGCGCCGGTGATGTTCCTGCGCCAATCCAGCGAGGTGGAAAAGCTGTTGGCTGATCCTGCGGCGGCCAAAGGCGTGCTGGCCAAGGCGCAGAAGAACAGCGAAGACAATCAGCAAGTGCTGGCGCTGGAACCGACGGCCAGCGCCGTGCCGCAGAACCAGTTTTACCTGCTGCCGATCTTCGACTCCAAAGAGAGCTTCGACGAAAACGGCCAGCCGGTGCAGTTGCTGAATGTGGCCTCTATCGATCCCGGCAGCAGCGCTGCTGCGAAGCCGACTGCTCGCGCGGCCAACACCAGCGCCGACGCCTTCCGCACTGCCGTGGTGCTGGTGGTCGACACCACCGTGTCGATGCAGCCTTACATCGACCAGGTCCGCGATGTGGTGCACGAGTTGCAGACCCGCATCGCAGAGCGCGGCGAGTTGGACAGCGTCAGTTTCGGCCTGGTGGGCTTTCGCAACAGCATCAAGAAAACCCCCGGCCTGGAGTACGTCGCCAAGACGCTGATCACGCTGGATCAAGGCCGCGATCCGCAACGCTTCCTCGACATGGCACGCCAGGTCAAAGCCTCCACCGTGTCCAGCCACTCGTTCAACGAAGACGCGTTTGCCGGAGTGATGCAGGCGGTGGATGGCATGGATTGGTCCGGCTACGGCGGGCGTATCATTTTGCTGGTCACCGACGCGGGTGCGCTGCGCAAGAACGACCCGTTCGCCGCCACGCAAATGAACGAAGCCGAAGTGCGCCAGGCCGCCTTGGGCAAGCAGATCAAGATCTACGCCTTGCACCTGCGCACCGACGCCGGCAAGAAAACCCACGCCGGTGCCGAAACCCAGTACCGCGTGCTGACTGCCGACGCCAACCCGCAGATCGGCGACCTCTACACGCCGGTGCCGGGTGGCGACGTGCGCAAATTGGGTGAGCGTGTCGACGAGATCGGCAGCGTGTTCGCCAACCTCGTGCACCAGGTGCGCAGCAACACGCCACAGCCGGTGCCGCTGTTGAGCGCCGCGCCGACCTTGGCCGACAAGTCCGCCGCCGTCGGTTACGCCATGCACATGGATTTCCTCGGCCGCAAAACCGCCAGCCAGGCGCCGCAACTGGTCAGCGCCTGGACCGCCGACCGTGACCTGACCAACCCGGCATTGCCGGCGTTCCAGGTGTGCGTGATGCTGACCAAGTTGCAGCTCAATGACCTGCAGCAATCGCTGAAGCTGATCGTCGACGCCGCACGCAAAACCCAGACCTCGCCCAAGGACTTCTTCCAGGAAATCGCCAGCGCTTCGGCGTACATGAGCCGCGACCCGCAAGCCCTGCGCAAGGGCGGCAACCTGGCCGATGGCGGCATTCTCGGCGAATACCTGGAAGGCCTGCCTTACCGCAGCAAGTCGCTGAACATGACCCAGGACTTGTGGTTGTCGTTGAGCGTGGCCGAGCAGGAAGACTTTATCGACGAGCTGGATTCGAAAATCCGTCTCTACGAAACCTTCCACAATGACGTGGCCAACTGGGTCCGATTCGGCGATGCCGAGCCGGGCGATGCGTTGTACCGCGTGCCCTTGTCGACGCTGCCGTAATGCTGAACCTGAGCGCAGTGCACAAAAGCCGCGGCGTCGGCAGCCAACGCTACAGTTTGGTGATTCCGGCGCTGCAGCTGCGCGCGGGTGAACAATTGGCGATTGTCGGGCCCAGTGGCTGCGGCAAAAGTACCTTGCTCGATGTGCTGGCGCTGGTGCTGGCGCCGGATCAGGTTGGCCAGTTTGAGTTTGATCAGGTTGATATCGGCGGGCTGTGGCGTGCTGATCGGCAATCCACCTTGGCCGAGTTGCGCAGCCAACACCTGGGCTATGTGCTGCAAACCGGCGGCCTGCTGGGGTTTCTCGATGTGCGCAGCAATATCGCGTTGTCCCGGCAGTTGTTGGGCTTGAAGGACGACGGCAGCGTGGCGCGCCTGGCCGAGCAGTTGGAAATCAGCGATCAGTTGGCCAAGAAACCGGCCGCGCTGTCGGTGGGCCAACGCCAACGCGTGAGCTGCGCCCGCGCCTTGGCCCATGCGCCGCAATTGGTATTGGCGGACGAACCGACCGCGTCGCTGGACCCGCTGAATGCTGAGCGCGTGATGCAGGCACTGTTGGCCCAGGCCCGTGAGCACCGCGCGGCCTGTGTGATCGCCACCCATGACGAACCCTTGGCCCGCGCCAGTGGCTTGCAGGTGCGGCGCATCAGTTGCCGGCGCGACGCCGATGGCGGCGTCACCGCCACGCTCGGGGAGGTGTGCTGATGCGTATCGGCCTGGTGGCGTCGCTGGCCTGGCAGGATTACCGCAACGATGCCTGGCTGTCGGCCTGTTCGGTGCTGGCGCTGGTCGCCGTCATCGCGCCGTTGCTGGTGTTATTCGGGCTGAAATTTGGACTGGTTAGCAGTTTGACCGAACGCTTGGAGACCGACCCCGCGACCCGTGAAATTATTCCGTTGGGCGGTGGTCGATTCAACGCGGCGTTTATCGAACAGCTTGCCCAGCGTAGCGATGTGGCTTTTGCCGTGCCGCGTACACGGCAAATTGCGGCGACGGCGCAAGTGGGCACACTGACTCTGGAAATGCTACCAACCGCGCCGGGTGATCCGTTGCTCGTGGATTTGCCGATGCCTCGCGGCCTGGACCAGATCGTGCTGAGCCACACCGCTGCGGAAAAACTCGCGGCGCGGCCGGGCGATTGGCTGGAGACCCACTTTGCGCGGCAAGTGGCGGGGCGCGTCGAAGCCCAGCGCACGCGGTTGCAGGTTGTAGCGGTGCTGCCGCTTGAGGCGTTTGCGCGTGACGGTTTGTTTGCCGATTTGGGCTTGCTGGAAGCGGCGGAAGATTATCGCGATGGCCGTGCAGTGCCGGCGTTGGGTTGGGAAGGTGAAGCGGTCGGCGCGACAGAGCAGCGGGTGTACCCGGCGTTTCGCCTGTACGCCCGCAGCCTCGCCGATGTGGAGCCGTTGCGGGTGTTTTTTGCCGGGCAGAACCTGTTGGTGTCGACCCAGGCCAACACCATCGCCCAGGTGCAGTCGTTGAGCCGCAACCTGTCGATCGTGTTCTGGATCATCGCCGGGTTGGCCTTGGCTGGCGCGTTTGCGGCGATCTTTGCCGGGGCGTTGGCGGCCGTGGCGCGCAAGCGTCGAGAGTTGTCGGTGTTGCGGTTGTTGGGGTTTTCCACCGCCGGGCTGTTGCTGTTTGTGATGCTGCAAGCGCTCTACAGCGCAGGCGTTGCCGCCGTGCTCAGTGCCGGGTTGTATGGCGTGGCCGAGGCGGGTTTGAATAAATTATTTGTGCAGGTACCGGGCGAATACGCCAGCCACCTGCTGGCGCGTCACTACGGCCTGGCCCTGGTTGCAATCCTTGGCGTCAGCGCCGTGGCGGCGGCTTGTGGCGGTTGGCGAGTGGCGCGTATCCAGGCTTCTGAAGGAATCAGAGATGTATAAGTTACTGGGCGCCTGCGTGGCGCTGAGCTTGGCTTCGCTGGCGTGGGCGGATGAGGCGAGCGACAAACTCGACAACCCCAAACCGTTGCCGGATGACGTGAGCCTGCCGCTGCCGTGCGACGGCAACATGGTGTTCCGCTACGCTTACGTGCTGGCCCAAGGCACCCTGGATGACCGCGAGATCAGCCTCGGCTACCCGTTCAGCGAAGGCGAGGCCGGTTATCAGCAGTCGTTTATTTCCGGCTACCGCCGCGACTTTATCAACGGCCAGTTCACCCTCAAGGATTTGCCCAAAGACTGGAACACCGTCATCGCGCCGTTGATGCCGAAGACCGATGCCAAAACCCCGCTCAAGCCGATGCTGTATTTCATCGGCAAGTACGAAGTGACCGCACGCCAGTACGCCCAGGTGATGTCCCAGGCGCAGTCGCTGGCCAGTGGCGAGCCGGCGCCGGCGTGCGATGCGCCCACCGGCATGGCCGCGCGTTTGCCCAAGGTGAAACTGTCGCGCTTTGAGGCCGAGCGCTTCTCGGCGGTGTACAGCGCCTGGTTGATGAAATATCACCGCGACCTGCTGCCGGTGAGTGGTCGCGGTTCTTCGGCGGAAGACGGCGGCCTGGGCTTTGTGCGCTTGCCGACGGAAGTGGAATGGGAGTTCGCCGCGCGCGGTGGCCAGGCGGTGAGCCGTCAGGACCTCGAAGGGCGGCTGTTTCCGCGCCGCGTCGAAGGCAGTGAAAGCGACGGCCCGTTGGGTGATTACGCGGTGTTCAACCAAGTCGCTGGCGGCACCGGCCAGGCAGCACGGCTGATGCCGATTGGCACCAAACTGCCCAACCCGATTGGCATGTTCGACGTGATCGGCAACGCAGCGGAAATGGTCCAGGAATCGTTCCAACTGGTGCACGCCGGGCGTCGCCAGGGCACCTATGGCGGCTTTGTAGTCAAGGGCGGCAACTACCTGGAAGGCGAGGGCACGCTGTTTACCGGCATGCGCCGCGAGTACCCGTTGTTTGCCGCCGACGGCACCGAGCAAAGCAACGAGACCACCGGTTTTCGCGTGGCGATTGGCGCGCTGTCGGCGCCGCGTTCGCGCTACAAGGAATTGTTCGCGCAGTGGCAGAAAGAAGGCCGCCTGGCCTCGCTGACTGACGCCATCGACGACGCCCAGGACCCGACCAAGCGCCTGGACAGCATCATCGCCGCCAGTGTTGATCCCAAGTTGCAAGCCGAGCTTGGGCTGGTCAACGAAGAGCTCAAGCGCAACGTTTCGCTGATCGCCCAGCAACGCGAAGAAGCGGCGGGCAACCTGATTCAGTCAGCCGCGTTGGTGGCCGAGACCATCGCCAACTACAACATCCGCCTGGCCAACCTGCAGAAAAGTCGTCAGCAAGCCCTGGACAACAAGGACTCGGCCAGCGCGCAGCTGTTTGACATGGCCATCACCAATGGCCGCAGCGCGCTGGATGGCGCGGTGGCGATCTATATCGACAACCTGGCCACCGGCACGCGCTACACCGATGCGGTGATCCAGGCGCAGTTTCAACGGATCAAGGAAGAGTTGGATCGCAAGCCCGTGCTCGGCAAGAGCCTGGTGACGCGCGCAACACTGTTCGTTCGCCATGTCGGCAACTACCGCAAGCAACAGCGGGCCGACCCGGCAACGATCTTGAAGGAATTGCTCGCAGCGAGCGGTCAGCGGTCTTGATCGCTGGTTGTATAGCGAGCTTGGAAGGGACTCAGGCGGCGGTGGGCCGTGCTGGGCAAGTCAAACTTAAAAGAGAACACACCTATGCTTTTTTCCCGTAAGACGGTTTCCAAGCGTCACCTGCTGCTGATCGCGGCCGGTTTCAGCACCGTGTTGACCGGTTGCGCCACGTCGCCGTCCTCCAAGGTCGCGTCGAGCACCAAGGTCGAGTACTACCCGAACTGCTACGAGCCGGTGCAGCACCTGCGCGCGACGGATTCGGACATGACCAAGTCGGTCGTTACCGGCGCGGCCCTCGGCGCTGCCGGCGGTGCACTGCTGGGCGCGTTGACCGGCGACTCCGACAAGCGCGGCCGTAACGCCGCCATCGGTGCAGCGGGCGGTGCCCTGGCCGGCGGCGCGGCGGGTTACTACACCGAGCGTCAAAAGCAGATTACCGATGACAACCAGCGCATCGCGTCGTACTCCACCGACTTCAACAAAAGCGCCGCCGACATCGACCGCAGCACCGCGTACGCCAAAGCGTCCCAGCAGTGCTACCAGAGCGCATTCACCAAGCTGGTGAATGATCGCAAGGCCAAGACCGTCAACGACACCGAAGGCCGCAAGCGCCTGGCGGAAATCGTAGCGGGCTTGAAGGAGTCCAATGACCTGATCGTCGCGGTCAACGGCAAAGCCAGCGAAGACCTGAACAACTACACCCAGGCTTACGAGAAAGACCTGCAACAAGTGGGTGTGCAGCGCAACGACGTGGTGACGGTAGCGACCGCCGACACGACGCCGCCAGTGGTGCCGGCCAAAGGCAAGAAAGCCGTGAAACCGGCGAAGAAGCCCGTGTTGCCAACCGTGCCGAAAGAAGCGGTGACCACCGAGAAGAGCATCCAGACCGTGCAGGCCAAGCAAGCTGAAAGCAAGCAGGTCGCCAGCGCCGGTAAGGCGCAGATCGAAGGCACCTGCCGCGATCCAAACCTCGCCGACTGGGCGCCGGTGCCTTGCCCTAACGTTTAAGCAACATGTTGCTATAAGCGTTAAACGCCAGCCGATCTCCTGCTAAAGCGCGAGATCGGTGGCGTTCTTTAAGCAAATCGTTACACTGCTGCGGCCACTTAATAATTACACCGAGGCCGTGTGCATGAAATTTCGTCTTCTGCTGTGGGTGCTGGGCCTGATGATGGGCAAAGCCAGCCGCACCAATCCTGCCTTTCAGCAACAGCTGGGTGACAAAGACCTGGCGTTCCAGTTGCAGACCCTCGACGGCAAGGTTGCCCGTCACTTCATCGTCAAAGACCAGCGCATCACCAGCCGCTCGGGTGTTCACCCAGCGCCCGCGTTTGCTATCGCCTTCAAGGATGCCGCCTACGGCTTCGCCACGATGCAGGCGAAGAACAAGCAACTGGCGTTCATGACGGGGATTCAGGACAAGTCGATCCAGATCAAGGGCAACCCGGCGCTGGTGATCTGGTTTCAGGGGCTGACCAAGTATTTGAAGCCGCGCAAGAAAAAGGTGGGTTAGTTGTTCTCGGTTCTCGGGGCATCGCGTGCCCCGGGCGCCTGATATCAAGGAAGTGCATTTTTATTTATAAATCATATTAGCGTTTTTCCATTCTCCCTCAACGATGACCTTTTTCTCTTCAGGCTGGCTCTCGATGGTGATGTTGCTACGCTCAGATTTTCCATAAAGGCGAACGTTGGCCCATGCAGTTTTATCTACTTGAATGTTGGTCTTGCCACTGTAAACCGTAATATCCACGTCGCCGGCGGCAGCACGTATCGTGTCCTCGGTTCCTGATGAGTATATTGCAGTCCCTTTTGGTGAGTATTTGGGGATGTCGGTGGAAAAATAGTTTTCTCCGTCGTCGCCATGAAGCGTGCTATGGCCAGTGCCTCCGAACATTTTATCGTTGCCGGGGCCGCCGCGCGCCCGTCCTCCACCCGTGCCGAGTTGTACGTGGTCATCACCAGGGCCTGCTTTCACATTAGCCGCGCCGCCTCCCGTCTGTACAAAATCGTCACCGGATCCTGTTTCTATGCGGGCATAGACCTTAACGTTGTCATCAATCCTTACATGATCCCGGTAGCGGCCTGTAGTGATGTTGAGGGTACTCAGGTCGGAGTTTGGGATATTTAACGGATACGGTTTGCCGTGAATAAACGCGACAACGTTGTTATTAGCGTCTTTTTTAATCCTGATATCGGCCTGTTGATGGGTAACGATAATGCTGACGATAGGGCCTTTTGAATCACTACCGTGAACAATCTTAACGGCAGGTTTCTGCTTGGGTGCAGGTGGATTGTAGGTTGTAGGAATAGGTGCAGGAATTGAAGGCGAAATGAGCGTCATACGAGGGCTCCAAGTAGGAACAGGGTAAGTACCCAGTGAAGAGAGGGTTTGGCGATGAGTGACTGAAGTCACACGCACTCTGTGTGTCTGAGTGCAGGAGGTGAGTTCCGGTTTACTCATTTCCGGATGTTGTAGTTCTTGTAATCTCGGGGCTGTGAAGGCCCCGAGGGTCTGTCGTGTCGGAGGCGTTTAGTCTGATGCGTTTGCGCGTATTCGACGGTCCTTAGTGGGGTCGTTCCGACGTGTGTAGTTCACATATCCAGTGGAATCCTTGTCCTCGATGAGTTCAGTATTGCCGGCACTTTCATAAATATCGAGTAGAACATCGAACTCGCGGTGTAACCGTATTGATGTAAATTGGGCCTTGATCTGTATGGACGTTTCGTTGGAGCGAACCTCGATATTGTCCCTTGTTCCATCGGCGGCTATCGCGGTATGAGATGAATCGCTTGGTGTACCGCCTTTTATAGTATTGGTCCCCGCGCCACCTAGAAGAAAGTTATTGCCAGTCCCGCCCTCTAGCAAGTCGTCACCGTCTTCACCGTATAAGACACCCCCGCCAGGGCCCAGACGGGCTTTATCGTTTCCGTCACCCAGACGTGCCTCAGTAAAGCCACCTCCCGTATTAACGGTGTCTTGACCTGGCCCCGTATCAACATTTACAGCCACTTTTACGTCAGGGGCTATCGTTACTTTATCATTGCCGCCGCCGGTTTCTATATGCAGTTTACCCAGGGAAGACGCATCCATGTCCAATTTGACTGAGATGCCATTGATGTCGGCAACGACTCGGTTGTTTATAACTTTTATGTCGATCCTATCATCCGCGTGCCCTGTATAAATCTTTATGTCGGAGGCAGGATGGTAATCACGCCCTTCAGCATTAACTGGCGCCCCCGGATCCGGAGTCGTTACCACCAGTACAGACCAATATTCGTCTCTTCTAGGGGTGAGGGTGCCGTTCACATTTATAGACGGTGCGGTGGCTGTTGGTGGCGGATAAATACTTACGCCTATGTTGGAAATAGAGTTCATTTTAGCGATTCCGGAACTGTGTTAGTAGGAAAGTTTACTTGCATTCCTTATGTGGGTTGATAACTCCCTAGGGTTCCGCGCTATATGCTTCTTGTTGTTTCGAAGATATGAGGGTTTCACGAGTTTGTTGCCGTATGTGTGTCGTAGTTGCTTTCACCCTCTTGTAGCCGATTAAGAACTAGCGGGTGATCTGGTGCCAGGGGCAGTGTTCGCCTCGGAAGGCGAGCCGAGTGATGTTCTCTATCAAGAGCAAATGTGTCGGATTGTCCCGGGCTGGCCTGCGAAGATAAAATTTTATTCTCAAGGTCGGCCTTTCCGAAAGTCTCCGCAGCAAGTTAGGCGCCCAGCCGTGAGTGCGGGCGCCTAATGATACTGTATGGATGTACCGGGCTCAGGTGCATCTGGTAATTGCGGAAACTTCACTATCGGTGAATGACTCGAATTTTTCGGGTTCGGTAGATAGCAGTTTTATTGTTAAAACCCAATTGGGATGGTTGTATATTAATCTAAACTTGGTTCCCTCATGTGATTGGCCCTGCGTATCGTAGACAATTAGGTATTTTTTATTATCCAGATCTTCCAGTTTTTTTGGTAGCTCCCTAGGCTCGCGAGAGATCGTAATATTTGTTATTGATAATTTATCTATGTCGTTGTCACTCATTTTAAGTGCTCCAATTATTATAAGAAGGTGTTGATATTACCAAGTGCTCTTGAAATAAGTACCTGTGAAAGTTGGCAGGTTTTTATATTTATTCGATATGGCCGGTATTCAGATTTCGACTAAATACACTTCCACCTAGCGGCAGATGAAGTGTTCAATCGGGTGCTTTGTTTTTTCGGCGATTCGGGAAAAGTTGATGCAGATCCAAGGCAGTCCGGTGCTGACCACATATCTGAAGTCGGAAAAAAAGAAGGTTTGAGGGGTTTCTTCAGGTGTACCGAGTTGAATTCATCGCAGGCAAGCCAGCTCCCACATTCAGCCGCATTCCAAAGGTGGAACTCGGTCGAATGTGGGAGCTGGCTTGCCTGCGATAACGGTTTATCAGGCGAAACAGTTAGCCCTGGCTGAACTGCGAGGCCAGCTCACGCAACAGCACCTCGGCATCCAGCACCTTGCCGACCACTTCGTCAGCCTTGTCACGGCTCAAGCCCAAACGCTCAAGCAGTGCGTCCGGGATCGCTTCATCCGGCCCGGAGCCGATGCCACGGCTGCGCAGCAGGCGCACGGCCAGGCACACCAGGTTCGGGTACTCGGCATATTGCCCGTCGTAGGTCGGATCGTGCTGGAAGCGCAGGGCGGTGGACAGTTCGTCCGGCATGTCCCAGTAGCGCATCAGCCAGGCGCCGATCTGTTCGCGACTGATGCCCAGCAAGTGTTGCTCGACATAGCTGTGGCACAGGTGCGGGTTGACCTCCAGGTGGCGGCAGATCAGCGAGAAGTGCGGCGGGAACACGTGGGCCAGCAGCAGGTAACCGAAGTTGTGCAGCAGGCCGGCCAGGTAAGTCAGGCCGGCTTCCGGGCGCTGGGCGCGCGGCATGGCGCGGGTCAGGCCTTCGATCACGGCGGCGGTGTAGATCGACTGGTGCCAGTACGGCGTGGACTGGTGCGGGTGGTCTTTGGGCAGGCTCAGGGTTTTACCCAGGGCCAGGCCCAGCGCCAAATTGATCACCAGGTCAAAGCCCAGCACACGCACGATGGCGTCTTCCACTGAACGAATTTTGCCGGGCGAGGCGTAGTACGGCGACGCGGCCCAACTCACCACCTGGGCGGCCAGAGCCGGGTCGGTTTCCACCACGCCGGTGATGTCATCGATGGTGGCGTTGGGGTCGACGCGCAGCTTGATGATCTTCTGCGCGGTGTCCGCCAGCGGTGGAATCTCGATGGTTGCTTCCAGGCGTTGCTGGATGCGGCGGGCGGTGAAGGCCTGCATCGCCTGGGTGATTTCCTCGCGGTCATCATTCGGGCGGTCGAGGTTGGGACGGATGTTGCTCAAGGGCTCGCCGAAGTGACCGGCGCTGGCCTTGGTGAGCATGGTCTTGAAGTCGTCGCTGGCGATTTCGAGCAGCAGCCCGGCTTCACCCGAATGCACCAGCAGGCTCGGCTCGCTGAGCAGGCTGCCTTCGTACAGGCACGGCGAGCTGGTCAGCGCGGGGAGGCCCGGCAGCAGGCTCAGGTCATGCTTGGCCAGCATGCGCTCGACGCGGTCCGGCGACACCGCTGTGAGGCGGCGGCCCGTCAGTTCGGCGAGGCGGTTGAGGTCGAGCAACTGGCTCTGCGGGAACAGCACCATGAGTGCGCCAACGGCATCTTCCAGCAGCACCGCCTGGACCTTTTGCGCGGGATTCAGGCCAGCCTGTTCGGCGACTTCCGTGTAGGGGATGGCGAGCTTTGCGAGCAGAGCCCGAATGACCGGCGGGGCGGTCAGTGGGGCTGTGGCGAGGGCTACTTCTGACATGGCCTGATCCAATTGCGTACAGTCAACGAAGTATAACCAGCTTGATACAACTGTTGGTCGACTAAGTGAGTCAGGCGTCACACTTGGCCGTATTGCTGCCCATGCCGTAGCCAGCGATCCAGTAACGGGCTGACATGTTCCGGCCAGCGCTCGAGCAGTGCTTGCGCCGCGTCACGCACGGCGGGCAACAGGTCGGCGTCGCGCATCAGGTCGGCAACCTTGAACTGCAGCAGCCCGGTCTGGCGAGTGCCGAGCATTTCGCCGGGGCCGCGCAGCTCCAGGTCTTTTTCGGCGATGACAAAGCCGTCGTTGGTTTCACGCATGATGCCCAGGCGCTGACGGCCAATCTGTGACAGCGGCGGATGATAGAGCAGCACGCAGTGGCTGGCGGCACTGCCCCGGCCGACGCGGCCGCGCAATTGGTGCAGCTGGGCGAGGCCCAGGCGCTCGGGGTTTTCGATAATCATCAGGCTGGCATTCGGCACGTCCACGCCGACCTCGATCACCGTGGTGGCCACCAGCAGCTGCAGGTTGCCGGCCTTGAACTCGGCCATGACGGCGGCTTTTTCTGCCGGCTTCATGCGGCCGTGGATCAGCCCTACCTTGAGCTCACCCAGCGCACTGGTGAGGTCTTCAAAGGTGGTTTCGGCGGCCTGGCAGGTCAGCTCTTCGGACTCTTCAATCAGCGTGCACACCCAGTACGCCTGGCGGCCTTCTGCGCAGGCGCCACGCACGCGCTCGATCACTTCCACGCGGCGGGTGTCGGTGACCAGCACGGTGTTGACCGGGGTACGGCCGGGCGGCAGTTCATCGAGGATCGAGGTATCGAGGTCGGCATAGGCGCTCATCGCCAGGGTGCGCGGGATCGGCGTGGCGGTCATGATCAACTGGTGCGGATTCATCCGGCCGCCCACGCCTTTCTGGCGCAGGGCCAAACGTTGCTGCACGCCGAAACGGTGCTGTTCGTCGATGATCACGAGTGCGAGGTTTTTGAACTGCACTTCGTCCTGGAACAGTGCGTGGGTGCCGACCACCATCGGTGCGCCACCGGCGATTTGTTCCAGCGCTGCCGCGCGGACCTTGCCCTTGAGCTTGCCGGCCAGCCACGCCACTTCCAGGCCCAAGGGTTCGAGCCAGCGCTTGAAGGTGATGAAGTGCTGTTCGGCAAGAATTTCGGTGGGCGCCATCAGCGCCACTTGGTAGCCGGCTTCCAGCGCTTGCAAGGCGGCGAGGGCGGCGACCACAGTCTTGCCCGCGCCCACGTCGCCCTGGATCAGGCGCAGCATCGGTTCGTGCTGGCTCAGGTCATAGGCGATTTCATTGCCAACCCGCTGCTGGGCGCCGGTCGGCGCGAAGCCGAGGTTGGCCAGGTATTGCGCAGGCAGGCGCGTGGCCTTGGGCATTGCCGGCGCGCGCAGGGAGCGCATGCTTTCGCGCAGGCGCTGTTGGGACAGTTGATGCGTCAGCAGTTCTTCGAAGGCCAGGCGATGCTGCGCCCAGTGATGACCCAGCGCGAGTTCGTCGACATCGGCGTCGGCGGGCGGGTGATGCAAGTAGCGGATTGCATCGTCCAGCGGCGCCAGTTGGTAGTCGCGGGCCAGCTCCACCGGCAGCCAGTCGGGCAGGCTTTTCGGGCCGAGCATCGTCAGGGTCTGCATGCACAATTGGCGCAGGCGTTGTTGGGTCAGGCCTTCGGTCAGTGGGTAGATCGGCGTGAGGGTCGTGTCCACCGGCGGCGGCTCGTCGCCGGTAATGGCGCGGTATTCCGGGTGGTAAATCTCCAGGCCCGACGCGCCAGGCCGGGCCTCACCGTAGCAACGCACGCGAGTGCCGCGCTTGAGGCCTTCCTTTTGTGCGTTGCTGAAATGATAGAAGCGCAGGCTCAGGCCGCCGGTGCCGTCCTGCAGGCGCACGACCAGGCTGCGGCGCTTGCCCATCACTACGTCAGCGCCACTGACGGTGCCTTCGACCACCGCGTCTTGCCCAGGGCGCAAATGGCCGATGGGCACTACGCGGGTGCGGTCCTGATAACGCAGGGGCAGGTGAAACAGCACGTCCTGGAGGTTCTCCAGGCCGACCTTGGCCAATTTCTCGGCCATGGCCTCACCGACACCCTTGAGTGCGGTTACCGACACCTGCGACAACTCGGTCATACGTTTACTTAGCTCGCAGCAGGCGGCTTGGCCACCGAACACAGGCGGATCGAGTCGGCCAGGATTTCAATGGCTTTCGGGCGTGGGAAGCTGGCGCGCCAGGCGATGGCCACGGTGCGGAACGGCACCGGTGGCGTGAGTGGGCGCACTTCGATCACGCCGGGGGCGTAGTGATGGCTGTCCACGGCCGACAGCGGCAGGATCGAAATACCCAGGCCGGAAGCCACCATATGGCGAATGGTTTCCAGGGAGCTGGATTCCACGGTGGTGTGCTTGGCGCCGTCGTTGCCCTTGGTCAGCGTCGGGCAGGCTTCGAGTACCTGATCGCGGAAGCAGTGGCCTTCGCCGAGCAGCAGCAGGCTCTTGTCGTTGAGCAGGCCGGCGTCGATGGTGTCTTTCTGCGTCCACGGGTGGGAGGCCGGCATCAATACGTAGAACGGCTCGTCGTAGAGCGGCAGGGTCAGCACGTCCGCCTCGTTGAACGGCAGGGCAATGATGATCGCGTCCAGCTCACCGTTGCGCAGTTTGTCGCGCAGCACGTGGGTGAAGTTTTCTTCGATATACAGCGGCATCTGCGGCGCGACGCGGTGCAGTTGCGGAATCAAGTGCGGGAACAGGTACGGGCCAACGGTGTAGATGGCGCCGACTTTGAGCGGTGCGGTCAGCTGGTTCTTGCCGGCCTGGGCCAGCTCGCGAATGCTTTGGGCTTGTTCCAGCACCTTTTGGGCCTGGGCGACAATGCCTTCGCCCACTGGCGTGAGGCGCACGGCGCTCTTGCTGCGCTCGAAAATCAGCACACCGAGTTCGTCTTCAAGCTTTTTCACACCCACCGACAGCGTCGGCTGGCTGACGTGGCAACGCTCGGCCGCGTGGCCGAAGTGCTGCTCTTGGGCGAGGGTCACGATGTAGCGTAATTCTGTAAGAGTCATAGCGGGCGTCCATGAGGTTGCGAGCCAAGCATACCGGCTGCAATCGATAGACGCACGTTATCAGAACTTTGGTGGGGATTGAGCGGGGAGTGCGGAGGATTTAGCTGAAAGATGGGTTTTTAGAGGCAATTAAATCAAATGTGGGAGCGGGTTTGCCCGCGATACGGACACCTCGGTCTATCCATCAGACCGTGGTGATGCTATCGCAGGCAAGCCAGCTGCTACACGAGCCGGCTCCCGTTTGCCGCTTAGCGGCGGCGCTTCTCGATGTTGTAAACGAATGGCGCGACGATTTCGACGCTGCCGCCTTTCAACATGTCGGCCGGTGGCTTGGGCAGTGGCTGGGCACGACGAATCATGTCCAGGGTTGCACGGTCCAGGTCGGCGTTGCCGGAGCGGCCCACCAGCTCGTAGGACAGCACGTTGCCTTCGGCATCGACCACAAAGCGCAGGCGGTTCAAGCCTTCCTTGCCACGCTGTTGGGCGCCTGGCGGGTACTTTTTGTACTTCTGCAAGTGCGCCAGCAGCGTGCCTTCCCAGGATGCTTTGGCCGCGACCTGTGCTGGCGATGGGCCGGGCACCGGTTGGGCGGATTTTTCTGCTGGTGCGTTGGTCTGCGGGGTTTCGCTCGGCGGGTCCTCGGAAGGTTTTTCCTTGGGCGGCTCGGGCTTCTTCTCCACAGGCTTTGGCGGCTGAGGTTTGGGCTTGGGCTTGACCGGCTTGGGCACCTGGATCGTTGGCTTGGGTGCCTCGGCCAGTTTCGGCAGGGGCAGCTCTTCCACCGGGGCAGGCGGCTGCGGCGGCGTGACCACCTTTGGCGGCGCCGGAGGCGGCGGTGCCGGCAGCGGCGCCAGGTCGATGACCATGGCGGCCGGTGGCAACGTCACCTGGTGCGGCGCGGACCATTGAAGCGCGATGATGATCGCGACGGCATGCACGCCCAGCACGACGGCGAGGCTGGTGCCATAACGCGTCAGTTTGTGGCGCGTCGTGATCATTTCTTGGCTGCCGTCTCAAGTCCGACCAGGCCGACCTTGAGGTAGCCGGCTGCCCGCAAGGCATCCATCACGCTCATCAGGTCGCCGTAGTCCACGCCTTTATCGGCCTGGAAGAAGATCGTCGTGTCTTTCTTGCCTTGGGTCTTGGCATCGAGCACCGGCCCCAGGGTTTCAGCTTTGACTTCTTCTTCGCCCAGGAACAGGCGTTGGTCCGCCTTGACGCTGAGGAAGATCGGTTTTTCTGGCCGCGGCGCAGGCTTGGCGCTGGACGCGGGCAGGTCGACCTTGATGTCCACGGTCGCCAGCGGTGCCGCCACCATGAAGATGATCAGCAGCACCAGCATCACGTCGATAAACGGCGTGACGTTGATTTCGTGGTTCTCGACGAGGTCGTCGTCGCCTTGATTCAAATGCAGGCCCATGGCCGATTACCCCACTTTCACCATGTGCGGTTGCGAGCTGCGCTCGGTAGGCAGGTGATCGAGGTCGCGGCTGACCAGCAGCAGGACTTCTGCCGACGCGTCCGATACCTGAGCCTTGTAGCCGGCAATCGAACGGGCGAAGACGTTGTAGATCACCACCGCAGGAATGGCGGCAACCAGGCCCAGGGCGGTTGCCAGCAGGGCTTCGGCGATGCCTGGGGCAACGACGGCGAGGTTGGTGGTCTGGGTTTTGGCGATGCCGATGAAGCTGTTCATGATGCCCCACACGGTGCCGAACAGACCGACGAACGGCGCGGTGGAACCGATAGTGGCGAGTACGCCGGTGCCGCTGCTCATGTTACGGCCGCAGGCCGCAACCAGGCGCTCCAGGCGGAAGCTGACACGTTCCTTGATGCCTTCTTTCTCGCGGGTGTTGACCGACAGGCGCATTTCTTCCAGCGCGTCGTGTACCAGCAGGTTGGCCAGGGTGCCCTTCTTGGTCGCAGTGTCGCTGGCTTCCTTGAGGGTGGTGGCTTTTTTCAGGTGGACGATTTCAGTGCGCAGGCGACGCTTGGCGCCCAGCAGTTCGAAGCCCTTGGCGATCCAGATAGTCCAGGTGATGATCGAGGCGATGGCCAGGCCGATCATCACGGCTTTCACCACCACGTCAGCATTCTGGTACATGCCCCATGGCGACAGGTCATGGGCCATGCCCAGGCTGTTGTCTTCTTCCAACACCACGCCGGAGTCGTCGGCAGGTGCTGGCGTTGCAGCTTGGGCCGGGTCGGTAGCGACGGGCGCGGCAGCAGGCGCAGCGGGAGTTGCTGCATTGTGCTCGGCGGCAGCCGGAGCGGCTGGGGCAGTAGCGTCAGCGAACGCAGCGGTCGGTGCCAGCATTACGCTGAACAGCAACGCAGCAATCGCACGCCAGGCGCGGGATGGGCTGTGAGGCTTGGTTGGCGAAGCGGGGTTTGTATTACGTGTCATGCTGGCCGGACCTGAGAGAAAAAAATGAGTGATTGTCCTGCCAGACCCTGATGGGTCGAGGACAAGTGGGCGGTTATTATTGCAAGTAATTCTTGTTAACAAAAGTAATACAGTTACTTAATTTGTCCTTTTGCTGGTCGCTGGTCCTCTTCGGCGGCTAATCTGCGCCTTTAAGAATGGAGTTTTATGATGTCTGCGCCTTCTGTTGTGATTGCCGGTTGCGGCGATGTGGGTAGTCGGCTGGCTAGCCAATTGCTGGCCTCGGGCTGGGAGGTTCATGGCCTGCGCCGCGACGTTTCGCGGCTTCCCGAGGGTGTCATCGGCATCGCCGGTGACCTGTTCAAAAAGGATTGCCCGGACACCTGGCCGATCGGCGGGGTGGATTACCTGGTGTATTGCGCCGCTGCCACCGACCACGATGAGGCCGGCTATCGCGCGGCGTACGTGCAAGGGTTGCAGCATGTGTTGGAGTGGCTGGGCGACTACGGTCAGGCGCCCAAGCATTTACTGTTTGTGTCCAGCAGCAGCGTGTATGGCCAGCAAAACGGTGAGTGGGTCGACGAAACGTCCGACACGCAGGCGAAGGGCTATTCCGGCCAAGTCATGCTGGAAGCCGAGCAAGTGGCGCTTAACAGCGGCATCCCGGCGAGTATCGTGCGGTTGACCGGAATCTACGGCCCCGGCCGCGAATGGCTGTTGACCCAAGTGCGCCAAGGCTATCGCGTAGCGGTGGATCCACCTTTATATGGCAACCGGATTCATGCGGATGACGCGGCAGGCCTATTGGCGTTTTTGTTGCGGCACGTGGAGCAGGGCGGTTCGCTGGACAAGATCTACATCGGCGTGGACGATGCGCCCGCGCCATTGGCAGAAGTGGTGGCTTGGTTGCGCGACTATCTGGGCGTGACCGAGTGGGCCGACGACGCCAGTGTGCGCCGGGCGGGCAGCAAGCAATGCAGCAATGCCCGAGCCAAGGCGCTGGGCTGGGTGCCGACGTATCCGACCTATCGCGAAGGGTATGCAGCGATCTTGAAGGGCTGAAACGCGGCCAAAAAAATGTGGGAGCTGGCTTGCCTGCGATGACGGTGCCACATCCAACAATGATGTGACTGATACACCGCTATCGCAGGCAAGCCAGCTCCCACATTCAGTTTTGCGTGAGGCTGTTTATTGCTTTTCCAGCAGCCACTGGCGTGGGCCAGGCGTAAACGAAGGCACTTCATCCGTTTGCGCCGTGTTCACTGCCTGGAAAATTTCCAGCTGCTTGCCCTTGCGCACAAAGATCCAGGGGTTGCCCTGGCCGTTCAGTTGCAGCCAGATGCTGTCGTAGCCGCCGCTCATGGAGGCGCAGTCACCCGCCAGGCACAGCGAGTACCGATCGACGCCTGGCAAACCGGCGACCTTGCCGTCAGCCTGGAACTGTACCGTGGCGCCATCACCATTGCCGTCGGTGATTTTCCAGTCGCCACCCATGTAGGCTGCGTACAGTGCGCGCTCGAAGTTGGCGCCCAGTGGCGCGCCTTCAGGGGCTGGGTCTTTGGCGCGGGCGAAGAGTTGCTCAGGCTCGTTGTCGTTGGCCACTTGCAGCAGTTGTTTGCCTTTACGCTTGAGTTCGGTGGCGGAGCTGCCGTAAAAATCGACGCTCCAGGCGCCGGGCTTTTCACTCAGCAGTTTGCCTTCGGCGACTTCAAAACCATTGTAGTAGCGCGCCTGCGAAGCCTTGGTGTTGACCTCCCATTCGAGGTTCGGGCCATAGGTTTGCAGGGCCTCACGCAAAGGGCCGCCCTTGGCTGCCGCATTGATGGCGGCCTGGTTGATCCAGGTGCCGCTCACGTCCAGGTCGGCGGGGTTGCTGGCACAGCCGCCGAGCAACAGGGCAAGCAACGTAGAGGCTATAAGCGCTTTGCGCATTACGAAATCCTTCTGAAACGAAGTCGACGCAGCCTGTGAAGGCTGCGCCGGGTGTTTTACTCGATGACCAGAATCGCGTCCATCTCAACCTGTGCGCCCTTTGGCAGGGCGGCCACGCCGATGGCGGCGCGGGCTGGGTACGGCTGTTCGAAGTACTTGCCCATGATCTCGTTGACCTTGGCGAAGTGGCTCAGATCGGTAAGGAAGATGTTCAGCTTGACGATGTCCTTGAACGAACCGCCGGCCGCTTCGGCAACCGACTTGAGGTTTTCGAAGACCTGGACGGTTTGTGCTTCAAAGCCTTCAACCAGTTCCATGGTCTTTGGGTCGAGCGGGATCTGGCCGGACATGTAGACGGTATTGCCCGCCTTGATCGCCTGGGAGTAAGTACCGATGGCGGCAGGGGCCTTGTCGCTGGTGATAACAGTCTTGGTCATTAGTGACTCCTTGTAAGAGATCGGCTATGCACGCATGCGGGTGATGCGAATCACCCCGGTCAGGGCGCGCAGTTTCTTGATCACGCGAGCCAGGTGCACGCGGTCGTGCACGCTGACGACCAGCTGGACCACGCTGATGCGGCCATCGCGCTCATCCATGCTGATCTTCTCGATATTGCCGTCGGCCGCGTTGACGCTGCTGGCCAGCAGGGCGATCAGGCCGCGCTGGTGTTCCAGCTCGACGCGCAGCTCGACGTTGAATTCGCCGGTCACATCCTTGGCCCAGGAGAGCTGGATGCATTTCTCGGGGTTGTGACGGATTTCAGTGATATTGCGGCAGTTGTCCAAGTGCACAACCATGCCCTTGCCGGCAGACAGGTGCCCAACAATCGGGTCGCCCGGGATCGGCGTGCAGCACTTGGCGTAGCTGAGCACCAGGCCCTCGGTACCGCGAATTGCCAGCGGGCCTTCGGGGCTTGGCAACTGTTCGCCTTCGCCGAGCAGGCGACGGGCGACCACGTAGGCCATGCGGTTGCCCAGGCCGATATCTTCCAGCAGGTCTTCGATGGTTTCCTGGCGATACTCGTGGAGCATCGCTTGCACGCGCTCGGCCGGGATTTTCTCCAGGGCGCTGTCGAAACCGTTGAGCACCTTGTTCAGCAGGCGTTCGCCGAGGCTGATGGATTCGGAGCGACGTTGCAATTTGAGCGCATGGCGGATGTGTGTGCGCGCCTTGCCGGTGACCACAAAGTTGAGCCAGGCCGGGTTGGGGCGTGCGCCGGGTGCGCTGACGATCTCGACCGTGGAGCCGCTTTGCAGCGGTTCGGACAGCGGCGCGAGACGCCGGTTGATCCGGCAGGCAATGCAGCTGTTGCCGACGTCGGTGTGTACCGCGTAGGCAAAGTCGACCGCCGTGGAGCCCTTGGGCAACTCCATGATCCGGCCTTTGGGCGTGAACACATAGACCTCGTCCGGGAACAGGTCGATCTTCACGCTTTCGATAAATTCCAGGGAGTTGCCGGCACGTTGCTGCATTTCCAGCACGCCTTTGACCCACTGACGGGCGCGGGCATGCGTGCCCTTCGGCTGCTCGTCGCCGCTGGATTTGTACAGCCAATGGGCGGCGATGCCGTTGTTGGCCATCTCTTCCATTTCGCGAGTACGAATCTGGATCTCGATCGGCACCCCGTGCATACCGAATAGCGTGGTATGCAGCGACTGATAGCCGTTGGCCTTGGGAATCGCGATGTAGTCCTTGAAGCGGCCGGGCAGGGGTTTGTACAAATTATGTACAGCGCCCAGCACGCGGTAGCAGGTGTCGACCTTGTCGACGATGATGCGGAACGCGTACACGTCCATGATCTCGTTGAAGGCGCGACGCTTGCCGCGCATCTTCTTGTAGATGCCATAGATGTGTTTTTGCCGGCCACTGACTTCGCCTTCAATCTCGTCGATCGCCAGGCAATGGCTCAGCGACTCTTCGATCTTGTTGACGATTTCCTTGCGGTTGCCCCGCGCACGCTTGACCGCCTGGTAGATGCGCGCCGAACGCATCGGGTGCATGGCCTTGAAGCCGAGGTCTTCGAATTCGATACGAATGGCATGCATGCCCAGCCGGTTGGCGATGGGCGCGTAGATTTCCAGGGTTTCCTTGGCGATGCGCCGACGTTTTTCGCCGGACAGCACTTCCAGCGTGCGCATGTTGTGCAGCCGGTCGGCCAGTTTGACCAGGATCACCCGAATGTCTCGGGCCATGGCCATGGCCATCTTCTGGAAGTTTTCCGCCTGGGCTTCAGCCTTGGTCTCGAAGTTCATCTGGGTCAGTTTGCTGACCCCGTCGACCAGTTCGGCCACGGTTTCGCCAAATTGCGCACTCAGCGCTTCCTTGGCAATGCCGGTGTCTTCGATCACGTCATGCAGCATCGCGGCCATCAAGCTCTGATGGTCCATGTGCATGTCGGCAAGAATATTTGCCACGGCAAGAGGATGCGTGACATACGCCTCACCACTGCGGCGGCGTTGGCCGTCGTGGGCTTGTTCGGCGTAGAAATACGCTCGGCGGACCAGGTTGACCTGGTCTGGGCCGAGGTAGGTCGATAAGCGATCGGCGAGGGCGTCTATGCTCGGCAAAGTGTTAACTCCTGCCGTTGGCTGTGACCCCGCGCCGTGCTACGTCGACCAGGCATAGGCTTAGACGGCCTCGTTGGACTCGTCCTCGAACGCTGCAAACAGCGGTTCGTCTTCAACGATTTCGGCGTTGGCGATGAACTCGTAGCTCATCAGGCCTTCAGCGATTTCACGCAGGGCCACAACGGTAGGCTTGTCGTTTTCCCACTGGACCAGGGGCTCTTTGCCGCCAGTGGCCAGTTGACGGGCACGCTTGGTAGAGAGCATGACCAGCTCAAAGCGGTTATCCACGTGTTCTAGGCAGTCTTCAACGGTTACGCGGGCCATGGTATTCCTCGGAGCGAATGCAAGATGCGCGCTGCCCGGTTGGGCGAGCGGACTGAACAGTTTAAAAAATCACCAGCGTTTAGGGAAGCGCTGATTTTTCCCGCGCCCTCGCAAAACTGCTACAAGTGCCAATGTAAAGCCCTTGCAGCGGTTTTGGGAAGGGCCAATCAGCCAAGCAGTTCGGCGAGTAATTTGCCAAAACGCTGCTGTTGGCGCTTTTGCTGGAGCTGATTGGTGCGGAAAATCGCCTTCAAATCGTCCAGGGCGTGGGCGAAATCGTCGTTGATGATCAGGTAGTCGTAGTCGACGTAGTGGCTCATCTCGCTGACAGCTTCGCGCATGCGGCCTTCGATGATTTCGTCGCTGTCCTGACCGCGATTGGTCAGGCGCTGGTGCAAGGCTTCCAGCGAAGGCGGCAGGATGAAGATCGAGCGCGCCTTGGGCATCAGTTGACGCACTTGCTCGGCGCCCTGCCAGTCGATTTCCAGGATCAGGTCGTGGCCTTCGTCCAGGGTCTGCTGCAGGTGGCTTTGCGAGGTGCCGTAAAGGTTGCCGAACACTTCGGCACGCTCCAGGAAGTCGCCGTGTTCGATCATCTTCACGAACTCGGTGCGCTCGACGAAGTGATAGTGCACGCCGTTCACTTCACCTGGGCGCATGGCGCGGGTGGTGTGCGAGACCGAGATGCGGATCTGCTCGTCAGCGTCGGTCAATGCCTTGACCAGGCTGCTCTTGCCCGCGCCCGAGGGGGCGGAAATGATGTAAAGGGTGCCGGTGCTGTGGGTCATGAAAGTTGCCTTACTCAATATTCTGTACTTGTTCGCGCATCTGCTCGATCAACACTTTGAGGTTGACCGCAGCCGTGGTGCTGCGCGGGTCAAACGCCTTGGAGCCGAGTGTATTGGCTTCGCGGTTGAGTTCCTGCATCAGGAAGTCCAGGCGCCGACCAGCGGCACCAGCGGACTTGAGCACGCGGCGCACTTCGAGGATGTGGGTGCTCAGGCGGTCGAGCTCTTCGGCCACGTCGCTCTTCTGCGCCAGCAGGACCATTTCCTGCTCCAGGCGCGTCGGGTCGAGGTCGGCCTTCATGTCGGTGAAGCGATCGAGGACCTTTTGACGTTGGGTAGCGAGCATCTGCGGCACGAGCTCGCGCAGGGTGACCACGTCGGCTTCGATCGACGTCAGGCGTTCATTGATCAGGCGCGCCAGTTCGGCACCTTCGCGTTCGCGGCCGGCCTTTAGCTCCTTCAAACCCTGGGTGAACAGGGCCAGGGCTTCGGCATTCAGCGCTTGCGGGTCGGTGGCGTCGGCCACCAGCACGCCGGGCCAGGCCAGCACTTCCAACGGGTTCAGCGCGGCAGGTTGTTTGATCAGGCCGGCGATGGTTTCGGCGGCGGCGACCAGTTGCGCGGCGCGGTCGCGGTCGACCTGCAGCGGTTTGCCGGTGGTTTCCTCGGTAAAACGCAGGGTGCATTCCAGCTTGCCGCGGGAGATGCCCTGGCGCAGTGCTTCACGCACGGCGCCTTCGAGGTCGCGGAAGGATTCCGGCAAGCGCAGGTGCGGCTCCAGGTAGCGGCTGTTGACCGAGCGCAGTTCCCAGCTCAGGGTGCCTTGGGCGCCGGCTTTTTCGACGCGGGCGAAGGCGGTCATGCTGTGCACCATGGAGGTACCTCGCGATGCAGTCCCGCAAATACGGGCTGATGGGTAAATTGAAGCCGACAGGCTGCGAAGGCGCAGGATTGTAGCGCAGTGAGGCGAGCGCGCCCAAACAATGGGCGCCAGGCCAGTCATTCGTAACCGAATTTTTTAGAAGTGCCCCGAATCGGTTCACGGCTCTATAATGCTCGGCAGTTTTTCGTCCTCCGTACAGGTATCCCCTATGAAACGTCCAAGTGGTCGCGCTGCCGATCAGCTCCGCTCGATCCGCATCACCCGCAACTACACCAAACACGCCGAGGGATCTGTACTGGTCGAGTTTGGCGATACCAAGGTGATCTGCACCGTCAGCGTCGAAAACGGCGTGCCGCGTTTCCTCAAGGGCCAGGGCCAGGGTTGGTTGACCGCCGAATACGGCATGCTGCCGCGCGCCACCGGCGAGCGTAACCAGCGTGAAGCCAGCCGTGGCAAACAAGGCGGCCGCACCCTGGAAATCCAGCGCCTGATCGGTCGCTCGCTACGCGCAGCGCTGGACATGTCCAAGCTGGGCGACGTGACCCTGTATGTCGACTGCGACGTGATCCAGGCTGACGGCGGCACCCGCACCGCTTCCATCACCGGTGCCATGGTGGCCCTGGTTGACGCGCTGAAAGTGATCAAGAAACGCGGCGGCCTGAAAGCCGGCGACCCACTCAAGCAGATGATTGCTGCCGTGTCGGTCGGCATGTACCAGGGCGAGCCTGTATTGGACCTGGACTACCTGGAAGACTCGGCTGCCGAGACCGACCTGAACGTGGTAATGACCAACACCGGCGGTTTCATCGAAGTGCAGGGCACCGCTGAAGGCGCGCCATTCCAGCCAGCCGACCTGAACGCCATGCTGGCCCTGGCTCAGAAAGGCATGACCGAAATCTTTGAACTGCAGAAGGCCGCATTGGCTGACTGAACCCGCCTCAAGGAGAAACGCCATGAATGACAGCCAACAACCCGTGCCGACGCCTTCCTACGAAGTGCGTCAAGGCGCAATGTTGTGCCATCTCGCGGCGTTTCTGGGGTTTGTGTTCCCCTTCGGCAGTGTCATCGGGCCGCTGATCCTGTGGCAGATGAAGCGGGAAGTGGACCCGTTCATTGATGATCAGGGCAAGGAAGCCTTGAACTTCCAGATCACCGTGGCCATTGCCTGGATGGTGTGCTTCGTGCTGGCCTTCGCGATTATTGGTCTTTTCCTGATGACTGCTTTGGTAATCGCGACGGTGGTGCTGACCATCATCGGTTCGATCAAGGCCAACAAGGGCATCGCTTATCGCTATCCCTTTACCTGGCGGCTGGTCAAATAATGAGCGCCCACAAAAAAACCGACAGCGATGTCGGTTTTTTTGTGCCTGGAAAAAGACCTTAGATGGTCAGTGTCCAGTCGTAGTCCACGATCAGCGGCGCATGCTGCGAGAAGCGCGGCTGACGTGGCAGGCGTGCACTGCGAACAAAGCGGCGCAGGCCCGGCGTCAGCAACTGGTAGTCGAAACGCCAGCCCAGGTTGAGCATCTCAGCCTGTTCGTTATCCGGCCACCAGCTGTACTGGTCGCCTTCACGGCTGACTTCGCGCAGGGCATCAACATAGCCCATGTTGCCGACAATCTCGTCCATCCAGGCCCGTTCCGGCGCCAGGAAGCCCGGGGATTGCTGGCTGTCGCGCCAGTTCTTGATATCCAGCTTCTGTTGCGCCACGTACAGCGAGCCACAGTAAATGTACTCGCGACGTTTACGCCGCTGTTTATCCAGATAACGGGCGAAGTCGTCCATTAGCTTGAACTTCTGGTTCAAGTCTTCATCGCCGTTCTGCCCCGAAGGGAGCAGCAAGGTCGCGATGCTGACCTTGTCGAAATCGGCTTGCAGGTAGCGCCCGTAGCGGTCGGCTGTCTCGAAGCCGAGGCCGCTGATGACCGCCTTGGGTTGCAACCGTGAGTACAGAGCCACGCCACCTTGGGCAGGGACTTCGGCATCACAGGCATAAAGGAAGTAGCCATCCAGTTGGAAGGCTGGGTCGTCCAGTTCAAAGGCGGAGGCGCGGGTGTCCTGCAGGCAGATGACGTCGGCATTCTGTGCTTGCAGCCAACTGAGCAAACCACGCTCGACTGCAGCCTGAATACCATTGACGTTCACACTGATGATCCGCATAAATGGCCCCAAAAATCGCGTGCGTGTATGATACACGCCGTCTACCTAATTAGCTAAATCCGTGGTATCTGAGGCTTTTTTCATGCAGGCGTATCAACGCGATTTCATTCGTTTTGCCATCGATCGCGGCGTTTTACGCTTCGGTGAGTTCACCTTGAAGTCAGGGCGCACCAGCCCGTACTTCTTCAATGCTGGCTTGTTCAACTCGGGTTCGGCCCTGGCTCAGCTGGGCCGTTTCTACGCGGCAGCCATCGTTGAAAGCGGCATTTCCTTCGACGTGCTGTTCGGCCCAGCCTATAAGGGCATTCCTTTGGCGGCCGCTACCGCCGTGGCCCTGGCTGAACATCATGAGCTGGACTTGCCATGGTGCTTCAACCGCAAAGAGGCCAAGGCCCATGGCGAAGGCGGCAGCCTGGTGGGTGCTCCGCTCAAAGGCGACGTGCTGATCATCGACGACGTGATCACCGCCGGCACCGCTATCCGCGAAGTGATGCAGATCATCGCTTCCCAGGACGGCGCCAAGGCCGCCGGCGTGCTGATCGCCCTGAACCGCCAGGAGCGCGGCAACGGTGAGTTGTCGGCGATCCAGGAAGTGGAGCGTGATTTCGGCATTCCGGTGGTGAGCATCGTGTCGTTGAACCAGGTGTTGCAGTTCCTGGAAGATGACCCGCAGCTCAAGCAGCATTTACCGGCGGTGCGTGCGTACCGCGAGCAGTTCGGCGTCTGACACGCAAATTCATCTGGGACGTGGACCAATGTGGGAGCTGGCTTGCCTGCGATAGCATCACCTCGGTGCAACTGATTTACCGAGGTGTCAGCATCGCAGGCAAGCCAGCTCCCACATTTGGATCGAGTTCAAATAAAAAGGCCCCGCTCAATTGGATTGAGCGGGGCCTTTTTATTGACAGCGATTAAGGACGCTTGCGGTTACTGATCAGCGTGCCCACACCGGTATCGGTGAAGATTTCCAGCAAGATCGCATTCGGCACACGGCCATCGAGGATCAGCGAACTCCCCACGCCGCCTTGCACCGCTTCCAGTGCGCAACGGATCTTCGGCAGCATGCCGCCGTAGATGGTGCCGTCAGCGATCAGCTCGTCCACTTGCTGGGTAGTCAGGCCGGTCAACACCTTGCCTTCCTTGTCCATCAAGCCGGCGATGTTGGTCAGCAGCATCAGCTTTTCAGCTTTCAGTGCCTCGGCCACCTTGCCGGCTACCAAGTCAGCGTTGATGTTGTAGGACTCACCATTGGCACCCACACCAATTGGCGCGATCACCGGAATGAAATCACCCTTGACCAGCAGGTTCAGCAGGTCGGTGTTGATGCCGATCACTTCGCCTACCTGGCCGATGTCGATGATTTCCGGCTGGGTCATCTCCGGCGTCTGACGGGTAACGGTCAGTTTTTTCGCGCGGATCAGCTCCGCGTCCTTGCCGGTCAGGCCGATGGCGCTGCCGCCATGACGGTTGATCAGGTTGACGATGTCTTTGTTGACCTGGCCGCCGAGGACCATCTCCACCACGTCCATGGTCTGCGCGTCAGTGACGCGCATGCCATCGATGAAGTGACTCTCGATCGACAAACGCTTGAGCAGGTCGCCGATTTGCGGGCCGCCACCGTGCACCACCACCGGGTTGATCCCGACGGCTTTCATCAACACGATGTCGCGGGCAAAGCCGGTTTTCAGCTCGTCGCTTTCCATGGCATTGCCGCCGTACTTGATCACCAGCGTCTTGCCGACGTAGCGTCGAATGTAAGGCAACGCTTCGGACAGGACCTTGGCAGTATTGGCAGCGGCTTCGCGTTCGAGGGTCATTCAGGGCTCCGGTAAAAAATCAGAACGGTAATTGGAGATCAGGGGCAACACGTTTCAACTGGGCGTGGAACACGTCCTTGATGCGCTGCAACTCAGCCTCGGTATCCGCCTCGAAACGCAGGACCAGCACCGGTGTGGTATTGGACGCGCGAACCAGGCCCCAGCCTTTGGCGTAATCGACTCGCACACCATCAATGGTGGTCAGGTTGGCGCCTTCGCCCCATTGCGCATCGTGCAGTGCGTCAATGATGCTGAATTTGCTCTCCTCGGTCACATGGATATTGATCTCTGGCGTAGAAATATCATTCGGGAAGGTCTGAAACAGCTCCTGCGCCGTCGATTTTTCCTTGCTGAGGATCTCCAGCAGACGAGCGGCACTGTAAATGCCGTCGTCAAACCCGAACCAGCGCTCTTTGAAGAACACATGGCCGCTCATTTCGCCGGCCAACAGCGCGCCGGTTTCTTTCATTTTCTTTTTGATCAACGAGTGACCGGTCTTCCACATTAGTGGGCGACCGCCGTATTCCTTGATCAGCGGCGTCAGACGGCGGGTGCATTTCACGTCGAAGATGATTTCGGCGTTGGCGTTACGCGCCACCACGTCACGGGCAAACAGCATCAGCAGGCGGTCGGCGAATACGTTCTCGCCGGTGTCTGTCACCACACCAACGCGGTCGCCGTCACCGTCGAAGGCCAGGCCCACGTCGGCGCCGGTTTCCTTGACCTTGGCGATCAGGTCTACCAGGTTTTCAGGTTTGCCCGGGTCCGGATGGTGGTTGGGGAAGTTGCCATCGACGTCGCAGAACAGCGGGATCACTTCACAGTTCAGCGCTTCGAGCAGCTGCGGGGCGATCACGCCGGCCGCGCCGTTGCCACAGTCCACAACCACTTTGAGGCGGCGGGCAAGTTTGACGTCGCCGGTGATCTGGTCGGAGTAGCGCTGAAGAATGTCGACCTTGGTGACGCTGCCGGTGCCGCTGGTCAGGTCGTTGTTCTTCAGGCGGTCGTGCAGGGCCTGGATCTGTTCGTTGGCCAGGGTGTCGCCGGCGATAACGATCTTGAAACCGTTGTAGTCCGAAGGGTTGTGGCTGCCGGTGAGCATAACCCCGGACTTGCCGGCCAGTACGTTGGCGGCGTAGTACAGCGCAGGCGTCGGCACCAGGCCGACATCACTGACGTGGCAGCCGCTGTCGGCCAGGCCCTGGATCAGTTGCTCGACCAGCTCGGGGCCGGACAAGCGGCCATCACGGCCGACCGAGACGTTGGGTTCGCCCTGGGCCAGGCTCTGGGAGCCGATGGCGCGGCCGATCCAGTAGGCGGTTTCGGCAGTCAGGGTTTTGGGCACCACGCCACGAATGTCGTAGGCGCGAAAAATGCTGTCGGGGAATGTCGGGGCTACTCGGGCTGCGGTACTCATCGCGTGGGGAAACTCCATCTGAAAGGGGCAAAGCTGGCCTGAATGTGGCTGACCGGCGGGCGCAAACTGAAGGGTATGACGGCTTTTTCGGCAGAGAGTTCGTGGTGCAAAAGTGCCACCGGAGTCGGTACTCCATGTTTGTGGTCGCGTAATCCATTGATTTCAATGGTGAAATCTCGCTGAATAAATCCGCGCATTCTCCGTCCTGAAAAGCCCTGCGGTGGCATGGGGCCGGGCAAGCGTGCCCGGCCTGATTCAGCTTAGTCAGTGACTGCCGGAATGCCCGAAACCGCCAGCACCGCGTTGGGTCTCGTCGAATTCCTGTACCAGTTCGAAGTGCGCCTGCACCACCGGCACCAGTACCAGTTGGGCGATGCGCTCGCCGACGGCAATGTTGAAGGCGGTTTGGCCACGGTTCCAGCACGACACCATCAGCTCGCCCTGGTAATCGGAGTCGATCAGGCCGACCAGGTTGCCCAGCACGATGCCGTGTTTATGGCCGAGGCCGGAGCGCGGCAGGATCAATGCGGCCAGGCCCGGGTCGCCGACATAGATCGACAGGCCGGTCGGAATCAGAAGGGTCTGGCCCGGCTCAAGGACAGTGTCCTCTTTGAGCATGGCGCGCAGGTCCAGCCCGGCGGAGCCTGGGGTGGCGTAGGCCGGCAGTGGGAATTCGTTGCCTATGCGTGGGTCGAGGATCTTGGCTTGCAAAGCGTGCATGTAAATTAAACCTGGTTCAGCCGTTGGGCGATAAATGAGATCAGTTGGCGGGCAATCTTGCCTTTGCTGGTCTGGGCGAAAACGGTGGCGTGCAACTCGCGGTCGATCACGCTGATGGCATTTTCCTCACTGTTGAAGCCGATGCTCGGGTTGGCGACATCATTGGCAACGATCAGGTCGAGGTTTTTGTCTTTCAATTTGCGTGCGGCGTAGTCCAGCAGGTGTTCGGTCTCGGCGGCAAAACCGACGCTGAACGGGCGGTCTGCGCGCGTAGCGATGGATGCCAGAATGTCCGGGTTGCGCACCATTTGCAGGAGCAGGCCGTCGCCACTTGTAGGGTCTTTCTTGAGTTTTTGCGGGGCGACGACTTCAGGGCGGTAGTCCGCAACCGCAGCCGAGGCGATAAACAGGTCGCAGGGAATCGCGGCGTCACAGGCCGCCAACATGTCCCGGGCGCTGACTACGTCGATGCGCGTGACCCGATCAGGGGTCGGCAAATGCACCGGGCCGGTGATCAAAGTGACGCGCGCGCCTGCCTCAACCGCCGCTTCCGCCAAGGCAAAGCCCATTTTCCCTGAGCTATGGTTGGTGATGTAGCGTACCGGGTCGATGTTTTCCTGGGTCGGGCCAGCGGTGATCAGCACGTGCTTGCCGGTCAGGGCAAGGTGCTGGAAGCACTCGGCGGCGCACAGTGCCAGGTCGGTGGCTTCGAGCATGCGGCCCATGCCGACGTCGCCGCAGGCCTGGCTGCCGGACGCCGGGCCGAACACCTTGAGGCCGCGGCTTTGCAGGAGCTGGGTGTTGGCTTGGGTGGCCGGGTCGCGCCACATGGCCTGGTTCATGGCCGGGGCAATGGCGACGGTAGCGTCGGTGGCCAGTACCAAAGTGGTCAGCAGGTCATCGGCGATGCCTTGGGCCAGGCGGGCGATCAAGTCGGCGGTTGCCGGAGCGATCAGCACCAGGTCAGCCCACTTGGCCAGCTCGATATGGCCCATGGCGGCCTCGGCTGCCGGGTCCAGCAGGTCGAGGTGAACCGGGTGGCCGGACAGGGCTTGCATGGTCAGTGGGGTGATGAACTCACTGCCACCGCGGGTCATGACCACGCGCACTTCGGCGCCTTGGTCCAGAAGCCTGCGAACCAACTCTGCGCTCTTGTAGGCGGCAATGCCGCCGCCGACGCCGAGAACGATGCGTTTCCGATACAGACGCTGCATTGGTTTGCCTTTCCAGTTCAGTGATGCCAGTTCAGTGACGCCTGCGATGCCCCCTCCCCAGGAGAAATCGCACGCAAAAAAGAGGGCTTAAGATAACACAGCGTCCGCTGGGCAACAGCGGCGCACCTGGCCCATATCAATGGAAGGGAGATGGGATGAGTATTCGCGATTGGCCTGTGGCGGAGCGTCCACGGGAAAAGCTGTTGGAATGGGGCGCGGCGAGCCTGTCGGATGCCGAGCTGTTGGCGATCTTCCTGCGCACCGGTGTGTCTGGCCGCAGTGCGGTCGACCTGGCGCGGTATTTGTTGGCGCAATTCGGTGGCCTTCGCCCGTTGCTGGAGGCCAGCCAGACGGTGTTCAGCCAGCATTTGGGGTTGGGCCCGGCGAAGTTTGCCCAGTTGCAGGCGGTGCTGGAAATGTCCCGGCGCCATTTGGCCGAGCGTCTGCGCGCTGACTCGGTGCTGGAGAGCCCGTTGGCCGTGCGCGATTACCTCAAGGCGTTGTTGCGGCATGAGCCCCACGAGATCTTCGGTTGCCTGTTTCTTGACTCAAAGCATCGCGTTCTGGGCTTTGAGGCGTTGTTCCACGGCACCATCGACGCCGCCATCGTCTACCCCCGGCAAGTGGTCAAGCGCGCCCTGGCATACAACGCGGCCGCCTTGATTTTGTGTCACAACCATCCTTCCGGGAGCGTCGAGCCGAGTGCGGCTGATCGAAAATTGACCAAATTGCTGCAAAAGGCGCTGGAAGTAGTGGATGTGCGGGTGCTGGATCACATCATCGTGGGCGATGGCGACCCGCTGTCGATGGCGGAATACGGGTGGATGTAGCCCCGCCCCAGTGGGGCGGGGCCGTTTGTCAGGGCTTGACGCTGACTTTGGAAAAGTCCTGCCGCCCGAACGGGCTCACTTGATAGCCCTCGACATTCTTGCGAGCCAAGGCAAAGGCGGTTGGGTGCGCCAGTGGCAGCCACAGTGCCTGCTGCTGGATCTGCGCCTGGGCCTGTTGATACAGCTTGCTGCGCACGCCTTGCTCACTGGTGGTCTTGCCGGCGCTGATCAGTTTGTCCAGCGCGGGGTCGCAGTAGCGGGCGAAGTTGGTGCCGGATTTCACCGCCGCGCAGGAGAATTGCGGGGTCAGGAAGTTGTCCGGGTCGCCATTGTCGCCAGCCCAGCCCATGAACAGCAGGTCGTGTTCACCGGCTTTGGCGCGGCGAATCAGCTCGCCCCACTCGATCACGCGGATCTCAGCCTGGATGCCGATCTTGGCCAGGTCGGCCTGCAACAGCTGTGCGCCGAGGTTAGGGTTGGGGTTCAGCAGGCTGCCGGTGGGGCGCGTCCAAATAGTGGTCTTGAAACCGTCCTTGAGCCCGGCGCGGTCGAGCAGCGTCTTGGCCTTGGCGATGTCCTGTGGATAACCTGGCAAGTCTTTGGCATAGCTCCAGGTATTGGGTGGATAAATGCCATTCGCTGCCTCGGCGGTGCCCTCAAACACGGCCTTGAGGTAGCTGTTCTTGTCGAAGGCCAAGTTGATCGCCTGGCGCACTTCCGGCTTGTCCAGCGGCGGGTGCTGGCTGTTGATAGCCACGAATGCGGTCATGAACGCGGCGGTTTTTTCCACCTTCAATGCCGGGTCTTTTTCGGCTTCGCCCACGTCCAGCGGCTTGGGTGACAGGGCAATCTGGCATTCGTCGCGATGCAGTTTCTGCAGGCGCACGTTGGCGTCCGGGGTAATGGCGAAAAGCAAGTTATCCACAGCCGGTTTGCCGGCGAAGTAATCCGGGTTGGCTTTGTAGCGAACCACGGCATCTTTCTGGAAGCGCACAAAAACGAACGGCCCGGTGCCGATCGGTTGGCTGTTGAGTTTCTCTGGCGTGCCGGCTTTCAACAGTTTGTCGGCGTACTCGGCCGGGTAGATTGAGGCAAAGCCCATGCTCAGGGCGGCGAGGAAGGTCGAGTCGGCGTGGTCGAGGGTGAAGCGTACGGTCAGCGGGTCGAGCGCATCGATCTTCTTCACCAGTGTCGGCAATTGCAGCGACTGCGCATGCGGGAAGCCGCTCTGGGCGATCTTGTGCCATGGGTTGGCCGGGTCGAGCATGCGTTCGAAGCTGAAACGCACGTCCTCGGCCGTCAGGGTGCGGCTTGGAGTGAAGTATTCGGTGCGGTGGAATTTCACCCCCGGGTGCAGCTTGAAGGTGTAGGTCAGGCCGTCCGGCGAAACGTCCCAGCTGTCCGCGAGGCTCGGCACCAGCTTGCCGCTGTTGGCGTCGTAGTCCACCAGGCGGTTCATCAATACGTCTGCAGAGGCGTTGGTGGTGGTCAGCGAGTTGTATTGCACCACGTCGAACCCTTCGGGGCTGGCTTCGGTGCAAACGCTCAAGCTGGTGGCAGCCAGGGCCGCGGGCGCGATAAATAGAGGGGCTAGCAATAGCGGTAGGGCAGCGAGGCGCATATTCGGTTTCCTTTGCAGATCGAAGGCCCATCTGCGAGTGCAGTCTGGAAAAAGCCTACCGTAGTGGGCTGACTGATAAATGACTAGTCCATTTTTGCCTGTGCTTTTGGCGCAAATGCTGTTTTGATGGCGCCTCAGCGCGTTTCGCCGTGCACTTCATCGTGCGGGCGGGCGCTGTAAATCATTCTGTGCGACGAGCGGTCGGCCGTGACAGCGGCCCCTCCTGGCAACGGTTCTGGCGTCTGTCGCCGAGATTTATGCCGGTAAAAATACACGGGCTGTTGTTGCACTGGGGTCTTTCTGGTATAAAGCAGCGCTCTTTTCTAGGGGCCCGGTTCCTTCACTGTAGGTGTAGCCGGTAAGACCCTAAAGAAACGCGGCGCCTGGCGCCAAATGACTGAGAGATTAAGCGGCCAACCCATGCCGGGTTGGGCATGTGGTTTTAGAGGGCTGAGGCATGTCGAGAGTCTGTCAAGTTACCGGTAAGGGTCCGGTGACTGGGAATAACATTTCCCACGCAAATAACAAAACCCGTCGTCGTTTCCTGCCGAACCTGCAGCATCACCGCTTCTGGGTTGAAGAAGAGAAACGTTTTGTTCGCCTGCGTGTATCTGCTAAAGGCATGCGTATCATCGACAAGCGTGGCATCACTGTCGTGCTGGCCGAAATCCGTGCCGCTGGCAAGATCTAAGGAGCTCTATCATGCGTGAATTGATTCGAATGATCTCTAGCGCCGGTACTGGTCACTTCTACACTACCGACAAGAACAAGCGTACTACCCCGGACAAGCTCGAAAAGAAAATGTTCGACCCGCGCGTTCGCAAGCACGTGATCTACAAAGAAGGCAAAATCAAGTAATTGATTTTCTTCCTTGTGAAAAAAAGCCCGTCTCTCACGAGTCGGGCTTTTTTTTGCCTGAAATGATCGTTCCCACGCTCTGCGTGGTAACGCCTCCTGTGACGCTCCGCGTCACGCGTTCAAGAGCAGGCGCGGAGCGCCTTGGGCTGCATTCCCACGCGGAGCATGGGTACGATCGCTGATCAGGCTTTCTGTTCGAACACCACGTAGATCTTGCGGCAGGGCTCAAGCACTTCCCAGGTGCCGCTGAACCCGGCCGGGATGACGAAGCGGTCACCCGCACGCAGGGTCTTGGCGTTGCCGTCGGCATCGCGCAACACCGAAACGCCCTGCACAATCTCGCAGTACTCATGCTCGGTGTAATTGACCTTCCACTGCCCGACTTCACCTTCCCAGACCCCGGCGCTCATCTGGCCGGATGGGCTGTTGTAGTGGTTGTAAATGGTTTGCTCGGGTTCGCCCTTGAGGATTTTTTCGGCAGCCGGGCGGTAGCGGTCTGGGGCGGTGTTGGCTTGGCTGAAGTCGACGATATCCTGGATGCTCATGTGCGTGTCCCGTCTGGCCTGCGGTTGGAGAGCCCAAAGTCTATGTTTATTAAAATGAACATCGCAAGGGCGTTTACCGGGCTTGTGTCAAATATATTGAAACACCCCCAGCCGCTGGTTTAGGGTGGCAGCTGCCTTGAGCCGAACAGCAGGCTGGCCGGGCAAGAATTCTTTGAGGCTGCCGGGGGACATCACCTGGCCCTTGTATTCAACAAGAGGAGGACACTCGCATGACCACCCTGACCCGTGCCGACTGGGAACAACGCGCCAAGGATCTGAAGATCGAAGGCCGCGCCTATATCAATGGTGAATACACCGCTGCTGTTTCCGGCGACACGTTCGAATGCATCAGCCCGGTCGATGGCCGCTTGCTGGCAACGGTTGCCAGCTGTGACGCCGCCGACGCCCAGCGCGCCGTCGAAAATGCCCGCGCCACGTTCAATTCCGGTGTCTGGTCGCGCTTGGCGCCGGCCAAACGCAAATCCGCCATGATCCGTTTCGCCGCGCTGCTCAAGGCCAACGCCGAAGAGCTGGCGCTGCTTGAAACCCTGGACATGGGCAAGCCGATCAGCGATTCCCTGGGCATTGATGTGCCTGGCGCAGCCAATGCGCTGAGCTGGAGCGGTGAAGCGATCGACAAAATTTACGACGAAGTCGCCGCCACGCCACACGATCAGTTGGGCCTGGTGACCCGCGAGCCGGTCGGCGTTGTCGCCGCGATCGTGCCGTGGAACTTCCCGTTGATGATGGCCTGCTGGAAGCTGGGGCCGGCGCTGTCCACCGGTAACTCGGTGATCCTCAAGCCGTCCGAAAAATCCCCGCTGACCGCCATCCGCATCGCCGCACTGGCGGTTGAAGCCGGTATTCCAAAAGGCGTGTTCAACGTGCTGCCGGGCTACGGCCACACCGTGGGCAACGCGCTGGCGCTGCACATGGACGTCGACACGCTGGTGTTCACCGGTTCCACCAAGATCGCCAAGCAGCTGCTGATCCGCTCCGGCGAGTCGAACATGAAGCGTGTATGGCTGGAAGCCGGCGGCAAGAGCCCGAACATCGTGTTCGCCGATGCCCCGGACCTGCAAGCTGCCGCCGAATCCGCTGCGGGCGCCATCGCTTTCAACCAGGGCGAAGTCTGCACCGCCGGTTCGCGCCTGCTCGTCGAGCGTTCCATCAAGGATAAATTCCTGCCGCTGGTGATCGAGGCCCTCAAGGGCTGGAAGCCAGGCAACCCGCTGGACCCGGCAACCAACGTCGGCGCACTGGTGGACACCCAGCAGATGAACACCGTGCTGTCGTACATCGAAGCCGGCCACGCCGACGGCGCCAAACTGGTGGCGGGCGGCAAGCGCACCCTGGAAGAAACGGGCGGTACTTATGTTGAACCGACGATTTTCGACGGTGTGACCAACGCCATGAAGATCGCCCAGGAAGAGATCTTTGGCCCTGTGCTGTCGGTGATCACCTTCGACAGCGCCGAAGAAGCCATCGCCATCGCCAACGACACCGTTTATGGCCTGGCCGCTGCGGTGTGGACATCGGATATCTCCAAGGCACACCTGACCGCCAAGGCCTTGCGCGCGGGTAGCGTGTGGGTCAACCAATACGACGGCGGCGACATGACGGCACCGTTTGGTGGTTTCAAACAGTCGGGTAACGGTCGCGACAAGTCGCTGCACGCGTTCGACAAATACACTGAACTGAAATCGACCTGGATCAAGCTGTAAGCAAAACCGCTGATCCCCTGTAGGAGCAAGCTTGTGTGGGAGCTGGCTTGCCTGCGATAGCAGCACCGAGGTGTGACTGACACACCGAGGCGTCTGCTATCGCGGGCAAGCCCGGCTCCCACATAAGCTCGCTCCTACAGTTCGTTTGAAACCCTGAAAATTATCCACAGGAGCGTGGAAATGCGTTGGGCGACTTATTTCGCCGTGCTGGCCTCGGTACTCAGCGTTGGCCTGGCCCTGGGCGTCAGCATGCCGCTGGTGTCCCTGCGCCTGGAAGGCTGGGGCTATGGCAGTTTTGCTATCGGCGTCATGGCGGCAATGCCGGCCTTCGGCGTGTTGCTGGGCGCCAAGGTTTCCAGCCGGATGGCCTCATGGCTGGGCACCGCCAACCTGATGCGCTTGTGTCTGTGGGCGGGTGCCGTCTCCATCGGTTTGCTGGCGATTCTGCCCAGCTACCCGGTATGGCTCGTGCTGCGGCTGATGATTGGGGTGATCCTGACCATCGTGTTTATCCTCGGCGAAAGCTGGATCAACCAGTTGGTGGTGGAGCAGTGGCGTGGCCGCTTGGTGGCGCTGTATGGCTGCAGTTATGCCCTGAGCCAACTGTCGGGGCCGTTGCTGCTGGGCGTGCTCGGCACCGACCATGATTACGGTTTCTGGGTGGGCGTTGGCTTGCTGATGGTTGCGCCGCTGCTGTTGCTTGGTCGTTCCGGCGCGCCGACCGCTGAATCCTTCAGCGTGACCTTCAGTGATCTATGGCGCTTTTGCCTGAGCCTGCCGGCGATTGCCTGGGCGGTGGCGTTATTCGCTGCGTTCGAAGCGATGATTCTGACGCTGCTGCCGGTGTATTGCCTGCAACAAGGTTTTACGGCCGAGATTGCCTTGGCCATGGTCAGCACGGTGGTGGTCGGCGACGCACTGCTGCAATTGCCCATCGGCGCATTGGCTGATTACTTGCCGCGTCGCACGCTGTTCTTGAGCTGTGCGGTGTTGCTGCTGGTGTCGAGCCTGGCGATTCCGCTGTTGTTGCACACGCCACTGATCTGGCCGGTGTGGGTGATCTTCGGCGCCAGCGCCGGTGGGTTGTTCACCTTGTCGCTGATTTTGATCGGCGAGCGTTACCGCGACGACGCGCTGGTACGCGCGAATGCCCACGTGGCGCAGCTATGGGGCATCGGCTGCCTGATTGGGCCGCTGGTGGCGGGCGCGGGCAGCCAGTGGATCAGCGGGCATGCATTGCCGTGGCTGATGGCTGCGGGAGCGTTGGGATTGGTGGTGTTGCTGCTGCGCCAGGGCGCATTCGGTGCCGCCCAGCCTGCTTGATTTGAAATGCAATTAACTGTGGGAGCGGGCTTGCCTGCGATAGCGGTGAGTCAG
Source organism: Pseudomonas sp. MONT-RG-20F-20-E-7-02 (assembly GCF_022662395.1). Lineage (NCBI taxonomy): Bacteria > Pseudomonadati > Pseudomonadota > Gammaproteobacteria > Pseudomonadales > Pseudomonadaceae > Pseudomonas > Pseudomonas sp. MONT-RG-20F-20-E-7-02. Next base: position 363,457 of record NZ_JAKNQN010000004.1, read on the forward strand.
CTAGCCTATTGGTGCCTGACACTCCGCTATCGCGGGCAAGCCCGACTCCCACAGGGTTTTTCACTGTGTTTAGAGCATCCGTTCCAGGCCGACTGAAGTAGCAAACCAGGCATTAAACCGGCGCCACCAACTGCCGGGCTCATGGGTCAGCGTGTGCAGTTGGCCGTTATCCTCGGTAACCCACACCACCTGGCCGTCCTGCAATTTCGCCTCATAGCTCAACGCTGGCGCCATGCCTTGCAGCGCCAGGTTGCGCACGTGTTCCGCCAGCTCGGGGCTGTCCACCAGCACGCCGACCTCGGTGTTCCACAGCACCGAGCGCGGGTCGAAGTTGAACGAGCCAATAAACGACTTCTCCCGATCAAAGATCATCGCCTTGCTGTGCAGGCTGGAGTCCGAGCCGTGGAACGCGCCCCGGCGAAACAGGTGCGGGCCGCTGCCTGCACTCGGGTCGCCGGGCTGGCGGCGCAGTTCATAGAGTTTTACGCCATGTTCCAGCAATGCCTTGCGATACGGCGCATAGCCGCCGTGCACCGCCGGTACATCCGTCGCTTCGAGGGAGTTGGTCAGCAAGCTCACCGACACGCCCGCATCGGCGCGGCCGGTCAGGTACACCAGCCCAGGCTGCCCCGGCACGAAGTACGCTGAAATCATGATCAGTTCATGGTTGACGCCTTCCAGCTCCGGCGCCAGTTGGGTGGTGAGCAGCAATCGCGGGTCCGGGTCGGCCTTGGCCAGCACCTTGCTCGGCGCATCCCACAGCGCCTGGTTCCAGGCCCAAATCAGCTCGCGCCGCCAGATGTCCATGCGCGGCTGGGTTTGGTAGGTGCGCAAGCGGTTATACAGGGCGTGGTTCTGTTGGCGTGATTCGGCCAGCGAGTCTTGCAGGCGTACACGTGCGGCGGCCAGGTCTCGTTTGGATGGGGCGGTGGAAACAAAGTCATCAATCGGCTTGCTCAGCGCGCTGTTCCAATACTGATCAAAGCTATGGCCGAGCTGCTCAGCCACCGGCCCCACGCTGAGCATGTCGATATCGGTGAAATTCAGGTTGGGCTCCGCATCGAAATACTCATCGCCCAGGTTGCGCCCGCCGACGATGGCCACGCTGTTGTCCGCCAGCCAGAGCTTGTTGTGCATGCGCCGATGTTGCAGCGACAGGTTGAACAAGCGGCCCATGGCCCGCGTCACGCCGGTGCTGCGGCCCAGGTGCAGCGGGTTGAACAGGCGAATTTCAATCTGCGGGTGGGCGGCGAGGGTGGCGATGACTTGGTCGAGGCCGTCGCTGGTGGTGTCGTCCAGCAGGATGCGGATGCGCACGCCACGGTCGGCGGCCTTGAGCAGTTCGTCCACGAGCATGCGCGTGCTGATGCCGTCGTGCACGATGTAGTACTGCAGGTCGAGGCTGCTCTGGGCGTTGCGGATCAGCTCGGCGCGGGCCATGAAGGCTTCGCTGCTGTTGGGCAGCAGGCGAAAGCCCGAGCGACCTTGATGGGGCGCCGCTTGGGCCTGGATCGAACGGCCGAACGCAGATGGCGCGGCGGGCAACGCATCGCTGGGGATGCGCGGACTGTCGACCGTAGCGCAGCCGCCCAGCGCCAGTGCGGCCAACAGGAAAAACGGTAAAAGCCGTCGAATCATCAAGGGCGCTGCTTCCAGGTCAGGGCGATTGTGGGCATATGACGGCTAAAACCGGCGAAAGGTCAGTCTGCCGCCTCGGCGAGCATCTTGATGGCTGCGGCCCCGACCTTGCGCACCGCTTCCTCAATCTGTGGGGTTGGCTTGGCAGCGTAGTTCATGCGCAGGCAATTTCGGTACTTGCCGGAAGCCGAAAAGATGCTGCCCACCGCCACCTGAACGCCTTGCTCCACCAGTACGCGATTGAGCTTGAGGGTGTCGAAGCCTTCCGGCAACTCGACCCACAGCATAAAGCTGCCTTGAGGTCGGCTGGCACGTGTGCCGGCCGGGAAGTAGCGGCTGACCCAGTCGAGCATCAAGTCGCGATTGCGCTGGTATTGAGTGCGCATCCGCCGCAAATGCGGTTCGAAGTGGCCGTTCTTGAGGAATTCGGCGATGGCAATCTGTGGTTGGGTCGCGGTGGAACCGGTGCTGATGTATTTCATGTGCAGCACCCGCTCCAGGTAGCGACCGGGCGCTACCCAGCCAATGCGTAAACCGGGCGCGAGGGTTTTCGAGAACGAGCTGCACAGCAGTACGCGGCCGTCTTCGTCGAAGGATTTGATCGTGCGCGGGCGTGGGTAGCTGTAGGCCAATTCGCCATACACATCGTCTTCGATGATCGCCACGTCAAAGCGCTGCGCCAGCGTCAGCAATGCACGTTTGCGTGCCTCCGGCATGATGTAGCCCAAAGGGTTATTGCAGTTGGGCGTCAGCTGGATAACCTTGATCGGCCACTGCTCCAGGGCCAGCTCGAGCGCTTCGAGGCTGATGCCGGTGAGCGGGTCGGTCGGGATTTCCAGGGCCTTCATGCCCAGGCCCTTGAGGGTCTGCATGGCGCCGTGAAAGCTCGGCGAGTCCACGGCGACGATATCGCCCGGCTCGCAAATCGCGTGGATGCTGGCGGACAGCGCCTCGTGGCAACCCGTGGTGATCACAATGTCTTCCGCCGTCAGCTGGCAGCCGGAATCCAATGACAGTCGCGCAATTTGTTCGCGCAACTCCATACAGCCGAGGATGTTGTCGTAATACAGCCCCGGCAAGTCCTGGCGGCGACTCACCCGTGCAAGGCTGCGCAGCAGGGGTTTCAGGGTCGGCGACAATACATCTGGCATGCCTCGGCCCATCTGTATGACGTCTTTGCGCGGCACGGCGCGTATCAGTTCCAGCACCTGGTCCCATTGCGAAATTTCCACGGGGCGCTGGGCCGGGCGGCCTACCTCGGGCAGCGCCGGCAGCTCGCGCCCGACCGGCACAAAGTAACCGGACTTGGGCTTGGGCATCGCCAGGCCGTTGTCTTCCAGCAAGCGATAGGCTTGTTGCACGGTGCTCAGGCTGACCCCGTGTTCCACGCTCAAGGCGCGCACCGAGGGCAGTCGATCGCCGGGGCGATAAAAGCCCTGTTCGATGCGCGTGCCCAGCAATTCGGCGAGGTTGACGTAAAGGGTCATGGCGGTCGCTCCCGAGGACCAGTACAGATAAGGCGAAAATACAGGATTCAGGCGTCCATGGGCAGCATCTGTATGGATTTAATAAAAGTAGGCTGAATCTGTAATGGTTTGGCGCCCGCGCTCACTCTAGTCACTCATGGCAACAGGCAAATGAGGGGCAGCAAAATGAGTGGCATAAGCGATGTGCGTCTGATGTTACACAGTCAGGAATTGCAGGCAGGGCAGGAGCGGGCGACGGCGCCACGGGATATCAGCCGCTGGAGCCTGTTCTGGCATCGCCGCCACACGCGCAAGGCTTTGCTGCATTTGACCCGCGAGCAACTGCGCGACGTTGGGCTGAGCGCCGAACAAGCGCGCCAGGAAGGCCTGAAGCCGTTCTGGCGCGACTGATCACACCAGCTCTTTGAACCGATGCCAGAGCATCCCCAGCGCCAACAGCGGCGAGCGCAGGTGCTTGCCGCCGGGGAAGGTGATGTGCGGCACTTGGGCGAACAGGTCGAAACGGCCCTGCTGCTGGCCGCTGATGGCTTCGGCCAGCAGCTTGCCGGCCAGGTGCGTGGCATTGAGGCCGTGGCCGGCGTAGGCCTGGGCGTAATACACATTGGGTTGATCGGCCAGGCGGCCAATCTGTGGCAAGCGGTTGGCGCCGATGCCGATCATGCCGCCCCACTGGTAGTCGATTTTCACCTCGGCCAGTTGCGGGAACACCTTGAGCATTTTCGGACGCATGTAGGCGCCAATATCCTGTGGGTCACGTCCTGAATAATGGCAGGCACCGCCGAACAACAGTCGTCGGTCAGCGGACAGCCGGAAGTAATCCACCGTCACCCGTTGATCACACACGGCCATATTCTGCGGCAGCAGGTTGGCGGCCTGGGCTTGGCTCAACGGTTCGGTGGCGATGATGTAGCTGCCGGCGGGCAGCACTTTGCCGCTTAACTGCGGATTCAAACCCTTGAGGTAGGCATTGCAGGCCAGCACCAGGGTTTTGGCGCGCACGTTGCCGAGGGCGGTGTGCACGTTGACCTCGGAGCCGTAGTCGATGCGCGTCACTTCGGAGTGCTCGAACAGCTTCACGCCCAACTGCTGTGCGGCGGCGGCCTCGCCGAGGGCCAGGTTCAGCGGGTGCAAATGCCCGGAACCCATGTCGATCATACCGCCCACATAACGGTCGGAGCCGATCACGCTGCTCATCTCGTTGGCTTGCAGCAGGCGTACTTCATGGCGATAGCCGAGGCTACGCAGTTCCTCGGCGTCTTCAGCCAGGCCTTGCAGGTGCCGGGGCTTGTTCGCCAGGTCGCAATAACCCCAGGTCAGGTCGCAGGGGATTTGATAGCGCTCGACGCGTTCGCGCACGATCTCCACGGCTTCCAGGCCCATCAGCTTCATCTGGCGTACACCGTCGGCGCCGATCACGTTGGCGAACTGGTCCAGGCCATGGCCGACACCGCGAATCAGCTGGCCGCCGTTACGCCCACTGGCGCCCCAACCCATCTTGCGCGCCTCCAGCAGCACCACGCTGAAGCCGCGTTCCGCCAGTTCCAGCGCCGTGTTCAGCCCGGAATAGCCGCCGCCAATCACGCACACATCGGCGCTGACTTCGCCCGTCAGCGCCGGGTATTCGGGCTGTGGGACGCTGCTGGCGGCGTAGTAGGAAGCGGTGTGCCGGGCGCTGGCGGTCATGGGGAGCATCCCTGTTTGGAAAATTTGACGCAGGATACAGCGGTCGGACGACGCTGTCTGCGCAGGGCGTTTTGCGTCAGAATCCACGCTTATTCGCTGTTCGGTATGGGTTTCGATGAGTTGCAACAGTCAGAAAATCAGCGCGCTGCGCAGGCAGATTCCTTCGTTCGAGTGCGTGCCAGGTTGCCACGACTGCTGTGGGCCGGTGACCACCTCACCCGAGGAAATGTCACGCCTGCCGCGTAAGACCGCTGCCGAGCAGGATGCGGCAATGGACGAGCTGAACTGTGTGCACCTCGGGCCGAATGGCTGCACGGTGTATGACGAGCGGCCGTTGATCTGCCGGTTGTTTGGCACCACCAAGACCTTGCCGTGCCCCAATGGGAGGGGGCCGGTGGAGTTAATTCATCCTCGGGTGGAGAAGCAGATTCATGAGTACATGGCCAGCACCCGGCAGGTGCTGGTCTAGCGACTGTACTCGGTCAGTCCGGGATTGGCAGGTTCAGGCTCTCCTTCACCTCTTCCATCACGATATAGCTCTTGGACTCGCGCACATGGGGCAGTTTGAGCAGGATATCGCCAAGCAATTTGCGGTACGACGCCATCTCCGAAATCCGTGCTTTCACCAGGTAGTCGAAATCGCCTGAGACCAAGTGGCATTCCAGCACGTGCGGCAGTTTCAGCACGGCGCGGCGGAATTCTTCGAAGGTGTCGCCGGACTTGTAATCGAGGCTGATCTCGACAAATACCAGCAAACTCCCCTTCAAATGCTGTGGGTTGAGCCGCGCGTTGTAGCCCATGATGATGCCTTCACGCTCCAGCCGCCGGACGCGCTCGGTGCACGGCGTGGTCGACAGCCCGACTTTTTCCCCCAGCTCCGTGAACGAAATTCGCCCGTCGGTTTGCAGGATACGCAGGATGTTGCGGTCGATCTTGTCCAGCTCCCGCTTGGTCTGGGTGTTGGTACGCATAGGGGATACGCCTCTGTGAAAAGGGTTTTTGCCGAGAATTGTCGCCAAATATAGGTGCTTATATAGTGAAATGCACTGGCAATAGTTTTTTACACTGCGCTCATCATTGCTCGAATAACACACGTCAGCGGCCAAGCCCGCGATGAGGATATAAAAATGCGCGTTCTGGTCTTGGGTAGCGGCGTCATTGGGGTGACCAGTGCCTACTATTTGGCGCGGGCCGGCTTTGAAGTCGTGGTGGTTGACCGCCAGCCTGCTGCTGCCATGGAAACCAGTTTCGCCAACGCCGGCCAGGTGTCCCCTGGTTATGCCTCGCCCTGGGCCGCGCCGGGCGTGCCGCTCAAGGCGATCAAGTGGCTGCTGCAACGCCACGCACCGCTGGCAATCAAGGCCACTGCCGATATCGATCAATACCTGTGGATGGCGCAGATGCTGCGCAACTGCACGGCCAGCCGCTATGCGGTGAACAAAGAGCGCATGGTGCGCCTGTCCGAGTACAGCCGCGACTGCCTCGACGAACTGCGCGCTGAAACCGGCATTGCCTACGAAGGCCGTAGTCTCGGTACTACCCAACTGTTCCGCACTCAGGCTCAGCTGGATGGCGCGGCCAAAGATATCGCCGTGCTGAAAGAGTCCGGCGTGCCCTTCGAATTGCTCGACCGCGACGGCATTGCCCGCGTGGAGCCGGCCCTGGCCAGCGTCACCGATATCCTCGCCGGTGCACTGCGCCTGCCGAATGACCAGACCGGCGATTGCCAGATGTTCACCACGCGCCTGGTCGAGATGTGCAAACAGCTGGGCGTGGAGTTCCGCTTCGAACAGGACATCCAGCGCCTCGATTACGCGGGCGACCGCATCAACGGCGTGTGGATCGACGGCAAGCTGGAAACCGCCGACCGCTACGTGCTGGCCCTCGGCAGCTATTCGCCGAAGCTGCTCAAGCCGCTGGGGATCAAGGCGCCGGTGTACCCGCTCAAGGGTTACTCGTTGACCGTGCCGATCACCAACCCGGCGATGGCGCCGACTTCGACCATTCTGGACGAGACCTACAAGGTCGCGATCACCCGTTTCGACAACCGCATTCGCGTTGGCGGCATGGCTGAGATTGCCGGTTTTGACCTGTCGCTGAACCCGCGCCGACGCGAAACCCTGGAGATGATCGTCAACGACCTTTATCCTCAGGGCGGCGATTTAACCGAAGCCAGTTTCTGGACCGGTTTACGCCCGACCACACCCGACGGCACGCCGATTGTCGGTGCCACCCCATTCAAGAACCTGTTCCTGAATACCGGCCACGGCACACTCGGCTGGACCATGGCCTGTGGTTCCGGCCGCTTGCTGGCCGACCTGATGGCGAAGAAAACGCCACAGATCAGCGCCGCAGGCCTCGATATTTCCCGTTACGGTAACCACCAGGAGTCCGCACGACATGTCAATCCAGCGCCAGCTCACCAATGAGCGCATGAGCCAGATCGTTATTCACAGCGGCACCGTCTATCTGGCCGGGCAAGTCGGCGACGACATGAGTGCCGCAATTGAACAGCAGACCCGTGAAACTCTGGCCAATATCGAGCGTTTGCTGGACTTGGCCGGCACCGACAAAACCAAGTTGCTGTCGGTGACGATCTACCTGAAAGACATCGACGCCGATTTCGCCGGCATGAACGCAGTGTGGGACAAGTGGCTGCCTAAAGGCGTCGCCCCGGCCCGTGCCACGGTCGAAGCCAAGCTGTGCGAACCGGAAATTCTGGTAGAGCTGTCCGTCGTGGCCGCGCTGCCTTAAACCAAGATCCCTCTCCCGGTGCCGATGCTGTCTGTCGGTGCCGGTTTTTTCTTCACTCTGCCGCCTAGAAGCCTGCCGCCATGCGTCCTGCCCGTGCCCTGATCGACCTCCAAGCCCTGCGCCATAACTATCAACTGGCCCGTGAAGTCACGGGGGCCAAGGCCCTCGCCGTGGTCAAGGCCGATGCTTACGGCCATGGTGCCGTGCGCGTGGCCCAGGCGCTGGAAGCTGAGGCGGATGGGTTTGCCGTGGCGTGCATTGAGGAAGCACTGGAGCTGCGTGCCGCCGGGATTCGCGCGCCGGTGCTGTTGCTGGAAGGGTTCTTCGAAGCCGACGAGCTGCCGCTGATCATCGAGCATGATTTCTGGTGCGTGGTGCATTCGCTGTGGCAGTTGGAAGCCATTGAGCAAGCGCGGTTGACCACGCCGCTGACGATCTGGCTCAAGTTGGATTCCGGCATGCACCGTGTCGGCCTGCATCCCAAGGATTATCACGAGGCCTACCAGCGTCTGCTGGCCAGCGGCAACGTGGCGAAAATCGTATTGATGAGCCACTTCGCCCGCGCCGACGAACTCGACTGTGTACGCAGCAATGAACAAGTCGCGGTGTTTGAGGCGGCGCGCCAAGGCCTGTCGGCCGAAGTCAGCCTGCGCAATTCGCCTTCGGTGATGGGCTGGCCGAGCGTGTCCAGCGACTGGGTGCGCCCAGGCATCATGCTCTACGGCGCCACGCCGTTTGGCGAAGACCAGGCCATTGCCGCGCGTTTGCAGCCGGTGATGACCCTGGAATCCAAGGTCATCTGCGTGCGCGAACTGCCGGCCGGTGAGCCGGTGGGTTACGGCGCCAAGTTCATCACGCCAAAGCCGATGCGTATCGGCGTGGTTGCCATGGGTTACGCCGACGGCTACCCGCGTCATGCGCCTACGGGTACGCCGGTGCTGGTGGCGGGGCAGCGCAGCCAACTGCTGGGCCGCGTGTCCATGGACATGCTGTGTGTCGACCTCACCGACGTGCCCCAGGCCGGGCTTGGTTCCACGGTGGAGTTGTGGGGCAAAAATATCCTCGCCAGTGACGTCGCGGCAGCCGCCGAGACCATCCCCTACCAGATCTTCTGCAACCTGCGTCGCGTGCCAAGGCTCTATTCCGGGGCTTGACCGCCGCCTACGAGTGGAGCCGGCCAGGATTTAGGCCCAAGTGTTGTAAATACTGAACGCTGTCGCCATGATAACGCTCAATTACAACAAAGCCTGAATCCTAGGAGGCTCCTGCATTGGACGTCGGCGAACGACTGCAATCCATCCGTAAACTGAAGGGTCTTTCCCAGCGTGAGCTCGCCAAGCGCGCGGGTGTCACCAACAGCACCATTTCGATGATCGAAAAAAACAGTGTCAGCCCCTCGATCAGCTCCTTGCGCAAGGTGCTGGGCGGCATCCCCATGTCCATGGTCGAGTTCTTTTCCGAGGAGATCCTCCAGGAAAAACCGACGCAGATCGTCTATAAAGCCAATGAGCTGATCGACATCTCGGACGGCGCCGTCACCATGAAACTGGTGGGCCGCGCGCACCCGAGCCGGGCGATTGCGTTTCTCAACGAGATCTACCCGCCGGGCGCTGATACCGGCGAAGAAATGCTCACCCACGAAGGCGAAGAAACCGGGATTCTGGTGGAAGGCCGACTGGAATTGGTGGTCGGTCTTGAAACTTTTGTGCTCGAAGCCGGCGATAGCTACTACTTTGAAAGCACCAAGCCGCATCGTTTTCGCAACCCGTTCGACGTGCCGGCGCGACTAATCAGCGCAGCCACACCCGCGAACTTTTGACAGAAGAGGCGTGCTGCCAGCGTTGCAGACACTCCCGTAGCTGTATTCCGCGAGGCTGAATCTCCCTTTAGTTAATAGGGTTGTTTCGGCCGGTCGGGCTAACCGTTATACTTTCGCCGCCTGCGAAACCGTGGCCGCAGGCGTGAATAGCCACCATTGAGGGTGAACGCGTGAACCTAATTATGAAAATGCTGGCTGCACCAGCAACCGTACTGGCCCTATGGGCTGTCAGCGCTCAAGCTGCGACCAATGATGAAATTGCCAAGCGCCTGGAGCCTGTTGGCCAGGTCTGTGTTCAGGGCCAGGAATGCAAAGGGATGGAAGTTGCAGTGGCCGCGGGTGGCGGCGGCGGTGCAAAAACGCCGGACGACGTCATCGCCAAACACTGCAACGCATGCCACGGCACCGGCCTGCTGGGCGCACCGAAAATCGGTGACACCGCCGCCTGGAAAGACCGCGCCGACCACCAGGGCGGCCTCGACGGCCTGCTGGCCAAGGCGATCACCGGCCTCAACGCCATGCCGCCAAAAGGCACCTGCGCCGACTGCTCGGATGCTGAGCTAAAAGGTGCGATCGAGAAGATGTCGGGGCTTAAATAAGCCGATCTTCGCCAAAAAGCCGCTGCCCAGCGGCTTTTTTGTGCCCGCGATTTGTACTTCATCGCTGTTCATTGCAGCAAAGACCCGGCAAGCTCGGTCCAACCCCTAATCATGGAATGTTCAGGAGGGTCGGATGGTGCAGTTGTGTTCAATCGAGCAAGCAGTTGACGACGTACTGGCGCGTTTACCCGCGCATATCCACATGGGCATGCCGCTCGGCTTGGGCAAGCCCAACCTGTTCGTCAACGCGCTGTATCGGCGTATTGCCAAGCTGCCGGAGCGCGAGCTGACGATTTACACCGCACTTGCCCTGGGCCGCCCGACCATGGGTGACGGGTTACAGAAGCGCTTTCTCGAACCCTTTATCGAGCGGGTATTCGGCGACTATCCCGAACTGGATTTCCTGGCGGATTTGCACAAGGACAGCCTGCCCAAGAACATCCGCGTACAGCAGTTCTTCATGCAGCCCGGCAGCCTGCTCCACAGCGCGTCGGCGCAGCAGGATTACGTCAGCAGCAATTACAGCCACGCCGCCCGCGACATCAACGCCGCCGGCCTGAATCTGGTGGCGCAACTGGTGGCCAGTAGTACGGAACATCCGGATCGCCTGAGCCTGAGTTGCAACCCGGACATCACCCTCGACCTGCTGCCGATGATCGAGAAGCGCCGCGAGGCCGGGGAAACCATCCTGGTCGTAGGCCAGGTTCACGCCGATTTGCCCTACATGCCCGGTGACGCCGAGTTGGGCATGGACGCGTTCGATTACCTGATCGACGCAAAGGACAGCACCACGCTGTTCTCCACGCCGAACATGCCCGTGGGGTTCCAGGACCATTTTATCGGCCTGCACGCCAGCACCCTGGTGCGCGATGGCGGCACCTTGCAGATCGGCATTGGTTCGATGGGCGATGCACTGACCGCCGCCTTGCTGGCGCGCCAGGCGGACAACGAAGCCTACCGCCTGTTACTCACCGACCTCGATGTGTATCAGTGGGCGCCTTTGATCAGCCACGAGGGCGGGGTAGCGCCTTTCGCGCGTGGCCTGTATGGCTGCAGTGAGATGTTCGTCAACGGCCTGCTGGTGTTGGCCGACGCCGGCATCATCCGCCGCAAGGTCTACCCGGATGTGGCGACCCAGGCGCAGGCCAACGCCGGCACCCTGGACGACGCCGCGCAGCCCGATGGCGTGTCGATCCATGGCGGTTTCTTCCTCGGGCCGCGCAGTTTTTACCAGCGCTTGCAGGAAATGACTCACGCCAAGCGCCTTGAATTCAACATGACCCGCATCAGCTACATCAACGAGCTGTACGGCCAGGAAGAACTCAAACGTTTGCAGCGCCTGGATGCGCGGTTTATCAACAGCGCGATCACCGTGACGTTGCTCGGCGCGGGCGTGGCGGACCAGTTGGAAGATGGGCGTGTGCTCAGCGGCGTGGGCGGGCAGTACAACTTTGTCGCCCAGGGCCACGCGCTGGAAGGCGCGCGATCGATCCTGATCCTGCGCAGCTGGCGTGAGTCGGCGGGCGAGGTCAGCTCCAATATCGTCTGGGAGTACGGGCACTGCACCATCCCACGGCACCTGCGCGATATCGTCATCACCGAGTACGGGATTGCCGATTTGCGTGGGCAGACGGATGCGAAAGTGATCGAGGCGCTGCTGAATATCACCGACTCGCGCTTCCAGAATGACTTGATCGAACAAGCGCAAAAGGCTGGCAAGCTGCCCAAGGATTTCCAACTGGACCCGCGCTTTGCCGACAATACCCCGCAGCGGCTCAAGGCCATTCAGGCGCGGCATCATCGGTTGTTCCCGGAGTATCCGCTGGGCACTGATTTCACGGATGAGGAAAGGGATCTGTTGCGGGCGCTGAACTGGCTCAAGAGCAAGTTCAAGCTGACCGAGATTCTGGAGCTGGGCAAAGCAGCCCTGGATGCGCCGGAGCCGGAGGCGTTTCCCAAGCACCTGGAGCGGATGCGCTTGGATAAGCCGGAGGGGTTGAAAGAGGATCTGTATCAGCGGCTGTTGCTCGCGGGCCTGCAGGCCACCGCGCACTGACGGGCACCGAAAATCAAATGTGGGAGCTGGCTTGCCTGCGATAGCGGAGTGTCAGTCGGCGGAGATGTCGACTGTCAGGCCCTCATCGCAGGCAAGCCAGCTCCCACATTTTTGATTACTCGATGAAGGTGACGACGCCACCCGCCAACGACTTCACCCGCGCCAGCGACTCAACCCGATAACCCTGCGCGTCCAGCTCGGCACGGCCGCCCTGGAACGACTTCTCGATCACAATCCCCAAACCGGCAACGGTTGCGCCCGCTTGCTTGATGATCGAGATCAGCGCCTGGGAGGCTTTGCCGTTGGCCAGGAAGTCATCGATCACCAGCACGCGGTCGCTGCTGGTCAGGTGGCGCGGCGAGATCGCCACGGTGCTTTCGACTTTCTTGGTGAAGGAGTACACGGTTGCCGACAGCAGGTTTTCAGTCAGCGTCAGGGACTGCTGTTTGCGCGCGAAGATCACCGGCACGCCGAGGTTCAGGCCGGTCATGATCGCCGGCGCAATGCCCGAGGCCTCGATGGTGACGATCTTGGTGATGCCCGAGTCCTTGAACAGCGCGGCGAATTCGTCGCCGATCAGTTTCATCAGCGCCGGGTCGATCTGGTGGTTCAGAAAGGCGTCGACCTTGAGTACCTGATCGGAAAGCACGATGCCTTCTTCGCGAATTTTCTTGTGCAGTGCTTCCACGGAAAGCTTCCTCTAATGGCGCGGTGTGCGCCGAAAGTAGATTAAAAAGTAGTCGATTCTAGCGCTTTAACATCGCGCGTATATCCGCCAAGGCGGTGTTGCCGCGAACGGCCTTCACCTCGGTCGGGGTGTCGTCATTGCCTTCCCAGGCCAAATCGTCCGGCGGTAGCTCGTCGAGGAACCGGCTGGGGGCACAATCGATGATTTCGCCGTATTGCTTGCGCTTGGCGGCAAAGGTGAAGGCCAGCGTCTGACGCGCGCGGGTAATGCCCACGTAGGCCAGGCGCCGCTCTTCCTCGATGGTGTCGGCTTCGATGCTGGAACGGTGCGGGAGGATTTCCTCTTCCATGCCCATGATGAACACGTAGGGGAATTCCAGGCCCTTGGAAGCATGCAAGGTCATCATTTGCACACCTTCGGCGCCGTCTTCCTCTTCCTGCTGGCGCTCGAGCATGTCGCGCAGCACCAGCTTGCCGATGGCGTCTTCGACGGTCATCTCGCCGTCTTCGTCTTTTTCCAGGGTGTTTTTCAGCGCTTCGATCAGGAACCAGACGTTGCCCATGCGGTAATCCGCGGCCTTGTCGCTGGAACTATTGGTGCGCAGCCAGTTTTCATAGTCGATGTCCATGACCATGCTGCGCAGGGCACTGATCGGGTCTTCGCCGGCGCATTGCTCGCGCACCTTGTCCATGAAGCGCTTGAAGCGCGACAGGCGGTCGGTGAAGCGCGTGTCCAGATGCTCGCCCAGGCCGATTTCATCGGTGGCGGCGTACATCGAAATCTTGCGTTCGGTGGCGTAGTTGCCGAGTTTTTCCAGGGTTGTGGAGCCGATTTCCCGGCGCGGCACGTTGATCACGCGCAGGAAGGCATTGTCGTCGTCCGGGTTCACGATCAGGCGGAAGTAAGCCATCAGGTCTTTTACTTCCTGGCGTCCGAAAAAGCTGTTGCCGCCGGACAGGCGATACGGCACCTGGTGGTGCTGCAGTTTCAGCTCGATCAGCTTGGCCTGGTAGTTGCCGCGATACAGGATCGCAAAGTCGCTGTACGGGCGGTCGGTGCGCAAGTGCAGGCTGAGGATTTCCACGGCCACGCGCTCGGCTTCGGCGTCTTCGTTGCGGCAGCGGATCACGCGGATTTCATCGCCGTGACCCATCTCACTCCACAGTTGTTTTTCGAACTCGTGGGGGTTGTTGGAGATGAGCACGTTGGCGCAACGCAGGATGCGGCTGGTGGAGCGGTAGTTCTGCTCCAGCATCACCACTTTCAGGGACGGGTAGTCGTCCTTGAGCAGCATCAGGTTTTCCGGGCGGGCGCCGCGCCAGGCGTAGATCGACTGGTCGTCGTCGCCGACCACGGTGAACTGGTTGCGCGTGCCGATCAGCATTTTCACCAGCAGGTATTGGCTGGCGTTGGTGTCCTGGTATTCGTCCACCAGCAGGTAGCGGACCTTGTTCTGCCATTTTTCGAGGATGTCGGCGTGGTCCTCGAACAGCTTCACCGGCAGCAGGATCAGGTCGTCGAAGTCCACCGCGTTGAACGCCTTGAGCGTGCGCTGGTAGTGGGTGTAGACGATGGCGGCGGTCTGTTCCTTGGGGTTACGCGCGTTTTCCAGGGCCTGGGGCGGCAGGATCAGGTCGTTTTTCCAGGCGCCGATCATGTTCTTGATCTCATCCACGCCGTCGTCGCCTGCGTATTCCTTTTGCATGATGTCGGTCATCAGCGACTTCACATCGGTCTCGTCGAAGATCGAGAAACCCGGCTTGTAGCCCAGCCGCGCATGCTCCTTGCGGATGATATTCAGGCCCAGGTTGTGGAAGGTACACACCGTGAGCCCACGGCCTTCGCCGCCTTTGAGCAGTGTGCCGACACGCTCTTTCATCTCGCGCGCCGCCTTGTTGGTAAAGGTCATGGCGACGATGTACTGGGCGCGGATGCCGCAGTTCTGGATCAGGTGCGCGATCTTGCGGGTGATCACGCTGGTCTTGCCGGAGCCAGCACCGGCGAGCACCAATAGAGGGCCGCCGACGTAGTTCACGGCTTCTTGCTGCCGGGGATTGAGTCGGGACATACAGAATTCAGGGAGTCGTTGTTCAAAAGGGCGGGCATTTTAACAGGCTCGCAGGATTCTGCTCTCACAGAACGACAGTGTGACGTACCACTCGATCTATATTTGCCGCTTTTGATACTTTGCCGCAGGATGTGGGAGGCTTTTACGGCTAAGGTTGCGACTAATCCTTACAGCCAGCGTATTTGATAACCCTTATCATTGGTGATTATCAGGCCGCGCGTCATAATGCCCGCCGCCAACACACTTTTGCAGAGTCTAGGGAGCTAGCTTGTCTACGCCTGTCGAACCCTTGCGTTTGCTGCTACTGGCCGATGAGCCAGCGTGGGCAGCGTTGTTGCGCGAGTGCCTGGCGCCGATGGGCGAAGGGGCTGTGCTGATCAGTGCGCCCAACTGGGACTCGGTGAGTCGTCTGTTCGATGACGACCACAGTGCCGTGTTATTGACCACGCCCAGCCTGCAACCCGGCCCTGGCCGCTGCAACCTGCCGTGCGTATTGCTGTTGGAGCAGGAACCGCTGGTTTCGCCGCTCGGTGTGAGCGATTGGTTGATCCTTGATGTTCTGGATGCTGATACCTTGCGCCGTTGCTTGCGCCATGTCCGCGAGCGCGGCGTGCTGGAAACCACCTTGCAACGCCTGGCCGAACAGGACCCGCTCACCGGCATCGCCAACCGCCAGGGGTTTCAGACCTTGCTGACGGCCCGACTGGCCGAAAACGAAGGCCGTGGCCTGGCCCTCGGCCATCTCGACCTCGACAACTTCCGACATGCCAACGACGCACTAGGCCACCAGGCCGGCGACCGGCTGATCCTGCAAGTGGTCTCGCGCCTCAAGAGCCAGCTTGAAGCCGGCGACCAACTGGCACGCCTGGGCAGCGACGAATTCGCCCTGCTGATTGACACCCGCCGTGCGCCGCAACGCGCCGAATGGATGGCCGAACGCATCACTGAAGCCATGGCCGAACCCTATTGGGTGGATGGCGAAAGCCTGCTGATCGGCTGCAGCCTGGGCGTGGCACATGCCCGCGCACGCGCCGGCGCCGACCCGTTGATGTGGCACGCACACATCGCCATGCAGCAAGCCAAAAGCACCCAAGGCTGCACCTTTCATATCTTCAACGAACGCATCAACCGCAACGCGCGCAGCCTGGCCGACCTGGAAAGTGAACTGCGCCGCGCGTTGCGCCGTGATGAGTTGGAACTGCATTACCAGCCGCGCCTGGACCTGGACGACGGGCATATCGTCGGCCTGGAAGCCTTGGTGCGCTGGCGCCACGGCGAACGCGGCCTGCTGCCGCCCAGCGAATTCGTACCGCTGGCCGAACAGAGCGGCCTGATTGTGCCGCTGGGTTACTGGGTAATCTCCCGCGCCCTGCGCGACATGCAAGACTTGCGCGAACGCGGCCTGCCGCCGCTGCACATGGCGGTCAACCTGTCGTTTCGCCAGTTCCAGGACAGCCAGTTGCTCTCGACACTTAGCCGGCTGATTGCCGAGCGGGGCGTGGAGGCGCAGTGGCTGGAGTTCGAACTGACCGAAACCGCCGTGATGCGCCGCAGTGACCTGGTCAAGCAGACCATGGACGCCCTCGGCCGCCTGGGTGTGCGGTTTTCCCTGGACGACTTCGGCACCGGTTTTTCCTCGTTCGTGCACCTCAACAGCCTGCCGATTGCCTTATTGAAGATCGACAAGAGCTTCGTCGGCGGAATGGAAGAGCGCGAAGAAAACCGCAAGCTGGTGCACGCCATGATCAACCTGGCCCACAACCTCAACCTGGAAGTGGTGGCTGAAGGTGTGGAAACGCCTGAGCAACTGGCGCTGTTGCGGTTGTTTGGTTGCGATCAGGCGCAGGGTTATCTGATCAGCAAGCCGTTGCCGTTGGCGGAGTTGGTGGAATACCTGACCTTCGGTAAGAGCCAGCAGGCGCTGCTGGGTTGAATGGTGGGAGCTGGCTTGTGTGGGAGCTGACTTGCCTGCGATGCAGGTACCTCGGTGTGTCAGGCATAACCAGGTGATGCCATCGCAGGCAAGCCAGCTCCCACATTGACCGAGTACAGTCTCTAGTCTGGCTGCATGGCTTGGAATTCAGCGCGAATTTCCGGCTCCCGCCGAATCATCCTTTTCATCTTCGCCTCAAACGCCCAGGTCAAACTCACGGCTGCACACGCCAGCCCCAACGCCAAGCCCCACCACACACCGGTCGGCCCCCAGCCCAAGGTGAACGCCATCAGCCACGCCGCCGGCGCGCCGATCAGCCAGTAGCAACCCAGCCCGACCAGAAAGGTCGTCTTGGCGTCTTTCAGCCCACGGATGCAGCCCATGGCGATGGTCTGCACGCCGTCGAACAGTTCAAACCATGCGGCCACGGCCAGCAGGCTGACGGCCAGCACGATGACGTTGTGGAAGGCCGGGTCGTTGTGGTCGAGGAACAGCCCGATCAGCGCATCGGAAAACAGCCACAACACCGCCGCAAACCCCAGCATCACCGCCGCGCCAAAGCCGATACCGACTCGCCCGGCCATGCGCGCCGCCAGCAACTGCCCGGCGCCGTAATGCTGGCCGATGCGCATGGTGATCGCGTATGACATCCCCGCCGGCACCATAAAGGCCACCGAGACAATCTGCAGGGCAATCTGATGCGCCGCCAATTGCGTACTGCCCATGGTGCCCATGCACAGCGCCGCGAAGGCAAATAAACCGACTTCCACTGCATAGGTGCCGCCAATCGGCAGGCCCAGGCGCCACAGCTCGCGCAGGTATTGGGTGTTGAGGCGCAGCAGGCCGTTGCTTAGCGGGTAGGCCGCGTATGCACGGTTGCTGCGGATGTACCACATCAGCGCCAGGGCCATGCAGTTGGCGACGATCGCGGTAACCAGGCCGATGCCCATCAGGCCGAGTTTGGGCAGGCCGAACATGCCCTCGATCAGCGCGTGGTTGAGCACGTAGTTGAGCACCGTGCCGCACAGGCTGATCACCATCACCGGGGTGGCCTTGCCGATGGCGCTGGTAAAACCGCGCAGGGCCATGAAACTCAGGTAGCCGGGCAGGGCGAATGGCAGGATGGTCAGGAATTGCCCCGCCGCGTGCACGTTGGTTTCGGTCTGGCCGAACATCAGCAGCACGGGCTTGAGGTTCCACAGCAGCAAGCCCGCGACCAAGGCCATCAGCCAGGCCAGCCAAAGCCCGGCCTGGGTCAGGCGGGTGGCGCCTTCGATGTCGCCCGCGCCATGCCGGATGGCCACGAGGGTGCCGACGGCGGCAATCACGCCGATGCAGAAAATCGCCACAAACGAATAGCTCGCCGCGCCCAAGCCACCACCGGCGAGGGCTTCAGGGCTCAGGCGGGCCATCATCAGGGTGTCGGTCAGCACCATCAACATGTGCGCCAACTGTGAGGCAATCAACGGCCCCGACAGCCGCAGAATGGCCCAGAGTTCAGTACGCACCGGATGCTGCATGATCATCACGCTCAGAAAGTCAGAGGGTTGGGGAAGGGTTGATTCTCGGCGCTCTCGACGCATTACACAAAAGGATAAAAGCGATCGTTCGCATGATTAAAACTCATGCTAGGGTTAGGCATCGCTCTGTAGGAATGCCATCCATGTCACGTCGTCTCCCGCCGCTGTATGCCTTGCGCGCATTCGAGGCGGCTTCGCGGCACAACTCCTTTACGCGTGCGGCTGAGGAGCTGTCGATTACGCAAAGTGCCGTCAGCCGGCACATTCGTACACTCGAAGAGCATTTCGCCTGCCGCCTGTTCCAGCGCAGCGGCCGCAACCTGCAACTCACCGAAGCGGCGCGCCTGCTACTGCCCGGCGTGCGCGAGGGTTTCGCCGCGCTTGAGCGGGCCTGCCATACCCTGAACGCCGAAGACGACATCCTGCGCATGAAGGCGCCGTCCACCTTGACCATGCGCTGGTTGCTGGCGCGGCTCAGCCGCTTCCGGGCGTTGCAGCCGGGTAACGAAGTGCAGCTGACCAGTGCATGGATGAGCGTGGATGAAGTCGACTTCAATCAGGAGCCGTTCGATTGCGCGGTGTTGTTGAGTTACGGGCATTTCCCGGCGGACTGGGAAGCCAGCTACCTGTTCCCCGAATTGCTGATCCCGGTGGGTGCGCCGAACCTGCTGGAAGACGGGCCTTGGGACGTCACGCGGTTGGCGTCCGCCGAACTGCTGCACCCCACGCCCGACCGCCGCGACTGGCGCAATTGGCTGGAGCGCATGGGGTTGTCGTCCCAGGTGTCGCTCAAGGGCGGGCAGGTGTTCGATACGCTTGAACTGGGCATGATCGCCGCCGCGCGGGGTTATGGCGTGTCCATGGGCGACCTGCTGATGGTGGCCGAAGACGTGGCCCAAGGCCGACTGAGCCTGCCGTGGCCGACGGCGGTGGCCAGTGGGGAAAACTACTACCTGGTGTGGCCGAAAACCCGCCCCGGTGGCGAGCGTCTGCGCCGTTTGGCGGAGTTTCTCCAAGGTGAAGTCAAGGCCATGGAATTGCCCCAGGTCGAGCGCCTCGACTGAAGCGCGGCGCACCGTTTGTGCAATCGTTTGCGCGATACCCCTGTGAATCGCTCAAGTATTGCCCGCGCCCGCCGAATAAGGTGTGTTGGAACTATCGTGCGCCAACGTTTCCCACTAGATAATTTGCCGAGCAGCGCTATGAGATCAGGATGATCCTGGCCTCGGCCAGGAGCTGTTATGTCCCAACCTCGCGCTCGGATCGCCTCACAATTAGGTCTTGCACTCGCCGTTATTCTGGCTGTCGTCATCAGCGGCAGCACGGTTTTCGCCCTGCGTTCCCTCGACTCCGCCAACCTCGACACGCGCGAGGAACACCTGGCCAGCGAGGCGCGCT
The DNA here is from genome assembly GCF_022662395.1 of Pseudomonas sp. MONT-RG-20F-20-E-7-02. NCBI lineage: Bacteria > Pseudomonadati > Pseudomonadota > Gammaproteobacteria > Pseudomonadales > Pseudomonadaceae > Pseudomonas > Pseudomonas sp. MONT-RG-20F-20-E-7-02. The sequence goes on from NZ_JAKNQN010000004.1 coordinate 383,100, forward strand.
TGCTCGCCGACCAACTCAACACCTTCCACAGCACCTTGCGCGAAAGTACCCAGCGTTTGAGCGGGCTGTTTGAAAAACGCTTCGTCGCCGGGTTGAGTGTGCGTGCAGATCAACCGGTCGCCGTGGCCGGCGTGCAGACCCCGAGCCTGCTGCTGGGCAATGAGGTGCTGAACAACAACTTCGATGAAGTCGATGAGTTCAAGCAGATGTCCGGTGGCGTGGCCACGGTGTTTGTGCGCAGCGGCGAAGACTTCATCCGCATCAGCACCTCCCTGACCAAGCAGGACGGCAACCGCGCCATCGGCACGGTGCTCGATCACCAGCACCCGGCCTATCAGCGCCTGTTGGCCGGGCAGAATTACATCGGTCGGGCGGTGTTGTTCGATCGTTCCTACATGACCCAATACAGCCCGGTGCGTGATGCCAGCGGCAAAGTGATCGCCGTGTTGTTTATCGGCTTTGATTACACCGATGAGCAAAAAGCCCAGTTCGACAACCTCAAGCGCTTCCGTATTGGCCAGACCGGTTCCCTGGCGTTGCTGGATGAGCAGAAACACTGGCTGGTGCCACCCGCGGGTGTGCAGGCGTTGGATCAAGCGATTCCGGTGATGCTCGACCTGGCGAAGAAACCCGGCGAAGGCCGCTTCTGGAGCGACAAGAACGAAGACTTCTACAGCGTCTCGGTGCCGTTCGAAGGCGGCCCGTGGTCGGTGGTGGCGAGCATGCCGAAGTCCGAGATCCGAGCAGTCACCTGGGCTGTGGGGATTCGCCTGGTGATCGGCAGCATGCTGGCGATGTTGCTGGCGGTGGGCGCGGCGGTTTGGCTGCTGCGCAGCAAGTTGCAGCCGCTGAGCGACTTGGTGCGCCAGGCCGAAGCCTTGGGCGCGGGTGATTTGAGCGCGCGCTTGAATGTGTCCAGCCATGACGAAATCGGTCAACTGGCGCGCAGCTTCAACCAGATGGGTGAAGCGCTGTCGACGATGGTCTCGCACATCCGCAAAGCAGCGGAAGACGTCAACAGCCGTGCCCAGGCCTTGTCCGGCTTGTCTGGCGGTGCCTATGAAGGCATGGAGCAGCAGTCCGGCGAGATCACCAGCATGGCCGGCGCGGTGGAAGAATTCAGCGCCACCTCGCTGAACATCGCCGACAACATGGGTAATACCGAGCGCCTTGCCCAGGAGAACGCCCAGCAGACCCGCATCGGTCGCACCTCGATGCAAGAGGCATCGTCGTCGCTGGAACATATCGCGGCGGCCCTGAACAGCACGGCCACCGTGATCAATACCTTGGGGCAGCGCTCCCAGGAAATCGGCGGGATCGTCGGCGTGATCACCTCGATTGCCGAACAGACCAACTTGCTGGCGCTCAACGCCGCTATCGAAGCCGCCCGTGCCGGTGAACAAGGCCGTGGTTTTGCCGTGGTCGCCGACGAAGTGCGCAACCTGGCGTCGCGTACGCGCCAGGCCACCGATGAAATTTCCGGGATGATCCAGAGCATTCAGCAGGAAACCGGCAACGCCATCAGCACCATGGAGCAGGGCAATGTGTTGATGCAGGAAGGTCTGTCGCGGAATGCCGACGTGGCCTCGGCGCTGGCGCGGATCGACGAGCAGAGCCGCTCCGCCGGTCAGCAATTTGCCGCGATCACCACGGCGACCCAGGAGCAGAGCAGCACCGCGACCTTGCTCAGCAGCAACCTGCAGAGCATTGCCCTGGCCAACAGTGAGCAGCGTGAAGTGGTGTCGAACCTGGCCGTTACCGCCAAGGAACTGGAAACCCTGGCGGCCGGCTTGCGCCATGAGGTGGACCGCTTTCGTTGAGGCTTAGCGCTCGCCCAGGCCTGGGTCTACGCGTTTGCCGATGTCCTTCAGGCGCGCCAGTTGATCGACCATGCCCGGTGCCTCGTCCAGGCTGCTGACGAAGGTCCACAGGTAGGTCATCACGGCGTACACATGGCCGGCCTTGACCGCCGGCGACAACGCCAATTGGCTGATCGCGACCACAAACAGCAAGGCTGCCAGCGTACCGATAAACAGGAACGCGGCGGCCTCGCGGTCAGACAGCCAGATGCGCAGGCGCGACAACACCTGATAGTGACGCTGCAAGGTCTGCGCGCCGACTTTTTCCACCAGGCCGATTTCCTTCTCCAGGCGGTCATTCAAGCGCTCATGCAACTGCTGGTTACGCCGGGCAAAGCGTGGCAGCAAGGTGGTGCACAACAGCAACGCCGTCAGGCACGCGAGGCCGATCCACGGTTCGATCACCAGCAGCATCACTGCCGCACCGACGATGGACACCAGCGCCGTAGCGATGATCGGCACGTGTTTTTCGAAGAAGTCGACAAAGTCCCGCGCCAATACCACCCGCGCCGCCGCCCGTGAGGTGCTGTGGTTTTGCAGGCGCTGGTTGAGGATCACCGGCACCGCGAGGTCGGCGTAAATACGCGTGAAGGTGCGCGTGTCCAGCGCTCGGCGTGCGGCCCCGACGACCCAGAATGCCAAGACCACGGCGGCGTAGAACAAAGCGCTGCCAGCATCGCCGCGGATGATCGAGTCGACTGCGAACCCGGCAAACAGCGGATACGCCAACAGCAGTGCGTTCTCCAGCGCGACCAACGACAGTGTGCAAAACAGCTTGCCGGGATACGCGCGGGCGATCGCCTTGAGGGTCTGGCTGGCGGATTGCTGGCCGATTTTCTTGCTTTCTTCGATCAGAATTTGCGGGGTAACGGATGACATGGGGTGCACCAAAGGAATGATAGACGCTATTATTGAGCGACTGCTCAAGTATTCTTGAGCGGTCGCTCAAAAGCAAGCGCCGCTCATCTACCGGCGCCCGAAGGAATTGCCCATGTCGCGTATCGACCGTAAAGACCAGATCATCGCCGCCGCCCTGGAGCTGTTTCGCAGCAAGGGCTTTGCCGATGTGTCCACCCGCGACTTGGCCGAACACGCCGGCCTGTCGCGCAGCCACGTCTACCACTACTTCAGTGACTGGAATGAACTGCGCCGCGAAGTCTTTGTGCGCTTTGCCAATGAGCAGCTGGAGGAAGTACGCGCGCCGCTGGTGGGCGTGCCGCCGCTGGAGGCGCTGGTGGGGTTCTTGCGCGACTGCCTGCCGTGCACCGCCGACGCCGGCTGGGCGCTGTGGCTGGATGCCTGGGACGAGGCGATGCACGACCCGCAAATGGCCGAGGCGTACCTGGTGATCAATGCCCAGTGGCAAGGCATGCTGGCTGAGGTGATAGAGGAGGGCGTCGCTGAAGGGGTTTTTCGCTGTGATTCTCCCCAACGCGCTGCCCGGCAAATTTTCGCGTTGGCGATGGGGTATGCCGACGACCTGATGCTCAAGCCGTCAACTGAATCGGCAGAAGCGGTGTTGGATGAAGTGATGGAAGTGGCGAGGCTGTTGCTGGACTTTCCCGCATAGGCCGCCACACCACTTTTGGCGGCCAGCATATTCCTCCGTGGCGAGCGGGCTTGCCCCGCGTTGGGCTGCGGAGCGCTCCCAGTCCAGCCGCCGCGGTTCTACTGATAAACCCGGTCGCCAGGTCCTGGGGCTGCTGCGCAGCCCAACGCGGGGCAAGCCCGCTCGCCACGACAAGCCCGGTCGTCATGAAAGCCCACTGGCCATAGGTTTGGGGTTTTCAGGCTAGCCCACCGACGCAGGCCGGTACTGCAACGCCTCCGCCAAGTGATGCCGAGCGATGTTTTCAACCCGTTCAAGGTCGGCCAAGGTGCGAGCCACCTTGAGCAAACGATGTGCCGCGCGCAGCGACAGCGTCAGCCGCTCGCAGGCGCTTTCCAGCCAGCCTTCATCGGCTTTCGCCAATTGGCAGTGTTTGCGTAACCCTGGCAAATCCAGAAAGGCATTGGCGCAGCCCTGGCGCTTTAGCTGGCGCTCGCGGGCGTCGGCCACCTCCGCCGAGGCCTTCGCCGTGTTATCCCCGACCTGCTGGGTCGGGTTAAGTGCCGTGGTTTCACGCGCGACGGTGAGGTGCAAGTCGATCCGGTCCAGCAGCGGCCCCGAGAGTTTGTTGCGATAGCGCTGAATCTGCTCCGGCGTGCACCGACAGCGCCCGCTCGGCTCGCCTAAATAGCCGCAAGGGCATGGGTTCATGGCCGCGACCAGTTGAAAGCGTGCCGGGAAACTCACCCGGTCACGCGCACGGGAAATCACGATGTGCCCGGATTCGAGCGGTTCACGCAGCACCTCCAGCACCTTGCGATCAAACTCCGGCAACTCATCCAGAAACAGCACGCCATGGTGGGCGAGGGTGATTTCCCCCGGCTGCGGTTTCGAACCGCCGCCCACCAACGCCGGCCCCGACGCCGAATGGTGCGGCTGACGAAATGGGCGGTGCGGCCAATGGCTCAGCGGTGCGAGGCTGACCACCGACTGAATCGCCGCCACTTCCAGGGCTTCCTGTTCACTCAGCGGCGGCAGCAAACCGGGCAGGCGGCTGGCGAGCAAGGTCTTGCCGGTGCCGGGCGGCCCGCTGAACAGCAGGTTATGCGCGCCCGCTGCCGCAATCAGCAGCGCGCGTTTGGCGGCCAGTTGCCCCTGCACTTCGCTCAGGTCCGGGTAGGGCTTGTTCAAGTACAGCAGGCCATCGGATTTATACGGTTCAATCGGCACATGCCCATTCAGGTGCGCCACCACCTGCAGCAAGTGGTCCACCGCAATCACCTTCAACCCCGACGCCAGGCACGCCTCCTCCGCATTCGCCCGAGGCACTATCACGGTGCGCCCAGCCTTGCGCGCTGCCAGGGCTGCCGGCAACACGCCTTTCACTGCACGTACTTCACCGGACAGCGCCAATTCCCCCAAGCATTCCACGTCATCGAGCATCAACGCCGGCACCTGCACGCTGGCGGCGAGAATCCCCAGGGCAATCGCCAAATCAAAACGCCCGCCGTCCTTTGGCAGGTCGGCGGGCGCGAGGTTGAGGGTTATGCGGCGTGCCGGGTATTGCAGCGCAGAGTTGAGGATGGCGCTGCGCACGCGGTCCTTGCTTTCCTTGACGGCGGTTTCCGGCAGGCCCACCAGTGTCAGGGACGGCAGACCATTGGCCATATGCACTTCAACAGTGACGGCAGGGGCTTCGACGCCAATTTGGGCGCGGCTGTGGACGATGGCGAGGGACATGCTCGTTCCTTGAAAGAGAGGCCGCTTCCTGCGGGTTTTTCAAGGGTAGACGAGGTGGGGAAGAGCGAGGCGGGGGAGGTTTTACAGAACGTATCCGAAGTCGTTCGCAGCGCTTTATGTGGGAGCTGGCTTGCCTGCGATAGCATCGCCTGTGTGCAACTGATACACGGAGGCGTCTACATCGCAGGCAAGCCAGCTCCCACACTGATCGCGTTTATTCAGCAGAGGGTGGCGTCAGGCGCGCTTCCAGCTCGGCGACTTTCGCCTCCAAACTCTCCAACCGTGCACGCGTGCGGGCCAGCACCACCATCTGGCTATCAAACTCTTCCCGGCTGACCAGGTCGAGTTTGCTGAAGCCGCTTTGCAGCATCGCCTTGAACTGGCTTTCGATTTCGTTGCGGGGCAGCGGGGTGTCGCCGCTGAACAGGCGAGAGGCGTGGCCGCTCAGGGCGTCGAGGAGGTCTTTGGGCGCGAGCATGGGAAACATTCCGGAAAACTGTTGGCCGGCAGTGTATCACGCAGCGTCTATAGTCATTTTCACGGTCGTGAGCGCACGCTTTTCGCGCAGAGGGTCGGGCGGCTGCGCACTGTTTTTGTGCGCATTGCGGCCGCCAATTCGCCCCGCAGGTGGGCATAAGTGGGCAAAGGACTGATTTCAGTGATTTTTACGGAGCTGGCAAGGTTTCTGCTTAGACGATCATGACCCATGCACTGATGCAGTCGCTGTGACGAATGCAGTGCGCCGACGGATCAGGGGTACAGGTTTCGTCACTAGTGGTTCGCTGGCGTCGCAACGGTAAATGCCGAGGCGACGACGCGTTACAAAGCCAGGCACTGCGCTTAGACTTGAGACGGGTTTGTTTTCCTGGGGCAAGTCCACCAATTCGGGAGAGAGTTTTCATGAAGCTAGTCACTGCCATCATCAAGCCGTTCAAGTTGGACGATGTACGCGAGTCGTTGTCCGAGATCGGCGTGCAGGGCATTACCGTTACTGAGGTCAAAGGCTTCGGTCGGCAGAAGGGTCACACCGAGCTGTATCGCGGCGCGGAATACGTGGTCGATTTCCTGCCGAAGGTGAAGATTGATGTCGCCATTGACGACAAGGATCTTGACCGGGTTATCGAGGCGATAACCAAGGCGGCCAACACCGGCAAGATCGGTGACGGCAAGATCTTCGTGGTCAATCTGGAACAGGCTATTCGCATCCGTACCGGCGAAACCGATACCGACGCAATCTAAGCCGCCAAACCCCCAACGCCCCAGGAGAAAACAATATGACTCTGCGTAAATTCGCAGGGCTAGGAGCCCTGTTGTCCCTCGTAATGCCGGCCCTGGCATTGGCGGCGGACCCAGCCCCTGCTCCAGTCCTCAATTCCGGCGACACGGCGTGGATGCTCACATCCACCGCGCTGGTGCTGTTCATGACTATTCCGGGCCTGGCGCTGTTCTACGGCGGCATGGTTCGCTCCAAAAACATTCTTTCCGTGATGATGCAGTGCTTCGCCATCACCGGCTTGATCACTATCTTGTGGTTCGTTTACGGCTACAGCATGGCGTTCGACACCACCGGTATGGAAGCAGGCGTCGTCAACCTCAACTCGTTCGTGGGCGGCCTGTCCAAACTGTTCCTGTCGGGTGTGACCCCGGCGAGCATCACCGGCCCTGCGGCGCTGTTCCCTGAGGCGGTGTTCGTCACCTTCCAGATGACGTTCGCCATCATTACTCCTGCGCTGATCGTCGGTGCTTTCGCCGAGCGTATGAAGTTCTCCGCGATGCTGATCTTCATGGGCGTCTGGTTCACCCTGGTCTACGCACCGATTGCGCACATGGTGTGGGGCGGTCCGGGTTCGCTGCTGGGTGACTGGGGCGTGCTGGACTTCGCCGGCGGCACCGTGGTGCACATCAACGCCGGTGTGGCCGGCCTGGTGGCGTGCCTGGTACTCGGCAAGCGTAAAGGCTTCCCAACCACCCCAATGGCACCTCACAACCTGGGTTACACCCTGGTCGGTGCGGCCATGCTGTGGGTTGGCTGGTTCGGCTTCAACGCCGGTTCCGCGGCTGCGGCCAACGGCACTGCCGGTATGGCGATGTTGGTCACCCAGATCGCTACCGCTGCTGCGGCGCTGGGCTGGATGTTCGCCGAGTGGGTCACCCACGGTAAGCCAAGCGCACTGGGTATCGCCTCAGGCGTAGTCGCTGGCCTGGTGGCAATCACCCCGGCTGCCGGCACCGTGGGCCCAATGGGCGCCCTGGTCATCGGCCTGGCGGCGGGCGTGGTGTGCTTCTTCTGCGCCACTACCCTGAAACGCAAACTGGGCTACGACGACTCCCTGGACGCCTTCGGCGTGCACGGTATCGGCGGTATCCTCGGCGCGATCCTGACCGGTGTGTTCGCTGCGCCTTCCCTGGGCGGCTTCAACGCAGCCACCACTGACATCGCGGCGCAAGTCTGGATCCAGTGCAAAGGCGTCGGTTTCACCGTGATCTACACGGCTATCGTGACCTTCATCATCCTCAAGGTGCTGGATGCAGTCATGGGCCTGCGGGTTACCGACGAAGAAGAGGCCGTGGGCCTCGACCTGGCGCAACACAACGAACGCGGCTACAACTTGTAAGTACGCGAAAAAAAGATGCCCGGCTTGCCGGGCATTTTTTTGCCTGGCGTTTGTCAGTGATAGGACCTGTACCGGTTTTTGCGCAGAGTTTGTGATGGTGCGCACACGGTACTTTTCAGCGTGCAAAAGTCTTACATGCATGTAGGCGTATTCGGTACTTTGTTTTTTCCCTGAGCGCGCTAGAATGCGCGCCGATGGGCGGAGAACTGTATGTGGCAACAGACCCTGATAACCCTGCGGGCCAAGCCCCGGGGCTTTCACCTGGTAACGGATGAGTTGCTCGCCGGCTTGCCTGAATTGAAGGCTTGTCGCGTGGGCTTGTTGCATTTGTGGCTGCAGCACACTTCGGCCTCGTTGACCGTCAACGAGAATGCCGACCCGGCGGTTCGCCGTGACTTCGAGCGTTTTTTCAATGCGCTGGTGCCGCAAGGCATGGCGGGATATGAACACAACGACGAAGGTCCGGATGATCTGCCGGCGCACTTCAAGGCCAGTCTCCTGGGCTGCCAGCTGAGTTTGCCGGTCAAGGCCGGCCGCTTGGCGATGGGGACCTGGCAAGGTGTTTATCTGGGCGAGCACCGTGATCATGGCGGTGCTCGTAAAGTCCTCGCCACCTTGCACGGTGATGGGGCATAAGCCACTGGTAATCCGGTGGATGTGATTTTTTCCGGCAAACTCGACAGAGGGTGAAGCTGGGCTATAACTAATCTGCTTTTCGCAAGTCATGAGGTAGAACATGAGCGACGATGATCTGGAAAACGACGAACTTGAAGTAGGCGACGACGACGAGACCGAAGAGGGTCTTGAAGCGGCCGTTGAAGACGTTGCTGACGATGGCGACGAAATCAGCGATGACGCGCCCGCCAAAGCCGCCAAAGGCAAAGCCAAGGCCGCTGTATCGGTAGACGAACTGCCGAGCGTTGAAGCCAAGAACAAAGAGCGCGATGCGCTGGCCCGTGCGATGGAAGAGTTCCTCGCTAAAGGCGGCAAAGTGCAGGAAGTCGAGGCCAACGTGGTGGCAGACCCGCCGAAGAAGCCGGATAACAAGTACGGCAGCCGTCCTATCTAAGGTCAGCAGTTCGCTTGTAAGAAAAAGCCCGCCGTCGCTGCGGGCTTTTTCATGGCTGTAATAAAGTTGCAGATCCGCCGCAGTCCCATGTGGGAGCCGGCTTGCCTGCGATAGCGGTCGTCAGCTAGTGATGTGCTGTCTGGCTCACCGTCATCGCAGGCAAGCCAGCTCCCACATTAGGTTTTTGCGTCAGTTCCAGCTGCGCAGCAGCGCTGGCAGCTCCGCCAAGTTACGAATTTCCGCATCCGGGCGCTTATCCGCCTCCCACGCCTTACCCGTCGGGTTAAACCACACCGCACGCAGCCCTGCCTGCTGCGCCCCGGCGATGTCATCGCCGGGGTGATCGCCGATATGCACCGCCTGACTGGCGTCCACGCCACCGCGTTGCAACGCTTCTTGAAACAACCGCGCATCCGGCTTGGCGATGCCGATATCTTCGGCGCGCAGGGCAAAGTGGAAATAGTCCGCCAGCCCGACGCGCTGCACATCGGCATTGCCGTTGGTGATCACCCCCAGCAAGAAGTGCTGGCGCAGCGCCTGCAACATCGGCTCGGCTTCGGGAAATGGTGTGAGCTGGTGCCGCGCATGAATAAACGCTTCGTAGCACACATCCGCCATGTCCGTGGCTTCAGGCTGTGGATAACCCGCCTCTTCAAACGCATGCATCAACACCCGATGGCGCAGGACGCTGATGCGGTATTTGAGCTCGGGATGGCGCTCCAGCACCTGCTGGCGCAGGCGGGCGAAATGCTCCAGGGGCAATTCGCCGACTTTGGTGGCGTTGATCGCCAGCCACTCGCGCATCGACGCTTCGGCGCCGATGATGACGGGTACGTTGTCCCAGAGTGTGTCGTCCAGGTCGAAGGTGATCAGCTTGATACTCATGAGTCGCCGTCCTTGATGCGTTTGGCCCGTGGATGGGCGCTGTCGTACACCGTCGCCAGGTGTTGGAAGTCGAGGTGGGTGTAGATCTGCGTGGTCTTGATGTCGGAGTGGCCGAGCAGTTCCTGCACCGCGCGCAGGTCCTGGGACGATTCCAGCATATGGCTGGCAAAAGAGTGTCGCAGCATATGTGGGTGCAGGTTCTGCCCCAGCTCGCGTTCACCGGCGAGCTTGACCCGCACCTGAATCGCCCGTGGCCCGAGGCGCCGGCCTTGCTGGCTGACAAACACCGCATCGTCCGCGGGGTTGGTCAACAGACGCAGCGGCAGCCACAGTTGCAAGGCTTCCCGCGCCTTGCGGCCGACTGGCAACACGCGGGTCTTGCTGCCCTTGCCGAGTACTTGCACCAGGCCGTCCGCCAGGTCCAGTTGGTCGAGGTTCAGGCCCGTCAGTTCCGACAGGCGCAGGCCCGAGGAATAGAACAGCTCAAGAATCGCCTGGTCGCGGTGTGCGAGGAAGTCGTCTTCGACGGCGCCGTCGAGCAATTGCAGGGCGCGATCAGTGTCGAGGGTCTTGGGCAGGCGCCGCTCGCCTTTGGGTGGGGACAGACCGTTGGCCGGGTCGTGGTCGCACAGGCCTTCGCGGTTCAGATAGTGATAGAGGCCGCGCACCGCCGAGAGCAGGCGCGACAGGCTGCGCGAAGATTGGCCTTGCTGGTGCAGCCGCGCGATCAAGCTGCGCAGGCTCTGGATATCCAGGGCTTTCCAGCTGGCGATCTGTTGTTTTTCGCAATACGCCAGGACCTTGTTCAGGTCCCGTCGATAGGCTTCCAGCGTGTGGGGCGACACCTGGCGCTCGTTGCGCAGGTGAGCGCAATAAGCGTCCAGTTGCCGTTCCATGGCTAGCGCACCGCGCGCAGGGCGGTGGTGAAGCGCGGCAGTACCCGGCCGAGCACTTCGGCGATGTAGGTCAGGAACAGCGTGCCCACCGAGCTTTTGTAGTGTTGCGGATCACGACTGGCGATGGCCAGTACGCCGTGCAGGCCTTGATAGCTGAGGGCGACCACGGCAGTCGAGCCGATCTGCTTGCGCTGTTCGGCACCAAACAGGAAGTCCAGCTCATGCTCGCGCAAGGTGCCGCTGATGGTCTTGCCTTCAGAGAGCAGGCCGCCAATCGCGGTTTGCGCTTCGCCACCGCTGACCCAGCGACCCACCGGCATTGGGTTGTCGCTGAACAGGATCAGGCTGACAAAGGGCACCTGGAAGTCCTGGCGCAGGCTGTCTTCCACGGCGATCACCGTTTCTTCCAGGCTGGTAGCGTCCATCAGGGTAAGAATCAGGCGACGGGTTTTCTCGAACAGACGGTCATTGTCGCGGGCGACGTCCATCAGGTGCGAGAGCTTGTGGCGCATTTCGATATTGCGCTCACGCAGGATCTTCATCTGCCGCTCCACCAGCGACACGGTGTCGCCGCGCTGGTGGGGAATGCGCAGGGCCGGCAGCAGCTCTTCGTGTTCGACGAAGAAGTCCGGGTTAGCCTCAAGGTACGCCGCGACTGCAGCGGCCTCCAGACTTTCGCTTGGGGTTGCTTGGGCGGGTACTTGAGGCTTATCGGTCATTAGCTTGGCTCACTCATAGACGGACCTGTCCTTCGTATACACGCGTGGCCGGCCCGGTCATCATCACCGGGTGGCCAGGGCCTGCCCATTCGATGGACAAGCGTCCACCGGGCAGGTCGATCAGCAGCGGCGAATCCATCCACCCCTGGCTGATCGCGGCCACGGCCGCAGCGCAAGCGCCGGTGCCGCAGGCCTGGGTTTCGCCGGCGCCGCGTTCCCACACGCGCAGTTGCGCGCGGGTACGGTCGATCACCTGCAGGAAGCCCACATTGACCCGTGCCGGAAAGCGCGGGTGATGTTCGATTTTCGGCCCCAGTTCATGCACGGGCGCGTTGTTGATGTCGTTGACCCGCAGAACGGCGTGGGGGTTGCCCATCGACACGGCGGCGATATCCACCGTCTTGCCATCAACCTCCAGCGCGTAATGGGTCGCCTGCTCGGTGGCCTGGAACGGAATATCCGCCGGCACCAGGCGTGGCGCGCCCATGTTCACGCTGATCTGGCCATCGCTGCGGATGTCCAGTTCGATCACACCGCTTTTGGTTTCGACGCGAATCTGGCGTTTGGCGGTCAGGCGTTTGTCCAGCACAAAGCGTGCGAAGCAGCGCGCACCGTTGCCGCACTGTTCCACTTCGGAACCATCGGAGTTGAAGATCCGGTAACGGAAATCCACCTCCGGGTTGCTCGGTGCCTCGACGATCAGCAACTGGTCAAACCCGATGCCGGTGTGACGGTCGCCCCACTGTTTGGCGTGCTTGGGCAGGATGTGCGCGTGCTGGCTGACCAGGTCGAGGACCATGAAGTCATTGCCCAGCCCGTGCATCTTGGTAAAACGCAGCAGCATGGCTTACTCCGGCAGCAGGCTTTCGCCAGCATACAACTCGGCTACCGTCTCGCGGCGACGCACTTCAAACGCTTGATCACCGTCCACCAGCACCTCGGCGGCACGGCCGCGGGTGTTGTAGTTGGAACTCATGACAAACCCATAGGCACCGGCCGAATGCACGGCCAGCAGGTCGCCTTCTTCCAGGGCCAGCTGACGCTCCTTGGCGAGGAAGTCGCCGGTCTCGCAGATCGGGCCGACGATGTCGTAATTACGGCCTTCGCCAGCACGTGGCTTGACGGCAGTCACATCCATCCAGGCCTGGTACAGCGCAGGGCGGATCAGGTCGTTCATCGCCGCGTCGACGATGGCGAAGTCCTTGTACTCGGTGTGCTTGAGGTACTCGACCTGGGTCAGTAACACGCTCGCGTTGGCGACTATGTAGCGGCCCGGCTCGAACATCAGGGTCAGGCCGCGGCCTTCAGTGCGCTCGCGCACGGCCTGGATGTAGTCGGCGATCTGCGGCGGTTCTTCATCGCGATAACGCACACCCACGCCACCACCGAGATCGATGTGTTGCAGGTAGATGCCGCACTCGCCCAGGCGATCGGTCAACGCCAGCAGGCGGTCGAGCGCATCCAGGAACGGTGGCAGGGTGGTCAGTTGCGAGCCGATATGGCAGTCAACGCCGAGCACTTCCAGGTTCGGCAATTGGGCGGCGCGGATGTACACGTCCTCGGCGTCAGCAATGGCGATGCCGAACTTGTTCTCTTTAAGGCCGGTGGAAATGTACGGGTGGGTGCCGGCATCGACGTCCGGGTTGACGCGCAGGGAGATCGGCGCACGAACGCCCATCTCGGCGGCGACCACTTGCAGGCGCTCCAGCTCGTCGGTGGATTCAACGTTGAAGCAATGCACGCCTACTTCAAGGGCGCGGCGCATGTCTTCGCGGCTCTTGCCAACGCCGGAGAATACGATCTTGTCAGGCTTGCCGCCGGCCGCCAGCACACGCTCCAGTTCACCACGGGAAACGATGTCGAAACCAGCGCCGAGACGCGCCAGGACATTCAGTACACCCAGGTTGGAGTTGGCCTTGACGGCGTAGCACACCAGGCTCGGCGTGCCTTCCAGCGCGTCGGCAAAGGTGCGGTACTGGGCTTCGATGTGCGCACGTGAGTACACGTAAGTCGGGGTGCCAAAGCGCTCGGCAATTGCGGACAGCGCCACGCCTTCCGCGAACAGCTCGCCGTCCCGGTAGTTAAAAGCGTCCATGGGTTTCCCTTATTGATAGGTGTCGTGCTTGTGCGCTTTTGACGGCTTTTGTGACGACTGCGCCTGATCATTTGGGTCTTTGCTGTCATCGGGCAGGTACAGCGGGCCTTTTTGACCACAGGCACTAACGAGGCAAGCGACCGCGACGAGCGCAGCAAGGGAAGAGATCAGGCGCTTCATGGCGAAATCCTTGAATATGCATTAATTGCGCCCGAGTATACCGACCACCCGCCAGCTTGCCTATGCGCCGCAATACCCGTCCGGCGGGGGTTTGCCGAGATGGTTGGGAAGCAGGCTACGCTGGCCGTGGATATTTCATACCGCCATCGGTAATGAACTCGGTATCCTTTGCAATAAGCGGGGCTCGCCCGTATCGTGCGGCGCTTGAGCAAAACCAGACACTTTTGAGGTTGCCACAATGAGTTTGACCGAAGCCCGTTTTCACGACCTGGTGGATTCGACCCAGCAGGCGCTGGAAGATATTTTCGACGACAGCGGCCTGGACGTGGACCTGGAAAACTCGGCCGGCGTGCTGACCGTCAAGTTTGAAAACGGCACCCAACTGATCTTCAGCCGCCAGGAGCCGCTGCGTCAGTTGTGGCTGGCGGCGCGTTCGGGTGGTTTTCACTTTGACTTCAACGAAGAAGACAACAATTGGCAGTGCGATACCAGCGATGAGCTGTTGAGCGAAATGCTCGCACGCCTGGTTCAAGAACAAGCCGGCGTCGAGCTGGACTTCGACGAGATTTGATCGTGACCCAGCCTGCACCTGTACGCCCGCCCAAGCCGCTGTTCAGCAATGTCAGCCCGGCGGTGCCGTCACCTTGTATCAGTTTGTGTCGCCTGGACGAGCAAAAAGTCTGCCTCGGCTGCTTCCGCCACGTGGAAGACATCCGTGAATGGCGCTCCGCCGACGATGCCCGGCGCCGGGTGATCTGCGCCGAGGCCGAACAGCGCCGGAGCCTCGCCTGAGGTCGTCTTGTTTATTTGTGCCGCTGTGGTAGTGTCCGGGTACACCTCAACTCATCGAGGTCCGTGAGAACCCCGCCTTTTCCTGGCGGGGTTTTGCTTTTTTGTGCAGAAAAAAGGAGTCTGCCTGAATCATGACCGCACCTTCCATCATTCTTACCCGTCTTGACGTGCAGCGTCTTGAGCAACTGATCGACCGCATGGACGAGACTCAGCCGGGTGTTGTCGCGCTGCAAGCCGAGCTCGACCGTGCCGAACAAGTGGTTGGCCACGAGGAAGTGCCTGCAAGTGTCGTGACCATGAATTCCCGCGTGCATTGCCGTGAGCAAGGCAGCGGCAAGGACTACCACCTGACCCTGGTTTACCCCAAGGACGCGAATGCCGACGAAGGCAAGATCTCGATCCTTGCGCCGGTGGGCAGCGCGCTGCTCGGCCTGCAAGTGGGCCAGCACATCGACTGGCCGGCGCCGGGCGGCAAAACCCTCAAGCTGGAATTGCTCAGCGTTGAAGGCCAGCCCAAAGATGGCGGCGCTTTCGCGCTTTAAATCTGGCTCAGTGCCGCATTCAGCGACAACTCCAGCTCAGCCTTGTAGCGCAGGTACAAGTTACTTGGGCTTTGCACATCACCGAGCAGGCCGGACAGGTCCAGGTCGGTGATGTAGCAGCGGTAGCGCTCGGTTTCCCGGCGCTGCCCGACGATTTCCTGGGCGACCACTGCAAACAGTTGATCGCCGAACTCCAACTCTGAAAACTCCCGTTGATTACAGTACAGCGTGATGCCGACCTGGCCGGGTGCGGCCTTGCCGATAATCGCCTGCACGTCATAAAACGGCTTGTTGGCGGGATTCTGAGGGGCTGGCCGTGGCTCGATGCCACGTGCGCGATGGCTGCCGGACGGCAACAGTTGGTAATACAAGGTTTGCACTTCGCCTAACGGCTGGTGCGTGTCCAGCGGCGAGAGCGCTTCGCGGCGATAGATGATCGACTGCAGAAAACGCTGCAACGGCGCCAACAGGCTTTGTTCGTCATGGAACGGCAAGCGTTGCTGCCACAGCGCGTTGAATTCATCCAGCACATACAACTCGGCGAAGCCTTCATTGACCCGGTAGAACACCTGCACACAATCGGCCAGGCCCATCGGCAACAGCAGCGCGAGGTCGTGGTCTTCCAGGGCCATGGCGTCCAGGTGCAACGGGCTGTAGCTGGCCAGTTCTTCGCTGAGGTAGGCGATCAGCGCATCCTGGGTCGGCAGTGACACATGGGTGGCCTGGCCCGGCATCAGTTCCATCACGTGGTAGTGCTGCTGCACTTGAAGCAAGTAGCGGTGATTGCCCTGGCCCAGCAGCAGGTTCTGCGCGGTGTCGAAGATTTCCTCTACGCGCTGGGCAATGAACTGCGCACGGTTGTGACAGAAACAACGCACCCGCAGGCGTGGCAAGTGGTCCGGCGGTAGCTGGTTGAGGTAGTCGCGCAGGCAATCGAGCAGCGCGTGGGGGCCGTCGTAGCGGCTGACCAGCACCTCGTTCCAACTGTTGAGCGTGACCTGATCCAGGGTCAATACCAGGTTGTCGCGCACACCGGCGTAGCTCAAGGAGTCGGTGCGCTCGGTGGTCATCAGGATATTCAGGTCGCGGTGATGCTTGAGCGGGTCGACGCCGACGTTGATCAGTAGCAGCACTTCTTCCGGCACCGCCGAGCGCAATAAACGCTCTTCATCGACGCTGGCCAAGGGCAGGGCGATGGTCTGTTGCAGGCTGCCCAACAGGTTGAACAGCTCGAATTCGGTCATGTCGCTGACGCCCGGGTGCAGCGCCAGGCGAGTGCTGCTGTCGATCACGCCGTTGCGGTGGCACCAGGTGAGCATTTCCAACAGGTCGCGGCTGCGCTTGATCGGTGCGAAGTGCTCCCACTCCAGCGCCGTGAGGTTGCCGTTGTACAGGCCCCAATGGTGTTGGCCGGGCTCTTTGCGGTTGGGCGATTGCACCAGGGTCAGGGTGTCTTCGGCCAAATCCGGGGCGATGCCGGGGTTAATGAACTCGACCTTGCCGGCCTTGCGTTCGAACGCCGCATACAGGCGCCGGCCAAGCACGTTGAGGTCGCGTTTGTTGATCAGGCTGACGGTCTGCTCGGTGCGGGCGAACTGAGTGAGGAAGCGGTAGCTGTAATTGAGCTCATTGACCAGTGCACGGCGCTCGGAGGCGACCTGGCGCACTTTCCACTGGCTGCGGCTGTCCAGCAAGGCCAGTTGGCGTTGGTCCCAACCCCATTCATGGGCCAGGCGCTCCAGCAACAGCCGCTGCCAGCTTGTGCCGCGTTGGCCGGCGCTGAGCTTGCGGTTGACCTTCAGGTACAGCGCGCGCCTTACAAGTTCCAGGCGTTCCGGCTCGTTGCGCGCCTTGAGGTATTCCTCGATGCGGCGGTAGACCACGATGTACGGGTCCAGCTCATCCAGGTCCATCTGGTTGGCAAACACCGCACGCTTGAAGCGCAGGCTCAGGCAATGCACGTTCGGGTGCTCGCTGGCGTAGACCTCAGTCAGCAGCAGCTTGAGCACCGATTTGTAAGGCGACTCGATGCCCTTGAACAGTTGCCACAGCCCGGCGCCGATGAACTCGCCTGGCGGAATGTGAGCCAGGTGGCCCAGGTCCAGGGTTTCATCGGCGCGGATAAAACGCTTAGAAATCAGCGCATGGGTGAATTCGGCGTAGCGGGTTTCTTCGTACACCGGTACCAGCCACCAAATCGGCGTGCGCCCGGCCAGCCAGATGGCGGTGCGGTAGAACTCATCCAGTAACAAATAATGCTGGGTGGTGCCGCAATCGTCGGAGCTCAGTTGCGTGTCGCGCTCACCGAGTACAAAGCGCGTCGGCTCGATCAGGAAAAAGTGCGCCTCGGCGCCCATGCTCAAGGCCCAGGCTTCCAGCAACTGGCACTTTTTGCGCAGCTCGGCCAGTTCGGTGTCGCCAAGGTTCGGCGCGTGGCACACCCACACGTCCATGTCGCTCTGATCCGCCTGGGCCAGGGTGCCGAGGCTGCCCATCAGGAACAGGCCGTGGATCGGCCGGGGTGGGTTGCCATGACGTGGCTTGTAGGAGAACGAGCGGGTCAGGCGCTGGGCTTCGGTAAGCGCCTGGGCGTCGGGCTCGAAGTTCGACAGACCTGCGGGCGTACTGCCCGAGACATAGCCTGGCAGCAACGGATGATTGACGTGGAAAAACAGCGGCAACAGGGTCAGCACGCTTTGCTGGCGAGGCGTCAGCCCCTCGACGGCCCGGGCCATGCGGCCTGCATTGAGGGCCATGAACCGCGCGCGCAGCTGGGCCAGCACCTTGCGGTCGATGCCTTCGTCCAGGTCGGGGCGGATTTCGTGGGTGCGGGTCATTTCTAGGTCGTTGGCTCGCAGAGCCCGACGTGGGCGGCCGTGTAGGAGTTTACAGCCAGAAGCGTAGGAGGTTTAGAGGGAAAGGGTTATTGACGTCAGAATTTTGTGTCTTCCACAGCAACGCCCTCGGAATCCGCAGAAGGCGGACTCCATGGGCGGGATCAGGTGTCAGGCAGCTTCTTTGGTGGTGGCGGTGGTCAGAATGGTCAGCAGGGTTTGGGCTTGCTCGGCAGCGTCACGACCAAGGCTGGTCAGGTAGCCCCCGTCTGGCTGGTCGATAAGGCCTTTCGCATGGAGGCGCTTGGCAGCGGCGATGGCAGTGGGGGCGGCGGTCTGGTGGACTTTCAGACCTTCCTTGGTGCTGTCCAAGGGAAAGAGTACAAGGATTTCCAGTTCGGCAACCAACTCAGGGGTATACGACATAAGGACTCCAGACTTTCTAAAATTTATTAGAGGCTAGCAGGGCATAAGGTGAACGCACTTTGCCGGGCTGTCCAGTGAGAAAGTCGTGGGTCTTGATATGGCGCAGGTTTGTGGCGAGGAAGCAGGCTTCCAGGCCACAAAGGTACTGGATTCAGTCGTTTTCGGGCGGCAGCTCGGGCAGTGCCCGCAGTGCGGTTTCGTACCATTCGGTATCGAAGGCGCGATCTTCTTCGAGCATTTTGTCGATCTCCACGGCCAGCACGTGGGCCATGAGGTTCAAGATGTCATCACGCTCATAACCGACCAGGGTCAGCTTGTTGAAGGTGGCCTTGGCCGCAGGTGGGTTGTCGCTTTCGATCTGGTTTTCGATGGCCTGGGTCAGCGTACTTTCGGTGAACTCTTCTTCGTCGTTGTCGATATCGGTTGGCTCGCTCATGGCGGGGCTCCTCAAGGAAAGGGCGCCAGTCTACGCCCATTCAGGCGGGTGATGCTGCTGGTCAGGTCGGGTTCGACGCTCTATAACTTCTGCAGCCAACCCCACACCCGGCCTGGAGGCATTCGCGATGCTCAAGCTTTACGGATTTTCGGTCAGCAACTACTACAACATGGTCAAACTGGCGCTGCTGGAGAAAGGTTTGCCGTTTGAAGAGGTGCCATTTTACGCAGGCCAGACCCCGCAAGCCCTGGCCGTCAGCCCGCGCGGCAAAGTGCCGGTGCTGGGCGTCAAACAAGGGTTTATCAACGAAACCAGCGTGATCCTTGAGTACCTCGAACACACCCAGGAAGGCCCGTCACTGCTGCCCGCCGAGCCTTTCCAGCGTGCGCAGGTGCTGGCGCTGTGCAGGGAGATCGAGTTGTACATCGAATTGCCCGCCCGCGCGTGTTTCGCCGAGGCGTTCTTCGCAATGCCGGTGCCGGAGGCGATCAAGGAAAAATCCAGGGCCGAGTTGCTGTTGGGGATAGGTTCCTTGGGGCGACACGGCAAGTTTGCGCCGTACGTGGCGGGGGAGAACTTTACGATTGCCGATCTGTATTTCATGTACAGCGTGAACCTCGCCTGTGCAGTGGGCGAGAAGCTGTTTGGCCTGGATTTGCTGGCTGAGTTGCCGAAGGCCAAAGCGTTGCTGGAGCGCTTGCACGAGATGCCTAACGCCAAGAGGGTTGCGGCGGACAGGGAGGCAGCGATGCCGGCGTTTATGGCGATGATTGCGGCCAAGAAGTAGAAAATTTGGCGGCCGGAATGACGCCATCGCGGGCAAGCCCGCTCCCGCATTTTGAAGGGTGAACCCATTCAAGTGTGGGAGCTGGCTTGCCTGCGATGCTTTTAGCCTTTAGCGGCTGGCGAGCAGTTCCTGGCCACGCACCACGGCTGCCTTGACCTGCGCCGGCGCTGTGCCGCCCACGTGGTTGCGGGCATTTACCGAGCCTTCCAGGGTCAGCACGGCGAATACGTCCTGCTCGATCTGGTCGCTGAACTGGCGCAGTTCTTCCAGGCTCATTTCCGCCAGGTCCTTGCCGGTATCTACGCCGTACTTCACGGCATGGCCGACGATTTCGTGGCAGTCACGGAACGGCAGGCCACGGCGCACCAGGTAGTCCGCCAAATCGGTCGCGGTGGAGAACCCGCGCAGCGCCGCTTCACGCATGATCGCGTGCTTGGGCTTGATCGCCGGGATCATGTCGGCAAACGCACGCAGCGAATCACGCAGCGTGTCGGCGGCGTCGAACAGCGGCTCTTTGTCTTCCTGGTTGTCCTTGTTGTAGGCCAGCGGTTGGCCCTTCATCAAGGTCAGCAGGCCCATCAGCGCGCCGAACACACGGCCGCTTTTGCCACGTACCAGCTCGGGCACGTCGGGGTTTTTCTTTTGCGGCATGATCGAGCTGCCGGTGCAGAAGCGGTCCGGCAGGTCGATGAACTGGAACTGCGCACTGGTCCACAGCACCAGCTCTTCGGAGAAGCGCGACAAGTGCATCATCGCGATGCTGGCCGCGGCGCAGAATTCGATGGCGAAGTCACGGTCCGACACGCCGTCCAGGGAGTTGCCGCCCACCGCGTCGAAACCCAACAGTTGTGCGGTGTACTCGCGGTCGATCGGGTAAGTGGTGCCGGCCAGCGCAGCGCTGCCCAGCGGCATGCGGTTGGCGCGCTTGCGGCAATCCACCAGGCGCTCGTAGTCGCGGCTGAGCATTTCGAACCAGGCCAGCAGGTGGTGGCCGAACGTCACAGGCTGTGCGGTTTGCAGGTGGGTGAAGCCGGGCATGATGGTGCCGGACTCACGCTCGGCCTGCTCCAGCAAACCTTTTTGCAGGCGCGTGATTTCGCCCAGGATCAGGTCGATTTCATCGCGCAGCCACAGGCGGATATCGGTGGCCACCTGGTCGTTACGGCTGCGACCGGTGTGCAGTTTCTTGCCGGTCACACCGATGCGGTCGGTGAGGCGCGCCTCGATGTTCATGTGCACGTCTTCCAGATCGACGCGCCAGTCGAACGTGCCGGCCTCGATCTCACCGCGAATGGTGGTCAGGCCATCGATGATGCTGTCGCGCTCGGCGTCGGTCAGCACGCCGACCTTGGCCAGCATCGTGGCGTGGGCGATCGAGCCCATGATGTCGTGGCGGTACAGGCGCTGGTCGAAAGTGACGGAGGCGGTGAAGCGCGCGACGAAGGCGTCGACGGGTTCACTGAAGCGGCCGCCCCAGGACTGGTTGGTCTTGTCGGTGCTCATGGATTCGCTCGTGATCTGCTTAAAAGAGGCGTGGAGGTGTGCCGCCGATAATAACAGGGTTGCCCGTGGAGGCGGTGCTGCGGGTGGTCGGCATTTTTATTTGTGCGAAGGATGGCTAAGTGCCTTGCCGCCGAACGCGTCCAGGACGAGACTGGAGGCAGGGGCTTATTGAAACGATATTTGTCGATTGAGCAATGTCGTCTCAGCCAGCGTCTACAGTTGGACTGATAGTGTGGGAATGCACCAAAGTCGGGTGATGCGGTCATAGCCCAGACTATCCATTAAAAAAGGGGGGTATTCGGATTGTGTATCAGCAAACCCTACGACGATGCCCGCAGGCAGCAGGTCTTGGGCGCTATTGAACAGGTCCGGGTAAATATGGGTGCCGCTCTCAGGGCACTTTTTGCCGCTCGCGCTAGTCTTAGCGTGGATCGCTGTGACGCAAGTCACCGCACCTGTCTACGCTATCCTTGTGCGAGACTCACGCAGGAATCCAGCGCAATATGAATGTCCTGATCGTTGATGACGAACCCCAAGCCCGCGAGCGACTGAGCCGTCTGGTCAGTGAACTCGAGGGTTATACAGTCCTTGAACCGAGCGCCACCAACGGCGAGGAGGCGTTGACGCTGATCGACAGCCTCAAGCCGGATGTGGTGTTGCTCGATATTCGCCTGCCAGGCCTTGATGGCTTGCAAGTGGCCGCCCGCCTGAGCGAGCGAGAATCGCCGCCTGCCGTGGTGTTATGCGCAGCTCAAGAAGAGTTTTCTGCGCAGACGCTCGAAGACAGCGGTGTCAGCTTTGTCGCCAAGCCGGCGACCGCCGAGGCGCTGCTCAAGGCCCTGAAAAAAGCCGAGCGCCCCAACCGCGTCCAGCTCGCCGCGCTGACCCAGCCGGCGGCGCAAAGTGGCAACGGGCCGCGTAGCCATATCAGCGCGCGGACCCGCAAAGGTATCGAGCTGATTCCCCTGAGCCAGGTGGTCTATTTTATCGCTGACCACAAGTACGTGACCCTGCGTCACGAGACTGGCGAAGTCTTGCTCGATGAGCCGCTCAAGGCCCTTGAAGATGAATTCGGCGACCGCTTTGTGCGCATCCACCGCAACGCGCTGGTAGCTCGCGAGCGAATAGAGCGCCTGCAGCGCACGCCCCTGGGGCACTTTCAGTTGTTCCTGAAAGGGCTCAATGGCGACGCCTTGATCGTCAGCCGCCGCCACGTTGCCGGTGTGCGCAAGATGATGCAGCAGCTTTAGCCCAAGGGCTTTGGCGAGGCCTGCAGCTTTATCCCGGTGCGATGCGGCCAGGGAGGCCCCGCACTTGCTGATTCAAATCAAAGCGTATTTGCCTGAGCTGTTATTATCTGCCGTATCTATTCAGTACGGATTGATCCATGTCCTCTCGCGAAATCCGCATCGCCACCCGTAAAAGCGCTTTGGCCTTGTGGCAGGCCGAATACGTAAAAGCACGTCTTGAGCAGGCCCATCCGGGTCTCAAAGTGTCTCTTGTGCCCATGGTCAGTCGCGGCGACAAGCTGCTGGACTCGCCATTGTCGAAGATTGGCGGCAAGGGCCTGTTCGTCAAGGAACTGGAAACTGCGCTGCTTGAAAACGAAGCCGACATCGCCGTGCATTCGATGAAAGACGTGCCGATGGACTTCCCTGAAGGCCTGGGCCTGTATTGCATCTGTGAGCGTGAAGACCCGCGCGATGCGTTCGTTTCCAACGCTTACGCGTCGCTGGATGAGCTGCCGTTGGGCAGTATCGTCGGCACCTCGAGCCTGCGCCGCCAGGCGCAGTTGCTGACCCGGCGCCCAGACCTGCAAATCCGCTTTCTGCGTGGCAACGTCAACACTCGCCTGGCCAAGCTGGATGCCGGCGAATATGACGCGATTATCCTCGCAGCAGCCGGTTTGATTCGCCTCGGTTTCGAAGACCGGATCACCTCGGCCATCAGCGTCGAAGACAGCTTGCCCGCAGGCGGGCAGGGCGCAGTGGGCATTGAATGCCGCACCGCCGACAGTGAAATCCACGCCCTGCTCAAACCCCTTGATCACCAAGACACCGAGATCCGTGTAACGGCCGAACGCGCCTTGAACAAACACCTCAACGGTGGCTGTCAGGTGCCGATTGCCTGCTACGCCGTGCTCGAAGGTGAAAACCTTTGGCTGCGTGGTCTGGTCGGCGATCCGGCTGGCGGTACGCTGCTGACCGCCGAGGTGCGCGGGCCACAGCGTGACGCCACTGCCCTGGGTATCCAGGTGGCAGAGGAACTATTGGAAAAAGGCGCTGGCGCCATTCTGCAGAAAGTCTACGGCGAGGCCGGCCCGCAGTGACCGACTGGCGTGTGCTGCTGACGCGGCCTGCCGAGGAATCATCGGCCCTGGCCGCGACGTTGTCCGAAGCCGGCATTTTCAGCAGCAGCTTGCCTTTGCTGGACATCGAAGCCTTGCCGGTAACGGCCGAACAACACGCGGTTTTTCGTGACCTGAGCCGTTATAGCGCGGTCATTGTGGTCAGCAAACCCGCTGCGCGACTTGCTTTGCACCTGCTGGATCAGCCCTGGCCGCAGTTGCCGTGGTTCAGCGTCGGTGCCGCCACTGCGCAGGTTCTGGCCGACCACGGCCTTAACGTTCACTATCCGCCCAGTGGCGACGACAGCGAGGCCTTGCTTGCATTGCCGGCCTTGCGCGAGGCTATCGCACGCCCCGGTGCCCGTGTGCTGATCCTGCGTGGCGAGGGTGGGCGGGAGCTGCTGGCTGAGCGTTTACGCGAGCAAGGTGCTAGTGTCGACTATCTGGAGTTGTATCGTCGTCTCCTTCCGGCTTACGCCGCCGGGGCGTTGATGCAACGCATCCAGTTGGAACGCTTGAATGGCGTAGTGGTCAGCAGTGGGCAGGGTTTTTTGCACCTGCAAGCCCTGGCCGGCGAAGATTGGCCTGTGGTGGCGCAGCTGCCGTTGTTCGTGCCCAGCCCGCGGGTCTATGAAATGGCGCGGGCCGCTGGCGCAGAAAAAGTTGTGGATTGTCGCGGCGCGAGTGCCGCGGCTTTGTTAGTGGCGTTACGCAGCAGTGCCCTATGAGGCATGCCGCGCCCACTCTCTGATACGCAAAGGACGGATACGTGAGCGAAACAGCCTTGCCTAAAGATGAAGCCCAGCCCGTACTTGATGCGCCCGCTGAGTCACAGGTCACCGCGCCACGCCGTGGCAATGGCCTGGCAATCGTCGCCCTGCTGCTCGGGGCCGCGGGTGTTGCCGCCGGCGGTTGGGGTATCTGGCAGGTCCGCGCCCTGCAAGCCAGCAGCCAGCAGCAGCTGGGCCAGGTGCAGACCCTCGATGACCAAGCCCAATCACTCAAACAGAACCAGCAGCAGTTGACCGCTCGCCTGGCGCAGTTGCCTGCGGCGGATGAACTGGAAGACCGTCGCCGTCTGGTCGCGCAGTTACAGGGTGATCAGCAGCGCCTCAGCCAGCGTCTGGAAACGGTGCTGGGTGCCAGCCGCCAGGACTGGCGACTGGCTGAAGCCGAGCACCTGATCCGTCTGGCCAGCTTGCGCCTCTCGGCCCTGCAGGACATCAACAGCGCTCAGGCACTGGTCCAGGGCGCCGACGAAATTCTGCGCGAGCAGAGTGATCCGGGCGCCTATGCCGCGCGTGAGCAATTGGCCAAGAGCCTCGCCGCGCTGCGTAGTACCGAGCAGCCGGACCGTACCGGGCTGTACCTGCAACTGGCGGCATTGCGTGATCAGGTCGTGCAATTGGCGGCCATCGCGCCGGAATACCAGCTCACCGATCCGGCTGCCCAAGGTCGCCCGACCTCGGATACCGACAGCCGCTGGAGCCAGTGGTGGGAGCAGATCTCCCGCTACTTCCGCATCGACTTCAACCCTGACGACAACATTCGCCCGCTGCTCGCAGGCCAAGGCTTGAACCAGGTGCGCCTGGCCCTGAGCCTGGCCTTGGAGCAAGCCCAATGGGCTGCGCTCAATGGCGAAACGGCGGTGTACAGCCGCGCCTTGGGTGAGGCGCGCGGTGTGCTGCAGGACAACTTCAATCAGGACAACCCGCAGAGCAAGGCGATGCTGGCGCGTATTGCCGAGCTTGAGCCCAAGGCTGTCTCCGTGGCCACGCCGGACCTGGCTGCAAGTTTGGCCGCCGTGCAGGCCTACCTTGAGCGCCGTCATCTGTCTGCCGTTGAAGCCAAGGCGTCGGCGGGCACGCCGGCGACCAAGGAGTAGAGCCGATGAAGCGTTTCTATGTGATCCTGGTGCTGGCGATTGCCATCGCCCTGGCACTGGCCGTGGGCATTTCCAAGCACACCGGCTACGTGCTGATTACCTATCCGCATGTGTTGCATTACGAGTCGAGCTTGTGGGCGACGCTGGCGGCCGTGTTCATCGTCATCCTCGCGATCTACCTGATCCGCGTGCTGCTCGGCCTGGTGACCGCCTCCGGTGGCGTGGTCAACCCGTGGTCGCGGCGCAATCGTAGCCGGCGGGTACAGATCGCTATCGAGCAAGGCCAGATGGACCTCGCCGAAGGCCGCTGGGCCAGCGCCGAACGCCACCTGCACCGCGCCGCCGAGGCCGAGCGCCAGCCATTGCTGTACTACCTCGGCGCAGCACGCGCGGCCAATGAACAGGGCCGTTATGAAGAGTCTGACGGCTTGCTGGAGCGCGCACTTGAGCGCCAACCGCAGGCGGAACTGGCTGTCGCCTTGAGCCATGCGCAGTTGCAGATGGACCGTGGCGATACTGAAGGCGCCCTGGTCACCCTGCAGGCGATGCACGAGCGTCATCCCCATAACCCACAAGTACTGCGTCAGTTGCAGCGCCTGTATCAGCAGCGGGGCGACTGGTCGTCAGTGATTCGCCTGTTGCCGGAGTTGCGTAAGGACAAAGTCCTGCCGGCCGGCGAGCTGGCCGAGCTGGAGCGCCGTGCCTGGGGTGAAAACCTGGGCTTGGCTGCCCTGCGCGAAGAACAAGGCGAAGCGGGTTTGCAGGCGCTGGACCGGGCTTGGGAGCAACTGACTTCCGCTCAACGCCAGCAGCCGCAACTGGTGCTGGCGTACGCCGAGCAACTGCGTCGACTGGGCGCCGATACCAAGGCCGAGGAAGTACTGCGCGGCGCCATCAAGCGCGGTTATGACAGCCACCTGATCCGGCTTTACGGTTTGCTACGTGGCGCAGACCCGGCTCGGCAGTTGAAGTTTGCCGAGGGCTGGCTCAAGGATCATCCGGGGGATGCCAGCTTGTTGCTGACCCTGGGCCGCCTGTGTCTGCAAAACAGTTTGTGGGGCAAGGCGCGTGATTACCTGGAAAGCAGCCTGCAGGTGCAACGCAATCCCGAAGCCTGTGCCGAGCTGGCGCGTCTACTGGCCCAGCTGGGTGACACCGAGCGCAGTAACCAGTTGTTCCAGGAAGGCCTGGGGCTTTTGGACAGCCGTTTGCTGGCGTCGCCGTTGCCGGTACCTGCACGAGTTTGATGTAGGAAAGAGTGCGAGGGTTGGCTCAGACGTATCTGAGGGCCAACCCTCCATTGCCGTGCAAATACTCGGTCTAAAGCGCTACGTAATGAATTCCTACTGGTAGCTGCTCAAAGTCATCCAGGTTCTGACGGCATATCCTCATGCTCTCGCGGAATAGTCTGCGCTAGCGCGTATTGAAAGGAGTCGGGCCTTTCCTCTACCGTAACGGCCTATCTCTTGCGGTACGGATAACAATGTCTTTGGCCCCTTCACGCTCCTTGTTTCTCCTGGCGTTCATGGCTGGTGCGCTGACGTTGGGTGCGTCTTTTTATCTTGAGTATGGCGCGCTGCTCCGTCCGTGTTTCCTCTGCCAGGTGCAACGCATCTTTCTGGCAATTTTCACGTTGCTCAATCTGGTGGCTGTGTTTCACAGCCCAAAGCGCTCCATGGCCTACTTTTACGGCCTGGCGAGCATGGGCTGTGCGTTGCTCGGCGCTATCACGGCAGTGCGTCAGGTGCTGTTACAAAGTGTCGCACCTGAGCAGGCCGCCAATTGCTGGCCGAGCCTGCAATACATGATTGAAAACCTGTCGCTGTGGCAGGCCTTGCAGTCGACAGTCAAAGGCACTGTCGACTGCGTGGAGCTCAACTGGACACTGTTTGACCTGAGCCTCCCGGAGTGGAGCCTGTTGTTCTTCGTGGCGATGTTGATCCTGGGCGTTATGCAGTTTTCACCGCTGCTTTTCGCCCGCCGCTTGGGCCTGGCGAGGCAATAGAAGTACGTCGCAGTGTGTAGGACAGGATTAAACACTTGTATGAACTTTCTCTCCTGCGTACCTTGAAGCCATAGTCATGCGGGCATAATCTGGCCCGCACGCATTATCGAAACCGATTGTCAGATGCGGCCTTGTCCGGCTGCCGCTTTTATCCTTGAAGTGTTGCGCGGGCACAGAGCGGCAGCGCCCCCTATAGGGAAGAGAGATCATCATGCTGGAAAGTTGTCAGAATGCTCAGGAACGCTGGGGTGGGGTGCACAAGCTGATCGACAGCTGGTTGAAGGCACGTCACGAACTGGTTCGGGCCTTTGATGCTCTCGGCGCCAAGCCTGAGGCGCTGGCTGAGAATCGTGAACCGTTGCAGGAGTTCTGTGGTGTGTTGGTGGACTACGTGTCTGCCGGACATTTCGGTGTCTACGAGCAGCTGACAAAGGAAGCGCAAGCCTTTGATGATCAGCGAGGTCTGGACCTGGCAGAAACTATTTATCCGCGCATCGATGTCATCACGGAGAAGCTGCTGGAGTTCACAGACCTGTGTGATGCCGGCAAATGCGTTGCCGAAAAATTCAAAGAGCTGGGTGGCCTGTTACACGAGCGTTTCGAACTGGAAGACTGCCTGATCGAAGTGCTGCACAACGCCCACAAGGAAGAGGCCGCCACCCAGGCCTGACCCTCAGCGGTGAGATAAAAAAACGGTGCGCATTGCGCGCCGTTTTTTATTGGCTCAGTGCCGGGTGCCGAGCAATTCAATCTCGAACACCAGCGGCGTATACGGCGGGATCAACTCGCCGGCACCGTCGGCGCCGTAGGCTTGGGCCGATGGAATCACCAGTCGCCATTTCGCGCCTACGGGCATTTGTTGCAGGGCACTGCTCCAGCCGCTGATCACGCTGCCCAGGCGGAACCATTGCGGCTGAGTGCTCTTATCGAAGACGGTCCCGTCGGGTAAACGACCCACGTAGTTCACTTGTACTTCATCAGTGGCCAGCGGCTTGCTGCCACTGCCAGGCTTCAGCTCTGTGAGCAGGATGCCATCCGCGAGTTCACGTACGCCATCTGCGGCTTTTTCCTTGGCCAAAAATTGCTGCTCTGCAGCCAGTGCTTTTTCGCTTTGCGGCGCCTGCGCGTCGGCTGCGTTTTGTGCTTCGTGCTCGGCGAGAATTTGCTCGATGCGTGCGTTATCCAGTGCCAGTGGCTTGCCCTGATAGGCTTGTTTAAGTCCGTCGATCAGGGCCTGGATCTGCAGGTCCGGGACCTCTTGGCGCAAGCGTTCGCCGAGGCTCGCCCCCAGGCTATAAGCGAGATCATGTGGGTCTTGGGCAGTGGTTTTTGGCGGCGATTGTTCACCCGCATTGGCCGCGCAAACCGCCAAGCCGAGCACTAGAAAAAGGTAACGCGACATAAGCATTCTCCCGCCGAAAGTGCGACGGATTATGCCAGTGTGAGTGCGCAAAAAGTGCCGCAGTTTTTTGTTATATCGATAAGAATTTACTCACGGTGCAACGCAAGGCAAACGATACTGTCAACATGCCCTAGCGGCGGTAAGAGCAGAGGGCTAGTATGAGCCGCACCCACGTCAGCCAGGAGGTAAACCATGTCGGCCAAACAGAAGCCTGTAAATACCCCGTTGCATTTACTCCAACAACTTTCGGGCAGCTTGCTCGAACATCTGGAAAGCGCGTGTTCCCAAGCCTTGGCCGATGCAGAAAAACTGCTCGCCAAACTGGAAAAACAACGCGGTAAAGCGCAAGAAAAGCTGCACAAATCCCGCACCAAACTGCAAGACGCCGCGACTGCCGGCAAGGCCAAGGCTCAAGCCAAAGCCAAAGACGCTGTCAAAGAACTTGAGGACCTGCTCGACGCTCTCAAGGATCGCCAAGCTGAAACCCGTACCTACATTTCCCAACTCAAAAAAGATGCTCAGGAAAGCCTGAAACTGGCCCAGGGCGTTGGTCGTGTGAAAGAGGCCGTGGCTAAAGTATTGGGCGCGCGTACGCCAGCTAAAGCTGCTGCCAAGCCAGCTGCTAAAACCGCTGCTGCAAAACCAGCCGCCAAGCCAGCCGCTAAAACCGCTGCTGCAAAACCAGCCGCCAAGCCAGCTGCTAAAACCGCTGCTGCAAAACCAGCCGCCAAGCCAGTTGCTAAAACCGCTGCTGCGAAACCAGCCGCCAAACCAGCTGCTAAAACTGCTGCTGCGAAACCAGCCGCCAAACCAGCTGCTAAAACTGCTGCTGCGAAACCAGCTGCCAAGCCAGCCGCTAAAACTGCTGCCGCAAAGCCCGCTGCTAAAACTGCTGCTGCAAAACCAGCCGCCAAGCCAGCCGCTAAAACTGCTGCCGCAAAACCAGCTGCCAAGCCAGCCGCTAAAACTGCTGCTGCAAAACCAGCTGCCAAGCCCGCTGCTAAAACTGCTGCCGCAAAACCAGCTGCCAAGCCAGCCGCTAAAACTGCTGCTGCGAAACCAGCTGCCAAGCCAGCCGCTAAAACCGCTGCTGCAAAACCAGCTGCCAAGCCGGCCGCTAAACCAGCTGCTGCGAAACCAGCTGCTGCCAAACCAGCCGCCAAGCCAGCCGCCGCCAAGCCTGCACCGGCCAAGCCAGCAACTCCAGCAGCTCCGGCTGCTACCCCCGCAGCTTCCACCGCTCCAACCGCATCGGCCAGCAGCACACCTGCACCGGTAGCGCCAAGCACCACCCCAACCAGCGCTTCCTAAGTGCTGGTGGCCATGACGCGCAGCAACTGCAGCGCGTCATGGTCAAGGTTGGCGGCTTCGGTCGCCAAGCCTTCAAGCCATCCTTGTTGACCCTCGCTTTCTCCGATCGGCCATGTGTGCGCCAGCGCTTCCAGGCGCGTCAGCAACTGCCGTTCAGCTTCCAATTCCAGGGCTTTGACCCGTTCGCGTAACGCCGCCAATTGCGCATCCTGCTGCGCCATGGCTCGCCATTGCTCGCGCACCTGCCGTAAGGGTTCGACCACTTCTTTCTGCCACGGCTGGGCAATGCGCTGCAGTGCCTGCATGCGTTCGGGTGTCGACGCCACACCGCGCTGTTCAAGCCACGCGCCACAGAGCAACAGGCATACATCCGCGCCTTGCGCCTGCAGGCGCAGGCAAGCGACTTCGCACCCTGAGCGGGCGTAAGTCGAGAGGGCAAAGCTCCACAGGTCAGCGCACATATTCACACCCAAGCCAGCGGCCAACGAAGCTGGTAGACTCCGCCGCCATTATGATCCGACTTCAAAGCCTAACATTACAGCGTGGCCCGCAACGTCTTCTTGAAGACGCCGAGCTGACCCTGCACGCCGGTCACAAAGCCGGCCTGATCGGTGCCAATGGCGCCGGCAAATCCACGTTGTTTGCGCTGTTGCTGGGCGAGCTGACCCCGGATTCCGGGGATTGCCTGCTGCCGGCCGACTGGCGCATCGCCCATATGCGCCAGGAAATCGACACCCTGGACCGCATCGCGATCGACTACGTGCTCGATGGCGACCTGCGTCTGCGCCAGGTGCAACACGACCTTGCCGAGGCCGAGAAAGCCCAGGACGGCGCCGCCCAGGCCCGCCTGCACGCCGAACTCGACAGCGCCGACGGCTACACCGCCGACGCGCGTGCCCGCAAGATGCTCGCCGGCCTTGGGTTTACCAACGAGCAGATGGATCGCCCGGTCGCCGACTTCTCCGGTGGCTGGCGCATGCGCCTGAACCTGGCCCAGGCACTGATGTGTCCGTCGGACCTGTTGCTGCTCGACGAACCGACCAACCACTTGGACCTCGATGCGATCCTGTGGCTGGAAGACTTCCTCAAGAGCTACCCGGGCACCTTGCTGCTGATTTCCCACGACCGGGATTTCCTCGACGCCGTGGTCGACAACATCGCCCACGTCGAACAGAAGAAAATCACGCTCTACCGTGGCGGCTACACTGCGTTCGAACGCGCGCGTGCCGAGCGTCTGGCCCAGCAGCAACAGGCCTTCGAGAAGCAGCAGGCGCAGCGTGCGCACATGGAAAGCTACATCGCCCGGTTCAAGGCCCAGGCCACCAAGGCCCGTCAGGCCCAGAGCCGAATCAAGGCGCTGGAGCGCATGGAAGAGCTGTCGGCAGCCCACGTCGATTCGCCGTTCGACTTTGTGTTCCGCGAGTCGGTGAAGATCTCCAGCCCGTTGCTGGACCTGTCGGATGCGCGCCTGGGTTATGGCGACAAAACCATCCTGGAGAAGGTCAAGCTGCAGCTAACGCCGGGTGCGCGCATCGGTTTGCTCGGCCCTAACGGTGCGGGCAAGTCGACGCTGATCAAGAACCTGTCGGGTGAGTTGCAACCCCTGGCCGGCCGCCTGACCCGGGGTGAGAACCTGGTGGTGGGCTACTTTGCCCAGCATCAGTTGGACTCCCTCGATTCCAAGGCCA
The DNA here is from genome assembly GCF_022662395.1 of Pseudomonas sp. MONT-RG-20F-20-E-7-02. Taxonomy (NCBI): domain Bacteria; kingdom Pseudomonadati; phylum Pseudomonadota; class Gammaproteobacteria; order Pseudomonadales; family Pseudomonadaceae; genus Pseudomonas; species Pseudomonas sp. MONT-RG-20F-20-E-7-02. Next base: position 414,665 of record NZ_JAKNQN010000004.1, read on the forward strand.
GCCCGCTGTTGCACCTGCAACGTTTGGCGCCGACCGAGCGCGAGCAAACCCTGCGCGATTTCCTCGGCGGTTTCGACTTCCGTGGCGCGCGTATCGATGAGCCGGTGCTGAATTTTTCCGGTGGCGAAAAGGCCCGACTGGCCCTGGCGTTGATCGCCTGGGACCGGCCGAACCTGTTGCTGCTCGACGAACCGACCAACCACCTGGACCTGGAAATGCGCCTGGCGCTGACCATGGCCCTGCAGGAATTCAGCGGTGCGGTACTGGTGGTGTCTCACGATCGCCACCTGCTCAAGAGCACCACCGATAACTTCCTGCTGGTGGCCGACGGCAAAGTCGAAGAGTTCGACGGCGACCTGGACGACTACGCACGCTGGCTGACGGATTACCGCCTGCGCAACGCGCCGACCAGCAACACGCCGGTCAACCCGGACAAAACCGACAAGAAGGCCCAGCGCCAAGCCGCCGCCGCACTGCGCCAGCAGTTGGCACCGCACAAGCGCGAAGCCGACAAGCTGGAAGCCGAGCTGGGCAAGGTGCACGAGCGCCTGGCCAAGATCGAAGCCAGCCTGGGCGACAGCGCCGTGTACGAGGCCGCGCGCAAGGACGAGCTGCGCGACCTGCTGGCCGAACAAGCCAAGCTCAAGGTGCGTGAAGGGCAGTTGGAGGAAACCTGGATGGAAGCCCTCGAACTGCTCGAAAGCCTGCAAGCGGAGCTGGAGGCGCTGTCCTGATGGAGGCGCTGCAGCTGCCGTTGCCCACCCAGTGGGTCGAGCCTGCCTGGGTCGGCGTGCAAATCCTGCTGATCCTGCTGGCCGGTTATCTCGCTCAACGCTTCGTCGCCAAGGGCCTCACTCGCCTGGGTGAGCGCTACCCATTCCCGCCGCAACTGCTGATGCCCCTGCGTGGCGGCCTGCGCTGGCTGATCATGGGCAGCGCGCTGATCTTCGTGCTGGGTCGCCTCGGTGTGTCCGCCACAGTGTTGTGGACGGCGCTGTCGGGGTTTGTCGCGGTCGCCGCCGTGGCGTTCTTCGCCATGTGGTCGGTGCTGTCCAACCTGTTGTGCGCCATTCTGATTTTCACTGTCGGGCCATTCCGCCTCGGTGACATCGTCGAACTGGTGGATACCGTCGACAAACCCGGCGTAAAAGGCCGGGTGGTGGCAATCAACCTGCTCTACACCACGTTGATTGAAGTCGAAGAAGCAGGATCCGACAGCGCGATGGTGCAGGTGCCTAACAGCTTGTTCTTCCAGCGCTCAGTACGGCGTTGGCCCGGCACCCACGTGTTTCCGGGTGACCGCTGACATCCCGGTCGATTAAAAATAGATAGCCAGCCTTTGGGCGGTGGAGTTAGCTTTAGGCACAACCGCTAACTCTCCCCCTGAGGTGTGTAATGGCACTCGACACATGGCTGGCCTTTTTCCTGGCCAGTTGGATCATCTCCCTTTCCCCCGGCGCCGGTGCCATCGCTTCGATGTCCAGCGGCCTGCAATACGGTTTCCTGCGCGGTTACTGGAATGCGATTGGCCTGCAACTGGGCCTGGCGATGCAAATTGCCGTGGTCGCGGGTGGCCTGGGTGCCATTCTGGCGGCGTCTTCGAATGCGTTCTATGCGATCAAATGGTTTGGCGTGGCGTACCTGGTGTACCTGGCGATCAAGCAATGGCGTGCCCTGCCCATGGACATGAGCGAGGACGCGGCGATTCGCCCGATCGGCAAACCGCTGGCGATGATGTTCCGCGGGTTCCTGGTCAATGCGAGCAACCCTAAAGCCCTGGTGTTCATGCTGGCAGTGCTGCCGCAGTTCGTGGACCCGCACGCGCCGCTGCTGATCCAGTACCTGATCCTGGGTGCGACCATGATCAGCGTCGATATGATCGTGATGGCGGGTTATACCGGGCTGGCGTCGAAGGTCTTGCGCCTGTTACGTACGCCTAAGCAGCAAAAACGCATGAACCGTACGTTTGCCGGGTTGTTCGTGGGGGCTGCGGGTTTCCTGGCCAGCTTGCATCGCGCAACGACCTAAGACTGACGAAACCGGATAAAAATGTGGGAGCTGGCTTGTCGGATCGCCGCACCGCTGCGATAGCATCACCCAGGTGTAACTGATACACCGCGGTGTCTGCATCGCCGGCAAGCCAGCTCCCACATTTGTTTTGTGTCGCTCTTGGAATCTCGGTTCAGCGCAAAATCTTCGGCGCTTCATCCCTCGGCAGGTTATTGCGCAACGCAGGCTTGCCGGGGTCTTGATAGCCGCCGCCCAGCTGCTCCGCCAGTTGCCGCGCCACATCCTCACCCAAGGCTTTCGACACTTCCTTCACCACGCGCGGCCGGTTCAGGCTCACGCGCACATCGCGGCTGTTCACCAGCTTGGTGTCCTGGCCTTCGCCCATGGCGGTAAACGCCGAGGTGATCTCGAAGGTGCGGGTGTTGATCAGGCTGAAGTCCGCCACCAGTGTCAGGCCCAGTACGGCCGAGTAGCTGTTGGTGTGGTCCAGGGCGTTGATGTCCTGGGTGAAGTCGATGTCTGACAGCGTGCCGTACAGCACGTAGTCTGCGCCCTTGAAGTTGCCGGCCTTGATGCGCTTGATCACGTCATACACGTCGCCCTTGGCGTCGGCGGTATAGGGCGTGCCTTGCACCAGCTGAAACTGTTGCGACTTGAGAATCTCGCCCTTGATATCACCGCTGAATTTACGCAGTTCAGTCTGTTCGATGTAACTGGTGCGGCTCTCGTACTCGCTGTAGTTCGACGCACCACTGGCGTGATACGTGCTGGCCAGGAAGTTGTTGCTGGCCGAGACCGCGTGGATGTATTCCTCGACCCGCGCCTCGTAGGCAAGGTCAGTCACCGCGATCTTCGGGGCGGCCGAGGCGCCAAAGGCGCACAGCAGGCCGATCATGCCGATCCATGCACGCATTGCTTAGCGCTCCGTGGTTTTGCGGATTTCTTTCTCGTCCATCCATTCGGCCAGGCCGCTCTCGACGTCGATCAGCTGCAGGCTGAACTTGTAGAACACGTCCTTGTAGTCCGCGCTGCGCTTGACGATGGAGCTGATCGAACCTTCCAGGCGGTACTTGGCGGCCACCATGTTGCCGGTCTTGCTGACGGTCGACTTCTTGTACAAGCCGCTCTGGTTCTGCAGCTTCAACTGGTCGACCTGGCTCTGCATGTCGGTGTTGTCACTGGCGAAGCGCGCGGTGCCGGTCTTCATCAGCTGGGTCTTGATCGACGTGGTGATCTCGCGGGTGTCGATGTACTCGCTGGTCTTGTTCTTCACGTCGTACACCTGCACCACCGGGCGGCCTTGCAAGATGCCGGATTGGGCCAGGGAGCGGGTCATGCTTTCGGCGATCATCTGCAGGTCGGTGGAACCGAACTCGTTGGTCACCAGTTCCACGGCCTTGGTGTCGCCGTAGCTGATGTTCTTGCCGCCGAGTACCGGCGAGGTGTTGGAGCAGCCGCTGGCGAGGAGGGCAACGACGGCGATAATCGAGAAGCGTGCAAACATGGGGAAATCTCTCTGAATACGGATTGAGCCGCGGCTCAAGGGGTTTTCACTTCAAGGCGGAAGTCTGCGGCCTGGGGCAGGTTGGCGATTGCCGGCAGGAAGGTCGCCTGGTTGGCGTACAGGTTCAGCACTTTCCAGGTTTCTTCATCGCCTACCGGGAAGCCGTCGGCACCCAGCCAGGCGAAGCGGTAATACATCATCTGGTTGCTGCTGGTGATGTTGCTCAACTGCACCTTGGCCGTGAGGAAGCCGTTTTCACGGGCGACACGAATGGCACCGACGGCGATGCCTTTGAATTTGCCCATCACCACGATTTTGCTGGCGGCGCTGCCGGGCTCTGGCGGCGGTGGGGTGGCGCAGCCCGCGAGCAGGACCAGCGCCAGGGCGCCGAGGATGAAATGACGCATAGCGTGTTCCTTAAGGTTGTTTGAGGGCGATGGCTTGAGTGGAAGTGCTCGGCACTACATGGGCCGCGAGGCCGCCAGCGAATACTTGGTTGCCGACCACGCGCAGGGTGATCACCTGGTAGCGCTGGTCGGCCTTGACCGTTACCAGCGTGCCGCCCAGGGCGTTGGGCAGGCTGACCTGATGGTCGCCGTGCTTGAGGCGCAGGCGCGTCACTTGGGTCATGTCCGGCAGGGTGCGCCAGGTGCGGGTGTCGGCGCCTTCGGTCACGGCCGAGGCGATGCCCAGCACCAGGCCTGCCATGGGGTTGGTCTTGTTCAGATTGTTCTGCGCAATGCCTCGGCTGACGGCACGTACCGTGGTGCGCAGGATGATCCCCGGCATGTCGTCACGCAGGGCGCGGCGCGACATGGCGGTGGTGCTGTTGAGTGCGGTGAGGTTCTGCTGCTTGCCATCCACGCCGATCTGGGCAAATGGTGGGGTGGAATTGTCGGCCTTGATCACCGGGAACGACAGTGGCGTAATCACAAAGTGGCCGTCGATCGGGATCGGCAGTGGCAGGCGAATCGAATCACGCGCAGGTGCCAGGCCGCTCTGGACCACGATCAGCACGTCAGTCTCATCGGCGCCGACCGTGGATCTGTCCAGGTCGAGCAATGCCTGTTCCAGCAGCGGTGTGTTGGGGCGCAGTTCGGCGGCCTTGCGATAGCCGGGCGCAGCCAGGTCTTTTTCGCCCAGGGCTTCGTAGACAAAGCCTGCCAGGTAATGGCTGAACGCACTTTGGTAGCTGTTTTTCAGGCCGATCACTTCCGGCGCGTTCAAGGTTTCAACCGGGTAGCCGCGCAGGTCCTTGAGCTGGGTGGTGACGCCTTGGCGCTCGGCTTCGTTTTCGCGCTTGAGGTATTCCTTGTCACGCAGGTCGGCGATCACGGCTTCGCGTTCGTGGGTTTTCTTGATCTCGGTGCGGGCGCCGTCGAAGTCATTCAGGGCCAGCAGGTTCAAGGCCATCTGGGTGGTCAGCATGACTTTTTCGTAGTCATAGCCTTCGTAACGACGCACTTTGTCGTTGACCATGAAGCTGCCGAATTGGGCGAGGTATTTCTCGCTGTCGAACTTGACTGACTCTTCCCACTTGTAGACTTGCAGGTCGGCGCTGCGCCAGGCGGTCTGGCTGCCGGTGAGGTCGCCCTTGGCCCGCAACAGCTCGCCCTTTTCAAAGAAATAGAGCAGGTCCTTGTCTTCGCTGGTGTTGTTTTTTTCCAACAGGGTCAGGGCGCCGTCGACATTGCCGGTGGCCAGCTGCTGGTTGGTGGCTTGCAGCTCAGTGTCGTAGCTGCGGAACATCGAGCAACCGGATAATAAGGTCACCACCGCGAGTGCGAGCGGGGTTAGGGCGCGAAAAGCCATTTAAACGTCTTCCCTGAAAGTAATCAGCTGATGCTCTAATTCCTCATAAGAAAGAGGAAATAAATTCCCTTTCGCAATAACAGGGCGCGGCATTATAGGCACCGAGACTGGCAAAACAATGGCTTTTTGCTTTGATGTGATCGTCAAGTGCCACCATCGCTGTTTTCGAAATGAGTCATCCTTTCCACGCGAAATCATTAACGCCTTGAGTCAAACGTTTTAACGATAAACAATGTGTTACTTCGCATTTCCACTTGAGATTCATTCATGACTGCCCCCTACCGTTTTCTCGCCTGGCTGCTGCTGCCAGCGTTGATGTTGTGCAGCGTCAACCTGCTGGCTGCGACTGCCGAGGGCGCCCCGCAAGCCCTGCATTTGCTGGATTACATCGGCGCTGACTACCCTCCGACGGTGGAGGCGGGCGAGGTGGTCGATGAGTCTGAATACCGCGAACAATTAGAGTTTCTCGGCGTGTTGCAGGGCCTGGTGGCTGAACTGCCGCAAAGGCCGGAGCGTGTGGAGCTGGTCAAGGGCGTCGATGAATTGTTAGCGGCGGTAACCGCTCGCCAGGAGGGCACGACAGTCGCCCGCCAAGCCCGCCAATTGGGCGCCAAGCTCGCGGTGGCGTATGAAGTCAGCCAGGCTCCGGCGATCACACCAGACCCCGCGCGTGGCGCGCCGCTCTACGCCCAGCATTGCTCGGTGTGCCATGGCACTGCCGGCGCGGGTGATGGTCCTGCGTCAACGGGCATGACGCCGCCGCCTGCTAACCTGCGCGACGCGGTGCGCCTTGATCGCCTTAGTCTTTATGCGATCTACAACACCCTCGGCCTGGGCGTCGAAGGCACCGACATGCCATCCTTTGCCGATCAACTGGATGATCGTCAGCGCTGGGACCTGGCAACCTATATCGCCGGCTTCACTGCCGACCCGGCCGCAGCAAACAGCGCACAACCTTTCAACCTCGCCGACCTGGCGCGCCAAACCCCCAATGAAGTGCTGGCCGCTGACGGCCCGGCCGCGGCCGCCACATTCCGCGCCCAGCGTGCGCAACCGCCGCAGGTCAAGCGTGGCCCGGCGCAGTTGCTCGACTACACCGCAACGACCCTGGACAAAAGCCTCGCCGCCTTCCGCAACGGTGATCACGAACAGGCTTATGACTTGTCGGTAGCGGCTTACCTGGAAGGTTTCGAGCTGGTGGAAAGCTCGCTGGATAACGTTGACGCCAACGTGCGCAAGGACACCGAGAAAGCCCTGATGGCTTACCGGCAGTCATTGCAGGACGGCCTGCCGATCGAGCAGGTGCAGCAGCGCCTGGACGTGGCCAAGGGTAAGCTCACTGAATCGGCCGGCTTGCTGGGCAGTGATGGCTTGAGCTGGTCGTTGAGCTACATCTCCGGCTTGCTGATCCTGTTGCGCGAAGGCCTGGAAGCGATCCTGGTGCTGGCGGCCATCCTGGCGTTCCTGCGCAACACCGGCCAGCAGTCGGCAGTGCGCAGCGTTAACGTCGGCTGGGGCCTGGCGCTGTTGGCTGGCCTGGCGACCTGGGCGTTAGCGGCGTATGTGATTGACGTCAGCGGCGCCCAGCGCGAATTGCTTGAAGGTTGCACGGCGCTGTTCGCCAGTGTGATGGTGTTGTGGCTGGGCGTGTGGATGCACGATCGACGCCACGCAGCGGCCTGGCAGGATTACATCAAGAGCAGCCTGGTGGGCGGCGGCGGGCGGTTCGGCTTTGCGATGCTGGCGTTCTTCTCGGTGTACCGCGAGTTGTTCGAAGTGATCCTGTTCTACGAAACCCTGTGGTTGCAGGCAGGCCCCGCCGGGCACAACGCGGTGCTGGCCGGTGGCGCCACGGCGCTGGTGCTGCTGGTGGGCCTGGCGTGGGTGATCCTGCGCGGTTCGGCGAAGCTGCCATTGGCGTTGTTCTTCGGCATCAACGCGGCGCTGTTGTGTGCGCTGTCGGTGGTGTTCGCCGGGCATGGCGTGAAGGCGTTGCAGGAAGCCGGCATCTTCGGCACGCGACCGGTGGCGTTCTTTGACTTCGACTGGCTGGGTATTCACGCCGATGCCTATTCGTTGAGTGCGCAGGCCTTGGCGATCCTGGCAATTGTGGTGCTGTATGGCCGCAGCCGCCTGGCGGAAAAACGCCGCGTGGCAGCATGACGATGCGCGTTTGGATCGATGCAGATGCTTGCCCGCGCGCAGCCAAGGACCAAGTCGTGAAGTTCGCCCTCAAGCGCCAGTTCGACGTGGTGCTGGTGGCGGGGCAGAGTCAGATCAAGCCGAGTTTTGCCTGTGTGAAACTGATCGTGGTGCCCAGCGGCCCGGACGCGGCGGATGACTACCTGGTGGAGCACGCGGTGCCCGGTGAGCTGGTGATCTGCAGCGATGTGCCGCTGGCCGACCGGCTGGTGAAGAAGGGCGTGACGGCCCTCGATCCTCGGGGAAAGGAATTCAGCCCGGCGAACATGAGTGAGCGGCTGGCGGTGCGTAACCTGTTCACCGACCTGCGTGAGCAAGGCCAGATGGGCGGCGGCCCGCCGCCCCATGGGGAAAAGGACAAGCAGGCGTTTGCCAATGCTCTGGATCGGATTCTTACGCGGTTGATGCGCCAGGCCTGATTTTGTGGCGAGCGGGCTTGCCCCGCGTTGGGCGGCGAAGCCGCCCTAAAACCTACAACCGCGCGCTAACTGACTGACTGCGCCGCCTGAATTGGGGCTGCTGCGCAGCCCAACGCGGGGCAAGCCCGCTCGCCACAACAAACCTGCTCGCCACAACAAGCCCGCTCGCCACTGAACGACCGCTGGCCACAATTAGTCATTCTCATGAGTCAATTCGAGCACGCGATCCACCAGCTTATTGATACCTGACGCCACCTCACTGATGCGCTTGCCGAGCATGTAGGCCGGGGTGCTCACCAGTTTGCGCGCGGTGTCTTCGACAATATCCTCAACCCCGCATTCCTGGTGAGTGGCGCCCATCTTGTCGAGGGCCGCGGCGGTGTCGGCGCAGTTGCCAATGGTGCAGGTCACGCCGGGGCCGTAGATCTTTGCAGCCAGCGCCGGCGAGATGCAGATCAGTCCCACCGGTTTGCCCGCTTCGGCAAAGGCCTCGGCCAGCGCCAGTACTTGCGGGTTGACGCTGCAACGCGCGCCTTCCACGGCAAAGTTCGACAGGTTCTTCGCCGCGCCAAACCCGCCGGGCACGATCAGCGCGTCGAAGTCTTCGGCACTCGCCTGCGCTATATCCTTCACTTCGCCGCGAGCAATGCGTGCCGATTCCACCAGCACATTGCGTGACTCGGGCATCTCTTCGCCGGTGAGGTGGTTGATCACGTGGTGTTGCGCGATATCCGGCGCAAAACATTGGACCTGAGCACCACGCTGATCCAGGCGAAGCAAGGTGATTACGCTTTCGTGGACCTCTGCGCCGTCGTACACGCCACAGCCGGAAAGGATCACTGCAATCTTTTTGCTCATGAATATTTCTCCCTATTTCGTGGCGTTAAATGTCTACTAATTTGTCACCTGTTGCCAATGGGATATCACGTCGCTGCACCTAATCTTGATGTAACAAAAATAGACCGGACTAGCCCATGGACTTCGTGCCTTACGCGGTACCGTTTTTCATCGCCTTGATCGTGGTTGAGCTGCTGGCAGACCGCTGGCGCGGCGAGCGCAATTACCGGGTGGCGGATGCCATCAACAGCCTCAGCACGGGTGTGCTGTCCACCACCACGGGCTTGCTGACCAAAGGCGTGGGGCTGCTGACTTACGCATTCGCCCTCAAGCACCTGGCGCTGGTCGAGCTGCCGGCCGAGAGTGTGTGGACCTGGGTGTTCGCCTTCGTGTTCTACGACTTCTGCTACTACTGGCTGCACCGCTGCGGCCATGAGCGCAACATCCTGTGGGCCGCGCACTCGGTGCATCACCAAAGTGAGGACTACAACCTCACCACCGCCTTGCGCCAGACCAGCACCGGGTTTCTGCTGAGCTGGGTCTTCTACTTGCCCCTGGCCGTGCTCGGTGTGCCGCTGGTGGTGTTTATCAGCGTAGCTTCGCTCAATCTTCTGTATCAATTCTGGGTGCACACCCGCCACGTGCCCAAGCTCGGCTGGTTCGAGTGGTTCTTTGTCACACCGTCCAATCATCGGGCTCACCATGCACAGAATGCTCTCTACATGGATCGCAACTACGGCGGGGTGTTCATTATTTGGGACCGTCTATTCGGCAGCTTCCAGGAAGAAGACGAAAACGAACCGGTGATTTTTGGCGTGACCACGCCCTTGGCCAGCTGGAACCCGCTGTGGGCAAACCTGCAGTTTTATGCCCAGCTGTGGAGTGACGCGCGACGTACCGAGCGTTGGTGGGACAAGCTGCGCATCTGGTTCATGCGCACCGGCTGGCGCCCGGCGGACGTGAAGGCCAGGTACCCGCTGGCCAAGCCCGACTTGAGCCAGTTCCGCAAATTCGAAGTGCCGTTGGATGCGCGCCAGCAGGTTTACATTGCCCTGCAATTTGCCGCGTATGTGGGGTTTGGCAGCTATTTGATGAATTTCGGCGAAGGGCTGCCGACGGCGGCCTTGGTCTTGGGCTGGAGTGCGATGGCACTGGGGTTGTTCACGTTGGGCGTCGCCCTGGAAAACCGCCCCTGGGCGCTTAAGGCCGAGCTGGTGCGCCTGGGGCTGAATGTGCCACTGGTGTGGCTGGCGCCGCTGGTCGGGCTGTGGCCGGCCAGCAGTTTGGGCTGGCTGGGCCTGGTGAGTTACAGCTTGCTCAGCGTGATCGGACTCTACTGTTGCAGGAGCCGGATTACTCGATTGGCGTCTTAGGCGCGTCGATCCTGGCGGGCTCGGCGAGCTGTTCCGCCGCCAGCCGGGCCTTGGCATCCTCGCAGGCCTGGCGGGCAATGCGCGCGTTCTTGAAGCGGCGACGCAGCCACAGGGCCAGGCCCAGCAACAACAGCGCGCCCAACACCCACAGCTCATATTTCTTGATGCTGCCGAGCATGCCTTCCAGCACCGCGCCAAAATGGTACGCCGCAGCGCCAAGCGCTGCTGCCCATACTGCCGCGCCAATGCCGTTGAGCAGCAAATAGCGCAAAGGCGGATAACCGGACAAGCCAATCGCCACCGGCATCACGGTGCGCAGCCCGTAGACGAACCGGAAACTCAGCACCCAGATGTCCGGATGCTTACGGATATGTTCCAGCGCTTTGTCGCCCATCAACTGCCAGCGCGGCTTGCGTGCCAGCAGTTTGCGCCCGTGTTTGCGCCCCAGGAAGTACCACAGCTGGTCGCCGGCATAGCTGCCGCAAAAGGCAACGACCACCACCAGGTTGATATCCATGTATCCACGGAACGCCAGGAAGCCTGCGAGAACCAAGATGGTCTCGCCTTCGAAGAAGGTGCCCAGGAAGAGCGCAAAGTAGCCGAAGTCATGCAGAAATTGTTGAAGCATGGTCTGGGGTGCTGGCGAAATGAACGCGCAGCCTACGCCTTCGTGAACATTCATGAAAGTATCGAGATGTGTCACGAAGTGAACAATTCCTACATAAACGACGAATGCGACTACAGGTCGCATCGATAAGCACAACTGTCATTCCTTCGTCATAATGGCCGCTTATAACTGCAACGCTCGCCCGTAAACGCGGGCTCAGGAGTCTGTCGTGAGCTTTACCCCTGCCAATCGCCTGTTCCCCGCCACCCGTCTGCGCCGCAATCGCCGTGATGATTTTTCTCGCCGCCTGGTACGTGAAAACGTGCTGACGACGAACGATCTGATCCTGCCGGTGTTTGTGCTGGGCGGTGAAAATCGTCGGGAAGCGGTGGCGTCGATGCCGGGTGTGGAGCGTTTGACCATTGATCTGCTGCTTGAAGAAGCGGCGAATTGGGTTGAACTGGGGATTCCGGCGCTGGCGCTGTTCCCGGTGACACCGTCTGAACTCAAGTCCCTTGACGCTGCCGAAGCCTGGAACCCGCAAGGCATTGCCCAGCGTGCCACCCGCGCGCTGCGTGAGCGCTTCCCGGAACTGGGGGTGATCACCGACGTGGCGCTGGACCCGTTCACCACCCACGGCCAGGATGGCATTCTTGATGAAGACGGCTATGTTCAAAACGACATTACCGTCGATGCGCTGGTCAAGCAGGCGTTATCCCACGCAGCCGCAGGCGCCCAGGTCGTCGCGCCGTCGGACATGATGGACGGCCGCATCCAGGCGATTCGCGAAGCCCTGGAACTGGCCGGCCACGTCAATGTGCGGATCATGGCCTATTCGGCCAAGTACGCCAGCGCCTATTACGGCCCGTTCCGCGATGCGGTGGGCTCGGCGCTGAACCTGGGCAAGGCCAACAAGGCTTCGTACCAGATGGACCCGGCCAACAGCCATGAAGCCCTGCACGAAGTGGCGGCCGACCTGGCCGAAGGCGCCGACATGGTGATGGTCAAGCCCGGGATGCCGTACCTGGACATCCTTTGCCGGGTCAAAGAGGAATTCAAGGTGCCGACCTTTGTCTATCAGGTCAGCGGTGAATACGCCATGCACATGGCCGCGATCCAGAATGGTTGGTTGAGTGAAGGGGTGATCCTCGAATCCCTGACTGCCTTTAAACGTGCTGGCGCCGATGGCATTCTGACTTACTTCGCCGCCCGCGCTGCCCAATTGCTTAGAGAGCAACAATAGCCCTCACAGGAACACTCGATGAATACCGAAGGACTCTCAGAAGTTGCCGTAAAAGACGCTCACCCGGTGGTGGAACAAGTCACCGAAACGCCGCCTGAAATGGAGCCGGCACCGCCTGCCGTGGTGGCCGAGGCGCCCGCGCCGGCCCCGGTAGCGGCGGTGACCAACCTGGATGACAGCAGCCTGTACATCCACCGCGAGCTGTCGCAACTGCAATTCAACATCCGCGTGCTCGAGCAGGCGCTGGATGAGTCCTATCCGCTGCTGGAACGGCTGAAATTCCTGCTGATCTTCTCCAGCAACCTGGACGAGTTCTTCGAGATCCGCGTTGCCGGCCTCAAAAAGCAAATCACCTTCGCCCGCGAACAAGCCGGCGCCGACGGCCTGCAGCCGCATCAGGCCCTGGCGCGCATCAGCGAGCTGGTGCATGGCCATGTGGACCGCCAATACGCGATCCTCAACGACATCCTGCTGCCGGAACTGGAAAAACATCAGGTCCGCTTCATCCGTCGCCGTCACTGGACCACCAAGATCAAGACCTGGGTGCGCCGTTACTTCCGTGACGAGATTTCCCCGATCATCACGCCGATCGGCCTCGACCCGACGCACCCGTTCCCGTTGTTGGTGAACAAGAGCCTGAACTTTATCGTCGAGCTGGAAGGCATCGACGCCTTCGGTCGCGACTCCGGCCTGGCGATCATCCCGGCACCGCGCCTGTTGCCACGGATCATTAAAGTACCGGAAGAGGTGGGTGGCGCTGGCGACAACTATGTATTCCTGTCGTCGATGATCCACGCGCATGCCGACGACTTGTTCCAGGGCATGAAGGTAAAAGGCTGCTACCAGTTCCGCCTGACCCGTAACGCCGACCTGGCACTGGACTCCGAAGACGTCGAAGACTTGGCCCGTGCCCTGCGCGGCGAGCTGTTCTCACGCCGCTACGGCGACGCGGTGCGACTGGAAGTGGCAGACACCTGCCCTAAACACCTGTCGGACTACCTGCTCAAGCAGTTCAACCTGGCCGAGTCCGAGTTGTACCAGGTCAATGGCCCGGTCAACCTGACGCGCCTGTTCAGCATCACCGGCCTGGACAGTCACCCCGAGCTGCAATACACGCCGTTCACGCCGCAGATCCCGAAACTGCTGCAAAACAGCGAGAACATCTTCAGTGTGGTGAGCAAGCAGGACATTCTGCTGCTTCACCCGTTCGAGTCGTTTACCCCGGTGGTCGACCTGCTGCGCCAGGCCGCCAAAGACCCGCACGTTCTGGCCGTGCGCCAGACGCTGTACCGCTCCGGCGCCAACTCGGAAATCGTCGACGCACTGGTCGACGCCGCGCGTAACGGCAAGGAAGTCACCGCGGTGATCGAGTTGCGTGCACGGTTCGACGAAGAGTCCAACCTGCAACTGGCCAGCCGCCTGCAAGCGGCCGGTGCGGTGGTGATCTACGGCGTGGTCGGCTTCAAGACCCACGCCAAGATGATGCTGATCCTGCGCCGCGAAGCCGGTGAGATCGTGCGTTACGCGCACTTGGGCACCGGCAACTATCACGCCGGCAACGCCAAGCTCTACACCGACTACAGCCTGCTGACCTCCGACGACGCCTTGTGTGAAGACGTCGGCAAGCTGTTCAGCCAGTTGATCGGCATGGGCAAGACCTTGCGCATGAAGAAGCTGCTGCACGCGCCGTTCACGCTCAAGAAGGGCATGCTCGACATGATTGCCCGCGAGACCCAGTTCGCCCTCGACGGCAAGCCGGCGCACATCATCGCCAAGTTCAACTCGCTGACCGATCCGAAGATCATCCGCGCGCTGTACAAGGCCAGCCAGTCCGGTGTGCGCATCGACCTGGTGGTGCGCGGCATGTGCTGCTTGCGCCCGGGCATTGTCGGCGTGTCGCACAACATCCATGTGCGCTCGATCATCGGTCGCTTCCTGGAGCACACGCGGGTGTTCTACTTCCTCAACGGCGGCGAGGAGCAGATGTTCCTCTCCAGTGCCGACTGGATGGAGCGCAACCTCGATAAGCGGGTGGAAACGTGCTTCCCGGTGGAAGGCAAGAAACTGATCATGCGCGTCAAGAAGGAGCTGGAAAGCTACCTGACCGACAACACCCACAGCTGGAGCCTGCAATCGGACGGCCGTTACGTGCGTAACACACCAACCGGCAACCAGAACCCGCGCAGTGCACAGGCGACGTTGCTGGAGAAGTTGGGTAGCCCGATTCTGGCGGTGAACTAAAAGCCTGCGCAGATCCAATGTGGGAGCGGGCTTGCCCGCGATAGCGGTAGGTCAGTCAAAGATGCATTGACTGATACTCCGTCATCGCGGGCAAGCCCGCTCCCACAGTTGTTTTTGCAGTGTTCTTTAGATCGGCTTAGCGCAGGTTCAGGCTAAACCCCACCCGCGTCAGCCATTCCGCTTCCTGGGCGAAGTCCGCCTGGGTCAGCTGGTTTTCGTCCAGCCAGCCTTTTGGGAATACCACGTCCAGGCTGTCGCCGTTGGCGCGCAGGGTCACCTGGGGCATTTCCTGGGTGCCACGGATGTGGTGGAACAGAATCGCAAAGCGCAGCAGCACGCACAGGCGAATCAGCTTGATACCTTCGTCGCCGAAGTCGGCAAACTTGTCCTTGGGGATGTTGCGGCGATGGCCGCGCACCAGCAGGGCGAGCATCTGTTGGTCTTCGCGGGAGAAACCGGCGAGGTCCGAGTGCTCGATCAGGTAGGCGCCATGCTTGTGGTAATGGTAGTGGGCGATGTCCAGGCCCACTTCATGCACCTTGGCGGCCCAGCCGAGCAGCTCGCGCCACACGCCGTCTTCCAGCTCCCAGTCCTCGGCCACCTGGTCGAACGCGTGCAGGGCTTTGCGCTCCACACGGGCGGCCTGTTCCAGGTCGACGTGATAACGCTCCATCAGCGAGCTGAGGGTGCGCTCACGCACGTCTTCGTGGTGATGACGGCCCAGCAGGTCGTAGAGCACGCCTTCGCGCAGGGCGCCGTCGCAGTGGTCCATGCGTTGCAGTTCGAGGGCGTCGAAGATCGCCTCGAGAATCGCCAGGCCGGCCGGGAAAATGGTGCGGCGGTCGGGTTTGATGCCGTCAAAGTCGATCTTCTCGGCATCGCCCAGCTTGAACAGTTTGCGCTTGAGCCACGCCAGGCCTTCGGCGTTAACCTCACCGGTGCCATGGCCGCCGGCCTTGAGGGCCAGGCCGATAGCGCGGATGGTGCCGGACGAGCCGATGGCTTCATCCCAGGTCAGGCGGTGCAGGGCGTGTTCGATGCTCATGATCTCCAGGCGCGCCGCCGTGTAGGCCTGTGCATAGCGCGCCGGGGTGATCTTGCCATCCTTGAAGTAACGCTGGGTGTAGCTGACGCAACCCATCTGCAGGCTTTCGCGCAGCAGTGGCTCGAAACGCTGGCCGATGATGAATTCGGTACTGCCGCCGCCGATGTCCGCCACCAGGCGTTTTCCGGGGGTGTCGGCCAGGGTGTGGGACACGCCGAGGTAAATCAGGCGCGCTTCTTCACGGCCGGAAATGACTTCTACCGGGTGCCCGAGGATTTCCTCGGCGCGGCGGATGAAGTCGCCACGGTTGCGGGCTTCTCGCAAGGCGTTGGTGCCCACGATTCGCACAGCGCCCAAGGGCATGCCGTTGATCAGCTGGGCAAAACGCTTGAGGCAATCGAGCCCGCGCTGCATGGATTCTTCATTGAGCTGGCGCTCGTCGTCGATCCCGGCAGCCAGTTGTACTTTCTCGCCGAGCCGCTCAAGGATGCGGATTTCGCCGTTCTGGGCCTTGGCCACGACCATGTGAAAGCTGTTGGAGCCCAGGTCGATGGCGGCGATCAGGGACAGATTCTTGGCTTGGGATTGCGGCATGGTTTGGGGGTCTCGGTCGATAACCCGACCATCGTGCCACGATCGACCGCTGGCGCCAACGCGTTGTGCTTCAGTAATTGCCGTGAGGCTGGCTGTAGGGAATTCTCGTGGGAAATGTAGGGCGGGTTTGTAAGCAATAGTCGAATAGGGCTTTCGAGGCTGTAGGAGTAGCTAACCACGCTCCATTGTAAGACCTACTCAGAATTTGCTTACAGTAAGCGAGTAAATGGACTCGGCGTTATTTGCTTTTGTACCACCCGATCATCGGGTTAGAGGGACAATTTGTTTATATGCCTCCTACAGCGACTGTTGTGTTGTCTGATTCTTTAGTCAAGTGCCAAAGCGACAGACTGTCACCCGGCAATTTTGCCTGGTGGTATTTATTTATTGTTATGCATGTCCCGGAAGATAAACAATTGGGCGATGGAGTCGCCAAACACAAATAAAGAACACCTGATAACTTTTTAGTGACAGGATGAGCATGAAGAAAATTGTTGGTTTGACTCTCGGTATTACCTGCCTGGCTGCAGCTTTAAGTGCCCAGGCAACCACGAACAGTGCGACATTGACCGTCGTCGGCACGATCAAGCCTGCAGCGTGCAGCCTTAATCTTACTGGCAACGGTGAAATCAACTACGGCAATATTCGCTCGGGCGAATTGTCCCAGACGGCGTTCAACCCGCTCACGGAGAAGACCGTTGGCTTGAACATCCTTTGTAATGCGCCGACCACATTCGGGGTCACCTTTACCGATTTGCAAGCGGGCTCCAAGGTGCCGGGCATCCTGGGTGCGGGCTATACCGAAGCGCAGAACTTTGGCTTGGGCGCTGTGGGTACCCGGCGAACCGGCGGCTACTCGGTTGCGCTCACCAACCTGCGGGCATCCAATACGACGCTATATCCCATCATGCGTACCGGCGCCTCGTGGCAGCACAGTGATGGCAAAGTTGCACACCTGACCCAGTACTCGTGGCGCAATGGCTCGGCCCTCACGCCCGCTTCAATCAGTCAATTGACCGGCACTATTGCAGTTAAAGCTGTTATCAACAGGGCGGCGGAGTTGGACTTGAGGAACGACGTCTCCCTTAATGGGCGTGCGACGATTGTACTGAACTACACCTAAGCAACGTAAAACAACCGATCCGGAAACTAACGCGTTCTGGTCGGTTGTTTTTTTTGTGGGTGTTTGTCTGCCGGAAATCAACTTTATACGTTGTGGGGAACATTCAATGCGGTGTTGTTCGATACTAAGTCGAGCGTTGTTTTTTAGCCTCTTGTTTACTGCAGTTGCTGCGGCGGACGGTATGCAGCCTGAAACAACGGTGGTACTGCTCTATGAAGAAGAGGGCGAAGCCACAATAAACATCAAGAATACGGATGCAGGCCCGGCGTTGCTTCATTCAGTGGTAGAGAATGTGCCCGAGGACCTGGAGCCGCTGTTGATTGTCACACCGCCCATTGCGCGCGTGGAGGCGGGCGACACGCAATTGGTGCGCTTCATCAGTACCTTGAAGGCGCCGCTCAAGACTCAGCGGCTCAAGCGTGTGTCATTCGAGGGTATTCCCCAGGCGCGTGCGGAGCAGGGGGCCACGATCGGTATCACCATCCGCCAGAACTTGCCGCTGATCCTGCACCCCAAAGGCCTGCCCCGGCATCAAACACCCTGGGAGTTACTGAAGTGGAAGCGGGTGGGTGAGGGTCTCACCGTGCATAACGACAGTGCCTATGTCGTGCGCATGGCGGCGGATGTGCAGTTGCTTCCACACGGCATCAAGGCAGCGTTACCGCGTGCTTATATTTTGCCCGGCGAAGCGCTCGCCGTGTCAGCCGCAAGCCCCTTGGGTGGTGTGGCCGAGGTCGAGTTTCAGCCGGCGACTGTCTATGGGTTTGCGGTAGACAGATATCGGGCCGCAATCAACGCTGATGAGAGTTGACCGGCTCATGGCGCGCCCTTCGAATCACGTCCCGCCCGCGTCGTTTTTGTTTTGCCGGCCGACGCTGCTCATGGGGTTTGCGACGCTGTGGGGGGCACCCGGTCTTGTCTCTGCGCTGGAGCTTGGCGAAGGTTTCGACGTTGCGGCGCTGACGGCCCACGGTATCGACCCAAAAGTGTCGGATTACTTCCGTGGCGCGGCGCGTTTTCGCGAAGGAGTCCAAGTGGTCGGGTTGCGCGTCAATGGAAACCCGCTTGGGCTGGTGGACGCACGGTTCGATCACGAAGGCCGATTGTGTTTCACGCCCGGATTGCTGGATAAAGCCGGCCTGGTAAAGCCCCGCGCACTCATTCAGCAAGGCCTCACCCCGGATCAGGCCTGTCATGACTTTTTCGGGGAGTTCCCGACCACCATGGTGAGGTTGCGTCCCGGCATTGACGAGGTGGCGCTGGTGGTTCCGACCCAGTCATTGCGTGGCCCACAGTGGGAAGCCGGGCATTTCTCCAAAGGCGGTTCGGCGGCGATATTCAACTACAACGTACTGGGTTTCGACAGCCGTTCGCGCAGTGGGTCCAGTCGGTTCGTTTCAGCCTATACCGAGGCAGGGTTTAACCTGGATGACTGGATTTTGCGCAGTCGTCAGTTTTATGTGGCCGACAACGGCAAGGTCCGTACCGAGCATCTGAACGCCTATGCCCAGCGGGATCTGGCCGCCTTGCAATCGACTTTCCAGGTGGGCCAGATCTCCAGTAATAATCCGCTGTTTGATGGCGTCCAGTTATCCGGGTTGCAGTTTTTCCCCGATGGCCAATCACGCACGCCTGCGAGCAGCAACCATGCGGTAGTCGAAGGGCTTGCGCAGAGCCAGTCACGCATTGAAGTGCGTCAGTCCGGCGTATTGATCCACAGCACGTTGGTGCCCGAGGGGCCTTTTCGGCTGACGGGCCTGCCATTGCTCAATGGCACCAGTGACCTGCAAGTCAGCGTGATCGATGTGCGTGGCGCAAGGCGTAGTTTCGTAGTGCCGGCCGCTTCGTTCGCGGGGGCTGTGCCAGCGGTGCCTGGTTACTATTTTTCTGCCGGCAAGCTGCGCAAGAACGCGGCTGAGGAAGGCCCGACACTGTTGGTCGCCATGGGCGGCGGCACTTGGGGGTTGGGGCGCGACTCGTCTGCGGGCTTTGGTTTGTTGAGCACCGATGACTACTGGGCGGCCGGTGGCACCTTGAGCAGCATATTTTTCCAGCGGGTTTCCGTGGGCACGCGGCAAAACCTGTCTCGAGACAGCAAAAACCAAGTGTCCGGGGTGCGTAGCAGCGTGTCCGTGAGCAGCCCGGTAGTCGGCGGCATCGATGTGAGCCTCAGCGCAACGACCCAAACCCGCGGTTATCGCGAGGTCGTTGAAGCCGGCCGGTCATACAGGGCCGATGAGCTGGGTTCGCGTTCCAAAAACCAGTACACGGCAAGCATCAGCTGGGCCGATCCCACGTTGGGCGTTTTCTCAACGGGCTTTACCCGCAGTGCTCAATTTGACGGGCGAACGAGCGAACATGTGTCGGCCTCGTGGAATAAGTCATTCAGTCACGCCGAGGTTGCGTTGATCGCGGACTCGCAGGTAGGCGGCACCCGGTCGGCCCGCGACACCCCGTCTGCCGACAGGCGACGGGACAGCGCCCAGGAGAACGACCTGTCGCTGCGGTTGCAGGTCAGCGTGCCCCTGGGCGGTGATCGTCGTGTGACGAGCTACACCAGTCGTCGCGGCGACCGCTTTACCACGGGTACAGCACTCAGGGATCGGGTCAATGAGTATGTGAACTATGAGGTGGGATTCGACCGCGACCTCAGGGCGCGGGAGCAATCGATTCGCGGGCAGGTGGACGTGTTGCCGCGTTATACCCAGGTGGGGCTGGGTGTCAGTCGTGACCCTCGCGGCACCAGCTACACCGGACAGTTGCAGGGCGGCGTAGTGGCTCACGAGGGTGGGTTGACCTTCTCGCCTTATACCGTGCAGGACACGTTCGGCATTGTCTCGGTAGGCGACATAGGCGCTGCAAAAGTCGAAACACCCCAAGGCCCGGTGTGGACCGACTACAGCGGGCAAGCGGTGATCGCAGGTTTGCCGGCCTACACCAACAGCCGAGTCGAAGTGCAGACCCAGTCGCTGCCCAAGCGTGTCGACCTGAAAAACGGCACCCAGGTGCTCGCTGCGGGCCGTGGGTCGTTCAACAGCGTGAATTTCGATGTGGTGAAAGTACGTCGTGTGCTGCTCACCGCGAATGATGAGCAGGGCCGGCCCTTGCCTCAGGGAGCCGCCGTGTTCGGCAAAGCCAATCGCTTCCTGACCAGTGTTGTGGGTGAGGGCATGATTTTCCTGAACGACGTCGACGAGGTGCAAAACCTGCGGGTTTCGTTACCCGACTCTTCCACCTGCCTGTTGCGCTTTAACCTCGAGGCCAAGCCAAACAATGACAAGTTCTATGAAACCACCTCGGCGGTGTGCTATGGCCGCGACGCTTAAAAGCCTGTCTTTGGCGCTGCTGTACACACTGCTGACAGCGCCTTACGCCTGGTCTGAGAACTGCCGGTTGTCGGTGAGCCAGCCGCGCATTGACTACGGCGCTATTCGCCAAGAGGCGCTTGTTGAAAGAGCGGCCGTGACCCTGGGCACCCGCTCTTTGCAGTTGAATGTGCTGTGCGTGGAGCCTGCGCAAATGACGTTGCGCTTTATCGGCGTCGCAGCGGATGGTCAGGGCTTTCGATTTGGCCGCCAAGGGCGTTTTCGCCTGAGCCTCAAACATGCCCAGGTGGATGGGCATGCTGTCGGCTGGGTAGCTGCGCATTTGCCCGGCGAGCCTGCCAGCGGGCAGTTGCTGCCCGGCCAGGCGTTGATGGCACGAGTCGCAGGAATGCCAATGATAGGTCGGCGATTGACCGCTCAAGTCGATATCGACACCGACCTGCCCGCCGGTGACATGCACGTGCGCGACGAAACGCGCCTGGAGGGGCAGGGCAGTTTCGAACTGCTCAGCTCGGCTGCTCCACCGAGCCAATGAAGTTGGCGAATTCCGGCGTTTTAGGGTTGGCGAACAACGTCTTCGGGTCGCCGACTTCATGCACTTTGCCCTGGTGCATGAACACCAGCTTGTCGCCCACTTCCCGGGCAAAGCGCATTTCGTGGGTCACCATGATCAACGTCATGCCGTCGTTGGCCAGTTGACGCACCACGCTGAGCACTTCGTTGACCAGCTCCGGGTCCAGGGCCGAGGTGATTTCGTCGCACAGCAGCACCTTGGGTGACATGGCCAGCGCGCGCGCAATAGCCACGCGTTGTTGCTGGCCACCGGACAGGCGATCAGGGAAGGCATCGAACTTTTCCCCCAGCCCGACCCGCTCCAGCATCTGCTTGGCAAGTTGTGCCGCTTTGGCCTTGGGCACTTTCTGCACCACTTGCGGTGCGAGCATCACGTTTTCGCCCACGGTCAGGTGCGGGAACAGGTTGAACTGCTGGAACACCATGCCGACTTTCTGCCGCAGGCTGCGCAAGTCGGCGCGCGCGGCGTCGAGGTATTCGCCATCGACTTCGATCACGCCGTCGTTGATCGACTCCAGGCCATTAAGGGTACGCAGCAAGGTGGATTTGCCCGAGCCACTGCGGCCGATGATCGCCACCACCTGGCCTTCTTCGACTGTCAGGTCGATGCCCTTGAGTACGTGGTGATCGCCGTAATACTTATGCAGGGCGGAAATTCTAAGCAGAGGCATGCAGTCTCCTTTCCAGGTAACGGGCACTGAGGGACAAGGGGTAGCAGAGCAAGAAGTAACCGAGGGCCACCAGGCCGTAGACCATAAAGGGCTCGAAGGTGGCGTTGGCGAGCATGCCGCCGGTCTTGGTCAATTCGGTAAAGCCGATGATCGAGGTCACGGCGGTGCCTTTGACCACCTGCACCGAGAACCCCACGGTGGGCGCCACGGCAATCCGCAGGGCCTGGGGCAGGATCACGTAGCGCAGTTGCTCAAACGGGTTGAGGGCCAGGCTGGCGGACGCCTCCCATTGCCCGTGGGCGATGGATTCGACGCAGCCGCGCCAGATCTCGGCGAGGTAGGCGCTGGTAAACAGGGTCAAGGCAATGGCCGCCGCCAGCCAGGGTGAAATATCCACGCCGAGCAGGGCAATGCCGAAAAACACCAGGAACAGCTGCATCAACAGCGGCGTGCCCTGGAACAGTTCGATATAGGTGCGCGCGACATTGCGCGGGAACGCTTTGCGGCTGATGCGCATCGTCATCACCAGCAAGCCGATCAGGCCACCGCCGACAAACGCCACCAGCGACAGCAACAGGGTCCATTGCAGGCCGGTGGCCAGGTTGCGCACGATGTCCCAGAAGGAGAAATCACTCATCGGCTGTTCCTCATCACGAAGCGGCGGCCAATCCAGTTGAGCAACTGACGAATCATCAGCGCCATGCACAGGTACACCAGGGTGGTCAGCGCATAGGTTTCAAAGGCGCGGAAGTTGCGCGACTGAATAAAGTTGGCGGCAAAGCTCAGCTCTTCGGTGGCGATCTGTGAACACACGGCCGAACCGAGCATTACGATGATGATCTGGCTGCTCAGGGCCGGCCACACCTTGCCCAGCGCCGGCAGCAGCACCACGTGGCGGAACGCTTCGAAACGCGTCATCGCCAGTGCGGCTGCGGCTTCCAGCTGGCCACGAGGAATTGCCTGGATGCCGGCGCGGATGATCTCGGTGGAGTAGGCCCCCAAGTTGATCACCATCGCCAGCACAGCGGCTTGCCATTCAGTGATTTTCAGCCCCAGGGATGGCAGGCCGAAGAAGATGAAGAACAACTGCACCAGAAACGGCGTGTTGCGGATCAACTCGACATACACGCCGAAGAACCAGGCAAACGGCTGGATCTTCCACGCTCGCACCACCGCGCCGACGGTGCCCAGGGCAACGCCCAGGATCGCGCCGATGGCCGTCAGCTCCAGCGTGAACAGGGCGCCGCGCAGCAGCAGGTCGGTATTGGCCAGCACCGGCATAAAGTCAAATTGATACGCCATGAATCAGCTCCGTCGCTTCAAAGATCTGCAGGCAGCGGCTCTTTGAGCCACTGCATCGCATTCTTTTCCAGGCTGCCGTCGGCCTTGGCCGCCACCAGGATCTGATTGACCTTTTCCAGCAACGCCGGCTCGTTCTTGTTCACGCCCACGTACACCGGCGAGTCCTTGAGTTTCACTTTCAGTTCCAGCGCGCGTTTATTGCTGCGCTCGCTGATCGCGACCATCACCACGTTGCCGCTGGCAATCAGGTCAACCTGGCCGGCCAGATAGGCGGCGATGGTCGAGTTGTTGTCTTCGAAGCGTTTGATCGTGGCTTCCTTGGGCGCAACGGCGGTCAGCTCGATGTCTTCGATGGCGCCGCGCGTCACGCTGATGGTCTTGCCCTTGAGGTCATCGGTGGTGTGGATGGCTGCCTCAGGCGGGCCGAATACAGCGAGGTAGAACGGTGCATAGGCCTTGGAAAAGTCGATGACCTTTTCGCGCTCGGCGTTTTTGCCCAGGCTGGAAATCACCAGGTCGACCTTGCCGGTGGTGAGAAACGGAATGCGGTTGGTGCTGTTGACCGGGGTCAGCTCCAGCTTGACCTTGAGCTGGTCGGCCAGCAGCTTGGCGGTGTCGATGTCCAGGCCGCGGGGTTTCATGTCAGGGCCGACCGAGCCGAACGGCGGGAAGTCCTGGGGCACGGCGACCTTGAGGGTGCCACGGGCGACGATGTCGTCCAGACCATTGGCCTGGGCGGGTGCCTGGCTCAGCATCAGGCTGGCAAACAGGGCAGTGAGCAGGGCGCTGTAGCGCTTGGTCATGGCAACTCTCCGAAAAAGGCGAAGGGATTTTCTGAGTTTGCTCAGTGCACAGCTCATGCCATCACCGCTCGAATCGCCTGCAACGCCGGGATTTGTTGAGGCGCGGTGGTCTTACTGGTCTGAACAGTGGTTGCGCTTTTCGCACCTTTTTCGAGCGTCGATAAAACCCCGCGAGCCCCTTTGGGGCGTGGCTTGCCGCCGGCTTCGAATAGCTTTACAACTAGCCGCTCAGTTGTCTGGAACTATGAGTTTTTTATGAATTCCATCGCCCAAGCCGTACCGGAAGCGGCCCTGCAGGCCATCCGCAAACTGATCAAGGAACAGGGCTTTGCAGCGGGCGATGCATTGCCGTCCCAGCGCGACCTGGCGGTGCAGTTGGGCGTCAGTCGGGCGTCGCTGCGCGAGGCCTTGTCGTCCTTGAGTGCCTTGGGGGTGGTCAGTGTGCAGCCCGGCAAGGGCGTGTTTGTGCAGGCGGTCGACGAGTCACCCGGGTTTGCCTGGCCCTTTGCGGCTCAGGCGACGCCGCTGGATATCTTCCAATTACGTTACGCCCTGGAGGGCTTTGCGGCGGGGCTGGCGGCGGTGACGCTGAGCGTCGATGAGCTGGACAGCCTGCAAGACAACGTCGAGGCCATGCGCAAGGTGCTCAAGGCTGGCGACTTTGAAGCTGCGGCCCGGCTGGACTTCGAATTTCACCAGCGGATCCTGCTGGCCAGCGGTAACCAGGCGATGGTGAGCATCCTGAGTGCAAGTGCCGAGGTGTTTTTGGAGAGCCAGAAACTACCGTTCATCCGGCCGGAGCGGGCGATGGAAACCTGGCAGGAGCACCGCAGGATCCTGCGTGCCCTGGCCCGACGCGCCAGTGCGGCGGCGCAGAAAACCATGCAGGAACACGTGCGCAATGCGGCATTGCGCACGGGCATCGCATTTGTGACTCCCGTGTCGTCATGAGTTGAGCTATACCCAAACTCATGCAGCACCATAGCAAGAGTCAATCAGAGGCGGCTTCCTGAACGGGGGAAGGGCGGCTATGATGGGCCACGTTTTTTTTGCTTACAATCCGGAGACATCCATGAGCAACGATCTTATCAAGCACGTCACCGACGCGACCTTTGAGGCCGAAGTACTCAAGGCTCAAGGCCCGGTGCTGGTTGACTACTGGGCTGAATGGTGCGGCCCTTGCAAAATGATCGCCCCTGTTCTGGACGATATTGCGACCACCTACGAAGGCAAGCTGACCATTGCCAAGCTGAACATCGACGACAACCAGGAAACCCCGGCCAAGCACGGCGTGCGTGGGATCCCGACGCTGATGCTGTTCAAGAACGGCAACGTCGAAGCCACTAAAGTGGGCGCACTGTCGAAGTCTCAGTTGCAAGCTTTCCTCGACGCGAACATCTAAGCGTCGTAAAAAAAGCCCCGCAAATTGCGGGGCTTTTTCGTGAAACAGGGCTAGACGCTCCGAAATTCAGGTGGTACATTCGGCCCCGCACTGGTTTCTCCACTGCCCCCTGCAAGCCGTCGCCGACGCATTCCTTTTCGATTAGTACGCGATCCTGTCGCCTTCTCTGCGGCGCGGCCTCATTAAGCCAAAAGCTTAATTTCCCCCCTCCATAAATGATTACGTCATTCCTATATGAATCTGACTGAACTCAAGCAAAAGCCGATTACCGACCTGCTCCAATTGGCCGAAGAAATGGGCATAGAAAATATGGCCCGTTCGCGCAAGCAGGACGTGATTTTCTCCCTGCTCAAAAAGCACGCGAAAAGCGGCGAGGAAATCTCCGGTGATGGCGTGCTGGAGATTCTCCAGGACGGCTTCGGCTTCCTCCGCTCCGCTGACGCTTCCTATCTCGCCGGCCCAGACGACATCTACGTCTCGCCGAGCCAGATACGTCGCTTCAACTTGCGCACCGGTGACACCATCGTTGGCAAGATCCGTCCTCCGAAGGAAGGTGAGCGTTATTTCGCCCTGCTCAAGGTCGACACGATCAACTTCGATCGCCCCGAGAACGCGAAAAACAAGATTCTCTTCGAGAACCTGACGCCGCTGTTCCCGACCGTGCGCATGAAGATGGAAGCCGGTAACGGTTCCACCGAAGACTTGACCGGTCGTGTCATCGACCTGTGCGCCCCGATCGGTAAAGGCCAGCGCGGCCTGATCGTCGCACCGCCGAAAGCCGGTAAGACCATCATGCTGCAGAACATTGCAGCGAACATCGCACGTAACAATCCTGAAGTTCACCTGATCGTGCTGCTGATCGATGAGCGTCCGGAAGAAGTAACCGAAATGCAGCGCACCGTGCGCGGCGAAGTGGTTGCCTCGACGTTCGATGAGCCGCCAACCCGCCACGTGCAGGTTGCCGAAATGGTGATCGAGAAGGCCAAGCGCCTGGTCGAGCACAAGAAGGACGTGGTGATCCTGCTCGACTCCATCACCCGTCTGGCCCGTGCCTACAACACCGTGATCCCGAGCTCCGGCAAGGTCCTCACCGGTGGTGTCGATGCCCACGCCCTGGAGAAACCAAAGCGTTTCTTCGGCGCCGCGCGGAACATCGAAGAAGGCGGCTCGCTGACCATTATCGCCACCGCGCTGGTTGAAACCGGCTCGAAGATGGACGAAGTGATCTACGAAGAGTTCAAGGGTACCGGCAACATGGAACTGCCTCTGGACCGCCGTATCGCGGAAAAGCGCGTGTTCCCTGCGATCAACATCAACCGTTCCGGCACCCGCCGCGAAGAGTTGCTGACCGCCGACGACGAACTGCAGCGTATGTGGATCCTGCGCAAATTGCTGCACCCGATGGACGAAGTCGCCGCCATCGAGTTCCTGGTCGACAAGTTGAAAGCCACCAAGACCAACGACGAGTTCTTCTTGTCGATGAAACGTAAGTAATACGACGCTTCAGGTCCGAAAAAATGGCGCCCTTTGGGGCGCCATTTTTTTTGCGTCACATAAGGGAGGTTTGTTCGGCAGGGTTGTCAGTAAATAAACAACAAAGGTGGGCGCGTCTACGCTCACCTCAAACCGTTCCAGACTGACTACCATTTATGACCTCTCTTGCTTACCGAAGAGACATTGACGGCTTGCGTGCCATCGCTGTCCTGGCTGTCGTGCTGTTCCATTTCGGGGTTCCAGGCGTTACTGGCGGCTTTGTCGGCGTTGATGTGTTCTTTGTGATTTCAGGTTTCCTGATCACCTCGATCATTTGGCGCGAACGTCAGGCCGGGCATTTCAGTTTTCTGGATTTTTGGGCCCGGCGGGCCCGGCGTATCCTGCCGGCGCTGGTTGTCATGATGCTTGCGTCATTGGTGGTCGGCTGGTTTCTGCTGGCGCCCAAGGACTACGAAGAGCTGGGACGCTCAATTCACAATCAGGTGATCTTCATCTCCAACCTGTTCTTCATGCGTCAGGACGGTTACTTCGAGACCGCCTCCGACATGAAGCCGATGCTGCACACATGGTCGCTGTCGGTTGAAGAGCAGTTCTACATTGCCTTTCCGCTGTTGCTGGCGGTGCTGTCGCGCTGGCTGAAGCCTTGGCGCAGCGCGTTGTTTGTGCTGTTGCTGGTGTCATTTGCTGCCAGCGTGTGGGCGGTGTCCCATGCGCCCGAAAAGGCGTTTTTCCTGCTGCCTATGCGTGCCTGGGAGCTGTTGGCAGGCGCCATGCTGGCGGTGTTGCCGGTGCGCGCTCAGCGGGTAAGCCTGGGGTTGGCACAGACCGTCAGCTTGATCAGCCTGGGCCTGATTCTGGTCGCGGTGTTTGGTTATGACGCCGACACGGCTTTCCCAGGCGCTGCGGCGCTGTTGCCCGTGTTGGGTGTGGTGGGGCTGATTTGGGCCAACGGCCAACACACAACCCTGGTCGGTCGCCTGCTGGGCAGTCGCGTGTTGGTGGGCATAGGGCTGATTTCTTATTCCTGGTACCTGTGGCACTGGCCGGTGCTGGTGTTTGGCAAGTACGCCAGTATCTTTGGCCTCACGCCTTTGGAGCTGACGGCGCTGCTCTTCTTGAGCCTGCTGCTGGGTTATGGCTCCTGGAGGTTTGTCGAAGGGCCGTTTCGTGAGCGGCGCCTGTTGGCGGGAAATCGCTCGATCCTGGTGGCGGGTGTCATTGCCCTTGTAAGCCTGGGCCTGGCCGGAAAAGGCCTGGTGTGGTCGGATGGCTTTGCGCAACGGTTGTCACCCGAAGCACTGCAATTTGCCCAGACGCATACCTGGAGCCCAAAACTCATGAGCTGCCTGGGGGATGACAAGAAAAACAATCACCGTGAACCTTGCCATTTTGGCCCGCAAGCGAGCACGGCGCGGGCGCTGGTGTGGGGTGACAGCCATGCGTCAGCGCTGATTCCGGCGTTGAAAGATGGGTCAATCAAATACGACTTCAGCATCACTCAAGCCGGTTACGCCGGCTGCCTGCCTTTCTTTCGGGAAGAAAATACACCCGGATGCAGAGCTTTCAACGAACGCACCGCAGCGTTGTTGAGCCACGAGCATTTCAGCGATGTGGCGCTGGTCGCACGTTGGAGTCTCTATGTTTATGGGGAGCGCTCCGGCGATACCGGGGCTTCCATCCATGACCCTGCGACGGGGAAGTATGACCGAGCCATCGCGCAGCAGCTGTTCGCCGAGGGTTTGAAGGCGCGGGTGCAGCAACTGCGTGCCAGTGGCCACCGGGTATGGTTGGTCAAGGAAGTGCCGCTGCAGGATTTCAACGTGCCTTTCCGGCTCGCCCGTTTGGCGATGTTGGGGCGTCCGACCGACAAGGAGGGCTTGCCACTCGCCGAACACTTGGAGCGACAGGCCTATATAAGCGCCACCTTTGAGCGCATGGCCGCGGCTGACCCAGGCGTTCGGGTGCTGGACCCGGCGCCCAAACTGTGTGACGTCAACAGCTGGTGCAGGGTCGAGCTTGATGGTCACGCGCTCTACACCGATGACAATCACCTTTCAATCGCGGGTTCGCGGCTTGTGGAAGGGTTCCTTGAACCCTTCTTCCGCACGCTGCGCAATACATCTGCTGACTCAGCCATGAGCCGCAATGACGTGCAATAAGCTGTCAGCGCTCGTAAGAGCAGGTAGGATGTACGCCTATTTTACGGGTGGCATGGTTAATGAAATTCAAGGATCTTCGGGATTTCGTGCAGCAACTTGAGCAGCGCGGAGAGTTGAAACGTATCCAGGTGCCGATTTCCCCGGTGCTGGAAATGACTGAGATTTGCGACCGTACCCTGCGCAACAAGGGCCCGGCGCTGCTGTTCGAGAACCCGACCGGCTTTGATATCCCGGTGCTCGGCAACCTGTTCGGTACACCGGACCGTGTGGCCTTTGGCATGGGCGCCGAGTCGGTCAGCGAGCTGCGCGAAATTGGCAAGCTGCTGGCTTTCCTCAAGGAGCCCGAGCCACCCAAGGGTCTCAAGGACGCGTGGTCGAAGCTGCCGATCTTCCGCAAGATCATTGCCATGGCGCCCAAGGTGGTCAAAGACGCCGTGTGCCAGGAAGTGGTCATCGAAGGCGATGACGTCGACCTCGGCATGCTGCCCGTGCAGACCTGCTGGCCCGGCGATGTCGGCCCGCTGATCACTTGGGGCCTG
The DNA here is from genome assembly GCF_022662395.1 of Pseudomonas sp. MONT-RG-20F-20-E-7-02. Lineage (NCBI taxonomy): Bacteria > Pseudomonadati > Pseudomonadota > Gammaproteobacteria > Pseudomonadales > Pseudomonadaceae > Pseudomonas > Pseudomonas sp. MONT-RG-20F-20-E-7-02. The sequence continues at coordinate 443,944 of NZ_JAKNQN010000004.1, forward strand.
ACCGTCACCAAAGGTCCGAACAAGGATCGCCAGAACCTCGGTATCTACCGTCAGCAAGTGATCGGCCGCAATAAGGTCATCATGCGCTGGCTGAGCCACCGTGGCGGTGCGCTGGACTTCCGTGAGTGGTGCGAAAAGCACCCCGGCAAGCCGTTCCCGGTGTCCGTGGCCCTGGGCGCTGACCCGGCGACCATTCTCGGTGCCGTCACGCCGGTGCCCGACAGCCTGTCCGAATACGCCTTTGCCGGCCTGCTGCGTGGCAATCGCACCGAACTGGTGAAGTGCCGTGGCAACGACCTGCAAGTGCCGGCCACCGCCGAAATCATCCTCGAAGGCGTGATTCATCCGGGCGAAATGGCCGATGAAGGCCCTTACGGTGACCACACCGGCTATTACAACGAAGTCGACAGCTTCCCGGTGTTCACCGTCGAGCGCATCACCCATCGGATCAAGCCGATCTACCACAGCACCTACACCGGCCGTCCGCCGGATGAGCCAGCCATTCTCGGCGTGGCGCTCAACGAAGTGTTCGTGCCGATCCTGCAAAAGCAGTTCCCGGAGATCACCGACTTCTACCTGCCGCCCGAAGGCTGCTCGTACCGCATGGCCATCGTGACCATGAAGAAGTCGTACCCGGGCCACGCCAAGCGGGTAATGCTGGGTGTGTGGTCGTTTTTGCGACAGTTCATGTACACCAAGTTCGTTATTGTCACCGACGACGATATCAATGCGCGGGACTGGAACGACGTGATCTGGGCCATCACCACGCGCATGGACCCCAAGCGCGACACGGTGATGATCGATAACACGCCGATCGACTACCTCGACTTTGCCTCGCCGGTGTCGGGCCTGGGTTCGAAAATGGGCCTGGATGCCACCCATAAGTGGCCGGGTGAAACCACCCGCGAGTGGGGCCGGGTGATCGTCAAGGATGAAGCCGTGACCGCGCGCGTGGATGCGATCTGGAAAGAATTGGGAATAGATTGATGCGTGTAACCCTGCAACCTTCCGGCGCGGTACTGGAACTGGTCCCTGGCGAGCGAATCCTCGAAGGCGCACGCCGCCTGGGCTACGAGTGCCCGCAGGCCTGTCGCAATGGCGTGTGCCATGTGTGTGCGGCGCTGCTGGTCGAGGGCCGGGTGCAGCAAGCCGGTGAAGTGCGCGACCATGGTGAGTTCTACACCTGCATCGCCGAGCCGTTGGAAGATTGCATTGTGTTGTGGGATGGCGTGCTGGCGCCGGGAGAGTTGCCGTTGCGCAAGTTGTCGTGCCAATTGAGTGAGTGTGTTGAAGTCGGTGGCGATGTATGGCGCGTGCGCCTGCGTGCTCCGGCCGGTAAGGCCGTGCGCTACCACGCCGGGCAATACCTGATGATCGAGCGGGACAATGGCGAGAAGTCGGCATTCTCCCTGGCCTCGGCGCCCCACGCCGGGCGTGAGCTGGAGTTGCATGTGCTGGTGCGCGAAGACAGTGCCCGCAACCTGATTGAGCAATTGCAGCGCAATCAAATGGCGCGTGTCGAGCTGCCATTTGGTGACACACACCTGGCCGAACTGCCCGACGGGCCGCTGGTATTGATTGCCGCCGGCACCGGCATGGCGCAGATGCACAGCTTGATCGAACACTGCCGCGCTTCCGGCTTCAAGCACCCGGTGCACCTGTACTGGGGCGTGCGTCGCCCGGAAGATTTCTACGAAATCGAACACTGGGACCAGTGGCAGCAATTGCCCAACCTGTTCCTGCACAAAGTTGTCAGCGACCTGTGCGGTTGGGAAGGGCGCTGCGGGCTGCTGCATGAGGCGGTGTGTGAAGACATCAGCGACCTCAAGGCCGTGCATGTCTATGCCAGCGGTTCGCCGGCGATGATCTACGGCACATTGGATGCGCTGGTCGACGCCGGCATGGATGCGCACCAGATGCGCGCCGACGTGTTCGCCTACGCGCCGCGTCCCTGATTTTGTATCCCATCAAACTGTGGGAGCTTATTCAGCTTGCCTGATGGTCAGAAACGCACACCCGCCGTCAGCATTGCCGCATTGAAACCCAGCAACACCAACTCGCTGGCCACCGGGCCGAAGTTCACGCCCACAGAGGGAATGATCGCCGGTGCCACGCCAAAACGGTTGAGTGGGATTTTGTCGCGGTACTTGCCGCGATAGCCCTGAAGCGCGCCTGCAGTCACTTTCATATAGAACGGCGATTCGCCAATGTCATAGCGTTTGCCGGCGTAAACGTAATATGAACGTTGGCTGAACGAGTTGCGAAACGTCGCCCCGCCATACACCAGCCCGGAGGCTTCATTACGCTCCAGGTTGATCAAATCCTGATTGTTGTTGTGCTGTGGGTCTGGCGAAAAGTGCCGGGTGTAGACGCTCGTCTGGGCGTACCAGAAGCCCTTATCGTCTTCGGCGGCGGCCTCAGAGGCTAGGGCGGCAGCGGCTTGTGCCATCAGCAGCAAGCCAGAAAAAAAGTACTTCATGGTCCGACCTCGATAGTCGTTTGAATGGGCGGCTAGTGGGGGTCGCTAAACTTCTACAGTTTGGCGGCTGACGTTCTGCGCGGCCTGAACCTGCGCTGAAAACATGGCTGCCTATGCTTATTCTTTTTGGGTATTTTAGCTGTAGGAATAATCTCATTAAGCTATAAGGCAACGGACTACCGACTATCAGCCAATAACCAATAAATGACCGCCACCGCCGCCAGCCGGATCGATCGTACGAACTCAGAGCATTGAAGTTCTGATTGTTGATTCAAAAGGGGAGCGGTATGGGGAGCTACAAGAAACACGCGCTGTACACAGCGATTTTGTCGGCCAATTTGCTGACCGCTGTGGGATTCAATTCAGTCCTGGCGGCCGAAACGGCCACCGCCGACGCACCAAAACTCGACACCGTGATCGTCACCGGCACCCGCGCCCAAGAGCGCACCGCCAGTGCTTCGCTGTCACCCATCGATGTGATTTCCGGCGATACCCTGCGCAGCACCGGCTCCGATGAGCTGGGTGCGGTGTTGGCGCGCCTGATTCCGTCGATCAACTTCCCGCGCCCAAGCCTGGTAGACGGTGCCGAACTGGTGCGCCCTGCGCAGTTGCGCGGCCTGTCGCCGGATCAGGTACTGGTGCTGGTCAATGGTAAACGTCGTCACACCAGTGCCTTCGTCAACCTTGGCGGCGCCGTGGGCCGGGGCTCGGCGCCGGCGGATTTAAATGCCATCCCGCTGTCGGCGGTCGACCATATTGAAGTGCTGCGCGATGGCGCCTCCGCGCGTTATGGCTCGGATGCAATTGCCGGGGTGATCAACGTGATCCTCAAGCACGCCGACCATGGCGGCTCGATCTCGACCAAGTTCGGCGAATACAAAAAGGGTGACGGCATCCAGCGCGATGTCAGCGGCAATACCGGGTTTGCCTCGGGCGATAACGGCTTTATCAGCGTCTCGGGCGAAGGTGCCGACAACGACTACACTAACCGCGCCGGCGATGATTTGCGCCCAGGCAGCGTGGGTTCCACCACCTATGGCCAGCGCGTGTTCCGCCAGGGTGAACCGGCTACCAATGAAGGCAAGTTCCAGTTCAACTCCGAATATTCCTTCAACGATGCAGCCGAGTTCTACACCTTCGGCGGCTACAGCAAACGGCGCGGCGAGACGGCGGCGTTCTACCGGGCGAGCAATGCGTCCAATAACATCCCCGCGCTCAACCCCAACGGCTACCTGCCGCTGATCAAGGGCAACCTGGAAGACACGTCATTGGTGGTCGGCCTGCGCGGCTTGCTGGCCTACGATTGGCATTACGACCTGTCGGCCAACTACGGCAAAAACCAGTACGCGCTGAGTACCGAAACCATCAACACCTCACTCGGCCTGGCCACGCCACGCAAGTTCGACAACGGCACGTTGAGCAACGACCAGAAGCAAATCAGCCTGGACCTGTCCCGTGAATTTGACGTGGGCTTCCTGCCGTATCCGGTGTCCGTGGCATTGGGTGGCGAATACCTGCGCCAGGGCTATGAAATCGAAGCCGGCGACCCGGCCTCCTACTACCAGACCGGCAGCTCGGGCCTGGGCGGCTTCCGGGATGCCGACGCCGGCAGCAGCTCGCGGCACAACTGGGCCCAGTACCTGGACCTGGAAACCAACTTCACCGAAAAACTCAGCGCCTCGGCGGCCGTGCGGCATGAGGATTACAGCGACTTCGGCTCCAACGTCAGTGGCTCGCTGTCGGTGCGTTATGACTTCACCCCGCAAGTGGCATTGCGCGGCAGTATTTCCAACGGGTTCCGCGCGCCGTCGCTGGCCCAGCAGAACTTTGCCTACACCTCGTCGCAGTTGATTGGCAGCACCATTCAGGAAGCGGGCACGTTCCCGGCCAACAGCAAGGTCGCCCGTCTGCTCGGCGCCGAAGACCTGAAGGCCGAGAAGTCGCGCAACTACAGCCTTGGCCTGGTGCTGGAACCAGCGGATGACCTGACCGTGACACTCGATGTCTACCGCATCGACATCCGCGACCGCATCAGTCTGTCTTCCAACCTCAACTTGAACCCGGCGACCGTTGCGTACCTGCAGGCCAATGGTGTCGGCAACATCAATTACACCAGCGCTCGCTACTTCACCAATGCCACAAACACCAGCACCGACGGCGTCGATCTGGTGGCCAACTATCGCTACCAGTTCGATAACGGCATTCGTTGGAACAGCACCGTAGGCTATAACTACAACCACACCAAAGTGACGGACGTGAAGGCCAACCCGGCCATTCTGGACAGCCTGGGTGCCAACCTGGTGCGAGTGGACCGCCGCGAGCGGATCGGTTTGCTCGGCGACACCACCCCGCAGCACAAACTCAGCCTGGGCAACGATTTCACCTATGGCCATTGGGCGCTGCACAGCAACCTGGTGCGCTATGGTGAGTTCACCAGTTACCAGGCCGACAAGGTCAACGACCAGACCTTCAAGGCCGCGTGGGTGCTGGACGTGTCGGCGGACTACAGGCTGAAGAACTGGACCTTCACCCTGGGCGGCGACAACGTCACCGACAAATACCCGGAGAAGGTCAATGCTTACGCCAGCAGCGGCGGCAACCTCGCCTATAGCACTTTTTCGCCGTACGGTTACAGCGGCGCGTTCTATTACGGTAAAGTTGCTTACAACTGGTAATAGCTTCTCATAGCAACATTTGCAGTCACACAGGAGACCTAAGCGATCCGCCATGACCGTTATTGAAACCGATCTTTTGCAATTGGCTTACCCTCCGCGGCTCGATTTGGGGCCGCAACTGACTCACGAGCAATTGATGAGTTCGATGCAGGCCACCATGGCCAAGCATAAGGGTGGGCCGGTCTGGCTGTTCGCTTATGGTTCGCTGATCTGGCGCCCCGAATGCTCGTCGACCCAGCGCATGCGCGCACGGGTTCACGGCTATCACCGGGGCTTGTACTTGTGGTCCCACGAGCACCGGGGCACGCCGGAGTCACCGGGTTTGGTGTTCGGGCTGGATCGCGGCGGTTCCTGCAGCGGGTTCGCCTACCGCTTGCCGGACGATCAACTGGAGGCCTCGCTTTACGCCTTATGGCAGCGCGAGATGCCTTACCCTTCTTACCGGCCACACTGGCTCAACTGCCGTCTGGAAGATGGCACTCAGGTGCAGGCGTTGGGGTTTGTGTTGGAGCGGCATTTGCCCAGCTACGCCGGCAACTTGCCCGACATCGTGCTTAACCACGTGCTGGAAAGCGCTTGCGGGCGTTACGGCACTACGCGCGATTATGTCGAGCAAACCGTTAACGCCCTGCGTAGCCACGCCATGCCAGATAAAAGCCTGGAGGCGCGGCTCAAGCGGTGCCAATCAAAGTCTGATTAGGCTTGCACTTCGCGAGACTGGCTGGCTACGTTCTTGTGACCCAGGGTGGGCGCCAGGAAGGCCATAGCCAGCACACAAGCAACGACCAGAAGAATGAATCCTCCGTCCCAGCCAAAGAAGTCCACGGTATAACCCATCAGTGCGCTAGCTGCGACCGAACCGCCCAAATAACCGAACAGGCCGGTGAAACCTGCCGCCGTGCCTGCTGCCTTCTTGGGAACCAGTTCCAGTGCTTGTAAGCCAACTAACATCACAGGGCCGTAGATCAAGAAACCGATCGCGAACAACGAAATGATATCGATCATTGGGTTGCCCGGCGGGTTCAGCCAGTAAACGATCGTCGCAACGGTCACCAATGCCATGAACACCATTCCGGTCAAGCCGCGGTTGCCACGAAAGACCTTGTCTGACATCCAACCGCACAGGAGCGTGCCAGGAATACCTGCCCACTCATAGACGAAGTACGCCCACGATGAACTGTTGAAGTCGAAGTGCTTGACCTCTTTGAGGTACGTCGGCGCCCAGTCCAGAATGCCGTAGCGCAGCAGATAGACGAACACGTTCGCCAAAGCGATGAACCAGAGCATTTTGTTACGTAGCACGTATTTGAAAAAAATGTCTTTGGCGCTGAATTCGTCTTCGTGGCTGGCGTCGTAGCCTTCCGGATAGTCATTCTTGTACTTCTCGATGGGCGGTAGGCCTGTCGATTGAGGTGTATCGCGCATCACAATAAATGCAAATACGGCGACCAGCAGTGCTACGGCGGCCGGTACGTAGAATTTGCTATGCCAGTCGTTAAACCAGCCCATGCCCAGAATCGCGAGTGGGCCTATCAGCCCACCGCCGATGTTGTGGGCGGTATTCCAAACCGAAACAACGCGGCCACGTTCCTTCTGCGACCACCAGTGCACCATTGTTCGCCCGCTTGGCGGCCAACCCATGCCTTGAGCCCAGCCGTTGATAAATAACAAAGTGAACATTATGGCGACACTGGACGTTGCCCAGGGTGCGAAACCGAAAATGAACATCACAGCGGCGGACATCACCAGGCCGAAGGGTAGAAAGTAACGAGGGTTTGAGCGGTCGGACACAATCCCCATGAGGAACTTGGACAAGCCATAGGCGATAGCAATTGCCGATACCGCCGTACCCAGCTGCCCTTTTGTATAACCCTGTGCCAATAAGTCCGGGACAGCCAAGGAAAAGTTTTTACGCACTAGGTAATAACCGGCGTAGCCGAAGAAAATACCGGCGAAAATCTGCCAGCGCAGGCGTCGGTAAGTGCTGTCTATTTTTTCTTCAGGCAGAGGCGCCTGGTGTGCGGCAGGACGAAAGAAAGCAAACATTCAAGAGCTCCAAATTTCTTGTTTTGACTGCGGATGCGAATGTTACAGTTTCGTTACCGAAAATAGCATCGCCTCTTATCCGCAAACACAGGAAATGGGAGCAATTGCATGTTCTCTTATGAACATGTCGCGAATAGATAAGTGTGGGTCGGTATCAGTGCCCAAGGCCCATGCAGATCAACTGTGGGAGCTGGCTTGCCTGCGATTGCGGTCTGCCAGCTAAGTGTGTTTGGCTGACCCACCGCTATCGCAGGCAAGCCAGCTCCCACATTGGATTGCATTTCAAGTCGATTAGCGGGTCTGGACGACAACCTTTCCGACAGCCCTGCGCTGCCCCAAGTCATTAATCGCCTGTGCCGCCTGCTCCAGCGGATACACTTGCGACACCAGCGGCTTCAATTTCCCCTCGGCGTACCAGGTAAACAACTGCTGGAAGTTCGCGGCATTGTCCTGCGGCTGGCGCTGGGCGAACGAGCCCCAGAACACCCCGACCACCGACGCGCCCTTGAGCAGCGCCAGGTTAACCGGCAGCTCGGGAATGCGTCCGCTGGCAAAACCGACCACCAACAGGCGGCCGTTCCAGGCAATGCCGCGCACCGCCTGGTCAAACAGGTCGCCGCCGACCGGGTCGTAGATCACATCGACACCGTTGCCGTCGGTCAGGCGCTTGATCTCATCCTTCAGGCTGGCTTCGCTGTAGTTGATCAGCTCATCCGCACCGGCGGCCTTGGCCACGGCCAGTTTGTCGGCACTGCTGGCGGCGGCGATCACGCGGGCGCCCATGGATTTGCCGATTTCCACGGCGGCCAGGCCCACGCCACCAGAGGCACCGAGCACCAACAAGGTTTCGCCGGGTTGCAGGTTGGCCCGTTGCTTCAAAGCATGCATCGAGGTGCCGTAGGTCATGCTGAACGCGGCGGCGGTGTTGAAATCCATGCTCGGCGGGATCGGCAGCACGTTATAGCCCGGCACCGCGACCTGCTCGGCAAAGCTGCCCCAGCCGGTCAGCGCCATGACCCGGTCACCGACTTTCAGGTGGCTGACCTTCTCGCCCACTTCACTGACCACGCCCGCCGCTTCGCCACCCGGCGAGAAAGGGAAGGGCGGCTTGAATTGGTATTTGCCCTCGATGATCAGCGTGTCCGGGAAATTCACCCCGGCCGCGTGCACGTCCAGCAGGATTTCGTTCTTCTTGATCGCGGGGCTGGCGATCTCTTCCAGCACCAGGGTTTCGGCGGGGCCGAAGGCTTTGCACAGCACAGCTTTCATCGGACTATTCCTTTTGGTGTCGTGGCCGATAAGTGTAGGAGTGAACGCCCGTGGGTCAACGAGCATGCCCGGGCCTGATAAGTCGCCATAAGCTTGTGCTCAGCCTTGCTAGCGTTATGCTACCCGGCAACCGAATTTGAGGAATGAACCGTGAAAGCTTGGATCCTGTTGATGCTCGCCCTGACCTTGCCGATGGCAGCCCAGGCCGAAGAAGCAAAAGAAGGCGAAGCGCCGAAGGTTAGCTACATCAGCCTTACGCCGCCGTTCGTGGGTAACTACGGCCTGGATGGCAGCGCAAAGCTCAAGGTGTTCAAGGCCGACATCGCCCTGCGCGTGACCGGGCCTGAAGCTGCTGCCGCGGTCAAAGCCAACGATGCGTTGATCCGTAATCAACTGGTGGCGCTGTTTACCCAGCAGACCAACGAGGCCATGAGCACCGTTGAAGGCAAAGAAAAACTGCGCCAGGAAGCCCTGAAGCAAACGCAGCAAGTGATGAACGACGAAACCGGCAAGCCGATGGTGGAAGATCTGTTGTTCAACAACTTGATCATTCAGTAGTCGCTTACGCGACTATCGCGGGCAAGCCCGCTCCCACAGGTGAGTGCATTCCAAAGGTGGGAGCGGGCTTGCCCGCGATGACGGCGGTCCAGATGCCTCAGGACGCCAGGCTCTTGCGAAACCTGGCCAACGCCACGGCAAAAAACACTAACCCAATCCCCGCCAGCGCCAGCAAATCCGGCCACACCAAACTCACGCCCGCATCCCTGAACAGAATCGCCGCGCTCAAACTCACAAAATGCGTCGACGGCGAGCCCTGCATCACCCACTGCAACCACTCGGGCATGCTGTCCAACGGCGTGCTGCCGCCTGACAGCAACAGCATCGGGATAATCACCGGAATCGCCAGCAGCCCGAACTGCGGCGTCGAGCGCGCCAGGGTGGCGAGGAAGATGCCCAGCGCGGTACTCGCAAACAGGTACAGCGCCGTCACAAACAGAAACAGGCTCAGCGATCCGGCCAACGGCACACCGAGCAAGCCTTTGACCACCAGCTCCAGCGACAGCCACGTACACAGCACCACCACCAGCATGTTGCTCCAGATTTTCGCCAGCATGATTTCCAGTGCGGTCAGCGGCAGCACCAGCAGATGGTCGAGCGTGCCGTGCTCACGTTCGCGCAGCAGCGCGGTGCCGGTGAGCACGATGGCGAGGATGGTGATGTTGTTGACGATCTGGATCACCGCCAGGAACCAGCCGCCTTCCAGGTTGGTATTGAACAGCGCGCGGGTGGTGAGCAGTGCGGGTGCCTTCTGGCTGGCGTCGGTCTGGCCGCTGTAGTTGAGCAACTCGCGCTGGAAAATCCGGCCGATATACCCCGCGCCCATGAATGCCTGGCTCATCGCCGTGGCATCCACATTGACCTGCACACCCGGCTGGCGCCCTGCCAACAGGTCAGCCTGGAAGTTCGCCGGCACATTGATCACGAACGTGTACTCGCCACTGTCCATGACCTTGTCCAGTTGGTCGTAGGCCAGCGGCGCAGGCGGCTGGAATTCGGGCGGTTGCAACGCCTCGGCCATCTGCCGCGAGAGCGCGCTGTGGTCTTCATCGACAAACGCCACACTGGCGTTGTGCACCCCAATTACCGAACCGGCGGCGGGCATATAGATTGCGACCGTAAAGGCGTAAGCCAGAAACAGCAGCAATACGCTGTCGTGACGCAGGCTGGTGAGTTCCTTGAGGCCCAGGCGCAGGATATGAGCGAGCTTGTGCATCAGGCCTCCTGCTTCTTGAGCATGATCAGGCTCAGCCCGGTGAACCCGACGAAAAAGCCGAACAGCGCCAGGCACTGCGGCCATAACTGGCGCAGGTCCAGGGCCTTGGTGAACGTGCCCACGGCGATGTCCAGGAAATGCCCGGCCGGAAACAGCATGCCCATCGCTGCGGCCGCACCTTCCAGGGATGAGCGTGGCACGATCAGCCCCGAGAACTGGATGGTCGGCAGGCTGGTGATGATCATGGTGCCGAGGATCGCCGCGATCTGTGTGCGCGTGAACGCCGAAATCAACAAGCCCATGCTGGTGGTGGCCAGCACATACAGCAGGCCGCCGAATGCCAACGCCAGGCCGCTGCCCTTGAACGGCACGCCGAACAGCCAGCGGTTCATCGCCACCAACAGCGCCAGGTTGACCAGGCTCACGGCTAGGTACGGCGCCTGTTTGCCCAGCAGGAACTCCAGGCGAGTCAGTGGGGTGGCGTAGAAGTTAGTGATCGAGCCCAGCTCTTTTTCACGCACGATGCCCAGTGCAGTGAGCATCGCCGGAATAAACGCCAGGATCAGCGCCATCACGCCGGGGCCGATGGCATTCACGCTGACCACGTCCTGGTTGTAGCGAAAACGTGTTTCCAGCTTGGCGGCGGCTTGGTTGCTGTGTGGCAGGCTGCTCAGTTCGGCGAGTTGCTGAAGGTTGCCTTGGTGGACGGCTTCCACATAGTTACGACTGGTTTCCGCGCGAAACGGCATGCCACCGTCGATCCAGGCGGCCACGGTGGGTTGGCGGCCGGCGTACAGGTCGCGGCCAAAACCCGGCGGGATTTCCAGGGCCAATTTGATTTCCGAGCGTTGCAGGCGCCGGTGCAGTTCGCTCGCATCGCGAATCGGCGCCTGCTCGGCGAAGTAGCGCGAACTGCGGAAGGCTTCGAGGTAGGCGCGGCTTTGTGGGGTCTGGTCCTGGTCATAGACGGCGAAAGCCAGATTCTCCACGTCCAGGGAAATCCCGTAGCCGAAGATCACCATCATGAACATCGCCCCGAGCAAGGCAAAGGCCATGCGCACTTTGTCGCGCAGCAGCTCCTTGCCCTCGCGGCTGGCTACGGCCAATAGCCGTGAGAGGCTGAAGCCGCGTTTACTGACCGGCGGCGGGCTGCTTTCGCTGACGGTTTTGCTCGGCGCGGCGGGCTCGGGTTCGCCTTGGGCCTGCTCCAGGCAGGTGACGAACGCAGCTTCCAGGGTGTCGCCATTGAATTGCTTTTGCAGTGCATCGGGTGTGTCACACGCCAGCACCTTGCCCGCGTGCATCAGGGAAATGCGGTCGCAGCGCTGGGCTTCGTTCATGAAATGGGTGGAGAGGAAAATCGTCACGCCCTGCTCGCGGGACAGCTCAATCAGCAGCCGCCAGAAATCATCCCGCGCCGCTGGGTCGACGCCCGAGGTGGGCTCATCGAGGATCAGCACTTCCGGGCGATGCAGCACCGCCACGGCCAATGACAGGCGCTGGCGCAGGCCGAGGGGTAATTCGCCGGAAGGTTGCTCAGCCACGTCGCCGAGGTCGAAGCGTTGGATCAACTCATCGATACGCGCGCGGCTGTCGGCCTTGGGCAAGTCGAACAGTTGCGCATGCAGTACCAGGTTTTGCACAACGCTGAGTTCGCCGTACAGCGAGAAACTCTGCGACATGAACCCCACGCGCTTGCGGGTCGCCAGGTCCTTGGCATTCACCGGGTTGCCGAGCAGCGTGGCACTGCCCTCGGTGGCCGGCATCAGGCCGGTGAGGACTTTCATGGTGGTGGTTTTGCCGCAGCCGTTGGAGCCGAGAAAACCAAAGATCTCGCCGCGTCCAATCGCGAAGCTGACCTTGTTCACTGCCGTGAAATCACCAAAGCGCAGGGTCAGGTCGTGAGCTTCGATGGCGATGTCGGTATTGCCACTTTCGCGTGGCGGAATCACCAGTGGCTGGTTGTTATGGGCGCTGTCGCCCTGGAAGTGGGTGAAGGCTTCATCCAGTTTGCCGCTGGGTGTTGCGGCTGCCAGCTCACTGCTCAGGCCGTCGGCAATGAGCTTGCCGCGATCGAGCATCAGGCAATGCTCGAACTGTTCGGCCTCTTCCATGTAGGCCGTGGCCACCAGCAGCGTCAGTTGCGGGCGCTCGCGGCGTACGCTGTCGACCAGTTCCCAGAAACGTCGGCGCGACAGTGGGTCGACGCCGGTAGTGGGTTCGTCGAGGATCAGCAGGTCCGGGTCGTGGATCAGCGCGCAGCACAAACCGAGCTTCTGTTTCATACCGCCGGACAACTTGCCGGCCGGGCGCTCGGCGAAGCGCGCGAGGTCGGTGGCCAGCAGCAGGTTGTGCATGCGCTGTTCGCAATCGGCTTTCGACAGGCCGAACAGCGTGGCGAAGAAGCGGATGTTCTCGCTGATCGACAATTCGGGATACAGATTGCCGCCCAAGCCTTGGGGCATGAAGGCGATGCGCGGGTAGAGGCTGTTGCGATGGCGACGGTCTTCAATCGAACCGCCGAGCACCTCAAGCTGGCCTGCCTGCAGCTTTTTAACCCCGGCGATCAACCCCAGCAGGCTCGACTTGCCCGCGCCATCCGGGCCGATCAGCCCGCAGCGTGTACCCGCGGGTAGGCTGAAGGCGATGTCGACCAGTGCCTGTTGCTTGCCGTAGCGGTGGTTGATGCCGGTGGCGTGCAGCGCCAGGCCGGTCATTGCAGATTGGCCGGCCAGTCGATATCCGCCGTGCGCACATAACCGGCGCCAGGCATGCCCGGTTTGGCTTGCGGCACGGCGCTGGGTTGGGTCAGGCGCAGTTTGACGCGGAACACCAGCTTCTGGCGTTCGTCGCGGGTTTCCACTTCCTTGGGTGTGAACTGCGATTTGGCCGCGACAAAACTGATTTTGGCCGGCAACGGCTGCTGGGGCAGGGCGTCGAGCAGGATGCGCGCGTCACTGCCGACGGTCAGGCGACCGGTGACGGAGGCCGGCAAGTAAAGGTTCATGTATTGATCATTCGGATCAATCAGCAACAACACGCGACCGCCCGCGCCGAGCACTTCGCCCGGTTCGGCCAGGCGTAACTGGATGATGCCGTCGATGGGCGCGCGCAGGCTGCTGTCATCGATTTCGCTGGTGAGCTGCGCCACCTGGGCCTGGGCGGCGCCGATGGCGGCCTTCACCGCGTTGACCTGGGCCTGCGCGGCAATCACCGCAGCATTGCCGGTGTTCTGGCGCGCTTGCTGCTGGTCGATCAACTGGCTGCTGGCGAAGCCGCGCTTGTACAGCTCCTGGGTGCGCTTGAGTTCCTGGTTGGCCAGCAGTTGCTCGCTTTGGCGCAACTGCACATTGGCCTCGGCGGCGGCGAAGTTTTCCTTGGCGCGCAGCACTTCAGCTTCGGCCTGGGCGCGCTGAGCTTCGAGGGTGCGGGTGTCCATGCGCGCAAGCAATTGGCCCTTGAGCACCTTATCGCCTTCATCCACACGCACTTCGGCCAGGCGCCCAGGGATCTTGGCGGCGATCTGTACTTCGGTGGATTCCAGGCGCCCGTTGCCCATGCTCAAGCCCGCGGGCAGGCGGTCCTGGGTGGATCGCCAATAACCGAAGCCGCCGGCGCCCAGTAATAGGGCGATCAGGGCAACGGCAAATAGGCGTGACATAGAACGGTTGGTAGACATGGCTGCATCCTGCGGCATTAGCATCCTAGTTTGACCGGTATCGCCCGAGGGGCCGTTGATACCGGTCAAATGAAGCGCAAGCCTAACCCGCTTGGCACGCAGATGCATGCGCCAGAGGTGTGACCGCAGGGTTCTGCCTTTTCAGCGCAGGGCGAGCACCGCTGCCCATTGCTCGGCGGTCACCGGCATCACCGACAACCGGCTGCCTTTTTGCACCAAAGGCAACTCGGCGAGCGCGGTTTGTTGTTTCAAATAGCCCAGGCCCAGCACTTTTGGAAACGTCTCGACGTGCGCCACGTTGATTGCGCTCCAAGGGTTTTTCTCGGTGCTGGCCTTGGCGTCGAAATAGTGGCTTTCAGGTTCCAGCGCAGTCGGGTCCGGGTAGGCGGCCTCGATGATTTTGCCGATACCGGCAATGCCCGGCTCGGGGCAGCTGGAGTGGTAGAAGAAAAACTCATCACCAACGGCCATGGCACGTAGGAAATTGCGCGCCTGGTAGTTGCGAACCCCATCCCAGCGGGCTTCGCCGAGCTTTTCCAGGCCGTTGATGGAGAGTTCGTCGGGCTCGGATTTCATCAGCCAGTAGGCCATTTTTGGGCTCCTGAAAAAGGCATTGGGCAAGTTGTCAGGCAATTCCATGACAAACCGACAGTCGGTTGGCGCCAAGGTTTGCGTGTTGGTTCACGTTACCGCAGAATGCCCGCTTTTAAGCTTGACGCAGCTGCAACGGACTACTTTGGAACGTTGTTGTCATCGTGTACGAGGTGCCTGAAGGGGGGCAATCGATGCAACGTAAACCGGATTTACTATGGATTTTGGTTATTTTGTTTGGTCTGGGCGTCGTGACCACCGGGTATGCGCAAAGCCTGTGGTCGAACAAGACCGATGCGCCCGTTGAACTGGCTCAGCAGCAGCCACAACCGTTCAAGCGTTAACAGCTTTTCAAGGCGTCGCTTATTCCAGCGACGTTTCTGCGACATACCACTGCTTATCGGTGACAGTGCCTGCCAGCGGCACGTCCCAGCTCGCTTGCGCCAAGCGCTCGACCTTCTGACATTCATGGGCCAGCCCCAGCAGCGTAGGCTTGCGCCAGCTTTGGCGCCGAGCGAGGTAGGCCAGGCTGCGGTCGTAAAAGCCGCCGCCCATGCCCAAACGCCCACCCACATCATCGAACCCCACCAGCGGCAGCAGCACCAGATCGAGCGCCCATACCTGGCGTTGGCGATTGGCGTTCACGCGTGGCTCCAGAATGCGAAAACGGTTGGGCAGCAACTTATCCCCAGGCCGTACGCGCTGGAATACCATCTTGGTGCGTGGCCAGGCGCTGAGCACCGGCAAATAGGTCGCCTTGCCCCGGCGCTGAGCGGCGCGCAGCAGCAAGCGCGGATCGATTTCACCGTCCGTCGGTAGATACAGAGAGATATGTTTGGCCCGGCGAAACAGCGGGTGCTGTGCCAGTTGCCGATACAGGCCTTGGGCGGCCTGGCGCTGCTCGCTCGGCGTCAGGGCGCGGCGGGCTTTGCGCAACATGCGTCGAAGTTGCGGACGGGAAAGCGGCGCAGGTTCGGTCATGGTTTTTCGGCTCATAAAACAATGCCAGTCCTGGGACTGGCATTGAGTTTGGGAATTCAGGCTCCCCGACAGAGCCGCTGTCGACTTAGCCCTTGAACCCGAAAGTTCAAGGTGGAAGATGCAGTAGGCTTTAAGGCTTTCCGTCTAGCGGACATGCACACCAGCCCAACGTGCAACTTCCAGGGTAGTGCGAATCGGCTCAGGGACATCGCCGACTGGCAAACACGCCAGGGAGTGGGGCGAGTATACCTTAAACAGTCTCGGCAATCAGCCCTTGGGTGGCTCTGGATCGGTAGAAAGTACCAGATCGACGCGTTCCAGCAGGTCACGCACTTGCTCGCGCGTCGAGCCGCTGGCCTGCACGTCAGGCCGTTCCTGCTTATGCAGCAAATCGTGAGTAATGTTCAGCGCGGCCATCACAGCGATGCGGTCGGCGCCGATGACTTTGCCGCTGCTGCGGATTTCACGCATCTTGCCATCCAGGTAGCGGGCAGCACTCACCAGGTTGCTGCGTTCTTCCTGGGGGCAGATGATCGAATATTCTTTGTCGAGGATCTGCACGGTAACGCTATTGCTTGAACTCATGAGTCTTGCTCCAGGGCCTTCAGGCGCGAAATCATCGATTCGACCTTACGCCGGGCGATTTCGTTTTTTTCAATGAGGTGAGCGCGTTCCTCGCGCCAGGTCTTTTCCTGAGCTAATAGGAGTCCGTTTTGACTCTTAAGTTGCTCGACCCGATCAATTAGCAACTCGAGTCTGGCCATCAGCGCTTGCAGGTCGGTGTCTTCCATTGGGTTCCACTGGATTTGTCTGATGAATGGCAACTGCAGGATAAACGATCTGACGCCCTCGATAGTCTTGGTACGTCTGCCGGTGCTAGGATACAGCGCTTCATTCTAGACATTGCGCCGTCTGGCGCCTAGCTCACCATGCCTATTCAGAACTCCCCGTACGACGCTTTTTCCAAACTGCTGAGCTCCAGCGGTCATCCTTGCTCGCCTGCCGAACTGCACGGCGTGCTGTTGGGCCGCAGTTGCACCGGTGTTGGCTTTGATGCCGACAACTGGCTGGCGGATGTGGCCGAGCTGCTGGAAACCGAGCCGACCGAGAACGTGCGTAATGCGCTGATCGGCCTGCAAGAAATGGTCAAAGGCGAGCTGACCGGTGACGACGTCACCGTGGTCCTGCTGCTGCCGACCGACGACGCGCCGCTCACCGAACGCGCTGCCGCGCTGGGCCAATGGTGCCAGGGCTTCCTCCACGGTTTTGGCGTGAACGCCGGCGGCCTGGAACTGAGCACCGACGCCAAGGAAGTGCTGCAGGACCTGGCAGCGATCTCCCAGGTGCAAGACGCCCTGGAAGAGTCCGAAGACGGCGAAGGCGACTACATGGAAGTGATGGAATACCTGCGCGTCGCGCCGCTGCTGCTGTTCACCGAGACCAAGAAATCTGCTGAGCCCGCCGCACCCAAGCCGTCGCTGCACTAAGTAAGGAAGCCCATCTGCCCATGATCCATATCCCGAAAGCGGAATACACCCGTCGCCGCAAGGCGCTCATGGCGCAGATGGAACCCAACAGCATCGCGATCCTGCCGGCCGCCGCCGTGGCGATCCGCAACCGTGATGTCGAGCATGTTTACCGCCAGGACAGCGATTTCCAGTACCTCAGCGGTTTCCCCGAGCCCGAAGCGGTGATCGTGCTGATGCCCGGTCGCCAGCACGGCGAGTACGTGCTGTTCTGCCGCGAGCGCAATGCCGAACGCGAATTGTGGGACGGCCTGCGCGCCGGCACCGAAGGCGCGATCCGTGACTTTGGTGCCGACGACGCGTTCCCCATCACCGATATCGACGACATCCTGCCCGGCCTGATCGAAGGCCGTGACCGGGTGTACTCGGCCATGGGCAGCAACGCCGAATTCGACCGGCATGTGATGGAGTGGATCAACGTGATCCGCTCTAAAGCGCACCTCGGCGCCCAGCCACCGAACGAATTTGTTGCCCTGGATCATCTGCTTCACGACATGCGCCTGTATAAATCGGCGGCAGAAGTGAAGGTGATGCGCGAGGCTGCGCGAATTTCCTGTGCGGCCCACGTCAAGGCGATGCAGTCCAGCCGCGCCGGGTTGTATGAGTTCAGCCTGGAAGCCGAGCTGGATTACGAATTCCGCAAGGGCGGCGCGAAGATGCCGGCCTATGGCTCCATCGTCGCCGCCGGGCGCAACAGTTGCATCCTGCATTACCAACAGAATGACGCTGTGCTCAAGGACGGCGATCTGGTGCTGATCGACGCCGGTTGCGAGATCGACTGCTACGCCAGCGATATCACCCGCACCTGGCCGGTCAGCGGTAAGTTTTCGCCCGAGCAAAAGGCGATCTACGAGATTGTGCTGGCCTCCCAGGAAGCCGCCTTTGCCGAGATCGCGCCGAACAAACATTGGAACCAGGCCCATGAGGCGACGGTGCGTGTCATCACCGCCGGGCTGGTGAAGCTGGGGCTGTTGCAAGGCGACGTCGACGAGTTGATCGCCAGTGAAGCCTATCGCGCCTTCTATATGCACCGCGCCGGCCATTGGCTGGGCATGGATGTGCATGATGTGGGCGAATATAAAGTGGGCGGCGAATGGCGGGTGCTGGAAGTCGGCATGGCCTTGACCGTGGAACCCGGCATCTATATTTCGCCGGACAACCAGAACGTGGCGAAGAAATGGCGTGGCATTGGCGTACGCATCGAGGACGACGTGGTAGTGACCAAGCAAGGCTGTGAAATTCTGACCGGCGGCGTGCCCAAGACCGTCGCCGAGATTGAAGCGCTGATGGCGGCTGCCCGATGAGCCGGGTCAACCTGGCCATTATCGGCGGCGGCCTGGTGGGCGCCAGCCTGGCGTTGGCGTTGCAGGCAGGCGCCAAGGCGCGTGGCTGGAAGATCGTGCTGATCGAACCGTTTGCGCCGGGTGACAGCTACCAGCCGAGCTACGACGCGCGTTCGTCGGCGTTGTCTTACGGCGCTCGGCAGATTTATCAGCGCCTGGGTTTGTGGCAGGACATTTCCCGACGCGCCGAGCCGATCAAACAGATTCACGTGTCGGACCGTGGCCGCTTCTCCACCGCGCGCCTGTCCGCCATGGAAGAGGGCGTGCCTGCCCTCGGCTATGTGGTGGAAAACGCCTGGCTCGGCCAGTGCCTGTGGCAAGGCCTGGACAAAGAAGTGGTCAGTTGGCGCTGCCCGGCGGAAGTCACCCGCATGGAGCCGCTGCCCGATGGCTATCGCCTGACTCTCAACGATGAAACCGTGCTGGAGTGCGACCTCGCAGTGCTGGCCGACGGCGGCCGCTCTGGTTTGCGCGAGCAATTGGGCATCGGCGTGAAAACCCGGCCCTACAACCAGAGCGCGCTGATCGCCAACATTACCCCAAGCGAAGCCCACAACGGTGAGGCCTTCGAACGCTTCACCGATGAAGGCCCGATGGCCTTGCTGCCGCTGCCGGACAACCGCTGCGCGCTGGTGTGGACGCGCATCGGCATGGACGCCCAGCGCCTGGCCAACCTCGATGAGCGCAGCTTCCTCAGTGAATTGCAGGGCGTGTTCGGCTACCGCCTGGGCACCTTGAAACAAGTCGGCGCGCGGCACCTGTACCCGCTGACGCTGGTGGAAGCCGAAGAACAAGTACGCTCGCACCTGGCCGTCCTCGGCAACGCCGCCCACAGCCTGCACCCAATTGCCGGGCAGGGTTTCAACCTGTCCCTGCGTGACGCGAACGCCTTGGCCGAAGCCTTGTTGGCCGGGCCGGCAGTGCCGGGCGATTTGGCGACCCTGCAAAGCTATCGCGAGCGTCAGCACTTGGACCAGAAGCTCACCGTGGGCTTCTCCGATCAAGTCACGCGCCTGTTTGGCAGTGCCCAGCCGTTGGTGGCCTTGGGCCGGAACATGGGCCTGCTCGGCCTGGACCTGTTGCCGCCGGCCAAGCGCTGGTTCGCCCGTCAGGCCATGGGCCTGGGCACGCGCCCCGATGCGTAACTGGCTGACCCGGCGCTTGGGCAAGGCGCGGCTGTTGCGCTGGGTTATGTCCTTGTACCCGCCGTACCTGGGCGCTGGAATCCGGGTGCAGACACTCAGCGCCGACTTCCGCCATGCCAAGGTGCGCATGGGACTGGGCTGGTACAACCGTAACTACGTCGGCACGCAATTCGGCGGCAGCCTGTATTCGATGGTCGACCCGTTCTATATGTTGCTGCTGATGGAAAACCTGGGCCGCGACTACATCGTCTGGGACAAAGCCGCGAGCATCGACTTTGTGTCGCCGGGCAAAGGCCCGGTGTATGCCGAGTTTTCCATTGACGAGGCCTTGCTGGACGAGATCCGCAGGCAGACCGAAGGTGGCGAGAAATACTTGCCTCACCTCCAGGTGCAGATTCATGACGGCTCCGGCACCTTGGTGGCGCGGGTCGACAAAACCCTTTACGTGCGGCGCAAGCCGCCAGCAAAGCAGGCTTAAAGCATGGACATGCGCGCAGATGTGCTGATTGTCGGGGCCGGAATGGTCGGGAGCGCCCTGGCGCTGGCGTTGCAGGGCAGTGGCCTGCAGGTGTTGTTGCTCGATGGCAGCCCGCTGAGCGTCAAACCGTTCGACCAGGATGCGGCCTTCGAACCCCGCGTAAGCGCCTTGTCGGCTGCCAGCCAGCGCATTCTTGAGCGCCTCGGCGTGTGGGACGGCATCGTCTCGCGGCGCGCCAGCCCTTACGGCGACATGCAGGTGTGGGACGGCAGCGGCACCGGGCAGATCCACTTTTCGGCCGCCAGCGTGCATGCCGAAGTGCTCGGGCATATCGTCGAGAACCGTGTGGTTCAGGATGCCTTGCTCGACCGCCTGCACGACTGCGACTTGGGCCTGTTGGCCAATGCACGCCTGGAACAGATGCGCCGCTCCGGCGATGAATGGCTGCTGACGTTAGCCGATGGCCGCAAGCTGCGCGCGCCGCTGGTGGTGGCTGCCGACGGCGCCAACTCCGCCGTACGTCGCCTGACCGGCACCGCCACGCGCGAGTGGGATTACCTGCATAACGCCATCGTCACCAGCGTGCGCAGCAGCCAGGCGCACCAGCGCACGGCGTGGCAACGCTTTACCGACACCGGCCCGCTGGCGTTTCTGCCGTTGGTGCGCGATGGGCAAGAGGATTGGTGCTCGATCGTCTGGTCGACCACACCGGCTGAGTCCGAACGCCTGATGGCGCTGGATGACGACAGCTTCTGCCGTGAACTGGAGCGCGCCTTTGAAGGGCGACTCGGTACGGTGATCAGCGCCGACCCGCGTGTGTGTGTGCCTTTGCGTCAACGTCACGCCAAACGCTATGTGGCCGAAGGCCTGGCGCTGATCGGCGACGCCGCTCACGTGATCCACCCGTTGGCGGGGCAGGGCGTGAACCTGGGTTTCCTCGATGCGGCGGTGCTGGCCGAGGTGCTGCTGGCGGCGACCGAACGCGGCGAGCGCCTGGCGGATGTGAAGGTGCTGAGCCGTTACGAGCGTCGGCGCATGCCGCATAACCTCGCACTGATGGCCGCGATGGAAGGTTTTGAACGGTTGTTCCAGGCCGATCAGCTGCCACTACGGTGGTTGCGTAATGCCGGGTTGAAACTGGTCGACCAGATGCCGGAAGCCAAAGCCGTCTTCGTCCGCCAGGCCTTGGGTTTGACAGGCGATCTCCCGGAGCTGGCCAAGCCCTGACTTGTAATACCAACACGTGTGGGAAAGAGCTGTGCAACATCTGGTAACGCCTGCACCGAGCGCCACCAAATGTGAGTCCCTATCATTTGCTTTCAATTTGCATATGAGAGACCGCACCCATGTTGGCACCCAAACGCCTCCTGACTGCCCTGGCACTCACCCTTATCGGCAGCACCACCGTGCAGGCAGCCGACGAAGTCGTGGTCTACTCCTCGCGCATCGATGAACTGATCAAGCCGGTGTTCGACGCCTACACCAAGAAGACCGGCGTGCAGGTCAAGTTCATCACCGACAAGGAAGCCCCGTTGATGCAGCGGATCAAGGCCGAAGGCGAAAACGCCACGGCTGACCTGCTGCTCACCGTTGATGCCGGCAACCTCTGGCAAGCCGAACAGATGGGCATCCTGCAGCCGTTCACCTCCGAGGTGATCGACAAGAACATTCCCCTGCAATACCGCTCTTCGAACCACGCCTGGACCGGCTTGAGCCTGCGCGCGCGGACCATCGCCTATTCCACCGACCGGGTAAAACCGGGTGACCTGACCACTTACGAAGCCCTGGCCGACAAGCAATGGGAAGGCCGCTTGTGCCTGCGCACAGCGAAGAAGGTCTACAACCAATCGCTGACCGCCACGCTGATCGAAACCCATGGCGCGGCCAAGACCGAAGAAATCGTCAAGGGTTGGGTCAACAACCTGTCCACCGATGTGTTCTCCGACGACATCGCCGTGCTCGAAGCCATCAACGCCGGGCAGTGCGACGTGGGTATCGTCAACACCTACTACTACGGCCGCCTGCACAAGCAGAAGCCGGACCTGGCAGTGAAGCTGTTCTGGCCGAACCAGGGCGACCGTGGCGTGCACGTGAACCTGTCGGGCATCGGCCTGACCAAGCACGCGCCGCACCCGGAAGCCGCCAAGGCCTTGGTGGAATGGATGACCACGCCTGAGGCGCAGAAGATCTTTGCCGATGTGAACCAGGAATTCCCGGCCAACCCGGCCGTGCCGCCGTCGGCGGAAGTGGCGACCTGGGGCAAGTTCGTGGCTGACACCTTGCCGGTGGAAGTGGCGGGCAAGCGCCAGGCTGAAGCGATTCGGTTGATGGATCGCGCTGGCTGGAACTAAGTACAATTTGTAAGACGCCGCCGATCTAAATGTGGGAGCGGGCTTGTGTGGGAGCTGGCTTGTCGAATCGTCGCACCGCTGCGATAGCATCACCAAGGTGTAACTGACACACCGAGGTGTCTGCATCGCGGGCAAGCCCGGCTCCCACACAAGCCCGCTCCCACATTGGTTCGAGGTGACTTCTAAATCATCATTTCTTAGAGAGCTTTTCCTTGGCCCACCCCGCCCAACGCCGCTGGTACCTGCCGGTCTTCACCGTCGCCGCCCTGGTGCTGCTGCCGCTGAGCGTGCTGTTGCTGTCCTGGCAAAGCATCGATCAACAGATCTGGTCGCATCTGTGGGAAACCCAGATGCCACGCCTGCTGGGCAACACCTTGACGCTGGTGCTGGGCGTCGGCGTCGGCGTGACGCTACTGGGCGTAAGCCTCGCGTGGTTGACCAGCCTCTGCGAATTCCCTGGGCGGCGCTGGCTCGACTGGGCGTTGATGTTGCCCTTCGCGATTCCGGCCTATGTACTGGCTTTTGTGTTTGTCGGCTTGCTGGATTTTTCCGGGCCAGTGCAAACCTTGCTGCGCGAGTGGTTTGGCAACGGCCTGCGCCTGCCACGCGTGCGTTCCACCAGCGGCGTGATCATCGTGTTGGTGCTGGTGTTCTATCCCTACGTCTACCTGCTGGCGCGTACGGCGTTTTTGGCTCAAGGCAAAGGCCTCATGGAAGCGGCGCGGGTGCTGGGGCAATCGCCCTGGCAAGCGTTCTGGCGCGTGGCGTTGCCCATGGCGCGGCCGGCGATCGGTGCCGGTGTAGCCCTCGCATTGATGGAGACCCTGGCGGATTTCGGCGCTGTCTCGGTGTTCAACTTCGACACCTTCACCACGGCCATCTACAAAACCTGGTACGGCTTTTTCAGCCTTTCCAGCGCCGCCCAGTTGGCCAGTCTGTTGCTGTTGGTGGTAATGCTGGTGCTCTACGGCGAACGGCGTGCTCGCGGGGCCAGCCGCCCGAGCAATGAGCGGCCACGGGGCAAGGCGTTGTATCACCTGCGTGGGGTCAAGGCAGCGGCGGCCAGCACGTGGTGTGGTTTGGTATTCGCCTGCGCCTTTGTCATCCCGATGCTGCAGTTGGTCGCCTGGTTCTGGCAGCGTGGGCGGTTTGATCTGGATGAGCGCTATACCGGTTTGATTGTCCACACCCTTTATCTGGGTGGCATCGCGGCGCTGATCACGGTCAGCGTGGCGTTGATATTGGCCTTTGCCAACCGCCTGGCGCCGACCCGGGCGATTCGCTCCGGCATCAGCCTGGCCAACGTCGGCTATGCCTTGCCGGGTTCGGTGCTGGCGGTGTCGATCATGTTGGCGTTCAGCTACCTTGACCGTGAGCTGGTGGTGCCGTTGTCGGGCTGGCTCGGCGGCGCGGGCAAGCCCTTGTTGCTGGGCAGCCTGTCGGCATTGGTGCTGGCCTATCTGGTGCGATTCCTGGCGGTGGCCTATGGGCCGCTGGAAAACAGCCTGGCGCGAATCCGCCCGTCGTTACCCGAAGCAGCCCGCAGCCTTGGGGTGAGTGGGCCGCGACTGTTTTGCAAAGTGTATCTGCCACTCTTGCTGCCGGGCACGTTGAGCGCGGCGCTGTTGGTGTTTGTCGATGTGCTCAAGGAAATGCCCGCGACCCTGCTGATGCGCCCGTTTGGCTGGGACACCCTGGCGGTCCGGATCTTTGAAATGACCAGTGAAGGTGAATGGGCGCGGGCTTCGTTGCCGGCGTTGACGTTGGTGTTGGTGGGCCTGTTGCCAGTGATCGGCCTGATCCGACGCTCCGCCCGACAAATCGGTTAGGTGCCAGTCCTACGGCTTGCGGCTACAATGCGCGGCATTCGGTGCGCTCCGTCTTTCGGAGCGAGTCGCTGTATGCAGCTGCAGGCCTTGTAATCCAGGGCTTTCAGCGCAAACAGCAACTCTGCGCATCTTCGCCAAGCCCGGAAGGAGAAACCCATGGGACAGCGTACGCCTCTGTATGACCTGCATCTCGCCCTCGGCGCGAAAATGGTCGATTTTGGCGGTTGGGATATGCCTTTGCATTACGGCTCGCAAGTTGAAGAACACCATCAGGTGCGACGCGACTGTGGGGTGTTCGATGTATCTCATATGACCGTGATTGATGTCACAGGCCTTCAGGCCAAGGAATGGCTCCAGCGCCTGCTGGCCAATGATGTCGATCGTTTGCATGGCTGCGGCCGTGCGCTTTACAGCGCCATGCTCAACGAGCAGGGCGGCGTGGTGGACGACATGATCGTCTACCGCACCGAAGCCGGTTACCGGCTGGTGGTCAACGCGGCTACGCGTGACCAGGATATGGCCTGGATGCAGGCGCAGTTGGGGCATTACGCAGTGCAACTGCATGAGCGGCCCGAGCTGGCGATGCTCGCTATCCAGGGCCCGCACGCCCGGCAGAAAATCGCCGAGCTGGTCACTCAGTCTCGCGGCACGCTTATCCACCAGCTCAAGCCCTTTGAAGGCCAGGCCGATGGCGATTGGTTTATCGCCCGCACCGGCTATACCGGTGAAGATGGCCTGGAGATTGTCCTTCCCGCTGATCAAGCGCCTGGGTTTTTCAACGACCTGGTCGGTGCCGGTATTTCCCCCATCGGCCTGGGCGCCCGCGATACCCTGCGCCTGGAGGCCGGCATGAACCTGTATGGCCAGGATATCCACCAGGAGGTTTCACCCCTGGCGGCCAACATGGCCTGGAGCATTGCCTGGGAGCCTGCCGAGCGCCAATTCATTGGCCGCGCGGCCCTGGAAGCGGAAAAGGCTGCCGGTGTGCAGTTCAAACTGGTCGGGCTGGTGCTGGAAGAACGTGGGGTTTTACGCGCTCACCAAGTGGTTCGTATCGCCAATGTTGGCGAAGGGGAGATCACCAGTGGTAGTTTCTCTCCTACGCTAAGCAAATCCATTGCACTGGCGCGTGTGCCGACGGCAACTGCTGATCGGGCCGAAGTGGAAATCCGTGGTAAGTGGTATCCGGTTCGAGTGGTCAAACCGACCTTCGTGCGTCATGGCAAAACCTTGATCTAACTATTTCCGGCAGGCCTAAGGCCGCTGACATTTCTTCTTGAGGACACAGACTATGAGCGATATCCCTGCCGACCTGCGTTTTGCCGAAAGTCACGAATGGGCCCGTCTGGAAGCTGACGGCACTGTGACCGTCGGTATTTCCGACCATGCTCAGGAAGCTTTGGGTGATGTGGTGTTTGTTGAGCTGGCCGAGGTTGGCGCCACGTTTGAAGCTGAAGGCCAGGCTGGCGTGGTTGAATCGGTGAAAGCTGCTTCGGACATCTACGCCCCAATAGCTGGCGAAGTGATTGCGGTCAACGAGGAATTGAGTGGTAGCCCTGAGCTGCTGAACTCCGACCCTTACAGCGCGTGGATCTTCAAGCTCAAGCCAACCAACCCGGCTGATCTGGAAAAACTGCTGGATGCTGCTGGCTACAAAGCTGCTATCGGCGAGTAAACGCAAAACCCATGTGGGAGCGGGCAAGCCCGCTCCCACATTGTGCTGTGCCAGCCTTAAATGATCAGTCTGCTTTCAGCACGGCTTTTACCGCCGCCACCGACCGCTCCACGTCCGCCTCTGTCATCGCTGTGAACATCGGCAACGACACGATCAAACGCCCTACACGCTCCGACACCGGGAACATGCCTTCCTTGAAACCCTGCGCCCGATACAGGCTCAGCAGGTGGATCGGCGGGTAGTGATAGCCAATGCCGACGCCATGGGCTTGCATCTGCTCCATGAACGTCGCGCGGGCGGGCAGGCCGTCCTGACGCTCCGGCAATACCAGCTGGAACAGGTGCCAGTTGCTGTTTTCGAAATCCGCTGGCGGCAGTTGTGCGCCATATTGCTCTTCGAAGTCACTGCCGAAGCACTTGAAATAGTGCCGCGCCAGGTTCTGGCGATGTGCCGTGATCTTCTCGATGTGCGCGAACTGGCCCAGGCCGATGGCCGCTGCAATGTCGGTCATGTTGAACTTGCCGCCCAACACATCCACGTCCAAGCCGTCGAAGCCGGTACGGGTAACGCCCTGCAGGCGATATTTTTCCGCCAGGCGGGCCTCCTCGGCATTGTTCAATACCAGGCAACCCCCTTCCGAGGAGGTGATGTTCTTGTTGGCCTGGAAGCTGAACGACACGAAGTCTCCGGTGGCGCCGATACGTTCGCCATCCCAACTGGAGCCCAAGGCCTGAGCCGCATCTTCAACGATGCGCAGGTTGTACTTGTTGGCCAGTGCGTACAGCATCGGCATGTCCAGAGGCAGGCCTGCCAGGTAGACCGGGATGATTGCTTTGGTACGCGGGGTAATCGCGGCTTCCACTTGGGCCAGGTCGATATTGCGGGTGACCGGGTCGATATCGGCAAACACCGGCGTGGCGCCTACTTCGAGAATCACGTTGGCCGTGGCGACCCAGGAGATCGGCGTGGTGATCACTTCGTCGCCAGGGCCAATGCCGGCGATGCGCAAGGCAATCTCCATAGTGCAGGTGCCGGAGTTGAACGTACGCACCGGGCGGCCGCCAAAGTATTCCGACAATTGCGCTTCAAATGCCTGCACTTTCGGCCCGCTGGTGATCCAGCCCGAGCGCAGTACATCGCCGACCGCCGAGATAGTGGCTTCATCGATGGTAGGTTTGGAGAACGGCAGAAAGGGCTGTTGGCTCATAACGACGAAGGCATCCGTTTCAGGTAGGCGATGAGTAAGGGCGTATCAGTACCGGCATGGTTGCACGGCTCGACTGAATATAGCCTGTCGCCCGTGAATGAATCGTCATGTTGCGCACAAAAAAATGCCGCTTTATCAGCGGCATTTTTGCAGCAGGTCAGAAGGCGACGCGAGCCTCAAGAAACACATTTTGCTCTTTGAGCTTGCCTTTGAGCTGTTCGTCGCGGGCGTTTATGCGGTTAGCGAAGGTGTTGTAGCCGGTCTCCACCTTGCCCATGTCCACGTAACGCCAACCGGTGCCCAAGGTAACTTTTTCGCTGACCTTGGCATCCAGACCCAAGCCAACGCTGTAGGCGAAATTGTATTGGCGGTTGCTGGCGAACTGACGGTTAGGGTTGCCCTGATAACCTTCGGCATCAATTTGCGCCATGCCTATACCGGCCATCCCATAAAACGACAGCCAGTCGTTGAGCGGGATGTTTTTATAGCCGTTGAGCATCAAGCGCTGGCTGTCGACTTCCAGGCGATTGACGTTGGCATTGAAGGGTGCCCAATAGGAGTCGAACGTCGAGCTGTTGCGTGTGGTGTATTCACCTTCCAGGCGCCAGCCATCAGCAAACGCATAACCTGCAGCGAATGAGCCAGTGAATGCTTTGTTGCTATCAGGTGCCTCCACCCGATCAGTCACCCGTGGGCTGGTCAGTTGTGCGCTGGAAAGGTTCTGGCGGGCACTGTTCAGCTTGGCCGAGCCATACCAACCTTCTGCCTGAGCATAAGGTGTCGCGATAGCGGCGAGAAGCAGCATGGAAGAGAGTTTGCGCATGGGAGTCGATTCACCGGGTAAAAAGGGAATCGGTAGAATGGTGTTCGATGCGCAGAGTGATCGACAGGACATTTCCTTTTCAGCCAGCCACTCTCTTCCTGTCATCGTAGGAAAAAGCGCAAAAAAATGCCGCTCTCAAGGAGCGGCATTTTTTGTGGGGCGGTGTTACTCGGTCACAGCATTTTTCGCGAGGATGGCGTTGGCCAATTCCATGTCAGTGGCTTGTAAGCCAGGGTTATCCGCGCGTACTTTCTGCATGGCGGCTTCCAGGTATGGGCCACGGATGCCGCCGTCGCTGGCAACAAAGCTGCCTGCGTCGTCTTGAGCGGCGACAACCAACTTGTGGTCCTTGAACGTCAGGTACGTCGAGCCGGTAGTGGCGCCGGACGAGATGACATTGCGCCAGAAGCTGTCGGCCATGGCTGAGCCGACAGGAAGGGAAAGCACAGCGAGGGTTGCGACAGCATATTTGAGACGCATGATGGGTGACTCCGACTGGGTTATCTGAACAGTTTGATTGTAGATAGCCCAGCCGAGTTCCATCACTGACTAAACAGTTTCGACCTGTAAAATTACGCCGTCCTGACCAGTGACACGTACATGAGCGCCTACTGGACTGTCCGGCCCGGTCGCCATCCACACGCTATCACCGACTTTTATCTTGCCCCGGCCATCAATGATCGCCTGATGCACCATAAAGGTGCGGCCGATAAGCTCAGAGCCACGCATGTTCAGCCCCGGCTGGTCACTGACCTTGGCGCTGCTACGCTGGCGTTTCCACCAGTACACAGCGGTCAGGATCGATAGCACGGCGAATAGCAGCAGTTGCCATTCCAGCCCGAGCGGTGGAACCAGGAACTTGATCACGCCCACGGCGGCGGCGGCGATCCCCATCCACAGCAGGTAGCCACCGGCGCCGAACACCTCAAGAATCAGTAGCACCGTGCCCAGTGCCAGCCAATCCCAGAACGACAGATGCTGCAGGAAATCCCACATGGCGATGGCCTCAGCCTTTCTTGTTGTCGAAGGTTGCCTTGACGATTTCGCCGATACCACCGACGGCACCAATCACTTGGCTGGCTTCCAGCGGCATCAAGATGACTTTGCTGTTGTTGGCCGAGGCCAGTTTACCCAGGGCGTCGATGTATTTTTGCGCAACAAAGTAGTTGATGGCCTGCACGTTACCGGTGGCAATTGCTTCGGAGACCACCTGGGTTGCACGGGCTTCCGCCTCTGCCTGACGTTCACGGGCTTCAGACTCCAGGAACGCGGCTTGACGGCCACCTTCTGCTTCGAGGATCTGCGCCTGCTTCTTGCCCTCGGCAGTCAGGATTGCGGAAGCTCTCAGACCTTCAGCTTCCAGGATTTGTGCGCGTTTGATCCGCTCGGCTTTCATCTGGCCGGACATGGCGGCCATCAGGTCGGCAGGTGGGCTGATGTCCTTGATCTCGATCCGGGTGATCTTGATGCCCCACGGCGCTGTTGCTTCATCGACGGTGCGCAGCAGTTTTTCGTTGATACCGTCACGTTGGCTCAGCATCGCATCCAGCTCCATGGAGCCGAGTACGGTACGGATGTTGGTTTGCAGCAGGTTACGAATGGCATGCTCGAGGTTGTTGACCTCGTAGGCGGCCTGGGCGGTGTTGACCACCTGGAAGAAGCACACGGCATCGATCTGCACGGTGGCGTTGTCGGCGGTGATCACTTCCTGGGGTGGGATATCCAGCACGCTTTCCATCACGTTGATCTTGCGACCGATGCGGTCCATGACCGGGATGATGATGTTGAGGCCGGGTTTGAGGGTGTTGGTGTAGCGGCCGAAACGCTCGACTGTCCATTGGTAGCCCTGGGGCACCACTTTAAAACCCATGAACAGGATGGCCACGGCCAAACCCACGAAAAGAAGCAGTACGGTTCCGATCTGCATTGCGATTCCCTATCTGATGGTGTCAGTGAAACAACGTTCGGTCGATTGTAACGGTCTGGTCACAGATAAGGACGGTTTCACGGCCCAACAATAAAAGCATTTGTATCTGAATCCCCAGGCGTTACCCGTAATACTTCCGCCAGGGTTGTCAGCCCGGCGTTGACTTTGTCGATGCCGGCCATGCGCAGGCTGTGCATGCCTTGCGCCAGCGACGCACGGCGTAGAGCTTGCACGTCGGCGCCAGGGGTGATCAGCGCCTTGAGCTTCTCGTCCACCACCATGATTTCGTAGAGCCCGGCTCGGCCTCGATAACCGCTGTCACGGCATTGCGCGCAGCCGACAGCCTCATGCGCATCGCCCGGAGTATTCACCGCACGCTTGCAGTGCGGGCACAAAAGCCGCACCAAGCGCTGCGCCATCACCCCTATCAGCGTAGCTTTGATCAAATAATGAGCAATGCCCAGCTCCTGCAAACGGCTGATGGCGCTGGGTGCATCGTTGGTGTGCAGCGTCGACAGCACCAGGTGCCCGGTGAGTGCGGCCTGGATCGCCATTTCTGCGGTTTCCTGGTCACGAATCTCACCGATCATGATGTTGTCCGGGTCTTGGCGCAGCAGGGCGCGAATGCCACTGGCGAAGGTCAGGTCGATATTGTGCTGCACTTGCATCTGGTTGAAGGCGGGCTCCACCATTTCTATCGGGTCCTCCACCGTGCACAGGTTGACCTCGCGGGTCGCCAGCCGCTTGAGTGTGGTGTAGAGCGTACTGGTTTTGCCCGAGCCGGTCGGCCCGGTGACCAGGATGATACCGTTGGCCTGACGGGTCATGGCATGCCAGCGCTGCTGGTCTTCAGACGACAAGCCTAGCTGGTCAAAATCCTTGAGCAGCACCTGTGGGTCGAAAATCCGCATCACCAGTTTTTCGCCAAACGCCGTCGGCAAGGTTGAAAGACGAAGTTCCACTTCGACGCCCGTCGGGCTTTTGGTCTTGACCCGGCCGTCCTGGGGTTTGCGTTTTTCCGCCACATTCATGCGCCCCAGGCTTTTCAGGCGGCTGACCACCGCCATGGTGACCTGGGGCGGGAATTGATAGACGTCATGCAACAACCCATCGATGCGAAAACGCACCCGGCCCTGGTCGCGACACGGTTCTATATGGATGTCGCTGGCCCGTTGGCCGAAGGCGTACTGCAACAGCCAGTCGACGATATTGACGATATGCGCGTCATTGGCGTCCGGTTCCTTGTCACCGGCGCCGAGGTTGAGCAGGTCGACGTTACCCGCCACCGCCACCTTCTGATCCGCGCCGCTGACCGACTTGGCCAACCGGTAAAACTCGTCGATGCAACGCTGAATGTCCTTGGGGTTGGCGACCACGCGTTTGATCGAGCGCTTGAGCACTTGCGCCAACCCTGTCTCCCATCCACAGACATACGGCTGGGCGCTGGCGACGGTGACGGTCTGCGCATCCACAGCCACCGCAAGAATGGCATGGCGTTGCGCAAACCCATGGGACATCAATGGCACCACCGTCGCCACGTCGATATTCAGCGGGTCGATACGCAGATAAGGCTGCCCGACATGCCCGGCAAGCCATTGTGTCAGCGTTTCGAGGCAAGGCCCCAGCGCCGCGATGCATTCCAAAGGATGTTGAATAGAGGGCTCCGTCGCCAACCGTTGCGCCATGTCCGCTGTCACCAGCCCCTGTTCAACCAGGTCAGGCAGCAACTTATGCAGTTCCAGCGGGTGATCGTGCAAAGCGGTGGGCATGCGGATTTCCTGGGTGGCGTCGGGCGTAATCCCAGGCTAGTCAGCCCCTGAAAAAACGCCGCCCAGGGTGTATTTCAGCCTTTTACAGGCTGGCCGCCGCCACCGCCGCAGGCCGTAAAGAATCAGCTGGCCACAGCTCCAGCGAACACACGCTGATCAGGTTTCGAATCTTTTCACCAACCACTTGGGCGCGGTGCCAGCTCAAACCGTCCATCACAATTTCTATGTTCAACAGGTCATCTTCGCGGTTCACATTGACCTGTTGCGGCGTCAGGAACTGCAGCGCGAAATAGTTAAGTACCCGGCACAGCACATCCGGTTCTGCCTCGGCGATGATTTGATAATGCGCCTGACAATGGGCGCTGTTGACGGCCCACACATCGACGCGGGTTGCAGGGTGGTTGGTTTCGACGGCGTGCATGCTGACTCTCCAAATTCGACTGGAGAAATTTTTACATTCGCCTGGGGAGATTTCTTATCTAAGATGGGCCATATCAGCAGAAAATAGACTAAAACAATTCAAGTTAAGCACCGTCACGGGTATTTTTATGCACAGCGAATTGGACGCCTACGACCGCCGCATCCTGGCGTTACTGCAAGAGGACGCTTCGCTTTCCAGCGCGCAGATCGCCGAGCAGGTCGGCCTGTCGCAATCGCCGTGCTGGCGGCGTATCCAGCGGCTAAAGGAAGAAGGCGTGATTCGCGGTCAGGTCACTCTGCTGGACCGCAAGAAGATCGGCCTCAACACGCAGATTTTTGCCGAGGTCAAACTCAACGCCCACGGCCGATCCAACTTCACAGAGTTCACCGAAGCGATTCGCGGGTTTCCGGAAGTGTTGGAGTGTTATGTGTTGATGGGGGCGGTGGACTTTCTGCTGCGCATCGTAACCTCCGACATTGAGGCGTATGAGCGGTTTTTCTTCGAGAAGTTGTCGATGGTGCCGGGGATTCAGGAGGTGAATTCAATTGTGGCCTTGTCGGAGATCAAGTCCACCACCAGCTTGCCAGTGTTGCGTTGACAGGGCTGGCCTCATCGCAGCGATGCGGCGACCCGCCAAGCCCTGCTCCCACATTGGAATGCATTCCCTGTGGGAGCGGGCTTGCCCGCGATAGCGGTATTACAGGCGCAGCAAAGTCTTCCACGCCCGGTTCTGATACACCGCAATCGCCTGATGCATACGCGCATCCAGCGACTCGTCGGTGATCGGCTGGTTAGCCAGTACCGCCAGCTTGTTCAGCTCGCCATACAAACGGTCCAGCTCCGGGATGTCCACCACCTGACGCGCGTGGTGCAGCCAGGCCTGGATGCGTTCAATGCGTGGCAGTTGCTCGGCCAGGTCTTCCGGCTGCTGCTGATAGCGCGACAGTTGCAGGGCAACGGCGTCGTCAGCCAGCAGGCGTGGCAGCCAATTGGTGATTTGCGCAGCGCCCTGGCGGTTGCCACGCACGTTGCGGTCGGCGGTCCAGGTGCGGGCCAGCAGCCAGCGCGAGGTGTTCAGCGAGAACAAGCCCCAGCGCACGTCTTGCAGTTCTTCGACAAATTGTTCCGGTGCGGCTTTGCGGATGTCTTCGTCGTCGTCACCGGCCTGCACCAGGGGGCGCCAGTCTTCCAGCAACGCGTCGAGTGCGCTGCGCAGTTCGCTGGTGGATTGACGCGGAGCGGCCTGGCCGAGGCTGCCGATCAATGCGCGCAGTTCACCGAGGTTGTCGACCCAGTCCTGCAACAGGCGCCAGTGGCCGTTGAAACGGTATTGCTCGGCCAGACGCTGGCTGCTGCCCAGCAGGTGCCACATGATCGCGGCGAAGGCGTCGTCCAGCGGCATTTCGGCGTGGATCTGCGGCGCCGGCAGGCTCAGCGAATAGCTGCTGGCGTCATACAGACGGTAGCCACGCTCGGCCTTGCTGATATCGCACGGCATCAGCGCCAGGGTGGCGGCCAGCTCGGCGGCCAGTTCCAGCAGGGCAGCCGGTTCACCTTCGCGCAATTCCAGTTCCAGCTCGCAGATTTCTTCTTTCTGCTTGCCGACCACCACATGGCCCAGGTCCAGGGCGGCTTCGATCACGACTTTGGTCTTGCCACGACCCCAGGCGATTTCGGCGCGTTCACGCACGAAGTCGGTGGTGAAGATCGGCTTGAGGGTCTTTTTGTCCAGCTCGGCCAGTTGCTCTGGCCAGCACTCGCCGTCGAGCTTCTTCACGTCGAGCTTGGCTTTGGGCAAGTCCCAGTTGTATTCGTTACGTTCCGACAAGCCGGCGACGCTTTGGCCACGGGTCTTGAGGGTCTGGATGATTTCATCACCGTCCTTGCGCAAGCGCAGGGCGACTTTGGCCTGGGCCAGGTCGCGCTCGGGGGTGTCGAAATACTGGTTCATCAACTCACGGCGTTCCCAGCCACTTTTGTTGCGTTTTTTCAGTAACGGGTGCTCACGCAGCGCGGCGAGTGTTTCGCGGCTGACGCGGAGCTTGATTTCGGTTTCTTTCTGCATGGCCGGAAAATCCAGGATCGGGAGCGCAGCCGGGGAAAAGAGTGGCTGCCAAGGTCGTGCAGTGTACAGGACTGAGCCCGGCAACGCGCCGCAACGGTTTATTGTGTCGTGCAGATGGTTCTATAGTGGGGCTCATCCGGGACGTTGAGAGGCCGCGCATGCCGTTACCTACTATGAAAGAGCAGTTCGCCGCGTTGATTGCCGCGCCGTCGGTCAGTTGCACCCAAGCGTCTCTGGACCAGACCAACCGCCCGGTGATCGACCTGCTCGCCAGTTGGCTGGGTGACCTGGGTTTCGCCATCGACATCCAGCAAGTCAGCCCCGGCAAGTTCAACCTGCTCGCCAGCTTCGGCAGCGGCCCTGGCGGCCTTGTATTGGCCGGCCATAGCGATACCGTTCCCTATGACGCCGCGCTGTGGAAGACCGATCCGCTTAAGTTGACGGAAGTCGACGGTCGCTGGGTAGGGTTGGGCAGTTGCGACATGAAAGGCTTTTTCGCCCTGGCCATTGAAGCCGTGCTGCCCTTGCTCGACCAACCCTTCAAACAACCGTTGCTGATCCTCGCCACCTGCGATGAAGAAAGCTCCATGTCCGGCGCCCGCGCGCTGGCCGAGGCCGGGCGCCCGTTGGGCCGCGCGGCGGTGATCGGCGAGCCGACAGGCCTCAAGCCGATCCGCCTGCACAAAGGCGTGATGATGGAGCGCATCGACATCCTGGGCCAAAGCGGCCATTCGTCGGACCCAAGCCTGGGCCACAGCGCCCTCGAAGCCATGCACGATGCGATCGGTGAGCTGCGCGGTCTGCGCCTGGCGTGGCAGCGCGAGTACCGCAACCCGCAATTCAGCGTGCCGCAACCGACCATGAACTTCGGCTGCATCCACGGCGGCGACAACCCCAACCGTATCTGCGGCCAATGCTCCCTGGAATTCGACCTGCGACCCTTGCCGGGCATGGACCCGCAGGTGCTGCGCGATGCCATCCGGCAAAAGCTCGAACCCTTGGCTGAGCGCCACAAGGTCAAGATCGACTACGCGCCGCTGTTCCCCGAAGTACCGCCGTTCGAGCAGGCCGAAGACGCCGAGCTGGTGCGGGTTGCGGAACGATTGACCGGTCATCGTGCCGAAGCAGTAGCGTTCGGCACCGAAGCGCCTTATCTTCAGCGCCTTGGTTGTGAAACCCTGGTGCTTGGCCCTGGCGATATTGCCTGCGCCCACCAGCCGGGCGAGTACCTCGAAATGTCACGCTTGACGCCTACAGTGCGTCTATTGCGGGAACTGATCGAACATTACTGCCTGAAACCTGCATAAATTAACCCCCGCCCATTCGTACATAAGGAGAGCGAGCGTGTCGCCAAGCCTGTTCCGACGATAACCATCAGCCCGCTGTGCGCTTTCGCGATTCATCCTTTTTTGGCTGCTTTTTATTACAGGCCCAGGTTTTATGCCCGAATACGTCAATTGGCTTCGTCACGCTTCGCCTTACATCAACGCCCACCGCGACTGCACCTTTGTGGTCATGTTGCCCGGCGATGGTGTGGAACACCCGAACTTCGGCAATATCGTCCACGACCTGGTGCTGCTGCACAGCCTGGGCGTGCGGCTGGTACTGGTGCACGGTTCGCGCCCACAAATCGAAGCGCGCCTTGAAGCGCGCGGCCTTACCCCGGCTTATCACGAAGGCTTGCGCATCACCGACGCAGCAACGCTGGAGTGTGTGATCGACGCGGTCGGGCACCTGCGCATTGCTATCGAAGCGCGCCTATCGATGGACATGGCCTCCTCGCCGATGCAGGGCTCGCGCCTGCGGGTGGCCAGCGGCAACCTGGTCACGGCGCGGCCGATCGGTGTGCTCGAAGGCGTGGATTACCACCACACCGGCGAAGTGCGCCGGGTCGACCGCAAGGGCATCAACCGCCTGCTGGACGAGCGCTCCATCGTATTGCTGTCGCCGCTGGGTTATTCGCCCACCGGTGAAATTTTCAACCTGGCCTGCGAAGACGTCGCCACCCGCGCCGCCATCGACTTGGGCGCCGACAAGCTGCTGCTGTTTGGCGCGGACCTGGGCCTGATCGACGAACATGGTCGCCTGGTTCGTGAGCTGCGCCCGCAACAAGTGCCGGCGCACCTGCAACGCCTGGGCAGCAACTATCAAGCTGAACTGCTCGATGCCGCCGCTGAAGCGTGCCGTGGCGGAGTAGGGCGCAGCCATATTGTCAGCTACGCCGAAGACGGCGCGTTGCTCACTGAGCTGTTCACCCGTGATGGTGGCGGTACGTTGGTGGCCCAGGAACAATTCGAACTGGTGCGCGAAGCGGCGATTGAAGACGTCGGCGGTTTGCTTGACCTGATCAGCCCGCTGGAAGAGCAGGGCATTTTGGTGCGGCGTTCGCGCGAAGTGCTTGAGCGTGAGATCGAACAGTTCAGCGTGGTCGAGCGCGAAGGCATGATCATCGCCTGTGCGGCGTTGTATCAGATCGCCGATTCGGATGCGGGTGAGCTGGCGTGCCTGGCGGTCAACCCGGAGTATCGTCATGGCGCACGCGGTGATGTGTTGCTGGAGCGCATCGAGACCCGTGCTCGGGCCAAGGGGTTAAAGACGTTGTTTGTACTCACCACCCGAACAGCGCACTGGTTCCGTGAGCGCGGGTTTGAGCCGAGCAGCGTAGACCGTCTGCCATCGGCGCGGGCGTCGCTGTACAACTATCAGCGTAATTCGAAGATTTTTGAGAAGGCGCTGTAAGCCCGTTCTTTCTGTCCAATACAGAGCTGGCTCATGTGGGAGCTGGCTTGCCTGCGATACAGACGACTCGGTTTTTCAGATAAACCGAGGTGATGCTATCGCAGGCAAGCCAGCTCCCACATTTGATTACCTTATTGGCTGATGAATTTATCGGTCACAAAGGCCGAGTAGTCCGGCAGCACCGTTTCAACCTTCCCTTGCTCCTTCAAAAACTTCGCCGTCTCCCCAATCGCCTTCGCCGTGCCCCCTTTAAGCAGGACATCGGTTTGTTGCGCCTGGGCATCCGGGAACGTGGTGCCGGCCAAAAGCTCAGGAATGTCGGCGGCATTTGAACCTGTCAATTTGGCGATTTTCTGCACCGGCTCGGCGTCCACCGTCCAGCTGTCTTTATGCGCGGCATAGTCGGCGAAAGAATCCAGCGTGACCTTGGCAAACTTGGCCACTACGTCAGGATGTTTTTCCGCGAAATCCTTGCGCGCCACCCACACTTCAAATGTCGGCGCGCCCCACTGACCCACCTGGGCCGCGTCTGTTAGGGTTTTGCCAGTCTTGCGGATTTCGCCCAGGGCCGGTGACCACACGAACGCACCATCGATATCGCCACGTTTCCACGCGGCGGCAATTTCGGCGGGTTGCAGGTTCACAACTTTGACTTTCTTGGTGTCCAGCCCCCAATGCTTCAGTGCGCCGAGCAGGCTGTAATGAGAGGTTGAGACGAACGGTGTGGCGATGGTTTTGCCGACCAGATCCTGCGGTTTGTCGATACCGCTGCCGTTACGTACCACCAAGGCTTCAGAAGCATTGATCTGCGCCGATACGATAAAGGCCACAATGGGTAGATTGCGTGAAGCCGCCGCTGCGAGGGGGCTGGAGCCCAGGTTGCCGATTTGCACATCGCCGGACGCGATCGCGGTTACAACCTCGGGCCCACTGTTGAATCGGCGCCAGGCGATCTTCTCGCCGATGGCCTTTTCGTAAAGGCCATCGGCCTGCGGAACCTTGCTGGGGTCGATGCCGGTTTGGTAGCCGATGGTCAAATCGGCCGCTTTGACACCAAAAGAAAGAATTAGTGACACAAAAACTGTAACAAATTGACGGGAGGATGTGCCTTTGGCCATGATGGCGTCGCCTTTTTGATCGTGGGTGACGTATGCAACAGTACGGCCACACTAATCGATCTAAAAAAAGGCGAGTAAATACCATTTAGGAATTAGCTTATGGAGCGGTTGGTCTACGCTGATGGGCCCGCCTCATGCAAAGGCTTATTCCTGGATCGTATGAAAAAGAATGAAACAATTCTTTTTGGGTGTATGAAAAACTCATTACCCTGCAGGGACCAAATCAACTGCGGTTAGACGAAGGTAGTAGACATACAAAGTTACATTGACTTGGTAGTCACTATCTGGCGCTAATCGCGCATCTGTGGATCCGGGGCGTCAGACCCAGGACCTAAGAAATACAAAAATTAGAAATGAGAGGAGCGGTACATGAAGAAGTCAACATTGGCGTTGGCTGTGACCCTGGGCGCAATCGCTCAGCAAGCAGGCGCTGCCGGTTTCATCGAAGACAGTCACGCCACACTCAGTGCGCGTAACTTCTACATCAACACTGACAACCGCAATGGTCCGGATTCCGCCACCAGCCACAGCAAGAACGCTGAATGGGGCCAGGGCTTCGACCTGCGTTTTATCTCGGGTTATACCCAAGGCACGGTCCAGTTCGGTGTTGATGCTATCGGCCTGTATGGCGTTCGCTTGGACTCCAGCCGTGAAAACCACGGTAACTACAACGGCACGCTGTCGGGCGGCACTGTCTTCCCAAGCGACGGCAACAAAGCTGTCCACGATTTCGCCAGCCTGGGTGTGACCGGCAAGGTCAAAATCTCCCAGACCGAGCTGAAGCTGGGCACGCTGCAACCTAAGCTGCCAGTTATCGTGACCAACGATGGCCGTCTGCTGCCGCAAACGTTCCAGGGTGGTCAAATTACCACCAACGACATCAAAGACCTGACCCTGGTTGGCGGTCAGATCGAACAAGCCAAAGGCCGTAACTCCAGCAACAACGAAGGCTTGTCCATCGGTGGTGCCAACGGCAGCTCGAACTACAACGTAGGCAAGTTCAGCAACAAGTTCTACTACGGCGGTGGTGACTACAAGATCACCAAGGACCTGACGGCCCAGTACTACTACGGCAACCTGGAAGACTTCTACAAGCAGCACTTCCTCGGTCTGACCCACAACTGGTCGATTGGCCCGGGCGTACTGAAGTCTGACCTGCGTTATTTCCACAGCACTGACGACGGTAAAAACGGCGACATTTCCAGCTACTTCTCCAGCGGTAACTACAGTGGTTTCTCCGCCGGTAAAGGCAAGGTCGACAATAACCTGTACAGCGGCTTGTTCCTGTACAGCGTTTCCGGTCACACCTTCGGTGGCGGTTACCAGGTCAGCAACGGTAGCAGCGACTTCCCTTGGTTGAACCAAGGCGACGGTTCGTCGGCTTACATCACCACTGACATGCAAATCCAGAAGTTCGCCCGTGCCGGCGAGCGCACCTGGCAAGCACGTTACGCTTATGACTTTGCCAAGGTCGGTGTTCCTGGCTTGACCGCAGGTGTCGTCTACCTCAAAGGCAGCGATATCGATACTGTCAACAGTGCTCGTAAGGAATTCACCGGTCAGTCCGAGTGGGAACGTGACATCACTGTTGCCTACGTGATTCCAGAAGGCCCGTTGAAAAACCTCGGCGTTGCCTGGAAAAACGCTATGTGGCGCACCGATATCGCCAGCGCGCGCGATCAAGACGAAAACCGTCTGATCGTCAGCTACTCGCTGCCACTGTTCTAGTAGCGTGAAGCTGTTGTAAGACTGTAAACCTTGCCCGGCGCAACGCCGGGCAGGGTGTTTTACTTTCAAGTCGGGCTCAACCCCCGCAAGCCCTTCCTGAATCCCCTCTTTGTACAGCGTCTCAAGGCCTTCTCGAACCTTGAAGCGGATGTTGATCCTCGCCGTTTCCGGCGTCCAATGAATTGATTTTTAATATTCGTTTATCTTCTAAATAAATCGATATTTATTCTTTTTAAATAATCCACAACCCATGCACAGTGGGCTCCATAAGCACTCACCAGGAGCCACACCATGAGCCTAAGACTGGGCGACATCGCCCCCGACTTCGAACAGGATTCCAGCGCCGGCAAGATTCGTTTTCACGAATGGCTGGGCGATAGCTGGGGCGTGCTGTTTTCCCATCCGGCTGACTTCACCCCGGTGTGCACCACTGAGCTGGGCTTCACCGCCAAGCTCAAGGACGAATTCGCCAAGCGCGGCGTCAAGGCCATCGCCCTGTCCGTAGACCCGGTGGACTCGCACCACAAGTGGATCGAAGACATCAACGAAACCCAGAACACCATTGTCAACTTCCCGATCCTGGCCGATGCCGATCGTAAAGTCTCGGACCTCTATGACCTGATCCACCCGAATGCCAGTGACACCCTCACCGTGCGCTCCTTGTTCGTGATCGACCCGAACAAGAAGATTCGCCTGACGATTACCTACCCGGCCAGCACCGGT
Source organism: Pseudomonas sp. MONT-RG-20F-20-E-7-02 (assembly GCF_022662395.1). NCBI lineage: Bacteria > Pseudomonadati > Pseudomonadota > Gammaproteobacteria > Pseudomonadales > Pseudomonadaceae > Pseudomonas > Pseudomonas sp. MONT-RG-20F-20-E-7-02. The sequence continues at coordinate 484,305 of NZ_JAKNQN010000004.1, forward strand.
CGCAACTTCCATGAAATCCTGCGGGTCATCGACTCGCTGCAGCTGACCGACACCCACAAGGTCGCCACGCCCGCCAACTGGCAGGACGGCGATGAAGTGGTGATCGTGCCGTCGCTCAAGGACGAGGAAGAGATCAAGAAACGCTTTCCGAAGGGCTATCGCGCCGTGAAGCCTTACCTGCGCCTCACCCCACAACCTAACCGCTGAGGCTCAAACCGCTATCGCGGGCAAGCCCGGCTCCCACAGTTGACCGCATTCCCCTGTGGGAGCGGGCTTGCCCGCGATGGCGCCGGTACATGCACCACCGAATTTGAGTTAAAACCGAATCACATAGCAGGGGTTTTCAGGCCGTTTCGACGGCCTTTTTTTTCGCCTTGAGATTAATAATCTTGATATGCACTTATAGAATAAACAAATGAAAAAATAAGATTTATAGATATATAAATCACCTGATATGGTCTGTCCCATCTTGGCGCCATCGCCACACAGCGAACCGCCGACACTTGCGCAAGGAATACCTGCATGCTGGTTGTAACACTTGGAGGCAGCCCAAGTCAGCGTTCCCGCTCCGGGGTCTTGCTGGAAAAAACCCGTCAGTGGCTGCAAGACAAAGGCGTGGAAGTGGTGAGTTATCAGATACGGGACTTCCCGGCCGAAGACTTGCTGCACGCGCGCTTCGACAGCCCCAAAGTCATCGACCTGCTGCAACAAGTCGCCAACGCCGATGGCCTGGTTATCGCCACGCCGGTGTACAAGGCCTCGTTTTCCGGCGCACTGAAAACCGTGCTGGACCTGCTGCCCGAGCGCGCCCTGGCACACAAGATCGTATTGCCGATGGCCACCGGCGGCAGCATCGCCCACATGCTGGCGGTGGATTACGCCTTGAAGCCGGTGTTGTCGGCGCTCAAGGCCCAGGAATTGCTCCACGGCATTTTTGCCGAAGACAGCCAGATCGCCTACGCCGAAGGCAGCGCCCAGGCCCAACTGGTGCCAGTGCTCGAACAGCGTTTGCACGAGGCCCTGGAAACGCTCTACGGCGCCATGGCCCGTCGCCCGAAGCCGCTTGACCCCCATGTGTTGAATGAACGTTTGTTGAGTGCTCGCTGGAGCATTTAAGCCGTATCGGATTTTGTAGTACTCACCTTACTCAGCCGCCAACGGCCAAGCAGGTGCAGCCAACCCCCTCATCGCATTTTTGGAGAGAGCGCCATGCGCACTGTCATCTTGCGTCGTGGTCTGGTCGCACTGTTTGCTGCGGCTGTGTCCTTCGGCGCCATTGTTCAAGCCCAGGCCGCCGAAACCCTGCGGATCGGTTATCAGAAGTACGGCACGCTGGTGCTGCTTAAAGCCAAGGGCACCCTGGAAAAACGCCTGGCCGCCCAAGGCGTGCAAGTGCAATGGACCGAGTTCCCCGGTGGCCCGCAACTGCTCGAAGGCCTGAACGTCGGCTCCATCGACTTTGGCGTCACCGGCGAAACCCCACCCGTGTTCGCCCAGGCTGCCGGCGCCGATCTGCTGTATGTCGCCTACGAGCCGCCAGCGCCAACCAGTGAAGCGATCCTGGTGCCGAAAGACTCGCCGATCAAATCCGTGGCCGAGCTCAAGGGCAAGAAAATCGTGCTCAACAAAGGCTCCAACGTGCACTACCTGCTGGTGCGTGCGCTGGAAGATGCCGGCCTGAAATACACCGACGTAAAAACCATCTTCCTGCCACCCGCTGATGCCCGTGCTGCGTTCGAGCGTGGCAGCGTCGACGCGTGGGTGATCTGGGACCCGTACCAGGCCGCCGCCGAGAAACAACTGCAGGCGCGCACCCTGCGTGACGGCACCGGCATTGCCGACAACCACCAGTTCTACCTGGCCACCAAGCCGTACGCCGAACAGCACCCGCAAGTGATCAAGGCGTTGGTCGAAGAAGTGCGCGCGGTGGGCGAATGGTCCAAGGCCAACCCTTCGGACGTCACCGAACAAGTCGCGCCGCTGCTTGGCTTGCCGGCTGACATCACCCTGACCTCGGTGAAACGCCAAGGCTACGGCGCGCTGTTCCTGACCCCCGAAGTGGTCGCTGCCCAGCAGAAAATCGCCGACGCCTTCTACCAACTCAAATTGATCCCCAAGCCCTTGAGCATCAAGGACGTGATCTGGACGCCACCCGCCGCCGTTGCCAAAGCGCCGTAATCCGACTTCTTCAGGAGACAACTCCATGAGCCTCAATATTTTCTGGTTCCTGCCTACCCACGGCGACGGCCATTACCTTGGCACCGCCGAAGGCGCTCGCGCCGTCGACCATGGTTATCTGCAGCAAGTGGCCCAGGCCGCTGACCGGCTGGGTTTCGGCGGCGTGCTGATTCCTACCGGCCGATCCTGCGAAGACTCGTGGCTGGTGGCCGCCTCGCTGATTCCAGTGACCCAGCGTTTGAAATTTCTTGTCGCCCTGCGCCCCGGGATCATTTCCCCGACGGTGGCCGCGCGTCAGGCCGCGACCCTGGACCGTTTGTCCGGAGGCCGCGCATTGTTCAACCTGGTCACCGGCGGTGACCCGGAAGAGCTGGCCGGTGATGGTCTGTTCCTCAGCCACGAGGAGCGCTACCAGGCCTCGGTGGAATTCACCCGCATCTGGCGCCGTGTGCTGGAAGGCGAAACCGTGGATTACGACGGCGAGCACATCAGCGTCAAAGGCGCCAAATTGCTCTACCCGCCGATCCAGCAACCGCGTCCGCCGCTGTACTTCGGCGGTTCTTCCGAAGCGGCCCAGGACCTGGCAGCCGAACAGGTGGAAATGGTCCTGACCTGGGGCGAACCACCGGCTGCGGTCGCGGAAAAAATCGAGCAGGTGCGTGCCAAGGCCGCGAAACTTGGGCGCACTGTGCGCTTCGGTATTCGCCTGCACGTGATCGTGCGCGAAACCAACGAAGAGGCATGGAAAGCCGCCGATAAACTGATCTCCCACTTGGACGACGAGACCATCGCGCGTGCCCAGGCTTCCCTGGCGCGCTTTGATTCCGTCGGCCAGCAACGCATGGCCGCCTTGCACGGCGGCAACCGCGACAACCTCGAAGTCAGCCCCAACCTGTGGGCCGGCGTCGGCCTGGTGCGTGGCGGTGCAGGCACCGCGCTGGTGGGCGATGGGCCGACCGTTGCGGCACGCGTCAATGAATACGCGGCGCTGGGCATCGACACCTTCATCTTCTCGGGTTACCCCCACCTGGAAGAGTCGTATCGCGTGGCTGAGCTGCTGTTCCCGCACCTGGACATCGAACGTCCCGAGCTGCCGAAAAGCGCCGGTTACGTCAGCCCGTTCGGCGAAATGGTCGCCAACGACATCCTTCCCAAAGCGGCGTCGCAGAGCTGAGGCGTAGTCATGGATTTTGAAAAATTAAGCCATCGTGTTGCGCCTTGGGTGCTGCCGATCCTGTTGCTGGCGGTGTGGCAGTTGTCAGTGTCGGCAGGCTGGTTGTCGACCCGTATCCTGCCGGCGCCGAGCGCCGTGATCGAGGCCGGGATCAACCTGGTTCGCACCGGGGAAATCTGGACACACTTGGCCATCAGCGGCTGGCGTGCCGGCCTGGGCTTTGTGATCGGTGGCAGCATCGGTCTGGCCCTGGGCTTTATCACCGGCCTGTCGAAATGGGGCGAGCGCCTGCTGGACAGCTCGGTGCAGATGATCCGCAACGTGCCGCACCTGGCGCTGATCCCGCTGGTGATTTTGTGGTTCGGCATTGATGAGACGGCGAAGATTTTCCTGGTCGCCCTCGGCACGCTGTTCCCGATTTACCTGAACACTTACCACGGCATCCGCAACGTCGACCCGGCGCTGGTGGAAATGTCGCGCAGCTACGGCTTGTCCGGTTTCAGCCTGTTCCGTCAGGTGATCCTGCCGGGCGCGCTGCCGTCGATCCTGGTGGGCGTGCGCTTTGCCCTGGGCTTTATGTGGCTGACGCTGATCGTGGCGGAAACCATCTCGGCCAGTTCCGGTATCGGTTACCTGGCGATGAACGCCCGCGAATTCCTGCAAACCGACGTGGTGGTATTGGCCATCGTCATGTACGCCATCCTCGGCAAACTGGCCGACCTGGCCGCCCGTGGCCTGGAACGTGTGTGGTTGCGCTGGCACCCGGCTTACCAAGTGAATAAAGGAGGTGTGGCATGACCGCTCAACAACCTCCGCGCCTGCTCAAGGGCATTCCGCTGGCGGTGCGCAAATTGCGCAAGGCCTTTGGTGCGCGGGAAGTCCTCAAAGAGATTGATCTGCACATTCCGGCCGGCCAGTTCGTGGCGGTGGTCGGTCGCAGCGGCTGCGGCAAAAGTACCTTGCTGCGCCTGCTCGCCGGCCTGGACAAAGCCAGCGGCGGCGAATTGCTGGCCGGCTCCGCGCCGCTGAGCGAAGCCATTGAAGACACGCGGTTGATGTTCCAGGAAGCGCGCCTGCTGCCGTGGAAAAAAATCATCGACAACGTGGGCCTGGGTCTCAAGGGCAACTGGCGCCCTAAAGCGCTGGAAGCCTTGGAAGCGGTCGGCCTGGCCGAGCGCGCCAATGAGTGGCCAGCGGCCTTGTCCGGTGGCCAGAAGCAACGTGTGGCCCTGGCGCGTGCGCTGATCCACCAACCGCGCTTGCTGCTGCTGGATGAACCGCTGGGCGCGCTGGATGCCCTGACCCGTATCGAGATGCAGCAACTGATCGAAAATCTGTGGCGCAAGCATGGCTTCACCGTGTTGCTGGTCACCCACGACGTCAGCGAAGCCGTGGCGATTGCCGACCGGGTGATCCTGATCGAAGACGGCGAGATTGGCCTGGACCTGATCGTCGACCTGCCGCGCCCACGCGCCCGCGGCTCACATCGCCTGGCGGCGCTGGAAGCCGAAGTGCTCAACCGTGTGCTGTCGTTGCCCGGCTCGCCACCGGAACCCGAACCTGTTTCACCGCTGCCTACGCAATTGCGTTGGGCTCAATAACTCACTTGTCCCACCAAGGAAAAACACCATGACTATTAAAGCCATCAACGTGCGTAACCAGTTCAAGGGCACCATCAAGGAAATCGTCGAAGGCGACGTGCTGTCGGAGATCGACGTGCAGACGGCGTCCGGCATCGTGACCTCCGTGATCACGACTCGCTCGGTAAAAGAGCTGGAATTGGTGATTGGCAGTGAAGTGATTGCCTTCGTTAAGTCCACTGAGGTGTCGATCGCCAAGTTGTGATCACTGCACTGATCGTTCCCACGCTCCGCGTGGGAACGATCAGCGCTTAGGCAAATACGCCGGCAAATAAAGCCCCACATACGCATCAAACACCCGCATGCCTTCCTCCGCCATGCGCGGCGTAATCTGCCCGTGCTGATGCACTGAGCGCGCGTACACGCGGTCGCTCAACTCCAGCGCCAAGGCAAACACATCCACATCCGCTGGCAGCGTCGGCACGTCGAAATGGCGGCTGAACACTTCGAGCATCAAATTCCCCAGCTCCAGATCATGCTGACGGTCCGCCTGGGTCACTTCGGTAAGGCCATGCTGCGCCAGGATCAACTGCCGTGCGGCCGCGTCGTTGCTGTAGATGCTCAGCATGCGCTGCTCGACGATGTAGGACAGGTCGCGCCAGTGCTTGAGTGAATCATGGTCGATGGGCGCCTGAATCGCAGCGCGGAAAGCCGCGTGCACATCGGCAGTCAGTGCTTCCAGCAAGGCCGGCACGCTGGCGAAAAAGTGATACACCGATGACGGCGGAATCTGCGCGCGCTCGGCCACGCTGTAGATCGACAAACTGGCCACGCCTTCGGTCGCCAGCAAGGTACGGGCGGCGTCGAGGATCGCATCGATCCGGGCCTGGCTGCGGGCGCGGGGTTTGCGAGGGGCGGCGGGGCGGGTGGTCATGGAAGTCTCCTACAAGGCAGAGCGCATTGTACGCGACCTTATGATCGTTCCCACGCTCTGCGTGGGAACGCCTTACTGGACGCTCCGCGTCCGCTCTTGGGACGCAGAACGTCCCTGGCAGCATTCCCACGCAGAGCGTGGGAACGAGATTGCAGCGCAAAAAAATGCCGCAGGCCATTAAGCCTGCGGCATTTTTTAAAGCAGCAACTGCTTACACAGTGTGCAGATACCAGTTGTACTCAAGGTCGGAGATGGAGTGTTCGAACTCTTCCAGCTCACTTTCCTTACAGGCGACGAAGATATCGATGTACTTGGGATCGATGTACTTGGCCATCACCTCGCTGTCGTCCAACTCACGCAAGGCATCGCGCAGGTTGTTCGGCAGGCTCTGTTCGTTCTGCTCGTAGCTGTTGCCTTCCACCGGTGCGTTCGGTTCGATCTTGTTGGTCAGACCGTGGTGCACGCCTGCCAGGACCGAAGCCATCAGCAGGTAAGGGTTGGCGTCGGCGCCGGCCACGCGGTGTTCGATACGTACGGCATCGGAGGAGCCGGTCGGTACGCGAATCGCTACGGTGCGGTTGTCCAGGCCCCAGCACGGCGAGTTCGGCACGTAGAACTGTGCGCCGAAACGGCGGTAGGAGTTGACGTTGGGGCACAGGAACGCCATTTGGGCGGGCAGGGTCTCGAGCACACCGCCGATCGCGTGACGCAATGCGGCGTTCTGCTCGGGATCCTCGCTGGCAAAGATGTTCTTGCCGTCTTTGTCCAGGATCGAAATGTGTACGTGCAAACCGTTGCCTGCCTGGCCTGGGTAAGGCTTGGCCATGAAGGTGGTGTCCATCTCATGGTCGTAGGCGATGTTCTTGATCAGGCGCTTGAGCAGTACCGCGTAGTCGCAGGCCTTGATCGGGTCGGCCACGTGGTGCAGGTTCACTTCGAACTGCGCCGGGGCACTTTCCTTGACGATGGCGTCAGCCGGGATGCCTTGCTCTTTGGCCCCTTCCAGAATGTCCTGGAGGCAGTCGACGTATTCGTCGAGGTCGTCGATCAGGTAGACCTGTGTCGAATGCGGGCGTTTACCGGAGATCGGCGAGCGGGGCGGTTGTGGGCGGCCGTTCACGTTCTCCTGGTCGATCAGGTAGAACTCAAGCTCGAAGGCGGCGCAGATGGTCAGACCGAGGTCGTCAAATTTGCTTACAACTTGGCGGAGTACTTCGCGAGGATCGGCGAAGAAAGGTTCACCTTCAAGTTCGTGCATGGTCATCAGCAGTTGCGCGGTTGGGCGCTTTTGCCAAGGTTCATTGCACAGGGTATCGGGGATTGGATAACAGATTCGGTCAGCATCACCGATGTCCAGACCCAGGCCGGTGCTTTCCACCGTCGAGCCGTTGATATCCAGGGCAAATAAAGAGGCAGGCAGGTTAATGCCCTTCTCGTAAACCTTGTGGAGGCTGGTGCGTTCGATGCGCTTGCCGCGCACCACACCATTCATATCCGCAATTAGAAGGTCTACGTACAGAACCTCAGGATGATCCTTAAGGAACGCGTTCGCTTCGTTAAGCTGAACGGCACGCGGGGGTACCGACATGATGCAACACCTTTGTTGTTAAAAATATCAATCATTGATCTTTTCTGGTTTCAGTCAACCCGAACGGCATGCCGAAGTCAAGCGAGGGCTTTTTTGCCCTAAAAAAGCGCCGTGAGGCCTTTTTTGGGGCTTTTTGGGGCGGTTTTTTGGGTTTGAAGGGCTTGGGACTAGCAGGCTTGAGCGGGCCGTGTTGTATTTTTTACGGGGGTGTTGTGTAAAAAAATGAACAAGGCTAAGCTCGATTCAAACCCATAACAGCAATAATACCGGGGTGCTTCATGTCTCGCCTGCCGCTACTCGGCGCTTCAACCTGTTTCAGACAAGTCTTGTCACCCGTTCAATTTTCCCTCGTGAATGACCGCGCCCCGGCCAATATTCTTGACGCCTTGGCTGACCTCTTTTCTGCTCCCTCATTTCCTTCGTGCCTGTCACTGAGCGGCTCCCGTGCGGGGTGCTGCTCATGATTCTGCACGACTTTGGCGTGAGGAATGCAACGCTGCAGCAAATGGCAGGTAAGCTCCTACCCTGAACGAAAAGACGACGCGGATGCTGCGTCCACCAACGCCTGGCCTTTAACGGATGCCAGGAAACCCAGCCCAGAGGCATTTATGAGTAACAACCTCGACCAGCTCACCGATTGGTTGAAAGACCACAAGATCACAGAAGTCGAATGCATGATTGGCGACCTCACCGGCATCACCCGGGGCAAGATCTCGCCGACCAACAAGTTCATCGCCGAAAAAGGCATGCGCCTGCCCGAGAGCGTTCTGTTGCAGACCGTGACCGGCGACTATGTCGAAGACGACATCTATTACGAATTGCTCGACCCGGCCGACATCGACATGATCTGCCGCCCCGACCAGAACGCGGTGTTCCTGGTGCCATGGGCCATCGAGCCCACCGCCCAGGTGATCCACGACACCTACGACAAGCAAGGCAACCCGATTGAGCTGTCGCCGCGCAACGTGCTCAAGAAGGTTCTGAAACTCTATTCCGACAAAGGCTGGCAGCCCATCGTGGCGCCAGAGATGGAGTTTTACCTGACCAAGCGCTGCGAAGACCCGGACTTCCCGCTGCAACCGCCGATTGGCCGTTCCGGCCGCCCGGAAACCGGTCGCCAGTCCTTCTCTATAGAAGCCGCCAACGAATTCGACCCATTGTTCGAAGACGTCTACGACTGGTGCGAACTGCAGGAGCTGGACCTCGACACGCTGATCCACGAGGACGGCACGGCACAGATGGAAATCAACTTCCGTCACGGCGATGCCCTGTCCCTGGCCGACCAGATCCTGGTGTTCAAGCGCACCATGCGTGAGGCCGCACTCAAGCACAATGTGGCCGCCACTTTTATGGCCAAGCCGATGACCGGCGAGCCCGGCAGCGCGATGCACTTGCACCAGAGCATCATCGACATCGCCACCGGCAAGAACGTCTTCTCCAATGAAGACGGGACCATGAGCCAGCTGTTCCTTAATCATATTGGCGGCCTGCAGAAATTCATCCCTGAATTGCTGCCGCTGTTTGCGCCTAACGTGAACTCGTTCCGCCGCTTCCTGCCCGACACCTCGGCGCCGGTAAACGTGGAGTGGGGCGAAGAGAACCGCACCGTCGGCCTGCGCGTACCGGATGCCGGCCCGCAGAACCGTCGCGTGGAAAACCGCCTGCCGGGCGCCGACGCCAACCCGTACCTGGCGATTGCCGCCAGCCTGTTGTGCGGTTACATCGGCATGGTCGAAGGCCATAACCCGAGCGCGCCGGTGGTGGGCCGTGGTTATGAGCGCCGCAACCTGCGCCTGCCGTTGACCATCGAAGACGCCCTGGAGCGGATGGAAAACAGCAAGACCATCGAGAAATACCTGGGGCAAAAATTCATCACGGGCTACGTCGCGGTCAAGCGGGCCGAGCATGAAAACTTCAAGCGCGTGATCAGTTCGTGGGAGCGGGAATTCCTGCTCTTCGCCGTCTGATGCGCCGGGCGCGCCGTAGGAAAGGCGCGCCCTCACCTGAAAAAGTCTAGGAGATTGGTATGTCCAGCAACAACCCGCAAACCCGTGAATGGCAAGCCTTGAGCAATGATCACCACCTGGCGCCGTTCAGCGACTTCAAGCAATTGAAAGTGAAAGGCCCACGGATCATCACCAAAGCCCACGGCGTTTACCTGTGGGACAGCGAAGGCAACAAGATCCTCGACGGCATGGCCGGCCTGTGGTGCGTGGCGATCGGTTACGGTCGCGATGAACTGGCTGACGCCGCCGCCAAGCAGATGAAAGAACTGCCGTACTACAACCTGTTCTTCCAGACCGCACATCCGCCAGTGCTGGAACTGGCCAAGGTCATTTCCGACATCGCGCCGGCCGGCATGAACCACGTGTTCTTCACTGGTTCGGGCTCGGAAGGCAACGACACCATGCTGCGTATGGTCCGCCACTACTGGGCGATCAAGGGCCAGCCGAACAAGAAAACCATCATCAGCCGCAAGAATGGCTACCACGGTTCCACCGTGGCCGGCGCCAGCCTGGGCGGCATGACTTATATGCATGAGCAGGGCGACTTGCCGATTCCGGGCATCACCCACATCGCCCAGCCGTACTGGTATGGCGAAGGCGGCGACATGAGCCCGGAAGAGTTCGGGGTGTGGGCCGCCAACCAGCTGGAAGAGAAGATTCTGGAACTGGGCGTGGACAACGTCGGTGCCTTTATTGCCGAGCCGATCCAGGGCGCCGGTGGCGTGATCGTGCCGCCTGAGACCTACTGGCCGCGCATCAAGGAAATCCTCGCCAAGTACGACATTCTGTTCGTCGCCGACGAGGTGATCTGCGGTTTCGGCCGTACCGGTGAGTGGTTCGGTAGCGACTTCTACGGCCTCAAGCCCCACATGATGACCATCGCCAAAGGCCTGACCTCGGGCTACATCCCGATGGGCGGCCTGATTGTGCACGACGACGTGGTCGCGGTGCTCAACGAAGGTGGCGATTTCAACCACGGCTTCACCTATTCCGGTCACCCGGTGGCGGCGGCAGTGGCGCTGGAAAACATCCGCATCCTGCGCGATGAACAAATCGTTAAGCGTGTGCACGACGAAACGGCACCGTATTTGCAAAAGCGTCTGAGGGAACTGGCCGATCACCCCTTGGTGGGTGAAGTGCGTGGTGTGGGCATGCTCGGTGCGATTGAGCTGGTGCAGGACAAGGCCACGCGCAAACGTTACGAAGGCCGTGGTGTGGGCATGATCTGCCGCACGTTCTGCTTCGAGAATGGCCTGATCATGCGCGCCGTGGGCGACACCATGATCATTTCGCCGTCGCTGGTGATCAGCAAGGCGGAAATCGACGAGCTGGTGACCAAGGCTCGCCAGTGCCTGGACCTGACTTTGGCGGCATTGCAGGGCTAAGTGCTAGGCTCAGTGCGCAGCGGCTTCGGGCGCTGCGTCTGGACAGTTACAAAAAGCAGTATTAAAGGGGGCTTTGGTTGAAAGCCGGCCCCTGAACTTGCCAGACTGTCGCCCTGTTTTGTTGCCCTTTGGAAGGGCCGTGAGACGACTAAAGAACGTGGCCCAAAAAAGAAAAAATTGGAGCATCACCAAATGAAGGCATTAGGTTTGAAGAACGCTGGCAAGACACTCCTCGCCTTGTCCCTGATGGGTGCAATGGCGGGCGCGGCCCAGGCAGACAGCAAAGTGCTGCATGTCTATAACTGGTCCGACTACATTGCTCCGGACACCATCGCCAACTTTGAAAAAGAGTCGGGCATTAAAGTGGTGTACGACGTTTTCGACAGCAACGAGACCCTCGAAGCCAAGTTGCTGGCAGGCAAATCCGGTTACGACATCGTCGTACCGTCGAACAACTTCCTGGCCAAGCAAATCAAGGCGGGTGTCTATCAGGAGCTGGACAAGTCCAAGCTGTCGAACTACGACAACCTGAACAAATCCCTGCTTAAAGCCGTGTCGGTCAGCGACCCGGACAACAAGCACGCGTTCCCGTACATGTGGGGTTCCATCGGCATCGGCTACAACCCGGAGAAGGTCAAGGCCGCGCTGGGCATCGACAAGATCGAATCCTGGGACACGATCCTCAAGCCGGAAAACCTCGCCAAGCTGAAAAGCTGCGGCGTGAGCTTCCTCGATTCGCCAACCGAAATGCTGCCGGTGGCATTGCACTACCTGGGCCTGCCGACCGACACCCAGAAGAAGGCTGACCTGAAGCAAGCCGAGGACCTGTTCCTCAAGCTGCGCCCATCGATCGGCTACTTCCACTCGTCCAAGTACATCTCGGACCTTGCCAACGGCAACATCTGCGTCGCCGTGGGTTACTCGGGTGACATCCAGCAGGCCAAATCCCGCGCGGCTGAAGCCGGTGGCAAGGTCAAGGTTGCCTACGACATTCCGAAAGAAGGCGCCGGCAGCTTCTATGACATGGTCGCTATCCCTAAAGATGCCGAAAACGTCGATGCTGCCTACAAGTTCATGAACTACCTGCTGGAGCCAAAAGTGATGGCGGCCATCACCAACAGCGTACGTTTCCCGAACGGTAACGAGAAGGCGACCCCATTGGTCGACAAAGACATCACCAGCGACCCGGGCATCTACCCGTCCGCCGATGTGCAGGCCAAGCTCTACGCCATTGCTGACTTGCCGGCTGCAACCCAGCGTGAAATGACCCGCAGCTGGACCAAAATCAAATCGGGCAAATAAGCCTTAAAACCTGTGGGAGCGGGCTTGCCCGCGAAGACGGTAGACCAGTCGATACATCGGGTGACTGATACTCCGCTATCGCGAGCAAGCTCGCTCCCACAAATTAAATGACAGAAAGTTTTGCCGGATCGGTTTATCGAGGGTAAGTTGCGCGCCGGTTTTGTTGCCGGGCAACAACTTTAAGGCCCAACTATTTAAGAGGACCTCCACTTGCCAATTTCTTTATTTCGCAAAGCCGTGCTGGTGGGTGCAGGTATCACGCTGGCTGTCAGCGTGCAGGCCGCGCCGACTGTGCATATTTATAACTGGTCGGATTACATCGGCTCCGAGACCCTGGCCAACTTCGAAAAGGCCAGCGGCATCAAGCCGGTGTATGACGTGTTTGACTCCAATGAAACCCTGGAAGGCAAGTTGCTCGCCGGGCATACCGGTTACGACGTGGTCGTGCCGTCCAACCATTTCCTCGGCAAGCAGATCAAGGCCGGGGCGTTCCAGAAGCTCGACAAGTCATTGCTGACTAACTATTCCAACCTTGACCCGGCGCTGCTCAAACGCCTGGAAAAGAACGACCCGGGCAACCAGTACGCGGTGCCGTACCTGTGGGGCACCAACGGCATCGGTTACAACGTCGATAAGGTCAAAGAAGTGCTGGGCATCGACCATATCGATTCCTGGGCCGTGCTGTTCGAGCCGGAGAACATGAAGAAGCTGGCGACCTGCGGCGTCTCGTTCATGGACTCGGCAGATGAAATGCTGCCGGCAGTGCTCAACTACATGGGCCTGAACCCCAACAGCACCAACCCGGCTGACTACAAAAAGGCCGAAGAGAAACTGCTGAAAGTGCGTCCTTATGTGACCTACTTCCATTCTTCCAAGTACATCTCGGACCTGGCCAACGGCAACATCTGCGTAGCAGCAGGCTTTTCCGGGGATGTGTTCCAGGCCAAGGCCCGTGCGGCCGAGGCGGGCAAGGGCGTGAACATCGCCTATACGATTCCGAAAGAAGGCGGCAATTTGTGGTTTGACGTGCTGGCCATCCCGGCGGACGCGGCCAACGTCAAAGAGGCCCACGCCTTCATCAACTATTTACTGCAACCTGAGGTGATCGCTCAGGTCAGTGATTACGTCGGTTACGCCAACCCTAACCCAGGGGCGGACAAACTGATGGAGCAATCGATACGCACCGACGCAGCGGTTTACCCACCGCAGGCGGTTCTCGACCGGACGTTTGTCAACTTCGAGTTACCCCCGAACGTGCAACGTTTAATGACCCGTAGCTGGACCAAGGTCAAGACGGGCAAGTAAGGCTTAAGGCTCAAACTATCCAAGGTTTCGCCTGTATTGGGCGAACCTCAAATTTTGTTGGGAGTTTCGTAAATGGCAGTTGCCTCCGGCGCCTATAAGAAAGCCCTCGAGGGCGACCAGACACCGAAAAAGGTGTTGGTCAAAATCGACCGGGTCACGAAGAAGTTCGACGAGACGATTGCCGTGGACGATGTGTCCCTGGAAATCAAAAAAGGCGAGATCTTCGCCTTGCTCGGCGGTTCGGGTTCGGGCAAATCCACTTTGCTGCGCATGCTCGCAGGCTTCGAGCGCCCAACTGAAGGTCGCATTTACCTCGACGGTGTGGACATCACCGACATGCCGCCCTACGAGCGGCCGATCAACATGATGTTCCAGTCCTACGCCTTGTTCCCGCACATGACCGTGGCGCAGAACATCGCCTTCGGCCTGCAACAGGACAAGATTCCCAAGGCTGAAGTCGACGCCCGCGTGGCCGAAATGCTCAAGCTGGTGCAGATGAGCCAGTACGCCAAGCGCAAGCCGCATCAACTGTCGGGCGGTCAACGTCAGCGTGTGGCCCTGGCGCGCTCGCTGGCCAAACGCCCGAAACTGCTGCTGCTCGATGAGCCGATGGGCGCCCTCGACAAGAAGCTGCGTTCGCAGATGCAACTGGAGCTGGTGGAAATCATCGAGCGCGTGGGCGTGACCTGCGTGATGGTGACCCACGACCAGGAAGAGGCCATGACCATGGCCGAGCGCATCGCGATCATGCACCTGGGCTGGATCGCCCAAATCGGCAGCCCGATCGACATCTACGAAACGCCAACCAGCCGCCTGGTGTGCGAGTTCATCGGCAACGTGAACATCTTCGACACCCAAGTGGTGGACGACGCCGAAGGCCACGCGGTACTCAAGTGCCCGGACCTGGACCGCGACATCTACGTGGGCTACGGCATCGCCACCTCGGTGGAAGACAAGTCGGTGACCTACGCGATTCGCCCGGAAAAGCTGCTGGTGACCACCGAAATGCCGACCTGCGAGCACAACTGGTCCAGCGGCAAAGTGCACGACATCGCCTACCTCGGCGGCCATTCGGTGTTCTACGTGGAACTGCCAAGCGGCAAGCTGGTGCAGTCCTTCGTCGCCAACGCCGAGCGCCGTGGCCAGCGCCCAACCTGGGGTGACCAGGTGTATGTGTGGTGGGAAGACGACAGCGGCGTGGTACTTCGCTCATGAATATGAAGAAGTTCAAACGCCAGCTGCAACGAATAACACCCGGTGGCCGGCATGTGGTCATCGGGATCCCTTTCCTCTGGCTGTTCCTGTTCTTTGCACTACCGTTCTTCATCGTCTTGAAGATCAGCTTCGCCGAAGCCGACGTCGCGATCCCGCCTTACACCGAGATCTACACCTTCGTTGAGCAAAAGCTGCAATTGGTGCTCAACCTGGGCAACTACGCGATGCTTGGCGACGACGAGTTGTACATCGCCGCGTACCTGGGCTCGCTGAAGATGGCATTTTTCAGCACGATCCTGTGCCTGTTGATTGGCTATCCGATGGCCTACGCGATTGCCAGCGCGCGCAAAGAGATGCAGACCGTGCTGGTGCTGCTGATCATGATGCCGACCTGGACCGCGATCCTGATCCGCGTGTATGCGTGGATGGGCATCCTCAGTAACAACGGCTTGCTCAACGGCTTCCTGATGTCCATCGGGTTGATCAACGAGCCGCTGCAGATCCTCAACACCAACATCGCGGTGTACATCGGCGTGGTGTATTCGTACCTGCCGTTCATGATCCTGCCGCTGTACGCCAACCTGGTCAAACACGACCAGAGCCTGCTGGAAGCCGCGTCCGACCTGGGTTCGAGCACCTTCAACAGCTTCTGGAAAATCACCGTGCCGCTGTCCAAGAACGGCATCATCGCCGGCTGCATGCTGGTGTTCATTCCAGTGGTGGGCGAGTTCGTGATCCCGGAACTGCTCGGCGGCCCGGAAACCCTGATGATCGGTAAAGTGTTGTGGCAAGAATTCTTCAACAACCGTGACTGGCCGGTGGCGTCTGCCCTGGCGGTGGTGATGCTGGCGATCCTGATCGTGCCGATCATCCTGTTCAACCGCAGCCAAGCCAAAGAGATGGAGGGCAAGATATGAAGCGCTTCAGTTTCTCGAGTTTTATGCTGGTGGCGGGGTTGTTGTTCATCTACCTGCCGATGCTGATTCTGGTGATCTACTCGTTCAACGAATCCAAACTGGTGACGGTGTGGGGCGGTTGGTCGATCAAGTGGTACGTGGGCCTGTTGGACAACACCCAGTTGATGGGCTCGGTGATGCGCTCCCTGGAAATCGCCTGCTACACGGCGGTGGCCGCAGTCGC
Source organism: Pseudomonas sp. MONT-RG-20F-20-E-7-02 (assembly GCF_022662395.1). NCBI lineage: Bacteria > Pseudomonadati > Pseudomonadota > Gammaproteobacteria > Pseudomonadales > Pseudomonadaceae > Pseudomonas > Pseudomonas sp. MONT-RG-20F-20-E-7-02. The sequence continues at coordinate 500,112 of NZ_JAKNQN010000004.1, forward strand.
GTTGGGTACGTTGGCAGCGTTCGTGCTGACGCGTATCAGCCAGTTCAAGGGCCGTACGCTGTTCGGCGGCCTGGTGACCGCGCCGCTGGTAATGCCTGAAGTGATCACCGGTCTGTCGCTGTTGCTGCTATTCGTGGCCATGGCGCAGATGATCGGTTGGCCACAGGAGCGTGGCATTGTCACCATCTGGATCGCCCACACCACGTTCTGTGCGGCGTATGTGGCGGTGGTGGTGTCGGCGCGCTTGCGTGAGCTGGACCTGTCGATCGAAGAAGCGGCGATGGACCTGGGCGCGCGGCCGTGGAAGGTGTTTTTCCTGATCACCATCCCGATGATCGCGCCGTCGTTGGCGGCGGGCGGCATGATGTCGTTCGCGCTGTCGCTGGATGACCTGGTACTGGCCAGCTTCGTGTCCGGCCCGGGCTCGACCACCTTGCCGATGGAAGTGTTCTCGGCCGTACGTCTTGGGGTTAAACCCGAGATCAACGCCGTGGCCAGCCTGATTCTGTTGGCGGTGTCGCTGGTGACCTTCCTGGTGTGGTTCTTCAGCCGCCGCGCCGAAGAACACCGCAAGAAAGCCATCCAGCAAGCGATTGAAGAAGCCGCGGCAGATGGCTGGCAACAGCCGGACAAGCGCCGGGCGCCTGCTCCGGTCTAAACCGCGCAGCCTGTCTGATCGTTCCCACGCTCCGCGTGGGAATGCCTCCTGTGACGCTCCGCGTCATGCTTCCAAGAGCGGACGCAGAGCGTCCAGGGCTGCATTCCCACGCAGAGCGTGGGAATGATCTGGTCAGGCCCACGGCGACTTGCGAATCACCTCGACAAAGTTCATCGGCTTGAACCCCGGCTCCTGATCCACCAGCACATCGGTCTTCACGTTGCCAAACGTGGTCTGCGGGCGATGGCGCAAGCCGTCGGCAAACGCGCAGATGATGCACTCCTTGAACCCTTCACCGCGTGGATGCGCATGCACCACGGCTTCGCGCTGCACGCTGGAAAACGCCGCGTAGTCCATGCCCAGCACGTCCATTTCCACGCCGGCAGTCACCAGCGCCACCGTCGGGCGCAGGTGCTGCGGCACGCCGGGTGTGGTGTGCAGGGCGATGGACAGCCACACTTGCTCGATATCGTCATCGCTCAGCCCGTAAGGCTTGAGGAACGCCGCCGCGGCGTTGGCGCCGTCCACTTCGAAACGCTCGTTGTCACTGCGATGGCCTTCAACCAGGCCGAGGTCATGGAACATCGCGCCGACGTACAGCAGCTCCGGGTTGTAGGCCAGTTGCTTGCGCTCACCGCTCAACGCGCCGAACAGGAATACCCGGCGGGAGTGGTGGTAGAGCAGGTCGGATTCGACGTCACGGATGTACTCGGTGGTGGCCTTGGCCAAGGCGCTGTCCGGGATCTGGATGCCGGCGATGGTGGTGCTCATGGTCGTTCTCCTCAACAAAGCGCCGGGGGTGGCGCCGATGAGTCCAGTCTGGTCGCGCGCCCGCGACAGGGCTATCGCAGCGAGGGTGCGATGTCGGCCAATGTGGCGCGATATCGCGCCAAGGTTGTACAGGGTCAACTGTGGGAGCTGGCTTGCCTGCGATAGCATCACCTCGGTATACCTGATACACCAAGGTGCCTGCATCGCAGGCAAGCCAGCTCCCACAGGGTTTCGTGCCTGTCAGACATAAGGTTTCGCCATGCATAGAACCGTCGCCATCCTGATCTTCCCCGGCGTCCAGTCACTGGACGTGACCGGCCCCATGGATGTGTTCTGCGAGGCCAACCGTTTTTTGCCACCGCACGACCATTACCGGCTTGAAGTACTTGGCCTGGTCCACGGCAGCATGGCGGCCTCCAACGGCTTGTCGCTGCAGGCTCACACACATTACAGCGAAGCCCTGCAAGCCTACGACCTGCTGCTGGTCGCCGGTGGCCCGCAACTGCCCTTCGAAGATTTCGGCGCGCCATTTGATGATTGGCTGCGCGCCGCCGCCGCCCGCGCGCAACGCTTCGGTTCGATCTGCAACGGCGCCTTCATGCTGGCCCGTGCCGGCTTGCTGGATGGCAAAACCGTCACCACCCATTGGAACGACGCCGCCGACTTGGCGCGCTTGTGCCCCTCGGCCCAGGTCGACGCCGACCGCCTTTACGTGCAGGACGGCAACCTCTACACCTCGGCTGGGGTCACCGCGGGTATCGACTTGTCGCTGTTCCTGCTGGCCCAGGACCACGGCGCGGAAGTCGCGCTGAGCGTGGCCAAGCGTTTGGTGGTATTTACCCAGCGTTCGGGCGGGCAGTCGCAGTTCAGCCCGTTTCTTACACCCCACGCCGAAAGCACCTCGGCGGTGGCGTTGGTGCAGTTGTACGTGCTGGCGAACCTGACCGGGGATTTGACCATCGCCGACCTGGCCAAGGCGGCCAATATGAGTGCGCGCAATTTCTCCCGGGTGTTTGCCCGTGAAGCGCGCATAACGCCAGCGGAGTTTGTCGAGCGGGCGCGGGTGGATGCGGCGCGGGTGATGCTCGAAAGCAGCCCCGCACCGCTCAAAACCGTGGCCTATCAATGCGGCTTTCGCGACGCCCAGCACATGCGCAGTGTGTTCAACCGCCGGCTGGGCGTGACGCCGCAACAGTTCCGGCTTAACTTTGCGGCGCCGGTTTGAGCGTGTCGTAGGCTTCCAGCGCGCGCAGCGAGTAGATGTACGCGGCGCCGGCATTCATCGAGATTGCCGTGGCCAGCGTTGCCGCCACTTCTTCGCGGGTCGCGCCGGCCTTGATCGCCGCGTCGGCATGCACGCCGATGCAACCGTCGCAACGCGTGGTAATGGCCACGGCGATGGAAATCAGCTCGCGGGTCTTGGCGTCGAGTACGTTGTTTTCTTCGGCAGCCTCGTCCAGCGCCATGTAGGCTTTGACCAGCTTCGGGTTGCTCTTGCCCAGCGCGCCAAAGGCTTTTTTCACGGTAGGCAGCAAGTCGGACCAGTTATTGAACATTGCGGTAACTCCTGAACAGGTGGGGTGTGAAGCCAGTGTCTGCTGTTCGGTGTTGGCGTTATTGTTCAATCCGCTCATCTTTTTGACCGATGCTCGCAAATGAATTCGATCGACACCCTTATCGCGCTGGCCAACCTGCGCGGCAGTCTGGATTTGCGTTGCCAGTTCCAGGGCGACTGGGCGCTGGACCACGCGCCAGAAAACCTCGGCGTGGCGCCTTACCACATCGTGCTCAGCGGCACGTGCCGCGCCGAGCTGTCGGGCGGGCAGCAGGTGACGCTGGAGGCGGGCGATATCCTGCTGATGCCCAGTGGCGCCACGCATTTGTTGCGCAGCCAGGGCGCGCGTATCCGGCCGATGCAGCCAACGGTGATCGAAGGCGGTGTGCTGCCGGTGCATCGCCTGGGCGGCGAGCGAGTGGAAGTGGACATGCTCTGTGGCAGCTTTCACTACAACCGCCAGTCGCTGCTGTTCGGCGCGTTGCCGGAGTACCTGGTGGTGTCCAGCCGCCAATGGCAGGGCGACGGGCAACTGGCGGCACTGATCGCGCTGTTGCGCAGCGAGGCGGACGGCCAGCAACTGGGCGCGCGCTCGTTTATCGACGCGCTGTCGTCGGCCTTGTTCACCCTTATTCTGCGCACTTGGCTGACCTGCCAGGCACCCGTGGCAGGCACCTTCGCCTTGCTCGCCGACAAGCGCCTGAGCAAGGCCTGGCAGGCGATGCTGGCCGAGCCCGGCCATGAGTGGACCATCGATAGTCTGGCGGCTGCGGCGAGCATGTCGCGGGCGACCTTCATGCGCGCGTTTGTGAAAGTGGCGGGTGTGTCGCCGTGGGTGCTGCTGACCCAGTTGCGCATGGAGCGGGCGTTCAACCTGCTGCGCCAGTCGCGCCTGAGCCTGCTGGATATCGCCGCCCAGGTGGGTTACCAATCCCAGGCGGCGTTCAGCAAGAAGTTCAAGGAAACCTATGGCGAGGCGCCGGGGCGAATGCGCACACGCGCAGACTAAATGTGGGAGCTGGCTTATGTGGGAGCTGGCTCCCACAGTTATCGGGTTTACCGCGCCGGCAACAACTTCAACGTACCCCGCGTATTCGCCGTCACTTCTTCATCACTGAAATGCGCCTGCTCATACCCGCCCTCGATGTAGGTTTCAGCCTGGTCGCCATAGTGCGAATCAAACGGCACGCCGCTTTGCCCCACCGGGTTGATGGTCAGGGCGTGGGCCGGGTCAGCGAAGTCGATCAGCCGGCGGGTCGATGGCCCGTAGGTGACTGGCCACGGCGCGGGGCCGATCATGGCGGACTGGTTGTTCGGCACCTCGTGGGTGCCGGGGGCGGGGAAGGGGCCGACGTTGAAGAGCTTGTCCAGCGGCTTTTGCATGCCCAGCGGGTGGCCGTGGGTCAGGGTGTGCGCCTTGCCCCATTGCCACTGGGTCGGGTCATCGCCGAAGGTGGCTTTCAGATGCGCCAGGCTGTTGTCCCACGCGAGCTTGACCGTGTCGGCGCGCTTGCCGTCCCACCACGGCGAGTCCGCTGAGGCCGCCAGACGCGGCAGCGCTGCATCGATCACCCGCGTGGTGAGCAGGGTCTTGAACATCGCGTCGCCCAGTTTCGGGTGAAAGGCCGCGTCGGTGAGGTTGAACAGGAACTGGTTGAACACTGTGGCGCTGGTGGAATCCAGTGGGTAGTCGCCTTTCCAGGCGGCAAGCTGCTCCACCAGTTTCAGCTGTGCCGGGTCTTTGACCACCTCACGCAGCACCGGCAACAGCGGCGCCAGCAAGCGCGGGCCATAGGCGGTGGTGGTGCCCAGTTGCAGGGCCTGGCTGTTGTTCACGTCCCACTTCACGCTTTTGTCGCTCAGCTGCGTGTTCAACTGCTGGCCACGGTCGGCCAGGTTGTAGTAACCGGGAATTTCCATGCCGGTGGGCGACACCGGCTGGGCATTCGCTGACACCACATAACCGCGCGCCGGGTTTTCTTCCTGCGGGTTGGCGCTGAACGGGTAGAAGCCGAGCTTGTCGGCCTGGGCGGTGCTGCCGTCGAGGATAAAGCCGGGGTTCACCCCAGCCGGGCGAATCGGCAACTGCGCTGCCGCCCACCAGCCGATATCACCCTTGGCGTTCGCCCACACGATATTCAGGCCGGGCGCCGACACCATGGCCGCCGCCGCGCGTGCCTTGGCCAGGGTGTCCGCTCGGTTGAGTTGGTAGAAACCTTCGAGGATCGGGTTTTCGGTGTCGAGGAACGCCCACCACATCGCAACCGGTGTCTTGCCGGCGCTCTCGCCGAGCACGTCATTGATGATCGGGCCGTGGGGCGAGCGACGCAGGGTGAGTATCACCGGGTCCTGGCCTTTGACCGAAATTTGCTGCTCGCTGCTGGTCATGTCGACCCACTGGCCGTGATACCAGACCTGGTTGGGGTTGTCCGGGTTGACCTTTTCGGCGATCAGGTCGAGGTCATCGTTCTGGAACATGGTCAGGCTCCAGCCGAAATCCAGGTTGTGGCCCAGGAACGCCACCGGCACCAGCGCGTTGTGATAACCGTAGAGCTCAAAGCCCGGCGCCGAGAGCTGCGCTTCGTACCACACCGACGGCACCGAGAAACGGATATGCGGGTCGCCCGCCAGTAACGGCTTGCCACTTTTGGTGCGGCTGCCGCTGATGGCCCAGGCGTTGCTGCCTTCGAACTGCGGCAGACCGTTGTCGGCCAAGGCCTGATCGCTCAGAGAGGCGATGGCACCGAGGGTTTGCCAGTCGCTGGCGGCCAGGTTCAGCGCGCCCTTGGGTTGCCAGTCGAGGTCAAAGACTTTCAGGTAATCGCTGCCCAACTGGTCGCGGACGTACGTCAGCAGCGGCTCGGTACGAAACGCGGCAGCAAAGCTATAGGCCATGTACCCGGCGACGCTGATGGTGTCCTCGGCGGTAAACGGCCGCTTGGGGATGCCCAGCACGTCGAACTCCATGGGGCTGGCGTGGCTGTCCTGATATTGGTTGATGCCGTCCAGGTAGGCTTGCAAGGCTTTCCAGGCCTTGGAGTCGTGGTCAATGTGTTCCACGTAACTCAAGGCGCGTTCACGGATGCGCAGGCTGCGGAATAGCTTGTCGGTCTCCAGCACTTTCGGCCCCAGCACCTCGGCGAGTTCGCCACGCGCCAGGCGGCGCATGATCTCCATCTGGAACAGCCGGTCCTGGGCGTGCACGTAGCCCAAGGCGCGGTACAGGTCGGTCTCGTTCTCGGCGCGGATATGCGGCACGCCACGGTCGTCATAACGCACGGTGACCGTGCCCTGCAGGTTGGCCAGTGTTTCGGTGCCCTGGCGAGTGGGCTGCTTGCTGTAGACATACCAGCCGGCGCCGGCCATGAGGGCGGCAATCAGGATAGCGAGCACGGTCAGGCTGCGTTTCATGGACGGTCCTTGGTCATTCACCTTTCAAGTCAGCGGAGTCTAATAGGTTTTTGACGAGGGCTGAGGGAAATGCTGATGTGCCTTGTCGACAGCCGAGGTTCAAGTGGAGAACACCCCATAGGCAGTACTATTCCACCTGTCATCTTTGAGCTTCTTGTCATGACTTGCGCCACGCAACCCCTGCCAGACTCCAGCCGCCCCGAGGCTACCTACGCGTGCTGCCTGGAGGCGCAATCGCTGATCGAGCGCTTTTTGCAGCACCCGCCGGTGGGTTTCGACGTGCACCTGTCCGAACAGGGCCTGCCGTACTTCTTCACGCCCTTCGACCTGCTGACCACCGCCGACGATGAGTTCGAAAAACGCGTGCGTGGCTGGCCGGGGTATCGTTTCTGGCATGCGTGGCTGCGCATCGACAGCTGTTTTGTCGGTACCACGGTCAGCGAATACTCGCCGTTGCCCCAAGGCGTGTCGCCGCAGGACCTCGCCCAGTGGCTGCAATATGAATGCGCGCCGCAACGCAAACTCACCGTGATCAAAGATGTGCCGTGCAACTCGCCGCTGCTCAGCGACGCCGACAACCGCTATGCGCAAGACCTGATCGATGACTGCACCCGGCGTGGCTTCATCAGCCTCGAAGGCCAGGCGCTGGCGTATGTGCCGATCAACTTCACCACCATCGACGAGTACCTGGCGCGTTTGTCCCACAGCCGTCGGCGCAATATCCGACGCAAATTGCGCAGTCGCGAGGCATTGCGTGTGGAAGTCCTGGACACCGGCGACGCACGCTTCAACGATGACGCCTGGCTGGCGCACTTGTACGCGCTGTACCGGGCCGTCTACGACCAGAGCGAGATCCATTTTGACCTGCTCACGCCGGAGTTTTTCAGCGGTTTGCTGAGGGACGCCGCCAGCACTGGGCGGGTGTTTTGCTACTGGCACTGCGATGAATTGATCGGCTACAACCTCTGCTACGTGGAGGGCGACAAGCTGCTCGACAAGTACATCGGCCTGAATTACCCGCAGGCGCTGGAGTTCAACCTGTACTTCGTCAGTTGGTTTGTAAACCTGGAGTACGCCGTCGCCAATGGCCTGAAGTTTTACGTGGCCGGTTGGACCGACCCGCAGGTCAAGGCCAGCCTCGGCGCTGACTTTACCTTCACCCGCCATCTGGTCTGGGTGCGCAACCCGCTGTTGCGCAAGCTGGGCAATCGATTCCGTCATCACTTTGAAAGCGATGCCCAGTGGCAACAGGAGCAGGCGTCATGAGCCAGGATCGAGCACCGCTGATTCTGGATTTCGATGGCGCCGTCAGCGACATTCCCGGCGCGATCACCTTGCCGTTGCAGGCCTGGCAGGAAAAAATCCGCTTCGGCTGCCGCTGGGCGCAGTTCAAAGAGCTGGAGACCGCACTGCACGCGCAGATGCCCAGCGACTACGGCTGCGTGTTTACCGGCAGCGGCGACTATCACCACCTCAGCCAGCTGCTGTTGAACCGACTGCCCAGCCAGCAGAAATTTCAGCTGGTCATTTGCGACAACCACCCGGACAACATGCGCTACCCGTTCGGCATCCATTGCGGCTCGTGGGTCTATTGGGCCAGCCGTTTGCCGCAGGTCGAGCACGTGCATGTGCTGGGCATCGGCTCGCAGGACATCGGCCTGGGCCACGCCTGGGAGAATCACTGGTCGCCGCTGCTCAAGCGCAAGCTGACCTACTGGAACGTCAACGTCGACACGCGCTGGATGAACTGGATCGGCGCCGGCCGCAGCAACCGCGCGTTCAGCCACCCGGATGAGCTGATGCGCGCGTTCCTGGCGCAGTTAGACCGTTCGCTGCCGGTTTACTTGTCCATCGATAAAGACGTGTTGAGCCCCGAAGTGGTCAATACCAACTGGGACCAGGGTGAATTCCTCGAGCAGCATTTGAATGACCTGATCAGTGCCTGTCAGGGCCAGATCATCGGCGCGGATGTCACCGGTGATGTGTCGGCGTATCACTATGAAAGCAAGTTCAAGCGCTGGTTGAGCGCCTCCGATGGCCAGGAGGAACTGCCTGAGGCACAAGTGCAGATCTGGCAACAGCAGCAGAACGAGCTGAACAGCCGTTTGGTGGCGCGTATCAACGAGGGCTGGCGACGATAGCTTTTAGCTGGGCCAATACTTGCTCGAAGAGGGCGTCCGTCAGCCATTGGCTGTTGCTGATCGACAGCGTGCGAGTGGCGAAGGTTTGGGCCTGGGTTATGTCGCTGCCAGGCTGCAACAGCGGGGCCACGGCCGGGTAGTCCGGCAAGGTGTGGATAAACAGGCGGGTCACGCCCAGCCCTGAGGTCCACAGCTGCGCCATCGCCGCATCACGCATAGGTGCCGACGGCATTATCACCATCAGAAAAGGCCAGGTGCCTTGCTGCCCCGGCCGGTCCATCACCACTGATACACCAGGCAATGCATTCAAGCGTGCGGCGCGGCGCAGTGCCCGGTTGCGGCCTTGCTGCAAGTGATCGGGCAATCGCGCCAGCGCGGCGGCGCCGACCTTCTGGCGATAGGCGCCGAGGCGGTGTAGCGGGATGTCATTGACCGAGAAGTCGTCGCCCACGGCCGCCACTTCATCGCCTTGGGCCAGCGCCTTACGCAGCGCCATCCCATACACGTAATGCAAACCGCGCGGCTGGTAAGCCAGAGCGTAACCCCACAATTCGGCGCTGCGTTGCAGCTCCCAGCGCAGGCTGAAGGGCAAGTCGTGTCGGCACTGGCGGTGCAATGCCTGATGCAACACCGGGTCGCGGCTGAACAGCACGCCGCCTTCGGCCGTCGTCAGGCCTTTGCCCAGCGCCATGCTGAAAAAACCTACATCGCCCTTGAGCCCGACGCTGTGGCCATCGTCGAGTGCGCCCATGGCTTGCGCTGCATCTTCGATGACCGCCGCGCCGACTGAGTCAGCAATACGTTTGGCGGTGTCGACATCTGCCACGCGCCCCGCCAAGTGGGTGACCACCACGGCCAGTGTGCTTTCATCGCACAGCTGCTTGAGTTGGTGTTCGTCCAGGTCAATGCCGCCCGGTTGCAAATCACAGGGCACCACCCGCAACGGCGGGCAGTAATGCGCGGCCAATGCCACCAAGGGGCAGGTGTAGGCGGGCACGATGAGTTGGGTGCGGCCGGGCATGCGCTGCTGCAAGGTGCGCAGCGCGATGATCAACGCCGCCGTGCCGGAGCAGGGCAGCGCAGGCGTTGGAATCGAGAATTGGCGGGCCAGCGAATCGGCCAGGTCTGCGGAGCTTCCGAGCAAATCCCGCCAGCGCAAAGGCAACCCTGCGGTCGGCGGAATCTCCCATCGGCGTGTCATGACACCGGGGCCTGCAACGGCTCGACCTCGGCCGGTTTGCTCTCTTTGTCTTCGCTGCGTGCCAGGCACAGAATGCCCGCGATAATCAGTGCACCGCCGATGATTTTAGGCAGGGTCAAGGTGTCATCGAACAGCCAGACAGAGATCAGCGTCACGCTGATCAGCTCCAAGTGCGAGGCCGCAAACGCCGGGCCCACCGGGGCGTATTTGAGCAACGTCATCCAGGTGAAGAAGGCGCCGATATAGCCGACGAAGGCGCCGTAGATCCACGGCGCGCCAAATACGCGAACCAGCCAGGCGGCGTCCATGGTCAGCGGCTCGGCATGCACCGAGGCGAATTTGAAGCTGACCTGCGCCAAGGTGTCGAAAATGATCAGCGCGAGAAAACCCAGGATGTAAAAGCGTTTCATCATTCAAACCCTACGACAGTCACACCACAGGCGATCAGCATGATGCCGATCAGGCGCCATTTGCTCAGGCTCTCTTTGAACAGGAACCGCCCGGCAATCATGATCACGACAATATTGATCGAGCCCAGCATCACGCCCACCGACAGCGGCACCAGGGTCAGGAACGCCAGCCACAACACGAATTCGAAGACGTAGCAGATTACCCCCAGCCAGATCCACGGCCGCTTGAGCATGTGCTTCCAGTGGGCCATGCCATCATGCTCGGCGCTGGCCGAGGCGGCGGCTTTAAAAGCCAACTGGCCGGACGTATCAACGATAACGTTGAGCATCCAGAGGATGATGGTTAACTGGCTCATGTATTCCTACGCTTACAATCTTGCTGAAAACGTACGATACAGCAGCCCAATGCTCGGGTGATTGGAGTTTGCCGGTTGAACAGGCTGTGTTCAGTTTGGTGCCTTGCTCCACTCGCAATAGCAGCCCACCGCCAGCGAATGAGTGGCATCGACCTCGCGCCCGGCCTGAAGGGCTTGCAGGATCGGCTCGATAAAACTGTTGCTGGAGTTGCATGTGAGCCCTTCGCTGTATGGCCCGAAATACGCAAGTTTGCCCGTGCGGTCCCAGATCCCCACAGCCGGGGTCGCCGGCACGTGGTCGGCACCGAACAGGGTAGTAAGGGTTTTCATTTTGCGCAGGTTGTCGGGCAGCTGGCCGTGGCTGCCGGCCTTTTGCAGGGCGTAGAACTCGACGCCTTGGGGTGCGTAATGCTCGATCAGCTCGCCCAGGTGTTGCTGGTTGCCGACGTTGCACGGGCAGGCCGGGTCCCAGAAGTGCACCAGGCGGATCGGGCCGGGGCCGGCGAGTTCGGCGGGCAGGCGCAGGGCATCGCCGGAGAACACCGCCGTGTGTTCGCTGAATGCGCGCAAGTAGCGGCCCTGGAACCAGTCGTACGCCGCCCACAGTACGCCGGCGCAGATGACCAGGATCAGGCTGGCGAACAGGGCGGAACGGTAGGGCTGTCGCATTCAGATCAATCCTCGAAGGTCGCGTAGCTTGCCATGCTTGCCCTGACAGATGAATATCACCGCTCGATATTCATCTTCACCGTCAGTCTGGAACCCTTTATGCCTGTGAGCTTTGACCCCGATCATCTGCGCGACAGCTTGCGGCCACTTGTGGATGCGCAACCGCTCAGCGCCGAGGCGCGGGTCTACCAGCGTTTCTACGGGCTGGACCTGGCCGCGCGCAAAGTACCTGCCGTGAGCCGTCTGGGGCGCTTTGAGGTGGATGGCTTTGAGGTCGTCGCCCAAGTGTGGTGGCCGCCTGCGCCGGTGGCGACAATGTTCATGTTCCACGGCTTCTACGACCACATGGGCCTGTACCGCAACGTGGTGGACTGGGCGCTGGACCAGAACTTCGTGGTGATTGCCTGCGATTTGCCCGGCCATGGCCTGTCCAGCGGCGCACGGGCCAGCATCGACGATTTTGCGGTGTATCAGCACGTGGTGCAGGCGCTGTTTGCGCAGGCCGAGGCGCTGCAGTTGCCGCAGCCCTGGCACTTGTTCGGGCAAAGCACCGGTGGCGCGGTGGTGGTCGACCATTTGCTCCATCACGGCGCCGACAGCCCGGCACAGGGCAAGACCTTCCTGTTGTCACCGTTGGTGCGCCCGCGTGCGTGGGGTTGGTCGCAGGTCAGCTATTACTTGCTGCGGCCGTTCGTCAAAGGCATCGCGCGACGTTTCAGCGAAAACACCCATGACCCCAATTTCAAGCCGTTCCTGGAAGCCGACCCGTTGCAGCCGCGCCAACTGCCCACGGCCTGGGTGGGGGCGCTGGCGCGCTGGATCAAGCGCATCGAAGCCGCACCGCGCAGCCCGCGGCGGCCGCTGATTGTGCAGGGTGAGGAAGACATGACGGTGGACTGGCAGCACAACTTGCAGGTGCTACGGGGCAAGTTTGATCAGCCTGAAGTGTTGATGATCCCGCGTGGCAGGCATCATTTGGCGAATGAGATTGCGGAGATTCGCCAGGAGTATTTCAAGTACCTCACCGACCATCTGAAGTAAGCACGCTTCAACTGTGGGAGCAGGCAAGCCAGCTCCCACAATGATTACGGTGCCAGGCTTGAGGTGCTTTGGCCAACCGCCAAACCTGCGCGAATCGCTGCCAGCGCCGCCTTGTAATACGCCCGACCGTCCGGCGACTCCGCAAACGTGGCGAATTCCTCCAGCTCCGGGTCAGACAAATCCCGATAGACGTACAGCAGCGTGTTATTCAGGTCATTGCCAATCTGCTGCATCAGCCGCTCACGCTGACCATTCAACATGCCCTGCGCCTGACCGCCGCCCAACAGGCCGGGAATCATCTGGCTCAAGCTGTCGGCGGCCACGCCGGCAATCGCCAGGCTGACTTCCGCACCGGCTTCGCGCGCAGGCAGCGCCTGGGCCAGGTGGCCGATGATCAGGCTGCGGGTGGCGTCGGCCTCGATGTGTGGCAGGCCTTGGGCGTTTTTCGCCAACTGGTCGCGGCGCGTGGCCAGCAACTCGGCGGCGACAATCTTGCGGCCCAGCGGCGACTGGAAAAACGCCAGGGCGGGTTTCGGGTCTGCGAGGTTCTTGCGCAATTGCGCCTCGGCGCGCTGGTCCACGGCCTGGGCGGCGAAGCGTTTATTGCTGTTGTCCACCAGCGCCTGGTACACCGCCGGCGGCAGGCTATTGCGGTAGCGTTGCTGGGCGGCAGTGAGGGCGTCATTGAAATGCGCACGTTGTTCGGCCCAGCCGGCGACCTTGTACAACTGGTCATGGCCGTCTGCCCAAGCGGGCAAAACGCAGAACATCAGCAAGGAAAAAAACAAACGACGCATATGGACTCCTGTCAGTCGGCCACTATTGTCCGTGTCGGGCGTAGGATTTGTCGAGAAATCCTATCGGTCACCTGACTAAAGTGTATTCAGACGCTCGGCGGCTCTGTCGGATTTACAGGCGTATGGATACTATGCGCGCCATGCAAATACCCCTCGATCATCCTCTGCTGCAACGCATTGTCGACGACCTGGCCGAAAAAGGTTGGTCGCAGCAGAACGGCTTCCTGCCCCAGGCTCTGACCCTGGAACTGGCGGCTGAGTGCCGTAAACGTGCGGCGCAGGGGGAATTGGCACCTGCTGCTGTAGGACGCGGCCCGGCCCAGGAGATCCGCGAGGGCATTCGCGGTGACCATATCCAGTGGCTGGAAGAAGGCGATGCGGCCGTCTGCGAGACCTACATGGGCGTGATGGACAGCCTGCGCCAGGCGATGAATCGTGGCTTGTTCCTCGGCCTGGAAGACTTTGAAAGCCACTTTGCGATGTACCCGCCGGGTGCGTTTTACCTCAAGCACGTGGACCGTTTTCGCGACGATGACCGCCGCATGGTCTCGGCGGTGGTGTACCTGAATGACGCGTGGCTGCCCGAACACGGCGGCCAACTGCGCATGTACCTCAAGGACGGCGTCGAATACGATGTGGTGCCCACGGGCGGTTGCCTGGTGGTGTTCCTGTCGGGTGAAGTGCCCCACGAAGTCCTGCCCGCCACGCGCGAACGCCTGTCCTTGACCGGCTGGTTTCGCCGGCGGGGTAACGAGCCGTTTTAAACATGGAAAAGATTCTGATCAGCCGCTGCCTGCTCGGGCACAAAGTGCGCTACGACGGCGGGGCCAGCGGCCCGTTCGACCAACTGGCGGCGTGGCAGGCTGAAGGCCGTGTGGTTGCGATCTGCCCGGAAGTGTCGGGCGGTTTGCCTACGCCGCGGCCCTCCGCCGAGATTCCCGGCGGGCAGGGCATTGATGTGTGGGAAGGCCGCGCCCAGGTGCTGACGGCCGACGGCGAAGACTTCAGTGCCGCCTTTCTCGACGGCGCGCGCCAGGCATTGGCGCTGGTGCAGCGCCACGGCATCCGCATCGCCATTCTCAAGGCCAATAGCCCGTCCTGCGGCAACGTGCTGACCTATGACGGCACGTTCAGCGGTGTGAAGGTCAGCGGCGAAGGGGTGACGGCGGCGTTGCTCAAGCGCCATGGGGTGTTGGTGTTCAGTGAGCTGGAGTTGCCCGAGGCGGTGCAGGCGCTGACGCAACTCTCTGGCCGAACCTGAATCAAGTGTGGGAGCTGGCTTGCCTGCGATTGCGGTGGGTCAGCATCCTGATGGGTGGCTGACACACGGTTATCGCAGGCAAGCCAGCTCCCACATTGACCGCATTTACTCAGACTCGAACCACTTGTGCGTCAACGCCTTCAGTCGGCCATCGGCCTTGATGTGCTGCAACGCCTTGTCCAGGCTACTTTTGAACGCCGGGTTACCCTTTTGGAATGGAATCGCCAGCTCAGGTGTTTCCTTATAGGGTGCACTGAAATCGAAACGATCCCGTAGCTCGGCAGTCATAGCGATATGGTTGATGGCTACGTCGTATTTGCCGGTTTCAACGCCTGGCAGCAAATCGGTGTCATCGGTGGTGATGAACGAGGGGCGCACATCCATTTCCTTCGCCAGTTGCTCGCCCAGTTCCACTTCAAACCCGGTGAGCTTGTCGCCGTCATTGAAGTTGAACGGCGGCGTGTTGGCTTCCAGGGCAATGCGCAGTTCGCCGCGATCAAACACATCATCGATCAATTCGGCGTGAGCCAAAGGACTCAGAAGGGGTAACAACAGTACAAGGCCAGGCGAAAAGCGCATGGTCACTCCTAAAGAATTCGTAATGCGAGGCGCCATTCAGCATCGCTTTGCTATGGTGTTGAGTGCCTTGGACAGCAATTTGTCGCGAAGTTGTCATAACCCAACAGATTTCCTGCAGAAACTGGAGAAGTGAATGAAAGCTCTATTGTCCCGTGCAACGATTGCCAGCCTGCTGCTGGGTGCCTCGATGTTGGCCACTGCTGCTGACGGTATTCCGCGCAGCGCGCCACCTGAAGGTGCCAAAGTCTTTATCGTGTCGCCAAAAGACGGCGCCACCGTGGATAAAACCTTCACCGTCAAATTCGGCATGGAAGGTCTGAAACTGGCCCCGGCTACCAGCCAGGACCCAGGCACCGGCCACCACCACCTGCTGATCGACCAGAAAGAGCTGCCTGACGCCAGCGTACCGATCCCGGCCACCGACACCGTGATCCACTACGGCAAGGCCCAGACCGAAACCGAGCTGACCCTCACCCCAGGCAAGCACACGCTGCAACTGGTCGCGGGCGACAAACTGCACATGCAGTTCAACCCGACCGTAGCCTCGAAAGTCATTACGGTTAACGTCAAGTAAGCGTTGTCGAGATGAAAAAAAGGGAGCCCTAAGGGCTCCCTTTTTTGTGCAGCGTTGAAGCCTTAGAACAACACGCGGCTACGAATCGTGCCGTTGATGTGCTGCAGCTTCTCTTGCGCCAGGTCCGAGTACTCGGCGTCGACGTCGATTACCACGTAGCCAACCTTCTCGTTGGTCTGCAGGAACTGACCGGAGATGTTGATGCCGTTTTCCGCGAAGACCTTGTTGATCTCCATCATCACGCCAGGAATGTTCTGGTGGATGTGCAGCAAACGGTGCTTGCCAGGGTGAGCCGGCAGCGCCACTTCCGGGAAGTTGACCGAGGACACCGACGTACCGTTGTCGCTGTACTTGACCAGTTTCTCGGACACTTCCAGGCCGATGTTGGCTTGGGCTTCAGCAGTGGAACCGCCGATGTGCGGGGTCAGGATCACGTTGTCCAGGCCACGCAGCGGGCTTTCGAAGATGTCGTCGTTGGAGCGTGGCTCCACCGGGAACACGTCGATGGCGGCGCCGATCAGGTGCTTGTCCTTGATCGCGTCGGCCAGGGCGTCCAGCTCAACCACAGTGCCGCGTGCCGCGTTGATCAGGATGCCGCCTTTCTTGATGGCGCGGATTTCCTTCTCGCCGATCATCCACTGGGTCTCAGCGGTTTCCGGCACGTGCAGGGTGACGATGTCGGACATGCCCAGCAGTTCGGTCAGGCTCGACACTTGAGTGGCGTTGCCCAATGGCAGCTTGGTCAGGGTGTCGTAGAAGAACACCTGCATCCCCAGGCCTTCGGCCAGGACGGACAACTGCGTGCCGATCGAGCCGTAACCGACGATACCCAGCTTCTTGCCGCGGATTTCGAAGGAGTTGGCCGCGCTTTTGATCCAGCCGCCACGGTGGCAGGAAGCGTTCTTCTCAGGGATACCGCGCAACAGCAGGATGGCCTCGGCCAATACCAGCTCCGCAACGGAACGGGTGTTGGAGTACGGTGCGTTGAACACCGCGATGCCGCGCTCGCGCGCTGCGTTGAGGTCGACCTGGTTGGTACCGATGCAGAAACAGCCGACAGCCACGAGTTTCTTGGCGTGGTCGAAGATCTCTTCGGTCAGCTGAGTGCGGGAGCGAATGCCGATAAAGTGCGCGTCGGCGATCTTTTCCTTTAACTGGGCTTCCGGCAGAGAACTGGTGATGTACTCAATGCTGGAGTACCCAGCGGCTTTCAGTACGTCGACAGCCGATGGGTGGACGCCTTCCAGAAGAAGGAACTTGATCTTGCTCTTATCGAGAGAAGTCTTGCTCATCTGCGTAAACCTGTATCCCGGAAAAAAATGGCAGGGAATCGGATCGCTTAAGCTGACCCGGACGGCAGGAAAGCCGTCACCGCAGAACGCCCTTGGGCTCTGTCCTGCGGGGGCGGTATGCTAGCATACGCGCCCCGCTAAACACCTATTCCTGCGACGTGAAGCGTTCTCAGGATGACCATGAATTGTTCGAGAGTTCTGTCGATGACCCATCCTGCCCTGATTGATGAGCTAAAGACCCTGGTTGAGCCCGGTAAAGTGCTGACCGATGCAGACTCCCTGGAGGCTTACGGCAAGGATTGGACCAAGCACTTCGCACCCGCGCCTAGCGCCATCGTGTTCCCCAAGACCACCGAGCAGGTGCAAGCCATCGTGCGTTGGGCCAATGAACACAAGGTCGCGCTGGTGCCATCCGGTGGCCGTACTGGCCTGTCGGCTGCTGCTGTGGCGGCTAATGGCGAAGTGGTGGTGTCGTTCGACTACATGAACCAGATTCTCGACGTGAACCTCACCGACCGCACCGCCAGGTGTCAGCCGGGCGTGGTCACCAAGCAATTGCAGAACGTCGCCGAAGAAAAAGGCCTGTACTACCCGGTGGACTTCGCGTCGTCGGGTTCGAGCCAGATTGGCGGCAATATCGGCACCAATGCCGGCGGGATCAAGGTCATTCGCTACGGCATGACCCGCAACTGGGTGGCCGGTATGAAAGTGGTCACCGGCAAAGGTGACGTGCTGGAACTGAACCGCGACCTGATCAAGAACGCCACCGGCTACGACATGCGCCAGCTGTTTATCGGCGCCGAAGGCACGCTGGGCTTTGTGGTCGAAGCCACCATGCGCCTGGACCGGGCGCCGAAAAACCTCACCGCGATGGTGCTTGGTACTACCGACTTTGACTCGATCATGCCGGTGCTGCACGCGTTTCAGAGCAAGCTCGACCTGACCGCCTTCGAATTCTTCTCCGACAAAGCCCTGGCCAAAGTGATGGGCCGTGGCGACGTACCGGCGCCGTTCGAAACCGAGTGCCCGTTCTATGCACTGCTGGAATTCGAAGCCACTACCGAAGAAGTCGCCAACCACGCGCTGGAAACCTTCGAACACTGCGTCGAGCAGGGCTGGGTGCTGGACGGCGTGATGAGCCAGAGCGAAACCCAACTGCACAACCTGTGGAAACTTCGCGAGTACATCTCCGAGACCATTTCCCACTGGACGCCCTACAAGAACGATATCTCGGTGACTGTCTCCAAAGTGCCAGCGTTCTTGAAGGAAATTGATGCGATCGTCGGCGAACACTACCCGGATTTCGAAATTGTCTGGTTCGGCCACATCGGCGACGGCAACCTGCACTTGAATATCCTCAAGCCGGAAAACCTGAGCAAGGACGAGTTCTTCGCCAAGTGCGCCACCGTGAACAAGTGGGTATTCGAAACCGTTCAGAAGTACAACGGCTCGATCTCCGCCGAACACGGCGTGGGCATGACCAAGCGCGATTACCTGACCTACAGCCGCTCGCCGGTTGAAATCGAATACATGAAGGCAGTGAAGGCGGTGTTCGACCCGAACGGGATCATGAACCCTGGCAAGATCTTCGCTGTTTAACCGCCCTGAAGGAGTCGTTTCATGAGCTACCAGCACAAGTATGTCGACGGCACCAACATCCACTTTCCCCTCGGCAAAGTGGTGTGCATCGGGCGTAACTACGCCGAACACGCCAAGGAGCTGGACAACCCGGTGCCGACCGAGCCGTTGCTGTTCATCAAGCCGGGCAGTTGCGTGGTCGCGCTGGAAGGCGGCTTCGCCATTCCAACCGAGCGCGGTTCGGTGCACTACGAAGCGGAAATCGCGGTGTTGATCGGCAAGCCGTTGTCGACCAAGCCCAGCCGTGAAGAAGTGCTGGACGCCATCTCCGGCTTCGCCCCGGCCCTGGACCTGACCCTGCGCGACAAGCAGGCCGAGCTGAAAGCCAAGGGCCTGCCGTGGGAAATCGCCAAGTCCTTCGACGGCGCGGCGGTGATTGCACCGTTTGTGGTCAGCAGCACCTTTGCCGACGTGACCGACATCGGCATTCGCCTGACCATCAACGGCGAAGTGCGCCAGGACGGCAACAGCTCACAGATGCTCAACCCGATCATCCCGATGATCCAGCACATGGCCGGCTGCTTCTCGCTGCAGGCTGGCGACGTGATCCTCACCGGCACACCGGCCGGTGTTGGGCCGTTGAATGTGGGTGATGAGCTGGTGCTGGAATTGGCGGGCGTGAGCCGCTTCGAAAGCAGCGTTCGCTAAGCACTGCCTGCGAGCCGATCGTTCCCACGCTCCGCGTGGGAATGCAGCCCTGGACGCTCCGCGTCCGCCCTTTAGTTCGTGACGCGGAGCGTCACAAGAGGCATTCCCACGCGGAGCGTAGGAACGATCAGCTAATCCCTGCTTTTGCATTTTTTTCACACACCATCCGGATAATTCTCAGCTTCCTGCGCGCGGTCCCGTTGATCCTGTGCTATCACCTAACGCTGACTTCCCGGAAAAGCGCTCAATGGCCGTGACTTTGCCCTCCGCTGCACCCAAGCCCCGTTCACGCTTTGCCTTGCGCTGGTATTCCTGGCTGTTCCTGGCCGGTGCGATTGTGTATGGCGTTGCCTGGCTGATGCATTGGGACGACCGTGGCGTGCTGTGGGTGGCGGAGCGCTTTGAATCGCCGGCCGAGCGACGAGCCAGCGTGTGGCTGCCGAACTACCACGTCGTCATCGACGCCAAGTTGCTGTCGGGCATGGAGAAGGACGAGGCCTCCGACCTGTCCTACAACCCGCAGACCAAAACCCTGTTTTCCGTCATGGGCAAAAACCCTTTCCTGGTTGAGCTGAACCTGCAAGGTGACGTGCTGCGCAAAATGCCCCTCAACGGCTGGAACAACGCGGAAGGCGTGACGGTGATGGAAAACGGCCTGATGGCCATCGTCGATGAGCGCATGCACACCCTGACCGTGGTGAAAGTCGACGCAAACACCCAACAACTGAATATCGCCGACTTCAAAAGCTACGACCTGGGCCCCTCCAAGGACCAGAACAAAGCCTTCGAAGGCGTGACCTGGGACAAGCGCAACCAACAGATCGTGCTCGGCGAAGAGCGCCCACCGGCGCTGTTCACCTGGAAAAGCGATGGCGCCACGCTGACGGGCGACAAGCAAAAAGTCGCCAGCACCGAGCTGGACATGCGCAACCTCTCGGCCCTGGCCGTCGACCCGCGCACCGGGCACTTGCTGGTGTTGTCGGCCGACTCCCACCTGTTGCTGGAGCTGGATGAAAAGGGCGAGCAAGTCAGCTTCATGACCCTGCTCGGCGGCTTCAACGGCCTCAAGCACACCATTCCGCGTGCCGAAGGCGTGACCATGGATGAGGACGGCACGTTGTACATGGTCAGTGAGCCGAACCTGTTTTACCGTTTCGAAAAACAGAAATAACCCAGGTTTACGTCGAGTATTTCTCCAATAGCGGCATTCGCCACACATCCGGCAGCGTTTAAGTTTAAATTCAGACAGGCGTGATATTCATTCGCCACTTTTTGACTTCGAGCTGCCCTGATGCGTCGATTTGCCCGCCCCAAACCCGCGTTTTTCATTGTGTTGCTGAGCGCCCTGGTGGCTGCCGGGGTGGTCGCACAGCAATTCCGTTTGTTCGAGCGCGCGTGGTTTAACTGGCAGGCCTGGCGCCAGCCCGCCGACGAGCGCTCGATTGGCTTGGCCGATTACCGCGTCAGCCTGGAAGCCAAGGTGATCGACGGCCTCGACGATGATGTCTCGGCGCTCACCTACGACCCGATTCGCAAAAGCCTGTTTACCGTCACCAACAAAAACGCCGAGCTGATCGAACTGTCCCTGGACGGCAGGATTCTGCGGCGCATTCCCCTGGTGGGTTTTGGTGATGCGGAAGCGGTGGAGTTCATCAGCGACAACATCTACGTGATCAGCGATGAAGCCCAGCAGCGGCTGATCAAAGTGCATGTGGATGACGACACCCAGTTTCTCGACGCCGCCGACGCGGAGCAGATGACGCTGGGCGTGCACATCGGTGGCAACAAGGGCTTTGAGGGCCTGGCCTACGACTCGGTGGGCAAGCGCCTGTTCGTGGCCAAGGAGCGCGATCCGATGCTGATCTACGAGGTCCACGGTTTCCCCCACTTCAAGCCGGAAAAAACCTACTCGGTGCACGTAATCAACAACCCCAAGCGCGATGCCGGGCTGTTTGTGCGCGACCTGTCGAGCCTGCAATACGACGAGCGCAGCGGCCACTTGCTGGCGCTGTCGGATGAGTCGTTTCTGGTGCTGGAACTGGACATCGACGGTCGCCCGTTAAGCAGTCTTTCTCTGCTCAACGGGCGCCATGGTCTGCAAAAACGCGTGCCTCAGGCCGAAGGCATCGCCATGGATGATGAAGGCTCGCTGTACGTGGTCAGCGAGCCGAACCTGTTTTACGTGTTCAAGAAACCCTGATCAGAACAGCCATTGCACGCCCAGTGAATAGCCGGTCTGGCTGCCTTCGCTGTGCCCAAGGCGGCTGTTTACCTCGGCGTAAACGCCCAACTGCGGGGTGATCGCCAACTGGCTGCCGACTTGTGCGCGGCCAAAACTTTTATCCACAGAGCCCAATTTGGCGGTGCGTGCCTGGCCATCGGCGTGGGCGGTCAATTGCAGGTCGTCGAGGCGCCCGTCGGCCAGCTCCCTGACCCAGGCGATATCGCCGTAAGGCAACAGGCTCAAGCCATAGGGCAGGGCGACCGCGCCGCGCACACGCCAACCGAGGCTGGCTTCCACGGAGTCGAAAGACTGCTCTTCGTATTCCAGCGCCGTGCGCAGGTTCTGTTTTTCGTGGAATTTATCGATGCGCGAGTGGCTGTAATCCAGGCCGGCAAACGGCCCGCTCTTGATCGCGCCGAAGTCGAAGTCATAACCGCCCACTACGCGCGCGCCTAACGTCAGGGCGTCGGTGTTGCCGCTGAGTTGCTGGTTGAGCAGCACCGGGCCGCCGTTGGCCTGGATCAGCAGGTTGCGCTTGGCGTCGAACCGCGTATGGCCGACGCTCAGGTCACCGGCCAGCCAGCTCGGCCCGCCGTCGTTGAGCAAGGCATAGGCCGCGGCCTGCCAAGTGTCGCTGTCGAGTTTGCCGCGGTGTTCGAGTTTGTCGCGGCCGTTGAGGTAGCTCAGGCTAGCGCCGATGTTCAGGCTGGACGTGAGTTGATAGTCGCCGAGGGCATGCACGCCCAGGCGGCGGGCGTCGCGGTTCAGCGGGCTGTCGAAGCCGCTGTCCGGGGTGTATTCGCCGTCCACGCCGACTTCTCCATCGAAGCTGCCCACCTCGCGGCTGGCCGCCTGCAACGTCAGCCAGCGGCGATCATGCAGGCGCACCAAGGCCTGGTGCTGGCGCTGCAGATTGTCCTGCATATTGCGCGCAACCGCGCCACCCGAAGCGGTCGAGGCCATCAGGTCGGCGTTGGTCAGCTCCAGCACCAGGCGGCTGAGCAGGCGCGAATAATCGCGCAGGCGCTGGTCGATGCGCGCCTGGCCGAAGGCGTCGGTGAGCACGGCTTTGTTGTCTTCGGCAGGGTCGTGCCAGGTGGAACCGCCGGGGATTTTCGGGTTGTTGGTCTGGGTATAACCGTCGAGGTCGCCCAGCTCCCAGTTGGTGGCTTCTATGTACAGAATCGGAATTTTCAGCGGTTCAAAAGGCTCGCCATCACTGCAGCAGCCGGTGCCCTTGGGGTATTGCGGGTCCAGGCCCGGGTTGGTGAACAGTGGGATATTCAACTCCTTGGCAATCTGGAAAGCGTGCTCGCGCAATGACGCCAAGGCCGGGTTGGCGGTGCTGTTCTGGCCGGCGTGGGCGTACATCATGTCGCCGGTGATCAGGCTGTCGAGGTTGATCATCGCCAGCATGTTTGCGCGCTGGCTGGCGCTCAGTGAGTCGACAAATGCCTTGGAGCCGCGCAGGCCTTCTTCTTCCGCGCCAAAGCCGACGATCTGCAGGCCGTTCTCCAATTGCAGGCCGCCGAGGTTCTTCGCCACTTCGGTCAGCACGCTGGCGCCGGAGCCGTTGTCGTCCAGGCCTTGCAGGGTCGGGCGGCCGAAGTAGGTGTCGAAATGCGCGCCAATCACCACGTACTGCGGCTTGGTGCCGGCGGCGTAGGCCACCACGTTTTGCGAGGCGCGACTGCCGTTGTTCCAGGTGAAGTTCTGGCGGCTGAGGCTGTAGGCCGAGCCCATCTGGCTCTGCATCCAGTCTGCAGCCCCGGCGAAGTTGGCGGTGCCGCGATACCGGCCGGGGTAGTCGTTGATCAGCTTTTCCAGAGTGGTGTTGGCGTGCTGGCCGTAATCGTAGGCCTGGGTTTGCGTCGACAGCAGGCTGCCGACAACGCTGATGGCGAGGGCTAGGGGCTTTATCACAAGGTCGTCCTTGAGGTGATAGGGAGGTTCGAGTCCAGACCCATTGCACAATGCGCGCCTTATTCCTTGGGCGATTACGAAGTGGCGCATTGTTAAACGCGTGGGTCGCTTGGCTGTAATTTGTAACAGGTTTGATACTAATGCAGGCGTGACATGCCGTGATGTGGCGCACGATTTTGGCGAGGGGTGCAGCGAAAGGTAGCGTTTTTGTTACATGGATCTTCTGAGCGGTGAGATCACCTGTGGGAGCTGGCTTGCCTGCGATGGCAGCACCTCAATCTTGCTCAAAGACCGAGTTGTTTGCATCGCAGGCAAGCCAGCTCCCACAGAAAGCAAAGCAGTGAGCTTTAGGCCTTGAGGGTTTTCACGCCTTCAGAAGTGCCCAGCAACAACACATCCGCCGGGCGCGCGGCGAACAAACCATTGGTCACCACACCCACGATCGCATTGATCTGCGTCTCCAGCTCCACCGGGTTGGTGATCTGCATGTTGAACACATCAATGATGATATTGCCGTTGTCGGTCAGTACACCTTCGCGGTACACCGGGTCGCCGCCCAGTTTCACCAGCTCGCGGGCCACGTGGCTGCGGGCCATCGGGATCACTTCCACCGGCAGCGGGAACGCGCCGAGTACCGGCACCAATTTGCTGGCGTCGGCGATGCAGATGAAGGTCTTGGCCACGGCCGCGACGATCTTTTCGCGGGTCAGGGCGGCGCCGCCGCCTTTGATCAGGTTCAGGTGCGCGTCGCTTTCATCGGCGCCGTCGACGTAGAACTCCAGGTCGCTCACGGTGTTGAGCTCATACACCGGAATGCCATGGCCCTTGAGGCGTGCGGCGGTGGCTTCGGAGCTGGCCACGGCGCCGTCGAACGCGCCCTTGTGCAGGGCCAACGCGTCGATAAAGCAGTTGGCGGTGGAACCGGTGCCGACACCGACGATGCTCTTGTCGTCGAGTTTAGGAAGGATTAAATCGACGGCGGCTTGGGCCACTGCCTGTTTGAGTTGATCCTGGGTCATGCGGGCTCCGGAACGGGCGGGGAGTTATCGAGGGCGGCGAGTATAACCCAACAAAACCTCGGGATTCGTGTGGTCGCCCGGCCAAACGCTGGGTTAGACTCCTTGGCCCTGCCCAACCTGCTCAGTGATGCCCGCCGATGCTTGAACAGTACGTCAAAAAGATCCTCACCTCGCGCGTTTACGACGTTGCCGTCGAAACCCCCTTGCAGACCGCTCGCCAGCTCTCCGAGCGGCTGGGCAACAAGGTCTGGCTCAAGCGTGAAGACTTGCAGCCGGTGTTCTCGTTCAAGATTCGCGGCGCCTACAACAAGCTGACCCAGTTGACGGCTGAAGAGCGTGCACGCGGCGTGGTCACGGCATCGGCGGGCAACCACGCCCAGGGCCTGGCCCTGGCGGCCAAGGTGCTGGGGGTCAAGGCGACGATCGTGATGCCCAAGACCACCCCGGAAATCAAGGTCGAAGGCGTGCGCTCACGTGGCGGCAAAGTGGTGTTGCACGGTGATTCCTTCCCGGAAGCGCTGGCCTACTCGCTGAAGCTGGTCGACGAAAAAGGCTACGTCTACATTCACCCCTACGATGATCCGCACACCATTGCCGGGCAGGGCACCGTGGCAATGGAGATTCTGCGCCAGCACCCTGGGCCGCTGGACGCGATTTTCGTACCGGTGGGCGGCGGCGGGCTGATCGCCGGTATCGCGGCGTACGTGAAATACCTGCGCCCGGAAATCAAGATCATCGGCGTCGAGCCGGACGACTCCAACTGCCTGCAAGCCGCCATGGCTGCCGGCGAACGTGTGGTGTTGCCGACCGTTGGTATCTTTGCAGATGGCGTGGCGGTGGCGCAGATCGGCCAGCACACCTTCGACATCTGCAAAGACTATGTGGATGAAGTGATCACCGTCAGCACCGATGAAATCTGCGCGGCGATCAAGGACATCTACGACGACACCCGTTCGATCACCGAGCCGGCCGGTGCGCTGGGCGTGGCCGGGATCAAGAAATACGTGGAAACCCGTGGCGTTACCGGGCAAACCCTGGTGGCCATCGACTCCGGCGCCAACGTCAACTTCGACCGCCTGCGTCATGTGGCCGAACGCGCCGAGTTGGGTGAAGGCCGCGAAGCCATTATCGCCGTGACCATTCCCGAAAAGCCGGGCAGCTTCAAGGCGTTCTGCGAGGCCGTGGGCAAGCGCCAGATCACCGAATTCAACTACCGCTACCACTCCGGCCGCGAGGCGCACATCTTCGTCGGCGTGCAGACGCACCCGGAAAACGACCCGCGCAGCGCGCTGATCGCCAGCCTTACCAGTCAGGGTTTCCCGGTGCTGGACCTGACCGAGAACGAGCTGGCCAAGTTGCACATCCGTCATATGGTTGGCGGGCATGCGGCGAAAGTCAGCGACGAGTTGGTGTTCCGCTTCGAGTTTCCGGAGCGTCCGGGGGCGCTGTTCAACTTTCTTAACAAGTTGGGCGGGCGCTGGAACATCTCGATGTTCCACTATCGCAACCACGGCGCGGCCGACGGCCGTGTGGTCGCCGGCCTGCAAGTGCCGGCAGACGAGCGCCACCTGGTGCCGGCCGCGTTGACGCAGATCGGCTACCCGTATTGGGATGAGAGCGAAAACCCGGCTTACCAGCTGTTCCTCGGTTGAGCGACTACGCTGACTGAGCGGCCTATCAAGGAATCGAGACCATGGAAACGCTGACCACCCTCAAGGTTGTCCACATCACCGCCACCGTGTTGCTGTTGCTCAGCGGCCTCGGCCTGGCGGTGCTGGCCTGGCGCAAACGCAGCGCCGGGCCAACGGTTACCGTGCAACGCCCGTGGGCGTTTGTGTGGTTGCTGATGGGAATTTGCGTGGTCAGCATGCCGTTTACCGGCTGGTGGCTGGTGCATCTGACCGGCTGGCCGCTGGGGCAAACCTGGATTCTGGGTTCCAGCATCCTCTATACCGTGGCGGCGCTGGCGTGGTTCTGGCTGGTGGCTCGGCTTAATCGCCTGCGACTGGGCGGTGGCGGCAGCCTGAATTTCACCTTGGTGCTGGCGGTCGTCAGCCTGGTGGGGTTTGTGGCGATTGCCGGGCTGATGGGCGCCAAGCCGGTCTAAAGGAGCTTCATGAACGTACTTCTGGTCGGCGCCACAGGGTTTGTGGGCCGCCATCTATTGCGCGCCTTGCAGCAAGCAGGGCATTGCGTGATTGCCACCTCTCGAAAACCTCAACATCTGGATTTTCCAGGCGTGGAGTGGCGTGCGCTGGATTTAGGCCAGTTGGCTGTCGATCCCGAACATTTCGTATTTCCTGCGACTGTTGATTTATTGATCAATGCGGCCGGCCTGCTGAGTGTGGATGCGGCTGAGTTGAGCCGGGTGCAAGACCGAGGCGCTCGTGTGCTGTTTGATCTGGCCGCCCAGCGTGGTGTGCGGGTGTTGCAGATTTCCGCCCTGGGCGCTTCGGCGCACTCCGACCTGCCGTTTCTGGCCAGCAAAGGCTCGGCGGACGACTACCTGCTCGGCCTGGGCATAAGCGCTGTGGTGTTGCGGCCTTCATTGGTGGTGGGCGCGGGCGGTGCCAGCAGTGGCTGGTTGGCCGGGCTTTCGCCTCTGCCGCTCATTCCATTACTAAACCTCACCGCGCAGGCGCAGCCGGTGCATATCGACGACGTGGTCGGCGCGGTACTCGCCTTGATGCGCCAGTGGCCTGCCGAATCGATGGTCTTGCCGTTGGTGGGGCCTGAGCCGATGAAGCTCTCGCAGCTTATTGATCACCTGCGCACCGCTCAGGGCTGGGGCCCTGGACGCTACCTGCAAGCGCCGCTGCTGGGCTTGGGCGGAGGGTTGGGCGATCTTCTGGGCTGGCGGGCGTTGAATCGACAAAGCATCGCCCTGGCGCAACAGGACAATGTGGCCGACCCCGACGTGTTGGCTTCGGTTTGTGGATACACCGCCGCGCCGTTGGCCGCGCGACTGCAAGACTGGCCGACGCCTGCCCAGAGCATCCAGCCCATGATCCGCCCGCTGATGTTGGCGGTGTTGGTGCTGATTTGGCTGGGCACGGCAGCGGTGTGCCTCGGCCCTGGCTACGACTGGGGCCTGCGCATCCTCGCCGAGGCCGGCGTGCAAGGCGCGTGGGCGACGCTGGCCGTGATCGCCGGTGCCGTGTGCGATGGTCTGCTGGGCCTGGGGCTGTTAGTCAGGCGCTGGCGCAGGCGGGCGTTGATCCTGCAACTGCTGTTGATGGGCGGGTATACGGTGGTTATCAGCATAGTCCTGCCCCATTACTGGTTTGATCCCTACGCCGCCGTCGCCAAGAACCTGGTGCTGATGGTTGCGACTCTTTGGCTGTTCTGGACTGAACCTTTTTTGACTGAGCCCCGGCAATGAGCGCCTACCTGCTGCTGAAAACCCTGCATATCCTGTCGTCGACCATCCTGTTCGGGCTGGGCGCGGGCTCGGCCTACTACGCCTTGCGCGCCTGGCGCAGCGGCAAGGTTGAAGTCATCGCTGTGACCTTCAAACATCTGGTGTTCGCCGACTGGGCGTTTACCGCGACCACGGCAGTGTTTCAGCCCTTGAGTGGCATTGGCTTGATGCACTTGGCGGGCTGGTCGATGCAGCAAAGCTGGCTGCAATGGACCGTCGGCCTGTATTGCCTGGCGGGGATTTGCTGGCTGCCGGTGGTGTGGCTGCAGATTCGTGTGCACAAGATGGCGGAGCAGGCGTTACGCGATGGCACGGCGATGCCGATCAAGGCGGCGGCCTATATGCGCTGGTGGTTTGGCCTGGGCTGGCCGGCGTTTCTGGCGTTTATGGTTATTTTCTATTTGATGGTGGCTAAGCCGATGTAGGGCTTGGGACCGGGGTGACTTCATCGCAGGCAAGCCAGCTCCCACATTTGGATTGGTGAATAGATCCCAATGTGGGAGCTGGCTTGCCGGCGATGGGGCCATCAGCTTCGCAGTGTAATCACCGGCCAGCCACGCTTTTCAGCTTCAGCCCGCAAATTCGGGTCCGGATCCACCGCCACCGCATGCGTCACCTGCTCCAGCAACGGCAAATCATTCATCGAATCGCTGTAAAAGTAGCTGTCCTCCAGGCTGTACCCGGTTTCTTCCAGCCAACGATTCAAGCGCGTCACCTTGCCTTCACGGAAGCACGGCACATCGGTGCTGCGCCCGGTGTAGCGGCCATTTTCCATTTCGCACTCGGTGGCGATCAGGGTTTCAACGCCCAGGCGCGCGGCAATCGGCGCGGTGACAAAGCGATTGGTTGCAGTGATGATCACCAGCTTGTCGCCGGCGGCGCGGTGCTTGGCCAGCAACTCCAGCGCCTGGGGCAGTACGATTGGCTCGATGCAGTCGCGCATATAGTCGCGGTGCCATTCATCCAGCTGGGCCATCTCGGTGCGGCCAAGGATTTCCAGGCAAAAGTTCAGGTACTCGGCGTTATCCAGCTTGCCGGCCAGGTAGTCCTGGTAAAACTCATCGTTGCGGGCTTTGTAGGCCACCGCGTCGAGAATCCCGCGTTCGCAGAGGTAATCGCCCCAGGCGTGATCGCTGTCACCCCCCAGAAGCGTGTTGTCCAAGTCGAATAAAGCCAGGCGCATTGCAGTTACTCGCTGAAAAGTCTGTAAAAAGGCGTCCAGAATACGGTCTTTTCACAAGAGTGCACATAAGGTAAGAAGCCTCGTTGCCGCTGGAACAACCTTTGTGGAACAATGCGGCGACATGCGTTTGCGAGGTTGTTGCCGTGATCGACCCCGATGGTTTCCGTCCTAATGTCGGGATTATTCTTACGAATGATGCCGGACAGGTGCTATGGGCTCGCCGAATCAACCAAGATGCCTGGCAGTTTCCTCAAGGTGGAATCAACCCCGACGAAACCCCTGAAGACGCCTTGTACCGTGAGTTGAACGAAGAAGTCGGCCTTGAGCGTGAAGATGTGCAAATTCTGGCCTGTACCCGCGGCTGGTTGCGCTATCGTTTGCCGCAACGCCTGGTGCGTACCCACAGCCAACCGCTGTGCATCGGCCAGAAGCAGAAATGGTTTCTCCTGCGCCTGATCTCCAACGAGCAGCGGGTGCGGATGGATTTGACCGGTAAACCGGAGTTCGATGGCTGGCGCTGGGTCAGTTATTGGTATCCGTTGGGCCAGGTGGTGACATTCAAGCGCGAGGTTTATCGTCGCGCTCTCAAAGAGCTTGCCCCGCGCCTTTTAGCGCGCGACTGACGACGGAGTTCGACCCCGAGCCATGCTCAATACGCTGCGCAAGATCGTCCAGGAAGTTAACTCCGCCAAGGATCTCAAGGCGGCGTTGGGGATTATTGTGTTGCGCGTCAAGGAAGCCATGGGCAGCCAGGTCTGCTCGGTTTACCTGCTGGACCCCGAGACCAACCGTTTTGTGCTGATGGCCACCGAGGGCCTGAACAAGCGCTCCATCGGCAAGGTCAGCATGGCGCCCAATGAAGGTCTGGTGGGCCTGGTGGGGACGCGTGAAGAACCCCTGAACCTCGAAAACGCGGCCGATCACCCGCGTTATCGCTACTTTGCCGAAACCGGCGAAGAGCGCTACGCCTCGTTCCTCGGCGCACCGATCATTCACCACCGCCGCGTTGTCGGCGTGTTGGTCATCCAGCAAAAAGAGCGCCGCCAGTTCGACGAAGGTGAAGAAGCCTTCCTCGTGACCATGAGCGCGCAGCTTGCCGGGGTTATTGCCCACGCCGAAGCCACGGGCTCGATTCGTGGCCTGGGCCGCCAGGGCAAGGGCATTCAGGAAGCCAAGTTCGTCGGCGTACCGGGTTCGCCAGGTGCCGCTGTCGGTACGGCGGTGGTCATGCTGCCACCGGCCGACCTCGATGTGGTGCCGGACAAGACCGTCAACGACATCGACGCTGAAATCAAACTGTTCAAGACCGCCCTGGAAGGCGTGCGCGCCGACATGCGCAACCTGTCGACCAAGCTGGCCACGCAACTGCGCCCCGAAGAGCGCGCGCTGTTCGACGTGTACCAGATGATGCTCGACGACGCGTCCCTGGGTAACGAAGTCAAAACCGTGATCAAGACCGGCCAGTGGGCCCAGGGCGCGTTGCGCCAGGTGGTCACCGATCACGTCAACCGTTTCGAATTGATGGACGACGCCTACCTGCGCGAGCGGGCTTCGGATGTGCGTGACCTCGGTCGCCGTCTGCTGGCCTACCTGCAGGAAGACCGCACCACCAACTTGGTCTACCCCGACAACACCATCCTGATCAGTGAAGAGCTGACCGCCACCATGCTCGGCGAAGTGCCGGAAGGCAAACTGGTGGGTTTGGTCTCGGTACTGGGTTCGGGTAACTCCCACGTCGCGATCCTGGCCCGTGCCATGGGCATTCCGACGGTGATGGGCCTGGTGGACCTGCCGTATTCCAAGGTCGACGGCATCGACATGATCGTCGATGGGCATCGCGGCGAAGTCTTTACCAACCCCAGCGAAGTACTGCGCAAGCAATACGCCGAGGTGGTGGAAGAAGAGAAACAGCTGGCGCTTGGGCTCGATTCGCTGCGCGAGCTGCCGTGCGTGACCCTCGACGGCCATCGCGTGCCGCTGCTGGTCAACACCGGCCTGCTCGCCGATGTGGCCCGCGCGCAACAGCGCGGCGCGGAAGGCGTGGGGCTGTACCGCACCGAAGTGCCATTTATGATCAACCAACGGTTTCCGAGTGAGAAGGAGCAGCTGGCGATTTATCGCGAGCAACTGTCCGCCTTCCACCCGTTGCCGGTGACGATGCGCAGCCTGGACATCGGCGGCGATAAGTCACTGTCCTACTTCCCGATCAAGGAAGACAACCCCTTCCTTGGCTGGCGCGGCATTCGCGTGACCCTTGACCACCCTGAAATCTTCCTCGTGCAGACCCGCGCCATGCTCAAGGCCAGCGAAGGCCTGAACAACCTGCGCATCCTGCTGCCGATGATCTCCGGCACTCACGAGCTGGAAGAAGCCCTGCACTTGATCCACCGCGCCTGGGGCGAGGTGCGCGACGAAGGCGCCGATGTGCCGATGCCGCCGATTGGCGTGATGATCGAAATCCCGGCGGCGGTGTACCAGGCTAAAGAGCTGGCGCGGCAGGTGGACTTCCTCTCCGTCGGCTCCAACGACTTGACCCAGTACCTGCTGGCCGTGGACCGCAACAACCCACGCGTAGCCGATCTTTACGACTACCTGCACCCGGCCGTCCTGCAAGCCCTGCAACACGTGGTGCGCGACGCCCATGCCGAAGGCAAGCCGGTAAGTATCTGCGGTGAAATGGCCGGCGACCCGGCGGCGGCAGTGCTGTTGATGGCGATGGGTTTTGACAGCCTGTCGATGAACGCCACCAACTTGCCGAAGGTGAAGTGGATGCTGCGCCAGGTTGAGCTGAGCATGGCCAAGGATTTGCTGGCGGAGTTGATGACCATCGACAACCCGCAAGTTATCCACAGCTCGCTGCAGTTGGCGCTGAAGAACCTGGGGCTGACGCGGATGATCAACCCGGCTTCGGCGAAGACCCTCTAACTGATCGTTCCCACGCTCTGCGTGGGAATGCTGCCTGGACGCTCTGCGTCCGCTCTTGAAGGCGTGACGCGGAGCGTCACTGGATGCTTTCCCACGCAGAGCGTGGGAACGATCAACATTACCGCTAAATGCTCAGTTCTACTTCACCCAACCGTCCGCCCAGCGGCCCGAAGCTGCGCTCCACCATCCGCCGCGTCCCATCCGCATTCACTATTAACGCCGTACTCGCCCGCGTCCCATAACTGGGGCTGGCGATAAACACGCTCGACAGCAGACTTTCGGTCGCCAAGCCCACGCCTGTGTCCGGCAAGTCGGCAAACGGCGCGGTCTGCGGGTCACTCAAAATATCCAGCAAGGCCTGTGGTTGTGGGTTCTCCAGTAACTCACTCAACGCCGCCTTGGCCTTGAGCAATTTGGGCCACGGCGTATCCAACCCAGCATTGGATAGCCCATAAACCCCAGCCTCCAGCCGCGTCGGCTCAGTCTGATTGGCGTTGTAATGCCACAGCTCATCACGCGTGCCCACCAGCAGGTTAAATCCGGCATATTCAATCGAACGGCCGTTAACGTCGGCTAAATAGTCGTCAATTGGCAGTGAACCATTGAGAAAACGCGCCACCAACTCCCCACGCGATTTGCGTGCCGGTGGTTGGTGTGGGTCGCGGATATTGGTCAGGGCCGCAAACCGCCCATCGGCGTTTACGCCAAGCCAGGTACCGCCTGCTTCCTGGTCGCGGCCGGCGTAGATGTGCGGCGCATCCGGCCATTGGGCCAGCGGCAGGCTGGGGCGGGCGTAGAATTCATCACGGTTGGCCGCGACGATCAGCGGTTGGGCATGGCCCGGCCGCCAGGCGAAAACAATCAGGCACATCAGGCGATCCCTTTTGTGTTTCCCCTCACTCTACTCACACAACGGCGGGCGTTCCATCGTATCGAAGTTGGGTCGCATGCCTTCCATCCGTTAACATGCCGGGCTATTGGGCGCGTCTGAACTTCTTAATTTGAAATTGCGGCTGTAACGCAGGCTTAATCCCACACCGGCATGGTCCGGTGCGCCATGACTATTGATTTAACGAGGAGTCGCAATGCTGCCTTACCCGCAGATCAACCCGGTGGCCGTGGCCATCGGTCCGCTGCAAATCCATTGGTACGGGTTGATGTACCTGATCGGCATCGGCGGTGCCTGGCTGCTGGCTTCCCGGCGCCTGAACCGTTTCGACCCGACCTGGACCAAGGAGAAGCTCTCCGACATGGTGTTCTGGATGTCGATGGGCGTCATTGTCGGCGGGCGTCTGGGGTATGTGCTGTTTTACGACCTGCCGGCCTATATCGCCAACCCGACGCTGATCTTTGAAGTGTGGAAGGGCGGCATGGCGTTCCATGGCGGCTTTGTCGGCGTGATGATCGCCGCGTGGTGGTTCGGCCGCCGCAACGGCAAGTCGTTCTTCCAGCTGATGGACTTCGTCGCACCGTTCGTGCCGATTGGCCTGGGCGCCGGGCGTATTGGTAACTTCATCAACGCCGAGTTGTGGGGCAAGCCAACCGACGTGCCGTGGGCCATGGTGTTCCCGCCGTTCAGCGACCCGGCGCAATTGCCGCGCCATCCATCGCAGCTCTACCAGTTCGCCCTGGAAGGTGTGGCGCTGTTCCTGATTCTGTACATCTTCTCGCGCAAGCCACGCCCAACCATGGCCGTGTCGGGGATGTTCGCGCTGTTCTACGGGATTTTCCGCTTTATCGTCGAGTTCGTCCGCGTGCCGGATGCACAGCTGGGCTACCTGGCGTGGGGCTGGTTGACCATGGGTCAGATCCTCAGCATGCCGATGATCCTGGCGGGCCTGGGCCTGCTGTGGTGGGCGTACAATCGCCCGCAAGGCATCAAGAACACCGCGCTTTAAATTCGAATGCCGGGGCTTTTGCGTAGCCCCGGCTTCAACGATACGGGTACTAAAATGAAGCAATATCTCGAACTACTGAACGACGTCGTGACCAATGGATTGACCAAGGGCGATCGCACCGGCACCGGCACCAAGGCCGTGTTTGCCCGTCAGTATCGGCATAACTTGGCCGACGGCTTCCCGCTGCTGACCACCAAGAAGCTTCATTTCAAAAGCATCGCCAACGAATTGATCTGGATGTTGAGCGGCAATACCAACATCAAGTGGCTGAACGAAAACGGCGTGAAAATCTGGGACGAATGGGCCACCGAAGACGGTGACCTGGGCCCGGTGTACGGCGAACAGTGGACCGCCTGGCCGACCAAGGACGGCGGCAAGATCAACCAGATCGACTACATGGTCGACACGTTGAAGAACAACCCCAACAGCCGTCGCATCCTGTTCCACGGCTGGAACGTCGAATACCTGCCGGACGAAACCAAGAGCCCGCAGGAAAACGCCCGCAACGGCAAGCAAGCCCTGCCGCCGTGCCACCTGCTGTACCAGGCGTTCGTGCATGACGGTCACCTGTCGATGCAGTTGTATATCCGCAGCTCCGATGTATTCCTCGGCCTGCCATACAACACCGCCGCGCTGGCGTTGCTGACCCACATGCTGGCCCAGCAGTGCGACCTGATCCCCCACGAGATCATCGTTACCACCGGCGACACCCACGCCTACAGCAACCACATGGAACAGATCCGCACCCAGCTGGCGCGTACGCCGAAGAAGCTGCCGGAACTGGTGATCAAGCGCAAACCGGCGTCGATCTACGACTACAAGTTCGAAGACTTCGAAATTGTCGGCTATGACGCTGATCCAAGTATCAAGGCTGACGTGGCGATCTAAAGCCAGCCTCGGTGAAAAATGTGGGAGCTGGCTTATGTGGGAGCTGGTAAGCCAGCTCCCACAGTGGTATTCGGTTACCAGGCGGAATTAATGCCCGTGGCTTCTGCCCACATGCGAAGGCTCCGCCTCACTGGCCGCCACACTCCCGCTGAGCTCCAGCCGCTGCAAAATCCCGCACTGATCCATCCCTGGCGCACCGCCGCAGCGTTGGCGCAGGTCGAG
Organism: Pseudomonas sp. MONT-RG-20F-20-E-7-02; assembly: GCF_022662395.1. Classification (NCBI taxonomy): domain Bacteria; kingdom Pseudomonadati; phylum Pseudomonadota; class Gammaproteobacteria; order Pseudomonadales; family Pseudomonadaceae; genus Pseudomonas; species Pseudomonas sp. MONT-RG-20F-20-E-7-02. The sequence goes on from NZ_JAKNQN010000004.1 coordinate 534,817, forward strand.
CAGTTGCTCCTGCAACGCCAACAACCCGTCGATCCGCGCTTTCACATGGTGGATATGCTCGTCGATCAACGCATTCACACTTTCGCACTGGTCCTGGGGGCTGTCGCGTAGCCCGAGCAGGCTGCGGATTTCTTCCAGCGTCATGTCGAGGCTGCGGCAGTTGCGGATAAAGATCAGCCGCTCGGTGTGCGCCTGGGTGTACACACGGTAGTTGGCGTCGGTGCGTGCCGGTGGCGGCAGCAGGCCTTCCTTCTCGTAATAACGGATGGTTTCGACCTGACAGTCGGTCAATTTGGCCAATTCGCCGATCTTCATCGCAGCAATCTCCAAATGGGTGCTTGACCCTATAGTGGCTACAGGGTCTTTACTTGGCAACAGGCACCTTTACGGACGCGACAGAATGAGCGATTCCATCCACACCCCAAAAAAGCATGATCACAAGCATGATCATGACCACGACCATAGCCACGACCACGGCGCCAAACTGACGCCGGTCAAGCAGCACGACCATGGCAGTCATGGCGACTCCTGCTGTTCCAGCAAGGTTGCGCCTGCCGTGGTCACGCTGAGCGAAGCGCCGACCGCCGGCTCGCGTCTCAGCACCTTTCGCATCGAAGCCATGGACTGCCCCACCGAGCAGACGCTGATCCAGAACAAACTGGGCAAGCTCGCCGGTGTGCAGCAGCTGGAATTCAACCTGATCAACCGCATCCTCGGCGTCACCCATGACTTGCCGAGTACCGCGCCGATCATCGAGGCGATCAAATCCATCGGCATGCAGGCCGACCCCATCGAAGAAGGCAGCCCAGCCGCTGCGCCGCCCGCCAAGAAACACTGGTGGCCGTTGGCGCTGTCCGGCGTTGGCGCTTTAGGCGCTGAAGTCCTGCATTTCACCGGCGTAGCACCGACCTGGGTCATTGCGCTGGTAGCGCTGGTGTCGATCCTCAGCGGTGGCCTCACCACCTATAAAAAGGGCTGGATCGCCCTGAAAAACCTCAACCTGAACATCAACGCGCTGATGAGCATCGCGGTGACCGGTGCTGTGCTGATTGGCCAGTGGCCGGAAGCGGCGATGGTGATGTTCCTGTTCACCGTGGCCGAGTTGATCGAAGCCAAGTCCCTGGACCGTGCACGTAACGCCATCAGCGGCTTGATGCAGATGACCCCGGAACAAGCCACGGTGCAGCAAGCCGACGGCAGCTGGGTCGAAAAAGAAGTTAAAAGCATTGAGCTGGGCGATATCGTGCGGGTTAAGCCCGGCGAGCGCATCGGCCTGGACGGTGAAGTTACTGCTGGCCAATCCACCATCGACCAAGCGCCAATCACCGGTGAAAGCCTGCCGATTGAAAAGGGTGTGGGCGATAAAGTCTTCGCCGGCACCATCAACCAGGCCGGTTCCCTGGAATACACAGTCACCGCCGCGGCGAACAACTCGACCCTGGCGCGCATCATTCACGCCGTCGAACAGGCCCAAGGCGCACGCGCACCGACCCAGCGCTTTGTCGACAGCTTCTCAAAAATCTACACCCCGGCCGTGTTCCTGTTTGCACTCGGCGTGGCGTTGATTCCGCCGCTGTTCATGGCCGGCGCCTGGTTCGACTGGATCTACCGCGCGCTGGTGCTGCTGGTGGTCGCATGCCCGTGTGCCTTGGTGATCTCCACTCCGGTGACCATCGTCAGCGGCCTGGCCGCAGCGGCGCGCAAAGGCATCCTGATCAAGGGCGGCGTGTACCTGGAGGGCGGCTATAAACTCGATTACCTGGCCCTCGACAAGACCGGCACCATCACCCACGGCAAACCGGTGCAAACCGATTACCTGGCGCTGTTCCCGACCGTTCAAGACAGCGCGCCGGCCCTGGCCGCCAGCCTGGCAGGGCGGTCCGACCACCCGGTGTCGCTGGCCATTGCCAATGCGGCTGTGGATAAAAACCTGCCAAGCCACGTTGTGGATAACTTTGAAGCCCTGGCCGGTCGTGGCGTGCGTGGTGATATCAACGGCGAAACCTACCACCTGGGCAACCACCGCTTGGTGGAAGACCTCGGCCTGTGCTCGCCCGAGCTGGAAGAAAAACTCTTCGCCCTGGAGAAACAAGGCAAGTCCGTGGTGTTGCTGCTCGATAAATCCGGCCCGCTGGCGCTGTTCGCCGTGGCCGACACGGTCAAAGACAGCAGCCGCGAAGCCATCCAGCAACTGCACGAGCTGGGCATCAAAACCCTGATGCTCACCGGCGACAATACCCACACCGCCCAGGCGATTGCGGCCCAGGTCGGCATCGACCAGGCCCAGGGCGACTTGTTGCCCACCGACAAACTGCAAGCCATCGAAACCCTCTACGGCCAAGGCTACCGCGTGGGCATGGTCGGCGACGGCATCAACGACGCGCCGGCCCTGGCCCGTGCAGAGATTGGTTTTGCCATGGCCGCTGCCGGCACCGACACCGCCATTGAGACCGCCGATGTGGCGCTGATGGACGATGACTTGCGCAAGATTCCGGCATTCATTCGTCTGTCGCGGCAAACGTCGAGTATCCTCAAGCAGAACATCGCCCTGGCGCTGGTGATCAAGGCGATCTTCCTCGCGGTCACTTTCCTGGGCATGGCGACCATGTGGATGGCGGTGTTCGCTGACATGGGCGTGAGCCTGCTGGTGGTATTCAATGGCCTGCGCCTGTTGCGCAAATAGATGATGAGAGGGTGGTGTGCTGAGTGCCGAGCTGAAGGCGTTTTTTATGGTCGCCCGCCTGGGCAGCATTACCCAGGCGGCGAAAAAGCTCGGCCTGAGCCAGCCCACGGTCACCACCCAGATTCGCAACCTGGAAAGCCAGTACGGCGTTGAGTTGTTCTACCGTGGCGGGCGCCGCCTCACCGTCAGCGACGACGGCGCGCGCCTGCTGCCGATGGTCAAGGCGCTGTTGCAACAGGAAGCCGATATCGAGTTTTTCCTGCGCAACAACGGCCAGGTCCAAGGTGCTTTGAGGATTGCCGCAACGGCGCCTTATTACATCCTCGACCTGGTCAAAGCCTTCCGCGAACGTCTGCCTCAAGTGGACGTGTCGGTGGAAATCGGCAACTCCCAGCAGGTGCTCGAAGCGCTGGACGACTACCGCGTCGATGTTGCTGCGTCCTCGCAACTGCTCGAAGACCCGCGCCTGATTCGCCGCGTACTCGGCACCGATCCGCTGGTGCTGGCAGTGCACCGTAATCACCCGTTGGCCAAGCTCGATCACGTGCCGCTCAATGCGTTGGCCGGGCACACGTTGTTGATGCGTGAAGTGGGTTCCACCACCCGGCGGCTGACCGAAGAAATGCTGCAGGGCGCGGGTGTGAGTTATGGGCCGCTGCTGGAGATCGGCAGCCGTGAGTCGATTCGCGAAGCGGTGCTGCGCAACATCGGCATCAGCATCATTGCCCGCCAGGAAGTGCCCCATGACCCGCAGTTGCGGGTGCTGACCATCGAGAATGCGCCGCAGATTGCGGAGTATTTGTACTGCCTCAAGGAGAGAAAAGGCGCTCGGTTGCCGGCCGCTTTTCTCGGGCTAGCGCAGGAAATGTCACCCCTCTGAGGCTGATCGTTCCCACGCTCCGCGTGGGAATGCCGCCCTGGACGCTCCGCGTCCCGTAACGCGGAGCGTTACAAGATGCATTCCCACGCAGAGCGTGGGAATGATCGGTTACACCAAAATCCACCAATACCACTATCACTGCCTTTTGCCTTCCTGCCACATCCGGGAAGCATTGCCCCTCTAGCATGGCCTTCATCAGTTTGATGAGGTGCCTCCATGAACACAGCCCTGACCAACCCCGGCGCGCCGATGACGGTGCGCGGTATCCAGAAACGCTTCGGCGCCTTTACCGCGCTGGACAATGTGTCCCTGGACGTCGCCGCTGGCGAACTGGTGTGCCTGCTGGGCCCGTCCGGATGCGGCAAAACCACCTTGCTGCGCTGTATCGCCGGCCTGGAACGCCAGGACAGCGGTGAGCTGCGCCTCGGTAATCGCGACGTTTCCCTACTGCCGCCCCAAGCGCGGGACTACGGCATTCTGTTCCAGTCCTACGCGCTGTTTCCCAACCTGACCGTTGAAGCCAACATCGGCTACGGCCTCACCGGCAGTGGCCGCGATGAAGTGCGCAAGCGTGTTGGCCAGATGCTCGAACTGGTCGGCCTGGTTGGCAGCGAAAAGAAATTCCCCGGCCAGCTCTCCGGCGGCCAACAACAACGTGTCGCCCTGGCTCGCGCCCTGGCACCGGCGCCTTCGCTGTTACTCCTCGACGAACCCATGTCGGCCCTCGACGCCCGCGTCCGCGAGCACCTTTGCACCGAGCTGCGCCAGCTGCAACGGCGCCTGGGCATCACCACGTTGATGGTCACCCACAACCAGGACGAGGCCATGTTGATGGCCGACCGTATTGCCGTGATGAACAACGGCAAGGTCGAGCAATACGCCACGCCCCAGGAAATCTACGACCGCCCGGCCACGCCGTTTGTGGCGGAGTTTGTCGGCCAGGGCAATTGGCTGCCGTTCAGCCGCAACAGCGCCAGCCACGCCCAGGTCGGCGGCATGAACATGCGCTTGGCCGACGATGCCGGCGTGGCCAAATCCGGGCGCCTGTTCTGCCGCCCGGAAGCCATCAGCGTCAACCCGCCGGTGCATGAAGAAAACCTGTTCCCGGCCAAAGTCCGCGAAATTACGTTCCTCGGCAACCGCTGCCGCATGAGCTTTGAACTGGAGCAACTGCCCGGCCACCCGCTGCTGGCCGAATTAGCCCCTGAAGCCATGCCGCGCCTGGGTGCCCAGGACATCTGGGTGGCCTTGCCGCCGCGCAGCCTGCAGGTGTTTGCCTGAGATGGCGGCTGTGATGACATTGCCGCGCCAAGTCTCCCGCGCCGAGCACGGCGACCGCCTTTTTGTGCTCGGCGGCAAACTGCTGTGGCTGGTGCTGTTGAGCATTGCCGTATTGCTGCCGTTACTGGCGATCTTCTGGCGTGGTTTCAGCAGCGAGGCCGGGCAGGGCGGTGGGCTGGTCGCGGCGCGAGAACTGCTGACCAGTGCCAACTTCCACTGGCTGCTGGGCAATAGCCTGAAAGTTTCCCTCAGCGTGGCGGCCATCGTCGTACCGCTGGCCTACCTGTTTGCCTACGCCCTGCAACGCACGCTGATTCCCGGCAAGGCGATCTGGCGCGGCCTGTCACTGTTGCCATTGATGGCGCCGTCGATGCTGCCGGGCATTGCACTGGTGTACCTGTTTGGCAACCAGGGCATGCTGCGCGGGCTGCTCTCGGACAATATTTACGGCTTCTGGGGCATTGTGCTGGGCGAGGTGATCTACACCTTCCCACACGCGTTGATGATTCTGCTGTCGGCGCTGTCGCTGGCGGATGCGCGACTGTTCGATGCGGCATCGAGCATGGGCGCCAGCCCTGCGCGAGCGTTTCGCAGCATCACCTGGCCCGCCACGCGCCAAGCCGTGTTCGCGGCGTTTTGCCTGGTGTTCACCTTGACCATCACCGACTTCGGCGTGCCCGTGGTGGTGGGTGGCGATTACCAAGTGCTGGCGCTGGAAGCCTACAAGGCGGTGGTCGGCCAGCAACAGTTCGGTCGCGGCGCGTTGATCGGCATGGTCCTGCTGCTGCCGGCGCTGTTCAGCTTTGGCGTCGATGCGTGGTTGCGTCGCCGTCACGGTGATTCCATGAGTGGCCGCGCCCAGGTATTTCAACCGGCACCGTCGCGACTGCGTGATGGCTGCTACCTGGCCATCGTGCTGCTGATTTGCGCAGTGTTGCTGCTGGTGTTCGGCATGGCGGTGTACTCGTCGCTGGTGAAGTTCTGGCCGTACAACCTGTCGCTGTCGCTCAACCACTATCAATTCGAAGACACGGCGGGCGGCGGCTGGCTGGCCTATCGCAACAGCCTGACCATGGCGCTGTGCACGGCACTGATCGGCAGCGTGCTGATCTTCACCGGCGCCTACCTGATGGAAAAAACCAAGACCCAGAAGGGCCTGAACCTGGCGCTGCGCATGCTCAGCTTTGTGCCGATGGCCGTGCCGGGCCTGGTGTTGGGCCTGGGCTACGTGTTCTTTTTCAACCTCAACGGCAACCCGCTGCATGTGTTCTACGGAACCATGACGTTGCTGGTGGTGTGCACCATTGCGCACTATTTGACCACTGCACAGATGAGCGCGACCACGGCGCTGCGCCAACTGGACAGTGAATTCGAGGCCGCCGCGCTGTCCCTGAAGGCGCCGCTGTATCGCCATTACTTGCGCGTGACAGTGCCGATCTGCCTGCCCGCGCTGCTGGACATCGTGCGCTACCTGTTTGTGTCGGCGATGACCACCGTGTCCGCCGCGATCTTCCTCTACAGCCCCGACACCATCCTCGCCGCCGTCGCCGTGTTGAACATGGACGACGCCGGCAATGTGGGCGGCGCTGCAGCCATGTCTACCTTGATCCTGTTCACCTCAGCCGGCGTCTCGCTGCTGCTGGCGTGGGCCTCACGTGGCGCGCTGCGCCGCTCCCAAGCCTGGCGCCAGACCGCGCCCGGCCAATAATCGTCCTTGTAGGAGGTGTTCCATGTTCAAGCCCCTGGCGCTGGTCGCTGCGGTACTCACTGCATTCAGCCTGAATGCCTTCGCCAAGACCGAGCTGACCGTGTACACGGCCCTCGAAGCCGAGCAGTTGAAGACTTATAAACAGGCTTTCGAGAAAGCCAACCCCGATGTGGAGATCAAATGGGTTCGCGACTCCACCGGCATCATCACCGCGAAGCTGCTGGCCGAGAAAGATCGCCCGCAAGCTGACGTCGTGTGGGGCCTGGCCGCCTCGAGCCTGGCGATTCTCGATCAGCAAGGCATGCTGGAAAACTACGCGCCGAAGGACCTGGACAAGATCGGCAAAAACTACCGCGACGTCGCCAACCCACCGGCGTGGGTCGGCATGGACGTGTGGGCGGCGACCATCTGCTTCAACACCGTCGAAGCCGAGAAACAAGGCCTGACCAAGCCGGTGAGCTGGCAGGACCTGACCAAGCCTGAGTACAAAGGCAAAATCGTGATGCCCAACCCGGCGTCGTCCGGCACCGGTTTCCTGGATGTCAGTGCCTGGTTGCAAACTTTCGGCGAGAAGCAGGGCTGGCAGTACATGGACGACTTGCACCAGAACATCGGCCAGTACGTTCACTCCGGCTCCAAGCCGTGCAAGCTGGCGGCTTCGGGTGAATTCCCGATTGGCATTTCGTTTGAATACCCGGCGGTTCAGCTGAAACGCCAGGGCGCGCCGCTGGACATCATCCTGCCCAAAGAAGGCCTGGGCTGGGACATCGAAGCGACAGCGGTGATCAAGGGCACTGCCCACGCCGACGCGGCTAAAAAGCTCGCTGATTTCTCCGCCAGCGCTGCGGCGATGGACCTCTACAAAGACAACTTTGCCGTGCTCGCCCAGCCGGGTATCGCCAAGCCGCAGACTGAATTGCCAGCCGACTACGAGCAGCGCCTGATCAAGAATGACTTCGCCTGGGCCTCGAAAAACCGCGACAGCATCCTGACCGAGTGGCGCAAGCGCTATGACGGTAAGTCGGAAAAACAGTGATTGATCGTTCCCGCGCTCCGCGTGGGAATGCCGCCCTGGACGCTCCGCGTCCGCTCTTGAACGTCGTGATGCAGAGCGTCACCGGATGCATTCCCACGCGGAGCGTGGGAACGAGAGGAACGCATGAGTAGTGATCTGTTAGTCATCGGCGCCGGCATCCTCGGCCTGTCCCACGCCTACGCCGCCGCCAAACGCGGCCTCAAGGTCAAAGTCTTCGAGCGCAGCGCCACGCCGCTGGGCGCCTCGGTGCGCAACTTTGGCCAGGCACTGGTCACCGGCCAACCACCAGGGCCGATGCTCGACCTGGCCCGGGAAAGCCGTGATATCTGGCGGGACTGGGCGCAAGTGGCCGGCTTGCAGCTCAAGCGCAATGGCTCGTACCTGTTTGCGCGTACTGAGGCGGAAGAACATTTGTTGGAAGCTTTTTGCGCCGATCGCGCCCAGGCGCACGGCTATAACGTCGAGCTGCTGCAAGGCGCGGCGCTGCGGGATTTGTATGGCGGCCAGTTCCGTCATCACCGCGCGGCGCTGCACGGCAAGGATGATCAACAGTTGTATTCGCGCGAAGCGATCCCGGCGCTGATCAACTACCTTCGCCGTGAATTGAAGGTGGAGTTTCACTTCTCCACGTTGGTACGCGACGTCGAACCGGGCCAACTGCACAGCACGGCAGGCAGCTTTCGCGGCGAGCAGATCATTGTGTGCTCCGGCCATGATTACCAAACCCTGCTGGCCGAATCGATTGCCGCACTCAACCCGAGTATCTGCCGCCTGCAAATGCTGCGCGCGCGGCCCGCGATCAATCTGAACCTGCAACACGCCTTGCTCACGGGCTTGAGTTGCGTGCATTACGGCGCCTTTGCCGACCTGCCGGAAGCTGCGCCGGTGCAGGCGCAGATCCTGCGTGAAGCGCCGCACTTGCATGAACACGGCATTCACCTGCTGATCAGCCCGACGCCCCATGGCGAACTGATCATCGGCGACTCCCACGACTACGGCAGCGATGCCTCGCCGTTCAACGCCGAGCAGATTGATGACTGGTTGATCGAACTGGCCGAGCAAACCCTGGGCTGCAAGATCCAGGTGGTGGAGCGCTGGCAAGGTGTGTACGGCTCACGCGGGCCGGCACCGTTTTCATTCCTGCGCGCGGCGCCGGGCGTGAGCGCAGCATTGATGCACAGTGGTGTAGGCATGAGTGTGGGGCCGGCACTGGCCGAGCGAAATATCAGCGCATTGTGGGGAGCGCAAACATGAGCCCGGAACAGGCAATAGCCGAAATCTTCGGTTTGTATGAGCAGCACGGCACGGCGGATTACATCGGCGAGCCGGTGTCGCAGATCGAACACATGTCCCAGGCGGCGCAGCTGGCGATGGCTGAAGGCTTTGATGATGAAGTGGTGCTGGCGGCGTTTTTCCACGACATCGGCCACCTCTGCGGTCACGGCGGGGAGAACATGGGCGGTTATGGCGTGGTCAGCCACGAACGGTTGGGCGCGGATTACTTGCGCCGCGCAGGCTTCAGCGAGCGCATGGCCAAGCTGGTGGAGTATCACGTGCAAGCCAAGCGTTACCTGACCTTCAGCCAGCCGGAGTATTACGCCCGGTTGAGTGAAGCCAGCCGTCGCACGCTGGGGTATCAAGGCGGCGTTATGAGCGCTGAAGAGGCCCAGGCTTTTGAGCAAGACCCGCTCTGCCAGGTCAGCCTGCGCATGCGTCACTGGGATGAACAGGCCAAGGAAATGCACGTGCCGTTGCTGGACTTGCAACTGCTCAGGGCCAAGGCTTCGCGGCTACTGGCAGCGTAGACAAGCCTTACGCAACACGCAGACACAGCGCCTAGAGCCTGGGTTGGCAGATCACTAAGGTGCTTGCTTCTTAACTCTAAGGAGCAACACTGATGCGTTACTTGAAAGCCACCGCCCACGGCAAGGGCTGCCACGGCCCTGCTGATACGGTTACTTTGCAGTTTTACCAGCATCATGCTGACTGCCCGGATGAAATGATCCACGAGTTCATCGGTGTGGATACGACGGGCCAGGGGGAGGTAGATTTTTTGCGGCTGGCAGATCCGAAACCCGATGCCCACCCTGAAGCGTTGGACGTGGATAAACGTCAGCTTGAGGCCTTCGCCAACAGCTTCTTCAAGCTCAACTGGTTTAACTCAAAGGGCCATTCGCAGCGCGCACTGACCCTCTATGTCGATCATTTCAGCAAAACCCAACGGCCGAACGCGGTAAAGCTCGACTTTTATGAAAGCATTGCGCCAAGAGGCAGAGCGTCGCTGATCTACAAAGCCGCTGCCTATGACGGCGATGGCGATGGGGTGTTGGAGTCGTTTACCAGCAGTGATGTCGACCGCAACGGGGTGGCTGACCAAGCCGATAAGGAATTGATCCGCTCGCTCTGCACCGCGTTCCTGGCCTTGGCGTGGTATGAGGTTTAACGGCGTTACGCGTCGTCCAGGCGGGTTGCCAGTGCCTCGACCTGTTCCTGGCGCTCAGCCTGGCTCAATTTGGCGTGCGGGTTGAGCGACGACCATTGTGGGTGAGCACGGGCTTTGTGCAACGCATCCGGCAGTTTCCCTTCGCGCCAGGTCTTGTCCTGGGGCGTATCGAGCTTGATGCTGTGCATCGCCGCGTGGCCGCGCAGGTTCAGGGCCTTGAGCAACTGGCGTTGGCGCAAGGCGAGCAGGCGTAGCACGCTGTCGTCGACGGTCAGCTCGCGTTGGCCCTTGATCTTGCCCAGCAGGCGGCTGCCGTAGCTGCGCGCGGTTTGCAGCGCGCCACCGGCAATCGCGCCGGCAATCGCAGCGGCGCCGAGGGTCAGGCCGCCGACCAGCAGGTCCACACCGGCACCGGCGGCCGCGCCTGCGGCAATCCCACCGCCGACGCGCACGCCGAGTTGCTTGAGGGTTTCAGGGTTGAACAGGTCATCGCCCCAGCGCCCGTCCAGCAAGGGTAAATCGCTGGCGGCGGCGTCCTGTGGGCGGAAGCCGAACAGTTTGAGTAGGGCTTCCACACACTTTTGTTCGCGCTGGCGCACGGCTTTGCGCAAGTCGCTGATAGCTTGCTGCTCCTGTTCAGTGACCACACTGCGCCGGCACGCGGCGCAGTCGATCAGCAACTCGGCGATCAGCTGCGCGGCGCTTTGCTGGCGTGCGACGCGCTGGGCCTGCTGGTCGAGCATCAAGCGCTCCAACTGCGGCCGCGCGTTTTCCAGCAGCAGGGCCAGGCTTTCATATAAGCGCCGCTCGCCGTCTTCCGGTGGCGCCACGCTGTCGAAACGCACCAGCGCATGCAGGCCCAGGCGGGCCAGGGCTTCGCGCCAGTCCGGCTCGCGGTGGTCACTGCTGCTGACAAAATTGAGTACCGGCAGTAACGGTTTGCCGCAACTGGCCAGCACTTGCAGCTCGTCGCGGTACTTGGCCAAAACCGGCTCGCGGGCGTCGATCACATACAGGCCGGCGTCCGAGGCCAGCAACTGGCGCAGCACTTTGGCTTCCTGCTCGAAACGCTGGCGTGCTTCGCTGCCGTCCAGAAAGCGCGCCAGACGTGCCGGGCCGTCGAGGCGTTCGCCGGGACGGTCCAGGCGTTCCAGGTAATCAAGCAGGGCGATGGCGTCTTCGAGGCCGGGCGTGTCGTACAGTTCGAGCAAGGCTTCGCCGTCGACTGACAAGCGCGCGCCTTCGACATGCCGCGTGGTGCTGGGGCGATGGGAGACTTCGCCAAAGCCGACATCTCGGGTCAGCGTGCGCAGCAGCGAGGTCTTGCCGACGTTGGTGTGGCCGACCACGGCGAGTTTCAGCGGCTTAGTCATGACCCGTCTCCAGCCACGTCAGCGGCGCGCAGTCGGCGAAGGGCACCTCAAGCTGTTGCAGCGCCGCATGCCAATCGCCCAAGCGTTCAGCGTCCAGCGCCTGGCCGGGCGGGGCTTGCAGCAGCCACACGCGGGTGGCGGTGGCGCTGCGGGCCAGCTCGGCGATCAACGCCAGGCTGCCACGGTCGGGCGAGCGGCGGGGGTCGCAGGCAATGGCCAGGCGCGCGGGCGGAAAACGCGTGAGTTGTTCCAGCAGCTTGTTGCGCGATTCGCGGCTGTCGAGGACGCCGGCGTTTTTAACGCTGGCCGGCAGTGTGGGCGGCCAGGCGTGTTGGTCATCCAGTTCGATGGCCACCAGCAGGGCGCCGTCGCTTTCCAATTCGCTGACGCCGCCGGTCACGGAGTGCAACTGTTCGGGGGCGGCGTCGTTGACGCCAAGGCGTTCGCTGCTCGGCATCAAACGCTCGCGCAGTTGACTGTAGCCGGGCAAGTTCAGGTCCAGACGCAGCGCCGCGCGCCCACGTTTCCAGCGCCACAGGCACAGCAGCGCGAGGATCAGCCGCGGCAGCAGGCCATAGACCAGCAGCACGCCTACCAGCCAGGCGGCCCAGGCTTGGCGGGCGCTTTCGATATTCAGCGCCGAGTCGCCGCTGGCGCGGATCATTTCGACCGTCGGCACGTTGAAGCCCAGCAGCGCAGGCAGGCTGCCGAGGGCTTGGGTCACGGCAACAAAGGTGTCGGCGCCGAGGATTGTGGTTTCCCACACAAAGCCGTAGCGCCGCGTGGCCAGCAGTGTCAGCAAAATCGCCATGGCGCTGAGCAACGCCAGCAACCACAGGCTGTTGACCAGCACACCGACGGCCCAGCGATTGAGTTTCTGGCGTTGCAGCAATAGCAATAACGCAGGGGCCAGCTGTGCGGCCTTGGCGTCACGCGCGAGTTTTTCGCTGAGCCACAGCCACAGGCGGCCGAGGCTGGTGCTGTGCTCGCCGGCAAACAGCAAGCCCAAGGCCCAGCTCAACAGCAGAATGAGGTTCAAGCCGAGCAGGCTGCCCAAGGCCCAGAACACATTAACCGGCGTCAAACCGTTGCCCAGTGCGGCAAAGGCCAGGCCGGCGCCGCTGATCACTGCGAAGATGGCCAGCAGTACCAACGCCAAACGCGCACCTTGCAGCCAGCGGGTGAGGGCGGCGGTCAAGCCATCGCGTTCGGCCAACTGCAGGGCGCGCTGTTGGATGCGCGTCGGCAAGTCGCCACCGGCGGAGCGGGCCAGGCGGTTGGCTTCCAGGTCTTCCAGGGGACCGGCGTGTTCTTCACGCAGGCGCACGGTTTCCGTCAGCCAGAGTTTGTGCAGCGGGGTCAGTGCAGTCACGCGTCGTCCTGTTGAGCCAGTGAGCTTGGAGCATAACCGCAGACTCGCGGCTCTGGTATTCTCGTCGACATGAAAAAAACTCTCCCTTTAAGCCTGATCGCAGCCCTCGGTGAAAACCGTGTGATCGGCGTCGACAACAGCATGCCCTGGCATTTGCCGGGGGATTTCAAATATTTCAAAGCCACCACGCTCGGCAAGCCGATCATCATGGGGCGCAAAACCTGGGATTCCCTGGGCCGACCGTTGCCGGGGCGCTTGAACATTGTGGTCAGCCGTCAGACCGATTTGGCGCTTGAAGGTGCGGAAGTTTTTCCGTCACTGGACGCAGCAGTCGAACGCGCAGAGGCGTGGGCGCTGGAGCAGGGCGTGGATGAGCTGATGCTGATCGGCGGTGCGCAGTTGTATGCGCAGGGGCTGGAGCAGGCGGACCGCCTGTATTTGACGCGGGTTGCGTTGAGCCCGGAAGGGGATGCGTGGTTTCCCGAGTTTGATTTGAACCAGTGGACGCTGGTGTCGAATGTCGAGAATGCGGCTGAGGGTGATAAGCCGGCGTACAACTTTGAGGTTTGGGAAAAAGCCTAAGAGCATCAAGATCGTTCCCACGCTCCGCGTGGGAATGCCTCCTGTGACGCTCCGCGTCACGGCCTTCAGGAACGGACGCAGAGCGTCCTGGGCTGCATACCCACGCGGAGCGTGGGAACGATCCAGGGCTTTAGACCTGCGCTAACTCAGCATGCTCATCGGCATCCAACAACGCCTTATCCGTCTGCCCCATGACCTGGCTGGTAATCGCGCCCGCCGTCATCGAACCGTTCACGTTCAGTGCCGTACGGCCCATGTCGATCAGCGGCTCAACGGAAATCAGCAGCGCCACCAGTGACACCGGCAAGCCCATCGCCGGCAGCACGATCAGCGCGGCAAAGGTCGCACCGCCGCCCACACCGGCCACACCGGCTGAACTCAAGGTCACAATTGCCACCAGGGTCGCGATCCACAGCGGGTCCAGCGGGTTGATGCCCACGGTCGGTGCAACCATCACCGCCAGCATGGCCGGGTAGAGACCGGCGCAACCGTTCTGGCCAATCGTCGCGCCAAACGAGGCGGCGAAACCGGCGATGGATTGCGGGATGCCCAGGCGGCGGGTCTGCGCTTCGATGCTCAACGGGATGGCCGCTGCGCTGGAGCGGCTGGTGAAGGCAAAGGTCAGCACCGGCCAGACCTTGCGGAAGAAACGCAGCGGGTTGACCCCGGCCAGCGACAGCAGCAGGCCGTGCACCACAAACATCAAACCCAGCGCCAGGTACGACACCACCACAAAACTGCCGAGCTTGATGATGTCTTGCAGGTTGGAACCGGCGACCACTTTGGTCATCAGCGCCAGCACGCCGTAGGGCGTCAGCTTCATCACCAGGCGCACCAGGCGCATCACCCAGGCTTGCAGGGTGTCGATGGCGTTGAGCACTTTCTGGCCTTTTTCCACGTCATCCTTGAGCAGTTGCAGCGCGGCAACCCCCAGGAATGCGGCGAAAATCACCACGCTGATAATCGACGTCGGCTTGGCGCGGGCCAGGTCGGCGAAGGGGTTCGCCGGCACGAACGACAGCAGCAACTGCGGGATATTCAGGTCGGCGACCTTGCCCGCGTAATCACTCTGGATCACCTGCAGGCGCGCCATTTCCTGGGTGCCGGCCACCAGACCTTCGGCGGTGAGGCCGAACAGGTTGGTCAGGCCGATACCGATCAGCGCCGCAATGGCGGTGGTGAACAGCAGCGTGCCGATGGTCAGGAAGCTGATCTTGCCCAGGGACGAGGCGTTATGCAGGCGCGCCACGGCACTGAGGATCGAGGCGAACACCAGCGGGATCACGATCATTTGCAGCAGTTGCACATAACCGTTGCCGACCAGATCAAACCAGCTGATCGAGGCTTTGAGCACCGGGTTTCCGTCGCCATAAATAGTGTGCAACGCCGCACCGAACAGCACGCCGAGCACCAGCGCGAACAGCACCTTTTTGGCTAGGCTCCAGTTTGTTCGGCGGGTTTGTGCCAGGCCTAAAAGCAGGGCAACGAACACCAGTAAGTTGAGAATCAGGGGCAGATTCATTGAAGCTCCGTTGAGAAGGCAGCCAATCGCGTGAGCCTGCGATTGCGAACCGGAAATGCTAACAGCTTGAAATATATTGATTTAATACCGATATGGAATGGTGACTGTCGTTTTTGGAATAAGCGTTTGACGCTCAGGCACATGCCTTTGGCGCAATCACGACGCAAGCGGTCGCGCTCGGGCGATAACTGTCACACAGATTTGTTAGCGTCGATGTCTTTCACTCAGGGAGAAAACGCTTATGAAGCTCGCGCCAACACTACTTGCCGCTGCCTTCTGCTTCGGCCTCGCCAGCCAGGCATTCGCCGCCACCGAGTTGAAACACTGGCCGGCGCCTGCCGCCGAGCAACTGAACAAGATGATCGCCGCGAATGCCAACAAAGGTAACTTCGCGGTGTTCGACATGGACAACACCAGCTACCGCTACGACCTCGAAGAGTCCTTGCTGCCGTACCTGGAGAACAAGGGCCTGATCACCCGCGACACGATGGACCCGTCCCTGAAACTGATCCCGTTCAAGGACACCGCCGACCACAAGGAAAGCCTGTTCAGCTATTACTACCGCCTCTGCGAAGTCGACGACATGGTCTGCTACCCGTGGGTCGCGCAGATTTTTTCCGGTTTCACGCTCAAGGAACTCAAGGGCTACGTCGACGAGATGATGGCGTCGGGCAAGCCGGTGCCGGTCACCTATTACGACGGTGACGTGGTGAAGAACATGGAGGTGCAGCCGCCGAAAGTCTTCACCGGCCAGGCTGAGCTGTTCAACAAGCTGATGGAAAACGGCATCGAGGTGTATGTGATGACCGCCGCGTCCGAGGAGCTGGTGCGCATGGTCGCTGCCGATCCGAAGTACGGCTACAACGTCAAACCCGAAAACGTCATCGGTGTGAGCACGCTGCTCAAGGACCGCAAGACCGGCGAACTGACCACTGCGCGCAAACAGATCACCGCCGGTAAATATGACGAGAAGGCCAACCTCGGCCTGGAGCTGACTCCTTACCTGTGGACCCCGGCAACCTGGATGGCCGGCAAACACGCGGCGATCCTGACCTACATCGACGAGTGGAAAAAACCGGTGATCGTTGGTGGTGATACACCGACCAGCGACGGCTACATGCTGTTCCACGATGTGGACGTGGCCAAGGGCGGCATCCACCTGTGGATCAACCGCAAGGACAAGTACATGACCCAACTCAACGGCATGATGGCCAAGCACGCTGCCGCACAAGCCAAAGAAGGGTTACCGGTGACGGCGGACAAGAACTGGGTAATCGTGAAGCCTGAGGAGATTCAGTAACACCGTACTGATCATTCCCACGCTCTGCGTGGGAATGCAGCCCTGGACGCTCTGCGTCCGCCCTTGACTGCGTGACGCGGAGCGTCACCGGAGGCATTTCCACGCGGAGCGTGGGAACGATCGGTTGGAGCGTTAGCCAGGCAAAAAAATGCCCCGCACATGGCGGGGCATTTTTATGGGCGGGGTTTACAGGCCGTCGAGCATCGCCTTGTTACGCACCGCGCCCTTGTCGGCACTGGTAGCCAGCAACGCGTAAGCCTTCAACGCGGTGGTGACTTTGCGCGGGCGCTTCTCGACCGGCTTCCAGCCTTTCTTGTCCTGCTCGACCCGGCGCGCGGCCAGTTCTTCATCGCTGATCAACAGGTTGATCGAGCGGTTCGGAATGTCGATCAGCACTTTATCGCCATCCTGCACCAGGCCAATCGCGCCACCGGCAGCAGCTTCTGGCGAAGCGTGGCCGATGGACAGGCCCGAAGTACCGCCGGAGAAACGGCCGTCGGTCAGCAAGGCGCAGGCTTTGCCCAGGCCTTTGGATTTCAGGTACGACGTCGGATAGAGCATCTCTTGCATGCCCGGGCCGCCTTTCGGGCCTTCGTAACGGATGATGACGATGTCACCTTCTTTCACTTCGTCAGCAAGGATGCCGCGCACGGCGCTGTCCTGGCTTTCGAAGATCTTGGCGTTGCCTTCGAACACATGGATCGACTCATCCACACCGGCGGTTTTCACCACGCAGCCATCCAGCGCGATGTTGCCGTACAGCACGGCCAGGCCGCCTTCTTGCGAGTAGGCGTGCTCGACACTGCGGATGCAGCCGTTTTCACGGTCGTCGTCCAGGGTGTCCCAACGAGTCGACTGGCTGAACGCGGTTTGCGTCGGGATGCCGGCCGGGCCGGCCTTGAAGAAGGTATGCACGGCTTCGTCGTCAGTCTGGGTGATGTCCCACTTGGCGATGCCTTCGGCGATGGATTTGCTGTGCACGGTCGGCAGGTCGGTGTGCAGCAGGCCGCCACGGGCCAGCGAACCGAGGATCGAGAAGATCCCGCCGGCGCGGTGCACGTCTTCCATGTGGTACTTCTGGATGTTCGGCGCGACCTTGCACAGCTGCGGCACGTGACGGGACAGGCGGTCGATGTCGCGCAGGTCGAAATCGATCTCGGCTTCCTGCGCGGCGGCCAGCAAGTGCAGGATGGTGTTGGTGGAACCGCCCATGGCGATGTCCAGGGTCATCGCGTTTTCGAACGCCTTGAAGTTGGCGATGTTGCGTGGCAACACCGACTCATCGTTCTCGGTGTAGTAACGCTTGCACAGCTCGACGATGGTGCGGCCGGCCTGCAGGAACAGCTGCTCGCGGTCGCTGTGGGTGGCCAGCGTCGAACCGTTGCCCGGCAAGGCCAGGCCCAGGGCTTCCACCAGGCAGTTCATCGAGTTGGCGGTGAACATGCCGGAGCACGAACCGCAGGTCGGGCAGGCGCTGCGCTCGTATTCCGCGACCTTCTCGTCAGAAGCGCTGGAATCGGCGGCGATCACCATGGCGTCTACCAGGTCGAGGCCGTGGGAAGCGAGCTTGGTCTTGCCGGCTTCCATCGGGCCGCCGGAGACGAAGATCACCGGGATGTTCAGGCGCAGGGCGGCCATCAGCATGCCGGGGGTGATCTTGTCGCAGTTGGAAATACACACGATGGCGTCGGCGCAGTGGGCGTTGACCATGTATTCCACGGAGTCGGCGATGATCTCGCGGCTCGGCAGGGAATACAGCATGCCGTCATGGCCCATGGCGATGCCGTCATCCACGGCGATGGTGTTGAATTCCTTGGCCACGCCACCGGCGCGTTCGATCTCACGGGCGACCAGTTGGCCCAGGTCCTTGAGGTGGACGTGGCCGGGTACGAACTGGGTGAACGAGTTGGCAATCGCGATGATCGGCTTCTTGAAGTCGTCATCTTTCATCCCCGTGGCACGCCACAGTGCGCGCGCGCCGGCCATGTTGCGGCCGTGGGTGGATGTTTTCGAGCGGTAATCTGGCATGGAGCACTCCGGGCGGCTAATCAGGTACTTCTAATCAGGTACTAATGGGGAGTGAGCTTCTATTGACGTCTGGAACACTCAGAAAATGGCCGCGTGTCCAAAAGTTGCCACTCGCGTCGCGGGATCGCCGCTTGCTTGGGCCTCGAGCTCATAAACCCGCCGGGGGATGACTGGCGATGAATAGGGTCGATTCTACACCGCTGGCAGCGGGAGGGAACCGGGGATGTGAAGGCGTATTACCCAAGGGCACGGGCTTTGTTTAGACTTGCGGCCCTTTGCCTTCACCCCACTCCAAAGGAATTGGAATGCCTGGCCTTAATCGTTTTCTTGGGTTTTACCTGCTGATCGGCCTGCTTCAGGGCGTGGTGTTTAATTACGCCGACCGGTTCTTCAATTCGAACCAGGCGCTGTTTACCGGCTTTATGGCCGTGGCCTTGGTGGGCGGGACCACGTTGCAACTGCTGGGGGACAAAACCCGGCAATGGCGCGCTTTGCTGCCTACGCTGGCGTTCATTTTGCTGATGAGCGGCATGACGGCGTGGGTCTTTTATCGAGCCGAACTCCTCCTGATTAGCCGACGGGAGGTGGACGCCTGGTGCCTCAGCCTGGTGCTGCTGAGCTACATCGGCGCCAGCTTTCTGTGCGCCTGGCCCGCCGCGAAGGGGCAGCGCTGGCGGTATGAGAACCTGTTTCAGCAAGCCTGGAACAGTGTGTTCATCGTGCTGTACGCCCTGATGCTCGTCGGTCTTTTCCTGTTGTTGCTCAAGCTCTGGAGCCGTCTGTTCCTGATGCTGGGCATCGAATTCTTTGAGCTCCACTTCTGGAGCCAGACGTTCATGTGTTTCAGCGTGCCGCTGGTGTTCGCGCTGGGTATGTACATGGCGGGGCGCAGTGAAAAGGTTATCGGGCAGATGCGTGGCATGCTGTTTGGCGCCTGTGGGCTGTTGTTGCCGTTGATCGCACTGATCAGTGTGCTGTTTACCCTGACGTTGCCCTTCACCGGCCTCGACCGGATTTGGGCGACGGGCTACTCCACGCCGATTTTACTTGTATTGGCCGGCGCCCAGCTGTTCTTGCTCAATGGCGTCTTTCAAGAGGGCGGGCAACCTCGGCCATACCCCAAGTGGCTGGTGCGCTTTGTTGAATTCAGCGTGGTGTGCCTGCCGATTCTCGCGGCGCTGGCGTTCTACTCCAGTTGGCTGCGCGTCGAGCAATACGCCTTGTCGCCGCAACGTTTCATCGCGCTGGCGCTGGCTCTGCTGTGCAGTTTGTATGGCCTGGCGGCGATGTGGGCGGTGGCCTTGCGTTCGCCGGCCTGGCTAAGCAACCTGCGCGTGACCAACCCGGTACTGGCGTTGCTGTTTTGCGTATTGTTGGTGTTGGTGAATACGCCGGTACTCAACCCGATACGGCTCAGCGCCGACGATCAGGTGCGGCGTTTGCTCGATGGGCGCACTAACCCTGAAGCATTTGATGCCCATTACCTGCGCTTCGGCTTGGGGAAGGCCGGCGAGCAGGCTTATGCCCAGTTGCAGATGGACGTGGATCAGGAGCGCATTCTGAACCCGGAATCGCGCCGCGCCCTGCGCGCGAGAATGGACGACACGTCGCTGAGTTTTGACGAGCAGTTGGCCAAGGAGCGGGCTCTGGCGCCCAAGCCCGAGCTGGAATGGATCGGCCCCAAACCCAAAGGCAGCGAGCAGTTTGTGGATATGAGTGAGATCGCAGACTCACCTTGCGAGTCGGGCTGTGTGTTGTGGGCGGTCGACCTCGACGGGGACGGCCAAAGCGAGGTGCTGGTGGTGCCCCTGACGAGTTTTCGCAACGAGTACAAGGTCCCGCGCATTTATGCCCTGGATGAAAAAGGCCAATGGGACGATCGCGGCCCGCTGCTATGGACACAACTGCCCAGCGGTCACGTGGACACCGAGATGCTGATCCACGACATCCGCGAGGGCAACATATCGTTGGTCAAGCCGCGATACCGGCAGCTGCAGACCCGCGATATGTTGCTGACCCCCGTGATCCGGGAGCCTTAGCGGCGCCCGATCCTGCTGTTGGCGTTTTACGTCGCCCAGAAACCGATACTAGTCTGCGAAATGGGGAATTCAATCAAAGCCGTTGAGGGGCGTTGCCTGGCGCGCGGCCTGCTCCTGGCACAGCACAAAAAACTGTGGGAGCTGGCTTGCCTGCGATAGCGGTGCAACAGGTTAAACATCTGTACCTGATACACCGCTTTCGCGGGCAAGCCCGCTCCCACATTTTGATCTGCGCTTGCTACTTAGCTATTGGGCAACAACCGGCACGTAATGCTCTTGATATAGCGCGTCTCGGCAATCGCCGGGTGTACCGGGTGATCCGGGCCCTGGCCGCCGCGTTCGAGCATCTGGATATTGCGGTCCAGGTGGCGGGCGCTGGTCAGCAAGATGTTTTGCAGGTCGTCTTCCGGCAAGTGCATCGAGCACGAAGCGCTGACCAGGATGCCGTCCTTGCTGAGCAGGCGCATGGCTTGCTCGTTCAGGCGGCGGTAGGCGCCTTCGCCGTTTTTCATGTCTTTTTTGCGTTTGATGAAGGCCGGTGGGTCGGCGACGATCACGTCGAAACGTTCTTCGCTGGCTTTCAGTTCTTTGAGGGCTTCGAACACGTCGCCTTCGATGCAGGTCATCTTCTCGGCAACGCCGTTCAGCGCCGCGTTGCGCTCCACGCCGTCGAGGGCGAAGGCGGAGGCGTCGACGCAGAACACTTCACTGGCGCCAAAGGCGGCCGCTTGCACACCCCAGCCGCCGATATAGCTGTACAGGTCGAGCACGCGTTTGCCTTTGGCATACGGGGCCAGGCGGGCGCGGTTCATGCGGTGGTCGTAGAACCAGCCGGTCTTCTGGCCCTGGATCACCGGGGCTTCGAATTTCACGCCGTTTTCTTCCAGCGCGACCCATTCCGGCACCAGGCCGAATACGGTTTCGACGTAGCGGTTGAGGCCTTCGGCGTCACGTGCGGCGGAGTCGTTCTTGAACAGGATGCCGCTCGGCTTGAGCACTTGAGTCAGGGCGGCGATCACGTCTTCTTTGTGCGCTTCCATGGTCGCCGACGCGATCTGCACCACCAGGATGTCGCCGAAACGGTCGACTACCAGGCCCGGCAGCAGGTCGGAATCGCCATAGACCAAGCGGTAGAACGGCTTGTCGAACAGGCGATCACGCAGGGACAGCGCGACGTTGATGCGGTGCACCAGCAGCGACTTGTCCAGCGGCAACTTGATGTCGCGCGACAGCAGGCGTGCGCAGATCAGGTTGTTCGGGCTCATGGCCACGATGCCCAGGGTCTTGCCGCCGGCCGCTTCCAGGATAGCCTGGTCGCCTGCCTGGAAGCCGTGAAGTGGGGTGGCGGCCACGTCGATTTCGTTGCTGTAGACCCACAGGTGGCCGTTGCGCAAACGACGATCGGCGTTGGCTTTGAGACGCAGGCTTGGCAGGGACATGACGTCGCTCCGGAAAAAAGAGCGGGAGTATACCTGTTGCGCATCGGTTCATGTGGGCGCTGGCTTGCCTGCGATGCAGACGGCGCGGTGTATCTGACGTACGGCGGTGGTGCAATCGCAGGCAAGCCAGCTCCCACATTTGATCGGGTTTCAATTCGGGTTTTTGAGGTGTCAGTCAGCTTTGCTTAGAGGTTAGAATCCCCGCCTAGCCCAGAGTGTGTACTTATGTCCCAAGAGCTTTCCGCCGAGCAGATCCAACAGGCCCTGCAAGGCATCAGCGTGCCGCCTCAACCGCAAATCATGGTGGATTTGCAGATGGAGCAGTACATGCCCGACCCGGACCTGGAAGTGATCGCGCGGCTGATCTCCCAGGACCCAGGCCTGTCCGGCGCCTTGCTGAAAATCGTCAACTCGCCGTATTACGGCCTGAGCAACAAAATCGCCTCGATCCAGCGCGCCGTGAACCTGCTGGGCAGCCGCTCGATCATCAACCTGATCAACGCGCAGTCGATCAAAGGCGAGATGAGCGACGACACCATCGTCACCCTCAACCGCTTCTGGGACACTGCCCAGGATGTGGCCATGACCTGCCTGACCCTGGCCAAGCGCACCGGTTCGCAAGCCGTCGACGAGGCGTATGCCTTGGGCCTGTTCCATGATTGCGGCGTGCCGTTGATGCTCAAGCGCTTCCCCAATTACATGGCGGTGCTGGAAGAAGCCTACGCGAATGCCGGCCCCGACTGCCGTGTGGTCGATACCGAGAACAACGCGTTCAACACCAACCACGCCGTGGTGGGTTATTACACAGCCAAATCCTGGCGCCTGCCGGAGCATGTGACCGACGCCATCGCTAACCACCACAACGCCCTGGCGATTTTCAGTGATGAATCGGCACGCAATCCGCAGCTGAAAAACCTGCTGGCGATCCTGAAGATGGCCGAGCATATCTGCTCGTCCTATCGCGTGCTGGGCAACCAGACCGTGGACCATGAGTGGAATGCCATCGGCCATCTGGTGCTGGATTACGTGGGCCTGTCGGACTACGACTTTGAAAGCATGAAGTTGTCGATCCGCGAACTGGGCGCGCACTGACCCTTTCTTCACGAGGTACACATGCCCGAGTTACCAGAAGTCGAAACCACCCGGCGCGGGATTGCGCCGCACCTGGAAGGCCAGCGCGTCAGCCGTGTGGTCGTGCGTGAGCGGCGCCTGCGCTGGCCGATCCCGGAAGACCTCGATGTGCGCCTGTCCGGGCAGCGCATCGTGTTGGTGGAACGGCGAGCCAAGTACCTGTTGATCAATGCCGAAGTCGGCACGCTGATCAGCCACTTGGGCATGTCGGGTAATTTGCGTCTGGTGGAAGTCGGCCTGCCGGCGGCCAAGCATGAGCATGTAGACATCGAGCTGGAATCCGGCATGGCCCTGCGCTACACCGACCCACGGCGCTTCGGCGCGATGCTGTGGAGCCAGGACCCGCACAATCATGAGCTGCTGATTCGCCTGGGCCCGGAGCCGTTGACCGACTTGTTTGACGGTGAGCGGCTGTTTCAACTGTCCCGTGGCAAGTCGATGGCAGTGAAGCCGTTCATCATGGACAACGCGGTGGTGGTGGGCGTGGGCAATATCTATGCGACGGAAGCGTTGTTTGCCGCCGGAATTGATCCGCGTCGGGCCGCTGGCGGTATTTCACGCGGGCGTTACCTGAAGCTGGCGATTGAGATCAAGCGTGTGTTGGCGGCGGCCATCGAGCGTGGCGGCACCACCTTGCGCGATTTTATCGGCGGTGATGGGCAGCCGGGGTATTTCCAGCAGGAGCTGTTCGTCTACGGGCGGGGCGGCGAGGCGTGCAAGGTGTGCGGCAGCGAGTTGCGCAATGTGGTGTTGGGGCAGCGGGCGAGTGTGTTTTGCCCCAAGTGCCAGAGCTGAGTGTTGTGTGATGGCTGATCTAGCCATCGCAGGCAAGCCAGCTCCCACACTTGACTGTATTCACACATCCAAATGTGGGCGCTGGCTTGCCTGCGATGAGGCCCTGATGGGCGCCACAAAGTCTCAGGCTTTACCGGTAATCAACCGGTACTTCTCCATCAACTGCTCTTGCGTCTCAGGGTGTGCCTCATCCAGCGGAATGCAATCCACCGGGCACACTTGCTGGCACTGAGGCTCGTCGTAGTGGCCGACGCACTGGGTGCACAGGTTGGGGTCGATCACGTAGATCTCTTCGCCCTGGGAAATCGCAGCGTTCGGGCACTCGGGTTCGCAGACGTCGCAGTTGATGCAATCGTCGGTGATGATCAGGGACATGGAAACTCCTGCCAGGGCCGTCAGCCAGGGCATCTGAAAACTAATGCGCGCAATTGTGCCGCATTGGCGCCCGCAGTGCGAGCGGGCGCCGATTGAGCGGTCTTACTTCTTGAAGCGCAGCGTCAGCGCATCCGCGACAGCCGGGTGCACGAACTTGGTGATATCCCCGCCCAAAGCGGCGATTTCACGGACCAATGTCGAGGAAATGAACGAGTAACGCTCCGACGGCGTGAGGAACAGGCTTTCCACGTCCGGCGCCAGTTGGCGGTTCATGTTGGCCAGCTGGAATTCGTACTCGAAGTCCGACACTGCACGCAGGCCACGCAGGAACACATTGGCGTTCTGCTCTTTGGCAAAGTGCGCCAGCAAGGTCGAGAAACCTACCACTTCTACGTTGGGCAGGTGCTTGGTGACCTCACGCGCCAGCTCCACGCGCTGTTCCAGGGGAAACAGCGGGTTTTTCTTGGGGCTGGCAGCGACCGCGATGATCACATGGTCGAACAAGCGAGAGGCGCGTTCGACCAAATCGCCATGGCCTTTGGTAATCGGGTCGAAAGTACCTGGGTACAACACTCGGTTCATCGCGTCGTCCTGGCGGAGTCCGTTGGGGAACCGGATGGTATCGCAGCCATCCCGGTCGGCCAAGTCAACTTATGCATAAGAAAGCACTATAGACACCGCGAATAACCTGTTTTTTCACGCTGTTTTCAGACGTTCGGCCAAGGCTGTCGCCAGTTGCGCGGTTAACCCATACACCGACAATTGCGGGTTAGCCCCAATACTGGTGGGGAATAACGAGCCGTCGTGGATCGACAGGTTGCGCAGTTGGTGATGGCGTCCCAGGCTGTCGGCCACCGCGTTTTTCGGGTCTTCGCCCATGGCACAACCGCCCATCACATGGGCGCTGCCCAGCGTGGTGCGGTGCAATTCCAGGCTCAGGCCGTCAATCTGGCTGCGCGCTTCGGCCAGGGTGTTCACGTAGCGCGCATCGTGGTGCAGCGGTTTGACCGACTTGGCGCCCGCCGCGAACTGGATCTCGGCCATGCTGTGGAAGGCACGGCGCAGGCCATCCCATGCGTAGGGTGACACCTGATAATCCAGCACCGGCGTGCCGTCCCCGCGCAAGTCCACGGCGCCTCCCGGGCTGTCGGGGTGGAAGCCATCGCGCAGCAGCGCAAGCATGGCGTGGGTGTGGGGCAGTTGGCTCATGTCCAGCGCGTTCCCGGTGCCGTAACCGCCGAACAAAGTGCTGGCCAATCCTGGGTGTAAGGGCGGTGCCTCCAGCTTGTAGGACATTTTGCCGGTGGTGCCGTCCTGCCACTGGAAGTGGTCGGAATAGATCGACTGCGGGGCGCCGTAGAACGGGTTGATCACCTCATCGAACTGCCCGGCGGAGAAGTTCACCAAGTGCAGGAACGTGCGCTTGCCCACGCGCGAATGCGGGTCGGGCGCGTCCGAGCGCAGCAACAGCGCCGGGCTGTTGATGCCGCCGCCCGCCAGTACGTAATGCCGGGCCTTGACCGTGATCTTGCGCCCGGTGGGTGCCACGCAGCGTTCGTCCATCGCCACGCATTCCAGGCTGCTGATGGTATCGCCGCTGTATTTCAAGCGTTCGGCGCGGGCCAGGTACAGCAGCTCGCCGCCTTTTTCCAACGTGGACGGGATGGTGGTCACCAGCATCGATTGCTTGGCGTTGACCGGGCAGCCCATGCCGCAATAACCCAGGTTGAAGCAGCCGCGTACGTTGCGCGGGATAACGTGCCAGCTGTAACCGAGCTTTTCGCAGCCTTTGCGGATCACATCGTTATTGGCATTCGGTGGGATGGCCCACGGCGCGATGCCCAGGCGCTGTTCCATCTTCTCGAACCACGGCGCCATCTCGGCGCTGCTGTGGCCTTTCACCGCGTATTCACTGGCCCAGTGGGAAAGCGTGGCGTCGGGCGTGCGAAAACTCGACGTCCAGTTGATCAACGTGGTGCCGCCCACGGCTCGACCTTGCAGGATGGTGATCGCGCCGTCCTTGCTCATGCGGCCGATGCCTTCCTGATACAGGCTGGCGTAGGCCTCGTCCTCGAGCAGCTTGAAGTCACTGCTGGTCTTGAGCGGCCCTTCTTCGATCAGCAGCACTTTGTAGCCCGCAGCGCTGAGGATTTCGGCGGTGGTGCCACCACCGGCACCGCTGCCAATGATCGCCACGTCGGCTTCCAGGGTCAGGTCGCTGTCGAGCGCGGCGCCATTGTGGGTTTTCCAGCCGCGGGCCAGGCCGTCGCGGAACAGATCGGGTACGGGCATAGGAGTGCACTCTTATTTTTTTTTGTACGAAGTTGCGACCAGTGTGGGAGCGGGCAAGCCAGCTCCCACATTTTCCAATCGGGTTGTCAGGCCTAAATCTTCGGCGGGCCGGGGTAGCCGCATTGGGCCCAGGACTGCGGCCGGAAGTACCAGGCCATGATCACCAGCTTGAGCAGCGAGCCCTGGCCCATGCGCAGCAGGTTCAGGTAACTGTTTTCCCAGCGGTGCAGGAAGTTGCGGATCTGATCGCTGCTGGCGTTTTCCCAACTGCCCCAGATGCCGGTCAACGGCCCGCGCGTAATCCCCATGCCGAGTACATCGAACAGTTGCTGGGTGAGCTTGAACATCTCCGGCGACAGGTGCTGCAGGCTGTAATCGAGCTTTTTCAGGGTGTCTTCAATGCCGGCGACCACGTCCTGGGCGCTGGCCGCGCCTTCGAGCAGCACCGGGATCACCGCGCGCAGGAACGGCAAGTCACTGCTGCGCAGCATCGCAAAGCCGCTGGCCGGGGTGCTGCTGGAGCAGCCGCTGAGGCTGGCGCCCAACCCGGCAGTGGCCAGGAAGGCGCTGGCGCACAGGCCGATTTTGAGGACGCCGCGCCGCGACAATTCGGGTGTTTCAGTCAGGCTGGGGTTCATTGTTATTGTTATCCCGTGAGTGGCGGAATCAGCGAACAAACAACTTTTGAATCAACTTCTGGATCGATTTGCCATAGGGCGGGTAGATCAACTTCGCCGCGTTCAAGCGCTGTTTCACCAGCACGCCCTTGGCCTTGCTGAACGTGAGGAAGCCTTCGTGGCCGTGGTAGTGGCCCATGCCCGAAGGGCCGATGCCGCCGAAGGGCATATCGTCCTGGGCCACGTGCAGCAGGGTGTCATTCAGGCACACGCCGCCGGAGTGGGTTTCGTGGAGTACGCGGTTTTGCTCGCTCTTGTTGTAGCCGAAGTAATACAGGGCCAGTGGGCGAGGGCGTTGGTTGATGTAGGCAAAGGCCTGATCGATGCCGCGATACGGCACGATCGGCAGCACCGGGCCGAAGATTTCGTCCTGCATCACGGTCATTTCATCGCTGACATTGAGCAGCAGGCTGTGGGCCATGCGCCGTGCCTGGCCCTGGTCGTACAGCGGAATCAGCGTGGCGCCTTTGTCGGTGGCGTCTTTGACGTAGGCATTCAGCCGGGCCTGTTGCCGCTCGTTGATGATGGCGGTGTAGTCCGGGTTGTCGGCCAGAGTCGGATAGAACCCGCGAACCGCCTTGCTGTAGGCCTCGACGAAGCCTTCAACGCGATCTTCGGGCACCAGCACGTAGTCCGGTGCCACGCAGGTTTGCCCGGCATTCAGGCATTTGCCGAAGGCGATGCGTTCGGCGGCGTCCTTGAGCGGTACGTCGGCGGAAACGATGGCCGGTGATTTGCCGCCCAGCTCCAGCGTTACCGGCGTGAGATGTTCGGCCGCCGCACGCATTACGTGCTTGCCGATGCTGGTGGCGCCGGTAAACAGCAAGTGATCGAAGCGCAACTTGGAAAACGCCATGCCCACTTCGGCTTCACCCAGCACCACACACACCAGGTCTTCGGGAAAGATTTTCGCCAAGAGTGTCTTGAGCAATTCACCCGTGGCGGGCGTGGACTCGCTGAGCTTGAGCATCACCCGGTTGCCCGCCGCCAACGCACCGACCAACGGGCCAATGGCCAGATACAGCGGGTAGTTCCACGGCACGATCACCCCGACCACGCCCAGTGGTTGATAGATGACTTTGGCCGACGCCGGCTGGAAGGCAATGCCTACAGCGCGACGGGAAGGTTTCATCCAGCCTTTGAGGTGTTTGCTGGCGTAGTGAATGCCATGCAGGCTGGGCATCAGTTCGGCGAACAGGGTTTCGTCTGCGCTGCGGTGGCTGAAGTCCTGGCTGATCGCGTTGATCAGGGCCTGGCGTTCGTCGCTGAGCACATCGCGCAAGGCCTTGAGCCATTGCTGGCGCTGCGCCGCCGGTGGCATCGGGTTGGCGGCATAGGCGCGGCGTTGGGCGTCGAACAGGTCCTGGAGGTGATCCAGCGCCTGGGAATCTTGCAGGTAAGCAATGGTGGCAGACATGGCGCAGTTCCCAATTGTTATAGGTCTGCCTGGATTTTTAGAGTCATTACTCTAAATTGTCAAATGTCATTGCAGCAACATGCGGTTTTATCCAAACAAGGATAGGCCGTAAGATGCCCCATCACGTGTATAGAAGCTGATCCCCTATGGCACCACGAGTAAAGACCAGCGAGCGCATTGTGCAAACCAGCCTGGAGCTTTTTAACCAGCAGGGCGAGCGCAGTGTCAGCACCAACCACATTGCCGCCCATATGGAAATTTCCCCGGGCAACCTGTACTACCACTTCCCCAATAAGCAGGCGATCATCGCCGTGCTGTTTCGCGAATATGAAGCCCTGGTGGACACTTTCCTGCGCCCGCCCCAAGGCCGCGCGGTCACCGTCGAAGACAAACGTTTCTACCTGCAGGCCGTACTGGCCGGAATGTGGCGCTACCGCTTCCTGCACCGTGACCTCGAACACCTGCTGGAAAGCGACCCGGAGCTGGCCACCGGCTATCGGCGTTTTTCCCAGCGCTGCCTGACCCAGGGCAACGCCATTTACCAAGGGTTTGTCGACGCGGGCATCCTCACGATGGACCCGGTGCAAACCGAAGCCCTGACGCTCAATGCCTGGATCATCCTCACCTCGTGGGTGCGTTTCCTGTGCACCACCAATGAAAACTCCACCCACTTGAGCGCCGAGGCGATCAAGCGCGGGGTGTATCAGGTGCTGGTGCTGGAGGCGGGGTTTGTCACGCCGCAGGCGAAAGAGGCGGTGGATGCCTTGTTCAAAGAGTTTTACGTGCCGTTGAACCAGGCACTGGAAGAAGTGAAGTAGGACCTTTCCCGAATCTGTTCACAGGAGTCCGTCATGCCGCTTGCCCAACTGATCAGCCCCCAGCAACTCGCCGAGCGCCAGAAGGCCGGCAGGCTGGTGATCCTGGATTGCCGCTTTGCCCTCGAAGACCCGGACTACGGGCTTTGCAGCTATGCCGAAGGGCATATCGAAGGCGCGCAATATGCTGACCTGGAACGCCACCTCAGTGGCCCGGTGACCAAAGGCGTGACTGGCCGACACCCATTGCCTGATGCGGACACGTTCATTACGCAGCTGCGAGCCTGGGGCATCAATGCCGACACCGACATCGTGCTGTATGACGACGGCCCTGGCGCCTATGCCGCCCGCGCGTGGTGGTTGCTGGCCTGGCTGGGCAAACGTGATGGCGTGTTTATTCTGGACGGTGGCCTCAAGGCCTGGCACGCCGCCGGTTTCCCGCTGAGCCTGGACGCGCCAGTGGTTGAGCCGGGGACGTTTGCCGGTTCGCCGGACAATCACTTGGTGCTGGACGCCGAACACCTGCAAAAACGCCTCGGCGAACCGGGCATGACCTTGATCGATGCTCGCGCCCAGCCGCGTTTCCGGGGTGACGTGGAGCCCATCGACCCGATTGCCGGGCATATTCCCGG
Organism: Pseudomonas sp. MONT-RG-20F-20-E-7-02; assembly: GCF_022662395.1. Taxonomy (NCBI): domain Bacteria; kingdom Pseudomonadati; phylum Pseudomonadota; class Gammaproteobacteria; order Pseudomonadales; family Pseudomonadaceae; genus Pseudomonas; species Pseudomonas sp. MONT-RG-20F-20-E-7-02. The sequence continues at coordinate 564,637 of NZ_JAKNQN010000004.1, forward strand.
CGCGCAATGTGCGGCATTCAACGAAAACCTGGGCAGTGATGGTCGCTTCCTGCCGGCTGAGCAGCTTAAACAGCGTTTCGCCGCGCAGTTGCAGGGCCGTTCGCCGGATAAGTTGGTGGCGTATTGCGGTTCGGGTGTGACGGCGTGCCATAACCTGTTCGCCCTGAGCCTGGCGGGTTACCCGCTGGGCAAGCTGTATGCGGGGTCGTGGAGCGAGTGGATTACCGATCCGGCGCGGGGGATTGCGACGGGCGACTGAGCAAACCCAATCAAACTGTGGGAGCTGGCTTGCCTGCGATGAGGCTGTGTCAGTCAGCTGATAATTGGCTGACCCACCGTTATCGCAGGCAAGCCAGCTCCCACATTTTTTAACCGTGTTGTGACAGTAGCCATTGTGGGATTCGGCGTTCAAGGTAATAGCCGGGGCGCTTCAACGAGCCATCGACAAACCCCACATGCCCACCCTTGGCCAGCAGCTCAAACTCGGTGCAGTCCGACAGTTCGCTGGCCTCCGGCAGGCTGTGGGCGAACACAAACGGGTCATCGGCGGCGTGGATGATCAGTGTGGGTGTGCGAATGTCACCCAAGTAATACCGGCTCGACGCACGACGGTAATAGTCTTCGGCGCTGAGGAAACCGTGCAACGGCGCCGTCACCCGCCCGTCGAAATCCCAGAACGTGCGCATCTTCTCCAGAGAGCCCAGTGACTCCAGGGTTTTCAGTCCGTCCGCACGACCGTCCAGCAAAAAGCGGCTTTGCTTGACGCGGATATACGCCAGCATCTCGCGCATGAAGTGCTTTTGATAAACCCGCGAAAACCCCAGGCCGATGCGGTCGGCACATTGGTCCAGCCGGAACGGCACCGACACCGCCGCTGCGCCTTGCAGCCCGGAGGTCGCGCCGGTTTCCCCCAAGTGCTTGAGCAGCACGTTGCCGCCCAGTGAATAACCCACGGCATACAGCGGCGCCAAAGGCCGCTTGGCACGCAGATGGGCAATCGCCGCCGCCAGGTCTTCGCTGGCGCCCGAGTGGTAACTGCGCGCCAACAGGTTTGGCTCGCCCGAGCAGCCGCGCCAGTTCAACGCTGCGCTGGCCCAGCCTTGGGTGGCGAGGGCTTTTTGCAGGCCGGCTACGTAGGGGGAATTGGACGAGCCCGTCAAACCGTGCAGCACCAGCACCAGCGGCGCTTGCGCGTCATGGGGGCCGTGCCAGTCAAGGTCGAGAAAGTCACCGTCGTCCAGCCACAGGCGTTCGCGTTGGCGTTCGATATGGGTGGTGGGGCGCCACAACGGCCCCCACAGTGTTTGCAAGTGGGGGTTGCCGAGGCCGAAGGCGGGTTTGAAGAGGTCTGAGGCAGGTGTCATGGGAATCTCTGTCGCGAACGACTCTCTGTGGTGAGCGCGCTGTTGTGGCGAGCGGGCTTGCCCCGCGTTGGGCTGCGTAGCGGCCCTGGTCCAAGCCCCGCGGTCCGACTGAAAGAATGCGGTGACTTTATTGGGGCTGCTTCGCAGCCCAACGCGGGGCAAGCCCGCTCGCCACAGCAAGCCCTGTCACCACAACAACTCACTACAGATCAGGCAACACCTTCGACCAACCGATGCCACAGCGCGTAATACACCCGCCCGGACTTCTGCTCCCGGTGCAGGCGCCAGGCGCCCGGCAGGCCGAGGGTAGAAGGCGCGGTCTCGCTTTCAGTGTAGATCCAGGCATCCGGTGCCAGCCATTGGCGGTCTTCCAGCAATGCACACACGGTCGGCAACAGATTCTGGTTGAACGGCGGATCGAGAAACACCACGTCGTATTCGGTGGCTGCCTGGGTTTCCAGGTAGCGCAGCGCATCGGCAGTTTGAACCTGGCCGGTGGTGCAACGCAGTGTGCCAAGGTGTTCCTTGAGGCTGGACACCGCCACGTTGCTGGCATCCAGCGCCTGGCCCTGGGCCGCGCCACGGGACAGCGCCTCCAGGAACAGCGCGCCGCTGCCGGCGAACGGGTCCAGCACCTTGGCCCCGCCGATGTACGGCGCGAGCCAGTTGAACAGGGTTTCACGCACGCGGTCCGGCGTCGGGCGCAGGCCTACGACGTCGGGGAAGCTCAGCTTGCGGCTGCCCCATTCACCGCCAATGATGCGCAGTTGGCCCACACCGTTATGCACGTTGTGGACGGGTTTTTTCGGGCGAGATGAACTGGCCATTAATGCTCCGGAACCCCGAGCGGCTGCTCGGCAGGTTTATCAGTGGGGGGCGGTAGTGGCTTTTGCGCAATCGTCGGGCCGGCGGTCACGATGACCATCTTGTCGGCGCTCAAGTGTTTGTTCATTGCAGCCTTGACCTGCTCTACGGTCAGGGCCTGGGATTGTTTCATGAAATCTTCCAGATAGCTCAGCGGCAGGTTGTAGAAACCCATGGCGCCCAGCTGCCCGACGATATCGGCGTTACTCGCGGTGGACAGCGGGAAGCTGCCGGCCAGCTCACGCTTGGCGTCGTCCAGTTCCTTTTGCGTCGGGCCGGTTTTGAGGTAGTCGGCCAGCACATCTTCAACCAGGCGCAAGGTGCCGCCACTCATTTCGGCGCGGGTCTGCAGGTTGATCATGAACGGGCCGCGTACCTGCATCGGCGAGAAGCCGGAATACACGCCGTAGGTCAGGCCGCGCTTTTCACGTACTTCGCTCATCAAACGGGTGCCGAAGCCACCGCCGCCGAGGATCTGGTTGCCCAGTGACAAGGCTGCATAGTCGGGGTCGGCACGGTCGATACCCAATTGGGCGAACAGCAAGTGCGTCTGCTTGGACGGGAACTCGATATGGCTCAGGCCGGCTTTCGGTTCGGTCGGCTGGGCGATTTTCGCCAGTGCCGGGCCTTTGGGCAGCGATGCCGACACCTTGGCGGTCATGGCCTCGGCCTCGGCGCGCGTCAGGTCGCCGACCACGGCAATCACCGCGTTGCCTGCGGCATACGCCTTGGCGTGGAACGCCTGCAATTGCGCGAGGGTAATCTTCGGTACGCTTTCAGGCGTGCCTTCGCTCGGGTGAGCGTAAGGGTGGTCGCCGTACAGGCGCTTGAACAGCTCAAGGCTGGCCAGCTTGGCCGGGTTCTGCTTCTGGTACTCGAAGCCGGCGAGGATCTGGTTCTTGATCCGCGCCAGGGAGTCGGCCGGGAAGGTCGGCTTGCCGATCACGTCGTCAAACAGCGCCAAGGCCGCGTCGCGTTTATCGCTGTCGCTCAGGCCGCGCAGGGACACCAGCGCCATGTCGCGGTAAGCGCCATTGCCGAAGTCGGCGCCCAGGCCTTCAAAGCCGCTGGCGATCTGGCTGACATCCTTGCCCGGCACACCTTCGTTGAGCATGGCGTTGGTCAGCAGCGCCACGCCGGGCGTGTTGCCGTCCTGGCTGCTGCCGGCGGCGAACAGGATGCGCATGTCGAACATTGGCAATTCATGGGCTTCGACGAACAGCACCTTGGCGCCTTCGGCGGTGGTCCAGGTTTGCACGTCGAGCTTGCGGTTGGTCGGCGCCTTGCCGTCCAGCTCCGCCAGGGATTGTAGCTTGTTGGCCGATTCAGCTTTATCCAACGCCTGGCTGGCGACAGATTCGCTCGGGCGCAGCAAGTACACGGCACTGGCGGCGATCAGGGTAACGACGACCAGGCCAGGAAAGATCAGGCGGCTGCTTTTACGATCACTCATGAGCGGTCTCCTCAGGCAAAACATGGGCGACGCTCAAACGTTCGCGGGTGAAATAAGTACGTGCGGCCTTCTGGATATCTTCCGGGGTCACGCTTTGCAGGTCGGCCAGCTCGGTGTCCATCAGTTTCCAGGACAGCCCGACGGTTTCCAGGGAGCCGATGGCCGTGGCCTGGCTGGTGATGGAATCACGCTGGTAGACCACGCCGGCAATCACCTGGGCGCGGATACGCTCCAGTTCTTCGGTGGTGGGCGGCTTGGCCTTCAACTCATCGAGCAGGCGCCAAAGCCCGGCTTCGGCTTGGGCAATGGTCTTTTTCTTCTGCTGATTCGGTGTGGCCGTCAGGGTGAACAGGCTGTCACCCCGGGTGTAGGCGTCGTAGCTGGTGGAGGCGGCGGAAACCAGCTCTTCACCGCGTTCCAGTTGCTCCGAAATACGCGCGCTGTAACCGCCATCGAGCAGCGCCGAGAGCAGGCGCAGGGCCTGAACCGAGCGTTTGTCTTCGGCGGTTGCCAGGCCGGGCACGTTGAAGCCAAGGATCACGCTTGGCAGTTGGGTCTGCACGTGCATGGTCAGCAGGCGCTCGCCCGGCTCGGCGACTTCCAGCGGGATCTTCGCTGGCGGTACGTCACGCTTGGGGATCGGGCCGAAGTAGCGCTGGGCGAGGTTTTTCACCTCGTCCGGGGTGACGTCGCCGACGACCACCAGGGTGGCGTTGTTTGGCACGTACCAGGATTGATACCAGTGGCGCAGCTCTTCGACTTTCATGCGCTCAAGGTCGGCCATCCAGCCGATGGTCGGCGTGTGGTAGCCGCTGGCCGGGTAGGCCATCGCCTTGAAACGCTCGTAGGCCTTGGACATTGGGTTGTCGTCGGTGCGCAGGCGGCGCTCTTCCTTGATCACCTCGATTTCGCGGCTGAACTCGTCGGCTGGCAGGCGCAGGCTGGCCATGCGGTCGGCTTCCAGCTCAAAGGCGACCCCCAGGCGGTCACGTGCGAGCACTTGGTAGTAGGCGGTGTAGTCATCGCTGGTGAAGGCATTTTCTTCGGCGCCCAGGTCGCGCAGGATCAGCGAGGCTTCGCCGGGGCCGACCTTGGCGCTGCCCTTGAACATCATGTGTTCCAGGGCGTGGGACAAACCGGTCTGGCCCGGGGTTTCGTAGCTCGAACCCACCTTGTACCAGACCTGGGAAACCACCACCGGCGCGCGATGGTCTTCGCGCACGACCACTTTAAGGCCGTTATCCAGGGTGAATTCATGGGTGGGTTGTGGGTCGGCAGCCAAAGCTGAAAGGGGCAGACAAACTGTGCTGAGCAGCAGGCCTGCAGCGCGGCGGGCTAGAGCATTCATTCGTTTTTAAACCTGTTGGGCTGCCCGCTTGGTCTTAGCGTCGGCGGGCGAGGAGGTGCTAGGATACTGATCCGATTTGGACACGGCCACTGCGGCGGTCATCTTGTTCCGGATCCAGTCGTAGGAATGTGGCAGTACAGGGTGTTTTTCCCCGACAATCTTCCACTTTTCGCCGATGTTATCGCTTCAGTCCTTTATTGAAACGATTTGTTGAGGCCTTTATTTACGCCTTACAAAATGTTGCGCATGAACAAGCGAGCGTTAAAGCAGTCTGTTCTGCATCGAATTTATTTACCGAGGCGCCCTGGCGCATCGCTACTTTGAGATAGCCGTCCTCCATGTTTGGTTCCAACGACGACAAGAAGAGCCCAGCTGCGGCTGGCGAGAAAAAAGGCCTGTTCGGATGGCTGCGCAAAAAGCCGCAGGAAACCGTCGTCGAACAGCCGCAGGTTCAGCCTGAACCTATCCCCGAGCCAATTGTAGAAGCCGAGCCGGTTGCTGAAACCCCGGCGCCGGTGATTTTGCCGATGGCTGAACCGGTGTTGCAGCCGGTGGCTGAGGTCGAGCCGGAACCTGAGCCCGAGCCCGAGCAAACGCCATGGCTCGAGCTGCCGGTGGCAGAGGAGCCCGTGGCACTGGTTGAAGATGTGCAGGCCGAGCACGTGGCGCCGCCGATTCCGGTCGTGGTTGAGCCCGTGGCCGTTGTGGTTGAAGCCCCGCCCGTCATCGAAACGCCTGCTCCGGTGGTTGTCGAGCCAACGCCAACGCCTGCACCAGTCGTAGTTGCCGCTCCCGCCGTGATCGAGCCGCCTGTCGCGCAAGCGCCTGTTGCTGCGCCGGCTGAAACCAGCAAAACCGGCTTCTTCGCCCGCCTCAAGCAAGGCCTGAGCAAAACCAGCGCCAGCATCGGCGAAGGCATGGCCAGCCTGTTCCTGGGCAAGAAAGTCATCGATGACGAATTGCTGGAAGACATCGAAACCCGCCTGCTTACCGCTGATGTGGGCGTTGAAGCCACCGCTGTCATCATTCAGAGCCTGACCCAAAAGGTCGCGCGCAAGCAGCTGACCGATGCGGACGCTCTCTACAAGTCCCTGCAGGCCGAGCTGGCTGCCATGCTCAAGCCCGTCGAGGCGCCGCTGGTAATCACGCCGAAAAAACCGTTCGTGATCCTGGTCGTTGGCGTCAACGGCGCTGGCAAAACCACCACCATCGGCAAGTTGGCGAAAAAGCTGCAGTCGGAAGGCAAGAAAGTCATGCTCGCCGCTGGCGACACCTTCCGCGCGGCTGCCGTGGAGCAGTTGCAGGTCTGGGGCGAGCGTAACAAGATCCCGGTCATCGCCCAGCACACCGGTGCCGACTCCGCCTCGGTGATCTTCGATGCTGTGCAAGCCGCCAAGGCACGTAACATCGACGTATTGATCGCTGATACCGCCGGTCGCCTGCACACCAAAGACAATTTGATGGAAGAGCTGAAGAAAGTCCGCCGCGTGATCGGCAAGCTCGACGCAGACGCGCCGCATGAAGTCTTGCTGGTGCTCGACGCCGGCACCGGCCAGAACGCCATCAGCCAGGCCAAACAATTCAACCAGACGGTGCAACTCACCGGCCTGGCATTGACTAAGCTCGACGGCACGGCCAAGGGCGGCGTGATCTTCGCCCTGGCCAAACAGTTCGGGTTGCCGATTCGCTACATCGGCGTCGGTGAAGGCATCGACGACCTGCGCACCTTTGAAGCCGAAGCCTTTGTACAGGCACTCTTTGCCGAGCGGGAGCGTTCATGATTCGATTCGAACAGGTCGGTAAACGCTACGCCAACGGGCATGTGGGCTTGCATGAGCTGAGCTTTCGAGTGCGTCGTGGCGAGTTCTTGTTCGTTACCGGTCACTCGGGTGCGGGCAAAAGTACCTTGTTGCGGCTGCTGCTGGCCATGGAGCGCCCGACCACCGGCAAGTTGCTGTTGGCGGGCCAGGATTTGGCCACTATCAGCAATGCACAGATTCCGTTCCTGCGCCGCCAGATCGGCGTGGTGTTCCAGAACCACCAGTTGCTGTTCGATCGCACAGTGTTCAACAACATTGCCTTGCCGTTGCAGATCCTTGGGCTGTCCAAGGCTGAGATCGTCAAGCGTGTGGATTCGGCCCTGGAGCGTGTGGCGCTGTCGGATAAAACCGATCTGTACCCCGGCGACCTGTCCACCGGCCAGCAACAGCGCGTTGGTATCGCCCGCGCCATCGTCCACCGCCCGGCCTTGCTGCTGGCGGACGAACCTACCGGTAACCTCGACCCGCGTTTGGCGGCCGAGATCATGGGCGTGTTCGAAGACATCAACCGCCTGGGCACCAGCGTGCTGATCGCCAGTCACGATCTGGCGCTGATCGCACGTATGCGCCATCGCATGCTGACGCTGCAACGCGGCCGCCTGATCGGTGACGGGGAGGCTGGCGTATGAGTGCAACACGCAGCCCTAAAGTCTCCGAGCGTGTGGCGCCGAAAGCCGCCGACCCGCAACCGCAGAAGAAAAAACGCGACGAAGACGACGGCCCGGACTTCGGCACGCTGCTGCGCGCCTGGATCGAAAGCCATCGCGCCAGCCTGCTCGACAGCCTGCGCCGCCTGGGCAAGCAGCCGATCGGCAGCTTTTTCACCTGCCTGGTGATGGCGGTGGCGCTGAGCCTGCCGATGGGTTTGTCACTGCTGCTTAATAATGTCGAGCGCCTGGGCGGTTCCTGGCAGCGCGCGGCACAGATTTCCCTGTACCTGAACCTCGACGCCAGCACTAAAGACGGTGAGAGCTTGCGCGACGACATCAAGAACCTGCCAGGCGTGGCGGATGCCGAGTACATCAGCCGCGACCAGGCGCTTGAGGAGTTCCAGCAGCAATCCGGCCTGGGCGAGGCGCTCAAGGAGCTGCCGCAGAACCCGCTGCCGGGCGTGGTGCTGGTGACGCCGAACGAAGTCGACAAGCCCGCCCTTGAGGCCCTGCGACAAAAACTCGCAGAGATGCCCAAGGTACAACAGGCGCAGCTTGATCTAGTCTGGGTAGAGCGCCTGGCGGCGATTCTGAAGCTGGGCGACCGCTTTGTGTTCGGTCTGACGGTGTTGTTGGTGTCTGCATTACTTTTGGTGATAGGTAATACCATTCGTCTTCATATTGAAAACCGTCGCACCGAGATAGAAGTGATTAAACTGGTCGGCGGCACAGACAGCTATGTGCGTCGTCCCTTTCTGTACATGGGCGCGCTTTATGGCTTCGGTGCCGGGATTTTGTCCTGGGGGGTGCTGGCGTTTGGCCTGGACTGGCTGAACGACGCGGTGGTTGGGCTTGCCGGCTTGTACGGCAGTGATTTCGCCTTGGCTGGCGTACCGGTTGCCGATGGTCTGTCACTCTTGCTTGGCGCGGTCTTGTTGGGGTATATCGGTGCTTGGATTGCGGTCGCACGGCATTTACGTGAGCTGGCGCCCAAGTAGTTAATGTCAGGGTAATGTAGTTTCGTTTGTATTGACCGTATCAGTGGTTTAGGGAACTTGTCCTACGGTTCCCGGTCAATTTTCGCAGTGCTGAACTGCACGAGTTATGTGAGTCGGAGGTTTTTTCGTATGACCACTTCTTTGCAACCTGCTTATGCATTGGTCCCGGGTGCGAACCTGGAAGCCTATGTGCACACGGTTAACAGCATTCCATTGCTGACGCCCGAGCAGGAGCGTGAACTGGCCGAGAGTCTCTACTATGAGCAGGATTTGGGGGCGGCTCGGCAGATGGTGCTCGCCCACCTGCGTTTTGTCGTACATATCGCCCGTAGCTATAGCGGCTACGGTCTGGCCCAGGCCGACCTGATTCAGGAAGGCAATGTTGGCCTGATGAAGGCTGTAAAGCGCTTCAACCCGGAAATGGGTGTGCGCCTGGTGTCGTTTGCTGTGCACTGGATCAAGGCGGAAATTCACGAGTTCATCCTGCGCAACTGGCGCATTGTGAAAGTCGCGACCACCAAGGCTCAGCGCAAGCTGTTCTTCAACCTGCGCAGCCAGAAGAAACGCCTGGCGTGGCTGAACAACGAGGAAGTCCACCGCGTGGCCGAAAGCCTCGGGGTGGAGCCGCGTGAAGTGCGCGAGATGGAAAGCCGCCTGACCGGCCATGACATGGCCTTCGACCCGGCTGCTGAAGCGGACGACGACAGCGCCTTCCAATCGCCGGCCAACTACCTTGAAGACCACCGGTACGACCCGGCGCGTCAACTGGAAGACGCCGACTGGAGTGACAACTCCAATCACAACCTGCACGAAGCGCTGGAAGTGCTGGACGACCGCAGCCGTGACATCCTCTACCAGCGCTGGCTGGCAGAAGAAAAGGCCACGCTGCACGACCTGGCGCAGAAGTACAACGTGTCGGCCGAGCGGATTCGTCAGCTTGAGAAAAGCGCGATGAACAAGCTGAAGTTGTCGATCGCTGCCTAAAACGTAGCGATAAGTCAAAAAAATGCCCCGATCGAAAGATTGGGGCATTTTTGTTTGGGCTCGAAAATCTGATATCCAGTGCGGTTCTCTGTGGGAGCTGGCTTGCCTGCGATGAGGCCCTTTCACCAGCACCTCTGCGAGCTGCCACACCGCTATCGCAGGCAAGCCAGCTCCCACAGGGGTTATGTTGTGTCAGTCGGACCACGGGGCCTTTCGGGAATTATTCAGCTCCACCAAGTAACCATCCCCACCCAACTGGCTCATCTGCTGGCGAATCCACGCCGCGCGCCGCGCCACATAGGCCGTCGGATGGCTGGCGCTCCAAACCCGTGGGTTGGGCAGCACTGCCGCCAGGTAGCTGGCCTGCTGTCGGGAAAGCGCCGTGGCGCTCACACCAAAATGGTGCCGCGCCGCAGCCTCTGCGCCAAACACGCCTTCATCCCATTCCACGCTGTTGAGGTACACCTCAAGAATCCGCTGCTTGGGCCAAAATATCTCGATCAACCCGGTAAACCAAGCCTCCAGCCCTTTGCGCAAATAGCTGCGGCCGGTCCACAGGAACAGGTTTTTCGACACCTGCTGGCTCAACGTACTGGCGCCTCGAATCGAGCCACCGCGCTCGTTGTGCAGCAATGCCGCCTGAATCGCGCCAAAATCAAAGCCCCAGTGCTGCGGGAAGCGCTGGTCTTCACCGGCCATCACCGCCACTTTGAGGTCATCGGCGATCTCATCCCACGGCACCCACGTGCGTTGCAGGTCAATCGGCTCGCCGTCGACCCAGGATTCAACCTTGCGCTCCACCATCAACGCGGTGAACGGTGGCGGGACGACACGAAACAGCAGCACCAGCAGCACACTGCCGATGGCAAACCATTTCACGACTTTGAGAAAACGCTTGAAGAGGAGACGCAGCATAGAGATGGCTTGGCCGAACCCGTTGAGCGGGCCATTATACAGACCCGGCCCTTTGAGTCTGACTGGAGTTCCTCATGCTGCGTAGCTTTCTGATGCTGGCTGCCTTTTTCGGCTTCACCGGCGTCGCCCTCGGCGCCTTTGCTGCTCATGGCCTGAAAAACCGCCTGAGCGCCGAGTACCTGGCGATCTTCCACACTGGCGTGACCTACCAGCTGGTGCACGCCCTGGCGTTGTTCGGCGTAGCGCTGCTGGCGGCGCATATTCCTGGCCGGCTGGTCAGCTGGGCGGGCATTTCGTTTACCGTCGGCATCCTGCTGTTTTCCGGCAGCTTGTATGCGCTGACCCTGACCGGCATCAGCAAGCTCGGCATCATCACGCCGTTTGGCGGGCTGGCGTTCCTGCTTGGCTGGTTCTTTCTGGGGCTCACCGCCTGGCGCCTGCAGGTCATCTGACCGAGGGGCTTGGGCCGACAACGCCAATCGGGCTAGAATGCTGGCCCCTAAAAACGATGGCGGCCTGTGGCATGCGCATTCAGTTGAACGGCGAACCCTTTGAACTGCCCGACGGTGAAACCGTTGCGGCCCTGCTGACCCGTCTGGACTTGACCGGGCGTCGCGTCGCAGTGGAACTCAACCTGGATATCGTCCCGCGTAGTCAACATGCCGACACCGCGCTCACCGAAGGTGACCAGGTCGAAGTGGTCCACGCCATCGGCGGCGGCTAGCCATCCGGCGCTCAAGGGCGCCAACCCGCATTCTGCAGAACCTCACCCCAACTCGAGGATTTTCCATGAGCATCGTTCGTAGCGACAAGCCCTTCGTATTGGCCGGTCGTACCTACCAGTCCCGTCTGCTGGTCGGCACCGGCAAGTACCGCGACATGGAAGAAACCCGCCTGGCCATCGAGGCCTCGGGGGCCGAGATCGTCACCTTTGCCGTACGCCGCACCAACCTTGGCCAGATCGAAGGCGAGCCGAACCTGCTCGAAGTGCTGTCGCCGGATCGCTACACCTTCCTGCCGAACACTGCCGGTTGCTACGACGCCATCGAAGCCGTGCGCACCTGCCGCCTGGCCCGTGAGCTGCTCGACGGCCACAACCTGGTGAAACTGGAAGTGCTGGCCGACCAGAAAACCCTGTTCCCCAACGTGATCGAAACCCTCAAGGCCGCCGAAACGCTGGTCAAGGAAGGCTTCGACGTGATGGTCTACACCAGTGATGACCCGATCATTGCCCGTCAACTGGCGGAAATCGGCTGCATCGCAGTGATGCCGCTGGCCGGCTTGATCGGTTCCGGCCTGGGCATCTGCAATCCGTACAACCTGCAGATCATCCTCGAAGAAGCCAAAATCCCTGTGTTGGTGGACGCCGGTGTCGGTACAGCCTCCGACGCCACTATTGCGATGGAACTGGGCTGCGACGCGGTGCTGATGAACTCGGCCATCGCCCATGCCCAGCAACCGATCATGATGGCCGAAGCCATGAACCACGCCATCGTCGCGGGCCGCCTGGCCTACCTCGCCGGCCGCATGCCGAAAAAACTCTACGCCAGCGCCTCTTCGCCGCTGGATGGTCTGATCAAGTAAGAGCCATTGATGACTGAATCAAACGAAACGCCGAACACCGTGGAAGAAGGCGACGAGTCCAAGCACCGCCGCATCAAGAGTTTTGTGATGCGCGCCGGTCGCATGACCGAAGGCCAGCAAAAGGGCCTGGAACAAGGTACGCCGCTGTTCGTGTTGCCGCTGGCCGATGCGCCGGTGGATTACGACCAGGTGTTCGGCCGTTCCGCCCCGCGTTCCCTGGAAATCGGTTTTGGCATGGGCCACTCCCTGTTGGAAATGGCTGCGGCTTCGCCGGAGCAGGATTTCATTGGTGTGGAAGTGCATCGCCCAGGCGTTGGCGCGCTGCTCAATGGCGTGCTGACCCAAGGCCTGACGAACCTGCGCGTCTACGACTGCGACGCGATCGAAGTGCTCAACCGCTGCATCGCCAACAACAGCCTCGACCGCCTGATGCTGTTCTTCCCAGACCCATGGCACAAAGCCCGTCACCACAAGCGCCGCATCGTCCAGGCGTCCTTCGCGGAGCTGGTGCGCAGCAAGCTCAAAGTCGGCGGTATCCTGCACATGGCCACCGACTGGGAACCGTATGCCGAATACATGCTGGAAGTGATGAACGTCGCCCCTGGCTACCGCAACCTGGCCGAAGACGGCAAATGCGTGCCACGCCCGGCTGAGCGTCCGATCACCAAGTTCGAACGCCGCGGCGAGCGGTTGGGGCATGGGGTGTGGGATTTGAAGTTCGAGAAGCTGGCTTAAAAGTCAGAAATATGAAATGCAATCAACTGTGGGAGCTGGCTTGCCCGCGATAGCATCACCTGGGTATCCCTGATACACCGAGGTGTCTGGATCGCAGGCAAGCCAGCTCCCACATTTGTTTTGTGGTGTGCCGGAATTCAGCGGCGGTCGGCGACTACGCCAATCAACACCAGCACCACCACCAACACCGGCGCCAGGCTGTAGTTATTGAACTGGCTCAGCCCTCGCACAATCCACGGCGTGGCGTAGATCAGCGCTGCGCCGCTACCAATCATGCACACCAGCGCCATCAACGGCACGCGCAACGCCCCGGCGATGCTGCCCAGGCGGGCTTCGATCCAACCTTTGATATCGGCGCCGAACAGCACCAGCAGGCAGCCGACAAGCGCCAGGGAGATTTCCGACAGGTTGCTACGGCTCCAGCGGGATACGGTGGCGAGCAGGTCGAGTACCAAATCCATTCGATTTCCTTAAGAGCGTCAGCTCAAAAACTTCTGCAACAGGTCATTGAGAAAGAGTTGCCCGCGGTCGGTCGCCGCCAGGCGTGACGGTTCGACCTGCATTAAGCCACTTTGTTCTGCCTCCTTGCGGCCTTCGTCCAGGCTCGCCAGGTCGAGGCCGGTGCGCTCGGCATAGAGCCTGGCGTCGACACCGTCGGTGAGGCGCAACGCGTTCATCAGGAACTCGAACGGCAGTTCTTCATTGGTCAGTTCTTTCGCCCCGGCCTGGAAACTTTTGGCCGGGTTGAGGTAGTCCTTCGGTGCACGCGTCTTCCACGTACGCACGATGCGCCCGTCCGGGTGGCTCAGCTTGCCGTGGGCGCCGGCGCCGATGCCGATAAAGTCGCCGAAGCTCCAGTAATTGAGGTTATGCCGTGCCGGGCGGCCCGCTTGGGCATAGGCCGACACTTCATATTGCGCGTAACCGTGTTCGGCCAGCAGCGCCTGGCCGGCTTCCTGAATGTCCCACAGCGTGTCGTCTTCCGGCAGCGCGGGCGGCTGGTTCCAGAACACGGTGTTGGGTTCCAGGGTGAGCTGATACCAGGACAGGTGCGTCGGCTTCAGGGCGATGGCTTGGCGCAAGTCGCTCAGGGCATCGTCCAGGGATTGATCGGGCAGGCCGTGCATCAAGTCCAGGTTGAAGTTATCGAACCCGGCCTGGCGTGCCATGCCCACCGCGCTTACGGCTTCGTCGCCGTTATGAATGCGGCCCAATGCCTCAAGTTTTTGCTGCTGGAAGCTCTGGATGCCAATGGACAGGCGATTGATCCCCAGCTTGCGGTACGCCACGAACTTCTCTTGCTCGAACGTCCCGGGGTTGGCTTCCAGGGTGATCTCGATATCGCTGGCAAATGGGATGCGTGCTTCCACACCCTTGAGCAAGCGGCCCAACGCAGCGGCGCTGAACAGGCTCGGCGTGCCGCCACCGAAAAAGATCGAGCTGAGTTCACGGCCATAAACTGCGTGCAGGTCTTGATCAAGGTCAGCCAGCAGCGCGTCCACGTACTCTTCTTCCGGCAGCACTTTGCTCGCGGTGTGGGAGTTGAAGTCGCAATAAGGGCATTTGCGCACACACCACGGGATGTGAATGTACAGCGCCAGGGGCGGCAACACAGGCAGGGCCGCCCGAGGTGTTTGCGCGCCGCCGTGGATCAGCGGCTGCGCGGAGGTGTTCTGGGTCATTTCAGGCTCAGGCGTTGGCGCAGCAAATCCATTGCGCGGGCGCGGTGGCTGATCTGGTTCTTGTCGGCCGGGCTCAGTTCGGCGCTGGATACATTGCGCTCCGGCACCCAGAACAACGGGTCGTAGCCAAACCCATGCTCGCCGCTGGCCGCATGCAGGATGCGCCCGTGCCATAACCCTTCGCAGAGGATCGGCAGCGGGTCATCAGCATGCCGTACCAGCGCCAGCACGCAGACGAACTGTGCGCCGCGCATCGCGTCCGGCACATCCTTGAGCGCGTCCAACAGCTTGGCGTTATTCGCCGCGTCGCCCTTGCCATCGGCGTAGCGTGCCGAGTAGATGCCAGGGGCGCCGCCGAGGAAATCCACGGCCAGGCCCGAGTCATCCGCCAAGGCCGGCAGGCCGGAAATGCGTGCGGCATTGCGCGCCTTGAGAATGGCGTTCTCGACGAACGACAGGCCGGTTTCTTCCGGCTCGACCTGGCTGAACTCGCCAATCGAGCGCAGTTGCACGGAGTCACCGAGCATGGCCTGCAGTTCTTTGAGTTTGCCGGCGTTATGGCTGGCCAGTACGAGTTGGGTGAGGTTCATCATTCAGCCGGGAAAAGTTCTTGGACAAAACTGAAGCCGTGGGCCTTGCCGCCGGTTTCAACATTGATGGTGAAGGTCTTGAATTCCTGTTGCGGCACGGAGTAGGGCGCGAGGTAATTGGTCACGCCTTTTTCGGTGATCTGCTTGAACGTCAGTACTTCACTCTTGCCGAGCGAGTCCTTGATGGTGCCGGTGACTTGCGCCACTACCGGTGTCACACCTTTAAACACCGATACGTTGATCAGCCCCTTGTTCTTGCTGCGTACCACGCCAACGGCCTGGGCCGTTTCGGGTTGCAGGAAGCTTGAGGTGAACGTGTTGTAGCGTACGGTGATATCACCAAATTCCTTGGTGCGGTTAGGGTCGATTACGTCGGCAGCCATGGCGTTGGCGCCAAGCAGTGCGGTCAATAAAAAAACAGCCAAACGACTCATGAGCGTCCCTCTTGAAAATGATTAGACGGCAATCTTGTGGTCGGTCAGGCCAGGACTGCTGACCCGGTAAATACCAATTTCGCCCAACAGGTTAGGCCATAGCTTACTCGCCCAGCCGTGGCGGTGCTGTTGATCGACAGCAAGGCGGTTGATCACCTTGGCCTCACGCTCTCCGCACAAGGCTTCGAAGTCTTCGAAGGTGCAGAAGTGGATGTTCGGCGTGTTGTACCACGTGTATGGCAGGAAATCGGACACCGGCATGCGACCCTTGGTCGCCAGGTACCAGCGGCAGCGCCAGTGGCCGAAGTTGGGGAACGTAATGATGCACTGGCGGCCTACACGCAGCATTTCGTCGAGGATGCGGTCCGGGTAGTGCACCGCTTGCAAGGCCTGGGTCATCACCACGATGTCGAAGCTGTTGCTGGCAAAGTTGCCCAGGCCCTTGTCCAGGTCCTGCTCGATCACGTTGATGCCTTTGGCAACACACTGGGCGATGTTGTCCGGGTCGTTTTCCAGGCCATAACCGGTGACTTGCTTGTTGTCGCGTAGCCAACTCAGCAGTTCGCCATCACCGCAGCCAAGGTCGAGCACGCGGCTGCCGGCGGGGATCCAGTCTTGGATGATTTCCAGGTCGGCTCTCATGGCGTTCTCACAGAGTAATTCGGTTCATGTAATTGCCGAACGCCTGCAGGTAACGCGGGATCGGAATCAGAAAGGCGTCGTGGCCTTGCGGAGCATCGATCTCCAGGTAGCAGACGTCTTTGCGCGCGGCCATCAGGGCGTCCACCAGCTCACGGGAGCGCGCCGGCGAGAACCGCCAGTCGGTGGTGAACGACATCACGCAGAACTTGGCCGTGGCACCTTCGAAGGTTTTCGCCAGGTCGTCGTTGAAGTTGGCGGCCGGGTCGAAGTAGTCCAGCGCCTTGGTCATCAGCAGGTAGGTGTTGGCATCGAAACGCCCGGAAAACTCCTCGCCCTGATAACGCAGGTAGCTTTCGACCTGGAACTCGACGCTGTGGAAGTCGTAGTTGAGCTTTTCACTCTTGAGCCCACGGCCGAATTTCTCGCCCATGGAGTCATCGGACAGGTAGGTGATGTGCCCGACCATGCGCGCGAGCATCAAGCCGCGCTTGGGGATTACGCCAGCTTCCTGGAACGAACCGCCGTGGAACTCGGGGTCGGTGAGGATCGCCTGGCGCGCCACTTCGTTGAAGGCGATGTTCTGCGCCGACAGCTTGGGGGCCGAGGCGATGGCCAGGCAGTGGCGCACGCGGTCCGGGTAGGTGATGGTCCATTGCAGCGCTTGCATGCCGCCGAGGCTGCCGCCGATCACGGCGGCCCATTGCTGGATGCCCAGCAGGTCGGCGAGGCGTGCCTGGCTGTGCACCCAGTCTTCCACGGTCAGCACCGGGAAGTCGGCGCCGAACGGCTTGCCGGTTTCCGGGTTGAGGCTGCTCGGGCCGGTGGAACCGTTGCAGCCGCCGAGGTTATTCAGGCTGACCACAAAGAATTTATTGGTATCGATGGGCTTGCCTGGGCCGATGCAGCTGTCCCACCAGCCGGGCTTGCGCTCGTCGGCACTGTGGAAACCTGCAGCATGGTGATGGCCGGACAGGGCGTGGCAGATCAGCACGGCGTTGCTCGCCGTGGCGTTCAGTTGGCCGTAGGTCTCATAGATCAGGTCATAGGCAGGCAGCGAACGGCCGCAGGCCAGGGCCAGCGGTTCGCTGAAGTGCGCCACTTGGGGCACGACCAGTCCAACAGAATCGGGGGGGAAGGCAGTTGGCATCGACCCTGCTCTCGTTTAAATGAGGCGTAAGTCTAAAGAGCGGTGACCCCAGCGGCAAGCAAACCCTGAGCCAGATGATCGTTCCTACGCTCCGCGTGGGAACGCAGCCGGTGACGCTCCGCGTCGCATCCTGCATGAGGGGACGCAGAGCGTCCCAAGAGGCATTCCCACGCAAAGCGTGGGAACGATCATGCGGTCAGATCAGGCCAAACAGCTCTTTGGGCATGAACGCATAGTAAGCCAGGCGCGGAATCACCCAGCTTTGCAGCAGCTGGATCGCGATGAACGCGAAGATCGGCGAGATATCCAGGCCGCCCAGGTTCGGGATCAAGCGACGGAACGGCGCCAGCACCGGCTCGGTGATCTGGGTAACCAGCTCAGCGCCCGGGCTGCGGCTGCCGGGTGCGACCCACGACAGGATCACGCTGATGATCATCGACCAGAAGATGATCTTCAAAAACAGCGAGAAGATGCCGATCAGGCCCCATGGCAGCAGCAGTACGGTGAATGCCGCATAGCCGTTGAGCATCAGGATCACCACAAACAGCAGGATCTGCAGCAGCAGCGCCAGCACCAGCGACGACATGTCCAGCCCGAACAGGCTTGGGATCACGCGGCGCAACGGCTTGAGCAGCGGCTGGGTGGCCTTCACCACGAACTGGCAGAGCGGGTTATAGAAGTTCGCCCGCACCAGTTGCAGGATAAAACGCATCAGCACGATCAGCAGGTACAGGCTGCCCAGGGTCTGGATGATGAAAATGGCAGCGTCATTGATTCCGAGCATGGTGTATTCCTATCTAACCCAGTTGCATGTAGGGGACGACTATTTGCCCAGTTGCTCGGCCATTTCAGCCGAACGCTGCGCCGCGGCGCCGAGGGCCTTTTCGACCAAGGCTTCAAAGCCTCCGGCCTGGAACGATTCGATGGCCGCCTGCGTGGTGCCGCCCGGCGAAGTGACGCGGCGGCGCAGTTCTGCGGCGTCCACGTCGCTGCCCACGGCCATCTTCGCAGCGCCCAGCGCGGTTTGCTCGGCCAGTTGCTCAGCAACCTCGTGTGGCAAACCAAGTTTCACGCCAGCGGCGGTCATGGCTTCGATCAGCAGGAAGAAGTAGGCCGGGCCGCTGCCGGAAACGGCGGTGACCGCGTCCAGTTGCTGCTCTTGTTCCAGCCACACGGCCAGGCCCACGGCTGACAGCAGCTCCTGGGCCTGGCCGCGCTGTTCGGCGTTCACTTCGGCGGTGGCGTACAAGCCGCTTACGCCCTGACGCAACAGCGCCGGGGTGTTGGGCATGCAGCGCACGATGGGCTGGGCACCCAGCCAGTTGTTCATGCTGGCGCAAGTGATCCCGGCAGCGATGGAGACCACCAGCTGGTGCGGCTGCAGGCTTGGTCGCAGGCTCTCGCACACGGCTTTCATGGCCTGGGGTTTCACCGCCAGCACGATCACGTCGACGCCCTGGATGGCCTCGGCGTTGTCGGCAAAGGTTTCAATGCCGTGCTCGGCGCTGACGCGGGCACGGGTGTCGGCGCCTGGGTCGCTGGCGCGAATCTGGCTGGCTTCGAGGCCTTTGGCCCGCAGGCCGCCGATCAGGCTGGCCGCCATGTTACCGGCGCCGATAAAGGCAATACGCGTGTTGCTCATGACAGGTCCTTATTCAGAGGGAGGTCAGCCATTTCACGGCTGGCCGTAGTCGCGGGCGCCAAACAGGGCGGTGCCGATCCGCACCCAGGTGGCGCCTTGGGCAATGGCCGACTCAAGGTCGTGGCTCATGCCCATGGAAAGTGTGTCGAGCCCCAGGTTCAGGCTGGCTTGCAGGTCGCGCACCGTGGCGAACGCGGCGTCTTGTGCGGCTCGGTCTTCAGTCGGCTCGGGGATTGCCATCAAACCGCGCAGTTTCAGGCGCGGCAAGGCGCTGATCGCACTGGCCAGGGCCGGCAGGTCGGCGGGCGTACAGCCGGACTTGCTGGCTTCGCCGCTGACGTTAACCTGGATGCATATGTTCAGCGGCGCCAGGTCGGCCGGGCGTTGTTCGGACAAGCGTTGAGCAATTTTCAAGCGGTCCACGGAATGTACCCAAGCGAAGTTCTCGGCGATCGCACGCGTCTTGTTCGATTGAATGGGGCCGATGAAGTGCCAACTCAAGGGCAGGTCGGTTAATTCGGCCTGTTTGCCCAAGGCTTCCTGCAGATAGTTCTCGCCAAAATCGCGCATCCCGGCAGCATAGGCGTCGCGCACGGCTTGCGCAGGTTTGGTCTTGCTCACGGCCAGCAGGTGGATGCTGCTTTCGTCACGTTGCACGGCGTGGGCCGCGGCACGGATCCGCTCGCTAACCTGGCCAATGTTGTCTGCTATCGTCGACATTCAAGATGCACCCGTGGATATGGAGTCCGCGGCATTCTACTGGAAATGGAAAGCCCTATGGATATCACTGAATTGCTGACGGCCAGCGTGCGCCGTGGCGCCTCCGACCTGCATTTGTCCGCCGGCCTGGCGCCGATGCTGCGCGTCGATGGCGAGGTCTGGCCAATGGATGGCCCGGCGCTTTTACCTCCGCAAGTTGCGGATTTATTGAGCCCTTTGCTCAACCGATGCCAGCAAAAGGATTTCGAAACATCTCTTGAAACGGATTTTGCCTTCGAGCTGCCGAGTGTGGCGCGGTTCCGCGTGAATGTGTTCCAGCAGGATCGCGGCATGGGCGCGGTGTTTCGTACCATTCCTGAGCAAGTGCAGAGCCTGGAAAGCCTCGGGCTCGGCGAGGTATTCCAGCGTATCGCCCAGCTGCCGCGCGGCCTGGTGTTGGTGACCGGCCCGACCGGGTCCGGCAAGTCCACGACGCTGGCGGCCATGATCGACTACCTCAACAGTCACCGGCGCCAGCACATCCTCACCCTGGAAGACCCCATCGAATTTATCCACAGGCCGAAAATGGCCTTGATCAACCAGCGTCAGGTGCACCGCGATACCCACAGCTTTGCCACGGCGCTGCGTTCGGCCCTGCGTGAAGACCCGGATGTGATCCTGGTGGGCGAGTTGCGCGACCTGGAGACCATCCGCCTGGCCCTGACAGCTGCTGAGACCGGGCATCTGGTATTTGGCACCTTGCACACCACATCGGCAGCCAAGACCGTGGACCGGCTGGTGGACGTGTTCCCGGCAGGGGAAAAAGCCATGGTGCGCTCGATGCTTTCGGAGTCATTGCAGGCGGTGGTGTCGCAAGTGCTGGTGAAGAAGATCGGCGGCGGGCGGGTGGCGGCTCACGAAATCATGCTGGGCACGCCGGCGATTCGTAACCTGATCCGCGAAGACAAGGTGGCGCAAATGGTCTCGGCGATTCAGACCGGCGGGGCGTTGGGGATGAAGACGTTGGATATGAGTTTGAAGGCGTTGGTCGGCGAAGGTGTGATCAGCCGGGAGGTGGCGCGGGGGCAGGCGAGGGTGCCGACAGATATCTAGCGAACACCGAGATCACTGTGGGAGCTGGCTTGCCTGCGATGACGGTGTGTCAGCTTGCAGAGAGGCAGCCTGCCAGTCCGCTATCGCAGGCAAGCCAGCTCCCACATTTGATTGCATTTCAAATGGGGAGCGCAGTGTCCTTTGGCTTAGCGCTGAACAACCCGCAGGTTGTTGTTCTGCTCTTTCGGCAGAACCCGCTTGGCAATCACGTAGTTCTTGTCCCAGAACGGCTTTTTCAGCGTGTCGATGCTTACCGACTTGCCACGACGTGGCGCGTGGATAAAGCGGTCGTTGCCCAAGTAGATGGCAACGTGGTTGACCTGGCGGCTCTTCAATTTGAAGAACAACAGGTCGCCCGGCTTCAGGTCTTTGCGATCAACCTTCAGCCCGTGGCCGGCGGCCATGGCGTTGGAGGTGCGTGGCAAATCCACCGCTTTTACATCGTTAAACGCATATTTCACCAAGCCGCTGCAGTCGAACCCTTTACTTGGGCTGCTGCCGCCCCAACGATAAGGAGTACCGAGCACATTAACGGCGCGGCTGAGGACGTTGCTGCTTTGCTTGGTGTTCACTGCCATCAGGCCGGGCGTTGCTTTACCGTGGTGGGCCTTGCTCAGTTGAGTCGGGCGGTTGACGGTCAGCTTTACCGATTTGGCGGTGCCTGGCGTGCTGTGAACTTTAGGGGTGAAACCGTTAACGTTAGGAAGACGTTGCTCACGATTGGTGGCGTGGGCGGCCAGTGGCATTAATAGGCAGATGGTTAGCCATGTCTTGAAAAATGGTCGCATTAGGCGTGGCTCTTTTAGGTTTGCGCGCAACTTTATAACAGCTTTTTGTGTCGTTCTTAGGCCGTTTGTCGACTGAACCCTGGGGTCAAATTCAGGAAAAACGCGACGAATTGCCGCTATTGTCCTGCAGAGGTCAGGTGGCATAAGGCTTTGCGGGAAGGAAGATACCATTTGCCGTGCGTCGGGCGCCCGTAAAAAAGTCACAAAGAAAATGAAAAATTTTATCTATCGAGGCAAAAGAGGTACTCCATGAACACCTATCGACAGGAAGTGATGCAGCAGGACACTCACAGCAAGGTGATCGGTTACCTGTTGTGGATTTTCGGTTTTACCGGGGCTCACCGCTTCTATTACGGCAAGCCGGTGACCGGGACGATCTGGTTTTTCACCTTTGGTCTTTTCGGTATTGGTTGGCTGATCGACTTGTTCCTCATCCCGGCCATGGACCGTGAAGCGGACCTGCGTTTTACCGCCGGGCCGATTGAATACAACGTGGCCTGGATTCTGTTGGCGTTCCTGGGCGTGTTCGGTTTGCACCGCATGTACCAGGGTAAATGGATCACCGGCCTGATCTACCTGTTGACCGGCGGTTTGTTCCTGATCGGGGTGCTGTATGACTTCTGGACGTTGAATACGCAGATTTCGATCCGCAATGCCGAGCGCAACAGCGGGCGCTGAGCCTGAACCCATCAAGTGCGGGAGCTGGCTTGTGTGGGAGCTGGCTTGCCTGCGATAGCATCACCTCGGTCTGGCTGAACGACCGAGGTGCCTGCATCGCAGGCAAGCCAGCTCCCACATTTACTGTGCTCACTCGCAGAGCGTGGGAACGATCATTACGCCTGGTAGCTGATCCGCCCATCCATCAAGGTGTAACGCACCGTCGCCGGCAGGCTATGGCCGATGAACGGGCAGTTTTCGCCCTTGGACAGCCAGTGCTCCCCGGCAACCGTGGAGCTGGCCGGGTCAAACAGCACCAGATCCGCCGCCGAACCCACCGCCAACGTGCCCGCCGGCAGGCGCAAGGCCTCGGCCGGGCCGGCGCTCAGGCGCGCCAGCAATGTCGGCAGGTCGAGCAAGCCGTCTTCCACCAACGTCATCGCCAGCGGCAGCAACAGCTCAACACTGCTGATGCCCGGCTCTGTGGCGCCAAACGGCGCCAGCTTGGCGTCGCGCTCGTGGGGTTGGTGATGGCTGGAAATCGCCGACACCACACCCGACTTCACCGCCGCACGCAAACCTTCGCGGTCGGCCAGGGTGCGCAGCGGTGGCTGCACGTGGTACAGGCTGGAGAAGTCGATCAGCGCTTCATCGGTCAAAATCAGCTGATACAGCGCCACGTCCGCCGTCACCGGCAAGCCGCGCGCTTGCGCCTGGGCAATCAAGGCCACACCGCGCGCGCTGGTCAACTGGCTGAAGTGCGCACGCACGCCGCTTTGTTCCACCAGTAGCAGATCACGGGCCAGGGCCACGGTTTCAGCGGTTTCCGGGATGCCCGGCAGGCCGAGGAAACTGGCCACGGCGCCTTCATGGGCCAGGCCGCCTTCGGCCAGGTCGCGGTCCTGGGAGTGGAAGATCACCGTCAGGTCGAAGGTGGCTGCATATTCCAGGGCGCGGCACAGCGTGCGCGTGCTGCGAAAACTTTCCAGGCCGTTACCGAACGCCACGCAACCGGCATCGCGCAGGGCGATCAGCTCGGCGAGCTGTTCACCTTCCAGGCCTTTGCTCAAAGCGCCGATAGGGAACACTTTGCAATTGCCGGCTTCACGGGCGCGGTCGAGGATCAGCTCGGTCACCGCCGACGTGTCGAGGATGGGCTTGGTGTGCGGCGGGCAGCACAGGCTGGTCACGCCACCGGCGGCAGCGGCGCGGGTTTCACTGGCGATGGTGCCTTTGCGGCTGTAACCCGGCTCGCGCAGGGCGACGTTCAGGTCCACCAGGCCAGGCGCGGCCACAAGGCCTTTGGCGTCGATGGTCTCACTGGCGCTGAAGCCCGCAGGCGCGGCGCCAATGGCGATGACTTTGCCGGCTTCCAGATGAAGGTCGGTGACGTGATCCAGGCCACTGGCCGGATCGATGACGCGAGCGCCAAGTATGCTGAGCTTCACTGGGCGTTCTCCTGCTCGAATTGACGTTGCGCGGTTTGCCCGCTCATGGCCATGGACAACACCGCCATGCGCACGGCGATGCCGTAGGTCACCTGGTTGAGGATCACCGATTGGCTGCCGTCGGCCACCGCCGACTCAATCTCAACCCCACGGTTGATCGGGCCTGGGTGCATGACGATGGCATCCGGCTTGGCGCCGGCCAACCGCGCGGTGGTCAGGCCGAACAGGCGGTAGAACTCACCTTCGCTCGGCAGCAGGCCACCGGCCATACGCTCGCGTTGCAGGCGCAGCATGATCACCACGTCGACGTCCTTGAGGCCTTCGGTCATATCGGTGTAGACCTTCACGCCGTACTGCTCGATGCCGATCGGCAGCAGGGTTTTTGGTGCGATTACGCGGATGTCCGGGCAACCCAGGGCTTTGAGGGCCAGCATGTTCGAGCGCGCGACCCGCGAGTGCAGGATGTCGCCGACGATGGCCACCGAGAGGTTTTCAAAGCCGCCCTTGTGCCGACGAATCGTCAGCATGTCGAGCATGCCCTGGGTCGGGTGCGCGTGACGGCCGTCGCCACCGTTGATGATTGCCACGTTCGGGCACACATGCTCGGCGATGAAGTGCGCGGCGCCGGAGTCGCCGTGGCGCACCACGAACATGTCGGCGGCCATGGCTTCCAGGTTGCGCAGGGTGTCGAGCAGGGTTTCGCCCTTGCTCGCCGACGAGGTCGACACGTTCAGCGTGATCACGTCGGCCGACAGCCGTTGGGCCGCCAGTTCAAAGGTGGTGCGGGTGCGGGTGGAGTTCTCGAAGAACACATTGCAGATGGTCTTGCCGCGCAACAGCGGGACCTTCTTCACCGCGCGGCCACCGACTTCGAGGAACGAGTCGGCGGTGTCGAGGATTTCAGTCAGCAGTTCGCGGGGCAAACCGTCGAGGGACAAGAAGTGTTGCAACTGGCCCTGAGCATTGAGCTGCAGCGGGCGCTTGGCATCTAGAGGCGTCATCGCGGGGACTCTGTACAAGGCGGTTTAAAGGGCAAGGTCTTGCAGTTCGAGTTCGAGCGGCGTAGGACCGGACAATTTTACCCGCTGGTGGGCTTCCAGGGACAGGGTGGCGCCAACCACATCGGGGCTGATCGGCAATTCGCCGGCGTCCAGGTCCAGCAGGCACACCAAGGTCACACTGGCCGGGCGGCCGTAGTCGAACAACTCGTTCATGGCGGCGCGGATGGTGCGACCGCTCATCAGCACGTCATCGATCAGCACCAGGTGCTGGCCTTCGATTTCGAACGGCAGGGCCGAAGGGCGCACTTGCGGGTGCAGGCCGTTTTGGCTGAAGTCGTCGCGGTAGAAGGACACGTCCAGCGTGCCCAGCGGCGAATCGCTGCCCAGTTCTTCCAGCAACGCCTGGGCGACCCACACACCACCGGTGCGAATGCCGATAAAGCGCGGTTCGCTGATGGCACGGTGTTGCAAGTGCGCCCTGAGGCGAATCGCCATCTGGCTGATCAGTTCGGCGGGATTGGGCAGGCTCATGGTGGCTCCTTCAAGGTCTCGCGCAGGCAAGGTCCGGGCTCAAACGTAAAAAGACGCGGCAAGCCGCGTCAGTCAGGATTCAAATAAAGCGGTGTTTTCATCCAGCCAACCCTGCAACAGCAAGGCGGCGGCGATGGCGTCCACGGGGTTGTCGCGGTAGCTGCCTTTCTGCCCGCCACGGTCGCGGCGCTCACCCTTGGCTTCAAAGGTGGTCAGGCGCTCGTCGTGGGTATAGAAGGGCAGGTTGTAGCGGCCATTGAGGCGGCGGGCGAACTTTTCGGCGCGCAGGCACATGTCGCTGGGCGTACCGTCCATGTTCAAGGGCAGGCCGACCACGACTGCGTCGGGCTTCCACTCCTTGATCAGGGCTTCGACCTGGTTCCAGTCCGGCACGCCGTTCTGGGCTTTGAGGGTGCACAGCTCGCGGGCCTGGCCGGTAATCACCTGGCCGACCGCTACGCCGATCTGTTTGGTGCCGTAGTCAAAACCGAGGATCAAACGCAAGGCCATCAGGCGTGCCCCGCCTGGCTGGTCAGCAGGCTGAGGTTGACCCGCAGCTTGGCCGCCGCCGCTTCCAGGCGTAGCTCGCTGGCGGTATTGAACAGAATGTCGGCGTCGAACGGGCAGGTCAGCCAGGCATTGCTGGCCAGTTCGGCTTCCAGTTGCCCGGCCTCCCAGCCGGCGTAGCCGAGGGTGATCACACTTTGCTCAGGCCCCACGCCGTCGGCGATAGCGAACAACACGTCCTGGGACGTGGACAGCGACACACCTTCAAGGTCAACCGTGGCCTGAAACTTCGGCCCGGTGGGGTGCAGCACAAAACCGCGATCGGTCTGCACCGGCCCGCCGATGTAGATCGGCACGCTCTGGCAACGGGCCGGCGGGTCGATCTCGGGGCGCAATTGCTCAAGAATGTCGGCCAGGTTCAGCTCTTGCGGGCGGTTCACCACCAGCCCCATGGCACCATTGGCCGTGTGCTCGACGATGTAGGTCAAGGTCTGCGCAAAGTTCGGGTCGGCCATATGGGGCATGGCGATCAGGAATTGGTGCTTGAGGTAGGTCGGGCTGACATTTTTCATGTCCACTAGTGTGGCGTTGGAGGGGCGAACTGACAAGCTGCGCTTATGAAGATCATTCCCGCGCTCTGCGTGGGAATGCCGCCCTGGACGCTCTGCGTCCGCTTTTGTAGGCGTGACGCAGAGCGTCACAGGATTCATTCCCACGCAGAGCGCAGGAACGATCAGTTAACGATCAGTTACTGGACAGCCGATCACCCCGGGCAAACTTCCAGGTGCGGATGATTTCCAGGCGGTCGACGTCGTTCAGGTCGCCGGTAAACGGCGCGAAAGGCGCGGCCAGGCGCACGATGCGTTGGGCGGCCTGGTCCAGCAGCGGTTGGCCGGACGACTCCAGCACCTGCACTTCATAGAGCGAGCCATCACGGTTGATCGACACCAATAGACGCAAATTGCCGTAAATCTGCTGGCGCCGCGCCTCATCCGGGTAGTTGAGGTT
Source organism: Pseudomonas sp. MONT-RG-20F-20-E-7-02 (assembly GCF_022662395.1). Classification (NCBI taxonomy): domain Bacteria; kingdom Pseudomonadati; phylum Pseudomonadota; class Gammaproteobacteria; order Pseudomonadales; family Pseudomonadaceae; genus Pseudomonas; species Pseudomonas sp. MONT-RG-20F-20-E-7-02. The sequence goes on from NZ_JAKNQN010000004.1 coordinate 591,241, forward strand.
GCCGATGCGCTCGACCTTCTTGCGCCATTCGTCCTTATACCAGGCACCTTTGTCGCGCATGGTCGAGGCGGCGTTCAGGCGGTAGATGCGCGGGCGCTTGGCGTACAGCTGTTGTTCGTTGGCCAGTTCCGCTTCAAGGCTGGAGATCTGGTCGGAAAGCTGCGAACTGTCAAAGGTCGGCGCCGGCTTCACGGGCTCGGGCTGTGGTTCGGTCTTGGTTTTTTCGCGCTGGGTCGGGGCTTTTTGCGGTTTTGGCGCCACGGTAGTCACGGCGGCCTTGGGCGCGGCCTGCTTGACCTCGGGCTTGGGCGTCGGCGGCGGGGTGACTTTATTCACCTTGTTGTCCTGGAACGGCGCCACTTCGGTGGTCTTGGGCACGGCTTTCTTGTCGAGGGTGCCGCTGCCTTGCTGGTTGTCCTGGGCGAGAAAGTCGGCCTTTTCAGGCTTCTTTTCGCTCTTGAACGTGGCGAGGGTGATTTCCAGGGTTTTGGTGATCTGCTTGGGTTCGGCGAAAGTGAAACCCAGGCCGAGCAGTAAAGCGAGGTGAATCAAGGCTGCCAGGAACAGGGTAAATCCGAGCCGATCAGCCGGGCGCACGCCACTGTGGGAGAGTTCGGAGGGCAGATCGGGCGGGAGCGTCATGACAAAAAAACCAACATCGCGCGTTTCACAGGTGGCGCATGATAACGCAATGTTGGTGTGTGTCCGGCTGTTCTATGTCACTTGGCTTGTAGCTTGCGCTCAATGGCGGCCATCAGCATTTCGCCGATGTTCGTGCCAAATGCGTTGTCGATCTCGCGAATACAGGTCGGGCTGGTGACGTTGATTTCGGTGAGGTTTTCACCAATTACGTCTAGTCCTACGAAGAGCAGACCTTTTTCCCGCAGGGTCGGGCCAACTTGGGAAGCGATCCAACGGTCCTTGTCCGACAGTGGTCGCGCCTCACCACGACCGCCAGCGGCCAGGTTGCCACGGGTTTCGCCGGCGGCAGGGATACGCGCCAGGCAGTAATCCACCGGCTCGCCGTCGATCATCAGGATGCGCTTGTCGCCGTCCTTGATCGCCGGAAGGTAAGCCTGCCCCATGATCTGCTGGGTGCCCAGCGCGGTCAGGGTTTCCAGGATCACCGACAGGTTCGGGTCGCCCGCGCGGTGGCGGAAGATCGACGTGCCGCCCATGCCGTCCAGCGGCTTGAGGATCACATCGCCGTGTTTGGCGGCGAATTCACGCAGCACGTCGGCGCGGCGGCTGACAACCGTGGGCGGTGTGCATTGTGGGAAAAGGGTGGCGAACAGCTTTTCATTGCAGTCGCGCAGGCTTTGCGGCTTGTTGACGATCAGCACCCCGGCGCGCTCGGCCTGCTCCAGCAGGTAGGTGGAGTAGACGAATTCCATGTCGAACGGCGGGTCCTTGCGCATCAGGATCACGTCCAGATCGCTCAAGGGGCTGTCGATCTCATCCGCCAGCTCGAACCACTTTTCAGGGTTGGCAAACACCTGCAGCGGGCGCATGCGTGCGCGGGCTTCGCCGTCGCCTTGGTAAAGATCGCGCTGCTCCATATAGAACAGGGTCCAGCCGCGGGCCTGGGCGGCCAGGAGCATGGCCAGCGAGCTGTCCTTTTTATAGGAAATGCTGGCGATAGGGTCCATGACAATGCCGACGCGAACGCTCATGGGGGATTTCCTCTAGCAAATTAGGGCGCATAAAAGTGGCGTCAGAGTGGCGCTGCGGCTGTTGTGGGTCAAGGAAAAACCACCTGGCCGGTCGCTCGATAGATTGCGCCCGGAGACTGTGCTAAAAAGACTGCCACAGTACAGCAGCCCTTGAATTCCAAGGCTTGCAGCGTTCATCCTGTGAGACATCAGGCAGTACACACCGAAAACCGATTCGCTGTGGCGATGGTAGAGCAGATATGGAACAGCATTCCAACGCCTTGAGAGTGATGGTGATCGACGATTCGAAAACGATCCGCCGCACCGCCGAGACCCTGTTGAAGAACGTGGGGTGCGAAGTCATTACGGCCATCGACGGTTTCGATGCACTGGCCCGAATTGTTGATCATCACCCGCACATTATCTTTGTCGACATCATGATGCCGCGCCTGGATGGCTATCAGACCTGCGCCCTGGTGAAGAACAACCCGGCGTTCAAGTCGATCCCGGTGATCATGCTGTCCTCCAAGGACGGCCTGTTCGACAAGGCCAAGGGGCGCATCGTGGGTGTCGATCAGTTTTTGACCAAGCCTTTCAGCAAGGAAGAACTGCTGAGTGCGATCAAGGCCTACGTGCCCGGCTTCGCCGCAGTAGAACAAGCACACTGACACCGCCTCACAAGGGCCGGCGTCCACCAATGTAGTGGGGAAAACCATGGCACGTGTTCTGATCGTCGACGATTCGCCGACCGAAATGTACAAACTGACCGGCATGCTGGAAAAGCACGGCCACCAGGTTCTCAAGGCCGAAAACGGTGCGGACGGCGTGGCCCTGGCCCGCCAGGAAAAACCCGACGCCGTGCTGATGGACATCGTGATGCCGGGCCTCAATGGCTTCCAGGCCACCCGCCAGCTGTCCAAGGAGCCGGAAACCAACGGCATCCCGATCATCATCATCACCACCAAGGATCAGGAAACCGACAAAATCTGGGGCGCGCGCCAGGGCGCCAAGGATTACCTGACCAAGCCTGTGGATGAAGAAACCCTGATCGCCACCCTGAACAAGGTGCTGGCTTCCTGACGGCACGCCATCATGACCGAGTCGCAAACCGCCTTCGAGCTGCTGCTGGACATCGACCGCCGCTGCCGCCTGCTGGCCGCCGACCTGCCGTCCCAGGAAACCCGCCAGCAGCGTTGGAGCGGGATCGGTTTTCGCCTGGGGCCGTATTGGTATGTGGCGCCGATGGGCGAAGTCGCGGAAGTGTTGCATGAGCCGCGCTGCACCTTGATGCCTGGGGTCAAGCCCTGGGTCAAAGGCGTGGCCAACCTGCGCGGGCGTTTGCTGCCGGTGATGGACCTGGGCGGGTTTCTCGGCCTGGAATTGTCCAAAGCGCGCAAGCAGCGGCGAGTACTGGTGGTGGAATTCAACGACCTGTTTGTCGGGCTGCTGGTGGACGAGGTGGTGGGCATGCAACATTTTGCACAAGACGCATTGCTGGCGAGCGTGCCGCCCGGCGCACCGTTTATCCAGGGCCAGTTCGACAGCGACCAACTGTGGCAGGTCTTCAGCCCCTTCGCTCTGGCCCAGGCCCCAGGCTTCATGGACGTTGCCGCATGACCACTGTCACCTCTCCCAAACCGCAAGCCGCGTCGCGCAGCCGTTCGCAGATCATCGTGCTGTTTATCGCACTCATCGTGTTCATCATGCTGTTGTTCGCCAACTTCGCGTACCTCAACACCCAGTCCACTTACGACAAGCAGTACATCGGCCACGCCGGTGAGCTGCGCGTGCTGTCGCAACGCATTGCCAAGAACGCCACCGAAGCCGCCGCCGGCAAGGCCGCGGCGTTCAAGCTGCTGGGCGATGCGCGCAACGACTTCGCCCAGCGTTGGGGCTACCTGAAAAAAGGTGACATCGAGACCGGCCTGCCTGCCGCGCCCAATGCGGTGCGCGCGGAAATGCGCGCGGTGCAGACCGACTGGGAAGCGCTGCTGAAAAACACCGACGCGATCCTCGCCAGCGAACAGACCGTGTTGTCGTTGCACCAAGTGGCCGCGACCCTGGCCGAAACCGTGCCGCAATTGCAGATGGAATCTGAAAAGGTCGTCGACATCCTGCTGCAACGCGGCGCGCCCGCCAGCCAGGTGGCCTTGGCCCAGCGCCAATCGCTGCTGGCTGAGCGTATTCTCGGCGCGGTCAACACCGTACTTGCCGGTGACGAAACCGCCGTGCAGGCCGCCGACGCCTTTGGTCGCGATGCCAACCGCTTCGGCGTGGTGCTCAACGGCATGCTCAACGGCAACCCGGGGTTGCGCATCACCCAGGTCGAAGACCACGACGCCCGCGCGCGCCTGGCGGAAATCGCCGAGCTGTTCGAGTTTGTCTCGGGCTCCGTGGATGAAATCCTCGAAACCTCGCCGCAGCTGTTTCAGGTGCGCGCCTCGGCGAGCAATATCTTCAACCTGTCGCAAACCCTGCTCGATGAAGCCTCGCACCTGGCCACCGGGTTTGAAAACCTCGCCAGCGGGCGCAGCTTCGACACCATCGGCGGCTACGTGCTGGGCCTGTTGGCGCTGACCTCGATCATCCTGATTGGCCTGGTGATGGTGCGCGAAACCAACCGCCAACTGCATGAAACCGCCGAGAAGAACGAGCGTAACCAGAACGCGATCATGCGCCTGCTCGACGAAATCGAAGACCTGGCCGATGGCGACTTGACCGTGACCGCCTCGGTCACCGAAGACTTCACCGGCACCATCGCCGACTCGATCAATTATTCGGTCGACCAACTGCGCGATCTGGTCGCCACCATCAACCTCACCGCCGGCCAAGTCGCCGGCGCGGTGCAGGAAACCCAGGCCACCGCCATGCACCTGGCCCAGGCCTCGGAGCATCAGGCCCAGCAAATTGCCGAAGCTTCTACCGCGATCAATGAGATGGCCCAGTCCATCGACCAGGTCTCGGCCAACGCCGCCGAATCCTCGGCAGTGGCCGAGCGTTCGGTGGAAATCGCCAACAAGGGCAACGAGGTGGTGCACAACACCATCCACGGCATGGACAACATTCGCGAGCAGATCCAGGACACCGCCAAACGCATCAAGCGCCTGGGCGAGTCGTCCCAGGAAATTGGCGACATCGTCAGCCTGATCGACGACATTGCCGACCAAACCAACATCCTCGCCCTCAACGCGGCGATCCAGGCAAGCATGGCCGGGGATGCCGGGCGTGGTTTTGCGGTGGTGGCGGATGAAGTGCAACGCCTGGCCGAGCGTTCGTCAGCCGCCACGCGACAGATTGAAACCTTGGTGCGGGCGATCCAGGCCGACACCAATGAGGCGGTTATCTCCATGGAACAGACCACCACCGAAGTGGTGCGTGGCGCGCGGCTGGCGCAAGACGCCGGAGTGGCGCTGGAAGAGATCGAAGGCGTGTCGAAAACCCTGGCGGCGTTGATCCAGAGTATTTCCAATGCCGCGCAGCAACAGACCTCGTCGGCCGGGCAGATTTCCCTGACCATGAACGTGATCCAGCAGATCACCACACAGACCTCGTCGGGCTCGACGGCCACGGCGGAAAGTATCGGCAACCTGGCGAAGATGGCCAGCCAGTTGCGCAGGTCGGTGTCGGGTTTCACCTTGCCACCGCCAAAACAGGCTGATGTTTGAAATGCTATCTGAAGAACACCACAGTCCAACTGTGGGAGCTGGCCTGCCTGCGATAGCGGACCGTCAGTTGATCCATCTGCAGCTGACCCACCGCGATCGCAGGCAAGCCAGCTCCCACAGTGGAACTCCATTGTTCCTGGCAACACACGCAATTCACGAATTCTAAGCGGAGCAGTTATGGTTGATCGGCACGACTACGTGGCCCTCGAATGGGTCAAGGGCGACATTGCCGAAACCCTGAAACAGGCCCGTTCGGCGCTGGACGCTTTCGTCGAAACCAGTGACAGCGACGCCATCGCCGAGTGCCTGGCCGGCATCCACCAAGTGCATGGCGCGCTGCAAATGGTCGAGTTCTACGGCGCAGCGCTGCTGGCCGAAGAGATCGAAGCACTGGCCCTGGCCCTGCAAGCCGAGCGTGTCAGCCAGCGCGATGAAAGCATCCGCCTGCTGCAACAGGCCCTTGGCCAATTGCCGCTGTACCTCGACCGCGTGCACAGCGCCCGCCGCGACCTGCCGCTGGTGGTGTTGCCGCTGCTCAACGACCTGCGCAGCGCGCGCGGCGAAAGCCTGCTGTCGGAAACCAGCCTGTTCAGCCCGCAACTGCTGTCGATTGCGCCATTGCCCGACGAGGCCTTGGCCCAGCGCATGCAGCCTGACCTTCACGAGCAGCTGCGCCAATGGCATCAACTGCTGCAACAGGCCCTGGCCGGTTTGCTGCGTGAAGATCACGGCCCGAGCAACCTGGAAGACATGGCGCGGGTGTTCGCGCGTCTCGAAGCGTTGTGTCAGGGCGCGCCATTGCTGCCGTTGTGGCAAGTCACCTCGGCGCTGGTCGAAGGCATGCTCACCGGCGTGATCGCCAACAGCCCGGCGCTGCGCAGCCTGCTCAAGGCCAGCGACAAACAACTCAAGCGCCTGCTCGCCCAGGGCATCGGCGGCATCAACCAGCCTGCGCCGGATGAACTGCTCAAAAGCCTGCTGTTCTACGTGGCCAAGGTCACCCGGCCGACGCCGCGCATGCAAAGCCTCAAGGAACGTTACGGCCTGGATGAAGCCTTGCCCGACAGCGCCGTGGTCGATGCCGAACGCGCGCGCCTGGCCGGGCCGGACCGCAATGCCATGGGCTCGGTGCTCGGCGCCTTGTGCGAGGAACTGGTGCGGGTCAAAGAGCGCCTCGACTTGTTCGTGCGCAGCGACCGTCAACACACCAGCGACCTCGATGCCTTGCTGGCGCCGCTGCGGCAAATCGCCGATACCCTGGCGGTGCTGGGTTTTGGTCAGCCGCGCAAAGTCATCATCGACCAACTCGCCGTGGTGCTGAGCCTGGTCCAGGGCCAGCGCGAACCCAATGACGCGGTGCTGATGGACGTCGCCGGCGCCTTGCTTTACGTCGAAGCCACGCTGGCCGGCATGGTCGGCACCGTCGAGCCGGAGAGCCGAGAAGAAAGCCGCCTGCCCACCACCGACCTGACCCAGATTCATCAACTGGTGATCCGCGAATCCTGCCAGTGCCTGAGGCAAGCCAAGGAGCTGGTCATCGACTGCGTTGAAGCGCACTGGGACCGCCAGCGTCTGGAGTCGCTGCCCGAGTTGCTCAGCCAGGTGCGTGGCGCGTTGGCGATGATTCCCCTGCCACGTGCGGCGAGCCTGATGCGCGGCTGCACCGATTATGTCGACGAACAGCTGATGGTGAACGAGGCCGCGCCTTCCGAGGCGCAGCTGGGGCACTTTGCCGACGTGATCAGCAGCCTGGAGTACTACCTCGAGCGCATGCTCCAGGACGCCGATGCCGCGGGTGAACGGGTGCTGGAATTGGCCACCCGAGGCCTGGCTGCACTCGGCTATTTGCCTGCCGAAAAACCGTGGCGCCAGGCCCTGGCTGCGCCGGATGGCGCTCTGTCGACAGAGGCCGCGCCGAGCCAATCCCAATTCGATGCATTAGCCAACCCCACGTCACGTCTGAACCCGCCGGCCCAGCACCGTCCGGGCAGCCTGCTGCCGCCGCCCGCGGGCGAAGAGCCTGTCGACGATGAGCTGCGCGAGGTCTTCCTCGAAGAAACCGATGAAGTCCTTGAAGTGCTGCACCGCTATTTGCCCAACAGCACCGACAAAACTGCCCAGGGCGAAATGCGCCGCGCCTTCCATACCTTGAAAGGCAGCGGCCGTATGGTTCGCGCCCTGGTACTGGCCGAGCTGGCCTGGGCGGTGGAAAACCTGCTGAACCGCGTGCTCGAACGCAGCGTGGCCCTCAGCCCTGACGTGCAGCACGTGTTGGACGAAGCCGTGGCGCTGCTGCCGGAATTGATCGCCGACTTCGCCGCCGACGACCAACGCCAACGCGATGAAGTCGACGCCCTGGCCGCTCGTGCGCACGCCTTGGCCAGTGGCACTGGCGCGTCGACCGCAGAGCCTTATGACCCGATGCTGCTGGAGATTTTTCGCAACGAAGCCCAGAGCCACCTCGACAGCCTCAACCATTTCCTGCAACAGGCTGCCGAGCATGTGCCGCTGCAAGTCAGCGATGAGCTACAACGCGCCCTGCACACCCTCAAGGGCAGCGCCTACATGGCCGGCGTGTTGCCGATTGCCGAACTGGCACGGCCGCTTGATCACCTGACCCGTGAATACAAGGCCCACCGCCTGCCGCTGGACCTGGACGAAGTGGAGTTGCTGCTGGAAGCCGAAGGCCTGTTCCAGCGCGGCTTGCGCCAACTCGACGGCGACCCGCTGGTGCCGATCAAAGGCGCGCCGGACCTGATCAGCCGCATCCAAAGCCTGCTCGATCAACAGCTGCAAGCCTTGCTTGAGGCGCCTAGCACGGGCCTGCGGATCAAGCGCGACCCGCAGCTGATTGCCAACTTCCTGGCCCAGGGCATGGACATCCTGCTGGACGCCGAAAGCCTGCTGCGCCGTTGGCAGCAACACCCCGGCGAACGCCAGGAACTGACCGCGCTGCTGGATGAATTGACCACCTTGGGTGAGGGCGCGCACATCGCCGACCTGCACGCCATCGACGAACTGTGCGAAGCCTTGCTCGACCTGTATGGCGCCGTTGAAGAGAGCAGCCTGGCAGTCAGCGAGCGGTTTTTCCATGAGGCCGAACAGGCCCATGAAGCGCTGATCAACATGCTCGACCAACTGGCGGCCGGTCAGGAAATCAACCCCGCACCGGCGCGGGTGCAAGCCCTGCGCGAACTGCTGGATGAAGCCCTCGACCCCTCCGCTACCGGCCTGGTCAAAAGCGACGGCAGCCGTGCGCTGAGCATCTCCGAACTGGGCGCCGCCACCGCACAGTTGGATCAGGACACGGCGATGGACGACGAGATCGTCGAGATCTTCCTGGAAGAGGCGGTAGATATCCTCGACAGCGCCGGGCAATCGCTTAAACGCTGGCTGCTGGAGCCGGACAGCGCGGCGCCGTTGTCGTCGTTGCAACGGGATTTGCACACCCTCAAGGGCGGCGCGCGCATGGCCGAAATCGGCCCGATTGGCGACCTGGCCCACGAGTTGGAATGCCTGTACGAAGGTTTGGTGGACCGCCGCTACAGCTATTCGCCCGAATTGTCCCACGTGTTAATGGCCAGCCATGAACGGCTGGCCTTGCAGTTGGATGAATTGCAGGACCACCAGCCCCTGAGCGACTCCAGCGACTTGGTCGCCCAGCTGCGTGCGTTGCGCCAGAGTAATTCGCCTGCTATCCCAGCCGCCGACCCGGAAGCCGCCGCGGCTGATCCCGAACTGCTGGATATTTTCCTTGAAGAAGCCGCCGATATTCTCGACAGCTCAAGCAGCGCACTGCTGCGCTGGCAGGCCGAGCCCAGCAACCGCCAGGAAGTGGAAACCCTGCTGCGCGACCTGCACACCCTCAAGGGCGGCGCGCGCATGGTCGAGATCGGGCCGATTGGCGATTTGGCCCATGAGCTGGAGTTTCTCTACGAGGGGCTGTCGGCGGGTTTACTCGCGCCGTCAGCGGAGCTGTTCGCGTTGCTGCAAGGCTGCCACGACCGCCTGGCGCAGATGATCGACGCGGTGGCGGGCGGGTTGCCGGTGGGCTCGGTGGATAAACTCATCGAGCGCATCAAAAGCCTGGTGCACCCCAGCGATGAGCCAGTAGCGCCGGTCGCCTTGCCCGTCGGTAAAGCTGAAGCAGCGGTTGATCCCGCCGCCGACATGGTGAAAATTTCCGCCGATTTGCTCGACGACCTGGTCAACCTGGCCGGTGAAACCTCGATCTTCCGGGGCCGTATCGAACAGCAGGTCAACGACGCGCGCATCGCCCTCAACGAAGTCGAAACCACCATCGAGCGCATGCGCGACCAACTGCGCCGCCTCGACACCGAAACCCAGGGCCGCATCCTCAGCCGCCAGCAGGCCGAGGCCGAGCGCCTGGGTTATGAAGAATTCGACCCGCTGGAAATGGACCGCCATTCGCAGTTGCAGCAGTTGTCGCGCGCGTTGTCCGAATCGGCTTCCGACCTGCTGGACCTGAAGGAAACCCTCGACCGCCGCAATGCGGATGCGCATAACCTGTTGCAGCAACAGGCGCGCATCAACACCGAGTTGCAAGAAGGCCTGATGCGCACGCGCATGGTGCCGTTTGAGCGCATGCTGCCGCGCCTCAAGCGCATCGTGCGCCAAGTGGCGGAGGAGTTGGGCAAGGACGTCGAATTTGTGGTCGGCAATGCCGAAGGCGAAATGGACCGCAACGTGCTGGAACGCATGGTGGCGCCGCTGGAACACATGCTGCGTAATGCCGTCGACCATGGCCTGGAATCCCGCGAGGCGCGGCTGCTGGCGGGCAAGCCTGCGAGAGGGCGTATCAGCCTGGACCTGACGCACGAAGGTGGCGATATCGTCTTCGACATGCGCGACGACGGCGCCGGTGTGCCGCTGGACGCGGTGCGGCGCAAGGCGATCAAGCGCGGCTTGCTCGCGCCTGATCAAGACATGAGCGACCGCGACGTGTTGCAGTTCATCCTGCAGCCGGGCTTCTCCACGGCGGAAAAAATCACCCAGATTTCCGGGCGCGGCGTGGGCATGGACGTAGTGCACGAAGAAGTGCGTCAGCTCGGCGGCTCGATGTTCATCGACTCGACGGCGGGCGCGGGCGTGCACTTTCGCATTCGCCTGCCGTTTACCGTGTCGGTCAACCGCGCGCTGATGGTGCAGTGTGCGGACGATCAATACGCGATCCCGCTCAACACCATCGAAGGCTTGGTGCGCGTGCTGCCCCACGAGCTGGCCGGGCACTATCAACAAGACCCGCCGCGTTACGAATACGCGGGCCAGCGCTACGAACTGTTCTACCTGGGCGACCTGCTGCACACCGTCGCTCGGCCTAAACTGCTCGGCCAATACCAGCCGGTGCCGGTGCTGCTGGTGCAATGCAACGAGCGGCGCGTGGCGGTGCAGGTGGACGCCATGGCCGGTACGCGGGAGATTGTGGTCAAGGGCCTGGGGCCGCAGTTTGCCGGGGTGCAGGGCTTGTCCGGGGCGACCATCCTCGGCGATGGCCGCGTGGTGTTGATCATCGATTTGCTGGCGCACATCCGCGCCCGCCAACCGGCGTTGCCGGCGCAGTCGGTCGACGCGCCGCTGATCCTCAACGACCCGCTGAAGAAGCGCCCGCTGCTGGTGCTGGTGGTGGACGACTCGGTCACCGTGCGCAAAGTCACCAGCCGCCTGCTGGAGCGCAACGGCATGAACGTGCTCACCGCCAAAGACGGTATCGACGCCATCGCCGTGCTCGAAGAGCACACTCCGGACCTGATGTTGCTCGACATCGAAATGCCGCGCATGGACGGCTTCGAAGTGGCGATCCAAGTGCGCAACGACCCACGGCTGATGCGCCTGCCGATCATCATGATCACCTCACGCACCGGCCAGAAACACCGCGACCGCGCCATGGCCATCGGCGTCAACGACTACCTCGGCAAGCCGTACCAAGAATCGGTGCTGCTGGAAAGCATCGCCTACTGGAGCAAGTCCCATGCTTGACCACCGCACCAGCCAACTCACCGGCCTGCTGCTGCCCCTGGCCGACCGCCACCTGGTGCTGCCTAACGTCGCCATCGCCGAACTCATCGACTACCAGCGCGGCGAACCCGCCAGCGACGCGCCGCCGTGGTATCTGCGGCAAGTGACATGGCGCGACCGGCAGTTGCCGTTGATCAGCTTTGAAGCCGTGTGCGGTGAGGCCAGCGTGACCGGCGAGCGCTCGCGGATTGTGGTGCTGAACGCACTGGGCGGGCGGCCGACGTTGAAGTTTATTGCGATGGTGATTCAGGGCATTCCACGTTCGTACAAGTTGGATAGCCAACTGAGTTATGTGGACGTGCCGCTGTGCCCGCTGGAACTGGCGGCGGTGCAAGTGGGGGAACATGTGGCGAAAGTGCCTGACCTTATGGGGCTTGAAGCCTTGTTGGTGCAGTCGGGCCTGGCCTGACTCCGATGATCGTTCCACTGTGGGAGCTGGCTTGCCTGCGATGGCGGCCTGTCAGTCACTGCATCAACAACTGAACCACCGCTATCGCAGGCAAGCCAGCTCCCACACTGAATTGTGCTCGCCAAACTCTCAATCAATCCGCGCAAACCGTTCAATCACCGGCTGCTCCCGATGCTCGGCCTGCCACAAGTCGTAGGCACTTTGCACCGTGCATGGGCATCTTGGTGCGTCCTGCTGCGGTGAGCATCTGCCATGAAGGCTAGGCAGGCGCGTTCCGAGCGGCAACCTTAAAGCACTGTATGAAACTTCCTTTTTGCCACTTGATCGTTCCCACGCTCCGCGTGGGAATGCATCCCGTGACGCTCCGCGTCACCTTTATGCTGAACTTGAGCGTTGCACGGGCTGGCGGGACGCGGAGCGTCCCAGGCGGCATTCCCACGCAGAGCGTGGGAACGATCAAACGATCAATGACTTCGGCTCTACCCATTTGATGCGAATTGATAGCCCGAATGTCGGAAGTGGATGGATTTGTTGTAAGTGCATTCTGCATTTGGATTAAGCGGGTTTTCAGGCCTGAGTGGAGTGGCTAGTTTCTGCGCTCCTCACCGCCAGCAAGGACCCGCAAATGGCCGTACCGTTAATGCCGCCTGGTGTTTCAATTTTTGAAAACATGGCGATATCTCGATGCAAACGCACTCATCTCAAGCCGGGATCGGCATTCGCCTATTCCTGGTTTTATTCTCAGGTCAGAGCTGCTGGCCCCTGGAACTACAAGAAGCGAGGGCGCGAGTATGAGGCTTTTGGTAACTTCAATTACGGCGCCACAGGGACGGTGTTGGGCATTCCCGAGAATGTATTGCTGCGAGCCGCCGGTGTGGCTCAAACCGTCGCAAAAACCACCCTTCCGGATTTTGGAACATGGTGGGGAGGTGAGCCTTTTGGTGATGACCCACGGGACCAATATTGGATAAGGAAAGGTATTGAATATGCAATTTCGCAAGGTCACTAAGCGCCTCATACCGTTTCTGCGTAATTGCCTGCTTGTGGTCTGCCTGATCTATATCGGGGGCGGTTGGATCCTGTCGCCGGGAACACCGGTTCTGGATGAAGTGGTGTTGAAGCATTCCTTGGGTAACGGCACCTCGATCTATGGTGCGCGAGACGGTCAGGGCGGTGCGACGGTGGGGTTTTCCTACAGGTACTACGTCCATGAGGACTTGGGGAGTGATCAGGAAATACTCACCGCCTTAGTGTCTGCATATCCTTTTCTGAAAACCAAAGAGCCCGATGTTCAAGTGAGTGATGAAGGCGGCGCGCTGCACCTGATTATTCAGGGGAGGGTGTATGAGTACCACAGCTATGCGCTGGAGGGACTTGGAAGGGTCAAGGTGATGATGGCTTTGTGACGGGCCAGTCTTCGGATTTTTCCTGCAAGATTTCGGGCTGTGCATGAACTTGTTGCGGGTAGTCATGGCGGCTAGTCTTCGTCCCGTCATCGAAAAAACGGTGACACGGACGTGCAAGTCCGACGAAACTGTTTAGGCGTACAAACGCCCAGCCAACCACGGGCGTTTTTTGTGCTCGCTGCTTTATGGCGGCTGCGCGCAGGAGGTCTTCGGACCTGCTGGGTGTCCTAAACAGGCCCGGTCTTGCACACCTGCGCACGGTCGCCACCCTCATTCGCGTGCAAGCGAACGGTGGCGCTCCTTACTCACTGTTTAGGAGTTTCATCATGGTCAAACCTACCCCTAATCCGCCTCTCTTCACCGTCAACCCCCACCAAAACACCGAAGCTCTACTGGTCAACGCCAGCGAAACCTTATCGTCGCTAAACGCCATGACCTGCAATCTGGCCTTCAACCTGGACACTTCCCAGCGCGCAATCATGCTCGGCATTCAGCAAATGGCCGAGTTGAGTCAGTTGCTGGTCGATAGAGTGCTGGAACAAGTCAGCCCTGCACCGGAAGGTTAAATCGGTCCCAAACAGGGACTGATCGGTCCCTGTTTGGGACCGCTATCTAACACCCACCACCGAACAAATGTGGGAGCGGGCTTGCCCGCGAATGCAGGGTGTCAGTCGGTAAATGTGTAACTGATCCACCGCATTCGCGAGCAATCCCGCTCCCACATTTTGATCTTCATTCGGCTCGAATCCAGTTGATCGTTCCCA
>NZ_JAKNQN010000040.1:0-430 GCF_022662395.1 Pseudomonas sp. MONT-RG-20F-20-E-7-02
CGTCAGGGTCGCGGTGTAGGTGATATCGCCGCCTTCAACTACCGAGGCTTTATCAGCGGTCAAGCTGATGGTGGTGTTATCGATCGAATCGGTAATCGTGGTTTCAGCCGCTTTCGGATCGGTCACCAAGTTCTCGAAGTTACCGCCTTCGGTTTTGGCGATGGTGGTGCTGACGGTGCTGCCATTGTTGTAAACGTCGTTCGCCGGCGTCTGGAACACCGTCGAGCCAACGGTTTCACCCGCTTTGATGGTGATCGTCTGACCATTCGAAAGCGTAACGGTAACGTCGGTTTGCGCCTTGTTAGTCAGGGTCGCGGTGTAAGTAATCTCACCGCCTTCAACCACCGAGGCTTTGTCGGCGGAGAGGGAAACCGTGGTGTTGTCGATCGAATCGGTGATGGCTGTTTCAGCCGCCTTCGGATCGGTTACC
>NZ_JAKNQN010000041.1:0-423 GCF_022662395.1 Pseudomonas sp. MONT-RG-20F-20-E-7-02
TCCCACACGAATTGCTTGATTCATTGAAGAAGACGATAAGAAGCAGCCCGAAATTGGGTCTGTAGCTCAGTTGGTTAGAGCGCACCCCTGATAAGGGTGAGGTCGGCAGTTCGAATCTGCCCAGACCCACCAATTTTGTGTGGGAAACGCCTGTAGAAATACGGGGCCATAGCTCAGCTGGGAGAGCGCCTGCCTTGCACGCAGGAGGTCAACGGTTCGATCCCGTTTGGCTCCACCACTACTGCTTCTGAAAGTTTTGAAAGCTTAGAAATGAGCATTCCATCGATACGATGGTGAATGTTGATTTCTAGTCTTTGATTAGATCGTTCTTTAAAAATTTGGGTATGTGATAGAAAGATAGACTGAACGTTACTTTCACTGGTAACGGATCAGGCTAAGGTAAAATTTGTGAGTTCTCTTAAT
>NZ_JAKNQN010000042.1:0-421 GCF_022662395.1 Pseudomonas sp. MONT-RG-20F-20-E-7-02
AACGGTAACGTCGGTTTGCGCCTTGTTGGTCAAGGTCGCGGTGTAGGTGATGTCGCCGCCTTCAACCACAGATGCTTTGTCGGCAGTCAGGGAAACGGTGGTGTTGTCGATCGAGTCGGTGATCGTGGTGACCGCTGCCTTCGGATCGGTAACCAGGTTCTCGAAGTTACCGCCTGCAGTTTTCGCGATCGTAGTGCTGACGGTGTAACCGTTGTTGTAGACGTCGTTAGCTGGCGTCTGGAACACAGTCGAACCAACGGTTTCACCGGCTTTGATGGTAATGGTCTGACCGTTGCTCAACGTCACAGTGACGTCAGTCTGCGCCTTATTGGTCAAGGTCGCGGTGTAGGTGATGTCACCACCTTCAACCACCGAAGCCTTGTCAGCAGTCAACGAAACCGTGGTGTTGTCGATCGAGTCA
>NZ_JAKNQN010000043.1:0-407 GCF_022662395.1 Pseudomonas sp. MONT-RG-20F-20-E-7-02
ACAGTACTAAGGGCCGAAAGCTGTCCGGCTCGTAGATGTAACTGCGATGACGATCCGCGTGATGTTCGGCAACCAGCTTGTCGCCTTGCCAGAAGAACTCAGTGGTTATCCCATCAACGGTTTTGCTGATTCGCCGACCAAACGGGTCGTAGCGATAGCTGGCGGTTTTGCCGTTGGGCTGAGTGATGCCGATCAGCCGGTGCTGACAGTCGTAGCGATATTCGGTGACGAGTTGGTGACCCTTGCCGCGTCTTTGGCGGATCAGATTGCCGAACGCGTCATAGTCATAATGATGATCGCCTTGGATCACCAACCGATTCCCCGCCACGATGTCCGGGCCGGGACGATCCTGCATCAGCAGGTTTCCAGCCGGGTCGTGGCCGAAGCGTTCCTGCTGATCTTGCGAA
>NZ_JAKNQN010000044.1:0-407 GCF_022662395.1 Pseudomonas sp. MONT-RG-20F-20-E-7-02
ACGCCACCAAGCGTCCAGCATCGTCATACTGATACGCCGTCACCGCGCCCAGCGGGTCCTGCTCAACCGTCAGTCGGCCCTTGTCGTCGTAGGATTTGAAGTGCTCAGCACCATCGGGATCAATCCGCTGCACCAGCCGCGCGCGCTGGTCATGGACATACACTTCCTGACTGCCATCAGCGTTGTGAACCGTGACCCTGCCACCGTCCTCCCACACATACCGCGTATCCATCTGCGAAAAGCTGGCCCAGTGCCGAACACACCGAGCCGCCTTACCAGCCCGTTCCCACTCCCAAAAAAAACTCGCCCCACCGGCCAGTTGCCGCTCAAGAATGACGTGCTGCTCGTCGTATCGATAAGCCTCGATTTCGCCTACGGCGTTGGTCGCTGAAACCAGTCGGCCAGCC
>NZ_JAKNQN010000045.1:0-401 GCF_022662395.1 Pseudomonas sp. MONT-RG-20F-20-E-7-02
ACGACTGGTTTCAGCGACCAATGCCGTAGGCGAAAGCGAGGTTTATCGGTACGACGAGCAGCACGTCATTCTTGAGCGGCAACTGGCCGGTGGGGCGAGTTTTTTTTGGGAGTGGGAACGGGCTGGTAAGGCGGCTCGGTGTGTTCGGCATTGGGCCAGCTTTTCGCAGATGGATACGCGGTATGTGTGGGAGGACGGTGGCAGGGTCACGGTTCACAACGCTGATGGCAGCCAGGAAGTGTATGTCCATGACCAGCGCGCGCGGCTGGTGCAGCGGGTTGATCCGGATGGCGCCGAGCACTTCAAATCCTACGACGACAAGGGTCGGCTAACGGTTGAGCAGGACCCGCTGGGCGCGGTGACGGCGTATCAGTACGACGACGCTGGGCGTTTGGTGGCGC
>NZ_JAKNQN010000046.1:0-391 GCF_022662395.1 Pseudomonas sp. MONT-RG-20F-20-E-7-02
TCCGTCTGGCTGAGTAACGCCGATCAACCGATGCTGACAGTCGTAGCGATACTCGGTGACGAGTTGATGGCCTTTACCGCGCCTTTGGCGGATCAGATTGCCGAACGCGTCATAGTCGTAATGATGGTCGCCCTGAATCACCAACCGATTCCCCGCCACGATGTCCGGGCCGGGACGATCCTGCATCAGCAGGTTTCCAGCCGGGTCGTGGCCGAAGCGCTCCTGCTGGTCTTGCGAGTGATCGGCCCGAGTCAGGCGGGCGAGGGGGTCGTAGTGGTAGTGGTGTTCGCCTTTGCGGGTGTCGAGCAGGCGGGTGAGGTTGCCGGTTTTGTCGTACTCGTAGTGGCGGCGGTAGAGCTTGTGTTCTTCCTGGGTTACCGCGTGGGCGTGG
>NZ_JAKNQN010000047.1:0-379 GCF_022662395.1 Pseudomonas sp. MONT-RG-20F-20-E-7-02
AGGCGGTTTTGCTCGTCGTAGTGGTAGTGGCTGAGCAGTTCGCCTTGCTGGCGCTGGCGTTCGCGGCCGGTGTTGAACAGGTGAGACGTTAGGGTTTTGCCATTCAGTTCGACGGTGGCGAGGTGGCCGCCTTTGTCGTGCTTGAAGGTGACGCGGTTGTTGTCTGGCAGGCGCAGGTTTTTCAGTTGACCACAGGCGTCGTAGCCGTAGCGCAGGGTGCCCCAGCCTTGGTGGTCGGCGGTGAGGCGGTTTTGGCTGTCGTATTCGTAGGCTAACGCCCAGTGGCCGTCGTCGACGCTGAGGAGGTTGCCTTGGCGGTCGTAGGCGTAATCGACCACTCCACCGTCTGGAAGGGTTTTTCGTACGAGCCGCCCGGAAG
>NZ_JAKNQN010000048.1:0-287 GCF_022662395.1 Pseudomonas sp. MONT-RG-20F-20-E-7-02
CAAGGCTCGACAGCTCCCACATTGGATCTTCACTCGCCGCTGAAGGCCGTGCGCAACCGCTCAAAGCGGCAACCTCCGATCTAATCAACACCGCACATCCCCTGTGGGAGCCGTCGAGCTTCAGCGAGGCCGCGAAAGCGGTGGGTCAGGCAACCACTATGCTGACAGTGCCGCCGCCTTCGCAGCCTCGCTAAAGCTCGACAGCTCCCACACTGGATCTTCACTCGCCACTGAAGGCCGTGCGCAACCGCTCAAAGCGGCAACCTCCGATCTAATCAACACCGCAC
>NZ_JAKNQN010000049.1:0-255 GCF_022662395.1 Pseudomonas sp. MONT-RG-20F-20-E-7-02
GGTTTCACCAGCTTTGATGGTGATAGTTTGGCCGTTGCTCAACGTCACGGTGACGTCGGTTTGCGCTTTGTTGGTCAACGTCGCGGTGTAGGTAATCTCACCACCTTCAACCACCGAGGTTTTGTCGGCGGAGAGGGAAACCGTGGTGTTGTCGATCGAATCGGTGATCGTGGTTTCGGCCGCCTTCGGATCGGTCACCAGATTCTCGAAGTTTCCGCCTTCGGTTTTAGCGATAGTGGTGCTGACAGTCGAACC
>NZ_JAKNQN010000005.1:0-479184 GCF_022662395.1 Pseudomonas sp. MONT-RG-20F-20-E-7-02
GTTGTTGTAAACATCGTTAGCCGGCGTCTGAAACACCGTCGAACCCACCGTTTCACCGGCTTTAATGGTGATCGTCTGACCATTCGAAAGCGTAACGGTAACGTCGGTTTGCGCCTTGTTAGTCAAAGTCGCTGTGTAGGTAATCTCACCACCTTCAACCACCGACGCCTTATCAGCAGTCAGAGAAACCGTGGTGTTATCGATCGAATCAACAATCGTAGTCACCGCAGGCGTAGTGCTCGGCACCAGGTTTTCAAAGTTGCCGCCGGTTGCGCCGGTAATCGTCGTGCTGACGGTAGAGCCGTTGTTGTAGACGTCGTTAGCCGGGGTGTCCACGACCACCGTGCCGACCGATTCGCCGGCCTTGATCGTAATCACCGAGCCATTGCTCAAGGTGATGGTCACCGGCGTCTGCGCCGGGTTGGTCAGGGTGGCGGTGTAGGTGATCTGGCCACCTTCGGTCACCGTCTCGCCCGCCGTCAGGGTGACGGTGGTGGTGTCGATGGTGTCGGTAATCTGAGTCACGGCCGGGTTAGGGTCGATGGTCAGCACCAGGTTGTTGCCGCCGGTGGTGCCGGTGACGGTCACGCTGATCTGGCTTGGGTCGATGTATGGGCTGTCGTTCGGCGCCAGCGGTACGTTGACGGTACCGGTGGTTTGGCCGGCCACGATGGTGATCACCGCGCCGTTGGACAAGGTGATGCTCAGGTTGCTGGTCGACGGCTGCGTCACGGTGGCGGTGTAGGTCAGCACGCCGCCGGCTTCGGTGATGGTCGGGGTTGCACTCAGGGTCAGGGTCGACGCCTGCAGCACCAGATTGCCGGAGGCGGTGGTGCCTTGGGCGCCAGCCAGCTGAGTTTGGGTCGTACCGGCCTGGCCCAGCGGGCCGGTCGGGAAGCCGATAGTCGGGTCGACGCGGCCGGCGGTCGCGTCCAGCACCACGAAGCTGTGGCCGCCGCCCGCCGCGCCATTACCGGCAGCGGTTGCGCCTGCGGCGGTGGCTTCCAGGTCGGTGGTCGGGTCGGCGCCGGCGGCGATGGCTTGCTGCAGTTCGGCAACCGACGGCGCGGCTTGCTCGGTGGCCGCCGCCAGGTCGAGGCTGGAGTCCGGCATATCGGCGCTCCACTGCGTATCGCGACCCAGGTCCAGCGTACGGCCATCAGCCAGTTCCAGGCTGACCGAGCCGGACATGCCGGTGTCGATCTGGTCGCCCGCGAACAGGCGATCGCCTTCTACCAGTACGCGGCGCGCCCCTTCCGGAGAAATAACGAAAACTTGACCAACAATGCTTTTGACGATGGCAACAACACTGCTCATTAAAGATTTCTCCGGCGATCCGTTTCTGATGACTTCCATGTGGCCGCTCGGGGGAGGGCCAAACAGGAGGGGCGTAGACTAAGAGGTTACTGGCGTCAAATATTTGGCTAGATTTATTCGCTATCTAGTTTATGCCAAACTATTGACCTTATGGTCGCCATCCTAAACAATTGGCCC
Organism: Pseudomonas sp. MONT-RG-20F-20-E-7-02; assembly: GCF_022662395.1. NCBI lineage: Bacteria > Pseudomonadati > Pseudomonadota > Gammaproteobacteria > Pseudomonadales > Pseudomonadaceae > Pseudomonas > Pseudomonas sp. MONT-RG-20F-20-E-7-02. The sequence goes on from NZ_JAKNQN010000005.1 coordinate 1,495, forward strand.
CGTAATGTCACATTGATATTTATGCGGCGAACCGTCCTACATGTGTGAAGCAGTTCCGCTTTTTGAACTTTCCGACGTACGGTCATTACGGTAGCCATTATCCGACTCAGCGAGGCCAATCGCTGTGATTTGAGACAAGAAGTCCTGGGGAATTTTTAAATGCGTCTGCACCTGTTTATGGCTATACCGTTCGCTCTCGCCGCCAGTTTTGTACAAGCCCAAACATTGCCCCAGGCCATGCAGCAGGCCTTAGATGTGCACCCGGAAATTCAAGCCGGTGTGAACAGCCGTATCGCCGCCGATTACCAATTGCGCGCCGCCCAAGGTGGTTACCTGCCTCGCGTTGATTTGAACGCCGGTTATGGCCGTGAAGGTACCGACGATTCCAACACTCGCGCCGTCAGCGGCCCGAACGGCAACCAGTGGGACACCCACAACCGGGGCGAATCCAGCCTGCGTTTGCAGCAGATGATTTTTGACGGCTTCGCCACATCCAGCGAAGTCGGGCGTCAACAAGCCAACGTCAACTCCCGCGCTTACTCCTTGCTGGGGACTTCCGAGCGCACCGGGTTGACCGTCGCCCAGGTGTACCTGGATGTGCTGACTCGCCGTGAGTTCGTGCGCCTGGCTGAAGAAAACCTGCGCAACCACGAACGTATCTACGACCAGATCAAGCTGCGCACCCAGCGCGGCGTAGGTAATGGTGCCGACCAGGACCAGGCCGAAGCGCGTCTGGCCCAGGCCCGCAATAACCTGATCACCGAGCAGACCAACCTGGCCGACTCCCAAGTCAATTACCTCAGCGCCGTCGGCCAGATGCCCGACCAGCTCGAGCGCCCGGCGCCGTTCATGGCCATGCTGCCGGCTGACTTCAACGAAGCACGCCGCCAGATGCTCGACAACAGCCCTGTCCTGCGTTCGGCCGAGTCAGATATTTCCGCCGCCGAAAGTCAGTACGAAGCGGCCAAGTCCAGCTTTTACCCGCGCTTTGATGCAGAGCTTGGCACTAATGCCGACAACAACGTCGGCGGCGACGCCGGTCACAGCAACGGTTGGGAAGCCATGGTGCGCATGCGCTTCAACCTGTTTGCCGGTGGCAGCAACAAGGCCGACCTGCAATCCAAGTCCTACCAGGCCAGCCAGGCGCTGGATATCCGCAACAATGCTTTGCGCCAACTCAACGAAGAACTGGGCCTGGCCTGGAACGCCTTGAACAACGCCAACGCGCAATTGCCGGTCGCCCAGCAATACGTGGATCACAGCACCCGCGTGCGCACGTCCTACCAACAACAGTTCAGCCTGGGCCAGCGTACCCTGCTCGACTTGCTCGACAGCGAGAACGAATTGTTCACCGCTTCCCGTCGTTTGGAAGAGATCAAGAACATTCAGTTATTTACTCAATATCGAATCAAGGCGACCATGGGCGAATTGCTCAAAAGCCAGGGAGTGGTCGCACCGATGGCCTCCGTCGTCCAGAACGACGTGAAGCCAAAAGTCCAACTGCCTGGGATGAATTGAGTCACCCCAATAGCCCCAACTGTTAGTCGAGAGTGCAGCGCGTGGAATCCGAAGTCAGTCGAGTTCATCTCAGTCATGATCCACGCACGCTGCACGACGACCCGTTACTCGACGGGTTGTTGGCGCTCTGTGCCCTGCATCAAAAACCGGCCAGTGCGGCCATGCTCACCACCGGCCTGCCGCTGCCCTCGCAGCGCTTGAGTGCCGACTTGCTCTCACGTGCAGCCGCGCGTGCCGGGCTGCAGGGCCGGGTGCTGCAACGCAAGCTGGAACAGATCCCGACGATTGCCCTGCCGGCGCTGCTGTTGCTCAAGGACGGTCGCAGTACCGTGCTGGTCGGTTGGCAAGGCGAAGACGAAGCACGGGTCCTGCTCAGCGAAAGCGACGGCGGTGAAGTGCTGGTCAAGCGCGAGCTGTTGGCCGACGACTACATCGGCAAAGTCTTCTTCGCCCAGCCGCAACATAAATTCGACGTCAACCACGGCACCCTGATTCCTCGCGCGCGTTCATGGTTTCGCGACACCCTCAAGCGTTCGCGCTGGCTCTACACCGACGCCATCGCCGCGAGCTTCCTGATCAATATCATCGCCATGGCCGCGCCGCTGTTTGTGATGAACGTGTACGACCGTGTGGTGCCGAACCAGGCCACGGCGACCTTGTGGGTGCTGGCCGTGGGTATCTGCGGCGCGTACCTGTTCGACCTGATTCTCAAAAGCCTGCGCAGCCTGTGCCTGGACCTGGCCGGTAAAAAGACCGACCTGATCATCTCGGCCACGCTGTTCGAGCGCATCGTCGGCATGTCCATGAAGTATCGCCCGGCGCGAGTCGGCAGCTTTGCGCAGAACATCCATGAGTTTCAGAGCCTGCGCGATTTCCTCGCCTCGCTGACCCTCACCAGCCTGATCGACCTGCCGTTCACCCTGCTGATTTTCCTGGTGATCGCCATCCTCGGCGGCCACTTGGTGTGGATTCCGGTGCTGGCCTTCCCGATTGCCCTGGGCATCGGCTACGCCCTGCAAAAACCGCTGGTGGCGACCATGGAACGAACCATGGCCCTGGCCGCCGAGCGTCAGTCCAGCCTGATCGAAACCCTCGCCGGGCTGGACGCAGTCAAGGTCAACAACGCCGAGAGCGAGCGCCAGTACGGCTGGGAACAGACCATCGGCACCCTCAGCCGGCTTGAGCTGCGCGTGAAGTTGCTGTCGGGCCTGTCGATGAACATGACCCTGCTGATCCAGCAACTGGCCGGCGTGATCATGATCGTGTTCGGCGTGTACCAGATCATCGACGGCAACCTCAGCATGGGCGGCCTGATCGCCTGCTACATGCTCAGTGGCCGCGCCCTGAGCCCGCTGGCTTCGCTGTCGGGCCTGCTGACCCGCTACCAGCAAGCCAAGGTCACCATGACCTCGGTGGACCAGATGATGGAGCTGCCCCAGGAGCGCAATTTCGAAGAGCGCCCCATGAGCCGTCGCACTCTGCAAGGTGCCATCGAGTGCCGGGGCCTGAACTTCACCTACCCGAACCAACAGAACGCCGCGCTGAAAAATATCAACCTGGTGATCAAGCCCGGCGAGAAAATCGGCATCATCGGCCGTAGCGGCTCGGGCAAAAGCTCCCTGGCCAAACTGATCGTAGGCCTTTACCAGCCCGACTCCGGCGCCTTGCTGGTGGACGGCGTGGACGTGCGCCAGATCGACGTAAGCGAACTGCGCCACAACATCGGCTACGTCGCCCAAGACATCCAATTGCTCGCCGGCACCCTGCGCGACAACCTGGTGTCCGGTGCGCGTTACGTCGAAGACGAAATGGTCCTGCAAGCCGCCGAACTGGCCGGCGTGCACGAATTCGCGCGCCTGCACCCTCAAGGTTATGAACTGCAAGTCGGCGAGCGTGGGCAGAACCTGTCAGGCGGCCAACGCCAGAACGTCGCCCTTGCCCGCGCATTGCTGCTCAACCCGCCCATCCTGCTGCTGGACGAACCCACCAGCGCCATGGACAACACCGGTGAAGAACGCTTGAAACAACGCCTGCAAGCCGTGGTGCAAAACAAGACCGTGGTGCTGGTCACGCACCGTGCCTCACTGCTCTCCCTGGTGGACCGCCTGCTGGTGGTCGACCGTGGGCAGATCCTCGCGGACGGCCCGAAAGCCGTGGTTATGGAAGCGTTGAAAAAGGGGCAGATCAGTGTTGCTTAACTCCATCAAAAGCGCGGTCGGCCGCTACTTCAAAGGCTCCGACTCGCTGCAGGGCCAACCCCTGCCCGAGGTCAACAAAGCGCTGATCGAAGATGCGCCGCGAGTTATCCGCCTGACCATCTGGGCAATCATCGCGTTCTTCGTGTTTTTGGTTGTGTGGGCCGGTTTTTCCAGCATCGACGAAGTCACCCGTGGCGACGGCAAGGCGATTCCATCGTCCAAGCTGCAAAAAATCCAGAACCTGGAAGGCGGCATCGTCTCCGAGCTGTTCGTCAAGGAAGGCCAGATCGTCGAAGCCGGCGCGCCTCTGATTCGCCTTGACGACACGCGGTTCGTCTCCAACGCCGGTGAAACCGAAGCCCTGCGCCTGGCCATGCAACTGCGCGTCGAGCGCCTGAGTGCGCAGGTGGACGACCGCCCGCTGAACATCCCCGACGACGTGCTCAAGGCCGCGCCAAGCCAGGCGGCCAACGAGCGCTCGCTGTATGAGAGCCGCCGCCAGCAGTTGAAAGACGAAGTAGGCGGCTTGCAGGAGCAACTGGTGCAGCGCCAACAGGAACTGCGCGAGTTCACCTCCAAGCAAGGCCAATACCGCAGCCAGCTGTCGCTGCAACGCCAGGAAATCAACATGTCCGAGCCATTGGTGGCCCAGGGCGCGGTATCGCCGGTGGAAGTGCTGCGCCTCAAGCGCGCCGAGATGGAAACCCGTGGTCAGTTGGACGCCACCACGTTGGCAATTCCCCGCGCCGAATCGGCGATCAAGGAAGTGCAGCGCAAGATCGACGAAACCCGTGGCAAATTCCGCAGCGAAGCGCTGACCCAGCTCAACGAAGCGCGCACCGAACTGAACAAGGCCGAATCCACCGGCCGCGCCCTCGAAGACCGGGTCAGCCGTACGCTGGTCACCTCGCCGGTACGCGGCATCGTCAAGCAACTGCTGGTCAACACCGTCGGCGGCGTGATCCAGCCGGGCAGCGACATGGTCGAAATCGTGCCGCTTAACGACACCCTGCTGGTGGAAGCCAAGATCCGCCCGCAAGACATCGCTTTCTTGCACCCAGGGCAGGAAGCGATAGTCAAATTCACCGCCTATGACTACACCATCTATGGCGGCCTGAAGGCCAAGCTCGAACGCATCGGTGCCGACACCATCACCGATGAAGACAAGAAAACCACCTACTACATGATCACCTTGCGTACGGATCGCAGCCATTTGGGCACCGATGAGAAGCCATTGCTGATCATCCCCGGCATGGTGGCCTCGGTGGACATCATCACCGGCAAGAAAAGCATCCTGAGCTACCTGCTCAAGCCGATCATCAAGGCGCGGGCCGAGGCGTTGCACGAGCGGTAATCTCCAGCGCCTGTTGGGGCCTCATCGCAGGCAAGCCAGCTCCCACATTTTGATTTGTGAACACATTCAAATGTGGGAGCTGGCTTGCCTGCGATGGCGCCATCAGCTTCACCGCAGATCCCAACCCTATTGCATATCGATATTCACTAACGGTATTTAATCGCCCGTTCTTATATCTATAAAGTCACTCCCCTGTCCGACCGGGAGTGCCCTCATGTCCGCCACCTCTACTGTTCCAACAGCGACCTCTACCGCCCAAACCTTCGACATCCGCCCCTTTCCCGGCAGCGTCGGCGCCGAGATCGTCGGCCTGGACTTGTCCCGCCCGGTCAACGACCAGGATTTCGCGCGCATTCACCGCGCCCACCTGGACCACCATGTCGTAGTGTTCCGCGACCAGCGCATCACTCCCGAACAACAGATCGCCTTCAGTCGCCGCTTCGGCGTGCTGCAGATTCATGTGCTCAAACAGTTCCTGCTGGCCAACCACCCGGAAATCCTGATCGTCTCCAACATCATCGAAAACGGCCAATCCATCGGCCTGGGTGACGCGGGCAAATTCTGGCACTCCGACCTGTCATACAAAGAACTGCCCAGCCTCGGCTCGATGCTGCATGCCCAGGAGCTGCCGTCCGAAGGCGGCGACACGCTGTTCGCCGACATGCACAAAGCCTGGGACCAACTGCCCGAGCACCTGCGTAAAGCCGTCGAAGGCCGCAGCGCTGCGCATTCCTACACCGCGCGTTACAGCGAAACCAAATTCGAAGGCAACTGGCGCCCAACCCTCACGCCCGAGCAGCTCGCCCAGGTTGCCGAAGTGGTGCACCCGATTGTGCGCACCCACCCCGAAAACGGCCGCAAGGCGCTGTTCGTCAGCGAAGGCTTCACCACGCGCATCGTTGGCCTGCCGGAGGATGAAAGCCGCGACCTGCTGGCCCAGCTCTATGCCCACAGCGTGCTGCCGCACAATATCTACCGCCACCAGTGGCAGCCCCACGACCTGGTGTTCTGGGACAACCGCTCGTTGATCCACTTGGCTGCCGGTTGCCCAAGCCATCTGCGTCGCAAGCTGTTTCGCACCACCATCCAGGGCGACGCGCCTTTCTGATTCCCCGGCAAGAGAAATGAAATGAACGCGCCCCTGCAAGGCCACGCGGCCAGCAACCTGAACACTGCCGGTCCGTTACTGGCGGTGGATAACGTCAGCCTCGAGTACCGCACGCCCGAGCGTGTAGTACGCGCCACCCACCAAGTCAGTTTCGAGATCGACCCGGCCGACCGCTACGTGCTGCTCGGCCCTTCGGGTTGCGGCAAATCCACCTTGCTCAAGTCGATTGCCGGGTTTATCACACCCTGCGAAGGCGAGATTCGCCTGCTGGGGCAAAAGGTCGAACAGCCCGGCCCGGATCGCATCGTGGTATTCCAGGAATTCGACCAGCTGCCGCCGTGGAAAACCGTCAAGCAGAACGTGATGTTCCCGCTGTTGGCGTCGAAAACCTTGAAGCGTCGCGAAGCCGAAGAACGCGCGCTGCACTACCTCGAAAAAGTCGGTCTCAGCGCCTTCGCCGATGCCTACCCGCATACCCTTTCCGGCGGCATGAAAGCCCGCGTGGCCATCGCGCGCGCCTTGGCCATGCAGCCAAAAATCCTGCTGATGGACGAGCCCTTTGCCGCGCTCGACGCCCTGACCCGGCGCAAGATGCAGGAAGAATTGCTGCTGCTCTGGGAGGAGGTGCGCTTCACCCTGTTGTTCGTCACCCACTCCATCGAAGAAGCGTTGGTGGTGGGCAATCGCATCCTGTTGCTATCGCCGCACCCAGGGCGTGTGCGTGCCGAAATCCACAGCCATCAATACGACCTGCACAGCCTCGGCGGTGTGGAATTCCAGGCGTCGGCGCGGCGTATTCATCGCCTGCTGTTCGATGAAGCGCCCGAGGCCGAACGTGAGTTGGGTTTCGCCGATATCCGCATCGCTTACTGAGAGGCCGACGTATGCGCCAGGAATTTGAAGTAAACCTCGAACCGCTGCTCAGCGTCCCCGTCGAACGCGAGCTGCCGCTGCGTCAGCGTCTGTGGCAACAAGGTTGGCTGCGCAAGGGCTTGATCCTGATTGTGCTCGCCATTCTCTGGGAAGCGGTCGCCCGTTATCAGAACAACGACCTGCTGCTGCCGAGCTTTCTGCAGACCTTTCACGCGCTCTACGACGGCCTGCTCAGCGGTGAGTTGCTCAGTAAAGTGAGCATCTCGCTGGCGGTGCTGATCAAGGGCTACCTGATCGGCATTGTGCTGGCATTCGCCCTGACCACGTTGGCGGTGTCGACGCAGTTGGGCCGCGACCTGCTGAGCACGCTGACCTCGATGTTCAACCCGCTGCCGGCCATCGCCTTGCTGCCGCTGGCACTGCTGTGGTTCGGCCTGGGGCAGAACAGCCTGATTTTTGTGCTGGTGCATTCGGTGCTGTGGGCCTTGGCGCTGAACACCTATTCCGGGTTTCTCGGCGTCTCCGAAACCCTGCGCATGGCGGGCCGCAACTATGGCCTCAAGGGCATGCGTTTCGTGCTGTTCATCCTGATCCCGGCGGCGCTGCCGTCGATCCTCGCCGGGCTCAAGATTGGTTGGGCATTTGCCTGGCGCACGCTGATCGCCGCCGAGCTGGTGTTCGGCGCCACCAGCGGCAAAGGCGGGTTGGGCTGGTACATCTTCCAGAACCGCAATGAGCTGTACACCGACAAGGTGTTTGCCGGTTTGGCCGTGGTGATCCTGATCGGCTTGCTGGTGGAAAACCTGGTGTTCAACACCTTCGAGCGGCTCACGGTGAAACGCTGGGGCATGCAGCGCTGAACCCGCGGTTTTAATCCTGCTACGATTGCACGCAATTCACTCCCCACCGACCACGAGTGCTTGGCATGCAACTACCGGACATGAACCTGCTGGTCGCCCTCGACGCCTTGCTCGACGAGGGCAGTGTGGTCGGCGCCGCACGGCGGATGAACCTGAGCCCGGCCGCCATGAGCCGCACCCTTACGCGCATTCGCGAGGCGGTCGGTGATCCGATCCTGGTGCGCGCCGGTCGCGGCCTGGTGCCAACGCCCAAGGCGCTGCAACTGCAAGGCCAGGTGCGCAACGTGGTAGAGCAGGCGGCGTTGCTGTTTCGTTCGGCGGATGAGGTTGACCTGAGCACCTTGCGCCGCCGCTTCAGTGTGCGCGCCAATGACTTCTTTATCGGCGTCTACGGCGGTCGGCTGTTCGACACCATGGAGCGCGTGGCGCCGTTGTGCGAGCTGTGCTTCGTACCCGAAGGCGACACCGACGACGAGGCGCTGCGTGAAGGGCGGCTGGACCTGCGGGTAAGTAATTCCAGGCCGCCCAGCCCGGAAGTGAAGGTGCAAAACCTGTTTTCCACCACCTTCGTTGGTCTCGCGCGCGAAGACCACCCGCTGTTCGACGAAGAGATCACCGCCGCGCGATTCGCCAGCTACTCCCACATCAGCATTTCGCGCCGCGGCATTGCCCGCGGGCCGATCGACACCGCGCTGAATGCCCTGGGCCTGGAGCGCCGCGTGGCAATGATCGCACCGGGCTTTCATGGCGCGATGTTCATGCTGCCTGATTCCGACCTGCTGTTGCCGGTGCCCAAGGAAGCCCTGCTGAGTGCCAATCGCCTGAAGCTGCCGCTGCGCGCCTTCCAGTTGCCGATCTCCCTGCCGACGCTGATGTTGGCCCAATCCTGGCACCCACGTTTCGACAAAGACCCGGCCCACAAATGGCTGCGCGAAACCATGCGCGAAAGCTGCCACGCCACCTGGCTCGAAGCGCAGCCCACCTGAATCTCACCTGCACTGGATCGTTCCCACGTTCCACGTGGGAATGCAGCCCGTGACGCTCTGCGTCACCTGCGCGCAAGGTCCGAACTCCGCGCGGGCTGGCGGGGCGCGGAGCGCCCCCATGAGGCGTTCCCACGCAGAGCGTGGGAACGATCGATTCACTCGATCAATGTGGGAGCTGGCTTGCCTGCGATGGCGGTCTGACTGTGTAGGGATTCATTGCCGACCCACCGCTATCGCAGGCAAGCCAGCTCCCACAGAGATCAGCAGTGCCCCTGAGGATTGCGTCTGATGCACTTATAAGCTGCCAACAAGTAACTTTTTGTCATGGGTTCGCCTGATTAAACTGCTCGGGTATTTCTAACCCCGAGTTACCCGTTCATGACTTCCCTCGCTGCCCCCGCCTTACAGGCTGCAGCCCAACCGACTGCGCTCAACCCTCCGGTGTTCGGCCCGCGCATCATCATCGGCCTGGTCGGCGTATTGCTGGCGGTGCTGGTGTCCGGCCTCAACGAGATGGTCACCAAGGTCGCCCTCGCTGATATCCGGGGTGCGCTGTATATCGGCTTTGACGAAGGCACCTGGCTGGTCGCCGCCTACACCGCCACTTCAGTGGCGGCCATGGCCTTCGCGCCGTGGTGTTCGGTGACGTTTTCCCTGCGCCGCTTCACCCTCTGCGCCATCGGTTTGTTCACGGTGCTGGGCATCCTGTGCCCGTTTGCGCCGAACTACGAAAGCCTGCTGGTGCTGCGCACCGTGCAAGGCCTGGCCGGTGGCGCGTTGCCGCCGATGCTGATGACCGTGGCGCTGCGTTTTCTGCCGGCCAACGTAAAGCTGTATGGCCTGGCCGGCTATGCGCTCACCGCCACCTTCGGCCCGAGCCTGGGCACGCCGCTGGCGGCGCTGTGGACCGAATACGTCGGCTGGCAATGGGCGTTCTGGCAGATTGTCGCACCATGCCTGCTGGCGATGGCCGCCGTGGCCTACGGCTTGCCCCAGGACCCACTGCGCCTGGAGCGCTTCAAGCAGTTCAATTGGCGTGGTCTGCTGACCGGCTTCCCGGCGATCTGCATGCTGGTGATCGGGCTGTTGCAAGGCAATCGCCTGGACTGGTTCGAGTCCGGCCTGATCACGTTTTTGCTCAGTGGCGGCACGCTGTTGCTGGTGCTGTTTCTGATCAATGAATGGTCGCAGCCGATTCCGTTCTTCAAGTTGCAGATGCTCGGCCTGCGCAACCTGGCATTTGCCTTGATCGTGCTGGCGGGCGTGCTGATGGTGCTGACCTCGGTGATCATCATTCCGTCGAGTTTCCTTGCTCAGGTGCAGGGTTACCGGCCGCTGCAAACTGCGCCGGTGATGCTGCTGATGGCGCTGCCGCAGTTGATCGCGCTGCCGCTGGTGGCGGCGCTGTGCAACCTGCGTTGGGTCGACTGCCGTTGGGTGCTGGGGCTCGGCCTGAGCATGCTGGTGCTGTGCTGCGTGGGCAGCGCGCACCTGACGTCGGAGTGGATTCGCGACGATTTCTACGGCCTGTACCTGCTGCAAATCTTCGGTCAGCCCATGGCCGTGTTGCCGCTGTTGATGCTTTCTACCGGCAGCATCCAACCGATGGACGGGCCGTTCGCCTCGGCCTGGTTCAACACCGTCAAAGGCCTCGCCGCCGTGATCGCCACCGCCGTGCTGGACACGCTGACCACGCAGCGCCTGCACTTTCACTCGACGATGTTGGTGGACGGCCTGGGCAACTCGCCCCTGGCCGACGGCGACGCGCCGGGCCTCGCTCACCGCCTGCACGAACAGGCCATGGTGCTGACCTCTGCGGATCTTTATTACGTCATGGCCGCCGTCGCGGTGGCGCTGATCCTGCTGATTTTCTGGATGCCGACGCGGATTTTTCCACCGCGCGCACCGACCTGACTGAAAGGACTTCTCATGAAACGCAAAGACAAAATTGCCGTCTCCGTTATTGCCGTGTTTGCCGTCGGCGTACTGGTTTACCTGGTCGCGCCGGGCGTGCTGGGCAGCAAGCGCCAGACCACCAACGACGCCTTCGTCGCCGCCGACTTCACCCTGGTGGCGCCGCGCGTGGCGGGCTTCATCAAGGAAGTGCTGGTGGAAGACAACCAGCGCGTCAAGGCCGGCCAACTGTTGGCGCTGATCGACGACCGCGACTTTCGCGCCGCCGCCCAAGCCGCCGACGCCGATACCCTGGTCGCCCAGGCTCAACTGAAAAACGCTACTGCGACCCTTGAGCGCCAAAGCTCGGTAATCGCCCAGGCCCAGGCCACCGTGTCGGCAGACCGCGCCGAAGTGGCCTTCGCCGAGCACGAACTGAACCGCTACAACCACCTCGCCGGCGTGGGCGCGGGCACTGTGCAGAACGCCCAGCAGGCCAAGACCCGCATCGACCAGGCCACCGCGCGCCTGGCGAATGCCACGGCGGTGCTGGCGGCCGAGCGCAAGCAGGTGGAAATTCTCACTGCCCAGCGCGATGCCGCCGAAGGTGGACTCAAGCGCGCCCAGGCGGCATTGGAAATGGCCAGCTATCAGCTGTCCTACACGCGCATCGTCGCGCCGGTGGACGGCATGGTCGGCGAGCGCGCAGTGCGGGTGGGTGCGTATGTGACGCCGGGCAGCAAGATCCTCGCGGTAGTGCCGCTGGCCGAGGCCTATGTGGTGGCCAATTTCCAGGAAACCCAACTGTCGCATATGCACGCCGGCCAAGCCGTGCAGGTGCGCGTCGACAGCCTCGACGGCGAGCTGCTCAACGGCCATCTGCAAAGCCTGGCGCCGGCCACTGGCGTGACTTTTGCCTCGGTCAAGCCCGACAACGCCACCGGCAACTTCACCAAAGTGGTGCAGCGCATTCCGGTAAAAATCATCCTTGAGCCCAACCAGCCGCTGACCGAGCGCTTGCGCGTCGGCATGTCGGTGGAAGCCAGCGTCGACACCCAGCCGGTCACGCAGCCGCGTGAGGTGGCGCAGCAATGAGACACTTCGCCTGGCTCACCTTGAGCCTGATCAGCCTCAGCGCCTGCACCGTCGGCCCGGACTTCCAGAAGCCCCAAGGCCCGCACGTCACTCAGTGGGCCGAACCCCAGGGCCGCCAAGCCGCCAGCCGCGCGGTGACGGAGCCGTTGCAGGAGCGTTGGTGGGACGTGTTCCACGACGAGCAACTCTCGGCGCTCACCCGTCGTGCGCTCACCGACAACCTCGACCTGAAACTCGCCAGCAGCCGCCTGCAACAAAGCCGCGCCGTGCGCCAGGTGACCACCGCCGAGCGTTATCCCAACGTCAACGCCAGCGGCGACTACCTGCGTCAACGCAACAGCGGCAAAGGCTTGAGCGACCCGTCCGGTGAGAATGGCCAGTCCGCCTACAACCAATGGGATATGGGCTTCTCCGCCGCCTGGGAGCTGGACTTTTGGGGCCGCGTAAAACGCGAAACCGAAGCCGCCGACGCCACCCTGCAAGTGGCCGAAAACGACCGCCGCGCCGTACTGCTGTCGGTACTCGCCGAGACCGCCCAGGACTACATCCAGCTACGCGGCGTGCAGAACACCCGTGCCGTCACCGAGCAGAACCTCGACGTTGCGCGCCACAGCCTCAAGCTCTCGCAATTGCGCCTGGCCGACGGCGTGGCGACCGACCTGGACGTGGCCGAAGCCGCCGCCCAGGTCGCCGCCATCGAAGCGCGCCTGCCGGAGCTGCAGCAGCGCCAGGACCAGTTGATCAACGCCCTGAGCCTGTTGATGGGCGAGCCGCCCCAAGCCCTGCACGCGCAGTTGTCCAAGGACGCCGCCGTGCCGCAAACCCAGCGTCAGGTTGCCATCGGCTTGCCGTCGGAGTTGGCCGAGCGCCGCCCCGACATCCGCCAGGCCGAAGCGCGCCTGCACGCCGCCACCGCCAACATCGGCGTGGCCAAGGGCGACTTCTACCCGCGCATCACCCTGTCCGGCAGCCTCGGCTCCCAGGCCTTGCAACTGTCGGATTTCGGCTCGTGGGGCTCGCGCGCGTTCGCCTTCGGCCCGCAATTCAGCCTGCCGCTGTTCAACGGCGGGCGCCTGCAAGGCATGTTGAACCTGCGCGAAGCCCAGCAACAGGAAGCCGCGCTTGCCTACCAGCAAACCGTGCTGCGCGCCTGGCATGAAATCGACGACCAGTTGACCCGCTACAACGCCAGCCAACTGCGCCGCGACAGCCTCGCCGAAGCGGTACGTCAGAACCAGATCGCACTGAGCACAGCGCAACATCAATACGTCGAAGGCGTGGTGGATTTCGTCAACGTGCTCACGGTGCAGAGCGCGCTGCTGGCGACGCAGGAACAGTGGGTGGAAAGCTCCACGGGCGTGTCGCTGGCCATGGTTGGGTTGTATAAGGCGCTGGGTGGCGGGTGGGAGTCGGTGTATCCCGCAGGTTAAACACAACGCCCTGTGGGAGCGGGCTTGCCCGCGATGAGGGCAGATCATTCAACATCCCTTTGACTGAACTGCCGCTATCGCGGGCAAGCCCGCTCCCACACGGGGTGATTACTGGTTTTGCAAAAACACCACATACCCGCGAAACCACTCATTCCCCTTCAAATACCCCGGCGCCTCCCACACGCCACCCTGAATCAGCCCCACCTTGAACGGCAATCCCAGCCGGTTCATGCGCGGCAAATACGCCGCGTAATCCGGGATGCTGTGGCGCCCTTGATAGGTCTGCACCACCACTTCATCCACCACGCCTTTGAGCTGGGCGATGGCGCTTGGGTCGGCGTTGCTGCTCCAGTCCATCAGCCCGGTGATGCTCAGCTTCAAGTCGGCGGGCAGGCGGTGGCGCAGGTCGCGCAGGAAGTCGGCGTATTCGTGCAGGTACTGGGTGCGGGCGTCGAAGTCGATCTGGATGCCGACCACCGGGTTGCCCGCGTCGCGCCAGCGTTGCACCTGGCCGAGCAGCTGGGTGTAGACCCGTTCCGGCCAGTGCAGGGTGTGGGCACGGTAGACCACCCAGACCTCGCCACGGGTGAGGCGCGGTATGCCGAGGCCCTGGGCGATCAGTTGCACGCCGCGCTCGGGTGCGCGGCGGGTGGAGTTGATCTGGCCTTGCAGGATGTACAGGGTGTTGGCCTGTTTGAGCACCGGCTGCGGGTTGACGCCACTCCACAGCCAGAAGGCGTCGTAGTCGCGAGCGTCCACGGCGCCAAAGGCCGGGCTTGCCAGCAGCAGCAAGCCGAGCCACAGGTGTTTCACCAGTAGTACTGCAGCGATTTGCCCCACTGGGTGTCGGCAAAACCGCTTTTCAGCTGGCGGAACCACGCCTTGCGCACGGCGGGCTCAACGTCATCGCCGCCGCAGCTGTTGTAGCCGGCCGGGGCATAGCAGTTGATGGCGCGGAACAGAGCGTAGGCCTTGTCGTTCTTCGGCGCCTTGGCGTTGGCGATCACCTGCTTGTAGCCGTTAAGCCGCGAGAACGTTTCTCCGGGGAATTGCGCCGCGGTGCTGCCCAGGCTGCCAGCGGCGCGTGCCTGTTCCAGGGGCATGCCGTCGAGGTTATTGCGCAGGATGAACTCACCGAAGCAGTTCAGGGCCTGCGGGTTTTTCGCATCGGTTTGCAAGGTGGCGGCGGTTTGCGCGATGGCCGGGCAGCTGTAGCCTGATTCGGCTTTGTCGCCGTTCCACTGGAACAGCTTCAAGCTCTGGCCGCCGCTGTAGACGTAGCCCAGGCTGGTGCCCAGTTTGTCCTCAGGTGCCGGCTTTGGTAGTTGCTTGAGGTCATCGGCGAAGGTGGCGAACTGGCCGCGCAGCAAGTCTTTATAGAGCAGTACGAATTGCGCGGTCTGGCGTTCCACCGGGTCGTCGGCCTTGGCGATCTGCTGGCGCAGCAAGTCCGGCCCGGCAACGTTGCGCAGCAGGATATAACGCACTTGCTTGGCGCTGATTGGCGAATCCGCCGCGAACACCTTGGCCAACTGGCCGCTGCGCTCGTAGTTGAGGGCCAGGGCCAATTCCAACTGGTCGCGTTGCAGCGGTAATTTGGCCAGCGGCAGCAGTTGCAGCCACAGGTCTTGTGCGCCTTTCCAGTCTTGCTTGGCTTCCAGTGCCAGGGCGCGCAGGGTTTGTTGGCTGAAGGCGAAGTAATTCAGGCTCGACGGCACGCTTTGCGGCAACTGTTTCAAGGCGGCATCCGGTTGATGCTCGACGTACAGCGCGCTCACGGCTAACAGGTAGTCGTAAAACGCCGGCTCATCGGCAAACGCTGCCTTTTGCTTCTCAAGGTCTGCGCGGCTGAGCGCGGGCTGGTTGCCGCCACGCATTACCATCAGGTCGCTGACGAGCTGGATCATCGGCGTCTTGACGGTGTCGCTGTTGACCATCAACAGCTTGAGGTCGGCCTCTTCGACCAATTCATCCACCGACACATTGCGCTGCTCGTCGGTGGCCTGGGTCAGTTGCCAGGCAAATGCTTCGGCGAGTTTTTCGTTGTCGTCCGCCAGCCAGTAGACCCGGCGCAGCAAGCCGCGTGCAGAGGCGCTGTAGTCGCCCTGTGGATAAGTTTTCAGATAAGTGTCGAAACCCTTTTCGGCCTCGGCGAGCGCAGGTTTATCCACACGGTCGAGGTGCGGCACGCCGTCTTCGTCATAGGTGTTGGCCTGGGCCTGGTTGAGTGCGTTGCGCGCGGTCATGTACAGCGCGGTTTCTTTCAGCCAGGGCGAAGTGGCGTTCTGAGTGGTGACGAAGCCAGGCCCGGCGTCGGTGAAGCGGCCGGTGTAGAAGTCGGCGGCGGCTTGCAGGTACGTGCGAAACAGCTGGCCTTCGCTCGATTGGATAGCTTGCGGCGGCTCGACCACCGGGCCTACCCATTCGCAGGCGGTGAGCAATTGCAGGCGCGCCTTCACCAGCAGATCGCGTTCGGCGGCTGGCATATCGGCCTTGATTACTTGGCGGATAAACGCGGCGGCGCTGTTCTCATCGTTGCTGCGGCAGCGGCTGCCTTCGCCATTGAGGAACGCATCGCCGGCGGCTTTAGCGTTGTCGCGCTTGATGCCCAGCGGTTCAAGCAGTGCATCGAGTGGCGAGGTTTTGGGGGCGTCGGATGGGCTGACGGGCTCGGCTTCGCCACGCGGCACCAGGCGATATACCGGGAACGGCACCGGGCCAAAACCTTCGGCCAGGTCATCTTCGCTCAAGGCATTGGGCGCCAGCGGCGCGGCTTTCTTGTCGGCCAGCAACAAGCGCAGGTTGGCCCGGCTGTCATTGCCTGGGCTCAGGAACGGCAGGTTATTGCAGGGGTCCAGCGTGTCACGCGACACCCGCCAGTCGGGGTAACACGAGTCGTCCGAACTGGCCTGGGCCGGTAGGGAAATGCCGGCAAGCAGGGCCAGTGCCAGGGGTGACAGAAAACCGATGCGCATGACGTGTCCTTGATCCTGAGTCCTTGGAGGGTGCCAATCATAGCTTGATCCGACAGCGGCTTCGGTGAAGGCCTACACAAATTGCTGATTTGTCCGATTTTTGGTCGTGGCAATGCTCAGCGAAATCCAGGCGCAGTTGCAGGTTTATGGGGTTCAAGTCAAATCCCGCAGCGTGCCGCCCGACGGTTGCAAATCAGCGAGCGAAACCGGGGCTTTTGTCCTAGAGTGGCGCTTGTTTGCACGTGTGCAGGGTTTGCCCGGGAAATGGGCGGTATCAGGGGAATTGAGGTGCGACGGTCTGTGGTAGAGCAAGACGACAAAATTGGGACGTTTCCCGCAGTCAATCGCCTCTCGGGCGCCTGGGAAGGCGCCGGCTGGCTCAGCCGGTTGTGGTGGGTGCCGATTCTGGCGCTGGCCATGGCGGTGCGTTTTTATGGCCTGACCGCTTCGGCGATCTGGGGCGACGAAGGCTCGAGCCTGCTGCTCAGCGAGTACGCCATGGAGGACCTGTGGTTTCACGCCGCCCATGATGTGCACCCGCCGCTGTACTTCTTCATGCTGCGCGGTTGGATCGAGCTGTTTGGCGATGGGATCTGGTCGATTCGCGGCATGAGTGCCCTGCCCGGCGTAGCGGCGGTGGGGCTGGGCATCTGGCTCACGCGGCAACTGTCCACGCGTCGCGCTGCCGTGCTGGCGGGCGTGCTGTTGGCGTTGTTTCCAACGGCGGTGCGTTACAGCCAGGAAGTGCGCATGTACTCACTGCTGGCCGTGTGGTTGCTGGGCGCCACGCTGGCGCTGGTGTACTGGGTGCGCCAACCCGAGCGCACGCGTTACCTGGCTGCTTACATGCTGCTGATGGCGGCCGGGTTCTACACCCACTATTTCACCGCGCTGTGTGTGCTGGTGCATTGGGCTTACCTGGGCGTGTTGTGCCGCTCCCAGGCACCCGGCCAACGCTTGATCATTCGCCCGTCGTGGTGGTGCGCCAACGTGCTGATCGTCGCGTTGTACCTGCCATGGCTGCCGAACCTGCTGGACCTTATCCAACACGTTGAGCAGCTCAAGGTGGGCGGTGACATTGGCTGGGAAGATCCGGTTTCGCTGATTTCCGTGCCGTCGATGGTCTGGCAGTTCATGCTTCAGGATGAAGGTATTGGCTTCTGGCCGCCGCTGTTCTGGCTGTTCCCTGTGTTGTTGATCACGGTGGTGGGTGCCACCGCCTGGCGTGATCGTGAGCGCTATCGCCCGGCTTGCCTGCTGGCGCTGTTCTTTTTATTGCCGCTGCTGCTGGTGTATGCGGTGTCGTTTGTTTCGCCGGTGTTCATCGAGCGCTACCTGACGGTGTATGCACTGGGCTTGCCGATTCTGGTGGCGTTGGCCATCGACCGCTTGCCCCCGCGCTTGGCATGGCTGGGCGCGGCGTTGTTCGTACTGTTCGTCGGCGTGGAACTGCTGGGCCTGAAGAACAACGCCGCTGTGGACGAGCATGATCAATTCAACGTGCCGGTGGAGTTCGTCAATCGCAATTACCAGGAAGACGACCGCATCGTTCTCAGTGACATGATGTGGTACCTGAGCTACGTGTATTACGACCAGACCGACGCCCAATTGCAGCTCTTCACCCCACCCAAACCCGACGGTACCCCGACCCGACCGAACGCCTACGGCTTCGGCACGTTGGTGGATCAGGACGGCGGGCGTATTTACCTGGACCGTTTGTCGGCATTGCCCGCCGATACGCACCGTGTATGGCTGATCAGCAGCAATGAAATGCCGGATGATTTCGCCCCGATTCCCGCCGACTGGCGCCAGCTTTTGCAACAGGACGGCGGCGGGGCACGGGCGCGCTTGTTTGTGCTGTGTCGCGGGCCAGAGGCCTCGCAGCCCGAGGGTTGCCGTTAATCAAGCAGCGGCATTAAGTACATGCCCGGAACACCTGTACCGGGCCAATCCCTTGCGGTTGTTGGCCTGGCTGGCGCGTGGGCTAGACTCGCAGGAAACGTCTTCACAGGAGCCATCCATGGAATCGCCAGTGCACAGCCTGCCGTCACTGTTCAAACAGCTTGGGCTGCCGGATGACCCGGTGAGTATTGAGCAGTTTGTGACGGTTCATTCACCGCTGAAGCCTGAACTGCACCTGGCGGATGCGTTTTTCTGGACGCCCAGTCAGAGCGCGTTTTTGCGCGAAGAGATTCGAGAGGATGCCGACTGGGCAGAGGTGGTGGATGAGCTGAATGTGTTGTTGCGGAGAGGGCGTGAGGTGTAAAAAAATCTTTTCAACAAGACGGTTTTGTAAAAAAAAATAGTGAGTGGTAAAAAAATCTGAGCTTTAATCGCCTCAGTGATTTTTTTCTGGGGGGATTCACCTTGGCAACAATCGGCTATGCCCATCTTTGTGAGGCGCTGGATTTAAAGGTTATCGCGCCTCGTCGCGTGGCGATGATTAAGCCTGTGACCAGAATCACGCTGATCGGAAATTGTCTGGCTGTACCCGCCGCCGTGGCGCCCGCGCAACATGCATTGTTTGAGCATGTGCTGTTTGCACTTAAACATGAAGGTATAAATCTAGCCGTACTCGCCCAAGCTTTTGAACGGCTTGGGCCAGAGCCATTTCTCGCTGGGTTGGCAGAGTCGCCCAATGGTTCGTTTATCCGCAAAGCCTGTTTTCTATGGGAGGGTTTTACAGGGCAGGCTCTGGATTATGCCGTTCCTGTTCGGGGACGCGTCGTTGCTTTATTCGACCCTGAACGCTATGTAACCGGCCCTAGCATCCGTAACAGTCGCTGGCGCGTGGACTTCAACGGTTTGGGGTCTCTGCATTACTGTGCCACCGTGGAGCGAACGCCCGAGGTGGATGCGTTGTTGTCGCTTGATGTGCTGGGCCGCGCCAAGTCCTTCATGGCCACCCTGCCTCCCGAAATGATGGACCGTGCGATTCAGTGGGCCTATCTCCACGAAACACGCGACTCGTTCGCCATCGAAAAAGAACAACCCAGCGAAGAAAAATCCCGCCGCTTTGTTCAGCTGTTACGCCAGGCTCACGAAGGCCGGCTGCTGACTGAGGATTACCTGGTGGAGCTGCAAAACAGCACCGTCTCCAACCCCTTCGATAAAGCTGCCGCGTTTCGTCACGAACAAAACCACCTCCACAACGGCCTTCGCGGTGCTGCGGGCGTGAGCTATGTGCCACCGGCTGCTGAACTGTGTAAGGAACTGATGGAAGAGCTGATGGCTTTCGCCAATCAGCCTGTACGCGAGGTCGACCCGCTTGTCGCGGCTGCCGTCACCGCGTTTGGCTTTGTATTCCTGCACCCTTTCATGGACGGCAATGGGCGCCTGTCGCGGTTTTTGATCCATCAGACGCTCTGCCACTACGGCGCACTGGAAAATGGCCTGCTGTTGCCAGTGTCCGTTGCGATGAAGCACGAAGAACCCGCCTATCTGGAGGCACTCAAAACGTTCTCCCAACCGACGCGTGAATTCTGGAACGTCACGTGGCTGGACGGCGATCAAATGGCCTTCGACTTTGTTGGCCACCCGTCGATCTACCGCTATTGGGACGCTACCCGCTGCGTCGAATTCACCCTGCAGATGGCGCGCCGTGCACTGGAAGTGGAACTGCGCGAAGAAACTGAATTTCTCGGTCGCTACGACCAAGTCATCAAGGCCGTAAACCTGCGCTTCGACGTGCGTGGCAGTGATTTGTCGAAGCTGGTGATGATGTGCCTGGATAACGAAGGCAAGGTTTCGAAGCATCGACGCAAGCAGTTTCAGTACAGCGTGCCGGAGGAGGTGTTTGAGTTTATTGAGGAGGAAGCTCGCCAATTAAAGGAATAAGTTTTAGTGAAGAGTGGAGTAATAGCTTTGCATCCTTAGTACTGTCATAAGCAAAAAAATGATAAAAAGAGATGCAGCCCATAAAACGCGAGTTTGATTACCTCTGCTATTGATATAATAGATGTCAGAGAGGTGATCTTGGTCATCATTCAAGATTCTAGCTAAGTCTTTTTCAGAAATTAGATCTTTATATCTAGTCTTTATATTGATATATGAATTTTGGAGCTTGGAGCGTTCTTCGGCTAGCTCATTCATTGAGTAGAAGCACACTAATATTGAAATGCTTAAAAAAGCGACGAATATCCAGTAAATTTCTTGCGTGACCTCTAACGTTGGAGTTTTACCACTGACTATTCTGAAAAGAAATATTGAAAAAAAGAAAGAATAAATGGCAAATATAGATGACCTGAAAGCAGTGCCGACATTTTTTGCCAAATCACTTGCCTTTTCCGAAGATTTTTGAACGGATTCTGATATCTTGTTTTTGATTTCTATATATTGCTTTAGATTATCTTTTAAGTAAATTTGATAACCAGAGCTGATCGAAGCAATGGTTTCCTGAGGGACAGATATGAAAGAATCTTTTTCAAGATGAATTGAAATTATGTTTCGAGCTATTCCAATTTTGTCGATAGTGTTTCCGTCGTTATATATCCATTTATAAATTTCAAAAAAAATTATTGAAGCGTTTAGATCTGTTGAATTGATTTTCGATGCGCTAATTGTGTTTTCGATAGTTTTATAGCCGCTCAGCTTTAACGTGATGTCACCTGCTTCTAGGATTTTGGAATAGTCACAAATAAATATGAGTGATGAGGCCAAAAGTAAAAGGGTAAAAATTTTTTGTATTTCTGGCGGTATAGAACCTGTAGCAGCCATGAAATCTTCTAGAATGAAATTGTGTCGAGCCGAGGTTGCGAAATTTGTTGATTTTTCTCTTTTTAAAAGAAGTTCGTCTCGAATTACTTTGGATTGTATTTGTGGAGAGGATGTACCTGGGTTTTCAAAAGAGAAAAGCGCCGTTGAAAAGTTTGGAGTTTTGTCAAGCACCTCAAGAGTGTTGGCTTTTTCAGAAAGATTTTTTATTTTAAGGAGCGAAGCTTCAATCGATTTGTCATTCCAAAACTTCGAAATTGCTTCAATTGAATATATTGATATTTTCTGATGGCTTGAAGTTTTTGTTATTTTAATTGTGATTTTTGTGCTTTCATTTCCTACATGAAGGAGATTGAATCCTATATTTTTTACGAAAACTTCCAGCTCACTCTGTTTGCCCCCCTCAAGAACGTCGTTGTCCTCAGTATGGTTATATTGTATGGATATCTTAGGCCTATCCCGCTCCGGCACACTCGAAATTGCTTCGGATAGCTTATCTGTGTCAGGTGTATGGAGCTCTTTGCAAGAGTATTTGGCAATATACTCAAAGTTGTTCTCGATCTCTGACTCTAGAGTGTAGTTATTAGTTAATGTTAAAATTATCGAATCTTTGATTTTCATTTCAATCTTCCTGCTTGTGGAACTCGTTGTATCCTTCTTCAGAGTAGATTTTTAAGAATTTTCGTCCATCCGTATCTTCTCCGGTATCAAATGTCTCATCGTGATTTTTGATTTCTCCCGTTATCCGCAGTTCAAGGTTTTCTGCCAAATTTATTTGTTTTTTTATTTTTGCTTTTATAATATTTGCTGCTATCTCGAATTGTGGATCAAATCCTGACTTTGTAGGCAATGCACATAAGTCAGTGATGAGTTTTTGCATGTTAATTTCGGAGTTGTCGGGTGTATATGATGTAAATGCTTGATCAATTAGAGCTTGTATTTGAAAATTTTGATTGGTTCTGAAGTAGCTGACTAAGGCGTTGCGTAATGTCCAGTAATCGCTATTAGAGACTTTTTTTACCGCGGAAATAAGCAGTTTCTCTACAGCTACAAATGCACTTTTGGTGTTTGTTTCAGGTGAAGATAAGGGCACAAGCTCTAAAAAGTCATTCCACCAATATTCTGAGATTTTTGCATTCGAATCGCCGACCCATATTTGCTCGACAATAGCGTCACTGATTCTCAGGATCGCACTTTTTTGTGCTATTTGTTTCTCTGGTAAACCTACCTTCCAATCAAAATTTTCATCTAGAAAACCAGCGTGATCTATTTTAAACAATAAAACATAGATTTCGTCATATAGCTCTATATGAGACTGAGGCTTCCCTTCCTAAGAGTAGTTATTTTTTGTAGTTTTTCTTGAGTCGTTCGTTCGACTCTATGTAAACGCTCAGCTGTTTGTCGAGAGGCAATGTCAAAGCTCGATGTTGTGAGTTGTTTGGAGAGTGTTGACATCTCGCAATGTTCGGAGGCGAAGCGATGCTCCTGACCTTTATGGTTTTTCAACATTCCTGCGGCAAGTTCTTTAATATAGGTTTGGATTTCTATTTTTTTCGGGTTCTTATAAGGGTCTGAAAGTTGGTCTTTTTCTAGGCTTATCTCAAATATAGACGTGTTCAGTATATTTATGATTTTTGGTATGAGCTTTTCATCAGTGACTTCGTCAGGTTGAGCTATTTCCGCAGCATTGGAGTTCATAATTTTGCTCTCTAATATTTATATTGTGGGAACAGAGGATGACTCTGCGGAAGTTGGCTCAATCGCCGCCATGCCGACGTAGAGTATTCTTTGGAGTGAAAAAAGCAACGAAACTATCACTTCCGTGAATGAATTGTTTTTTGAGTGCACTATATAACTTGCTTTGGGGTAAATAGTTGCCTTTCTCAAGCTCTATGCTCCATATGATTTTCTGCATCCATGCCGAGCGTGTCAAAAATAGGAATCTATATCTCAACTGGAGATTACCTATAGATGCTGAGAGAGGCCAGCATTTCGGCATCATCGTGACTACCGCCTCAAATATGGTTTTTCTGCCGCTGAGCCAGACTCCACGGCGATCCAGCGATAAATTGCGATTCACGCAAAGGCAGCCCCTTCACGATCCTTTGTTGCGAGGCGAGGGCGCGATCTCTATAGTTCCGCTGTCGCCGCACATCGGCGATCGGATTTGGCGATCCGCATTCTATGACGCGTTACAGCGCTCTAACTCCATGTTCACCGTTTGGCGAATGCATGAGTTTTATGGCGGCTGTGCGCGGGAGATCTTCGGATCTGCCGGGTTTCATAGATAACCGGTTCGCCAACCTGCGTACAGCTGCCACCCATACTCGTTTGGCGACGGGACGGGTGGTTCAAACCCTATCTATGAGGTTTTAAGATGGACCAATTCAAACCGCTTCAAACCAATCCCACCAGTGTTCCCGTTCTGGCTTTCAATACCTTCGCACCGTCACACCTGCTCCACGAAACGGCTCGTTGCCGCGTGCGTATCGGCACTGAGCTGTTGGAAACCCTTACCTCAGCCAAAGATGACCAGAACCTCCATCATTTAGTAACAGCGGCGCTGGTTTCTCTACGTGATGGTCTGGACATGATGGGTGAAGTTCAGCGCCGCCTGGATGCTCAGGTCGAACAGCAGACCTGAAGCCTGCACTGATCCAAATGTGGGGGGCTTGCTCGCGAATGCGGTGTGTCAGCTGGCCAATTCGGCGACTGATCCACCGCCTTCGCGAGCAAGCCCGCTCCCACATTCGTTTCGTGGTGTTGCAGTAGTCGCTGAAAAACCAACACCCGCGCGCAAACCCGCTTTACTTACCCATACCTTCCCGCACCACCCATCATAAATTTGTTTCAAAACTTGACGGCTTTGGATCCATCCACCATATTGATAGTTAGCAAACTAACTGTATGCGAACACTCCAGTGCCTCACACCCTCGAACAACTCCAGATGAACCTCAGCAGCAGCATGGTGGTGGGCGCCCGTAACTGGCGCAAAATCTGCCAGACCACGCTGGTGAGCTACGGTATTTCCGAAGCCTGCGCCGTGCCGTTGTTGATGATCGGCCGCTTGGGCGATGGTGTGCACCAAGTAAAGGTCGCCCAGGCCTCCGGCATGGAAAGCCCGTCGCTGGTGCGCCTGCTCGATCAGCTGTGCGCAGGCGGCTACGTGTGCCGTACCGAAGACGTGCACGACCGCCGCGCCAAGGCGTTGAGCCTGACCGAGCGCGGCCGTGAGCTGGTGCAAGCGGTGGAGGTGCAACTGGTGCGCCTGCGCAAAGACGTGTTGGCGGACATTGCCCAAAGCGATCTTGAAGCGGCGTTGCGTGTACTGCGGGCCTTTGAGGCGGCTGAGGCAACCTCTTGAACGGATTTTTTACCGGTTTCCCGCCCGCTCGCGACTGGTTCTACGGGGTACGTACGTTCGCCGCGTCGATGATCGCGCTGTACATCGCCATGCTCATGCAAATGCCGCGTCCGTATTGGGCGATGGCCACGGTGTATATCGTCTCCAGCCCGTTTGTCGGGCCCACCAGCTCCAAGGCGCTGTACCGCGCCATCGGCACCTTCATGGGCGCGGCGGCGGCGGTGGTTTTTGTGCCGATGTTCGTGCAGTCGCCGTATGTGCTGGTGGTGGTGATTGCGTTGTGGACCGGCATTCTGCTGTTCCTGTCCATGCACCTGCGCACCGCCAACAACTATGCCCTGATGCTGGCCGGCTACACCTTGCCGCTGATCGCGCTGCCCGTGGTGGACAACCCCCTGGCGGTGTGGGACGTAGCCGAGGCACGTACCGAAGAAATCTTCCTCGGCATCGCCGTGGCGGCCGTGGTGGGCGCGATGTTCTGGCCGCGTCGCTTGATGCCGGTGTTCGACGGCTCGGTGGCCAAGTGGTTTGCCGACGCGCAGGTCTACAGCCTGCGCTTCCTCACACGCAATGTGGACACCGAAGAAATCAGCACGCTGCGCAGCGGCATGGTCGCCACGTTCAACACCCTCGAATTGATGATCGGCCAGTTGCCCCACGAAGGCGCACGCCCGCAGACGGTGCGTAACACCAAAGAACTGCGCGGGCGCATGATTCACCTGCTGCCAGTGGTGGACGCGCTCGACGACGCGCTGTATGCCATCGAACACCGCGCGCCGGAGTTTCTCGAGCGCATCACGCCGGTGCTGGAGGCCACCCGCCAATGGCTGGAAACCACCACGCAAACTGCCCCGCTGGAAAGCTGGCGCGTGCTGCGTGACCAGGTCGACGCCCTGCAACCCCAAGGCGAGGCGCTGGACGACCGCCACACGCTGCTGTTCTCTAACGCGCTGTATCGCCTGGCGGAGTGGATCGACCTGTGGCAAGACTGCCGCAGCCTGCAAGCCGCCATCCAGTGCGAAAGCCAGGACACCTGGCGTGCCGTGTACCGCCACTGGCGCCTGGGCCGGCTTACGCCGTTCCTCGACCGTGGCCTGATGTTCTACTCGGCGTTTTCCACCGTCACCGCGATCATCGTCGCCTCGGTGCTGTGGATTCTGCTGGGCTGGACCGACGGCGGCAGCGCAGTGATTCTGGCGGCCGTGGCCTGCAGCTTTTTCGCCTCGATGGACGACCCGGCGCCGCAGATCTACCGGTTCTTTTTCTGGACCGCGATGTCGGTGTTGTTCGCCAGCCTCTACCTGTTTCTGGTGCTGCCGAACCTGCACGATTTCCCGATGCTGGTGCTGGCGTTTGCGGTGCCGTTTATTTGCATCGGCACGCTCACCGTGCAGCCGCGTTTCTACCTCGGCATGCTGCTGACGCTGGTGAACACCTCGTCGTTTATCAGCATCCAGGGCGCGTATGACGCGGACTTCCTGAACTTTGCCAACGTCAACCTGGCCGGGCCTGTGGGCCTGTTGTTCGCCTTTGTGTGGACGTTGATTGCGCGGCCGTTCGGCGCCGAACTCGCGGCCAAGCGCCTGACCCGGTTCAGCTGGCGCGACATCGTCACCCTGACCGAGCCTGCGACCCTGGCCGAACATCGGCACATGGCCGTGCAAATGCTCGACCGCCTGATGCAGCACCTGCCGCGCCTGGCGCTGATCAACCAGGACACCGGCACCGCCCTGCGTGATTTGCGCGTGGCACTGAACCTGCTCGACCTGCTGGCCTACTCGCCACGCATCTACGGCGTGCCACGGGTGTTGCTCAACCAGGTCGTCGAAGGCGTTGGCGGTTACTTCAAGGCGTGCCTGAAGGCCGGTGAACGCTTGCCCGCGCCAAGCGGTCTGCTGATGACACTCGACCGCACGCGCCGCGCCCTCAACGGCCAAGGCTTGCAAGACGAAGACGATACCCGCCTGCATCTGCTGCACGCACTGGCCGGCTTGCGCCTGTCGTTGCTGCCGGGCGTGGAATTTATTGGCGGCACCGAAATGGAAGCGCCGCTGCCTGATGGAGCGCCTTTATGATCGGTGATCTGGATATCAGCGGGGTGTTCCTGCCTACGCTGCTGGTGCTGATGGGCATTACGTACGTGTTGTTTCTGGTGGTGCACGGGCTGTTGACGCGCATTCACTTCTATCGCCTGGTCTGGCACCGGGCATTGTTCAATGTGGGGCTCTACGCGCTGTTGCTCGGCGCGGTGGACTCACTCAGTCGATACCTCATGACATGAAAAAACCTTTTTTGACCATCGGCCGTGTTGTCCTGACGTTATTGATAGTGACCTTCGCTGTCGTCGTTGTGTGGCGCATGGTCATGTACTACATGTTTGCGCCCTGGACCCGTGACGGGCATATCCGTGCCGACATCGTGCAAATCGCCCCGGACGTGTCCGGGTTGATCCAGCAGGTCGACGTGCGCGACAACCAGTTGGTGACCAAGGGCCAGGTGCTCTTCGCCGTGGACCAGGACCGCTTCAAGCTGGCCCTGCGCCAAGCCCAGGCCGCCGTGGCCGACCGCCAGGAAACCCTGGCCCAGGCCCAACGCGAGTACAAGCGTAACCGTGGCCTTGGCAACCTGGTGCCGAGCGAGCAGTTGGAAGAAAGCCAATCCCGCGTGGCCCGTGCCCAATCGGCCCTGGCCGAGGCGCAGGTGACGGTGGACGCCGCCCAACTCAACCTCGACCGCTCGGTGATCCGCAGCCCGGTGGACGGCTACGTCAACGACCGCGCGCCGCGTGCTCAGGAGTTTGTCACCGCCGGGCGCCCGGTGTTGTCGGTGGTGGACAGCAACTCGTTCCACATCGACGGCTACTTCGAGGAGACCAAGCTCGACGGTATTCACGTCGGCATGGCCGTCGACATCCGTGTGATTGGTGACAACGCACGCTTGCGTGGCCATGTGCAAAGCATCGTCGCCGGTATCGAAGACCGCGACCGCAGCAGCGGCTCCAACCTGTTGCCTAACGTCAACCCGGCGTTCAGCTGGGTGCGGCTGGCCCAGCGGATTCCGGTGCGCATTGCTTTCGATGATGTGCCGGCAGACTTCCGCATGATCGCCGGGCGTACGGCGACGGTGTCGATCATCGACGACGAGACCGCCGCCAAAGAAAAAGCCCGGCAGGGAGAAAAACCATGAAACCGGCGGCGCTGCTGGCCACGGCCGGCTTGGGTTTGCTGCTGTCGGCCTGCCAGGTAGTCGGCCCGGATTACACACTGCCGGAGAAGTCCGCCATCAACCGCGGCGACCTGCAAGGGCAGATCGCGGGCGAGGGCCACAACGTGGTGTCGGCGCCGGTGCCGGCCGACTGGTGGAAACTCTACAAGGACCCGCGCCTGGATGAGCTGGTGCGTCAGGCCATGGCGTCCAACACCGACCTGCGTGTGGCCGCAGCCAACCTGCAACGCGCGCGCTTCCAGACCCAAGAGGCGCAATCCGCCGGTGGTTGGAGCGCTGGCGCAAAAGCTGAGGCCCAGCGTTTGCAGGAGTCGGGCGAAGCCTATTTGCTGACGGAAAAAGTCCCGGTGGCCAATATCGGCAGCGCCAGCATCAGCACGTCCTACCAGTTTGACTTGTTCGGCACCTTGCAACGCGGCATCGAAAGCGCCCAGGCCACCACCGACGCCGCTCAGGCGGCTGCGGATATTGCGCGCATTACGCTGGTCGCCGATGTGGTGCGCTCCTACACCCAAGTGTGTGCGGCCAACGAAGAACTGGCGATTGCCAACGAGTCCCTCGACCTGCAGGCCCAGAGCACCAAGCTCACCCAACGCCTGCGCGACGCCGGGCGCGGTGATGAAACCCAGGTGACGCGTTCGCAAACCCAATACAAATCCTTGCGTGCCGACATGCCGCGCTATGAAGCAGCGCGTCAGGCAGGCTTGTTCCGTTTGTCGATGCTGCTGGCCAAACCGGTCGACCAACTGCCGTCGGGCACCGGCACCTGCGCCGAGCTGCCGCACATCGCCCAGTTGCTGCCGGTGGGGGACGGCGCCGCGCTGCTCAAGCGCCGCCCCGACATTCGCCAGGCCGAACGCCAACTGGCTGCCGCCACCGCGCGTATCGGCGTGGCCACCGGCGCGCTGTACCCGGACATCAGCATCGGCGCCACGGTGGGCACTGTCGGTATTCTTGACGACTTGGGCACGCCGGCCACCAACCGCTGGGGCTTTGGCCCGCTGATCAGCTGGTCGGTGCCGACCAACGGCGCCCGCGCGCGCATCCACGAAGCCGAAGCCGCGACCCAGGGCGCCCTGGCGCATTTCGACGGCGTGGTGCTCAACGCCATCCGCGAAACCCAGACCGGCCTTGCGCAGTACACCGCGCAGTTGCAACGCCGCGACGCGCTGGCCGATGCCGGTGCGTCCGCCAAGGAAGCGTCGGAGCAGACGCACCGCTTCTTCCAGGCCGGTCGCGCGTCGTTCCTGGCCGACCTGCAAGCCACGCGCACCTACACCGATGTGCGTGCACAACTGGCGGCGGCGAACACCCAGGTTGCCATGAGCCAGATCGATCTGTTCCTGGCCTTGGGCGGTGGTTGGGAAAGCGGACGAACGCAAGCGTCACAGCCCGGCAAACCCTGAGCTAAAAGCTATGCTTTGTCAGGTGAGCCGCGGTGACGGCTCACCTGACACTGCTCGCGTTTGCTCATGGGGATTCCAATAATGAAAAACCCTTATGCTCCCGCTTTCTGGTGCGTGCTCTTCGCACTGGTGTTGTTATCGGCTGCCTACTTCTACGGCGTCATGCTTGCCCATCAACTCGACAAGGCCATGGTGTTCCTCGACAGCGCGTGCCTGGTGATCGGCACCTTGTCCATCGGCGTCGTGGCGTGGGCGTCTTACCAAAACCAACGGGTGAAACGAAGGCTGCTCGAACAGGGCAAGACCCGTGTGGCGATCTGGGACACCAAAGTCGCCCTGCGCCGTGTCGAGACCGTGTTCGACCGCTATTTCTGGGGCAGTTACTGGCAGCCCGGGCGCACCTTCCAGGAAGTCATGGGTGAACTCACCGGCACGCCCCTGGAAAAAAGCCTCGAAGCCCTGAAAAAACAATGTGTGCTGCTCGACCAGCAGATCGCCGACGGTAGGCATTGGCTGAATAACGCCCGGGAATTGTCCGACGTGGCCAACGCCATGGCCCGTGAGCGCTATCAACTGGATTTCTGTAACCCCAAGGCCGACACCCCGAGCAATGCCGTGATACACCGCGAGTTTGAGGTGTTGGTGTACACCTGGACCGCACGCTTGAAGAGTTTTGATCACCAGCTCGATGAGATTGAATTGGAGTACACGTGAACCAACTGCAGGCCTGACCCCTCTGAAAAGCTGGGCCGTTCGCGGCCGCCAGTGCTAATCTTCCCCCGTTTTCGGCGGGCTTGAGCCAACTCCCTCGGGGTTCAAGGAAGACAGCCCACTTCTCACAGGATTTGATCAGGTCACTTCATGAATAAGCCAGCAGTTGTTCTTTTGGGTTTCGTTGTCGCCGTCGGCGTCGTCAGTGCAGGCGGCGCCTGGTACACCGGTAAGCAGCTGGAACCGGTGTTGCAAACCGCAATCCAGAGCGCCAACAAGGAACTGCAGACCTCCATGGCCGGCGTCGACGGCAGCGTGAGCCTGGAGCTGGTGTCCCTGGACCGTGGCCTGTTCAGCAGCACCGCGCACTACCGCCTCAAAGGGCAGGGCAGTGTGTTCGGTGAAGACAACCCGAACCCTGAACTGCTGTTCGTCGACCACATCGAACACGGCCCGCTGCCGTTTTCGCGTCTGGTGTCGCTGAAATGGCTGCCGGTCATGGCCACCAGTCACTACGCGCTGGAAAAAAACGCCACCACCGAAAAATGGTTCGCCGCCAGCAAAGACGTGTCGCCGCTTAAAGGCGTGGCCAATATCGGCTACAACCGCTCCGTCGATGGCAATGTCGAGCTGCTGCCTCTGGAGCTCAAGGACGACAAGTCGTCGGTGAGCTTCTCCGGCGCCAACCTGGACTTCGACAGCAGCGCCGAAGGCCAGAAGGTCAAGGCCAACGGTTACATGAACAGCCTGAAAGTCGCGGTAATCGACGCCAATGGCGTGCCGTTCGACGCTGAGCTGTCCGGCCTGACCGTGGCCAGCAACCTGGAAAAATCCAGCTTCGGTTTCTACACCGGGCAGAACACCGTTGAGCTGACCGACACCAAAGTCACCTTCGGCCCACAGAAAGCCGTGCTGACCCTCAAGGGCTTCGAGCAGAAAGACACCAGCGAAACCAAGGACAACAACCTGGCCGGCCGCGTTGACTACAAGATCGACGAGATCGGCTACCAAGGTAAGCCTGTGGGCTCGGCCGCCATGGCCCTGAGCATGAAGAACGTCGACATTCCAGCGATGCTGGTGCTGACCAAGCTGTACCAGGACAAGATGCAGCCGGTGCAAGCCGCTGCCGCTGCCGGCCAGCCGGTGCCTGAGCTGCAACTGACCGAAGCCGAGCAGACCCTGGCCGAGACCAACGTCAACCAGGTGCTGGCTGCCAAGCCGCAAGTGGCGGTGGAAAACCTGTCGTTGAAAACCACCCACGGCGAAAGCAAATTCAATCTGATCGTGGACCTGACCAAACCCGCTTCGATGGAGCTGCCACCGGTTGAGCTGGGCAAGCAGGTCATCGCACTGCTGGATGCCAACCTGACCCTGTCCAAGCCCATGATTGCCGACGTTGCTGCCCTGCAAGCGCAGGTAGGCGGCGTGACCGACCCTAAAACCATCGAGCAGCAATCCCAGGGGGCGGCCGAAATGGTCAGCGGCATGGCCGTCGGCACGCAACTGGCGACCCTGGTGGGCACTGACGTGGTTTCCAAGCTGCATTACGCCAACAATGAAGTGACCTTCAACGGCCAGAAGATGACCGTTGAGCAATTCATTGGCTTTGTGATGGCCAAAGTGGGTGCTGTCAGCGGCGCGCAGTAAGATTTCCGACACCCGTCGGAAATAAATAAATGGGGGAGCAGGGTTGCCTGAGGCAGCGGTCAAACAGTCGGCGGATAGGCCGACGGTGACCGGTCAGCTCGGGTAAGTCTGCTCCCCCATTGGCTTTTCTGGTGGGTGGGCAATTCTGAACAATTGTTCTGAATTGGGCATTTGCCTACATTCCTAGGGGATAGTTCCTACAGGAAAGCTAGGTCGGGTCACTAGACGCCGACACCCTGACGCAAATTGCTCAGGACCACCTATCGTTACAGCTTTCCGTGTGTAAGGAAGCTCACGATATGCTGCGAAACCTACCACTCAGTGCTTCAGGCCGGTTGCGACTGCTCATCGGTGCGGCCTTGTGCAGTCAGCTGCTGATGCCCAGCCTCGCTTTTGCAGACCCTGCCTACGACGCCTTGATCATTCAGGCGCGCAACGGCAACTTCACGCCAGCCCTCACGCAACTGCGCCAACTGCCGTCCGAGCGCCAGACGCCGGGCCAGATCAGCGATCACATTGTGATTGCCGGCTGGGCGGGGCAAGACGCCGAAGTGCTGAGGGTGTACGAGGCCCAGGGCAAGAATCGCAACCTGACCACCCAGGCGCTCGCCACGGTGGCCCGTACTTATCGCAATCAAAAGCAGTGGCCGCAGGCCTTGGCGGTGTATCAGCAGGCGCTGCTGCGCGAGCCGAATAATGTTGACCTGCAACTGGGCCAGGCGCTGACCCAGGCTGACGGCGGCCAAACCAATGAAGCGGTGCAGCGCACCCGTGCACTGGTGGCGGCGCAACCGAATGACCCCAACCGCCGCATGGCGCTGGGCTACGCGTTGACGCGCGCGGGCTTGAACTACGACGCGCTGTTCGAGTTCGACCAGGCCTTTATCCGCGCCGGTGACAAACCCGAAGTGGTCCGCGAATACATCGTCGCGCTGCAAAAGGCGCGGCTGCCGGAACCGGCGTTACGTCTGTCGGCCAAACACCCTGGCGTGCTCGACGCAGTGACCCAGCGCCGCCTGGAAGGCGACCTCGCCGCCGAGCGCGTGCGCATGGCCGAGTTCGCCACGCGCACCGAAAAAGAACGCTACGTGATCGCCGATCGCGCCCTTGATGACTACGACAAACTGCTCGCGCGCTGGACCCCGGACCCCAGCGCACACGACGACGTGGTGCGCTGGCGCATCGACCGGCTGGGCGCCCTCAAGGCGCGCGCGCGCACCGCTGAAGTGATCCGCGACTACGAAACCCTCACGGGCGAAGGCGTGCAATTGCCGACCTACGCCGTGCGCTGGGTAGCCGCCGCTTACCTCGATCAACGCCAGCCGGAAAAAGCCGAGCCGTTGTATCGCCAGGCGCTGACGGCGCCGGACGCCGACCCCGGCGATCACGTCGAAGACAGCACCGCGTTGTTCTACTCGCTGCTGGAAAGCGACAAAGTGATGGAGGCGCGCGAAGTCGCCAGCAACCTGGCGAACACCCAGAACCCTCGCGTCGAACTCAAGGGCTTGCCCATCGGCAACCCCAACGACAGCTGGATGGATGCGCAACAATTGTCGGCCCAGGCCGGCACTTACGGCGGTGACCTGCCGGGCAGCGAAACCGGCCTGGAAGCCTTGGTGGCCAAAGCTCCGGGCAACGTCGGCCTGCGCCTGGCCCAGGCCGATATGTACCGCGCCCGCGATTGGCCGCGCCGCGCCGAAGGCACGCTGAAGGAAACCGAGGCCCAGGCCCCGCGTGATATCGGCCTGGAAGTGTCCCAGGCCTACACCGCCATGGACCTTCAGGAATGGCGGCAAATGGACGCGCTGACCGATGACGTGCTGGCCCGCAACCCGGACAACCGCCAGGTGCAGCGCCTGAGCCGCTTGCGCGATGTGCATGACATGGCCGAACTGCGTGTCGAAGCCTACACCGGCAAAAGCGACGGCGGTGGCGGCAACAATGACGTTGGCGCAGTCGCAGGCAGCCGTGACTGGGGCATTGAAAGCCGGATTTACACCCCGCCCATCGACGAAGACTGGCGCGTGTTCGCCGGTGCCGGGTATGCCACGGCTGACTTTACCGAAGGCACCGGCCAGCATCGCTGGCAAGTCGTGGGCGTGGAGCGTCGCACCCGTGACATGACGCTCGAAGCCGAAGTCTCCAACCACTCCTACGGTTATGGCTCCAAGCAAGGCGCGAGCGTGTCGATTGCCCGCGACATCAACGACAACTGGCAATACGGCGGCAGCCTCGGCTACCTGCTGACGACCACGCCATTGCGGGCGCTGAATGCCGACGTCACGGCCAATGGCGGCAGCGGTTTTATCCGCTGGCGCGCCAACGAAAGCCGTGAGTGGAAACTGTCCGTCAGCCCGTCGCACTTCAGCGACGGCAACAACCGGCTCGAAGCGCTGCTCACCGGCCGCGAGGGCATCTACAGCTCGCCGCATGTGCAAGTGGACCTGGGCCTGGAAGTCGGCGCCAGCCACAACACCAAGCAAGACACGGTGTACTTCAACCCCAAGTCTGACCTTAGCGTGTTGCCTACCGTTACCGTCAATCATGTGCTCTATCACCGCTACGAGACCCAGTGGAGTCAGCAGTTCCAAGTCGGTGCGGGTACTTATAGCCAGCGCGATTATTCCACCGGCGGTGTCGGTTTGATCGGCTACGGCCAACGCGTTCGCTGGAACGACGTGCTCGAAGCCGGCGCCAACCTGAGCCTGATCAGCCGACCTTATGACGGTGATCGCGAACGCGATCTGCGCTTGCTCATCGACCTCACTTACCGTTTCTAGAAGAGCCTGACAATGACCGTTCTCAGCCGTTGTTTATTGGTCCTCGGTGTATTGCTGGCGGGTGCCTGTGCCCAGCAACCCGCGCCGTACACGCCCCCCGCCGAGCGGCCGACACCGGCCCGTGAAGCGCCGTGGCCGAAAAACCATTTCCTGGGCATTGCCTACCACGACATTGAAGACCGCGACCCCGATCAGGCGGTGGTGGCCGTGCGCACCGAGCGTTTGATCGACCAACTGGCTTGGCTGCGTGAAAACGGCTACCAAGCGGTCAGCGTTGACCAGATCCTGGCCGCACGCAGCGGTGGGCCTGAGCTGCCGCCCAAAGCCGTGATGCTGAGCTTCGACGATGGCTATTCGAGCTTCTATACCCGTGTGATGCCGATCCTGCGTGCTTACAACTGGCCGGCGATCCTCGCCCCGGTGGGGTATTGGATTGATACGCCGCTGAATAAACCGGTGGACTTTGCCGGCACGCCAAGGGCGCGTTCCGACTTCCTGACCTGGGAGCAGGTGCGCGAGATTTCCAAGTCGCACCTGGTGGAAATCGCCGCCCACACCGACGCCAGCCACACCGGCATCCTGGCCAACCCGCAGGGCAACCTCGAGCCGGCTGCGGCAACGCGCCGCTACGATGCGGCCACCGGCAAATATGAAACCGAAGCACAGTTCCAGGCGCGGATGCGTGCCGACGTAACGGCTATCTCCAACAAGCTGCGTGCCGTCACCGGCAAGGCGCCGCGCGTGTGGGTGTGGCCTTACGGCGCGGCCGACGGCACCTCGCTGGCAGTCGTCGGCGAGCAGGGCTACAAGATGGCCCTGACCCTGGACGACGGCCTTGATGACCTCGCCAACCTCAAGAGCAGCCCGCGCTTCCTGGTGGCCTCCGACCCGGATGGCGAGCATTACGCCAACGCCATCGTCGGCACCCAGGCCAAGACCTCGATGCGCGTGCTGCACGTTGATCTCGACAACGTCTACGACCCGGACCCGGCCCAAGAGGCGCGCAACCTCGACCAGTTGGTGCAGCGCGTCGTCGATATGGGCGCCAGCACCGTGTTCCTGCAAGCCTTCGCCGACCCCAAGGGCGACGGCCTGGTGCACTCGCTGTACTTCCCCAACCGCTACCTGCCGGTGCGCCGCGACCTGTTCAACCGCGTGACCTGGCAACTGCGCACCCGTGGCCATGTGGCGATCTACGCGTGGATGCCGGTGCTCAGTTTTGCCCTGGACCCGTCGTTGCCGCGCGTGACCCGCATGGACCCGAAAACCGGCCAGGTCGGCCTCGACCCGGACCAGTACAAACGCCTGTCGCCGTTTGATCCGAAAGTGCGTCAGCAAATTGGTGAAATCTACGAAGACCTGGCGCGCAACACGGCGATTGACGGCGTGCTGTTCCACGACGATGCGATCCTCTCGGACTTCGAAGACGCCAGCCCCGCCGCGCTCAAGGCCTATGCCGCCAACGGCCTGCCGGACAGCATCGCCGCGCTGCGTGCCGACCCGGCCGTGATGCAACGTTGGACGCGCTTCAAGAGCCGCTACCTGATCGACTTCACCCAGGAGTTGGCGGGTAAGGTGCGCGCCATTCGTGGGCCGCAGGTACAGACCGCGCGCAATATCTTCGCCGAGCCGATGCTCAACCCGGCCAGCGAAGCCTGGTTCGCGCAGAACCTCGATGACTTCCTCCAGACCTACGACTGGACCGCGCCGATGGCCATGCCGCTGATGGAAGGCGAGACGCTGAAAAACTCCAATGCCTGGCTGGAAAAACTCGTGGCCACGGTCAAGGCGCGCCCGGATGCCTTGCAACGCACCGTATTTGAACTGCAAGCCAAGGACTGGCGGACCAAGGACGCGCCGGATATCGACGGCGCACAGATGGCCGAATGGATGGGTGTGCTCAAACGCCAGGGGGTCAGGAGTTTTGGCTACTACCCGGACAACTTCCTGGAAAACTCCCCGGACCTGAAGACGGTACGTCCGGCCCTTTCCAACCAATGGAACCCTTGACCATGTTCGACAGAATCCTGGCTTTATTCGTGTTGGCGCTGGTGTTGGGTGTGCCCCTTGGCCTGATCTTCCTGGTCACCGGGCAGTTCCTGATGGACTTCGTGTTCTTCTACCCGCTGTTCATGTCGGCGTTGTGGATCGCCGGCGGGTTGTACTTCTGGCTGCACTGGGAACGTCACTGGCCGTGGAAGGAAGACACCCCGGCGCCGACCCTGGCCGGCAACCCGCTGATCTCGATCATCATCCCTTGCTACAACGAGGGTGATAACGCCGCCGATACCATTCACGCGGCGCTGGACCAGCTGTACCCGAACATCGAAGTGATCGCCGTCAATGACGGCTCCAAGGACAACACCGCCGCGGTACTTGATGCCCTGGCATTGGAGCACCCACGCCTGCGGGTGCTGCACCTGGCGCAGAACCAGGGCAAGGCCGTGGCCTTGCGCATGGGCGCTGTGGCCGCGCGCAGTGAATACCTGGTGTGCATCGACGGCGACGCCTTGCTGGATAAAAACGCGGCGGCCTATATGGTTGCGCCGATGCTGGACAACCCGCGCCTCGGTGCCGTGACCGGCAACCCACGCATCCGCACGCGCTCGACCTTGATCGGCCGGGTGCAGGTGGGCGAGTTTTCCTCGATCATCGGCTTGATCAAGCGCACCCAGCGGGTGTTCGGTCGGATCTTCACGGTTTCGGGTGTGGTCGTTGCGTTTCGCAAGAAAGCGCTGGACCGCATCGACTACTGGAGCACCGACATGATCACCGAGGACATCGATGTCAGTTGGAAGCTGCAGCTCGATCACTGGGCAATCTTCTATGAGCCGCGCGCCTTGTGCTGGATCCTCATGCCCGAAACCGTCGGCGGCCTTTGGAAACAACGCCTGCGCTGGGCCCAGGGCGGCGCCGAAGTACTGTTCAAAAACATCCGTGGCATCTGGCAATGGCGCCATCGCTACCTGTGGCCGTTGCTGTTCGAATACTGCCTGTCCACCGGTTGGGCGTTCACCTTCCTGCTGTCGGTGATCTTCTGGGGCTTGGGCAAGTTCATGGTGCTGCCACAGGCGATTGCCGTGGACTCGCTGGTGCCACCGGCGTTTACCGGGCTGGTGCTGGCGATGGTGTGCCTGCTGCAATTTGCGGTGAGCATCCTGATTGACCGGCGCTACGAAAAAGACCTGTGGAAAACCCTGTTCTGGACCGTGTGGTACCCGATGGTGTTCTGGCTGGTGAGCCTGCTCACCACGTTGGTCAGCTTTCCCAAGGTGCTGTTCAACCAGCATCAGAAGCGCGCACGCTGGGTCAGCCCGGACCGCGGTATTAAACCTAGCGAAGAGGAGGCGTGACCATGAAGCTGGTCAGAACTCGCCAAAATTCAGTGATGTGGGTCATCGATGTACTGTTGACCCTGCTGGCCTGGGCTGGGCTGGTTTGGCTGCTGGCGCGCGGGATTACCGCGATGCTGGAAACCCACGGCGGCCCGCGCATTGAGGCGCCGATTTTTGCGGCGCTCAACACCTTGCAGATCTACTTCTGGATCGCGCTGTTCAATGCGGTGATCCTGATCAGCTGGGCGCGTTATCAGCAACGCCGCGGGCGCAAGTTCGCCCAGCGCCGTGCCGAGGCCAATGCGCTCAGCGATAAGAGCCTGAGTGAAAGTTTCAACCTGGGTGACGGCCACCTGGAGCAGTTTCGCAAGCCCGGCGTGCTGGTGATCCACAACGACGAAGAGGGCGGCGTGGAAGATGTGAAGTCGCATGTGTCCCGCGACGTGGAGCGCCCAGGGCTGACGCTGGTGCCAGGGCAGGAAAAAGACAAAGGCGCAGGCTGAGGGCTTTGATCGTTCCCACGCTCCGCGTGGGAACGCATCCCGTGACGCTCCGCGTCACTGCGCAAGTCTTGAGATCGGCGCAACCTTTGGACGCGGAGCGTCCGGGGCGGCATTCCCACGCGGAGCGTGGGAACGATCAAGCGCTGCACCAGACTAATCCGATAAATGGGATCCAATTCACAAAACAACCGCGAACTTTTCTCTATTCCTCGGTACTAACCTAACTCGACACGTAGTTGATGGCCAACTAGTGGCATCTCATCAGCACTTGATCGAATCGCTATCAAAACAGTTGCCGCTTGTCGGAATAAAACTTCCAGTGACTGGCTCAACCGCTTTTTGATAATTATTTGTTGTTATTTATCAATGGCTTGCAGGTTTAACTAGTACGGATGTGCAACTAATCCAACTTCTTGGATCCGCACTAGTTCGATGTTAGTTTGCCGCCCCTTGATTTTCGATGGATCGAACATGTCTTCGTTATTGCCACGGACTCGGTATTTGCTGTGCACTTTTCTGCTCGCTTGCTTGAGCCTGAACAGTGCCACCGCCGCCCCCACGCCAGGGGATCAAGACCTGATCCGTGACCGGCAAAATCGCCTGCTCGAAGAGCAGCAACGGCGCCTGCAAGAACTCCAGGACCTGCCCGGTAAAGAAGCCAAGCCCCAGGCTCCGGCCCTGCCCGCGGACACGCGCTGCTTCCCGATCAAAGACATCGAACTCAAGGGCGCCGACAGCCTGGCAGCCTCAGACCGCGAGCGCCTGCTCAAGCCCTACATCGGCAAATGCGTGGGCGTTTCGCAGCTCAATGAGTTGCTCAAGGTCATCACCGACTACTACATCACCAAGGGCCGCGTCACCAGCCGCGCCTATCTGCCGCAACAAGACCTCTCCACCGGCCACCTGCAAGTGCTGGTGGTGGAAGGCAAACTCGAAGCCTTGAAAAGCGCCGAAGGCAGCACGGTGACGGACCGCGAACTGGCCATGGCCTTTCCCGGCAAGGTCGGCGAGGCGTTGAACCTGCGTGAAGTCGAGCAACTGGTGGACCAGTTGAACCGTTTGCCCTCCAAGCAGGCGCAAATGGAACTGACCCCCGGCCAACAGATCGGCGGCAGCGACGTGGTGGTCAAGAACACCGCGCAAAAGCCCTGGCGCGCCAGCCTGTCGCGTAATAACGACGGCCAGAAAAGCACCGGCGAACAGCAGTGGGGCGCGGGCCTTGAGTGGGACAGCCCGCTCGGCCTGGCCGACCAATTGATGCTGCGTGGCGGCCACGACGCCGTCAGCGACCACCAGAAAACCTCGAAAAACAGCATGCTCTACTACAACGTGCCGTGGGGCTGGTGGAACTTCAGCTACACCTACAGCGAGAGTGATTACCGCACGTATGGCGTGACCGACGGTTTCAAATTCAAGCAGAACGGCGACAACGAAAACCATCAGTTTCGCGCCGAGCGGGTGATCCACCGTGACGACGTGAGCAAGACGTCGGTCAACGTCGGCGTGGCGCATTTGCGCACCAACAACTACATCCTCGATATCCGCACCGAGCCCAGCAGCAACCGCCTCAGCGAGCTGCAATGGGGCATCAACCACGGCCGGCGCATCGGCAATGCATTCGTCAACGTCGACCTGGGCATGCAAAACGGCATTGGCGCGTTCGATGCCCAAGCCAACAACGAGCGCGACGCGTACGGCAACCGCCTGCCCAGTGCGCGCTACCGCAAATACACCGCCACCGTCAGCTACCTGCAGCCGTTCAGCCTGTGGGGCGAGTCGTTCAGTTTCTCCAGCCTGGCCACCGGCCAACGCAGCGAAGACATCCTGTTCAGCCCCCAGCGCATGAGCCTGGGCGGCTCGGCTTCGGTGCGCGGTTTCAAAGACCAGCAACTCACCGGCGACAGCGGCGGTTACTGGCGCAACGACGTGCGCTGGGCGCGCCCGGTGACCTGGGACTGGATGCGCCCGGCCTTTGCCGAATACGGCGCCAGCGTCGGCTACGACCAAGGCGTGATCAGCAATGGCCGTTACAACGGTGAAGTGCACGGCCGGGTCTCAAGCAACTCGTTGGAGTTGTTCGCCCGGGGCAAATACGTCAGCACCAGCGTGACCTTTGCGCATTCTCTGGAACGCCCGGCAGTGATGAGCGAGCGCGAAGCGCCGATCTACTTCCGCATGGATTTCTTCCTGTAATTCAACGCCCCGTTACATCGAGACTATGACAATGGATGTTCGCCACTTTGCCTTCCTGGCCCGCCAACCTTCTGCTGCGCTGAAGCCGCGAGACTCGTTCTTCGGCTTGCCCAAGCGCGGCCTGGTGCTGATCCTGGCCAACGCGCTGTTCTGGCAGCCGTTGCTGGCCCAGGCCGAAGGCATTGTGGTCAGCGCGCCGGGCACCACCGTCGGCCAGGCGGGCAATGGCGTGCCCGTGGTGAACATCGCCACGCCCAATGGCAGTGGCTTGTCGCATAACCAATTCAAGGACTACAACGTTGGCCCCAACGGCGTGATCCTCAACAACGCCACGGGCGCGGTGACCAACACCCAGCTGGGCGGCTACATCGTCGGCAACCCCAACCTCAAGGGCGGCGCGGCCAACGTTATCCTCAACGAGGTCAACGGCGGCAGCCCCAGCCAGTTGCGCGGGTTCACCGAAGTGGCGGGCCAGTCGGCCAAAGTCATCGTCGCCAACCCTTACGGCATCACCTGCAGCGGTTGCGGCTTTATCAACACCCCCAATGCCACGCTGACCACCGGCAAGCCGATCCTTGACCAGAATGGCCGCCTGGAGCGCTACCAGGTCGATGGCGGCGCCGTGACCATCGACGGCCAGGGCCTGAACGCGAGCAACGTCGACCGCTTCGAAATCATCACCCGCTCGGCCAAGATCAATGCACAGATCAACGCGCGCGAATTGACCGTGATCGCCGGGCGCAACGACGTCGATGCCCAAAGCCTGAAAGCCACCGCGCGCGCCGACGACGGCAGCGCCAAGCCGGAGCTGGCTATCGACTCCTCGGCGTTGGGCGGCATGTACGCCGGCGCGATCAAACTGGTCGGCACCGAAGCCGGTGTGGGCGTGAAGCTCGACGGCACGCTGGCCGCCAGCGGCGGCGATATCCAGCTGGATGCCAATGGCCACTTGAGCATGGCGCAGACGTCGGCCACCGGTAACATCAAGGTCACCGCGCAAAACGTCAACCTCACCGACAAGGTCTACGCCACCGGCAACGTACAGGTCACCAGCGCCCAAGCCTTGGTCAACCAGCAGAGCGTCGCCGCCGGCCAGCGCATCGAACTCAACGCGGCCAGCATCACCAACCCCGGCATCATCGAAGCGGGCGTTGCGGCGGATAACAGCCGCAACGCCACCGGCGACCTGGTGGTGAACA
This sequence comes from Pseudomonas sp. MONT-RG-20F-20-E-7-02, assembly GCF_022662395.1. Classification (NCBI taxonomy): domain Bacteria; kingdom Pseudomonadati; phylum Pseudomonadota; class Gammaproteobacteria; order Pseudomonadales; family Pseudomonadaceae; genus Pseudomonas; species Pseudomonas sp. MONT-RG-20F-20-E-7-02. The sequence goes on from NZ_JAKNQN010000005.1 coordinate 42,862, forward strand.
CGCAAAACCTCAACACCAGCGGCAACCTGTTGGCCAGCCGCGCCTTGGCGATCACCGCCGCGCAAACGCTGACCAACCAGGGCGCAATCATCCAGGCCAAAACCGTCAGCGTCAGCACCGACAAGCTGACCAACAGAGGCGCCACCGCCCGTGTGTACGGCGAGCAACAGCTGGCGCTCAACGCGCCGGCCATCGTTAACGTCGGCGGGCTGATTCGCTTCGGCGAAGGCCAGGCCGCGACCCTCGACAGCGCGTCCCTGGACAACCGCCAAGGCCGCATCGAAATGTCCGGCGGCAGCCTGGTGTTGACCAGCACCGACCTGAACAACAACAGCGGCCAAATCATCGCCAGCAACCTGACCGTGAATGCGGGCAATCTGAATAACCAGAACGGCGTGCTGGTCGCCGATGCGCTCACGGTGAATGCCGGCGACCTCGACAACAGCCTCAAAGGCCTGATCCAGGCCGATAACGGCGCGCTGAACCTCACCGTCGCCAATGCCTTCAACAACTACCAGGGTTACGCCCAGGCCAGCACCGACCTTAACCTCCACGCCGGCAGCGTCAGCAGCAACGCCAACGGCGTGTTGAGCGCCAACACCGGCAAGTTGACCCTCGCCACCGCCCAACAGCTCAACAACGCCCAGGGCCGTTTGCAGGCCGGGCAGGGCGATGTCGAGCTGCACGCCGCGAACCTGGATAACCAAAACGGCGTGATCGTCGGCAAACAGCTGCTGCTTGATGTGAGCGGCGGCAACATCGACAACCGCGCCGGGCGTGTGGTGGGTGACTCCCTCGACGTGCGTGCCTCGGGCCTCGACAACCGCAACGCTGGCCTGCTGGCCGGTGGCGCGCCGGGTGTGAGCCTGCTGCTCAAGGGGCCAGGCCAGTTGCTCAACGCCCAAGGCCGTATCCAAAGCGAAGGCCAGTTGCAGCTGCAAGGCGAGCGCCTGGACAACAGCGCCGGCATCCTGATCGGCACATCGGTTGACGTCACTGCGCAGACCCTCAACAACAGCAACCAAGGCTCGCTGGTCAGCAACGGCGGCGACGTGACACTGAACGTCAGCGACCTGCTGACCAATGCGGGCGGTGTGATCGACGCGGGCGAACGCAGCGTGCTGGTCAAAGCCCTCACCACCCTGAACAACAGCGGCGGCACCGTACGCGGCAAGCGCCTGGACATCGCGGCCCAGCACCTGAACAACGACGCCGGCCAACTGCTGGCCGGCAACCAGGGCCTGAGCTACAGCGGCCAGGACGTGAGCAACCGCAAAGGCTTGATCCTCAGCGGCGGCGCGCACACTCAGCTCGACAACGCCAGCCTGGATAACCTCGGCGGCACCGTGCAGGGCGATACCCTGACCGTCACGGCCAACACGGTCGACAACAGCAGCGGCGGCTTGATGGCCAGCCTGCTCGGCAACCTGCAATTGACCGTCGAAGCCCTGGCCAACCGTGGCGGCAAACTCTTCGGTAAAGAACAGGTGACGATCAGCGGCGCCACGCTCGACAACAGTGGCAATGGCCAGATCAGCGGCAACCAGATCAACCTGACCTCACGCGACACGCTGACGAACCGAGGCGGCCTGATCGAAGCCAACCAGGGCCTGACCCTCAATGGCGGCAACCTCGACAACAGCGTAGGCGGGCAACTGCGCGCGCTGGGCGGTGCCACTAGCCGCCTCAACCTCAGCAGCACGCTGAACAACCAAAACGGCACCCTCGAATTCGGCAGCACCGCCTTCAGCCTCGACACCACACACCTGAACAACCAGGGCGGCCAGTTGCAGCACGCCGGCAACGGCCTGTTCCGCCTCAACACCGCCAGCCTCACCGGCAGCCAGGGCACCATCAATGGCCTGGGCACCGCCGACTGGGCGTTCGGCAGCGTAGACGGCCTGGGCCGTGTGCAACTCAATGAAGCCCTCACCTACAAAAGCACCCAAGGCCTGGCCCTCAAGGCCGGCGACCGCATGGCCAGCAGCAAGGGCTTGATCATCGACGTGGCCAGCCTCGACAACGGCGGCGAGCTGCTCAGCGACGGCGACCTGAGCATCACGCTCAGCGGTGACCTGGCCAACAGCGGCCGCATTGCCACCCAGCAAAACCTCAGCGTCACGGCCAACAACCTCAGCCAGAACGGCGGGCGCCTGGCGGGCAACAACACCCAGATCAAACTGGCAGGCACCCTCGACAGCCTTGGTTTCCTGACGGCGCGTCAACAGCTGGACATTGCCGCGGCACAAATCGGCAACCGTGGCACGCTGGGCGCTCAAGGTGCGGTGAACCTCACCGCCGTCAACGGCATTACCAACGGCGCCGATTCGCTGCTGTTCAGCGGTGGCGACCTGACCCTTCGCGCCAATGGCTTCGCCAACAGCTATGGCGACGTCTACAGCAAAGGCAACCTCACGTTTGAAGGCGTCGATGGCGGGCGTGCGGTGCTGTTCAGCAACCGCTCCGGCACGGTGGAAAGCGAAGGCTACATCGGCATCAGCGCCGGCTTTATCGAAAACGCCAAAGACAAGTTCGAGCTGGGGCAAACCCTCCAGACCGGCAGCTTGAGCTGGGTGTGCGGGCAGCACTGCGGCGAGAAGGACAGCTGGCGGCGCGGCACCATCACCATCAATGAGACCTACCTTGAAGCCGCGATCCAGGATTCGGCTTCGGCGCGGCTGGTAGCTGGCAAAGACCTGCTGCTGCAAGGCGACACCGTGCAGAACCGCAACAGCCTGATGGCCGCTAACGGTAACTTGAGCATCACCGCCCAGGATTTGCTCAACGAAGGCTCCAGCACGCGCACCGGGCAACGCAAAATCGTGATCAACACCCCCGGGCATGTGGACAAGCACCTGTGGGAGCGCATGGAATACGTCGATGTGCCGACCTTCAACAACGCGACGGCGGCCGGTAATTTTGACCAGGCGAAATTTGAAGCCCTCAAAGCGCTGTCACCCAACAGCGCACCGTTCCGGCAAACGAGCGACGTCACCACCTGGACCCCCAACGGTGGCCTCGCCTACGACGCCGTCCTGCAGGCCGGCGGCACCGTCGACCTGTCCAACGTCACCAACAAAATTCAAAACGGCACGCTGCACGACAACACCCTGGCGCAACTGACCGGCACCCTCGGCAACGACCAGACCGGCATCCCCGTCGGCGGCATCAATATCAACCTCAGCAAGCACGTTAACGATGCCAGCGCCCAGGCGCCCGGCAGCGTGTTGCCTGTGGTCACGCTCACTCCGGGCGGCGGCTTTGTGCCCGTGGACTACACCGGCACGCCGTTCGCCCCGGTCGACCCCACCACCTCGCCGTACTTCCAACTGCCCAAGGGCGACTACGGCCTGTTCGTCAAAAGCGCCGACCCTACCAGCCACTACCTGATCGAAACCAACCCCGAGTTCACCAGCGCATCGGGCTTCTTCAGCTCCGACTACATGCTCGGCAAACTTGGCTTCAATTCCGACAACGCCTGGCGCCGCCTCGGCGATGGCCAATACGAAACCCGCCTGATCCGTGACGCGGTAATTGCGCAAACCGGCCAACGCTTCCTCGCCGGTGGCTTGCTCAGCGATGCCGACCAATTCCGCTACCTGATGGACAACGCCCTGGCCAGCAAAGACGCCCTGCGCCTGAGCGTCGGCGTGACGCTCACCAGCCAGCAAGTCGGCGCCCTGACCCACGACATCGTGTGGATGGAAAACCGCGTGGTCGATGGCCAGACCGTGCTCGTGCCGGTGCTCTACCTGGCCCAGGCCGAATCGCGCAACGTGCGCGGCAACAGCCTGATCCAGGGCCGCGACCTCAACCTGGTCACCGGTGGCGACCTGGTCAACGTCGGCACCCTGCGCGCCAGCAACAACCTCTCCGCCGTCAGCAGCGGCAGCATCTACAACGGCGGCCTGATGGAAGCCGGCAACAACCTGAGCCTGCTGGCCCAGGACAGTATCCGCAACGCCATGGGCGGCGAAATTCGGGGCAGCCAAGTCAGCCTTGCCAGCATCAAAGGCGACATCACCAACGACAACACCGCGATCCAAGTGCGTGAAGGCGTGGGCATGCGCACCCTCACCGATGCCAGCGCGAGCACCATCACCGCGCGTGGCAACCTGGCCATTGACGCCGGGCGCGACCTCAACAACCACGGCGCACTGGTTGCCGGCAACGACGCCAACCTCACCGCCGGCCGCGACCTCAACCTGGTCGCCGCCAGCGACACCAGCGTGATCCACAAAACCATCGACGGCGGCGAAAAATCCACCATCACCACCGACGTCAAAAACCTCGCCGCTACCGTCACGGCAGGCGGCAACCTCAACATGCAGGCCGGGCAAGACGTCAACATCATCGGCAGCAACGCCACCGCCGGCAAAGACCTGAACATCCAGGCCGGACGCGACCTCAACGTCGCCTCCGTCAGCGACATGCACAACGTCGAAGGCAAAGAAAAAGACGGCAAAAAACGCATCAAGACAGCGGATGAGCAGACCACGCAAGTGGCCAGCGTACTGACGGCGGGCGCGAACTTTACCAGCCAGGCCGGGCGCGATACGACGCTGGTGGCGAGCAAGATCAGTGCAGGCAATGAAGCGTATCTGTACAGCGGCGATAAGTTGAACCTGCTGGCGGCGCAGAACAGCACGCATACGTTGTATGACATGAAGGAGAACGGTGGGTGGGGCGCGAAAAAAGAACAGCGCGACGAAGTAACCCGTACCACAAACGTTGGGACTGAGATCAAGACTGGCGGCAACCTCACCTTGGTCAGTGAAGGTGACCAGCGTTACCAGGTCGCAAAACTTAATAGTGGTAAGGACATCATCCTCAACAGTGGCGGGGCCATCGCCTTCGAAGGCGTCAAAGACCTTCATGATGAAAGCCATACCAAGAGCAAGGGCGACCTGGCCTGGTTCAGCGCCAAGGGTAAAGGCAACACCGACGAAACGCTGCGCCAGAGTGAAATGATCGCTCAAGGGCAGGTCGTTATCAAAGCGGTCGATGGGTTGAAGATCGATGTCCGGCAGGTGGACCAGCAAACGGTAAGTCAGACCATTGATACCATGGTCAAAGCCGATCCGAATATGGCTTGGCTCAAGGATGCTGAAAAGCGCGGTGACGTGGATTGGCGCCAAGTCAAAGAGATCCACGATAGCTTCAAATACAGCAATTCCGGCTTAGGTGCAGGTTCGCAGATCGTCATTGCGATCCTGATGGCCGCATTTGTCGGGCCGTTGGCAATGACTGCTGCCGCGGGTGCCGGAGCTGGCGTAGCCGTCGCGGCGGGAGCGGGGGCCGTAGCGGCGGGTGCTGCGACCAATGCGACGGTCAGCGTGGTTAATAATCGCGGCAACTTGGGGGCGGTATTCAAGGATGTCACCTCTTCGGATGCTTTGAAGGGGTATGCGATTTCCGGTGTCACCGCTGGATTGACCGCAGCTTATTTTGATGGCTGGACCGGAACTCATACTGATCAGGCGACCAAGCAAATTACGGGGCCACAGCTCAACACATGGACAGGTGTAGGGCAGTTTGCCGCGAATCAGACACTGCAAGGCGGGACTTCAACGCTACTGAGTAAAGCGTTGGGGCAGGGCGGTAGCGGAAGTGAGGCACTGAAAACTGCGCTGTTCAATACCTTGGCAGCGGCAAGCTTCAATGCCGTCGGCGACTACACGAAAAAATGGAACATCGATAACGGTTCAATTCCGAAGATTGCGATCCATGCCATGGTCGGTGGCCTGTTGGCCGAAGCCACAGGTGGAGACTTCCGTACAGGCGCATTGGCAGCCGGGGCCAATGAGGCACTTGTTGTACAACTGAACGACATAGTGAAGGGCGACAAGACATTGTTGTCCATGAGTTCTCAACTGGTCGGCGTGCTGGCAGCGGCCACACAAAAAGATGCGGACGCGAGCAAGCTGGAGAAGGGCGGCTGGGTGGCAAAAAACGCTACGCAGTACAACCATCAACTTCACAAGTCTCAAGCCGATGCGCTGGATGAGCAGCGACGCTTCCATCCGGAAAGAGCTGATCGTTTGAATGCCGCAGCCTGTGCTTTGGTGGGTTGCGCCGAGTCGATCCCGACCGACCATGAATCCTATAAGGACTTCAAGGCACTTCAGGATCGCGGCGCGACTTATGCTGCGGAGATCGCCTTGCTTGAATCGACCGGCCAGTTCGGCGGGCGTAGTTGGCAAGATTGGAGCGACGATACGCTCAATGCTCATGGCAAGGCGGTGCAGGTCATTGGCGCAAGCAAAGACACTGCGTTGGGTCTTGCGGGAGGGGCCACCGCTTACACGGGCATGTTGCTGTCGTCACCCGCGTGTGTTGGTGTTGTGACGTGTGCCTTGCCAATCGGGCTAGGCGCGCTTGGCACTACCTCGATGGTGGGGGCGTGGGACTCTGCAAGCCGGATTACGGCGGATTTCAAGTCCAGCGAGCCCGACCGAGTAATGGCTTCTTTCTTTCCGCAAACCTTTCCTGGCGAGTCGAGCGCAACGTCTGACTTGGCATGGGGAGCGGCAAAATCCGCGGCTCAGGCGGCTCTGTTTGGTGGAGCGAGTAAATACTTTAGTGGTCAGCTAGCTGGAGAGCTTGCTGCGACAAACAAGGTAGTACCGAAAGAGATCCCAGCGCCTGTTAAGGGTGGATTGGACCTGTCGAAGGTCGACGTTTTGACCATTAAGGATGCGCGCAAGCTTGAGGGCGAAAATAAAGGTTTAATCTTTGTACAAGAGCCTCAAGGTGACTTCAGCAAGCCGTTCGTGAAATTCGAAGCGGGTACAACGGGAGCATTTTCCGATGTCCTATCGCAGCGTAAGGCAGTACCTGCGATACGGTTTGACAACCCCAATCCCAACGGTAACAATTTCGTGAAGTTTGACGGTGTAGAAGACATTGGCGGCATCACTTTAATTGACCGAAAAACAGCACTTACATCGTTTGATAAACAAATTCAAAGCGTTCAGAGAGTGTCGAGTGCGTTGAAGCAAAATCCTGGCATAAAAGCGGTTTTTGAATTTCCAAATCAAAAAGCGGCTGATAGAGCAACTAATATTTTGATTGAGCAAAATATCAGAAACATTACTGTGAGGGTGGCACCCTAATGACTAAGTACAAACTTGAGTTTCGTCATAGACCCCTATTTTCAGAGTCTATTGAAGGTAGGCACAGTCGCTTTCTGGAAAAGTTATCCAGCTTAGGTTCGCCGTGGGATTTGGCCGGTACTCCTAAAGCTCCAGATAGTGGGAGCGAGCTTATTGTCTCTGTCTCGTTAGACAAGGTGCTCCCGTCGGGCGTGAAGGGACGAGTTTCATATGCGCTCCGGAGTGAGAAATATTTAGAAGATGATGCTCAATTTGATGACACGCTCTTTGTTGAGTTCTCAAGCAATAAAGTTGATTACTCAGATTTATTGAAAAGAGTTTTCCCTAGGTATGTAGAGGCTTTTGGCGCCTACAGGGCGGCGCTGCATGATTGGTCTATTACGAGAGGCGATTGGCCCGAAGTTGTGGCTGCCTGCGATGCTACCCAGAAAGATATTAATGGTAGAGACGGTGTTTTTCGTATAAATGCGGCTAATTTTTTTGATGGAGAATTATGCCTTCGCGCCTTTGGAAAAAGTCCGCAACAGGTCGTTGACTGCTTAAAGGGGCACGTTGAAGAAGTTTCCGAGTTCGCGGGGGGCGTATTGATTGTCGTTAGTTATACTCCGCTGTCCTCCAACGAAATAATGAGCGCGGGTGAACGATTAAAGGCGCTACTGGGTGAGTAACGTTTTTCACTAACGCCGCAGGGGCTCAGGCTGAGAGGCAGGCGTCGCTGAGGAAAGAGTTATTTAACACCTGAACTATGAGCGAGAAGCGGCGGATTTATTTGAGTGCTTAAGTCCTTTGCGACTTGAATGAATCTGCCACCTTTATATTCCTCTTAGCGATTCGTTCACAGGGCGAAGCCCTCAACCATTAAACAAGGAAGTTCAATGGGCATCCCACTCCCCTTCTGGCTCATCATCACAGCCGTCACGGCTTACGTTGCAAGCACACGCGGGCGCTCAGGGCCCCGGTGGTTTGCAATCTCGCTCTTTCTTCCCTGTGTTGCCCTGGTTGCCGTGTTATTAATGCCCCGGCTGGCGAAGACCGGTGTTGACGCCCTGGTGCACCCGGACCTGCGGCGTTGCCCAGCCTGCAACCAATCCATCCAGGCGGCGGCCTCTCGCTGTAAGCACTGCGGGGCGCAAGTGGAGCCGATTGCTTTGAGAGATCGCAGCGGTTGGGTCGCTCGCATGACCGCCGATACTACTCAAATTCCTGAAGTCTGAACATGGCTTGGACGGGCTGGTGACGTGGCGGACGGTGATGCGATAACTCGAAGTACACCCGATTCCTCTTATCTGCGTAAATGATCATGAAGAATAAAGAAGTGTTAGTCGTTGATTGTATTTGCGGGAAGTAGTGGGTAAGCGACGGTTTGCAAAGATGGAGGTGTATTAAGATTGGAGAAATAGGGGGCAGACCACTTTTTTGGGTGTATCAGGACGCCCAAAAAGTGTGAGTAAAACGAATAGAGAAAATGGTGGTCTGATCCCTATTTCCCGACTCCTATTTCCCTGCCCGCCATGAGAGGTGTGGAGCACCAAGGTGATATTCACAGGGTTCAAGGGCCAGCGGAAAAAATACTTGGTAAGTGATTATGAAAAATAAAGAAGAGTTAAAAGCGTTGGTTGAAGCTGTAATGTACTCAAAAGAATACGAGGGCAATTACGGCTATCGCATAACAGGCACGAGTGCGATGTTAAGCAATGTTGATGAATCAGATCGACAGCAGGCCCCGGCTGACTATCTGGAGTTTCTTACTGAGTTTGGTTTCGGCGAATTAGATGCGGCATTTCATCTCGATGATGGCCCGGAGAAGTATTCAACTGTATGTGGTCGAGAAGTTGAGGGTTATGAGGGATTTTATGTGTTCGGTGGGAATTCGAGTGATGTGCTATATGCTTTCGACGCAAAAAATAATTGGCAGATCGTAGAGATTAGCTCTGAGTTGGATAAGGTTGATGTGTTAGCGTCAAGTTTTTCTGATTTTATCTTAGGACGGTTGAAGCACGTCAAGTCGTTAGTTGAAAGACGCGCAGCGGGCTGATTGTCAGCGTTGCATTTTTAGGGGTACAAAAGCAACTCCATCCGATTTGGGTTCTGGAGAAACTGGAGTTGTAGGTACTGGTAAAGCTGCGGCTAATGATGCGAGTTTTACAGCAACATCCACATCAGGATGGACGAGCATCTCGAGTGACGCTCGCGCGGTGGTCCGGGACGTCGAGTACCATTCAGGTGTGCCGATACCCTCTAACCAGCACACGCAACGCGCAGAGGAGTTGCGTCAGGTGGATCACACTTATGTCGCGCCCAGAAGCGACTATCAAGCCTTACAGCGTGAATACAATAGCCAGCGAAATAATCTCAAGCGTGAGTGGGAGTTGAATACTGGTTTGACATAGCCCAAGACGGAGAGTGGTGTGGATTTCCAAGCGCACCATGTGATACCACAGCAGTATGGTGGACCTAACCAATGGTGGAATTTGCATCCGGTGCCTGGTGGAAGTGCTCACCAAGGTGGCGTTCATGCCCCAGCAAGTCCAACAACTACAGCATTTGCGCAGAAACCTCCGAGGCGCCCATGACCATGTACGAAAAATTAGAGGCCTTCAATGCACTCGCATGCGTGCTATTAGAGCGGCTGAACCCTGTTTCTTCTGGTGACGTGAGTGGGATGCGACAGCAGTGGCCAGCGGCTCCCGATGAATACTTTGCTTTTATGCAGGAGCAGGGGCATGGTGAGATAAAGGAGGACGACCGCGCGTTGTCGCTTTTGACGATTCAACCCACATTATGTCCCGCGGTAGACTACTTTGGTGATGATGGCTTTTATAAAGACGGACCCTATGAATCGGGTGCTAAGGGCGAGGTGTGGCTGTTCGGCTGGGATAGCACCGGGACTGCTTTCGGTTTCGACAGTGGAGACAACTGGCGATTGTTGGAAATCGACAATATGCGTTGGATAACGCGCCTTGACTTGTCGTTTCGTCAGTTCATCGAAGGGGTGTTGGTATGTTATCCACAGCGGCCGATAAGCTTTGCGAATGGAGTTTGGCGCGACTCGGGAGATGTTGCTTACACTCTATCGGATTAGGCATAAAAGCGTGCTGAGCCTAAAAAAGTGGAAAAGGCGCGCATTTATCTGGTGCAAAAGCGACAGCAGGTGCTAGCCAACCTATCAACCTGTTGGAGGAAAGGGCGGCATACCACCCAATAAGTGGATTAGTGGGTGATCGTGGTTCACTTGCAGAAGGCGGTTCTGTTTTCCATAGCCAGAATAGCAGTGTTCTTCATGTCCCATCTAATGCGCTCAAAGCTTTAGGTATACTCGTTTCAAAGACTCTGCAGAAGACAGAAATCCTACGACTGATTATGTTTAACTTCTTACGGATTTGAATACAAAAAACATTGGCGAAACAGGATAAGGAGTTTAATTCTTCTCAGTCGGATTGTCGGAAGTTACGGGCTCGGAGCGGAGAGTAATTAAGCGTGGATTATTCAAGAACAATTTATCTTATAAAGAGTCGGATTTTGTTGAATTTGCTGATTATGGTGACCGTATTGCTGATGAGTGGATTTATAAAGCGGAAGCTCGTCTTGCGTTGAAATTGCCTTATAGCTATAAATGGTGGTTGAAGTGTTATTCTGGCGGGGAAATATCGGGGGAGGAGATTTATAGTATTTACGAAGTGGATTTTTATAGTGTATGTGGTGGTGATATCGTTTATATGTCAATCGTTAACGGTCGAAATGGGTTGTGTGGGAAAGATAGGCTATTTATCTGTGAGCTGCCGGGTGCAGGGGAATCATTTTATTTTGCCACAGGCGATGTGTCTTAATGATGGAGAGTATCCTGTTTATAGGCATGATCTTTCTAATCAAACTTCTAGTTTGTATGCGGAAAATTTTATCGATTTCTTAGAGAAAAGAATAATTTCTTTCAGTTGAATAGTGATTATGCGTTTAAAAATGGTTGAGAAAGGCTTGGTGCGAAAGCTACTGCGAGTATTGTAGGAAGCACTGCTCAAAATAGTGAGGCCCCAACAGGGCGTCTGAGTACTCAGTTGGCCAAGGATGCAAAGTCGTATCCTACGGATGTCCAGAGTTTGACCGGCAGGCAGTTCAACCCTGAACAATTGAAGCTTTTGAAAGCTGACCTGCTAGAGAATATTTATTCACGAATATCTAAAGAAGATATTAAATTGAACAGGACAGAGTTTGACAGTTAGTTGCCAAGTCAACATTGAATGAGGTCAGTATGATTGTTCAAGAGACGGGGCGAGAGCCTGTAACGGTGTATGGTATCTACTGGATTGATGGTGAACGGTTTTACTGGGTGATTCCCTATGGGGGGTACGGGGGGCTAATGTCGCTTAGCCATAAAGATATTTCAGTGATTGACGGTTCCTTATCAAACGATTTGTTTTTCTATAAGGACGGTGATGGGCGAGACATGATATTACATTGGGCTGCGGAAGATATTCTTGATGATTTGGTTGATTGTAATCCGGTTGCTATGACGGATTTTATGAGTCGTTTGGACGTCTGAAATTGCCCCAGTGCTCCCGGCTGGATCGGCAGGCGTCGGCGGTGCTTATAGAGTACGCACGCAATGTAATATCGCTGTGAGCCGTAAAAAAATTGGGTGGCTAATCATGTCGCAGTGGTTGAAGTTGTTTTTAACGAGAGGTTGCATGATAGCCGCTCAAGTGGTATGGATACGATTGATACAGCCGCTCAAAAACTTAATGATGCTGCCGTCACTGATGGATTTACGAGTGCAAGAGAAATAGGAGGCAGACCACTTTTTTAGGTGTATCAGGACGCCCAAAAAAGTGTGAGTAAAGCGAATAGAGAAAATGGTTGTTTGACCCCTATTTCCCCCGCCGGGAATTGACGCGGCGAAAGTAGAACATATACGAGTTATGCCGCCTGGTTCATCAGCTGTTCTCGGTTATGAGAGTGGCTATTGGCGTTGGCAAAACGCTGGGAAGCAGCCGATGAATCCTGCGACTGGTAAGCCAGGTGTCGGTCCGGGAGGCACGCATATCCCTCTTCCACCCGATTCTTTACCGCCCGTTCGTCGCTGAAGTTATGAATTAAATTAGGGTGATATATGAGTATGTTGTCAGATGATTTTGATTTTTTACTGCTGTCCGGCTGTTATTTGGAAATGATTTCTTTTGGAGTCCGTATGACCAGGCTAGACTTTTCAAGGCCGCAGACGTTTCCTGGTGTATCTCCATATAAAGTTTCTTTCTGCGTAGAAGCTGGATTAAAGTATCAAATTGGAAATGTCGTTGGTCAACGTAATTTTGCTGACTCGTCAACCAGTGCGCCCTTGTTAGACTTTTTGTTAATGGACGTTCAGTCGGTTGAGGAAGTTAAGCCTGCTACGCTACAGATAACATTCTGCACGGGAGATAAAATTTTAGTCGAGCCTGACGATACAGGTGATTATGAATCTTACTCAATTTATCTTGATTCCGGTGACGTGATCGTAATATGACGCTGGAGATAAGATGGAAGCATACGAGCGGTTTATTTATTTTCAGAAGTTGCGTTGGTGGCGATAGACTAAATAAATTTATTGCGGTTGATTGCTTTGGCTAGTGGGTTAGAAAACAGCGTCACTTGAATTAATCTGCCCCCTATTTCCTTTATGTTTCTTTTGGGGCTGGGTATTGAATATGAATCCAAATGATTATTTAGGCGGATCATTGATTGAGGCTTTAGCGAACTTTAGGAAGTCAATGCCGATGGTTGATTACGCTAAAGTTGAAGATGACGAGTTTTTAAAATTGCCAGAATGCGGTGTCTACTTTCAATCCGGTAGCGACGGAGTTATAGCGGCTTACAGAGTTTATTATCAGGCCGCGGAGGAGTATTATCAGGCTAGCTCCGAAACAAAAAATGAGTGTCTAGATATTGAGACTGTCGACGATTCAATCAATCTTCTTGGGCAGCCTGTGCGGGATGTACCCTCCATACGTATTCCCGGAAGAGCACCTACAAGTCCTGGGTGTGAGTTTTCAGTAAAGCAGAAGGTGATAACCGTTCATTATGATGCGGAAAGTCGATTTGTTACTTATGTGCATGTAAGAAATGTAGCTGGAAGTGTGTAAGGAAAGTGGCAAAAAGTTAAAATAGAGCGGCGCTGCAAATGGGAATTACGTTCTGGGTGGGGCTAGCTTTTCATGACAGATTTCACTCGCCTTGGGTAAACGAGTTATCCGAGGAATGGCGGGACGTCCGAAGACAATTGTTTGTTAGCCGTGTAATTGTAGTCTGATCCCCTATTTACTCGGCCAGATACGTTGGGTTTTACTTATACAATTGATGGGGCGCGTCAAACTGCTCGCTTTGAAAATGAAGCTCGCTAAATTCCGGAGCATAAAAAATGATTACTGAAGATATAGAAATTGTTAAAAAAATTTTTGAGCTGATTCAGTCGGGAATTGTTGAGGGTTATGACGCCTTCAGGTACGAAGCTGAAGTATGTGAAGGCTATATAGTTGTAGGAGTGTCTATTGAAAAAAATGGAACATTAAATGAAAGTCCAAAAACGAATTTTGATGGGGCAATATTGTATCGGCTCGTCAAGGAACTGAAAGCTAGTGCTGCTTCGCGCGGTGAAAACTGGCGTTCATTCGTGATGAGTTATAGTGTCGGTGGTCAGGTGAAGACAAATTTTGTTTATCCGTGAGAGAAATAGGGTGTAGACCACGTTTTTGGGTGCATCAGGCCCCCCAAAGTGGGAGTAAAACGAATAGAGAAAATAGTGGCCTGATACCTATTTTCCATGACCTGCCACGCGACATGGATGCGCATATGCCTGGTGGGTTTAGATATAATTCAGGTGGCCCTGGATCATCCCTTCCGGCATACCCCCCCGAAAAAAGGAACTGAGTAATGCATTCCTTACAGCCAGAGCACGCGAAGCAAAGGTTGATTTTTTATGTTGCACAGGATTTGGAACAGGTTATTAAGATCGATGTGCAGCAGCTTGTTAGTGAGCTTTCCACATCAAGAGATTGGAGTGTGTCGCCTCCAAACTATATTGAAGAAATAGATGCAGGTGGTTTAGAAGTCGTAGGCGGAGTGTTGGAAATTTATTCGGCGTTAGGGCCGAGTACGCTTCCTGTCGATTTGGACTCAAGGAGCCTGGATGATGTGGAGGCATTGATTGTCGCTGTGAGAGTTTTATCTGAAGTGAAGAGTCTTTCTTTTGAGTTTCAATTGGACGCTACGTATGTTGGCTGTGTTGATGATGGAGTCATCGACCGAGTTCTTTATGAGGGTTTGCTTGTTCCATGGAGAGAGAATCTCCAGCGGAGAACGTGAGAAAATGGTGGTTTGCCCCCTATTTCCTCGCAAAGATGAAGGCGAGTTAATGATGATACACACCACAGCCTATACGCCAGTGACTACAGCGTTTGCGTCTATGACCACGAAAGACCTCGAAGCTTTCTATGAGTGGTTTATGCTTAACAAAGCCTACTGCTTAGATGATTTAATTCAAACTGTTTGGCAGACGCCTGGGTATGAGGATTGGCGTGCAGATTTCTCCCCGGTGTCTCTGGGTCTATTAGCAGAGTGGTTGGCTTCTCAAATGACCAAGACCAACCGGTCGTCGAAAGGCAGCACACTCGCAGAGGACTCAGTGGCCAGTGCGGCGGGCGATGAGGCACCTGATATATCCGATGAAGAAAAGTCTTTAACTGTTTTGGTCGGTATGTATTACGGTGAGGTCGCCGTTAGAAATAATGCGCGACTTACGTGGTCGCAGTTGAAGGGTAATAAAAAGCAAGCGGATTATGGCCAGCCTGTTATAACTGCTTCCGGTACACTCCCGACCAATCCGGTGCGTGTTATTAATGCATTTGCGTGCGGCCTTGCTGACGGCTCAAGAACAAGCGGGCGGCTTCGAGAAACCTATGATTATTGGATGGAGTTGATTAAGCACGGGGATAGAATTCAGGCCACGTGTTGCAATATTTCTCTTTAAAATAGATTCGCTTCCCTTATCGCAACAGCTATAAAACGAACGGAAGGCAATAAATGTCTATCAATAAAGACTGGACCCCCGGCTTTGGCGAGATCGTTACATGGTTCGCCATGGACAAGGCAGGCGCAATCGCCGTGATGGTGAATAACTGCTTTGGCCGTTTGCCGGCCGTGTTGTTAGCGCTGCCTGATGTAGAGTCGAAGTTGGATCGATTGAGCGAATACCTGTGGGAGGAGTCTGCCGAGTTCGATACCTACCCTGAGAGCAAACAAGGTGAAACGATACTTGGCCTGTATTCCGCTCGCACCTATCGGCACCTTGCCCGAAGAGCAGACGTAGAAGCATTGATAGGTGAGCACTCGTCAGCGGAGTTGGCGTTGACGGAATACAACGTGCCGTCGGTCAAAGGGTTTTATGTTTACCATGGAGTTGAAGGCAGCGTGGCCAATGAAGATTACCCGGTGGGCTATGAGGGGCAGAGCCAGATAGGGGATTATTTCAGGTATTTGCTGCCCACTATTATGGCGAACATTGAGGATATACCGGCGCCACTCAGAGGCTGCATCGCGGTGTGTGAGTCGTTTGAATTTTCTGAACGGTCTTTTTGGTCCAGCGATTGGGTTGATGCGTATTTTCGTACGTTGTATGGGTGACGTTGCGCACATCAGTTGGGCGGCCCCAGGGCCGCCCGGCTTTTACTCAGGATGGATCGGCATGGAGCCTGCGCATGATGACATCAAGCAAATCACACCCATCGCGCAGCGGAATGGCCAGCAATTGGGCGAAGTCTTGAAGCACCACAGCATCGCTGCTGAGCTGTTCGCGAAAGGCCAGGTTTTCCAGCAGTTGGGTGACGGCTCGAATCCGGTACACGGCGGCGTCGTGAAGCACGTCGAGGGGCGCACAGGTGTCGATGAGCAGAGCGGGGACGGTGCTGTCGTGACCCGTGAGGGGCATGTATTGGTTCATTTTCAGTTCTCTGTTATTGGATTAAGCCACCACTCATTCGTCGCCAAACGAAAGGGTGGCAGCTGTACGCAGGTTGGCGAACCGGCAACAGAGAAAACCGGCAGACCCGAAGGTCTCCCGCGCACAGCCGCCATAACATGCACAGCTTTGCGGGTGCAAAAAACACCTGCATAGAAGCGGGTTGCTTTTGCACTCTGTTGTCAGGTCGCCAAACCTGATCGCCATTTGGGCGACGGGCCGGACTATAAGCCCCCCACCCAAACCCACGCAAGGCATCAAACTACTGGCCCACGCACACCGCCTCATGTCTTCAGCTGCCTGGCCGACACATTGGCGATGATTAAACGCGTCAAAGCACCCGCGCCGGTCAATCGCCGTCGCATCAACCCGCTCTACCGTTACACCACAAGGAAGAAGTACATGATCAAGTTGTTCTGCAAAGCTGCTGTTGTATTGTCCCTGGCCACGCTGTTTGGCTGCTCCTCGACACCGTCGGTGGAGAAAATGCAGGCGGACGTGGCGAACTACTCGCTGCCCAAGGCTGCTGTCGCTGACAAAGGCCTGGTGTACGTAGTACGCCCAAGCAACGTGGGGATGATGGTGCGCTTCAACGTGTTCCTGGATGACAAGGAAGCCGACTCGGAGATGGGCTACAACCGTGGCAACCAATACATTTATTTCTTCGTGACGCCGGGCCAGCACGTGATCAGCTCCAAAGCTGAAAACTGGGCTGACATGCCGATCAACGTCAAGGCGGGTGAGGTGGTTTACCTCAAGCAGGAAGTCGAAATGGGCTTCGCCGTGGCGCGCAACAGCCTCAAAGTGCTGAGCGATGTGGAAGGCCGTTATCTGGTCAAGGACGCGTCCTTGGGCACCGTGGCAAAAGAAAGCAAGTGAGTTAAACACGCTTGAAGCGGCCGGGCCCCAGGCCCGGTCGTTGTTGCTGTTCGTCCGCCCTGAACGCATCGTTTGTCAGGGCTGCCATTACGTGCAACCCCTTCTGGCCAGCCTTGCCGACATCTATGACGCCGCAAAGCCCGGCGCTGCTCAAGGATAAGACGTGGACGATAAACTCAATGACCTGCTGCACTTCGTACCCCCGCATGCCGATTATGCTGTGGATGCGACAGACCTGGACCCGGAAGATATTCCCGACGCTCGCGTCGCCGGCGTGACGGCGTTGCTCAGGACTCATCCCGATGACGGTGTGCGGCTGTTGGCCGCGCGTTTGCTGACAAGTTGGGGCGTGCAAGAAGGCTTGAGTTATACCGCTCATATCATTGACAACGTCCAGACGTTCGAAGGGTTTGATTCACATCGGCTGCACGGCCACGATGAGACCTACAAGTATGTGCTGAGGTCGTTGGTGGGTTACTTTTGCCGGTTGGCCGATGCGGGTGAGGGTGAAAAAGCACGGGCTGAAATCTATGCGCCGATTGTTAAGATCATTCATTTGTCGAATGGGCGCCCCTTTGAAATCGCCGATATGTTTTGGTTGGTCAGCCGCAACCAATTCAACGAATACCTACCTGCACTGCGTGAGCATCTGCTGGCGATGGCTGCGAACCCGGAGCCGCATCGCTGGAAAATTTATGATGTGCTGGAGCTGTTGTTAAACGTGGATGCGGAGTTTGCTGCTGGATTTTTGAAGGCGGCAGGCAAGTCGCATAACGACTTCAACCTGAATAAAACATTAAAGGACTGATGTGAAAAACCTTCTACTGATTCTGCTTTCCACCCTCATCCTCGGCGGCTGCGTCAGCCAGCCCCTCACGCCCGAACACCGTGCGCAGGTCAAAACGGTCAAGGTTTTGCCCGTGAAGTGGCAAAAGAACATGGTCTACATGGGCCGTGAACAAGCCTGGGGCGCGGCACTGGGCGCCGGGCTTGGCGCGGGCGTCGGCATGGCCAGCGGCGCGGGCAAGCTGGGCACGGCGGCTTTGAGCGGCGCGGGGTTTGCCGGTGGCATGAAGGTTGGGCAACTGGCCGAAATGTCGACGCCTGCGGCGATCCTCACGGTGATGGACGCCGAAAACATCGACTTGGGTGTGTTGCTCAAGCAGGGCTTTATCGATGCCCTGGGTAAAACCTCATCGCTCAAAGTCGTGGGTGACGATGAGCCGGCCGACGCGCAAATTGAGCTCACGGTGGGCGAGTGGGGCTTTCGCCTGACCCAGGGTTTCAGCAGCGTGGTGTACCCGACGCTCACGGTGGTGGCGCGCATGGACCGTGGCGACGAGATGCTCTGGCGCACGGTGGAGACGGTCACGCCGTTCAATGGCCAGAATGTCTACGGCTACACGCCGCTCACGTATCGCACCGACCCTGAGGCGTTGCGCCGCGCACTCACGGGTATTACGCAGATCACCAGTGGGTACCTGGTGAAAGAACTCAAATAAGCCTGCGAGTGCGTTAATGCTGGCCTGCTCTCTATTTTCTGATTACACGGATGCATCCCATGAACAAGGCAATGGTTGTACTGGCAATCGCGGGTTTCGTCGCAGGCTGTCAAGCCTCCGCACCACCCAGCTCCTTTGAACAGAGCCTGGCCAACGTCCAATGCGTGCTGTCTGAGGGCGCGAAAAGCCTCACAGCAGACCAGGTTCAATCCATTCGTAACGCAAGCGATAACGGCAACGTGCGCTGTAAGACCGCGCTCGGTGGTTTGTACGAAACCGGTCGTGGCGGCGTACCGCAAGATTTTGCCAAGGCCAAATCGCTCTATGAGTCCGTCGCCGCCGTGGATGGCATCGGTTACGAGAGGCTGGCGCGTATGGCCGAGGAGGGCCACGGGCAAGCGCGCAACGACGTGGAGGCGCGCCGGCTTTATCAGTTGGCGCTGACCAGCAGCGACAGCGATAAAAGTAAGCTCGCTTTGGCCAAATTGATGGAGGAGGGTCGCGGTGGCCCGCAGGATTTGTTCGGGGCCATGATGTATTACGTGGAGGCCAGCCAGCATGCCGGCGATGTCGCGTGGAAGGGCATTCAGCGCATTCGCGCTCAAGGGCCGGTGCTGACGCCTGAACAGACGCAGCGCTACAACGACGTCTGGGCGGATACCAGTCGCAAGAGCCTGAATCGCACGACGATGGATATCGAGATAGCCTTGAACAAGCACATCCAACGCGCCAGCGTCAGCAAGCCGGTGACCCTGCAAGTGCAAGGCAAATCGGGTTCGAATGTGCCGCACATCGCATTGATCCAAAGCTCGGGCAACGCTGAGGTAGACCAGGCCGTAATCGCCGCATTTGGTAAATACCGCATTCCTGCCGAGCCGCTATTGCCGGCTGGCCAGGATTCCTGGTCGTCTGAGCGGTCTCTCAAGGTCGGCCTGTAATGGGATGGCGGTTAGTGCAGGGAATTTGCCTGCTGCTGATGTTCGTCAGTGCAAGCGTCTCTATGTTGGCGTGGGCCTACTTCGACAGCTCCACCGCCGGCGCTTTCGGCTCGGCGCTGGGTGTTTTCCTGATGGGCGCCATTGGGCTGCTGTTCGCGTTTGTGTTCGAGCGCTCACGCACGCCGCGGGCCACGGCGCGCTACCTGGCAACACGCTTGGCCCTGGTACTGGTGCTGGCAGCGGGCGCGGCCTACCTGGTTGAAGCGCTGTGGCTTGCGCCTGAGCGCGACGAGCTCGACGCGAATCTGGAGGGCGCGACCTGTGGCAAATACACCGGCACTGTGGTGAAAGGCTGGGAGCAGATTTGCGCCGAGCAGCGCGAGCGAGAAGCGCATTGAGCGCTGCCTTTACCGGCGGCTTCCACTTCATCATCAAGGACTGAACAATGACCGAAAACGTTTTCGCCACACCCACTGCCAATCTTCAAACTGCTGCGCAGGTCACGCCTGAGTTTTACGTCATCGCCGAGCGAAAGTTGTTTATTTTGTCGGTCCTGAGCTTGGGCCTTTATATGTATTTCTGGTCCTTCAAGCACTGGAGCAACTACAAGAAGGCCACCCAGGCCGACATCTGGCCCTGGGCACGCGGGCTGCTGTGTATTTTCTTTGTGCATAAGCTGTACCGGCGCGCCGACCATCAGATTCGCATCACGGGCCGCTCGTATATTTTTGATTTTGAGCAGTGGGCGACGATGCTGGTGGTGATCACGGTGGCGGGGCATATCGTCGACAGACTGTCTGATCACATTGAAAGCACGGCAGCGGTTGCGGTCTGGCTGTTTATCTCGATCCCGCTGCGCGCTTACCTGATGCAAAAGGGCCAGGCGATGCTCAACTTTGCGGCCGGTGATGCCGATGGCTCGAGCAATGCCCGCTTCAATGTCTGGAACTACCTGATCATGGTGCCGGGCGCGGCGCTGTGGGCGTTGATGCTTTTCCTCACGTTACCCTCGTTCTTTTGACGGGAGATAAACATGGTATGGATACGAGTAGCTCCGCTAAACGTTGATCGCGATGATGGCGATGAGTGTGGATGACGGCATAACACCGCAGCTTGAGCAGTTCGCCAACGCGGCCGCCCGTCGACGAAGCGAAAAAGCATTGCTCATGTATTTGACGGGGTTGCCGATACGCTAGTGGCTCAGAGCCATCACTTCAAAGGCTCAGCATTTATGGACAGCGCAGCTGCGTTAAAAAACCAGCTGCCCTAGGGAGTACTCAATGCGTTTTGCTGCATGGATTTTGCTGGGTGTTGCGCTGTTACTTGCCGGCTGCAACACCACACCCTACGACCGGGCAACGGTGTATTACGACCGCGCGCAGTACCCTGCCGACCTGGTGAAAGACTTCCCAGGCATCACGGACCCCATTGTTCAACATGGCCGTTGTGCCGTGGTGATGACCACACCCAACTCCAATACGGGCGCCTATTACTTCTGCACGTTTGCGCTCACGGCCAACGACCTGTACGTGATGGGCTGGAATGGCAAGACCATGAAGTATGAGTCGCTGGCCAACGTGAAGTTGTCGGCCCTGAAGAAGATTTCGATCTGGTCGTTCTTCCGCGCACGGCAGGTGCAACTCACCGAAAGCCAGCGTCTGTTGGGCTTTAGCGTGACCATTGATGACGGTGGCTACGACGACGGTGCAGCGACCGAGCGGTTGTTCGACACCCTGAAAGGCAAGGGCATCACCGTGGTGGAAAGCGAAGGCCAGATCAAGCCGCCGCCGGCGCCCGCGCCGATGTTTATTCCGATCATTATTCCCAAGTAGGCGTTAAACCGCCGCTTCAATCGGGGCATACACCTGCCTTTCTCACCGTAGGGATCAACAGCGTTATGAACGACTCAGTTTCGGCCTCCGCCGGCTATGACCTTGCCAGCCCAGGCAAGCGCATTTTGGGCTACGTCATCGATATGGCCGTGGTTTTTGTCCTGCTGTTCTTGAAGGGTTGGCTGGATTACGTCGCGGTGTATTTTTCTTCAGCAGGCAGCGCCGTGGTGTTTCACTACCTGCACTTCCTGCTGTTTTGGCTGGCGCTAGGTTACATGCTGTTCTGCGATGCCTTGCCCAATGGGCAAAGCCTGGGCAAACGCCTGTGCCGCACCTCTGTGGTGGGTTACCCGTACCCCACCAACTGCAGCGTGTTCCAAGCGTTTTTGCGCAATGTGCCCAAACTGCTGTTCAGCCTGTTGGATGGCCTTTTTGTGTTGTTCGGCATGCGCCGCCGCTTGGGTGACATGCTGGCGAAGACGATTGTTATCAACAACCCGCCAGCTCTGCGCACCGAAACCGCTTGAGTACGTTGGGCAACCCCGTAAAATGCCGCGGCACGAGCAACATGCCACCTTTCAGGGACGAATAAAGCAATGCGCGTTTTTGCCTTTCTCTTGGCCATCTGCCTGATGGCCGGCTGCGCCTCCAAGCCGGATTACTACATCTCGCCGGCGCCGGTCACCATTCCCAAGACGGCCACTTACTGGCTCGACACCTTCGACGTTGACGTTGTGGGCAAGAACGAGCGCTTTCTGCCGGATGCCAAGGTTCGCCAGCAATTGGGCGTCGACCTGATCAATCGACTGCTCCAGGCCAAGCGCTACGCCACCAGTAAAGAGAAGGCCGACTACCTGCTCGATGTTGACGTGATCTATACGCGGCGCATCCAGGACACCCAAGGCGGCTTCATGACCGCCATCGTCGACGACAACACCATCCTCGCCAGTGTCGACTTCAACTATTCGGTCAAGATCAAGAAGGCCGATGCCGAGATACTGCACTTTTCCCAAGCTCGCCAGGGGCTTATGCCTGGGGGGTACCGCGGCGACTGGCAGAACATGAAAACCGTGGCCGGTGTGCTGACCAACTCCGGCAACTCGAGCGTGGAGTCCTTTTACACCGGCTTGCTGAGCCGTTTTATCGTCGACGATTTACGCAATATCCCGTCCCGCTAGCGTTACCTGCTGCAACGGCTGAACTCTCACTCTAGGAGCACCCTGTGAAAACACTGTCCAAAATCCTGCTGTCGGGCCTCACCGCCGCAGCGCTGCTGACCGTGGCCGGTTGTGCCACGGAGAGCAACCGCGCGATGCCGGTGGAACAAGTCGCCAGCGCCAACGTCGCTTATTCCGGCGTGCGCGTACCCATCGCCGTGGGCAAGTTCGATAACCGTTCGAGCTACATGCGCGGCATCTTCTCCGACGGCGTTGACCGCCTCGGTGGCCAGGCCAAGACCATCCTGATCACCCACCTGCAGCAGACCAACCGCTTCAGCGTGCTGGACCGCGACAACATGGGCGAAATCTCCCAGGAAGCCGCGATCAAAGGCACCGTGCAGAAGCTTAAAGGCGCCGACTACGTGGTGACCGGTGATGTGACCGAGTTCGGCCGCAAAGAAACCGGCGACCGCCAGCTGTTCGGCATTCTTGGCCGTGGCAAAACCCAAGTGGCCTACGCCAAAGTCGCGTTGAACATCGTCAACATCAGCACTTCCGAAGTGGTGTATTCCACTCAGGGCGCCGGTGAGTACGCCCTGTCCAACCGTGAAGTGGTCGGCTTCGGCGGCACCGCCAGCTACGACTCCACCCTCAATGGCAAGGTCCTGGACCTGGCCATGCGCGAAGCCATCAACCGCCTCGTCGACGGCATCAATGCCGGCGCCTGGAACCCGCGCAACTGATCAGCAGTACCTCAAGGAGCAGTACACGGATGAGCAAGGCAGTTAAGTTGGCGCTGATGCTGACAGCAATCGCGACGGTCGCCGGGTGCCACACGGCGCCCCAACCCCTGTATCAGTGGGAAAGCTACCAGCCGCAGGTTTACGAGTACTTCAAGGGCGAGCCCAAGGAAGCGCAGGTCGAGGCGCTGGAGCGCGACCTGCAAAAGATCAACGCCAGTGGCCGCAAAGCGCCGCCGGGTTACCACGCGCACTTGGGCATGCTGTACATGACCATGGGCAAGGATGACCAGATGGTGCAGGAGTTCCGCACCGAGAAGGCGCTGTTCCCCGAGTCTGCTTCCTACATGGACTTTTTGCTGAAAAACGCCAAGACCGGAGTCGCCACTAAATGAGCCTGTTAAAACTCACCGGCGCCTTGCTGGCCCTGGCTTTGCTCGGCGGTTGCGCAGCGCCCAAGACCATTGATTACACGGCCTACAAACAGGCGCGGCCGAAGTCGATCCTGGTACTGCCGCCGATCAATGAATCGCCGGAAGTGCAGGCGTCCTACAGCATGGTGTCGCAAGTCACCTACCCGTTGGCCGAAGCCGGCTACTACGTGCTGCCGATTGCCCTGGTGGACGAAACCTTCCGCCAGAACGGCCTGACCACGGCCAACGATATCCAGGGCGTGGCGCCGGCCAAGCTGCATGACATCTTTGGTGCGGACGCGGCGCTGTACATCACCGTGAGTGAGTACGGCACCAAGTACATGCTGATCTCCAGCGACACCTCGGTGACGGCCTCGGCCAAACTGGTCGACCTGCGCACCGGCACCACCTTGTGGACCGGTTCGGCACGCGCATCCAGCGAGGAAGGCAACAACAACAGCGGCGGCCTGGTGGGCATGCTGATCACGGCGGCGGTCAAGCAGGTGATCAACAGTTCTACCGATGCCGCGCACCCGATTGCCGGTATCACCAGTGCGCGCCTGCTCTCGGCAGGGCAACGCACCGGGATTCTGTACGGGCCGCGTAACCCGAAGTACGGCACGGACTAAACCGGCTACACAACCCTGAACGAGCGTTTACCGGCCCTTACAGGTTGGTAAATGCTTCGCCGCTTGTTCGCTGTTAGTGAACCATGATGTCCTTGGGACTGATCAATTGCGTACTTTTTATTAGAAAGTCCGTCGTACGGTTGCCGGTCAGGTCGATGGCGATGAAATAGCGGCCGCTTTGCGAGTTGTATTTCACCATCGTATCGCCTACGCGCCCGGTAAATGCCTCAACGAGCTTGAGGCGTGTATTGGCTTCTTTCTCCACCCCGCGCAGATCAATGCTGTCTATGCCGCTGGTGAAATCCGTCAGTAACCGAGCATTGGAATAGGTCGAATCGCGGGCGCTGTCGAAGATGAAAGGCGGTTTTGCCACGGCGGTACGATTGCGTGAGGTCGCGCGCGTCGCGACTTCGGCAGCGCTGTGGGGCACGAGGTCACTTGGCCTGACTTGCCCATGAGTCTTGATAAACAGGTCAGCCCTGCCATTGCCATTCAGGTCGATGGCCACGGAACCCATGCCGCTTCGTTCGTCGTAGGTGAGCAGCGCTTCACCGGCTTTACCGCTCCAGGCACGGACGATAGACAGGGAAGACAGGCCCGCACTGCGCAACGCACCCGTCACGTCGATCTTGTCGCTGCCGCTGGTGAAATCCATGATTTCATCCGGGGTTTGCAGCGTGGAATCACTGGCGCGGTTATACACAAAACTGTCGGCACCTCGGCCCCCGCGGAGTCGATCGGCGCCGCCCCCGCCGGTGAGCCGGTTATTCTCATCGTTACCGATCAGCGCATCATGACCTGCGCCGCCGATGGCATTTTCGATCGTGACACCCCGGGCGATTGAGACGTTGCCTTGACCGTGACCCACATCCGAGAACGAACCCGCCCTGAGGTTCACGACTTGATTGGTGCCGTAACCCGAGACGTCCAGCGTGTCGTTGCCGGCGCCGTCCCAGATGCAAAAAGTGGCCAAGTCGCGGTTGCTGTTCAGTGAGTAGTAATCCCGCCCGGTGTTGGAGTTGAAGCCATAGGTGTTGTTTTCCCTGCGGGTTTGATAGTTGGCGCCGTACTTGTGTTGAATTGTGCTGATGTCATCCATCATGGGCGCAACCACGTCGTATGTGGCATTTTTGCCACTGCTTTGAGCGTTGTAATAGCTCATGACGCTATGGGCTTTGGAGTCTTGGGCATAGATACGTTTGTTATCGTCTGGTTGACCGTCGTAGGCACCTGGGTGACTCAGGCCGAGGGCGTGACCGATTTCGTGGGTCATGGTGGGTCGTGTTACATGACGCTGGTTGTAGCGGGTTTCACCGCCAGCACCGCCGTTGTAGCGGCTATAAGGGTAGGCGCCGTCGGCAACGGCGATGCCGTTGAATATTTTGAAGGTCAATTGCCCTTCTGCCGCGCCGCCGTTTTCTGTGAAGGCCAGATTGGCCACGTCGCCCCAGGACTGGATCGAACGCCGGGCTTCTTGCTTTTGATATTCGTTGAATCCCATACCCCGTTCGTTTTTGAAGTAGTAGGAAATCTCGGTTCTGTTATTTCGGTTCGAGTCCTGCCATGTGGTTGTCTGCCGCGTGAGCTGCTCTATGGCCCGTTGTTTGTCAAAGGACTGCCTGTTTGCTCTGTTTAAGTACGGATCGTCTGCACGCAGGGTTGCGTCATACGTGCTGCCAGGGGTGTTTGCAGCGCTCGCTGCCGAGGTGGCCCATCGACGACTTTCCGCAACCTTTTGGCCTGATGCCTGGGGTACAAAACGATGCGGGTTTGAGGTTTGATTCGACGGCTGCAAACCGAAGGTGCGCGAGGCTCCCTCGCCCGGTTGAGTGTCAATCGGATGAGGCTGACTGAAAGGCATACTGAGGTTTGTTTTCAAAGTAATCACTCCTATCGAACCATTGACTGAATGGGGCTTCGCTGCGGATGCGGCTCTGAGTGCCGGCATCATTGGCGGGCTTGGTTACGGTGCTGCTGGATCAGCTCTGCTCGCGTCGCGGCGCCCATCGAGGCGCGGCTGTTGCCCACTTGGCCGATGATCGAACCGTAGTGCAGCCCGATGATTTCCCCGGTGTCGGCCGAAATCAGCGGAGAGCCCGACGTGCCGGGTACTTTGTAGGCGTCATGGTAGAAAGAACTCCGGGCGCCGCTGTCGGAGTTGTGCCCCAAAACGCTGGTGGGTTTGCCGGCGGCGTTCAGGAAGGCAATGCCAAGGCCTTGCTGACCGTGGTTGGGCATAAAGATTTTTTGCCCGGCTTGGGCCTGGGTGTTATCGGCCAATTTGAGCGGCGAGAACTGCTTGGCCAGGGCGTTGATCTGCGCCTGAGGCAAGTCGACCCGTAACTCGGCGTAATCCAGGTTGGCGTCGCTACTGAGCGGCCGGGTATCCAGCGGCACCTTGCGCTCGACGCGCATGCGGCCGCTGTCATCCTCTGTGTAACCCAGCCACAGCTCGAGCTTGCTGCCTTTGGCAAGGGCGTCGTGCACATGTTTGTTGGTCAATACGCTGGCGCCCCCGTCGATCAGTGAACCGGTGCCCAAGGTGTTGTAATGAACCCGCTCGTAGCCCCACGCGTCGCGCAGCACAGTCACTTCGCGAATGCTGCCCACCGCTTTGGCGCTGGCATGCATGGCTGAACCCTCAAGCGACCCACTGGCCCAGTTTTGCACAGAGAAGGGCGCGCGTTGCGAGGGGGTGCTATCGCGCTTGATCCGCGAAACAGTAGGCGATGTGACGGTCGGTGCTGGTGCCGGAACAGGTGGTGGGGGCGTCACTGGAAGGTGCACAGTGGCGCCACCGGAGATCACATCGCTGGCCCTGATTGCACTGCTGCTCCTGATGAACAGGTCGGCGTTGCCGTTGCCATTCAGGTCAATGGAGAGGCTGCTTTCCCGGGTACTCGGGTTGTAGCCCAGCACCGCTTCGCCCGCTCGGCCGCTCAAGCGTTGGACAAAACGCAGGCTGTTGACACCCGCCTCACGCAACGCCCCGGACACATCAATTTTGTCCAGCCCGCTGCTGAAGTCCGTCAGCAGGTCGGAACGACTGAGGGTGGAGTCACTGGCCTTGTCGTAGACAAATGTGTCGGCCCCGGCGCCGCCGGTCAGTCGGTCTGCTCCTGCGCCACCTTTGAGGCGATTGTTGGCGTTGTTACCCGTCAACAGGTCATCGCCCGAACCGCCGATGGCATTTTCTATCGTTACGCCTCTGGCGATGGAGACGTTGCCTTTCATGCCGCCGACATCGGAAAGATGCTGGGCGTTGAGGTTGATGCGCTGGTTCTGATGGAAGCCGGAAAAGTCCAGGGTGTCATTGCCGCCGCCATCCCACACGCAAAACACCGGGGCATCGTCTGCGGACCGCAGGCTGAACGCGTCACGACCGGTGTTGGAGTTGAAGCCGTAGGTGGTGTCGGTGTTGCGGGTCTTGTAGTTGGCGCCATACAGTTTTTGCACGGCGGTGATGTCGTCCATCATCGGCGTGGAGGGGTAGTGGGTACGCCGATGCTTGGCAAAATCATGCCCGAGCATGCCTTCCCACCAGTAGCTCATGATGCTGTAGGCGCGGGTGTCTTCGGCATAGGTGGCGCGTGAGGCGTAGTCTCCGTCACCGTTGTATCGGCCGGGGTGCAGCAGACCCAAGGTATGCCCGATCTCGTGGTTAATAAGCCATTGCCCGAAACCGTCTTGGGTGGGGGGCCTTTCCTTGCCATCCGAAGAGATCCACACCTGCGTGCCGTCGCTGTAGATGCCGGGGTAGCTGCCTGTTCCGGCAAGGCCGAGTTGGGAGTCGTTGCCTAATAACAGCTGCCCTTCGGCGTCGGGCGCATCCTGTGCAAAGGTGATATTGGCCAGGTCCGACCAGTACTGCATCGCGCGTACGGCGTCGGCTTTCTGAGCACCGGTAAATTCATTGGCGCCCTTGGGCGTATTGAAGGTTGCTTGCGACGGGGTGAAAAACCGGTAGGCAATAGGTATGACGCCATCACCATTGAGGTCCTTCCAGCGAAAGCCCAATCGCGTGATTTGTTCGGCCGCCTGATCGGTATTGTAGGACCTCTTGTTGTTGCCCTGGCCTGACTGAGGCGTGGGCGGTTGGCTGGGTGAATCGGCAGCCTGTGTATTCAAAGAAGCAGTGAAGGGGTTCGGGTTGATTCTGACCATGGTTATTTACCTTCTGTCAGTTAGCGTGCACAGGCAGCCCGACGGCTTGCGCCTGGCGGCTCAAGCAGCGCGTTTACCTGAAGGTTATCGTTAGGTGATAAGGCCGCTGATATCGTGAGGCCTGATCAATCGGGTGCTCTTGAGCAGAAAGTCCGTGTGGCCATTGCCGGTAAGGTCAATGGCGACAAAGTACCGCTTGCTGTAGGGGTTGAACTTCACCACGGTGTCGCCGGTGCGCCCTGTGTAGGCGTTTACCAGCCGCAGTGGCGTGCGAGTGTTTTTGCTCAGGCCACTGAGGTCGATCCTGTCTTGGCCACTGACAAAATCGGTGATCAGGTCAGCGTTGGCCGCCGTCGAGTCACTGGCCTTGTCGTAGACAAATACGTCTGCGCCGCCGCCGCCCACCAGCGTGTCTGCGCCGCCCCCACCCTTTAATCGATTGTTCGCGTGGTTGCCGATCAACGTGTCGTCCTGGGCGCCGCCAATGGCGTTTTCCACCGTCACGCCTTTGGCGATGGAGACATTGCCTTTCATGCCGCCAACATCGGAGAACGCTTCGGCGTTCAAGTTGAGGGTTTGCTTCTGGTTGAAGCCGGAACAGTCCAACGTGTCGTTGCCACCACCGTCCCATATGCAAAAAACCGGTGCGTCCCGCGGCGACGTCAGGCTGTAATAGTCGCGCTCGGTATTGGAATTGAAACCGTAAACGGTATCGCCGCTGCGGGTGTTGAAGTTGGCGCCGTAGAGCGTCTGCACCGCTGCAATGTCGTGCAGCAAGGGCGCCGCCGAGTAGTGGGTCCACTCAGCGTTTTTCGAGAAATTTTGCCCACTCCTGATCTCGGGGTTGTAGCTCATCAGGCTGTAGGCTTGAGTGTCCTCGAGGTAATGACGTGCGACGGGTTGCCGGGTGTAGTCCCCAGGATGATCCAGCCCCAGCGAATGACCCACTTCATGCGCCATGACCTGTCGGTCGTAACGGTCGGGCTGCGGTCGAGCATGGCCGTTATCCAGCCACGCCTCGCCACCTTTTTTGAAATCCATGGGAAAGGGCAGGGATGCATAGGACTCGCCGTCACCGTCGTAAAGGCCCAGGGTCAGTCGGCCTTCGGTGCTGGTGCTGTTCTGCGAGAATTTGATGCGGGCGACATCGGCCCAGGCTTGCATGGCCATCCGCGCCCGTTTCTTTTGTTGCTCACTTAATTCGCTGGCGCCTTCGGGGGCATTGCTAACGGCGTGCGGGTTGTGTGGCGTAAAAAACTCATAGGCAATGTCGATGATGCCGTCGCGGTTCTTGTCTTGCCATTTGAAGCCTCGGGTGTGGCTGGTACGCAGCAGTTGCCTCGCGGCTTGATCGGTGGTGTAGGACGCCAAGGGCGTGTCCTGATAGGTGGACTCGGGTGAAGAAAGTGCCGAGTAAGTTTTGTGATTAACAGAGAACATCTACTTGAATCCTTTTA
Source organism: Pseudomonas sp. MONT-RG-20F-20-E-7-02 (assembly GCF_022662395.1). Taxonomy (NCBI): domain Bacteria; kingdom Pseudomonadati; phylum Pseudomonadota; class Gammaproteobacteria; order Pseudomonadales; family Pseudomonadaceae; genus Pseudomonas; species Pseudomonas sp. MONT-RG-20F-20-E-7-02. Next base: position 72,674 of record NZ_JAKNQN010000005.1, read on the forward strand.
ATAGACGAAGTGAAGCGTGAGCTTCATGGCTCATGGGTAAACAAACTTTCTTGGGGTTAATGCCTTTAACTAAAGCGGGTGGGTGATGTGCCCGAAGTTTTTATTAACTCGGTGAGATTGATTTTGTCTTTGCCACTGACGAAGTTGTTGATCAGATGGCTATTGTGATGGGGCGAATCACTGGCGTTTTCGTGAGTGTGTGAAATCGAACGGCGCACTCGCTGGTTGGGTGTCAGCGCGGACTGAATACTCGGGTCAGCGAGCGGCTGAGCAAGGTCGCCAGTGTTTGCGGCCGCGATGATATCCCCGGGTTTGACCTCCCCGTGGGTGCGTATCAGCAGGTCGGCTTTGCCGTCGCCCGTCAGGTCAATAGCCACGCTGCCTTTGCCACTTGTCTGGTCAAACAGGAGGACCGCATCACCCGCCTTGCCGGTCATTTCGCTGACAAATGCCAGGGCGGAGACATTCGCGTTCTTCATGGCGTTGGACACATCGATTTTGTCGCTGCCACTGATGAAATCCATCAGCGTGTCCGGGTTATCCGGCGTGGAGTCGCTGGCGCTGTTGTAGTCAAACGTATCCGCGCCGCCACCGCCGCGGATGCGGTCGCCCCCAGCGCCGCCGGTGAAGCGGTTATCGGCGTCGTTACCGATTATTGCGTCGTCGCCTGAACCGCCTATGGCGTTTTCCAGGGTGACGCCCCGGGCGATGGACACATTGCCCTTGAGCCCGCCGACATCGGAGTACGAGCCCGCCCTGAGATTAATGGTCTGGTTGGCCCTGTAGCCGGAGACGTCCAGGGTGTCATTGCCACCCCCGTCCCAGATGCAGAACACCGCAGCTTCGCGGTTGGATTTGAGGGTGTAGTGGTCCCGCTGGCTATTGGAGTTGAACCCATACGTGGTGTCGCCCTGACGGATTTGACGATTCACACCATAGAGTTTTTGGATGGCGGAAATGTCATCCATCATGGGAGACCCTGGGTTGGCTCCCCCCAATCGTTTGCCGCTTTTTGCCGCGTTGTAGTAACTCATGACGGTGTGGGCCTTGGAGTCCTGCGCGTGGCTCCATGAGTCTGGGCGCAGTTCGCCGTCGTAGTCGCCGCCATGTTTGAGCCCCAGGGCGTGACCTGTTTCATGAATCAAGTCGAAGGGTGTGACCCGGGTGGCGTTGTACTGGGTCGAGCCTGCGTCGGGACGGTTTCCTGGGTAGGCGCCGAAGGCGGTGGGCACTCCCGATATGCCAAACGACATTTTCCCCTCGGCGCGTGAGCCATTTTCCTCGAAGACCAGGTTGGAAACGTCGCTCCACGCCTGTACCGCACGGCGCGCCATCGCTTGCTGGTTCTGGTTGAACTGCCCGAAACCTCGGTTGAAGGAGTAACCCACCGAGACTTTGCCGTCGCCATTTCGGTCAACCCACCTGGTGTTGCCCCGCGTGAGGTTGTCGCTTGCCTGGCGTGCATCGAAAGAACGTTTATTCAGGTTGGCCACATACGGGTCGTCGGGGCGCAGCGTGGGGTCTTTACCGTCCCAGCTGCGTTTGGTCGGTGTATCGGACGGGATGGGATGGGGTGTAGTTGCAGGCTTTTGCGGGCGTCTTGTGGATGGCTCAGTGAAGGGGTGTACGTAGGGCTGCTGGGTCCTTGGTTGTACGAAAGGGCGTATATAGGGATGCCGAAAGAATGGCTGCAGGAATAGACCAAGAATTCTGAGGCCGGGAGCGTATTGAGGCACCGGTCGAAGAGTCGGACCCAGGTTATTTTCGGCGTGGTTCGGTTGTAGAAATACAAGTGGCCTGAAGTCAATTCGCATGAGCGCAATCCATGTTTTTGTTGTGAGATGGATTCCTTTTTTTAGGGGAAGTGCACGTCCGTTTGCTGGAAATACCTTCGCACTCTATAAATGAATTGCCAATGGGGTATATGTTTCTTGAGTGTCTTGATGGCGCAGTGTGTCATGCTTGGTAACAGCGATTGTGTTTATTTTTGCGTTAAACAGCCTGTGTGGAGTATTGATTTTAAAAGCATTGCTTGCAGAAGAAAAAAGTGTGTTTTTAAATTGTGTTTAGTACGTCTTCTTTGGAAATACAGAAATTTTTACAGTGTGAATATTGTTGTTAAGAGTTTTAGGGCGCGGCGAGGAGAATATAACAGTCAAGTGCCTTAGTTATCGAAGTTTCCTACGGGCCATCAAGTTATATTGAAACTTGTTTTGCTGAAGTGCTGACAACTCTCTGTTCTTTGAACTGACAAGGCGCCGACCGCCGAAAGGCGAGCGTGTGGCGAGGAATGACGATCCTTAACCCGAACCAGAGGTGTTTTGCGTCTGAACCTGTGAACGGATTATTGACTGTTGAGGTTCAGCACCATGCCACAAGCTCCCTTATTTTTGCGTCCCATCGCTGGCGGCGTTGTCGTTACCGTGCTGCTGGTGGCGCTTGCCGGTTGCGGGCTGTCATCCTCTCAAGAGGCCGCCCAGCCTGCCGCGCCAACCCCAGCCACACCCCGTCCCGAGGCGGCTTTGATCAAGCGAGCGGCGGTCCCTGCGTTACTGGCTGCGCCAAGGGTCATGCACGACGCAGCCATGCCGGATCGGGTCGAACCTTCAGAGCACTACCAGAACTTGCCCGAAAACCCGGTCTACAGCGTCGCACAACAGCCTGTTTCGACCTTCAGTGCAGACGTCGACACCGGCAGTTATGCCAACGTGAGACGTTTTCTCAACCAAGGTAGCCTGCCGCCTGACGGCGCTGTGCGCCTGGAGGAAATGGTCAATTACTTCCCTTATGACTACACGCTGCCCACCGACGGCTCACCGTTTGGCGTGACCACCGAAGTCGCCCCCACGCCATGGAACCCGCACACCCGACTGCTGCGCATCGGCATCAAGGCCTGCGACCGCGCCGTGGCGGACCTGGCGCCAGCCAACCTGGTGTTTCTGGTGGACGTGTCCGGCTCCATGGACCGCCGCGAAGGCTTGCCGCTGGTGAAAAGCACGCTGAAATTGTTGGTGGACCAGCTGCGCGAGCAGGACCGTGTGGCGTTGGTGGTCTACGCCGGTGAGTCGCGTGTGGTGCTCGAACCCACCTCCGGGCGTGAAAAAACCAGGATCCGCAACGCCATCGACCAACTTACCGCTGGCGGCACCACTGCGGGGGCGTCCGGTATTGAACTGGCCTACCAGATGGCCCGCGCCGGCTTTATCGATAAGGGTATCAACCGCATCCTGCTGGCCACCGACGGTGATTTCAATGTCGGCGTCAGCGATTTCGACAGCCTCAAGCAGATGGCCGCCAACCAGCGTAAAAGCGGCGTATCCCTGACCACCCTGGGCTTCGGTGTGGATAACTACAACGAACACTTGATGGAACAATTGGCCGACGCGGGCGATGGTAATTACGCCTACATCGACAATCTGCGGGAGGCGCGAAAAGTACTCGTCGACCAGCTCAGTTCAACCCTGGCGGTGGTGGCGCGGGATGTGAAATTGCAGGTGGAGTTCAACCCGGCCCAGGTCAGTGAATACCGGCTGCTGGGCTATGAAAACCGCGCCTTGAAGCGGGAGGACTTCAGCAACGACAAGGTCGACGCTGGCGAGATCGGCGCAGGGCATACCGTGACCGCGCTGTACGAAATTGTGCCGAAGGGCCAAAAGGGTTGGTTGGAGCCATTGCGCTACGCCGCTGCGCCCGCGGCTGAAAACACATCGGCTGAGTTGGCGCTGCTGCGCGTGCGCTACAAGCCTGCGGCGGGTGGTGACAGCCAATTGATCGAACGGCCCATCAGCAATGTGTCGACCCAGGCCAGCGACGACCTGCGTTTCTCGGCGGCCGTTGCAGCCTTCGCCCAACAGCTCAAGGGCGATGGCCGCTACACTGGCAACATGAGCCTGCAGGACACCGCCGCACTGGCCCGCTCGGCCCGCGGCGATGACCCGTTCGGGTTGCGCAACGAGTTCGTGCAACTGGTTGAGTTGGCGCAGAGCCTGAAGCACTGATCTTGAGTCCAACGAAGCTCCAATGTGGGAGCTGGCTTGCCAGCGATAGCGGTCTGTCAGCACCGCAAATGCTGCCTGACCCACCGCTATCGCGGGCAAGCCCGGCTCCCACACTTGAAAAGTTTTAACGTCTCGAAAGGAGTTCGCTCACTACATGGCCGTTCCAGATGAATCACCCAGCGACGAAGCGCTGCTGGCCCGCTACCGAAGCGGTGACGCCGCCGCGTTCGAGGTTTTGTACGCGCGGCACCGTCAAGGGCTGTACCGGTTTCTGGTGTCCCTGAGCAACAAGGCCGAGCTGGCCGAAGAGGTTTACCAGGAGACCTGGCTCAGCCTGATCCGCAGCAGCACCCAGCCACAGGGCCGGGCGAGTTTTCGTACATGGCTTTTCCAGATTGCCCGCAACCGTCTGATCGATCACTGGCGCAAGCACGGCGTGCATAACCCGCTGCATGACAGCTACGACGAGCAACTGCACGCCCAGCCCGATGACTGCCCCGGTCCCGAGCAGCAACTGAGCCTGAGCCGCGACCACGCGCGCCTCGACGCTGCACTGCAAGATTTGCCCGAAGACCAGCGCGAAGTCTTCCTGCTGCGCCTGCACGGCGACCTCGAAGTGCCGCAAATCGCCGCCCTCACTGGCGCTCCGCTGGAAACCGTAAAAAGCCGCCTGCGCTACGCCCAGCAGAAACTGCGCCGCCTGCTGGCCGAGGAGATACCCGCATGACCGACTCACGCCAAACACCTGACGACGAGCTGCTCCCGCATTTTCGTCAACACAGCCAGGGCGAACCGCCAGCGTCCATCGACGCCTTCATCCTCAACACCGCCCGCCATGAAGCCCCCGCGCGACAGCCGAACCTGTGGCAACGCTGGCTGCAATCCTGCCGCCAACCGCGCTGGCAAATGGCATTCGCCACCGTCGCCGGCGTAGCGCTGATGCTCGGCGTAGTGATGCGCTCACCCGTGCCGCAACCAGAGATCTCCACAGCCACCTTCTCCACGCTCAATCAGGAAGCCGCCCGCCCGGCGCCGCAAGCGTTCTCGGCACCCGCGCCCATGGCCCGCATGGCCGCCGCGCCGCCCGTGCAGGCCGAGGCCGCCAGCGTGTTGGCGGATGAACCGGCGGCAAAGGTCAGCAAGCGTGCGGCGATTGTGCTGCCGTCGTTGGAGCAGGGGTTGCAGGAGATTGTGGATCTGCGCCTGGCTGGCGAAACCCGAGCGGCGGATGAAAAGCTGCTGGCGTTGCATAAGCGCTTCCCCAAGGAAGACTTGCCTGCGCGGTTGGAGGTGTTGCAGAAGCGGTAAATAGCGCCCACAAAAAAGCCCCAGGCCTTTCGACCTGGGGCTTTTTCATCTGTATCTGGTGCCCCGGCGTCGTTTGAACTGGGCGGTGATGCTGCCGTATTTACTGGGCCTTGTAGGCGTTGTATCGGTTAGGCATACACGTGGGCATACATGGCCCTTTCTGCTGCGCTTGGATTTACGCCTTCGGTGTGAGCTTTTCCATCTCGGGAGGACGTTGTTTCAGCTCCGTCTCACGGATTATGCGGCCAGTCGTACCATCAAGCTTAAATAGGGTTCTGCCCACGAGTAGAAACGTACTTTTGCTGTCCGCCAGGATCAAATGGCCTACCAGGCGTTCGCCCTTGTCGGTTACCACGGTATCCACCGCTTCGAGGTCCCCGGCAGTTTCTAACTGGGTATACCTTTTAAAATCTGCAAGCCGTAGATCAACAGCGCAGCCTGCGATGCTAGCGCTCCAAATGTAATCAGTTTGAACGCCAAGTCTGTATTGGTTTTCATCTCCTTGGCAGCTGGGTCATCTAACGTCTCGTGATGTGCAGGGGCTGAGGAAGCAGTGACGTGGATGGGTGTAAGCAGCTCTACCCTCAGCGGTTTGTCTCTGCGCCAGAGCATGGTGTTTCCTACTCCAGTGGGTGACCGGAGAAAATACCCCGAATCTGGTGGGAGGTGCCGGAGGTTACTGAAATTTCAATCGTTGAAATTGAAAGGATCTTGAAGAAAAAAGGCCCATCGTTACAGCTTCTGTAAAGGTGGCTGTATCTGTTGCTGATAGTGAACACCCGAAGGGCGTCAACCATGGTGATGGGTGTCAACCACGTCAACCTGTCAACCAACTTAAAAAATCCAGCCGCTAACACGAACGCGCGGGTTTCCTACCCCGTCCCATTCAGGAATGAGTCAAGAATGTTCTAGGAGGAGCGGACCTCGCCTGGTACCTGCAACCACCACCCGACCCGTTCGCTCGCAATCAAAGCTTACATTCGTTGCAGCACGTAACTGTTCTCGAAGCCATGCACACTACCCAGCACGTTGAAACCTTGAAAGAACCCGGTTGCTCTTAGCAGGTCGACAGTCGGACCAACCTCTGGCGAATGCTGAAAGTCGCGGTAGTCGTCTAATACGATGAAGCCGCCCGAGACTACGCTTGGCGAATACAGCAAGAAGTCCAGCACCACGTTGCGACGGGTGTGGCCACCATCGATATGCAACAGCGCGACGTTGGGCGCGAGGTTGTAGAAACGTTCGGCACTCAGTTCCGAAAAGCCCCGGATCACCTGCGCATTGGGCAACATCAGGTCCTTGTAGTAACTAAACTCTTCGAACTGGTTTGGCAATTCGAACGGGTCAATACCAATGATACGACGCTCGTGGTTGCATACCTCATTCATCAGCATCAACGATTTGCCCTTCCACACGCCAATTTCCACCACATCACCCGGCAGCTCGGCAACCAGAAAGGTAAGGTAGCCCAATAAACGTACTTGATCATGGAACGACAACTCGCGACGCTCCATTGCGAGCTCAGCCGGCAAGCTGTCCTGCGCCTGCTCGAAATGCTGGCCGATAAACTCCCAGATCTGCGTGATGTTGTCAGTCAACGCCGGGTCGCTGGTAAATTCGTTGAGCGCTTGAAGAGTGATCATAGTTTTCTCTGCGTACTTCTAATGATTACGAGGGAAGCTCTGAAAAAGACTTCCAGAATTGATAAGACATTGAAATCACAAGCGGATCAGTCAATCCCTAAACCATGCATTTCGCCAAGCAACCAAGTGTTCATCCCGGAGCATCCATTTATCGACTACAGCGCTGCGTAGAGCATCTCCGGCAAGAGCACTGGCGCGTGGTTCAGCAAGATGTTCGCGGATAGCGTCAATCCATTCTTTTGACGTGTTCTTGACCCGAGTCACTGGCAAGTCACCACGATAACAAAGGATGTCCGAGCAGATTACGGGGAAGCCGCAGGCGCCATATTCCAACAACCGTAAGTTGCTTTTACAGGCGTTGAAAAAATTGTCTTCCAAAGGCGCCAACGCCAGGTCCAGATTCAAGTCGGCCAGCCGTGCAGGATATTTCTCGATATTGACGCCCTTATGGAACTCATGAACATACGGACGAAGCTCAGGTGGGCACATGCCCATAAATACCCATTCCACTTCGCCAGCCAGTTCACGAACGACATCGGCGATCACTTGCAAGTCACCGCCGTGGCTCGACCCGCCCGCCCAACCAACCCGAGGTTTCCGACCTTGTTGACGGTAGCTCATCAGCCCGCTCCACCAATGACTTGGCAGGCGATTCTCTACGACACGAATGTCAGCGTTAAAACCCTTTAACGCACTCGCCAGGGGCTGGGTCGACACCACCAGCCGGTCGCACATACCTACAGCTTTCTTCAGGCGCTTGGCGATATCCTGGGGAAACAGTTCTCGGCTCGGGTTGCTGCTGGGTATTTTAAGAACATAGTCATCCAGCTCGTAAACCTTGAAAGCGCTGGAGAATGCCTTGGTGTTCTGGATGATTTCCAGCTGAGGCGTCGTGCATTGCCGTTGGAAAATGATCGTGTCTGGCGCCAAGCGATGCAGCTCCACGGGATGAAGCAGGCCATCACTTATCGTACCCTCTATCAGGCGTGCGGCTTCAAGGGCTGCGAAGGGCTGGCGAACCCGATAGTTTCCGCTGCCGAAAGCGTCGGCGGGACAGCACAGCGCGTAAGGCAAAGAGCGACCGGCTAGCGGTTCCCAGGCGACGTCGCTACGGCATTCGTAGCCAAAGCCGCCGCCTTCCAAGGTTAGGTTGGGGTTGTAGGCAGGGTCACTGGCGAGCCGGGGCAGCCAATTCTTGTACATCACCGATTGCTCGCGCTTGAAACGCTCTTGCTTGGCTTTTAACTTCGTCTTGTCGACCTTATTCTGGCTGACGTTAGCTTCATGCATGACCACCGCATAAGGCGTCCAAACGATCAGTTGCCCGGCTTGGCCGACTTTCAGGCACAGATCAACATCATTATAAGAAACCCCTAGGTTGATCTCGTCCATTCCACCCACCTGGCGGTACAGCTCGGTGCGGATCATCAGACAGGCGGCGGTCACGGCGCTGTAATTTTGGTCAACCTGGAGACGGTGCAGGTAGCCATTGGACTGCATAGGAGCGCCGATGAATGCGTGGTCCGCCAAGCCACGTAAGCCGAGCACCACACCTCCATGCTGAATAGTCCCGTCGAGGAATAGCAATTTGGCGCCGACTATCCCAACTTCTGGCCGCTGAGCGTGATGGAGCAGCGCACCCAGCCACTCCCCATCAATGACGGCAGTGTCATTGTTGAGCAACACAAGGTAATCACCACGGGCGTGTCTGACGGCAAAATTATTGATCGCCGAATAGTTGAAAGCGTGGGGATAACGCAAGATGCGCACCTTTTCGCTGTTCAGACGCTCCATACCCGCGAACCAATTTTTTGCTTCAACCGTTTCACTGTTGTTGTCGACGATTATGAGTTCGAAGTTCGTGTAAAGGGTTTTTTCCATCACGCTTTCGACGCAACGCATCAGCATCGGCAGTTGGTCTTTAGTGGGAATCACGATGGACACCAACGGCTGCGAGGTGTGTTGGTAAACCACCCGATTGACCATCGGTAAAGGTCCCGGGCGCAACTCATGAGCGACGCCCAGGCGTTGCAGGTGCGCCTCGACTATAGCCGGGGAGTACTTCACGACCTGGGATTCGACCAGCCATTGGCCCAAGTTGATTGCATGATGTACCAGCACTTCACTGATGTGTCCGACAGTGCCCAGTCCATTCACTTCAATCAACCGATAAAGCAGGTCGTGGGGTGCCAGTTCGGCGAAAGCGAGATCGAAGCCATGGACACCCAGCGCGGCCGCTCGGTTGAAGGCCAACGCTCGGCCGACATACGGATAACTGCGCAACAAGTCCAGGTTCAGGTCCGGTTTGAATATCGGGTCTTGGCAACCATTTGAGGTAAGCGTGTCTTCATCGCTGTAGCAAACGCTGATACCTGGGTTCAGGGCTATGCCCTCCGCGAGTAGCAGCAGGGCGTGGGAGTCGAGTTGGTCTCCTCCCCGAAGCAAATAGCACCATTCGACATTGATCTCATGCAGCAGCTCATTCAGCTGACTTGGCCAGCATTCAGCGAGTGGTAACCACACCAAGTTGTCGCAAGCTTCTACCCCTACAGGCTCGACGTTTGAAAGCACCGCAATGGCTGCCGCGCCGTAAAGCTGGCGATCAATGCTTTCCAAGCTGGAACGTAACTGCGCTATGTCACCTGTGGTGTCAGTCAATACCACCAGAATGTTTGTGTGCTGCGGCCAATTCGCAAGCCGTGCGGGTAACCCTTCGAACTCAGCGGCAGATAGTTGCCGGGTATCCAGCCAGCGACGATACAGATTGATATCGCGTTGCTCTTTACCAACATTTGCCAGCACGCCGAAAAACCGTTCCACGGCGTGGGCCATCGTGCCGTCCAACTGGCCGCATTCAGGCTCAAAGTCTTTGTCGGTCAATTGCATCCGTGCTAAGTGCGCCAGCACCTCGGTACGCACAAAGAACATGGTACCGCCAAAAAAATCGGCCTGGTCCATTCGTTGTGGGTCAATGCCAGCACGCTTAGCCAGGAAAAGTAGGTGAGAGCGGTTTTGTCCATTAAGGTTTTGGGTTACGGGCTGCCGGAACGCCTCAGTGCCGATCAGCGGGTGGTGCATTGGATCAGCTAGGTATTCTACCGATTGGCTGAAGCGCGCCGGGTTTAGCAGATCATTGAAAAGGTCTTGGGCCCAAGAGTCTTCCACACCCATGTGCAGCGAGCGCTTGGTGTGAAGTTTGATCAGCGTGTGGATGTTGTCTGCACGTAAAAACGGCAACACTCGCAGGAACGGCAAAATATCCCTGCCGTGATTGGGTACCCGATACAACGAATAGCTCAGCCCGCTTGCTGCCAGCAGGTCGCGCACCTCTTTATCGGCACCTCCCACGCAGGTTACGTACAGGTGCAGGTGTTCATTCAATTTCATCAACCGAAGCAAAATTTCTTGCAGCACACTCGGGTAATACGCATGGATAACGACACCGACTGGCGGCTTACCTTCTTCAAGCGAAGGCTGACCTGAGAAGAGGACTTCGCACTGCTCGGCAAAGGGGGTAATGCTGCTGGCTGTATAGAGGTTCTGGGTATCAGGCGCCAGGTAAGCCTCTCGCAAACGAAACAGTTGAAAGGCCTGATCGGCTGACAACGGCGCACGGCGCACTTGCTTTAACGGCTGTGGGTTATACAGTCCCAGGGCATGTATCTGATTGATAAATCTTGCATGACCCTCTGCGAACAAAGCTGGCATGTCTGGCTGTTTCTGGCGCTGTTCAGCGTGATGGCGAAAGAGCGACAAAGGCTCACTTAGAAACGCTAAGTGGCCGCGCTGAAGTAAGTTCACATACAACGACAGGTCGTTGATAGCATCAACGAGCACGCCTCCAAGGGCGCAAATATTCGGAACCTTGTCTACCAACTGAGCCCGTCGAAACATGACGGTGGTGGGTTCGCCAATAAAGTTAACGGGCCAGTCACAGAGCAGTGAAATAAGGTCTGCACCATGAAGGCAGACATCTTCGCCAAATACTTCAGACGTCTCGAGGATGTCTGGCAGCGTCTCACCTTGGGCATCTATCAAACGGCGCCGCGAGGTGACTAACGATATGTCGGTGCGAGCATCCAGCACAGCGGCCATGCGCGTTACACAATCTGTCAGTAATACGTCATCGTCGTTGAGAAACTTGATGTACTCGCCCCTGGCTTCTTCCAGCCCACGGGTGAGGTTAAGCAGGCCGCCCAATTGCTGTTCGTTTCGCAGGTAACGGATCGGCACCGTGGTTTGTGCAGCAAGACGTTCGGTGATCAAACGAATACCATCGCCGCGACAGTCATCGTTGATCACGATTTCGATATTCGCGTAGCACTGGTTGAGCGCACTGTTCAGCGCGGCTTCGAAGAAACGCGGGTTGTAAGCCGGTATCGCGATGCTGACAAGCGGCAAGCGCTCAGCCAAGAGGGGATTTGTCATGCTCATACCAATTTGCATAAGGGACGAAGGTAGAACTTGCTTAAGCCGCTTTCACTGCCTGGGCGGTTGCAGGTACGGCCTGATCGCATACACGGTGCCAGTAATAGTTCTTGGGTCATTGGCGTATACCTGAGCGAAGTAATTCCAGGAACTGATGATTTGCCATATTGGCGCCAGTGACTATGACGACCAGAGGCTTTTCACAAGGCATAACGGTCATTAACTCACCTGCTTTTCAGCAAGCGACTCAGCCAGGCAATCGATAACTCTTCGGATGCTTGCATCGTTCAATGAAAGATGAAATGGCAAACCCAACAGGCGTTCAGCCAGGAGATCAACTATTGGCAGCGGGCCCTTCGCGAACGCCTGAAAGGCCGGATGGTCTTGCAAGGGTGGGCAGTACCAGCGGCGGGTTTCGATGTCTTTGCCCAGCAGCCGCAGTTGAATATCAGCAGCCCGGAATCCCTCGGGCAGTAGCACCAGCATCAGGCTGTAAACGCCATCCATGGGCTTGGCCTGAAGTTTCAGCGCGGGAATTTTTTCCAGAAGCTGCTCGGTGTAGTGTTGATGCAGGTTGCGGCGTGCTTCAGCAACGGTTGGCCAGTTGTCCAGGGCAGCCAATGCAACAGCGGCGTGATATTCGCTCATCTTGCCGTTCTCACCCGCCTCGAAGACTAGCCCGCCGCTGTGTGCATCGATACCGAAGTTACTCAACGTTCGCATGCTCTGGGCATAGGCATGGTTGCGCGAAGCGACGAAACCCCCTTCTCCACCACCGAGGGCCTTAGTGGCGTGCAGGCTGAAGGCGACTTTGGTGGTCACGCCGATCTTCTGATTACCCCAGGCACCTGCGGCGTCGATAACAACAGGGATTCCGGTTTCGGCACTGAACAGGTCCCAGCCTGCGACATCCTGGGGGCAGCCGTAAGTGGATACTGGCATCACTGCGTCGAATGGCATTTCAGGGAGTGCTGCGCGTGCGATAGCGGGCGTCAGCAACCAGCTTTCGGAGTTTACGTCACTGATCAAGGGAGTGAGCCCTGCCCTGATGATCGCAGTTGCCGTGGCGACGAATGTCAATCCGGGCACCAGCACGCGGGCCCCGCGGCGTAGCTTCAAAGCTTCCAAAGCTATTTGCAGCGCACAGGTACCATTCGCCATAGATACAACGTGTACCTGCGTTGGCTCCCGACTAAATGAGAGCGACAGCCGACGTTCAAGCTCGATTACAAGCGGGCCGAAGTTGGTGTACCACTGGTTTTCATCGATTTGCTGCCAGTAAGGGAGGATCTGCTCGACTTTAGGCACCTCAGGAACTAACAACTTGATGATGTTTTTCATGGTACACACTGCCGTCAATGAAATGTCGTCCCGTATTATCCAAAGAAGGCTTAAGCAGAAATCGCGCCAACTTCTAACTGCCCCTACCTCTGACGGGCTAACGGGCCCTTACACAGAACTGTATTATTTGAGATGTGACTGTTGACCCATTCAGCTGCCGCCATCCTTCAGCGAGAAGGCCGGCGACACGCATTATCCTGCTGGATGCCGAAGGCGAACCCCGGGACAACATTTCACGGTTGACGTGCTTTTCCAGCCCAACAATCAAGCTACGGTATCTGCTATGCGGCGGTGAAAATCAGGCAAACAGAGCATCCATGCTTCCCTATTCAATTCCCCCCCGACATCCAGTTTCTAGGTGTGGCGCGCTTATTTCGAGGCATCAAGGTGTGCCTGCGCGATGGCAATTTCGCCCCCGTGCTTGAGCTAGAAAGCGCAATTGCAACATCCAGGGGGTTACGCAATACTCAGCCAACCCAATATGTGTGGAGCGCAAAGGGAGAAAGGATTTTGAGCAAAATTCAACGAATGCTGGAGGCGCTTTAATCCGAAAATTATAACTAAGTTATTTCGAGAACCGCGCACTAGAACACTCAATGCGCTCCCTATACTGGAAACTTCGGCTGTAGAGTCGCTCAGACCAGGAATAATTCAGAAAAATTTTTAGGAGCGGAGATGAAAATTTACGCAATTGTAGGCGCCGGCGGTTTTGGGCGTGAGGTTGCACCTCTGGTCAACGCAATGTCGAGCGTGATAGATCAAGATAACTTCAAAATTATCTTCGTAGTCGATAATTTGAAAGATAACACCGTGAATGGCTATGATGTGGTGAGTACCGAGTCTTTCTTAAGCATGGAGGGGGAAAAGTTTTTCAACATCGCTATCGCTGACAGTAAACCGAGGCAGGAAATCTCCGAACGCCTTATTTCAGCGGGCATAACGCCATTCACTATTTCAGCTCTGAATGCCCTGAATTTGAGCAACAATACTATTGGTCAAGGCGCTATCCTCTGCCCATTTACCACTATTACTGCGAATGCAAAAATCGGTGACTTTTTTCACGCAAATATTTATTCGTATGTTGCCCATGACTGTGTGATTGGTAACTTTGTGACGTTCGCCCCTAACGTGCATTGCAATGGACGTGTCGTAATCGAAGATCATGCCTACATTGGAACTGGCGCGATTATTCGTCACGGCTCTCCCGACAGACCAATAGTCATTGGTGAGGGCGCCGTTGTTGGGATGGGGGCCGTTGTAACGAAAAGCGTGGCACCTTATACAACAGTACTTGGTAATCCAGCAAAGCCATTGCGCACGACTCAACAATAATCAACGCGAATAAATAATATGAAAAAAGTTAAGGTTACTGAATCGTCCCTAGCTTCGTAGACCCCAGGCGACCGCTTCTGGCCGAGGCTGTGTAAAAACGTTTTTCAGCGCGACAGGTACTCAAAACCTGACTAAAAATCGCGCTTCTATGCGAAATCCACATCTGCTGACGGGCCAATAAATTTCAGATTTAACGTAGACGCGCACACTTCAATTTTGGCGAAGCCTTTTTACACACTCTGGGCCGAAAGTGGTTTATTCATGGTTAGACCGATGGCAGACCCGAAACAGCCTGCCTTGCTCAGGCTGCTTCGGGGGAGGTGTGGGTTGGGCTGCCAGTAGGTCAATCAGGCTGTGTTGGCGCGAGCGATCTGCGAGCTCTCGCCAGGTCCAGCTTCCGAAGCGCTCACCCTGTTCAGGGATATCCAGCTTCATCAATGAAACCGGATCACGACTAATCAGGTTGCGTGCAGCCCACAACTTACCCCCGGTTTCCAGTAGCGCTTTCGCGACCTCGTTCCACTTTTCTTCTAACACGGTGTTTGCCAGATGAGCCGCTTCCTTCTCGATCTTGGAGTGTTCTTTCTGTGCCATAACAAAGACGGTGTTGCTACGGGGGATTGTGCTTTCTTACCTGCCAGGAAATAGGAGAGGGTACGCACCTGTCAGTGTCCGTAACTCAGTTAGCGCTTCTATTGCCTGTCGAGAGAGAGGCACCACATGTTCGCGACGACGTTTCATTCGCTCGGCTGGGATCGTCCATAGCTTTTTGGAGAGGTCGATTTCTCACAGCATGCTTCGCGGATCTCGCTCGGGCGCGATGCTAATAAGGAAAGCAAGCGAAGCCCATTGCGAACGTCCTTTGCGTGAGGGTAGGAGTTGATCGCTCGAAGTAGCGCAGGCAGTTCTTCAATCGAAACGTGTGCATAGTTTTCAGCGCTACGTGATTGCAGGAATTTGCTGAGACCTTCAAGAGGGTTGTGGACGGCTCGTCCTGTTATGCGGGCCAGATCATAGATCTCTTTGCAAAAGGCACACGGCGGGAAGTTATAGGGGTGGACAGGGATGGATAGCCAGAAACAAGAAAGCCCGCACGGGGCGGGCTTCTTGGGGGTGTTTCGTAGACTGTCCGAGACAGCCCGAGACTGCTATATGGTGCACCCGGCGGGATTCGAACCCACGACCCCTGCCTTCGGAGGGCAGTACTCTATCCAGCTGAGCTACGGATGCTTGTGCGGGAGACATCATACCCATGTCGCCCTTGGGCGTCCATGCCGGTCTTTGGCCGTTTATGGGTAGGAAATTGCTGCATAGCGGCTCTGCGCCGGGTGCCGGTGGTCGAGGCGCTGGAACCCGGCTGTATCACGCTGATCAGAAAGATTAGGCAAATGCGCCGTTTTCGTTCTTTTTTTCGAACAGACTATTGCCCTGTACCCCCATTGATCCTAGGATTCGTTTGAGATTTCAAACGCTCTGTCTCCCGTGCGCTCTTTCACTGTTCCCGCGCGCTGGGGCTGATTTCCCTGACGGCAGCCCACAAGGCGCCTTTCAACAACTCTAATTCGCTCCGCGCGCGCGCGGTGCTGTTAAGGAAAGCCGACATGCAGCTCAAAGATACCCAGTTGTTCCGCCAACAAGCCTTTATCGATGGCGCTTGGGTGGATGCGGACAACGGTCAAACCATCAAGGTCAACAACCCGGCCACGGGCGAGATTCTCGGCACTGTGCCGAAGATGGGCGCTGCCGAAACCCGCCGCGCCATCGAAGCCGCCGACAAGGCGCTGCCGGCCTGGCGTGCGCTGACCGCCAAGGAGCGCGCGAACAAGCTGCGCCGTTGGTTCGAGCTGCTGATCGAAAACCAGGACGACCTCGGTCGCCTGATGACCCTGGAACAAGGCAAGCCGTTGGCCGAAGCCAAGGGCGAAATCGTCTACGCCGCCTCCTTTATCGAGTGGTTCGCCGAAGAAGCCAAGCGTATCTACGGTGACGTCATTCCCGGCCACCAGCCCGACAAGCGCCTGATCGTGATCAAGCAGCCGATCGGCGTAACCGCTGCAATCACGCCGTGGAACTTCCCGGCCGCGATGATCACCCGTAAAGCCGGCCCGGCCCTGGCCGCCGGTTGCACCATGGTGATCAAGCCGGCTTCGCAAACGCCGTTCTCGGCTCTGGCCCTGGTTGAGCTGGCGCACCGTGCCGGCATCCCTAAAGGCGTGCTGAGTGTGGTCACCGGCAGTGCCGGCGACATCGGCGGCGAGCTGACCAGCAACCCGATCGTGCGTAAATTGTCCTTCACCGGCTCCACCGAAATCGGTCGCCAGCTGATGGCCGAATGCGCCAAGGACATCAAGAAAGTTTCCCTGGAACTGGGCGGCAACGCGCCGTTTATCGTGTTCGACGATGCGGACCTGGATAAGGCTGTCGAAGGCGCGATCATTTCCAAATACCGCAACAACGGCCAGACCTGCGTCTGCGCCAACCGCCTGTACATTCAGGATTCGGTGTACGACGCGTTCGCCGAGAAACTCAAAGTGGCTGTGGCCAAACTCAAGATCGGCAACGGTCTGGAAGAAGGCACCACCACCGGCCCGCTGATCGACGAAAAAGCCGTGGCCAAGGTTCAGGAGCACATCGCTGATGCCCTGAGCAAAGGCGCCAAGCTGCTGGCCGGTGGCAAGGTGATGGAAGGCAACTTCTTCGAGCCGACCATTCTGGTTGACGTGCCGAAAGACGCCGCCGTTGCCAAGGAAGAAACCTTTGGCCCACTGGCGCCGCTGTTCCGCTTCAAAGACGAAGCCGAAGTGATCGCGATGTCCAACGACACCGAGTTCGGCCTGGCCTCCTACTTCTACGCCCGCGACCTGGGCCGTGTGTTCCGTGTGGCTGAAGCCCTGGAATACGGCATGGTCGGCGTCAACACCGGGTTGATCTCCAACGAAGTGGCGCCGTTCGGCGGCATCAAGGCCTCGGGCCTGGGCCGTGAAGGCTCCAAGTACGGGATCGAGGATTACCTGGAAATCAAATACCTCTGCCTGGGCATCTGACCGGTAAGAGATCGCAGCAAACGCAGAGGGCACGAGAGCGCTGACCCTTTGCGTGTTTCACACCGTTATTCGTAGTGGCCGGGAAAGCTGTGGCAGTCGATCATCGCATGCTGCCGTAGTTGCCCCCCCGCCACGTATTCCTTGGACCACGCCACCCGATGAGTGGCGAATGAGGACTTTATGAGCAAGACCAACGCATCCCTGATGAAACGCCGCGAAGCCGCTGTACCGCGTGGTGTTGGCCAGATTCACCCGATCTTCGCCGAATCCGCGAAGAACGCCACCGTGACCGACGTTGAAGGTCGCGAGTTCATCGACTTCGCCGGCGGTATCGCCGTGCTGAACACCGGCCACGTGCACCCGAAAATCATCGCTGCCGTGACTGAACAGCTGAACAAGCTGACCCACACCTGCTTCCAGGTTCTGGCCTACGAGCCTTACGTGGAACTGTGTGAAAAAATCAACGCCAAGGTGCCAGGCGATTTCGCCAAGAAAACCCTGCTGGTCACCACTGGTTCCGAAGCCGTAGAAAACGCCGTGAAGATCGCCCGCGCTGCCACTGGCCGTGCCGGTGTGATCGCCTTCACCGGCGCCTACCACGGCCGCACCATGATGACCCTGGGCCTGACCGGCAAAGTCGTGCCTTACTCGGCCGGCATGGGCCTGATGCCAGGCGGCGTGTTCCGTGCGCTGTTCCCGAACGAACTGCACGGTGTGAGCGACGACGATGCCATCGCCAGCATCGAACGCATCTTCAAAAACGATGCTGAGCCGCGTGATATCGCTGCGATCATCATCGAGCCGGTGCAGGGCGAAGGCGGTTTCTACGTCGCACCTAAATCCTTCATGAAGCGCCTGCGCGAACTGTGCGACAAGCACGGCATCCTGCTGATCGCCGACGAAGTGCAAACCGGTGCCGGCCGTACCGGCACCTTCTTCGCCATGGAACAGATGGGCGTTGCCGCCGACCTGACCACCTTCGCCAAATCCATCGCCGGCGGCTTCCCGTTGGCCGGTGTGTGCGGCAAGGCTGAATACATGGACGCCATCGCCCCAGGCGGCCTGGGCGGCACCTACGCCGGTAGCCCGATCGCGTGCGCCGCGGCCCTGGCGGTGATGGAAGTGTTCGAAGAAGAGCACCTGCTGGACCGCTGCAAGGCAGTCGGCGAGCGCCTGGTGACGGGCCTGAAAGCCATTCAAGCCAAGTACCCGGTGATCGGTGAAGTGCGTGCCCTGGGCGCGATGATCGCGGTGGAGCTGTTTGAAGGTGGCGACAGCCACAAGCCGAACGCCGCTGCCGTTGCCTCCGTGGTGGCCAAGGCGCGTGACAAGGGCCTGATCCTGCTGTCGTGCGGTACCTACGGCAATGTGTTGCGCGTGCTGGTCCCGCTGACCTCGCCGGACGAGCAGTTGGACAAAGGTTTGGCGATCATCGAAGAGTGCTTCTCCGAGCTGTAAGCGCGAGCTGACCTGATCGACAGAAAAAACCCGCTTCGGCGGGTTTTTTTGTGCCCGATGCAACACATTCAGGCCATGTTCATTGTACGCAGGGGGCTTGATTGTCTAAGGTTGCAGCATTGCCGATGGAGCGTGCTGGATGACTGCTGTTGATTTACCGGCTGTACCCCGAGTGCTGATTGCCGAGGCGGACCCTTGGTCGCGGGACTTACTCAAACAAGTGTTGTTGAATGTGCGCTGCGACGCACGGCTGGACGTGTGTGCAGATGGGCAGCAAGCGGCCACGCTGCTGCGAGATAAAACCTACGACCTGATCCTGGCGGATTGGGAGCTGCCGGGCGTTGATGGCCTGAGCTTGCTGCGCAGCGTGCGCCAGAAGCGCCGCTCATTGCCCTTCATCCTGCTGAGCAGTCGCAATGACAGCGCCAGCGTGCGTGAAGCCTTGCCCCTGGCGCCAACGGCGTACCTAACCAAACCGCTGAACATGGAAGGCCTCACGCAGCGTCTGCAAGACCTGCTGCTCAACGAAGGCGAAAGCGTGTATTGCGAGATCCCGCCGCTGGCGCCCGGCATGACCTTGCCAGTGTTCCTGGAGCGCCGCCGTGACGCCTGCGACGGCGCGCCGTTGCGGGTGGACGTCAAAGACGCCGTCCAGCACAGCCTCACACCCGATGGCCTGGACCTTAAACAGCTGGAAGACCGAGTGCACTCGGACCCGCAGATCACGGCCGTACTGATCGCCGCCGCCAACAGCGCCGGCCATCACGGCACGCCGGTACAAACGCTGTCGGAGGCGCTGCACAAACTGGCGGCCGGGCAAAGCATGAACCTGATCCTGGGCCTGGCGCTTAAGCACAACGTCGTGTTGGGCGACCCGGCGCTGCTGGCCTTTGCCGAGCGCCATTGGCAGTTGTCCCAGGACACCGCCGACTATGCCGGCCGCCTGGCGCGCATGCTGGAGCTGGACCACGAGCGCTGCTACAGCGCCGGCATCCTGCATCGGCTGGGCGATTTGGCGTTGTTGCGTTGCCTGGAAGACTGGCGCCAGGGTGGCGGGTCGTTGGACGACGAAGCGATTGGTGAGTCGCTGGACACGTTTGGTGCCGCTTATGGTTCGGCCTTGCGCGCGCGTTGGCGCTTGCCGTTGGAACTGCGCCAACTGATTGCGGCGATCTACTCGCTCGAAGGCGGGGTGTATTCGCGTGAATCGCTGGTGATGAACCTGGCGGCGCAAATGGCGCGGCTGACCGAGCACGAAGGGCTGGAAGCGCTGGCCGGCTGTAAGACGGCGCGCTTGCTGCGGGTCGGGTTGTCAGAGCTGACGCGGGTGCGCAAAGCCTAGCAGCCCCTTGTGGGCGCTGGCCTATGTGGGAGCTGGCTCCCACATTTTTGATTCGGGTTAACCCGCGATTACGCGGTTTTTTCCCTGGCGCTTGGCTTCATACATCGCCGCATCGGCCCGCGCAAACAGGCTGTCCAGGGTTGAATCTTCTTCACGCAAGCTGGCCAAGCCCTGGCTGACGGTCACGGTGAACTGCCGGCCTTCAAAGCTGAAGCTCAGCGCCTGAATCTCCTTGCCCAGCCGCTCGGCCACCTGCAACGCCATCTCCGGCGCACAACCGGGCAACACGGCGGCGAACTCTTCGCCGCCAATGCGCCCGAACAGGTCGCCACGGCGCAATACGCCGCGCCCGCTCTCTGCGATACGCCGCAACACCTGATCGCCCTCCAGGTGGCCGTAGCTGTCGTTGACGTCCTTGAAGTCATCGATGTCCAGCAACAGGAATGCCAATGGCGAGCCTTGGGCGCAGGCGCTGTCGAAGGCCTGGTTGGCGCATTCGAAAAAGTGCCGGCGGTTGCTGCTCTGCGTCAGTACATCGGTGGTGGCGAGGCGGTGCAGCTCCAGCTCCATCTGTTTCTTTTCGGTGATGTCTTCGGCCATGCCGACCACAATCACCGGCTTGCCGGGCTCGGCCTGTTGGTTGATGTAGCACTTGTCGCTCAGCCAGCGAATCTGCCCGTCAGCGGTAATGATGCGGTACTCGCGGTCCTCCACGGCGCCTTGTTCCAGCACGCGGGCGAGGCTGTGTTCGGCGTAGTCGAGGTCTTCGGGGTGGATGCTGTTGCGCCATTCGCGGTGGTCGGCAAGCAGCAAACCGGCTGAACGGCCAAAGATTCGCTCGTAGGCCGGGCTGACGTACAGCACGCGGCGCGTTTCCCAATCAATGGCCCACAACACAGCATTCACACTGACCAGCAGCGAGCTCAGCAACTGCTCGCGCTCGCTCAACCGTTCGACCTCTCCCTGGGCGTGCATCAGCGCCAACAGGGTTGCCGCCGCCGCCGGGCGAGGAGCCTCGGCCGTAGGAGCATCGAGTGAACAGGGGTTTTCGTGAACCATCGGTACAACTCTCTCTGGGCGCGTCGCAGGATGGAGCAGCGATCACTACAAGGGGTCACCATGATGGCGAAGTGTTCATTGAGAGAGGTGAATTGCGGTGAAGTTCCGTGAGCGGCTTGACTAAGAAATGGCGTCAGAAACCGGTTGTAGGCCGATTTTCGTGGAGAATGGGCTAGTTTTGCTGGGTGTTTTTACTGTGGCGAGCGGGCTTGTTGTGGCAAGCCCGCTCACCACAACAAGCGGGCTGTGAATGCCGGGTCAGACCGCTGCAGGGCGCAGCGAATAGGTCTTCAACTGGTGGGCAAAATCGCGCAGGGACTGGATGCCGCTGGCCTCGGCCTCGTGCACCCATTCCTTGATCGCGGCCAGCATGTCGTGGCCATTGGAGCTGGTCTTCAGCCAGATCTGCTGCAGCGCCAGGCGCTTCTCGTAGATCACGGTGAGCGCGTGGCTGTGCTCCAGCATGCTCTGGATACGCACATGGTGGCGGTCATCGAGCAAGCTGGTTTCACGCGACAGCAGGCGCTTGGCGCGGTGGAACTGGTGGCGCACCGAGTGATCGACCTTCTGCAGCTCCTGCTTGACCAGCGGGCCAATCACCAACTTGCGGTACTGGGCCATGATCTGGAAGCGGTTGTTGAGAATCGCCATCGCGGTGTCCATGTCCAGATGGCCTTTGCCTTCGACACGGTGAGCGATGGGCGCCACGCGCTGCACCTTGGCCAGGCGCAGGAAGCTGAACACTTTGATCCACGCCCAGCCCAGGTCGAACTCCCACTTTTTCACCGACAGCTTGGCCGAGTTGGGGTAGGTGTGGTGGTTGTTATGCAGCTCTTCGCCGCCGACGATGATGCCCCAGGGCACCAGGTTGGTCGCCGCGTCACGGCATTCGAAGTTGCGATAGCCCACGGCGTGGCCCAGGCCGTTGATCACGCCGGCCGCCCAGAAGGGAATCCACATCATCTGGATCGCCCAGATGGTGATGCCGATGGTGCCGAACAGCAGCAGGTCGATGACGCCCATGATCGCCACGCCCAACAGCGGGTAAGGCGTATAGATTTTGCGTTCGATCCAGTCATCCGGGCAGTTTTTGCCGTAGATACGCAGGGTCTCGGGGTTTTCGGCCTCGGCGCGGTACAGCTCGGCGCCTTTGCGCAACACGGTGGACAGGCCTTTGACGACCGGGCTGTGCGGGTCGTCGACGGTTTCGCATTTGGCGTGGTGTTTGCGATGGATAGCGGTCCACTCGCGGGTGTTCTGCGCCGTGGTCAGCCACAGCCAGAAGCGGAAGAAGTGTTTCAGGCCGGCATTGAGCTCCAGGGAGCGATGGGCTGAATAGCGGTGCAGATAGACGGTGACCCCAACGATGGTCACGTGGGTCATCAACAGAGTGACTGCCACCAGTTGCCAGGCTGACAGGTCAAGAAAACCGTTGTACCACATAGGCTGTATGGCCCTCAGATAAAGAAAAAACCAGCTCACGCATTATCACTAAGCCTACAGAGAAAACCAGCCGCCCTTTCAGATAGAAGTGACTGGATGTTTCTTATTCTATAATCCGCA
This sequence comes from Pseudomonas sp. MONT-RG-20F-20-E-7-02, assembly GCF_022662395.1. Classification (NCBI taxonomy): domain Bacteria; kingdom Pseudomonadati; phylum Pseudomonadota; class Gammaproteobacteria; order Pseudomonadales; family Pseudomonadaceae; genus Pseudomonas; species Pseudomonas sp. MONT-RG-20F-20-E-7-02. The sequence continues at coordinate 95,190 of NZ_JAKNQN010000005.1, forward strand.
GCCTTTGTAGGGCGATTTTGTTTTTTTGGTAAGGATTACTGACCATATGCTGTTTTCGTACCGAGGTGCCCTGCGCGTGGGGCTGGTCTACCTGCTGGTTTCCATTGTGTGGCTCCAGCTCAGTCACCACCTATTGATCAACTTTCTCGATGACCCGCAGGCAGTGGGGCGCTGGCTGCAGGTGAGCGGCTATGTGTGGGTGGCCCTCAGTGCGCTGGCGATTTACCTGCTGTGCGCGCGGTTTGCGCGTACCCACCAGTTGCAGCAACCGTTGAAAGAAAACCGCGAACGCCTGCGCCAGGCGGCCGCCGTGTTCGATTGCACCCGAGAAGGCGTGCTGGTCACTGACGCCCAGGGGCTGATCGTGCACGTCAACCGGGCGTTTATGGAGATCACTGGCTACAGCCGAGAGGACGTGATGGGTGAACGGCCGAGCCTGTTCAAGTCCGGGCGCCATTCGTCGAGTTTCTACCAGCAGGTGTTCCAGACCCTGGAGCGCACGGGCGAGTGGAGCGGCGAGATCTGGAACCGACGCAAAAGCGGTGAAATTTATCCACAGTGGCAAACCATTCGCGTGATCCACGACGACTCAGGCAAGGTCAGCCACTACGTCGCGGTGTTTTCCGACATCAGCGCTATCAAGGATTCCGAACACGAACTGGCCCACCTCGCTCACCACGACCCGCTGACCGACCTGCCCAACCGCCTGCTGTTCACCGACCGTGCCGAGCAGGCACTGGCCTCGGCGCAGGTGCATAAACGTGGCTGTGCCTTGCTGTTGCTGGACCTGGACCACTTCAAGATCATCAATGACAGCCTCGGCCATAACGTCGGCGACCAGTTGCTCAAGGCCGTGGGCGAGCGCCTCAAAGGCCTGTTCGGCCCTGGCCTGACGTTGGCGCGGCTGGGCGGCGACGAGTTCGCGGTGCTGGCCGAAAGTTGTCCACAGGTGGTGCAGGCCGCCGCCTTGGCCCAGCGCATGCTCGATGCAATGAAGCAGCCGTTTATCTTTGATGGCCACCAGCTGTTTATCAGCGCCAGCATCGGCATAAGCCTGTTCCCGAGCGATGCGTTGAGCGCCGAGCAACTGCTGCGCAATGCCGACTCCGCGCTGTTCAAGGCCAAGAGCGCCGGCCGCGAAAGCTACGCCTTGTACACCGAAGAGTTGACCGCCCACGCGCAGAACCGCGTGGAAATCGCCAGCGAGCTGCGCCGTGCCCTCGACCAACAGGAACTGCGCGTCTACTACCAGCCGGTGCATGACCTGCACGGCAGCCGCCTGATCGGCGTCGAAGCGCTGGTGCGCTGGCAGCATCCGGAGCGCGGCCTGGTGCCACCAGGGGATTTTATCCCCATCGCCGAACGCACCGGGCTGATAGCCGATATCGACGCCTGGGTGATGGATCAGGCCTGTCGCCAGATGTGCCAATGGCTGGCGGACGGCGCGCCGCTGAGCTTTGTTGCGGTGAATGTCTCCAGCCGGCTGTTTGCCCGGCGCGAGCTGTACGAGCAAGTTGCCCAGGTGCTGCACGCCACCGGTCTCGATCCGGCGTTCCTTGAGTTGGAAGTCACCGAAAGCGCGGTGATGGATGACCCCGAAGTCGCCCTCGAGCAACTGCACCGCCTGCGTGAGCTGGGCTTGCGGCTGGCCATCGACGATTTTGGCACCGGCTATTCGTCGTTGCTGCGCCTCAAGCGCCTGCCGGTGCAGAAACTCAAGATCGACCAGGGCTTTGTCGCCGGGTTGCCGTGGGATGAGGATGACGCGGCGATTGTGCGCGTGGTGATCGCCCTGGCAAAAAGCATGGGCATGCAGGTGCACGCCGAAGGCATCGAGCAAGTGGAACAGGCGCGGTTCCTGTTGGAGCAGGAATGCGATCTGGGGCAGGGGTATTGGTTTGGCAGGCCGATGCCGGCACAGGAGATTGATTGGTACCGGGCACCTGCTATCCGCTAGGCACAACTCGGTCAATGTGGGAGCCGGGCTTGCCCGCGATGAGGGACTTTCAGGCGAAATGTTCTGTGCCTGACACACCGCTATCGCGGGCAAGCCCGGCTCCCACAGGGTTACGCAGCGCCTGGTTAACGGTATTTTCGGTGCTAAAACCCTTGCAACCCCACGTCCTGCCAGAAAATTCTTTCTGGTTATATAAACATTCTTAAATAGTATTTTTAAGAATATCCGCGCTTATCTACTATCGCCCTCACGCCGCAAGCAGTGCCGCCACTGCCAGGCACTATTCATTTCAGGAGCGAGACCATGAGCGCATCTCTACGTAGCGTCGACGGCCAGGACGAAGCAGCCATTTTGCGTGAGATCCAGAGCGCCCTGCGCGACCTGCGGTTTGGCGCGGTGGAAATCACTGTGCACAACGCCCAAGTGGTACAGATCGAACGCAAGGAAAAATTCCGTTTGCAGAACCCGGGCAACAAACCGGCTTAAGCACCACCGGCGATAGACCCGCAACTATAAGAAAAGCCAACACCCAAGAATTTCAGGAGCCTTCTATGTCGTCGATTCGCCGTTACGCCCTGGCCGCATTGGCCAGCGCTGTGTTTGCCGGTTCCGCTGTTGCCAAGGACTACGAGTTGCTTAACGTCTCGTATGACCCGACCCGTGAGCTGTACCAGGACTACAACGCTGAGTTCACCAACTTCTGGAAACAGTCCCACCCCGGCGACAACGTCAAGATCCAGCAATCCCACGGTGGCTCGGGCAAGCAAGGCCGAGCGGTGATCGACGGCCTGCGCGCCGACGTGGTGACCCTGGCCCTGGCCGGTGACATCGACGAAATCGCCAAATTGGGCAAGACCCTGCCGGAGAACTGGCAAACCCGCCTGCCGGACGCCAGCACCCCGTACACCTCGACTATCGTGTTCCTGGTGCGCAAGGGCAACCCTAAAGGCATCAAGGATTGGGGCGACCTGATCAAGAAAGACGTGTCCGTGATCACCCCGAACCCGAAAACCTCCGGCGGTGCCCGCTGGAACTTCCTCGCCGCCTGGGCCTACGGCCTGAAAGCCGGTGGCAGCGAAGCCAAGGCCCAGGAATACGTGAAAGAGCTGTTCAAGCACGTGCCGATCCTCGACACCGGTGCTCGCGGTTCGACCATCACCTTCGTCAACAACGGTCAGGGTGACGTGTTGCTGGCCTGGGAAAACGAAGCCTTCCTGGCCCTGAAGGAAGACGGCGGCGCCGACAAGTTCGACATCGTTGTGCCTTCGCTGTCGATTCTCGCCGAGCCGCCAGTGGCCGTGGTCGACAAGAACGCCGAGAAAAAGGGCAACACCGAAATCGCTACCGAATACCTCAAGCACCTGTACAGCCCGGCTGGCCAAGAGATTGCGGCGAAGAACTTCTACCGCCCACGCGATGAGAAAGTCGCCGCCAAATACGCCCAGCAGTTCCCGAAACTGGATCTGGTGACTATCGACAAAGACTTCGGCGGCTGGAAAACTGCCCAACCGAAATTCTTCAACGACGGCGGCGTGTTCGACCAGATCTATTCGGCGCAGTAAACCAAAGTACCTGTAGGAGCGTGATTTTCTGTAGGCGCTGGGCTCATGTGGGAGCTGGCTTGCCTGCGATAGCATCACCACAGTGTGCCTGACACACCGTGGTGCCTGCATCGCGGGCAAGCCCGGCTCCCACAGAAGAGCCAGGTCCCGCAGAGAGTGCGCTCCTACAGTGGTTTCTACCTTTTAACCAAGGACTCTTATGTCGCGTCGTATTTCCCCCGTCATACCCGGCTTCGGGCTGACGCTGGGCTACACCGTGGTGTACCTCAGCCTGATCGTACTCATCCCGCTCGCGGCGATGTTCGTACACGCCGCTCAACTCACTTGGGATCAGTTCTGGGCCATTATTTCCGCACCGCGCGTGCTGGCGGCATTGAAACTGAGCTTCAGCACCGCGCTCTACGCCGCGCTGATCAATGGCGTGATCGGCACACTGCTGGCCTGGGTGCTGGTGCGCTACACCTTCCCCGGTCGCAAGATCATCGATGCGATGATCGACCTGCCATTCGCCCTGCCCACCGCCGTCGCCGGTATCGCGCTGACCGCGCTGTACACGCCCACCGGGCTGGTCGGCCAGTTCGCCGCCGACTTGGGCTTCAAGATCGCCTACACCCCGCTGGGCATCACCCTGGCGCTGACCTTCGTAACGCTGCCGTTCGTGGTGCGTACGGTGCAGCCGGTACTCGCCGACATCCCGCGGGAAATCGAAGAAGCCGCCGCCTGCCTGGGCGCCAAGCCCTTGCAGGTGTTCCGCTACATCCTCGTGCCCGCGTTGCTGCCCGCCTGGTTGACCGGCTTCGCGCTGGCCTTCGCGCGTGGCGTGGGTGAGTACGGTTCGGTGATCTTCATCGCCGGCAACATGCCGATGAAAACCGAAATTCTGCCGTTGCTGATCATGGTCAAACTCGACCAATACGACTACACCGGCGCCACCGCCATTGGCGTGATGATGCTGGTGGTTTCCTTTGTCCTGCTGCTGCTGATCAACTTGCTGCAGCGGCGCATCGAACACCCATAAGGAGGCGCGGAACATGTCCCAATCGTCTATTTCCGCCGCGTCTTCGGCCAACGCTGCCCGTCGTGGCAGCGCGGTGTCGCGGCGCATCCTGATCAGCCTGGGTTGGCTGGTGTTCTTCCTGTTCCTGCTGCTGCCGTTGTTTATCGTGGTGTCCCAGGGTTTGAAGAATGGCCTCGGCGCGTTTTTCACCGCCATCCTGGAACCCGACGCACTGTCGGCGCTGAAACTCACGGTGATCGCCGTGGTGATTTCGGTGCCGCTCAACCTGGTGTTCGGCGTCAGCGCCGCCTGGTGCGTGAGCAAGTACTCGTTCCGTGGCAAGAGCATCCTGGTCACGCTGATCGACCTGCCGTTCTCGGTGTCGCCGGTGATCGCCGGTCTGGTCTACGTGTTGATGTTCGGCGCCCAGGGCTTCTTCGGCCCGTGGCTGCAAGACCACGACATACAGATCGTGTTCGCCTTGCCTGGCATCGTGCTGGCGACCATCTTCGTGACGGTACCGTTTGTGGCGCGTGAACTGATCCCGCTGATGCAGGAGCAGGGCACCCAGGAAGAAGAGGCCGCGCGCCTGCTCGGCGCCAATGGCTGGCAGATGTTCTGGCACGTGACCGTGCCGAACATCAAATGGGGCCTGATCTACGGCGTAGTGCTCTGTACGGCACGGGCGATGGGCGAGTTCGGCGCGGTGTCGGTGGTGTCCGGCCACATTCGCGGCGTGACCAACACCCTGCCGCTGCATGTCGAGATTCTCTACAACGAATACAACCATGTTGCCGCGTTTGCCGTCGCGAGCCTGTTGCTGATCCTGGCGCTCTTCATCCTGCTGCTCAAGCAGTGGAGCGAGAACCGTATCAACCGCCTGCGCAAAAGCGCCGGTGAGGAATAAGTCATGTCGATCGAAGTCCGTAATGTCAGCAAGAATTTCAACGCCTTCAAGGCCCTGAACAGCATCAATCTGGACATCCAGAGTGGCGAGCTGGTGGCGTTGCTGGGCCCTTCCGGCTGCGGCAAGACCACCTTGCTGCGCATCATTGCCGGCCTGGAAACCCCAGATGACGGCAGCATCGTGTTCCACGGTGAAGACGTCTCGGGCCACGACGTGCGTGATCGCAACGTTGGCTTTGTGTTCCAGCACTACGCGCTGTTCCGCCACATGACCGTGTTCGACAACGTCGCCTTCGGCCTGCGCATGAAGCCGAAAAACCAGCGCCCGAATGAAAGCCAGATCGCGGTAAAAGTCCACGAACTGCTGAACATGGTGCAGCTCGATTGGCTGTCGGATCGCTACCCGGAACAGCTCTCCGGCGGCCAGCGCCAGCGTATCGCCCTGGCCCGTGCCCTGGCGGTAGAACCCAAAGTGCTGCTGCTGGACGAGCCCTTCGGCGCCCTCGACGCCAAAGTACGTAAAGAACTGCGCCGCTGGCTGGCGCGCCTGCACGAAGACATCAACCTGACCTCGGTGTTCGTGACCCACGACCAGGAAGAGGCCATGGAAGTCGCCGACCGCATTGTGGTGATGAACAAGGGCGTGATCGAGCAGATCGGCTCACCGGGTGACGTCTACGAAAACCCGGCCAGCGATTTTGTCTATCACTTCCTGGGTGATTCCAACCGCCTGCATTTGGGCGAGGACAAACACGTGCTGTTCCGCCCGCACGAAGTGTCGCTGTCGCGGCATGAGCTGGAAGATCACCATGCGGCTGAAGTACGTGATATTCGGCCGCTCGGTGCAACGACTCGGGTGACCTTGAAGGTCGAAGGCCAAAGCGAGCTGATCGAGGCTGAAGTGGTAAAAGACCACGACAGCCTGACCGGTTTGGCCCGTGGCGAGACCCTGTTCTTCAAACCCAAGGTCTGGCAAAAAGCCTGATCCTCAGATCGTTCCCACGCTCTGCGTGGGAACGCCTCTTGTGACGCTCTGCGTCACGCTTTGGGACGCGGAGCGTCCTGGGCTGCATTCCCACGCAGAGCGTGGGAACGATCATCACGTCGCGCAACTGGCCCCGAGCGCTGCTCGATCTGGCTTTTCAGACCACCCCGCAACCCCACCAGAAACGCCAACTCCGCCACCACAAACAACGGCCCCACGATCAGCCCCGACACATCGTCCACAAACGCCGGCTTCCTGCCTTCGTAATAGTGGCCGACAAACTGAATCACCCAGCCCACCACAAACATCCCGATCCCGCTGCTCAGCCACACCAACGTGCTCTGTGCCGCCAACACATGCCCGGCCCACACCGACAAGCCCATCAACAGCGTCATCAGCACGCCCAGCGCCCATTCCAGGCGCAGGTAAAACCATGCCGAAAACAGCGCGAGCAGCACCGCTGGAGATATCCACAGGCTGCCGACGGCCCATTCGGGGCGTGACAGCAGCACCGCCACGGCGACGACAATCAGCGGGATGCCGATAAAGTGGCTGGCGATATTGCGCGGGTCGCGGTGGTAGGCGGCGTATTGACTGAGGTGGTCGACGAGGCTTTTCATTGTTGTTCCTCCTGTAGGATGTTTGATCATGCCCTGTCGGCCTGCCACTGACTGTCAGCTGGGCGACAATCTTCGGAGTGCTCATGGACCCACAGAAATGGCACGCGCAGCTGGCCACCGGTCAGTGGTTCAGCCACTTGCCTGCTGCTTTTCAGCATAGCCTGCTGGCCCACGCCCGGCCGCGCCGGCTGGCGGCGGGGCAGTATCTGTTCAAGCGCGGCGACCCGCCGTGTGGCCTGTATGCCGTACTCGACGGCACCTTGCGCATCAGCGCGGTGAACGAGCACGGCAAGGAAGCGCTGTTGAGCCTGGTGGAGCTGCCGTACTGGTTTGGCGAAATCTGCCTGTTCGACGGCCTGCCGCGCACCCACGACGCCTGCGCCGTCGGGCCGTGCACGCTGTTGCAGGTGCCGCAGCACGCGCTGCTGAAAGTCCTCGACGAGTCGCCCCAGTACTGGCGCGACCTGGCGCTGCTGATGAGCCAGAAACTGCGCCTGAGCTTTATCAACATCGAACAGTTGAGCCTGATGCCGGCTTCGGTTCGCCTGGCTCATCGTTTGTTGATGATTGTGGAAGGTTATGGCGATACCGAGCGCTCAAAAAGTGTGCTGCAACTGCCCCAGGAAGACCTGGCGGCGATGTTGAGCCTGTCACGCCAAACCACCAACGCGTTGCTCAAGGACTTGCAGGCCCAAGGCATCGTGCGCCTGGGCTATGGCGAGATCGAAATCCTTGATGCGCCGCGACTGCGTGAGGCGGCGCACACCTGAGGGTGTTAGCCTGCAAGCCTGATCAATCGAGGTGCGTTATGCGTGTGCTGTTAGTGGAACATGAAGCCGAAGAGGCACGGCGGATGGCCCAGGGTTTGAACGAGGCCGGTTACAGCGTCGAAGTCGCGGCCAATGGCATGGCGGCGTTGCGCCTGGTTGAGAGCACTGAATACGAGCTGGTTATCCTGGATGTGATGCTGCCGGGCTTGAATGCCTGGAAGTTGCAGCAGGCGATTCGGCTCAAGGGTGAGACGCCGATGTTGTTCCTGACCACGCCGGGCGGGATTGAAGACCGGTTGCGGGGATTGGAATTGCATGAGGATGATTATTTGCTCAAGCCGTTTGATGCCAAAGCACTGGTGGCGCGGGTAAGGAAATTATTGCGCCGGGATCGTGGGCGCTGACTGATCCAGTTTATGGGTTGCCGGGGCTATCGCCATCGCAGGCAAGCCAGCTCCCACAGGTTGATGTGTGAACACCGTCAAATGCGGGAGCCGGGCTTGCCCGCGATGAGGCCCTCAAACTCACCCCACATCTACCTACCGCAACCCATCCCGAAACTGCCCCGGCGTCAGCCCCGTCCAGCGCTTGAACGCCCGGTTAAAACTGCTGGTATCGGCAAACCCGAGCAAATGGCTGATCTCGGCCAATGAACACTGCGGGTCGCGCAGGTGCAGCAGTGCCAGGTTCTCCCGGCACTCATTGAGCAGCGCATCAAACCGACAGCCTTCATCCGCCAAATGCCGCTGCAAGCTGCGCAAACTCAAGTGCAGCGCCTGGGCAACCCGCTCGGCGCTGGGCTCACCTTCGGGCAACTGCGCCTCGATAACCGCGCGCACCTTGCGCTCCCAGGTCAGCGGTTGCAGCTGGGCGAGGGTGCGTTTGAGTACGGTTTCATTGTGTTCGGCCAACTCAGGGTTGGCGTCGTCCAAGTGGCTGTCGAAATCCCGCGCGGCAAACTCCAGGCGGTCCTCTTCGGCGCCAAAGAATACCGGCGCGCGAAATACCGTGTGCCAGGGCTTGGGATCAGCCGGTTCCGGCCGCCGCAGGTACACCGCCAGCGGCGCGTATTCACGGCCCAGACGATTACGGCAGGTGCGCACATAGATCGCCGCAAACGCATCAATCGCTTCCAGCGCCGGCGCCGGGCTGCCGGGCGGTTGCAGCAGACGAAAGCGATAGCGTTCGCCCTCTCGGCTAAGCTCCAGTGTCAGGGCATCGCTGACCACTTGGTGGTAACGCACGATCCGCTCGAACACCTCACGCAGACTGCCGCTGGCCACCAGCGCATACCCCAGCGCATGAAAGGTGGTGGGGCTGACAAACCGCGACACCCGCAGGCCAATGGCCGGGTCGCCGCTGGCCTGCACTGCCAGCGCCCACAAGCGTGTGGTGGCCGACAACGGGTAGCGCGCATTCGGGTCGTCCATCTGCTGCGGGTCAAGCCCGGCCTGGGCGCACAGTGCGGCGCTGTCGAGGTTCAGGGCATCGAGCTGTTTACGCAGGGCGCGGGTCCAGCTGGCGAGGGAAGTGGCTTCGGTCATGACGATTGGCGCTTGCGGTCAACAAGTTGGCGTCCGGGGCTAGCGTCCTGCCAGATCGCTTGGGGCAGGATGGACGCATCAGTAAACAAGAGGATGGGAGCATGGACGGTACTTCTGCAAGTCCCCAACAGATGAACGCGCAACAGCGTTCAGCACATATCCGTGAAGTGGTGCTCGCCGAAGGCCTCAGGTTGCGCCAGCAGCACCCCTGGCTGCGGCACCAGGACGCGCTGGGCGCGGGCATTCTGGCGTTTGCCTTGCTCGGCATGCTCGGCTCTGCGGCGCTGTACATGACCGGGCATATGGCCTGGTGGGTGTGCCTGCTGCTCAACGCCTTCTTCGCCTCGCTGACCCATGAGCTGGAACACGACCTGATCCACAGCATGTACTTTCGCAAGCAGCGCGTTGCGCACAACCTGATGATGGGCCTGGTGTGGCTGGCGCGGCCGAGCACCATCAACCCGTGGATACGCCGCCACCTGCACCTCAATCACCACAAGGTGTCAGGCACCGAGACTGACATGGAAGAGCGCGCCATCACCAATGGCGAGCCGTGGGGCATTGCGCGGTTGCTGATGGTGGGTGACAACGTCATGTCGGCCTTTATCCGCATGCTGCGCGCCAGGACCTGGCAGCACAAACTCAAGATTCTCAAGCGCTCCCTGCTGGTTTACGCACCGCTGGCACTACTGCATTGGGGCGCGTGGTATGTGTTCCTCGGCTTCCATGCCGCCAATGGCATTGCCAGCCTGACGGGCACGCCGATCGAGTGGTCAGCCGGCACATTGCAGATGATGCACGTGATCGACATCGCCGCCGTAGTGATCATCGGCCCCAACGTGTTGCGCACTTTTTGCCTGCACTTTGTCAGCTCCAACATGCACTACTACGGCGATGTGGAGCTGGGCAATGTGATCCAGCAAACCCAAGTGCTCAACCCGTGGTGGATGTGGCCGCTGCAGGCGTTCTGCTTCAACTTCGGCAGCACCCATGGCATCCACCATTTTGTGGTGAAAGAGCCGTTTTACATCCGCCAGATGACGGCCAGGGTGGCGCACAGCGTAATGCGCGAGATGGGCGTTCGCTTCAATGATTTCGGCACGTTTGCCCGCGCCAATCGGCTTGGTTTTCCACCGCAAGAAGGGTTTCGATCAGCGCCTTCGCCGCAGGCGACAAACGCACCCCAGCGCGGCTGATCACCCCACAACGGTTGTTCAAATTGTCCAGGGCGTGCGGTAGGTTGCGCCAGTGCAGCACCTGCAAGTCGCCACCGGCGAACGCGTCGACGAAGGCCTCTTCAGCGCCCAGGCCTATGGCGTCGGACTGACGCACGATGCGGGTCAGCGCGGCGAACTGCTCAAGTTCGATGGCGGGACTGAAGTCGATGCGTCCGCTCAGGTTGGCCAGCAGTTTGCGAATGCCGGGTGCGATCAGCGGCGTGGCCAGCGGGTAGTCGAACAGGTCGTTGGTGGACAGGCTGTCCTTGGCCAGCAGTGGGTGCCCGTTACGGCAGAAAAACACGCTGCGCCGAGGCCTCAGGGCTTGGACCTGGAAGTTTGGGTCGGCTTCGAAATGGCGCACATCGGCGATAAAAAATTCGATTTCGTCGCGGCTCAGGCTGCGCCTGAGGTGTTCCCAGTTAGCGACCTGCAAAACACTGCGTACCTTGGGGCAGACGCCGATAAAGCGTGCCAGTGCCTCGGGCACCAAGGTGACAGCCGCCACCGCATCGCTGCCAAACCGCACTTCGCCAGCATCGAGCTTGGTCATGCGCGTAACTTCATGGCTAAGCAATGCCGCGCCTTGCACCAGGCTCAGCGCGTGTTGCAGTACCACCTGGCCTTCCGGGGTGGGGCGCAGTTCTTTATGGGCGCGGTCCACCAGCACACAGCCGAATTCCTGTTCCAGGCCCTGGATGCTGCGGCTGAAGGCGGGTTGGGTGATGCCCATGGCGTCGGCGGCGCGCACGAAACTGCGGTGCTCGTTAAGCGCTATGAAGTAGCGCAGTTGGCGAAGGTCCATGGCGTGCCCGGCGTCCTATGAAAGAACGCCGATTTTAAGGCGGCTGCTTATTCCGTCAATGAAGCATTATTCCTTCAACTAGATCTTAAATGCATATCTATAGAGCGGGCACCGCGCGATAGGTGGCCGGGCTGAACACCCGCGTCACCACCAGCATCGCCACCGCCGTCACTGTCAGCACCACCCAGGCACTGACAAAGTGGCCGGTGAGTTCACGCAGCCAGCCGGTCAGCCATGGCGAAACCGCGTTGATCAAAAAGCCCACGCCCTGCACGAAGGCCGCCAGTTGCCCGGCTTGGCGTGGGTCGCGGTGGTGGTCGAGGGTCAGCAACAGGCTCAGGGCAAAACAGGCGCCCAGGCCGAAGCCGCACAACGCTACCCACAGGTGCGGATAGTCCAGCGGCGCGATGATCAGGCCGAGGTAGCCGATGGTTTGCGCCAGCAGGCTGATGCCAAGCAGCGGGCGTCGGTCGATACCGCGTTGCGCCAGCACCGGCATCAACAGCGCGGCGATGACTTGGAAGATGGTCATGAACGCCAGTAGCGAACCACTCGGCAGCACGCCCCAGCCCAGTTGCTGGTAGTACGCAGGCAGCCACGCCACCAGGCTCATGTAGCCGCAATTCACCAAGCCAAAATACAGCGCCAACAGCCAGGCGCGCCGATTGCGCAGGCCTTTGAACGTCGGCATCGCGCGGGCGCTTCGGGCCGCACCGAGGGGTAAAAAAGCCCACAGCAGCAACGCGGCCAGCGCCGGCAACAGCCATACGCCGAGCCCCGCCTGCCATTGCTGGAAATACGTGGCCACCAGCGGGCTGAGCAGCGCGGCCAAGCCACCACCGGCCATTAACGAAGCCGAGTACACACCCATCGCCACCGGCACGCGTTGATGAAACTCACGCTTGATCATCGCCGGCACCAGCGCCTGGATCAGTGCCACACCGGCACCGCCGAGCAACGCCGTGACCAGCAGCGCCGACGCCTGGCCCATCAGCCAGCGCGCCAGGCACGCCAGCAGAATCATCATCAAGCCCAACGCAATGCCGCGCCGTTCGCCCAGGCGTGCTTCCACGCGCACGCCGATCAGCGCCACCAGGCCCATGCACACCACGGGCAGGCTGGTGAGCAGGGCGCTGCTCTGGAAGCTCAGCCCGGTGGCCTGGCGAATCTCGCCGAGCAACGGGCTGATAGAGCTGAGGATGGGACGTAGGTTGAGGCCCAGGACGACCAGCAGGCCCCAGCCCGCGAGTTTGCTCAGGAATGACGGGTTAAGCGGCATGCATGACCTGCGGGTGCGCAAAAAAGAGGCAGGAAGTATGGCCATACGGCGGGGTATTCTGAAATTAAATATAACCATGCCAGTCAGTGGCAAATGGAATGGTGACGCGCCATGTTCGACCCCGTGTTGTTACGCAGTTTTGTTGCCGTGGTGGACTGCGGCAATTTCACCCGCGCTGCCGAGCGCCTGCACCTGACTCAATCCACCGTGAGCCAGCAGATCCGCCGTCTGGAAGAGGCGGTAGCGTGCCAGTTGCTGGACCGCGAGCAGCGTCGCGTGGTGGCCACCGCCGAGGGCGAGCGCTTGCTGGCCTACGCTCGACGTATCCTCGCGCTGCATGAAGAGGCCGCCGACGTATTGATCAACCAGCAAAGCGACGGCGTACTGCGCCTGGGTGTGCCGGAAGACTTTGCCGCCGAACGCCTGATGCCATTGCTGTCGGCGTTCGTGGCGGCCTTTCCGCGCTTGCGCCTGGAAGTCACCAGCGGCCTTGGGCCGCAGTTGCAGCGCCAGTACCGAGCGGGCGAGTTCGATGTGCTGCTGGTCAAGCAAATGGGTGACAGCGACGACTGCGTGGCGTCGTGGCCGGAACCCTTGTGCTGGGTGGACAGCCGCAGTACGCCGTCATTGGGGCGCGAGCCGCTGCCCTTGGTGGCGTTTCCGGTGGGCGGGTTGTACCGCAATGAAATGCTGCACCACTTGGAAGTGGGCGGCTGGCATTGGCGCATCGGCTATTCCAGCGCCAGTCTGGCCAGTGTGTGTTCGGCAGTGGCGGCGGGGTTGGGCATCAGTTTGCTGCCACGACGGGTGGTGCAGGCCGGGCATGTGGTACTCGGTGAAGACAGCGGGTTGCCCAGGGTGCAAGGCGTGCGGCTGGCGTTGTATGGGCGCAGCGGGTTGGGTGCCGCCGGGCAGACGTTGCAACGCCAATTGCTTGATTTATGCGCCAACAGCCCAGGGTGAAACGGTCGACAAGCGCCGTTTTTGTGGCGAGGGGCTGGCCACAATCCATGCCTTTTCTGAATATTTTTTATGCCTGGAAAGCATCGAAAAACAGTGCCTTCGCCACAGGCCACGCAGGACGTGGTTTTGGCGCTTCAGGATGTTTCTCATATTCAAATTTGATCTATGTATAACTTCAAAGATTACTTTATGAGATAAGCGTCTGGACTCGATGATTCAGCCCTCGACGGCCGCTTTGGCAGGCCTGTCGGTTTTTTTGTTTCAAAACCGTAGGGAGTGAATCAATGGGCAATGTCCAGACCGCCGCCAGTGCACCCGAGGCGCAGTGGCGCCAGGCACCGAGTGGTGAGTTGGTCGACCTTGGCCGGCCGCACCGCGCACCGTTGGGGCAGTTGCGCTTGCAGCAAACCCCGAAGCGCTTCTCGAGTCGCCGCGAAGGCCTTCTGCTGGGCTTGCTGGTGTTGGCGCTGCACGCTGCGGTGATCTATTGGGTGAGCCAGAAGCCGACGCCGGTGCTGCCGATTGTGCCGCCGGAAATCCCGCCGATGACCATCGAATTTTCCCAGCCGGCGCCGCCGGTGGTTGAACCGCCACCGCCTGTGCCGCCACCACCGCCGCCGCCTGTGGTTGAGCCACCGCCGCCGGTGGTGGATGAGTTGGCCGCCAAGCCGGCGCCGCCGAAACCGATTCCAAAGCCTAAACCCAAGCCAGTTCCGAAGCCCGAGCCCAAACCCGTACCGAAACCGGTCGAGCAGCCGCCCGCGCCACCGAAGCCTGCGCCACCTGCTCCGCCCGCGCCGGCCGCACCGCCGTCGCCGGCACCGGTTACACCCGCTTCGGCGAACGCCGCGTACCTGAAGAACCCGGCGCCGGAGTACCCGTCACTGGCCCAGCGCCGGGGTTGGGAAGGCACGGTGTTGCTCAGGGTGCATGTGTTGGCCAGCGGCAAACCGGGTGAGATCCAGATCCAGAAAAGCAGCGGGCGCCAGCAACTCGATGACGCCGCACTGGCCGCCGTGAAGCGTTGGAGCTTCGTGCCGGCCAAGCAGGGCGATGTGGCCCAGAACGGCTGGGTCAGCGTACCGATCGATTTCAAGATTCACTAACTATTGCGCTGCGGTGTGTTGCACACGCCGCGACCTGTACAGAGGGAAAACATCATGGCATTAGCATCTCCACTTGAATCCATCGAAAGCGCGGTGATCTGGCTGCTGGTGGTCTTTTCGGTCGCGACCTGGGGCTTCGCCTTGCTCAAGGGCCTGCAGTTCGGTCGCCTCAAGGCCCAGGATCGCAAATTCCACAAACAGTTCTGGGCGGCGTCGAGTCTCGACTCAGCCGCCGAACTGGCCGAAACCCAACCCGGTGCTGCCGCCCGTGTGGCCCAGGCCGGTTATGCCGCAATCCAGGTCGGTGATGCGCCGCATGCAGCGGACTTAAGCCAGGCGATCAACCATCAGGACCGCCTTGAGCGCGCCCTGCGCCAGCAGATCGTGCGGGAACGACGCTCGTTGGAAACCGGCTTGGCCGTGGTCGCCAGTATCGGCAGCACCTCGCCGTTTATCGGCCTGTTCGGCACCGTGTGGGGGATCATGGAAGCGCTGAAGGGGATCAGCGCCGCCGGTTCCGCCAGCCTGGAAACCGTGGCCGGCCCGATTGGTGCGGCGCTGGTGGCCACGGGCGTCGGTATCGCCGTCGCGGTGCCGGCGGTGCTGGTCTACAACTACTTCCTGCGCCGCCTGAAGCTGACGGCTGCCGACCTGGATGACTTTGCCCACGACTTCTACAGCCTGGCGCAGAAGAATTCCTTCCGGGTGCTGCTGCACCCTGCGCTGACCAAAAGCGCGGCCGGCAACCCGCAAAAAGTGAAGG
Organism: Pseudomonas sp. MONT-RG-20F-20-E-7-02; assembly: GCF_022662395.1. Taxonomy (NCBI): domain Bacteria; kingdom Pseudomonadati; phylum Pseudomonadota; class Gammaproteobacteria; order Pseudomonadales; family Pseudomonadaceae; genus Pseudomonas; species Pseudomonas sp. MONT-RG-20F-20-E-7-02. The sequence continues at coordinate 110,664 of NZ_JAKNQN010000005.1, forward strand.
AGGCGTCCTGAGATGGCCTTCTCCACGCAAGACAGTGATGAGGTGCTGAGCGAGATCAACGTCACGCCGTTGGTGGACGTGATGCTGGTGCTGCTGGTGGTGTTTATCGTCACCGCGCCGCTGCTGACCAATTCGATCCCGATCAACCTGCCCAAGACCCAGGCCGTGGCCCCGGTGGAGCAGAAAGACCCGCTGGTGGTAAGCATCGACGGCGCCGGCAAACTGTTTATCAACAAGGACGAAATCCAGCCGGACTTGCTGGAATTCAACCTGCAGTCGGCCAAGGCCAAGGACCCCGATGTGCGGGTGCAACTGCAGGCTGACGATGGAGTTAATTATGGCGAAGTGGCGCGAGCCATGGCGTCTATCGAGCGCGCGGGCATCAACAAGTTGTCGGTGATTACCGCACGTTAGTTTCAAATGCCTCGACAATTTTTTGGCCGTCTCCTTGGCAGGGTGCGGCCTTTTTTTTTTGCGTGAAATTTGCCCAACGCCTCAAGTTCAACTGTGTAACCCGGTCACTGTGGGAGCTGGCTTGCCTGCGATAGCGATCTCTCAGCTACAGCTGTATTGGCTGACATACCGCTATCGCAGGCAAGCCAGCTCCCACAGTTTGGTTGTTTTTGGGTTTGAGTTTTTGGTTATTAATAAATAGCTTCTTATTCCTTAACGAATATAACCCCCGTCCCTATACTGGTCAGCAACGTTAAACGCTGCAGGAGGGCACACCCATGCACAGCGAGTCGATTCGTTATCTGATCGTGCCGGGCTGGCAAGGATCGCCAGAAGATCATTGGCAAAGTCATTGGCAGAACAGCCTGCCCAACAGCGCGCGCGTGGAGCAGGCCGACTGGCTGACGCCACGTCGCGAAGACTGGGTGGCCGCACTGGCCGAGGCCATCGCCGCCGACAGCACGCCTGTCATTCTCATCGCCCATAGCCTGGGCTGCATTACCGTCGCCCATTGGGCGGCCACCGCGCCTGTGCAATTTTTGCGTCAGGTACGTGGCGCCTTGCTGGTGGCCCCGGCGGATGTCGAACGCCCGGCCTGTTCACCGGCGTTGCGCAACTTCGCGCCGATCCCGACCGACCTGCTGCCGTTTCCCAGCCAAGTGGTCAGTTCCGACAACGACAGCGCCGTCAGCGCCCCTCGGGCGCTGGAGCTGGCGCGCAATTGGGGCGCCGAAGCCGGCATCCTGTCGGGCGCCGGCCACATCAATGTGAAGTCCGGCCACCAGCGTTGGGAGCAGGGATTCGCCTACCTCTATCGCCTGCAAAACCGCCTTGAGCACCACGCCCGGCGCAGCGCCTAAATTCTTTTCAACGCCCCGTCCCTGAGTGGATTTGGGGCGGGAGCCTGCCATGAGTCATGAAACCTTCGGCCAGCCACTGCTGACCTTCCCCGACGCAGAAAAAAGCCCCCTGAGCATCCGCGCCAAGGCACTGGTGTTTGTCGACCCGCGCTCGCGCCAACTGCGTGAACAGCTGGAAAACCTGGCGCCGCGTGCCTTGCCCGTGTTGATTCGCGGTGAGACCGGTAGTGGTAAAGAGCTGCTGGCGCGGCATATCCACCGTGGCAGCGATCGCACCGGGTTGTTTGTCTCGGTCAACTGCGGTGCGATCAGCCCCACTTACGCCGATGCCGAACTGTTCGGCTACGCAGCCGGCAGCCACAGCGGCGCGGCGAGCAGCCGGGCGGGGTGGTTTGGTTCGGCCAACGGCGGCACCTTGTACCTGGATGAGATCGGCGACTTGCCGCTGCCGATTCAGGTGAAATTGCTCGCCGCGCTGGAAAACCACGAGGTCACCCGCGTTGGCGCCCATCAGCCCAGCCCGGTAGACGTGCGCCTTGTCGCCGCCACCAGCATCGACCTGGCCCAGGCCGTGGCAGCGGGCAAGTTTCATGAGCGGCTGTTCCATTATTTGAGCGAAGGCCAGCTCGACCTGCCGGCGTTGCGCGAGCGGGTCGGCGACATCCTGCCCCTGGCCGAATACTTCCTCGGCATCTACAGCCAGCGTCTGGACCTGCCGGTGCCGCTGATCAGCGACGCCGCCCAGCGTGTGCTGGAACACCACAGCTGGCCGGGCAATACCCGCGAGCTGGAAAACGTTATTCACTTTGCGCTGCTGGTCAGCAGTGGCGATGAAATTTTGCCCGAGCACCTGAACCTGCCGGTGGCGGGCTCGCCGCTGGCGCAAGTGCAGCGGATTTTCGCCAGTGCCAGCCCCGCCGAGCAGCAAACCTTGCTCAGCTTTTTAAATGAACAGCGGCTACATGAGCAAAATGGAATATCAACGTGAATAAAAGATATTGTTCGGGAATAAAAAATCTAGGTATTGTCCATCCCACGCCGCGATAGCACTTCGCTGGCACACCATAAAAAAACGGTCGTCAGAGACGCCCCGGAATTTCGATAAGGACACTGCATGAAAAAGGTTCTGTTGTTTACCGCACTGGCGGCTGCCCTGACTGCAAGCTTCGCCCAGGCCAACGAGAAACTGGTGGTTGCCGCCACGCCGATCCCGCACGCCGAGATCCTTGAGCTGGTGAAACCGACCCTGGCCAAAGAAGGCGTGGACCTGGAGATCAAAGTCTTCACTGACTATGTACAACCCAACACGCAGGTTGCCGAGAAGCGTCTGGACGCCAACTACTTCCAGACCCTGCCGTACCTGGAAAACTTCAACAAGGGCAAGGGCACCAACTTGGTCACTGTGATCGGAGTGCATGTTGAGCCAATCGGCGGTTACTCGAAAAAGATCAAGAACATTTCTGAACTCAAAGATGGCGCCACCGTAGCTATCCCGAACGAAGGCTCCAACGCCGGCCGTGCCCTGTTGCTGCTGCAAAAGAACGGTCTGATTACGCTGAAAGACCCGACCAATGCACTGGCTACGCCAAAAGACATCGCCAGCAACCCGAAAAAGCTGAAATTCAAAGAGCTGGAATCGGCGCTGCTGCCACGTGTGCTGGATCAGGTTGACCTGGATGTGATCAACACCAACTACGCGCTGGAAGCCGGCCTGAACCCAGCCAAAGACGCGCTGATCATCGAAGATGCCAAGTCGCCATACGTGAACTTCCTGGTGGCCCGCCCGGACAACAAGGACAGCGACGCGATCCAGAAACTGGCCAAGGCGCTGACCAGCCCGGAAGTCAAAGCGTTCATCGAGAAGAAGTACAACGGCGCGGTAGTGCCTGCGTTCTGATGTAACCAAAACCCCCTTCAAGGTTTGAACGCCGACGGCTACTACAGCGTCGGCGTTTTTTTATGTTGATCGTTCCCACGCTCCGCGTGGGAATGCTTCCTGTGACGCTCTGCGTCACGCTTTTAAACTGTGGGAGCTGGCTTGCCTGCGATAGCGGTTTGTCAGCTGCGGATGTGCTGGCCGATGTATCGCTATCGCAGGCAAGCCAGCTCCCACATTGAACAGCGGTGTGTCAGATGGGGCGGCTATTAATCGCCCGACGCAACGCCACCAACCACTTCACAAGCTCCTGCGGATCAATCGGTTTCGCTTCGTTCATTTTCTCATTCCTTCGAAAAAACAGCTTTCCTGGGACCCCAAGACCATAGCCGCCAGCGGCCAAACCCGCGAACCCTGCGGTTATCTTTTTGCGTGATATCAATATGCTATTTGGGTATTTAAATTTTGCTTTTTATACCTTTAAAGTTCGCGCTACCCGGCGTTACCCACGTCGGCTCGTACTGCGCTCGCTGCATTACCCTTGCGGCGTCATGGACCCAAGATGACCTTCGATTTCGCTTTTATCCTCAGCACCTTGCCGGCGTTTCTCAACGCCGTGGGGGTGACGCTGCAAGTGGGCCTGATCGCCATTGCCACCTCGCTGCTGGTGGCGCTGATCAACGCGGCGCTGCTGGTGTTTCGCACGCCTTACCTGTCGCGCCTGGTGGCGCTGTATGTGGAGTTGGCGCGCAACACGCCGCTGCTGATCCAACTGTTCTTCGTGTACTTCGCCTTGCCGGCCCTGGGGTTCAATATCTCCGGGTTCTGGGCGGCGATTATCACCATGACCTTCCTCGGCGGCGCCTACCTCACCGAAGTGCTGCGCGCCGGTGTGGAAGCGGTGCCGCTGGCGCAGATCGAGTCGGGCAAGTCCATCGGCCTGTCCGACTGGCAACTGCTGCGCCACGTGATCTTGCCCCAGGCCGGGATACTCAGCCTGCCGGCGCTGTTCGCCAATTTCATTTTTTTGCTCAAGGAGACCACCGTGGTCTCGGCCGTGGCGGTGCCGGAGATTCTCTACACCACCAAAAGCTACATCGCGCTCTACTACAAAACCTACGAAATGCTCGCCGTGCTGACGCTGATCTGCGTGCTGTTGTTCTTGCCGCTGTCTCTGCTGCTCAGCCGTCTGGAAAGGAGGCTCCAGCATGGCCAGTTCGGGTCTTGAGTTGTTGTGGGTGTCGTTGCCGCAACTGGGCAAGGGCGCTGCGCAAACCCTGTCGATTTCATTTTTGAGCATCGCCTTCAGCACCGTTGGCGGCGTCTTGTACGGCGTGTTGCGCACGCTGAATAACAAACTGATTAACGCGGCACTGCGGGTGTACCTGGAACTGTTCCGCGCGATCCCGGTGCTGGTGTGGTTGTACCTGCTGTTTTTCGGTTTGCCGATTTTCTTTGGCCTGAGCATTCCGAGTTTCTGGTGCGCGGTGCTGGTGCTGTCGCTGTGGGGTGCCAGCGAGGTCGGCGAAGTGGTACGCGGCGCGTTGCATTCGCTGCCACGTGGCCAGCGCGAGGCCGGTTTGTCGATCGGCTTGTCCGACCCGCAGCTGTACGGCTACGTGCTGCTGCCCCAGGCCCTCAAGCGCATGACGCCGCCGACCATCAACGTCTACACGCGCATCATCAAGACCAGCTCGCTGGCGGTGCTGATCGGCGTGGTGGACGTGATCAAGGTCGGCCAGCAAATCATCGAACGCACCTATGAGTCGGTACTGATCTACGGCGTGCTGTTCCTGTTTTTCTTCTTTATCTGCTACCCGTTGTCGGCCGCCTCCAAGGTGCTGGAACGGCGCTGGGCCCAAGCATGAGCGCATTGATCGAGTTCCAGGGTTTCAACAAATTCTTTGGCGAGCAGCAGGTGCTCAAGGGCATCGACCTGAGCGTGCAAAGCGGCGAAGTGGTGGTGATCCTCGGCCCCAGCGGCTGTGGCAAAAGCACTTTGCTGCGCTGTCTCAACGGCCTGGAAGTCGCGCACAGCGGCAGCCTGCGTTTTGCCGGCAAGGAGCTGCTGGATAAAAACACCGACTGGCGCCAGGTGCGTCAGGACGTGGGCATGGTGTTCCAGAGTTATCACCTGTTCCCGCACATGAGTGTGCTCGACAACATCCTGCTCGGCCCGCTGAAAGTGCAAAAACGCGAGCCCCGCGAAGCCCGCGCCCAAGCGGAAAAACTCCTCGAACGTGTGGGCCTGGCCGACAAGCGCGACGCCTTTCCGCGTCAGCTGTCCGGCGGTCAGCAGCAACGCATCGCCATCGTCCGTTCGCTGTGCATGAACCCGCAAGTGATGCTGTTTGACGAAGTCACCGCCGCCCTCGACCCGGAAATGGTCAAGGAGGTGCTGGAGGTGATTCAGGACTTGGCCCGCGATGGCATGACCTTGTTGATCGTCACCCATGAAATGGCCTTCGCCCGCGCCGTCGCCGACCGCGTGGTGTTTATGGAGGCCGGTCGCATCCTCGAGCACAACACCCCCGAAGAATTCTTTACGAACCCGCAAACCGCACGCGCGCAGCAGTTCCTGGAGAAGTTCTCCTTTGTTTCAACACTGCCCAAGAAAGCCAAGGAACTGGAGCTGATATGAAAAAGTTACTGCTGCCACTGTTTGCCGTCGCCTTACTCGCCGGCTGCGATAAAAAGGCCGAAGAGCCTGCCAAACCTGCGGCTGCCGCGGCGAGCTACATCGACAAGATCAAGGCGCGCGACAAGCTGATCGTCGGCGTATTCACCGACAAGCCGCCGTTCGGCTTTGTGAACGAAGCCGGTCGCTACGTCGGCTTCGATACCGACATCGGTCGCCAATTCGCCAAGGATTTGCTGGGCGATGAAAACAAGGTCGAGTTCGTCGCGGTCGAGCCGGCCAGCCGGATTCCATTCCTGCAAAGCGACAAGGTCGACCTGATCCTCGCCAACATGACCGTGACGCCGGAGCGCAAGGAAGCGGTGGACTTCACCAACCCCAACCTGAAAGTGGCGGTGCAGGCCCTGGTGCCTAAAGACAGCGCGGTGAAAAGCCTGGATGACCTGGCCACCCGCACTACCATCGTCACCACCGGCACCACCGCCGATATCTGGCTGACCAAAAACCACCCGGACTGGAAACTGCTCAAGTTCGAGAAAAACTCCGAGTCGCTGCAAGCGCTGTCGGCTGGTCGTGGTGATGCGTATGCGCAGGACAACCTGGTGCTGTTCAGCTGGGCCAAGCAGAACCCTGGCTACCGCGTGCTGGAAGAAAAACTCGGTGATGAAGCGCCGATTGCGCCCGCGGTAAAAAAGGGCAACATCGAACTGCGTGACTGGGTGAATGCCGAGTTGGCGAAGTTGGGTGAAGAGAAGTTCCTGCTCAAGCTGTATGACCAATATGTGCGTAAAGAGCTGAGCGATGACACCAAGCCTGAGAGTGTGATTGTTGAAGGCGGCAAGTGGCAGGGTTGATGATCGTTCCCACGCTCTGCGTGGGAATGCAGCTCTTGACGCTCCGCGTCAGCTTTTAAACTCGTGACGCGGAGCGTCACAGGAGGCGTTCCCACGCAGAGCGTGGGGACGATCTTCCTTCCACTTATTCCGGCCAATGCCACGCCGGTGCATCCAAAATCCCCTGCCCGACAATCCGCGTCTCGCCCATCACTTTTTCCAGCACAATCGAATTACACCCTTCATCCTGCTGCAACGCCGCAATCAAGCGGCTGGCATGCGACACCACCCACACCTGGCAATGCTGGGAAGCCTGGATAATCAAGCGCGCCAACGCCGGCAGCAAATCCGGGTGCAGGCTGGTTTCCGGCTCGTTCAGCACCATCATGGTCGGCGGCCGTGGCGTGAGCAGCGCCGCGATCAGCAGCAAATAACGCAACGTCCCGTCCGACAACTCTGCCGCCGACAAGGGCCGCAGCAAGCCTTCCTGATAAAACTCAATCGCAAAGCGCCCACCCTGCAACGGCTCGATATTCAGCCGCGCTCCGGGGAACGCGTCACTGACGGCCCGCTGCAACGCCTCGGGGTCGCCGATTTCGCGAATGGTCTGCAACGCTGCCGCCAAATCCCGCCCATCGTGATGCAGCACCGGCGTACGCGTGCCCAGTTGCGGTTGGCGAACGGGCGCGTCCACGTCGCTGCGAAAGTGATCATAAAAGCGCCAGCCGCGAATGCTTTCGCGCAGCAGCAAAACTTCCGGCGAGCCGCGCAGGCTGCCGACCTGGTCGAACAGGCTGTGATAGTTGGGCGTGTGCTGGGCCAGTACATCCCAGTTGCGCCCTTCACGTGCCCGAACCATCGGCCCGGAGCGCTGCACCAGCAGGCTGGCGGGGCGATACAGGTGGCCGGCCCAGATGCATTCTTTTTTTATTTCGGGGTCCAGGGAGAAATAACTGATGCCGGGTGACGGCAGCCCCATGGAGATGGCGTAGCTGAAATCTTCCCCGGCAAATCCCAGGCGCAGACGCTTCACATCCTGGCGAGTGGTGGCTTGTACGGCGACCTCGCCCTCACGCATGCGCCGGCTGATGGTTTCCGGCCCGGCCCAGAAGGTTGAATCCAGCCCACCTTCACGCGCCAGCGCATTGATCACGCCACCCTGGGCGGTTTCCGCCAGCAGACGCAGGGCGCGGTACAAGTTGGACTTGCCGCTGCCGTTTGGGCCGGTGACCAGGTTCAGCCGGTCCAGGGGCACCACCAATTTATTGATCGAGCGGTAATTGGCCACCGCCAGGGTTTTCAGCATAAGTAATCAGTCGACATGGGAACCATTGGAGTATGGGATCCTCCATGCAGATAAGGAACCCTGATCTAAGCTCACAGTCGCATACACACTGGCACATCGCGTCACGCAAAAGGAGCCTGCATGGGCGGTCGCACTTCGATAGTTTTACTCAGTCTTGGCGTGTTGGCGCTGCTGAGCGGCTGTGGCCAGGAAAAGGCCGCGCCCAAGGAGCATTCGCGTGTGTTTGTGCAGACCGTGCAGCCGGCGGATTTCGCCGCAGCGGTGACCCTGACCGGTGATATCCAGGCCCGTGTGCAAACCGATTTATCCTTCCGCGTGGGCGGCAAGATCATCCAGCGCATGGTCGACGTGGGCGACCGCGTCACCGCCAAGCAAGTGCTGGCCAAGCTCGACCCCAAGGATTTGCAGACCAACGTCGACTCCGCCCAGGCCCAGGTCGTGGCCGAACAGGCACGCGTCAAACAGACCGCCGCCGCCTTTGTGCGCCAGGAAAAACTGCTGCCCAAGGGCTACACCAGCCGCAGCGAATACGACGCCGCCCAGGCCGCGCTGCGCAGCAGCCAAAGCGCCCTGGCCGCCGCCCAGGCGCAACTGGCCAATGCCCGCGAGCAACTCGGCTACACCGCGCTGGTCGCCGATGCGCCCGGCGTGATTACTGCGCGCCAGGCTGAAGTCGGCCAGGTTGTGCAAGCCACCGTGCCGATTTTCAGCCTGGCCACCGATGGCGAGCGTGATGCGGTGTTCAATGTCTATGAATCGCTGCTGGTAGAGCCGCCGCCGGATGCGCCGATCACCGTGAGCCTGCTGGATAACCCGAGCATCAAGGCCGTAGGCAAAGTCCGCGAAGTCACGCCGGCAGTGGCGGCCAATACCGGCACCGTGCAGGTCAAGATCGCCCTGCAATCCCTGCCCAAAGGCATGCAGCTGGGCTCGGTGGTGAGTGCGACTGCCAATGGCCCGGCCAAAGCCAGTATCGAGCTGCCCTGGTCGGCGCTGACCAAAGACCTCAACGAACCCGCTGTGTGGTTGATCGACGCTGACGGCAAAGCGCAGTTGCACAACGTCAGCGTGGCCCGTTACCTCACCGGCAAAGTAATTATCGGCGACGGCCTCAAGGGCGGCGAAAAAGTTGTGGTGGCCGGTGGGCAATTGCTGCACCCCGGCATGGTGGTCGAGATCGCCCAGCAAGGAGCCCAGCCATGAAGCGCCTGACGGCAGTGCTCGCCGCCAGCCTGTTGTTGGCCGCCTGCTCCAAGGAAGAACCTGCGCCCGAACCGGTGCGCCCGGTGCTGTCCATGGAAGTGAAGGCCGAAGACCAGGAAAACCTCGGCCGCTTCGCCGGTACTATCCAGGCGCGCTACGAAAGCAACCTGGGCTTCCGTGTACCCGGCCGCATCGCCAGGCGCGCGGTGGACGTGGGCGCCGAAGTCGAGAAGGGCGCCTTGCTCGCCGTGCTCGACCCCACTGACCAGCAAAACCAGTTGCGCGCGGCCCAAGGCGACCTCGCCCGCGTGCAGGCGCAATTTATCAATGCCCAGGCCAACGCCCGCCGCCAGCAGGAATTGTTCAACCGTGGCGTGGGCGCACAAGCCCAGCTGGACGTGGCCCAGACCGACCTGAAAACCACCCAGGCCACCCTCGACCAGGCCAAGGCTTCGGTCAACCAGGCCAAGGACCAGCTCAACTACGCCGAACTGCGCACCGACCACGCCGGCATCGTCACCGCCTGGAATGCCGAGGCCGGCCAAGTGGTCAGCGCCGGCCAGCAAGTGGTGACCCTGGCGCGCCCGGACATCAAGGAAGCGGTGATCGACCTGCCGGCCGGGCTCGCCGAGCGGCTACCGCCGGACGTCGTGTTTCTGGTCGCCGGGCAACTCGACCCGAGCGTCAACACCACCGCCATCGTGCGCGAGATCGAACCCCAGGCCCAAAGCGCCACGCGGACTCGTCGCGCACGCTTGACCCTGACCGAAACGCCGCCCGCGTTTCGCCTCGGCACGGCGATCAGCGTGACCTTGAGCAGCGCCATCGCACCGCGTATCGAGCTGCCGCTGAGTGCCCTGCAAGAAGTCGACGGCAAGACCCGCATCTGGCTGCTCGACACCCAAAGCCAGACCGTGCAGCCGCGCGACATCACGGTGGTCAGCCGTGACGCCAACAGCGCGCTGCTCAACGGCGGCGTCAAACCCGGCGAACGCATCGTCACCGCTGGCGTGAACAGCCTGAAGCCTGGGCAAAAAGTCAAAATCGACGAGGACAGCCCGCGATGAAAGGGAGCTTCAACTTATCCGACTGGGCCCTCAAGCATCAGTCCTTCGTCTGGTACTTGATGTTCGTCGCGCTGTTGATGGGCGTGTTCTCCTACATGAACCTGGGCCGCGAGGAAGACCCCTCGTTCACCATCAAAACCATGGTGATCCAGACACGCTGGCCGGGCGCGACCCAGGAAGAAACCCTCAAGCAGGTCACCGACCGCATCGAGAAAAAACTCGAAGAACTCGACTCCCTCGACTACGTGAAAAGCTACACGCGACCGGGCGAGTCCACGGTGTTCGTGTTCCTCAAAGACACCACCAGTGCCAAGGCGATCCCGGATATCTGGTATCAGGTGCGCAAGAAGATCGATGACATTCGCGGCACCTTCCCCCAGGGCTTGCAGGGGCCGTCGTTCAACGATGAGTTCGGTGACGTGTTCGGTTCGGTCTACGCGTTTACCGGCGACGGTTTATCGATGCGCCAGCTGCGTGACTACGTGGAGCAAGTGCGCGCCGAAATCCGCTCGGTGCCAGGCCTGGGCAAGGTCGAGATGATCGGCCAGCAGGACGAAGTGATCTACCTGAATTTCTCCACGCGCAAACTCGCGGCGTTGGGGATTGATCAGCGCCAGGTCGTGCAGAGCCTGCAATCGCAGAACGCCGTAACGCCCGCCGGGGTGATCGAGGCCGGGCCGGAGCGGATTTCCGTGCGCACGTCCGGGCAGTTCGCCTCGGAGAAAGACCTGGCTGACGTCAACCTGCGGCTCAATGACCGGTTCTATCGCTTGGCGGACATCGCCGACATCAGCCGCGGCTATGTCGACCCGGCGCGGCCGATGTTCCGGTTCAACGGCCAGCCGGCGATTGGCCTGGCCATCGCCATGCAGAAGGGCGGCAATATCCAGTCGTTCGGCAAGGCGTTGCACCAGCGTATGGATGAGCTGACTGCCGATTTGCCGGTGGGCGTCGGTGTGCACAAAGTCTCCGACCAGGCGGAAGTGGTGGAAGAGGCCGTCGGCGGCTTTACCAGCGCGCTCTTCGAAGCCGTGATCATCGTGCTGGTGGTGAGCTTTATCAGCCTCGGCATGCGCGCCGGGCTGGTGGTGGCGTGCTCGATCCCCTTGGTGCTGGCGCTGGTGTTCGTGTTTATGGAATACAGCGGCATCACCATGCAGCGGGTGTCGCTGGGCGCGTTGATCATCGCCCTCGGCCTGCTGGTGGACGACGCGATGATCACCGTGGAGATGATGATCACGCGCCTGGAAAAAGGCGAAACCAAGGAACAGGCGGCGACCTACGCCTATACCTCGACCGCGTTCCCGATGCTCACCGGCACGCTGGTGACCGTGGCCGGCTTTGTGCCCATCGGCCTCAACGCCAGCTCGGCGGGCGAGTACACCTTCACCCTGTTCGCGGTGATTGCCGTGGCGATGCTGGTGTCGTGGGTGGTGGCGGTGCTGTTTGCGCCGGTAATCGGCGTGCATATCCTCAGTGCCAACGTTAAACCCGAAAACAAAGAGCCGGGGCGCATCGGCCGCGCGTTCAATGGCGGCATGCTCTGGGCCATGCGTAACCGCTGGTGGGCGATTGGCATCACCGTTGGCTTGTTTGTGGCGTCGGTGTTTTCCATGCAGTTTGTGCAGAACCAGTTTTTCCCGTCGTCGGATCGCCCGGAAATCCTCGTCGACCTTAACCTGCCGCAAAACGCCTCGATCAACGAAACCCGCAAGGCCGTCGACCGCCTCGAAGCGATCATCAAGGACGACCCGGACATTGCCCGTTGGAGCACCTACATCGGCCAGGGCGCGATTCGTTTCTACCTGCCCCTCGACCAGCAGTTGGAAAACCCTTATTACGCGCAGTTGGTGATCGTCAGCAAAGGCCTGGAAGAGCGCGGTGCGTTGATTGCGCGCCTGCAAAAACGCCTGCGTGATGACTTTGTCGGCATTGGCAGCTATGTGCAGCCACTGGAAATGGGCCCGCCGGTGGGGCGCCCGATTCAATATCGTGTATCCGGCAAAGACACCGATCAGGTACGCAAACACGCCATTGAGCTGGCGACCTTGCTGGATAAAAACACCCACCTGGGCGAGATCATCTACGACTGGAACGAGCCGGGTAAAGTGCTGCGCGTGGACATCGCCCAGGACAAGGCGCGGCAACTGGGGCTGTCGTCGGAAGACGTGGCGCAGTTGATGAACAGCGTGGTCAGTGGTGCGTCGGTGACCCAGGTGCACGACGATATCTACCTTATCAATGTGGTCGGGCGCGCCGAGGACGCCGAACGCGGCACGCCGGAAACCCTGCAGAACCTGCAGATTGTCACGCCCAATGGCACCTCGATTCCGCTGCTGGCGTTCGCCACGGTGCGTTACGAACTGGAGCAGCCGCTGGTGTGGCGCCGCGATCGCAAACCGACCATCACCGTCAAGGCCTCGGTGCGTGATGAGATACAGCCGACCGACCTGGTCAAGCAACTCAAACCCGAGATCGACAAGTTCAGCGCCGAGCTGCCGGTGGGTTACAAGGTTGCCACCGGCGGCACCGTCGAAGAAAGCGGCAAGGCCCAAGGCCCCATCGCCAAAGTAGTGCCGCTGATGCTGTTCTTGATGGCGACCTTCCTGATGATCCAGCTGCACAGCGTGCAGAAGATGTTCCTGGTGGCGAGTGTCGCGCCATTGGGGCTGATCGGTGTGGTGCTGGCGTTGATTCCCACGGGCACGCCCATGGGCTTTGTGGCGATCCTCGGCATCCTCGCGCTGATCGGCATCATCATTCGCAACTCGGTGATTCTGGTGACGCAGATCGATGCGTATGAGCGCGATGGCTACACGCCGTGGGACGCGGTGGTGGAAGCCACCGAGCACCGGCGCCGGCCGATCCTGCTGACCGCAGCGGCGGCCAGCCTGGGCATGATCCCGATTGCGCGGGAAGTGTTCTGGGGGCCGATGGCTTACGCGATGATCGGCGGGATCATCATTGCCACATTGCTGACGCTGCTGTTCCTGCCGGCGCTTTACGTGGCCTGGTACAAGATTCGCGAGCCGAAAAAACAACAGGCCTGACGCTTGGGGCCTTCCTGCAACGATGTGGGAAGGTTCCTGGAAACACTTTCCCTACATTTGGCTGGCCATAAGTGTTTTACCCTCCGGGCCTGTTCCTATTTGGAAGGCCCGTGTGATGCGCGCTCTGATGTTGGCTTTTTGCCTGTTGCTGTCTCCGCTGGCCTTGGCTGGCACCGTGCTGGAAAACGCCCAGTGGCATGTTGAAATCGACCCCGCGACGCTGGCGCTGCGAGTCACGCCGGCGGGCGAGGCGTCGGTGCAGGCCTCCAGCGGTGTGGCTGCACATGCAGTCACTGAGCTGCATGCCGACGCTGAAAACGTCACTTGGCAGTGGGATAACGGCGCCTACCAGCTGAGCGCTCGCCTTGAGCAGCGCGACCTTGCCCTGAGTATCAGTGCGCGCGAACCCGGTGAGCTGCACCTGCTGCGCCAACCTGCCGAGGCCATCGGTAAAGGCTTGATCTGGCCTTTGGCCGAAGGGCATTACGTGCCCGCCGGCAACGCCGTGTGGAACGCGTTTTTGCAGGATCAGGGCGAGGTCAACACAACGCAGGATCTCAGCCTGCCGTTATGGGGCGTGGATCATGGCCGCTTCACGCTTAACTGGTTGCTCACCAATCCTTATCACAACCGCCTGCAATGGCAGGCAGACGGTGGTGGGCTGGCGCTGACAGTGGCGCACCAGTTCACCGCGCTTGAGCCTGGGGCGCCGATGACGTTACGCCTGCACTTGGGCGCTGCCGACCCTTTGGCGGGTGCTAAACGCTACCGCGAATGGCTGGTGGAGCAAGGGCGCTATGAACCGCTGACGGACAAGCTGCGCCAGACACCGGAGGCTGAAAAACTGCTGGGCGCCAGCCATGTCTATCTATGGGGCAATGACCTGTTGGGGCCGGACGATGTGCGTGACTGGCCGCTGTTGGTGAAGGTGCTGCGCGGCCACGCACTCAAGGGCTTGCTGGACAAAGAGACCTTGAACGTACTGAATCAGACGCGCCCATTGGACCGCTATCAAAAGAGTGTACTGCTGCGTGGTCTCAACGCAGCGATCAACCAAAAGGCCCGGCAAACCTGGCAGGCCACCGACGAGCCGGACATGCTCAAGCTTGCTGACGGTTATGGCGTACTGCGCCGTGAACTGGCCATAGCGTTTGCCGGCGCCTTGAGCGACAGCCCCGGCACCTGGGGCAGTACGCTGTCGACCCAGACCGTCGAAGCGCTGCAAGGCGCTGGGCTAAAGCGCCTGCTGCTAACCTTGGGCGAAGGCTGGGAAGGCGGCCTCTGGCACCCTGAAGCGATTCAGGCGGGCGTGAACGCCGGCTACCTGATGGCGCCGTATGACTCCTATGAAACTGCGTTATCCAGCAGCGAAAACCCGGACTGGTCCACCGCCCACCTGGGCAGCAAGGCCTATCGCGACTGCGCCATTGTGTTGAAGGACGGCAAGCTCAAGACCGGCTTTCAACAATCTGGCCACTACACCGACCCGCGCTGCGTAAGGCCGCTGCTGGAGGCCCGCGTGAAGGCCGTGCAAGCCAAGGCCGGTTTCAACGCCTGGTTCCTGGATGCCTATGCGACCAGCATGGTCTTCGACAGCTATCGAAATGGCGCCGAAATGACCCAGGCGCAAAACGCCGCCGGCAATATCGACGCGTCGCGTTGGCTGAACACTGTGCTCAAGTTGCCCGCCGGTTCCGAAGACGGCAACGCGGTGACGGCCCAGGGCATTCTGTTCGCCCACGGTATGCAGACACCGGTGATCGGTTGGGGTGATCGCGGGATGACCAAGGACAAGCAGTCGCCCTATTACGTAGGCAACTGGTATCCACCGGAGCAACCGACGGTGTTCTTCAAACCGGTGCCGCTAAGCGAGCCGTTTCGCACGGTGTATTTCGACCCGACGATGCGTCTGCCGCTGTATCAGGCAGTGTTCCACGGCTCGGTGATTACCACGCACCATTGGCTGTTCGACAGCCTGAAATTAAGCAATGTGCGGGCTGAGAACGAGCTGGCCCAACTGCTGTACAACGTACCGCCGCTGTATCACTTGAGCGCCGCCACCCTCAAGCAGCGGATACCGTTGATACAGCGCCAGGACCGGTTCTTCCGACCGTTGCATGAGCGCTTGGCGACGCAGGCAATGACCGATTTTCGTTGGCTGACGTCAGACCGGCAGGTGCAGCAGACCACGTTTGCCGATGGCACGCGGTTGGTGGCGAACTTTGCTGCGCAGGAAAAACAAGGCTATGCCGGGCGCAGTGTGACGGCGCTGGTGGTGGGGGAAAAACCGCGGGTGTATCAGGTCGATTAGCGTTGCCGGTAAGGCCCTATCGCAGGCAAGCCAGCTCCCACAGTGGGATTGCATTGCAATTGTGGGAGCTGGCTTGCCTGCGATGAGGCCATAGCATTCAACACTGTTCTAGAGCTTGCGCCACACACTTGCCAACCAGGGCTGCTGTTCCCTCGGCAACCCGGCCGGTCGGTAGTAATGCTCCAACTCCATAAACCCGGCCGCCGTCAGCAACCCCTGCCATGCCGCCAGGTCGTGATAAGACCCATACCGGGGCCCATTCCAGCCTTCCTGGTTGTCACCGCGTGGGTTGGAGCTGAACAGCACGCCCCCGGCCTTTAACGCGCCGTGCAGTTGCTTGAGCACCCGTGGCAACTCCTGCTTGGGAATATGAAACAGCACCGCATTGGCAAAGATCCCGTCGAAGCGCTCAGCGGGCAAGTCCAGCTTGAGGAAATCCTGCTGCAACACCTCGCAGCCGCTGTCCTCGCGCGCCATCTGCGCAAAGCGCTCGGAACCGTCCAGCCCGACGGCAACGTGGCCCTTGCGCGTGAACGTCTGCAAATCCCGCCCCGGCCCGCAGCCGAAGTCCAGCACGGTAAACGGCGCCGGGCCCTGGATATGCCGCAGCAACGCGTCGATGTTCTGGCTCACATCATGATCGCGGGTGCCTTCACGGAAGTCCTCGGCGACCTTGTTGTAATGGCCGAGGGTGGCGGATGTAATCTGGTTGAGGTCATCGGGCTTGAGGGTCATGACGGGAAATACCGGGCATCGAAGATGCCCCGACTATACCTCACCGCTTGTTCAGCACCCGCGCCAACCGGTCGCCACCCAACTGAATCACCGCCACCAGAATCACCAGCAGCACGATCACGGTCAGCATGATCTGTGTATCAAAACGCTGGTAGCCGTAACGGTAGGCAATGTCGCCCAGGCCGCCCGCGCCAATGGCGCCGGCCATGGCCGATGAATTGATCATGGTCACCAAGGTAATCGTAAACCCGCCGACGATCCCCGGCAGTGCTTCCGGCAACAGCACGTGCCAGATGATGTGCCAGCGGCGGCAGCCCATGGCCTGGGCGGCTTCAATCAAGCCGTGGTCGACTTCACGCAGGCTCACCTCGGCGATCCGCGCAAAGAACGGTGTGGCGGCGATGGTCAGCGGGACCACGGCGGCCCACACGCCATAGGTGGTGCCGACGATCAGCCGCGTAAACGGGATCAACGCCACCATCAGGATCAAAAACGGAATCGAGCGGAACAGATTGACGAATGCGCCCAGCACGCGATTCAGCGCGGGTGCCTGGTAGATGCCGCCCTTGTCGCTGGTGACCAGGAATACTGCCAGTGGAATGCCCACCAGCAATGCGATCAGCGACGACACGCCGACCATCAACAAGGTGTCGATGGCGCCCTGCAATAAGCGATCAAACCACATAGCCCAGCACCTCCACCTGTTGTGCCCAACGCCCGGCGCGATTGCGCAGCTCTTCGGCCGTGTGCGGTGAGCCATTCACCGCCAGCAGTAATTGCCCCAGGGCATGCCCCTGGATCCGTTCCACACCGCCCTGCAGCAAGCGCACGCGCCCGCCGAGGGCGCTGAACAGCGCGGCCAGGTCGGGCTCATCGGTGTCGCTGCCGGTGAATTGCAAACGTAGCACCAACGCGGCGTCGGCGTGGGTTTGGGTCAGTTGCAGGCGGCTTTGCAGTTCTTCCGGCAAGCCGTGTTGCAGCGGCGCCAACAGGGTTTTGCTGACCTCATGCTGCGGGTTGCCGAACACTTGCCACACCGGGCCTTGCTCAACGATGCGCCCGTGTTCGAGCACCACCACGCGGTCGCAGATTTCGCGAATCACCGCCATTTCATGGGTGATCAACACGATGGTCAGGCCCAGGCGCTGGTTGATCTCGCGCAGCAAGGCGAGGATCGATTGAGTGGTTTCCGGGTCGAGGGCCGAGGTGGCTTCGTCGCACAGCAGAATCTGCGGGTCGTGCACCAGCGAACGGGCGATCCCCACGCGCTGTTTTTGCCCACCGGAGAGCTGCGCCGGATAAGCCTTGTGCTTGTCCTGCAAGCCCACCAGCTCCAGCAGCTCACGCACCTTTTGCTCGCGCTGTGGCTTGGGTACGCCGGCGACTTTCAGCGGCAACTCGACGTTCTGACACACGGTCTTGGCCGACATCAGGTTGAAGTGCTGGAAGATCATGCCGATGCGCCGACGCAGGGCCACCAGGCGGTCTTCGTCGTACTCGCCGATATCCACCTGATCAATCAACACACGCCCGCTGCTCGGTTGCTCCAGGCGGTTGATGGTGCGGATCAGCGAGGACTTACCGGCGCCGCTGCGGCCGATGATGCCGAACACTTCACCGCGCTGGATCGCCAGGTCGATGCCTTGCAAGGCGTGCACGCTGCCGTCATAGGTTTTGCCCAGGTTGATAAAACGCACATGGGCGCGGTTCAAATCCGGGTGCAGTTCTGTCTGCTCGGCGTCCCTGGGCGGCAAGCCCAGGTCGCGCAGTTGAGAGTGGGCGGCGGTCATTTTTTATCTTCCCAGCCGACTTGGTAGAGCTTGCCGAGGGATTTATCCAGAGCGGCACGCACCACCGGCGAGTGCTGGTAAATGTCGACGAACTTGATCACGCGCGGGTCGGTTTTACTTTTGGGCTGGACCACGAACTGAATCACGTATTCCGGGTGGTCGAGGCCGTCGAACAGCAACGCCGACTCGGCATCGAAGGTTTTGGACAGGCGGATATACGCCGGGTAGCCCTGCACCAGGTCAGCGTCGTCATAGGCGCGCACCAGTTGCACGGCTTCGACTTGCAGGATCTTGATCTTCTTCGGGTTGGCGACGATGTCTTCTTCGGTGGCCTTGTAGCCCACGCCCGGCTTGAGGGTGATCAAGCCCGCCTTGGCCAGCAGTTGCAGGCCGCGACCGCTGTTGATCGGGTCGTTGGCAATCGCCACGCTGGCGCCTTGGGGCAGGTCGTCGAAGCTTTTGTACTTCTTCGAATACAGCCCGACGTTATTGATGATGCCCGGCGCATACGGCACCAAGTCAAAACCGGCGGCGGCCTTGGCGTTTTCCAGGAATGGGATGTGCTGGAAGTAGTTCACGTCGATATCGCCGGCGGCCAGGCTGACGTTGGGTGCGATCCAGTCGGTGAACTCCACCAGCTCGACCTTCAGGCCTTGCTTGCCGGCTTCGGCGACGGCCGCTTCCAGGGGAATCGCGAAGGCGGCGGTGGTGCCGACTTTCAGCGGTGCATCGGCGGCGAATACCGCCGCGCTGAATAAACCAAGGGCCAGGGCCAGTGCTTTGACTGGGTGGGTGAGCAGGGTCTTTTTCATAATCGATTTCCAGTCATAAGGTGTGAGTGCAAATAACTCGGTCAACTGTGGGAGCTGGCTTGCCTGCGATAGCGGTCTGTCAGCCCCAAATTTTTAGCTGACCCACCGCCATCGCAGGCAAGCCAGCTCCCACAGTTTTGATTCAGTGTCGGTAGGTGGAACCGGTGTGTTGTTCGGGTAAGCGGGCGCCGCCATGGAAGACTTTTTCGCGCAGCGTTCCCTGCTCATAAGCCGTCTTGTACGACCCACGCTTCTGCAACTCCGGCACCACCAAATCGATAAAGTCGACATAGCTTTCCGGCGTCACGATGCGCGTCAAATTGAAGCCATCCAGCCCGGTTTCGCTGATCCACGATTCCAGTTCATCAGCGACCTGCTCGGGCGAGCCGACCAAGGTGATATAGCGCCCACCCAAGGCGTGCTGCTCGAGCAATTTGCGCCGGGTCCAGTCGTTGTTTTGCAGGTTCTTGGTGGCCGACTGGATCGCGTTGCTCTTCACGTACTGGATCGGTTCGTCCAGTTCGTATTGGGCAAAATCAATCGCCGTGGACGCCGAGAAGTGCGCCACGCCGGCTTCCGGGCTGGCGTAGCTTAGATACTCGGCATGCTTGGCCCAGGCCTGTTCTTCGGTGGCGCCAACGATCACGTTGAGGCCCATGAACACTTTGATGTCATCCGGGTTACGCCCGGCCTCGACCGCGCTGGCGCGCACCTTGTCGACCTGAGCCTTGGTCGCGGCTTTGTTTTGCCCGCTGATGAACACGCACTCGGCATGCCGACCGGCGAACAGCAAGCCACGGTCCGAGCTGCCGGCCTGGAACAGCACCGGCGTGCGCTGCGGCGACGGCTCGCAGAGGTGATAACCCTCGATCTGATAGAACTCGCCGTGGTGTTCAACCTTGTGCACCTTGCCCGGCTGGGCATAGACCCGCGCCTGTGGGTCGTTGATGACCGCGTCGTCTTCCCAGCTGCCTTCCCAGAGTTTGTACAGCACCTCCAGGTACTCATCGGCCTGGTCGTAGCGCCGGTCGTGCTCGACCTGTTCGGTCAGGCCCATGGCCTTGGCGGCGCTGTCGAGGTAGCCGGTGACGATATTCCAGCCGACCCGGCCACGGCTCAGGTGGTCGAGCGTGGACATGCGCCGGGCGAACAGATACGGCGGCTCGTAAGTGAGGTTGGCGGTAAGGCCGAAGCCGAGGTTTTTGGTGACGGCCGCCATGGCGGAGACCAGCAGCAAGGGGTCATTGACCGGCAGCTGGATCGACTCTTTGAGCGGCACGTCGATGCTGTTCTGGTAGACGTCGTACACGCCGACAATGTCAGCGATGAACAAACCATCGAATAGCCCGCGTTCCAGGGTTTGCGCCAGTTCGGTCCAGTACTCGACGGTTTTGTACTGCGTCGAGGTGTCCCGTGGGTGTGTCCACAGGCCATGGTTGATGTGCCCGATGCAGTTCATGTTGAAGGCATTGAGCAGGATCTTTTTCTTCGCCATCAGATGGTCCCCCGCAGTGGCGGGTTTTCATCGTTGAGGTAGTAATTGCCCACCGCATGGTACTTCCAGCGCACCGGGTCGTGCAGGGTGTGCACGCGGGCGTTGCGCCAGTGGCGATCCAGGCCGTGTTCGGCCAGGGTCGCCTGGCTGCCGGCCAGTTCGAACAAGGTGCTGCCGGCGGCCAGGGAAATTTCAGTGCTCAGGGCGCGCACTTCGGCGACGGCGATGGAGGCTGCCGCCACGGTCTGGGCAGTGCTGTCAGCCTGGGCGCGGTCGAGGTATTCGCCTGCGCGTTCCAGCAAGGCTTCGGTGCCATGCAGGCGAATGCTCAGGTGGCCGAAGCTCTTGAGCGTCAGCGGGTCTTCGGTGGCTTTGTCGTTGCCGGAATCGATCCACGGGCGGGTCTTGGTGCGCACAAAGTGCAGCGCATCTTCGAAGGCGGCGCGGGCGATGCCGGTGTCGATGGCGGCGTGAAGGATCTGCGCCAGCGGGCCGACGGTGGTCGGGCGCTCGAAGGCGCTCTGGAACGCAATCACATCTTGCGCGGCGACCCACACGTTATCGAACACTACCGAGCCGCTGCCGGTGGTGCGTTGGCCGAAGCCGCTCCAGTCGTCGATCACGCTCAGGCCTTCACTGTCGCGGGGCACAAACGCCAGTTGCTGCACGCCGTGTTCATCCACCACCGAGGTCGGGATGCGTTGGGCGTAGAGGGCGCCGGTGGAGTAGAACTTGCGGCCGCTGATACGAAAGCCATCGCCGTCGCGGGTGATGGCGGTCACGCGGTCGTGAGCGGTCTTGGTGCCCAGCTCCGCCAGGGCGTTGCCGAAGCGTTGGCCGGCGAGCACTTCGGCGTACAGGCGTTGTTGCTGCGCAGGGCTGCCATTTACGCGCAGCACTTCCAGGGCGTAGAAATGGTTTTGCGGAATCTGGCCCAGCGACGCGTCCGCCTGGGCAATCAGCGCAATCACCTTGGCCAGGGTGACGTTGGAGACCCCGGCGCCGCCGTGTTCCTTCGGCACGCTGATGCCCCACAGGCCGGAGCGCGAAAACACGTCGAGCTCGGGCAAGGGCAGGCGGCGTTCGCGGTCGCGCTGGGCACTGTCGCGGCGCAAGTCTTCCGCCAGGTCGCTGGCGACAATAAGGGCTTGTTCATCGCTGGTGATAACCGCGACGTTGGTAGAGAAAGTCATGATGTTCTCCAGATGTCTGGTCGGTCAGATCCAGGAATGGCGAGCCGGCAACGTGCCGTTCAGGCGATAGGCGCCGATGGCGTGATACTTCCAGCGCACCGGGTCGTGCAGGGTGTGCACGCGGGCGTTGCGCCAATGGCGGTCGAGGTTGAATTCGGCGAGGGTGGCGCGGCTACCGGCCAGTTCGAAGAGCTTTTCGCTGACCAGCAGCGACACTTCGGTGGTCAGCACTTTCGCTTCGGCCACGGCAATCGAGGCGCGGGCGGCGGACTGCGTAGTGATCGGCGCGGCGCTGACTTCGTCCAGCACCTTGCCGGCCTTGCGCAGCAGCGCTTCGGCGGCATGCAGTTCGATGTTCAGCTTGCCGATATCGGCGATCACATACAGGTCATCACTGGCGCGTTCGACCTTGGCGTCGATCCACGGGCGTGAGCGTTCGCGCACGAAGGCGAGGGTGTCGTCCAGGGCGCCACGGGCGATGCCGGCGTCGATGGCCGCCTGGATCAATTGCGAGACAGCGCCCTGGATGTTCGGGCTTTCGCCGATACGCCAGTTGTCGACCACCAGCTCGGCGTCCACCGGCACGCGGTCGAGCAGCACCGTGCCGCTGGCCGTGGTGCGTTGGCCAAAGCCCGACCAGTCGTCAACGATGCGCAGCCCTTTGGTGCCACGGCGCACAAACGCCATGACTTGTTTGCCGTCATCGTTCAGTGCCTTCACCGCCACCCAATGGGCAAACAGCGCGCCGGTGGAGTAGAACTTCTGGCCGCTGATGACATAGCCGTCGCCCTCGGCGGTGATGCGCGCCTTGAGCTCCAGCGTGTTTTTGGTGCCGCGTTCCGGGCCGCCATTGCCGATGCGCCAGCCGTCGAGCACGCTCTGGAACAGCTGCTTTTTCTGGCGCTCGGTGGCGGCGCCCTGCAGCACGTGCAGGATGCCGAAGTGGTTCTGCGGGATCTGCCCAAGGGCCGGGTCTGCCGCGCTGATGATCGCGAACACTTCGGCCAGGGTCACGAATGAAACCTGTGGGCCGCCGTATTCACGGGGGATGGAAATACTGCCGAGCCCGCTGCGGGTGAACTGTTCGATCTGCGCCCAAGGCAGCTTGCGCTGCTGGTCGCGCTTGGCGGCCTGCAGGCGCGCGGCCTGAGCCAGTTCGCGGGCTGCGCGCAACGCTTGGGCGTCGTCGCGCAGCACAGCGGCCGGCAAAAGTAGTGGGGCTACATCCAGATCACTCTGGGGGGGTGTTAGAGCCAAGTTAGACATCAGCGCCGCTCCTTGGCTGCACGTAATGCCCTGGCGTTATGCACCGGGGTAATTCTGACCATACCGACCTCGCATTCAATGAAATAAAAACAGAAAAATCAGAGATGTCCGGTGGTCCGGTGCATATACCCTAAGCGTGTTAAATCTTTAAATAAACTAACTTCTAGGAATATGCATAGAAGGGCCGTCACCCTGGCTCGCAAGGCGAACCGGGTTGGCGCGGTTGGTAGGCCGATGCGGCCCTGGCCGGGCGGGGCGGGGTCTGTGGCGAACAGGCGGAAATGTTCAGGGTGCGCGCCGGTGCCCAGCGCGAATTATTGCCGACGCGGTCAAGAATGCAGTACGTCACGTCCAGGCGGCTGTCGTCGCCGGCCTCGATAATGACCGTCGAAGGCACCCACACGTGCACCGCCAGGCCGACGTCTTGTGCCTCGATTTTCGGCAGGTCCAGGCGCACGTCACCCCAACGCAACGTGATCGCGTCACCGCTGGCCATGTTCAGGTAGGGTTCGATGCTCAACGGAATACCGCGCAATACCTGGCGACCGTTGACGCCGTAGCGGCGGATGGTTTCAGGCAGGTCGACGGGGGCGAGGTTCTGGTTTTCGTCGTTGTTTTCGTGGTTGGGCGGAAACACCGGCTGGCCACCCGGATAATTGGTTTTCACCTGCACCCGCGTCAAGGCCGAGCGTGCCGGGCCGTGGCCGATCTGCATGACTTGGTAGTGAACCTGCGCGGGGCCGTCCAGCACAAAGCTTTCTGGTACTCGCAGGTGAGTGGCTGTGCCGATTTTGCACGCCGTTACGCGCCGGGAGTCGGCAAAGCAGTTGTTCCAGAACAGCTCGATCAGGTCGCCTTCCTCCATGCCGGGGTACGGGGCGATATCCACCTGCAATTGGGTGGCGGCGAGGGCGTTGATGCCGTGTCGATGGGCCTGGGGCAGGGTTGGGGCGGTGAGCATGGCCAGGGTTGCAGTGCGCGTCATAAGTAATCTCCTTGATGCAGCCAGCAGCAATCGTTCCGGCGCCGGTACGCGTTTGCGCGCAGGTGCCGAAAGGAACGATTCAGTGAATAGCCGGGATAGGATCCAATCCTCTGGGTGCTAGATAAGAGGGTTGCCCCTGGGGCGTCAATGGCGGCAGAAGGCTAAACGGCGGGCTGGAGCAGATTCAGAAAGAGCTGACGAGGCGGGGGATTTTAAGGTGGGTGCGGCGGTGCGTTTTATTCGTTAGCACGAGGATTTCATGTAGGAGCGCGCTTGGGTGGGAGCTGGCTTGCCTGCGATAGCATCGCTGTGGTGCGGCTGACACACCGAGGTGCCTGCATCGCAGACAAGCCAGCTCCCACACAGGTTTTTCGGGTGTCAGTGGGCGAGGAATTTGCTCAGGAACTGCTTGGTGCGTTCTTCCTTTGGGTTGGCGAACAGCGCCTTGGCTTCGCCTTGTTCCACGATCAGGCCCTTGTCGAAGAAGATCACCCGATTGGCGACATCGCGGGCAAAGCTCATTTCGTGGGTGACGATGACCATGGTGCGGTTCTCTTCGGCCAGGCTGCGGATGGTCGCCAGTACTTCACCGACCAGTTCCGGGTCGAGGGCCGAGGTGGGTTCGTCGAACAGAATCACCTCCGGCTCCATGGCCAATGCACGGGCAATCGCCACACGCTGCTGCTGGCCGCCGGACAAACGCCGTGGGTAGGCGTCTTCCTTGCCTGCCAGACCCACCCTGGCCAGCAACTTGCGGCCCAGCTCGGTTGCCGCTTCGCGTGGCATCTTCTTGACCACGATCGGGCCTTCGATGACGTTTTCCAGCGCGGTGCGGTGGGGGAACAGGTTGAAGTTCTGGAACACAAAACCCACGTGCTGGCGCAAGCGCCGCACCAGGCCTTGTTGCTGGTTGAGCGGCTTGCTGCTGTCGATCTCGATGTCACCCACTTTGATGCGGCCGCTGGTGGGCTCTTCGAGGAAATTCAGGCAGCGCAGGAAGGTGGTCTTGCCCGAACCACTGGGGCCAATGATGGCGACGACTTCGCCTTCCTTGACCTCAAGGTCGATGCCGTTGAGCACCACCTGACCCTTGAATTGTTTGGTCAGTTTTTCAACCACGATCATGCTTCAAGACTCCAGGTCATGCCGGTTGACCCGGTCTTCCAGGCGATTTTGAAAATGCGCCAGGATGCTTGCCAGGATCCAGTAGATCAGGGCAGCGGAGAGGTACATGGTGAAAATTTCGAAGGTGCGCGCAGACACCAGTTGAGCCTGGCGAAACAGCTCGGGCACCTGGATGGTGGCGGCCAGCGCCGTGTCCTTGACCAGCGAAATAAAGCTGTTGCCCAACGGCGGCAATGCCGTACGCATGGCCTGCGGCAGGATGGCTCGGCGCAGGGTCTGCGCGCGGGTCATGCCAATACTCGCAGCCGCTTCCCACTGGCCGCGTTCGATAGAGCTGATCGCGGCGCGCAGGATTTCACAGGCGTAAGCCGCCATGTTCAGCGAGAAGCCGATCATGGCGGCCGGAATCGGATCCAGCTCGATGCCCACTTGCGGTAAGCCGTAGTAGATTAGAAACAGCTGCACCAGCAAGGGCGTGCCGCGAAAGAACGACACGTAGACGCGGGCGATCCAACTGACCAGCTTGAAGCGCGACAAGCGCATCAAGGCCAGGCCGAAGCCCAGCAGCAAGCCGAAGAACATCCCGCCGAGGCTAAGAATCACCGTGTAATACGCGCCCTTAAGCAGAAAGGGCGCGGAGTCCAGCGCGAGTTGGAAACCTGCTTCCATTATTGAGTGACGTCAGCGTTGAAGTATTTCTCGGACAGCTTCTTCAAGGTGCCGTCGGCGCGCAGCTTGTCGAGGGCCTTGTTCACGGCGTCGAGCAGTTCAGGCTCGCCTTTGCGCAGGGCAATACCAGCTTCCTGACGGGAGAAGGCGTCGCCGGCAGCTGCGGTGTCCGGGGCTTTCTTGGCGTATTCCAGAGCGGCCAGGCGGTCGATCAGGATGGCGTCGATACGGCCGATGCGCAGGTCCTGGAACTTGGTTGGGTCATCGTTATAGGTCTTGATGATCGCTTTGGGTTGGTTGTCCTTGAGCCATTGTTCGTAGTTGGTGCCCAGGCCTACGCCGACCTTCTTGCCGGCCAGATCGTCGGCAGTCTTGATGGTGTCGACGTTTTTCTTCAGCACCAGCGCCTGAATACCGGAAACGGTGTAGGGCTTGGAGAAATCGTACTTCTTCTTGCGCTCTTCGGAGATGGTCACTTGGTTGACGACTGCGTCCAGGCGCTTGGATTCCAGAGCGGCGAGGATGCCGTCCCACGGCGTGGCCTGCAGCTTGACCTTCACGCCCAGCTCTTTGGCCAGCGCTTCGGACAGCTCGACCTCGAACCCGCTGAGCTTGCCGCTTTCATCGACAAAGCTGAACGGCGGGTAGGTGCCTTCCAGGCCGATCTTGATCTCGCCGGCTTTCTTGATGTTATCCAACTGCTCGCCAGCAACCGCCTGGCCCAACCAGCCAGCCCCGAGTGCCAGGCCCAATGTGCCAACCAACAACGTGCGGCGGAATACAGAAATAGTCATGAACAGCCCCTGTGTTTTTATGTTGAGCGAAGCAGGTGACGCAGTAGTCGTATCCTGCCTTAAAGCGCGAAGCGCGTCTTCGCCTTCGGCGCGACTATAAAGCCAGTTTTTAAGACTTGAAAATAATATAAAATTAATTTGTTATTCTATTTTTGAATATGTCGTTGGTCTGCTGTGGGAGCTGGCTTGCCTGCGATAGCGGTGGGTCAGTCAGCACATCGGTTGCTGACAGACTGCCATCGCAGGCAAGCCAGCTCCCACATTTGATCCGTGTTCAGTCCGTTAGAACCGAGTCATAGGCAAACAACGCCGGCGCCCCGCCGGTATGCAGGAATATGATCGGCCCGTCCTCAAACCGCTGACGCCCGAGGCCATCGAGCAAGCCGGCCATGGCTTTGCCCGTGTAGACCGGGTCCAGCAGCAGGCCTTCCTGGCTCGCCAATAGCTTGACCGCAGCGAGGGTGCCGGCGTTCGGTTCGCCGTAGCGCGGGCCGAAATATTCGTCCCATAAAATCACGTTGAACGCCTCGGGAATGTCCACACCGAGCAACTCGGCGGTGCGTTCGGCCAGGCCCTGCACTTTCGGCCGTTGGGCTTCGTCGGTACGCGACACGGTAACGCCAATCACCGGCAAATTCGGCAGCACTTCGCTTAACGCCAGGGCGAGGCCGCTGTGGGTGCCCGCGCTGCCTGAGGCCAATACCACGGCGGCAAATTCGATACCGCTGTCTTCAATCTGCCCGGCCAGTTCCAGCCCGGCGCGCACGTAACCCAGCGCGCCCAGTGCATTCGAGCCGCCGATAGGCACCAGGTACGGCTTTTTGCCGTTGCTGCGCAGGCGGTCGGCGAGGGCGTTGAGTTGCGCGTCGACGTTATCGAGGTTCTCGACCAATTCGACTTTGGCGTCGAACAGCTCCAGCAGCAGGCGGTTGCCGTTGCCCAGATAGTTAGGGTCTTCAGTGCCGGTGGGGTTTTCCAGCAGTGCCACACAGCCCAGGCCCAGCTTGGCGGCCAGCGCAGCGGTCTGGCGCACGTGGTTGGACTGGATCGCGCCGGCGGTGACCAGGGTATCGGCGCCTTGGGCGATGGCGTCGGCCGCCAGGTATTCGAGTTTGCGCAGTTTGTTGCCGCCCATGGCCAGCGGCGTGGTGTCATCGCGTTTGACGTAGATGTCCCTGCCCAGCCAGGCCGACAGCCGCTCGAGTTTTTCCAGGGCAGTGGCGCCGCCCAGCAGTTCCAGGCGGTTAAAACGGTCGAGCTGTTGTTTGATCATGGCGAGGCACGGTGGCGAAGTGATTGGGCGACTATAGGCAGGCACTTTTCATCGGGCAACCGCCAATCGCTTATTCCGTATGGTTCTGTACATCACACCATTGGTTCTTAAGGGCGGCCAGGGTGCATACCGTAAAGTGATGGCCATTACGTCAGGAGTGAATACCGTGAGTGAGCGTTCCAGCCATTGGCAGTTGCAAACCATCGTCAGCCAACTGCGCAGCGCCCGAGACCAGTGGCGCACGCGCAATGGCCGCTTGAGTGGCGAGCACGGCGGGCGTGAGTTGCCGTCGCGCGAGGCGGTGGCGCAGATTCTCGAGTCGCTGTGCGGCGCGTTGTTTCCGATGCGCCTGGGGCCGGTGGACTTGCGTGAGGAAAGTGAAGATTTCTACGTCGGCCACACCCTCGACGTCGCGCTGAATGCCCTGCTCGGCCAGGCGCGCCTGGAGCTGCGTTACGCCGCACGCCAAGGCGGCCAGGATGACCGCGAGGTCGACGCCCTGGCCATCCGCCTGATCCAGGACTTTGCCCTGGCCTTGCCTTCCCTGCGCAGCCTGCTGGATACCGATGTGCTGGCCGCCTACCACGGCGACCCCGCCGCGCGCAGTGTGGATGAGGTGCTGCTGTGCTATCCGGGCATTCTGGCGGTGATTCACCATCGCCTGGCGCACCACCTGTATCGCGCGGGGTTGCCATTGCTGGCGCGGATCAGCGCGGAGATTGCACACTCGGCCACCGGTATCGACATTCACCCTGGCGCGCAGATCGGCCCGAGTTTCTTTATCGACCACGGCACGGGTGTGGTGATTGGCGAAACCGCGATCATTGGCGAACGGGTGCGTATCTACCAGGCCGTAACTTTGGGCGCCAAGCGCTTCCCGGCGGATGAAGATGGGCAGTTGCAGAAGGGCCATCCGCGCCATCCGATTGTGGAAGACGATGTGGTGATTTACGCCGGGGCGACGATTCTGGGGCGGATTACCATCGGCAAAGGTTCGACGATTGGCGGCAATGTGTGGCTGACCCGCAGCGTGCCGGCGGGGGCGAATATCACCCAGGCGAATCTGCAGCATGAGGATGGGGCGCAGAAGTAGTCGTTGAGCCAAACACGGATCAACTGTGGGAGCTGGCTTGCCTGCGATGGCGGTATGTCTGATCCACCGCTATCGCAGGCAAGCCAGCTCCCACAGTGGACTGCATTTCATAGTTGGGTAGGTTTTCACTCGGAAATCGCTGAACGTTTTGCCTCGCGCACCCGTCATACCAATCCTTGAGCTAGTGTAGGAATTGTCTACCACTCAGCCCTGCGATTAGTCCCAGACCGCCTATCCATGTTTAACTTGAATGTTCGTTCAAGTTAAACCGGTGGTTCGCTGCCCGCTCACAACAGGAGGCTTACCTTTGCTGAGTCCGTTATTTACAGCCACATCCCACACCCTCGGGGTGCATCGTTCATGAGTGCATCGTCCACCCCATCCAGCGGCCTGGTGCGCATGAATGCGCCCGTTTTCTACTTTGCCGCCAGCTTCATCCTGCTCTTTGGCATCACTGTCATCGCGATTCCGCAACAGGCCGGTGCCTGGCTGCTGGCCGCGCAAAACTGGGCGGCCAATACGGTCGGCTGGTACTACATGCTCGCGATGACGCTGTACCTGGTCTTCGTGGTGGTCACCGCGCTATCGGGCTACGGCAAGATAAAACTCGGTGCCGACCACGACGAGCCCGAGTTCAGTTACCTGTCCTGGGCCGGCATGTTGTTCGCCGCCGGGATCAGCATCACGCTGTTCTTCTTCTGCGTGTCCGAGCCGCTGACGCACCTGGTGCAACCGCCCCAGGGCGCGCCGATGAACGCCGATGCCGCGCGCCAGGCTATGCAGATCCTGTTTCTGCACTGGGGCCTGCACGGCTGGGGCGTGTTTGCCTTTGTCGGCATGGCCTTGGCGTACTTCGCCTACCGGCATAACCTGCCGCTGGCGTTGCGTTCGGCGCTCTACCCGCTGATCGGCAAACGCATCAACGGCCCCATCGGCTACGCAGTGGACGGCTTCGGCATCATCGCCACGGTGTTTGGCCTGGGCGCCGACATGGGCTTTGGCGTGTTGCACCTCAACTCCGGGTTGGATTACCTGTTCGGCATTGCCCACACCCAGTGGATCCAGGTCGGCCTGATCACGCTGATGATGGGCGCCGCGATCCTCGTCGCCGTCGCCGGCGTCGACAAGGGCGTGCGGGTGATGTCCGACATCAACATGCTGCTGGCCTGCGCGCTGCTGCTGTTTGTGTTGTTCGCCGGTCCCACCCAGCACTTGCTCAACACCCTGATCCAGAATATCGGTGACTACCTTGGCGCCTTGCCGACCAAGAGCTTCGATGTGTACGCCTACGACAAACCCAGCGACTGGCTGGGCGGTTGGACAGTGTTCTATTGGGCCTGGTGGATCGCATGGTCGCCCTTTGTAGGTCTGTTTATCGCGCGGATTTCCCGTGGCCGTACCATCCGCGAATTCGTGTTTGGCGTGCTGCTGATCCCGCTGGGTTTCACCCTGGCGTGGATGTCGATCTTCGGCAACAGCGCCATCGACCAAGTGCTCAACCACGGTTTGACCGCCCTCGGCCAGTCGGCCATCGATGACCCGTCGATGAGTCTGTACCTGCTGCTGGAAACCTACCCGTGGAGCAAGACCGTCATCGCGGTCACGGTGTTTATCAGCTTCGTGTTCTTCGTCACCTCGGCGGATTCCGGCACCGTGGTGCTGTCGACCTTGTCGTCCAAAGGCGGCAATGCCGATGAAGATGGGCCCAAATGGCTGCGGGTGTTCTGGGGCGCGATGACCGCGCTGGTCACCAGTGCGTTGCTGTTTGCCGGCAGTATCGACTCACTGAAATCCGCGGTGGTGCTGACGTCGTTGCCGTTCTCGCTGATTTTGCTGCTGATGATGTGGGGGCTGCACAAAGCCTTCTACCTCGAGTCGCAAAAGCAGATCGCGCAGTTGCATTCGCTGGCACCGGTGTCGGGCTCACGCAAGGGCACCGGCGGTTGGCGCCAGCGCTTGAGCCAGGCGGTGCATTTCCCGTCACGTGATGAGGTGTACCGGTTCCTTGAGACCACGGTGCGCCCGGCCATCGAAGAAGTGACGGCGGTGTTTGTCGAAAAAGGCCTCAGCGTCGTCACTCAGCCTGACCCGTCCAACGACAGCGTCAGCCTGGAAATCGGCCACGGTGAAGAGCATCCGTTCGTTTACCAAGTGCAGATGCGCGGCTACTTCACGCCGTCCTTTGCGCGCGGTGGCATGGGCTCCAAGCAGCTCAACAACCGTCGCTATTATCGGGCGGAAGTGCATTTGAGCGAGGGTAGCCAGGACTACGACCTGGTGGGCTACACCAAGGAGCAGATCATCAACGACATCCTTGACCAGTACGAGCGGCACCTGCAGTTCCTGCACCTGGTGCGCTAGCCCGCTCTTAAATGATCGTTCCCACGCTCCGCGTGGGAATGCCGCCCGAGGCGCTCCGCGCCCCTCTGTTGGGGTGACGCGGAGCGTCACGGGATGCGTTTCCACGCAGAGCGTGGGAACGATCAGCTCGCAAAGCCCCGTTCTACGGGGCTTTTTTTAAATTTAATTTCATTCGTTGAACCCCCGGTTTGACTCCGAACTGTCATCTGGCCACTGCGTAATTGTGTGAAGCGTTTGACGCTTTCATTTCAGAACAGTGACGGAGACCGGTAACAATGAAGACGTTAATAAGCCCCATGGTGGGTGTCGCCATGGCGAGCTTTATGCTGTCCGCCCACGCCGATTTTATCGACGACAGCCACGCCGATGTGACCCTGCTCAATCGCTACCTCAACCAGCAGGGGCGTGATGTGGTTAACAGCAATGCCAAGGCCCACAGCGTGCGTGATTGGGGCCAGGGTTTCGAGTTCAACTTCAAGTCCGGCTACACCGAGGGGCCGGTCGGTTTCGGCCTCGATCTGCAGGCGTTCTACGGCTTGAAACTCGACTCCGGCGGCGACCTTAACGACAAGGATCACCAGGGCCGCTACCCCGGCAGCATGTTCCCGCTGGACAACGGCAAATCCGCCGACCAGTTCGGTGTACTCAGCCCCACATTCAAGATGCGTTTCGCCAAGGATGAACTGCGTGTTGGCACGCTGTACGGCAACAACCCGGTATTGGCCAACACCGACGGCCGCCTGTACCAGCAGACCAATACCGGTGTGCAACTGGTGTCCAAGGACCTTACCGACTTCACCTTCACCGGCGGCGATATCTTCAAGACCAAGATCCGCAACGAAACCGGCGACCAGGGCATGATCACCGCCGGCGGCACCAAAGAGAGCGATCGCTTCCTGTTCGGCGGTGCGGACTACACCGGCATCCAGAACACCACCGTGAGCCTGTGGTATTCCAACCTTGAGGATTACTACCAGCAGTTTTTCCTCGGCGCCAAGCGTCATGACGCGGTGACAGTGGGTGCATTCGACACTGATGTGCGCGTGTTCCGCAGCCTGGGTGTCGGCGCCAACGCCGATGGCGACAAGGACTTTGCCGGCGCCGGCCTCTACGGTGACGGCACCAGCAAAGGCCGCATCAACCAGACCACCGCCAGTTTGCTTGAGAGTTACAGCCTGGACGGTCACACCGTGGGCCTCGGTATCCAGAAAAACAGCGGCGACAGCGACTTCCCGTACCTGGATTCCGGCCTGAACAGCGGCGACGCGCGCCAGGGCCCAGGCTCGGGCGCCGACACCCCGGCGCTGACCAATATGCAGTTGAACAAATTCCAGCACGCCGGCGAACGCACCTGGCTGGCGCAGTACAAATATGATTTCGGCAAGCTCGGCCTCACCGGCCTGACGTTCTCTGCGGCCTACGCACACGGCGATGACATCCGCACGGCGCAAGGCACCACCAGCGAATGGGAACGCAACATTGCCGTGGCCTACCAAGTACCCACCGGCACCCTCAAAGGCCTGGGCGTAACCTGGAAAAATGCCCATGCCAGCCCGGATATTACCGGTGCCACCGTGCAAGATGAAAACCGCTTCTATGTGAGCTACGTCGTTCCACTCTGGTAGGGAATTGCTGTAAAAGAGAAGGGCATAGTTAAGCGATTCAGCTGGTTAAAAGGCCTGGGAATAACCTTATTCCCAGGCCTTATTTGCCCTAAGCCCAGAGAGGATTCGATGACGTACATTGCTGCCGAAAACCGCTATGAATCTATCCCTTATCGCCGCGTAGGCCGCAGTGGATTGGTGCTGCCTGCACTGTCCCTGGGGCTGTGGCACAACTTTGGCGACAGCACCCCGATCGACACCCAGCGCGCCTTGCTGCGCACCGCGTTCGACCTGGGGATCAACCACTTCGACCTGGCCAACAACTACGGCCCGCCCTACGGCAGCGCCGAGATCAATTTCGGCCGTTTGCTGCGCGAAGACTTCAAGCACTATCGCGATGAATTGATCATCTCCAGCAAAGCCGGCTGGGACATGTGGCCCGGCCCTTACGGCCAGGGTGGCGGTTCGCGCAAATACGTATTGGCGAGCCTGGACCAGAGCCTGCAACGCCTGGGCGTCGACTATGTGGATATTTTCTATTCCCACCGTTTCGACGCCGACACCCCGCTGGAAGAAACCGCCAGCGCCCTCGCCACCGCCGTGCAACAGGGCAAGGCGTTGTACATCGGTATCTCGTCGTATTCCGGCGTGAAAACCCGTGAGATGGCGGCGCTGCTTCAAGAGTGGAAAGTGCCGCTGCTGATCCACCAACCGGCTTACAACCTGCTCAACCGCTGGGTGGAAAAAGACCTGCTGGACACCACCGAAGAACTCGGTGCCGGGGTGATTGCGTTCACGCCGCTGGCCCAGGGTTTGCTGACCGACAAGTACCTCAACGGCGTACCGGCCGATGCACGGGTTAATCGCCCAGGGGGGGGTTCGCTGCAAGCCAAGCACCTGTCCGACGCCAACATCGCCCACGTGCGCGCGCTGAATGAAATCGCCCAGCGTCGCGGCCAGAGCCTGGCGCAACTGGCGCT
The DNA here is from genome assembly GCF_022662395.1 of Pseudomonas sp. MONT-RG-20F-20-E-7-02. NCBI lineage: Bacteria > Pseudomonadati > Pseudomonadota > Gammaproteobacteria > Pseudomonadales > Pseudomonadaceae > Pseudomonas > Pseudomonas sp. MONT-RG-20F-20-E-7-02. The sequence continues at coordinate 144,436 of NZ_JAKNQN010000005.1, forward strand.
GGCCTGGACCCTGCGTGACCCACGGGTGACCAGTGCACTGATCGGCGCGAGCCGGCCGGAGCAAATCATCGAGAACGTCAGCGCGTTGAAGAACCTGAGCTTCAGTGCCGAAGAGCTGGCGGAGATTGATCGGTTTGCGCAGGAAGGTGGGATTAACTTGTGGGAAAAGCCATCCACCGCTGAGTAACCCACCCGATCGTTCCCACGCTCTGCGTGGGAATGCCTCCTGTGACGCTCCGCGTCACGGCTCTAGAAGCAGACTGCATTCCCACGCAGAGCGTGGGAACGATCTACTCGAACACTGTGGGAGCCGGGCTTGCCCGCGATGGCGGTGGGTCAGTCGATGAAGTAGTGGCTGGTTTACCGCTATGCAGGCAAGCCAGCTCCCACATTGGGTAGTGGCCTGGCCCTAAAAAGGCACGTCGCCCAGGATCGTGGCGCGATGCATCACGCGGCGTTGCGGCCGGTAGTCATCCACTGCGTAATGCTGCGTCACGCGGTTATCCCAGAACGCTACGTCATGCTCCTGCCAGCGCCAGCGGATAGTGAATTCCGGCCGAGTCGCGTGAGCAAACAACAGCTTGAGGATGGCTTCGCTTTCGGCCGGTTCCAGCTCATTGATTTTCGTCGTAAACCCATCACTGACAAACAGCGATCTGCGCCCGCTCACCGGATGCGTGCGCACCACCGGGTGCGACAGCGGTGGGTTTTTCTTGCGGGTTTCTTCCCAGCGCGCCAAGTCTTCGGCAGTGTTGCCAAAGCGCTCCAGCGGGAAGGATTTGGTGAAATCGTGAGTCGCCGTCAAGCCATCAAGCAGGCGCTTGAGCGGCTCCGACAGCGCCTCATAAGCCGCAATGCCGCTGGCCCACAACGTGTCGCCACCAAACGCCGGCAGCAGCTTGGCGCTAAGCACCGCGCCGAGGGCGGGAGTGGGCAGGAAGGTCACGTCGGTGTGCCATATCGCGTTGTCGCGCACGTCGGTCACGGCGGTGTCGAGGATCAGCACTTCAGGCTGTTCCGGCACATTGGGGTAAATCGGGTGAATGTGCAGGTCACCAAAGTTCGCCGCGAACCGCGCCTGTTGCTGCGGGGTGATGGCTTGGCCTCTGAAGAACAGCACCGAGTGCTCGAGCAGCGCGTGCTCGATGGCGTCACGTTCTTCGGGGTTCAGCGGCCGGGTGATATCGACACCGCTGATCAGGGCGCCCAGGGCGGTGCTTATCGGGGTAACGGTCAGGCTGCTCATGCTGTTCTCACTCAGTGTGCCTGGCCATGCCAAGGCACTAATTTGCGCTGCAGGGCGCGCAGGCCCATTTCCATGGCGAAGGCGATCAGGGCGATCACCAAAATCCCCAGCACTACAACGTCGGTGACGAGGAACTGCGCCGCCGACTGCACCATGAAACCCAAGCCGCTGGTGGCCGCGATCAACTCGGCCGCGACCAGTGTCGACCAGCCCACACCGAGGCCGATGCGCACGCCGGTCAGAATGTCGGGCAGGGCGCTCGGCAGGATGACATGGCGAATCAGCTGGGCGCGGGTGGCGCCCAACGACTGCGCAGCACGCAATTTGGCCGGGTCGACGGTGCGCACGCCGGTCGCGGTGGCGATAGCAATGGGCGCGAAGATCGCCAGGTAAATCAGCAGTACCTTGGACAGCTCACCGATGCCGCACCAGATCACGATCAGCGGCAGATAGGCCAGCGGCGGAATCGGCCGATAGAACTCAATCAGCGGGTCGAGAATGCCGCGTGCGATACGGTTTGCGCCAATGGCAATGCCCACCGGCACGGCCGTCAGTACCGCAAAGCCCAAACCAAGACCAATGCGTTGCAGGCTCGCGCCCAAGTGCTGCCACAAGGTGGAATCCATGTAGCCCGTGGTCGCCAGCAGCCAGCCTTTTTGCAGCACGGCGGACGGTGGCGGCAGGAATAGCGGTTCGATCAAGCCCGTGGCGGTCACCGCCCACCAGATCGCCAGCAAGGCGACCAAGGTAAGTACGCTGATCCAGCGCGTGCTCAGGCTGCGACGCACCGCAATCACCGGGTGGGCTACCGGCTTGGCGGCGGTGACGGGGAGTTCGTAGCTGCTCATGCGGACACCTGCCGTTGCGAGAACACTTTGCCCAGCACGTGTTCGCGGGTTTCGATAAAGCGCGGGTCGGACTTGATCGCGCGGGCCGACTCACCGGCGGCGTAGCGCTGGCCGAAGTCCAGGTGCAGACGCTCGACGATTTGGCCTGGGTTGGGCGCCAGCAGGATTAAGTCGGTGGCGAGGAACACCGCTTCTTCAATGTCGTGGGTAATCAGGAAAACCGGCTTGGCTGTGCGCCGCCAGACTTGCAGCAGCAACTCCTGCATCTGTTCGCGGGTGAAGGCATCGAGGGCGCCGAAGGGTTCGTCCATCAGCAATACACGCGGGTCGGCTGCCAGGGCGCGGGCCAGGCCCACACGTTGTTTCTGGCCACCGGACAGTTGCCAGATGCGGCGGTTGTCAAAACCCGCCAGGTCGACCAGGGCGAGCATTTCCTTGGCGCGTACTTCGCGTTGCGCCTTGGGTACGCCAGCCAGCTCGAGGCCGAAGCCGACGTTGGCGAGCACGTCCTGCCAGGGCAACAGGGCGTCGTCCTGGAACACCACGCCACGCTCGGCACTCGGGCCTTTGACCGGCACGCCATCGAGGGTGATGCGCCCGGCAGAAGGCTCGACGAAACCGGCAATCAGGTTCAACAGCGAGGTCTTGCCACTGCCGGACGGGCCGAGGGCCACCAGCAACTGCTGGGGCCCAAGGTCGAGTGAGATGTCAGACAGTACCGGTTCTGTGGCGCCTGGGTACTGTGCGCTGATGCGCTCCAGTTGTAGCAAGGCCATCGCAATGAACTCCTTAAATCAGTTGGTGATGAACTTGGCACTGACGTAAGGGGCGTAGTCCGGCAGCACGGCGTCGACCTTGCCTTGTTCCTTGAGGAACGCGGCGGTGTCAGTCACAGCCTTGGTGGTCGGTGCGCCCAGCAGGGTTACTTGGTCAGCGGCCAGCGGGTAGACGTTGCCTTGCAGCAGCAGTGGGATGTCACTGGCCTTGGCGCCGGAGAGTTTCACCAGTTTTTCGACGTTGCCTTTGTCGGCGAGCCAGGCTTGTGGGTCTTTGCGGTACGCGGCGTAGGCATCCAGCGTGACCTTGGCGAAGGCGGTGACGATTTCCGGGTGTTTCTCGGCGAAGTCTTTGCGCACGATCCAGGCGTCGAAGGTCGGCGCGCCGAACTTGGCCAGCTCGCCGGAGGTGATCAGCACCTTGCCGTTTTCCTTGGCCACGCCCAGGGCTGGGTCCCACACGTAGGTGGCGTCGATATCACCGCGTTTCCAGGCGGCGATGATTGCCGGTGGCGCGAGGTTGAGGATGGTCACTTTCGAGGGGTCGATGTTCCAGTGCTTCAGCGCGGCCAGCAGGCTGTAGTGGCCGGTGGACACGAACGGCACGGCGATCTTTTTGCCGATCAGGTCCTGCGGGCTGTTGATCCCCGAACCGTTGCGCGCCACCAGGGCTTCGGCGCCGCCGATCTGGGTGGCGACGAGGAAGGTTTCCACCGGGACTTTGCGAGTGACAGCTGCGGTCAGGGGGCTGGAACCGAGGTAGCCGATCTGCACATCACCGGAGGCGATGGCGGCGATGATGTCGGCGCCATTGTCGAATTTGCGCCAGTCGATTTTGGCGTGGGTGGCTTTTTCGTACGCGCCGTCGGCCTGGGCGACTTTCGCCGGGTCCACGGTGGTCTGGTAAGCGATGGTTACATCCGCCGCCTGGGCAAACAGGCTGGCACCGGCCAGGGACAATGCGGCCAAGAGGCGCAGAGGGGTTAACAGTTTCAAGGGGAAGCTCCTCAATCAGGCGGCCGAGGGTCGGCGTGTGAGGAGACTAAATGATCTAAGAATCCGAAAATAAATAACATTTTCGAATTAGCTTATTAGAAGAAGAGTGAAAGCAGATGTTCAAATCAAAGAGGGTAAATGTGGGAGCTGGCTTGCCTGCGATAGCATCACCTGGGTATCACTGATACACCGAGGTGTTTGCATCGCAGGCAAGCCAGCTCCCACACAAACCAGGCACCACAGAAGGCGTGGTGCTTAGTTGCTGATCGCCAGAATGCTCGCCTGATACGACCCGACAAACACATCAAAATCGCCGACTTCGTTCTGTTCCAGCTCCGCCTGCTGCGCCAGCGAAGTGCGCGCCAACGTTTCAAAACGCGCCTGCTCTTCAGCCGCCAACGGCTCCTTACGGAAGTACTCGGCATGCACCTCGCTCTGGTGCAGGGAGAACTGCGCAAAACTCTCCTTGCGCTCGGCCATTGCCGCCAACACCTGGGCCGACGGCGTCAGGGACGAATCCTTGACCTTCGCCAGTTGGGCGTCCAGCGCCTGGCTGTGCTCGGTGATGCCGTGGCTCTCATCCAGCAACGCCGCCAACGGCGCAATCTGCTCCAGCAACTCGGTGGCCCATTCCTTCATGTCCACAGGCTGGCCCTGACGCTGCAACTGCAGGCCTGGGCGACGGCCTTCCTTGACCACACTGAGGAAGTTGGAGGTGGCGTTGCCGCACTCGTTGTTGGCGAACAGCGGGCTGTCGTTCAGCGCGCAATACAGCAGGAACGCATCGAGGAAACGCGACTCCGGCAGGTCGATGCCCATCGGCAGGAACGGGTTGATGTCCAGGCAACGCACTTCGATGTACTGGATGCCACGCGCCATCAGCGCCTGGATCGGCCGCTCGCCGGTGTAAGTCACACGTTTGGGGCGGATGTTGGAGTAGTACTCGTTTTCGATCTGCAGGATGTTGGTGTTGAGCTGAACCCACTCACCGTCCTTATGGGTGCCGACTTCTACGTAGGGCGCGTAGGGCGTTGCCACCGCTTCGCGCAGGCTGTCGGTGTAGCTGCTCAAATCGTTGTAGCACGGCGTCAGGCCAGCCTGGGCGTTGCTCTGGTAACCCAGGTCGCTCATGCGCAGGCTGGTGGCGTACGGCAGGTACAGCGTGTCGGCGTCGAGCACTTCCAACTGGTGCGAACGACCGCGCAGGAAGCCGGCGTCCAGGGCCGGTGAGGCACCGAACAGGTACATCAAAAGCCAGCTGTAGCGGCGGAAGTTACGGATCAGCGCGATATAGGCTGTGGACTGGTAGTCGCGATCGGTGCCGACGAAACCTTCAGTCTCCTTGAGCAGCGGCCACAACTCTTCCGGCAGCGAAAAATTGTAGTGGATGCCGGCAATGCACTGCATGGTCTTGCCGTAGCGCAGGGCCAGGCCCTTGCGGTACACGTACTTGAGCTGGCCGATATTGGAGGTGCCGTAGTAGGCAATCGGAATATCTTCTTCGGCCGGCAATGGGCACGGCATCGAAGGGCTCCACAGGTACTCGTTGCCGAGCTTGCTGTAGGCAAAGCGATGGATCTTGTCCAGGCTGCTCAGGGTATCGGCCGGGTTGGGCAGGGCGGGAGTGATGAACTCCAGCAGCGATTCCGAGTAGTCGGTGGTGATCAATTCGTTGGTCAGCGCGGCGCCCAAGGCTTCGGGGTGCGGCGTTTGTGCCAGGCGACCCTCACCGGTGACGCGTAGGCATTCGCGCTCGATGCCGTGCAAGCACTGCTCTAGCAGGGAGAGGTGTTCGCGCTTGCCGAGCAAGGCCAGGCGGCGGTTGAGAAGTTCGCTCAAGTTGGATTCCTTCACGCGTCAGTCGCCCCAATATGGGGGTGGGCAGGACGGTCTACAAGGGTGAAGTTGAAACTGGCGTTATCGCCTGGTTTTGAGTCGATTTGACCCGCTTTGGAAAAGCCTACTTCACTCCATGAATTGGGCTATAGCGCAGCAAGAAAATTCCGACGCTGTTGTCGCAGCGCCGAAATTAACTCAAATCGAGGGCGGGGAGCTATAGGACAGCGAAGGTGCCTTGTGCTTTTGCGACCAGTTTTTCGTCCTGAAACACGTCCGCCTCCACCACCAACGTACGTCGGCCAGCGTGAATCACGCGGCTGGTGCACAACACATCGCCATCCGACACGGCGCGGATATAGTTGATTTTGCACTCGATGGTCGCGCTCTGCTGGTCGAAACCATGGGCACTGGAACAGGCCAGACCCATGGTGATGTCCACCAGGCTGAAAATTGCCCCGCCGTGGAGCTTGCCCGCGCGGTTGCGCAGGTGCGGCTCCAGGGTCAGGGCCACCTCGGCAACGCCTTCTTCAAGGCGTTGCAGGCGGCAGCCGATCAGTTCGCTGAACGCGCTCTGGGTCAAACCGGCCGGGATTTCCATCAACGTTTCTTCAACTGTTTGGCATTGGCAAACAGCGACGCCATGGCGTTGTTGCTCGGCGCTGCGGTGGCGGTTTCTTTGCGTGGCGCGTTGTTTTGCGACTGACGCGGCGCCGAACCTGGGCGTGCGCCACGGGCACCGTCGATTTTCTCGCCGGGGGTGTCGCTCATGCGCATCGACAGGCCCACGCGTTTGCGCGGGATATCAACTTCCATCACCTTGACCTTGACCACATCACCGGCTTTCACCGCTTCGCGTGGGTCTTTGATGAACTTCTCCGAAAGCGCAGAGATATGCACCAAACCGTCCTGATGCACGCCGATGTCCACAAAGGCGCCGAAGTTGGTCACGTTGGTGACCACGCCTTCGAGGATCATGCCCAGCTGCAGGTCCTTGAGGTCTTCGACGCCGTCCTGGAACTCGGCGGTCTTGAACTCGGGACGCGGGTCGCGGCCAGGTTTTTCCAGCTCTTGCAGGATGTCGGTGATGGTCGGCACGCCGAAGGTTTCGTCGGTGTACTTCTTGGGATCCAGGCGCTTGAGGAACGCGGCGTCGCCGATCAGCGAGCGGATATCGCGGTCGGTCTCGGCGGCAATGCGTTGCACCAGCGGGTAGGCTTCCGGGTGAACCGCCGAGGCGTCCAGCGGGTTGTCGCCGTTCATCACACGCAGGAAGCCGGCCGCCTGTTCAAAGGTTTTTTCACCCAGGCGAGCGACTTTTTTCAGCGCCGCGCGGGTTTTGAACGCGCCGTTTTCGTCACGGTGAGTGACGATGTTCTGCGCCAGTGTGGTGTTCAGGCCGGAGATACGGGCCAGCAGTGCCACCGAGGCGGTGTTCACGTCCACGCCGACCTTGTTCACGCAGTCTTCCACCACCGCGTCCAGGCCGCGCGCCAGTTTCAGCTGCGACACGTCGTGCTGGTACTGGCCGACGCCGATGGATTTAGGGTCGATCTTCACCAGTTCGGCCAGCGGATCCTGCAGGCGACGAGCGATGGAGACGGCGCCACGGATCGACACGTCGAGGTCCGGGAATTCCTTGGAAGCCAGTTCCGAGGCGGAGTACACCGACGCGCCGGCCTCGGAGACCATCACCTTGGTCATCTTCATGGCTGGGTATTTTTTGATCAGCTCGGCGGCCAACTTGTCGGTTTCACGGCTGGCGGTGCCGTTGCCGATGGCGATCAGGTCCACCGAATGCTTGGCGCACAGTGCAGCCAGGATGGCCAGGGTCTGATCCCACTTGTTGTGCGGCACGTGTGGGTACACGGTGGCGTGGTCGAGCAGTTTGCCGGTGGAGTCGACCACCGCGACCTTGCAGCCGGTGCGCAGGCCGGGGTCGAGGCCCAGGGTTGCGCGCGGGCCGGCCGGGGCGGCCAGAAGCAGGTCATGCAGGTTGTGGGCGAAAACGTTGATCGCCTCGGTTTCGGCGCCGTCGCGCAGTTCGCCGAGCAGGTCGGTTTCCAGATGGGTGTAGAGCTTGACCTTCCAGGTCCAGCGCACGACTTCACCGAGCCATTTATCCGCAGGACGGTTCTGATTCTGGATGCCGAATTGTTGACCGATCATGCCTTCGCAAGGGTGCATGGTGCCCGGCAGCTCGTCACCGACTTTCAATGCGGAGCTGAGAATGCCTTCGTTGCGGCCGCGGAAAATCGCCAGCGCACGGTGGGACGGCATGCTCTTGAGCGGTTCGTCGTGTTCGAAATAGTCGCGGAACTTGGCGCCTTCTTCCTCTTTGCCGGCGATGACGCGGGCGCTGAGGGTGGCTTCCTGCTTGAGGTAGGTGCGCAGTTTTTCCAGCAGGCCGGCGTTCTCGGCGAAGCGCTCCATCAGGATGTACTTGGCGCCTTCGAGGGCGGCCTTGACGTCGGCGACGCCTTTCTCTGCGTCGATGAAGCGCGCGGCTTCGGTTTCCGGGGTCAGCGACGGGTCGTTGAACAGGCCGTCGGCCAGGTCGCCCAGCCCGGCTTCCAGGGCGATCTGGCCCTTGGTGCGGCGCTTCTGTTTGTACGGCAGGTAAAGGTCTTCGAGGCGCGTCTTGGTGTCGGCGAGCTTGATGTCGCGTTCCAGTTGCGGGGTCAGCTTGCCTTGTTCCTCGATGCTGGCGAGGATGCTGATACGCCGTTCGTCGAGTTCTCGCAGGTAGCGCAGGCGCTCTTCCAGGTGACGCAACTGGGTGTCGTCGAGGCTGCCGGTCACTTCTTTACGGTAACGGGCGATGAAGGGCACCGTGGAGCCCTCATCCAGTAGAGCGACGGCCGCTTCGACCTGTTGGGGGCGTACACCGAGTTCCTCGGCGATGCGGCTGTTGATGCTGTCCATAAAACCACCTGAAATTCTGAAAGCAGCTCGCAGGCCCGGAAAACAAGGCCTTGCGAGGCTGGTTGAGCGGCCCGTCTGGCGCCGCTGCCTGGGTCAAGAGGCTGCCTATTGACCCTCGAAATCGGAAATTTGCTGCCCGCCGCTGAAAAAAACGAATAAGGCAGTAAGCAGTAAAGTCTGACATTGCCCTGCACAAAGGCGGCGCATTATAACCAGCGTTCCGCCTCGGGTGGGGAATGCGCCGCAGGTTGCAGGGTAAGGGTTCGCTGGCGGTAGAGGAAAAATCTGCTAACAATGCACACGGTGCGTATAACGGCAGCTACGCCATAATGCGCGCCGAGATAAGAGGAGCATCTAATGAGCAGCACTGCACAAACTGCTGAAGGCGAAAAAATTCTCATCGTTGACGACGATCCGGGGCTGAGCAGCCTGCTGGAGCGTTTCTTCAACTCCAAGGGCTACCGTGCCCGCGCGGTGCCGAACACCGAGCAGATGGACCGCCTGTTGGGGCGTGAAGTGTTCAATCTGGTCGTGCTCGACCTGATGCTGCCCGGCGAAGACGGCCTCACCGCCTGCAAGCGCCTGCGCGGTGCGAACAACCAGATTCCAATCATCATGCTCACCGCCAAGGGCGATGAGTTGAGCCGCATCAAGGGCCTTGAGCTGGGCGCTGATGACTACCTGGCCAAGCCGTTCAATCCGGACGAGCTGATGGCACGGGTCAAAGCCGTATTGCGCCGCCAGGCTGCCCCGGTCCCGGGCGCGCCAGGCAGCGAAGATGAAAGCGTCACCTTTGGCGACTACGAACTGTCGCTGGCGACCCGTGAGCTCAAGCGTGGCGAAGAAGTGCACATGCTGACCACCGGCGAATTCGCCGTGCTCAAGGCTCTGGTGATGAACGCTCGCCAACCGCTGACGCGCGATAAGCTGATGAACCTGGCCCGTGGTCGGGAATGGGACGCCCTGGAGCGCTCCATCGACGTGCAGATTTCCCGTCTGCGCCGCATGATCGAGCCGGATCCGTCCAAGCCGCGTTATATCCAGACGGTGTGGGGCGTGGGCTATGTGTTTGTGCCGGATGGCACTGCAACCAAGTAATCGATGATTTGCAGGCGCGGGCAGCCCGGCGTTTGACTCCATAAGGGTCAACGGGCTGCCCGGCGTCTGCATTTCTGCGAGCGCCGCTCGTTTCTGCAAGCTGTCTGGCAGTCTCCTATGAAAACCCCGTTGTGGTTCCCGCAAAGTTTCTTCTCACGCACCCTTTGGCTGGTGCTGATCGTCGTTCTGTTTTCCAAGGCGCTGACGCTGGTTTATCTGTTGATGAACGAAGACGTGCTGGTAGACAGGCAGTACAGCCACGGTGTCGCCCTGACGCTGCGCGCCTATTGGGCGGCCGACCCAGAGAACCGCGAAAAGATCGCCAAGGCCGCCACCCTGGTGCGTGTGGCCGGCGCAGGGGTGCCGGAAGGCGAGCAGCATTGGCCTTACAGTGAGATTTACCAGCGCCAGATGCAGGCCGAACTGGGTGAAGACACCGAGGTGCGGCTGCGTATGCATGTGTCACCGGCGTTATGGGTGCGGGCACCGAGCCTGGGGCAGGATTGGCTGAAAGTGCCGCTGTACCCGCACCCGTTGCGTGGGCAGAAGATCTGGAACGTGCTGGGCTGGTTCCTCGCCATCGGGCTGCTTTCAACGGCGTCTGCGTGGATTTTCGTGCGTCAGCTTAACCAACCGCTCAAACGCCTGGTATTCGCAGCACGCCAACTGGGGCAGGGCCGCAGTGTGCGCCTGCCGGTCAGCGACACGCCCAGTGAGATGACCGAAGTGTACGGCGCCTTCAACCAGATGGCCGAAGATGTCGAGCAGGCCGGCCGCGAGCGCGAGCTGATGCTGGCGGGCGTGTCCCACGACCTGCGCACGCCGTTGACGCGGTTGCGGCTGTCCCTGGAATTGATGGGCAACCATAACGACCTGACCGATGACATGGTGCGTGACATCGAGGACATGGACGCGATTCTCGATCAGTTCCTGGCGTTCATCCGTGATGGCCGCGATGAGGTCGTGGAAGAAGTCGATCTCACGGACTTGGTGCGTGAGGTCGTGGCGCCCTACAACCAGAACGGCGAACAAGTGCGTATGCGCCTGGAGCCGATCCAGCCGTTCGCGTTGCGCCGGGTGTCGATGAAGCGCCTGTTGAACAACCTGATCGGCAATGCCTTGCACCATGCCGGTTCCGATGTGGAAGTGGCAGCGTATGTGTCCGGCGACAGTGCTGCGCCGTATGTGGTGCTGAGCGTGATGGACCGTGGCACGGGCATCGACCCGGCGGAACTGGAAGGGATTTTCAACCCGTTCACCCGTGGCGATCGAGCTCGCGGTGGCAAGGGCACAGGCTTGGGCCTGGCGATTGTGCGGCGGATTGCCTCGATGCATGGCGGCAATGTTGAACTGCGCAACCGCGAAGAGGGCGGCCTGGAAGCGCGCGTGCGGTTGCCGCTTGGCTTGATGCTGCCGAGAGACGCGGTTTAACCAATAACTAAAATCAAATGTGGGAGCTGGCTTGCCTGCGATGAGGGCGGCACATTCAACATCGCTGTTGATTGGGCCACCGCTATCGCAGGCAAGCCAGCTCCCACAATTGTTTCGTGTTGCCGGGCAGGTTGAGTGTGTATCAGCCCTTACCCTTCGTCCGGGTCATATTCGGCCCACCATTCTTCTCCAGATGCTGAATGATGATCCCCGCCACATCCTTCCCGGTGGTGGTCTCAATCCCTTCAAGCCCTGGCGATGAGTTCACCTCCATCACCAACGGCCCGTGGTTGGAGCGCAAGATATCCACACCCGCTACGGCCAGCCCCATTACCTTGGCCGCCCGCAGCGCGGTCATGCGTTCTTCCGGGGTGATCTTGATCAGGCTGGCGCTGCCGCCACGGTGCAGGTTGGAACGGAACTCCCCCGGCTTGGCCTGGCGCTTCATTGCCGCAATCACCTTGTCACCCACCACGAAGCAGCGGATATCCGCACCGCCGGCTTCCTTGATGTATTCCTGCACCATGATGTTCTGCTTGAGACCCATGAATGCCTCGATCACCGATTCCGCCGCGGTTGCGGTTTCACACAGCACCACGCCGATGCCTTGGGTGCCTTCGAGCACTTTGATCACCAGCGGCGCGCCGTTAACCATGTCGATCAGGTCGGGGATGTCGTCGGGGGAGTGGGCAAAGCCCGTCACCGGCAGGCCGATGCCGCGACGCGACAGCAGTTGCAGCGAACGCAGCTTGTCCCGCGAGCGAGCGATGGCCACCGATTCATTCAGGGGAAAAACGCCCATCATTTCAAACTGGCGCAACACCGCGCAGCCATAAAACGTCACTGAGGCGCCGATACGCGGGATTACCGCATCGAAGCCTTCCAGCGGCTTGCCCCGGTAATGGATCTGCGGCTTGTGGCTGGCAATGTTCATGTAGGCACGCAACGTGTCGATCACCACCATTTCGTGGCCACGTTCGGTGCCGGCCTCGACCAGGCGGCGGGTGGAATACAGACGCGGGTTTCGCGACAGCACAGCAATCTTCATGCAGCACCTGGGGCAGAAATAGTAGAGACCGGGAACACCGGCTTGTCTTGAACGTATTTGACGCCGGGATTGACCACCAGGTGGCCGTCAATCAACGCCTTGGAGCCCAGCAACAGGCGGTAACGCATGGCTTTGCGGCAGGCGAGGGTGAACTCCACCCGCCACACCCGATCACCCAACGCCAGCGTTGTGCTGATCACATAGCGCACCTGCGCATGACCGTTGGAGCTCTTGATGGTTTTCATCGTCACCAGGGGCGCTTCGCAGCGACGGTGACGCAGTTGCACCACGCTGCCCAGGTGCGCGGTAAAGCGCACCCACTTCTCACCATCGCGCTCAAACGGCTCGATATCGGTGGCGTGCAGGCTTGAGGTGCTGGCGCCGGTGTCGATCTTGGCGCGCAGGCCTGCTACTCCCAAATCGGGAAGTGCCACCCACTCACGCAGACCCACAACGGTCAAATGGTCAAATGTCTTCAATATGGGTAACCGATCAGTTCGCCCAGGCGTGAGGTGGAACCTCGGCCAGGGCTTTGAATGCAGGCTTGGCGAACCAATAACCCTGCATCAGAAATATTCCGCAGTCGGACAGGAAGTCGCGCTCGCCGGCACTTTCGATGCCTTCGGCAATGACAGTAACGCCCAACTGCTCACAGATTGTGACAATCCCCTGAACGATGACCTGGCGGACACGATCCTTGTCGACATCGCGAATCAGCGCCATGTCGAGTTTGATCAAGTCAGGTTGGAAATCGGCCAGCAGGTTCAGCCCCGAATAGCCCGCGCCGAAATCGTCGATGGCGGTCTTGAAGCCGAATTCGCGGTATTCACGCAGAATATTGGTCAAATGGCGATAGTTATCTACGTGCTCGCTTTCAAGCGTCTCGAAAATCAGCTGGTTGAGCGGAAAGTTGTGCGCCCGGGCTGCCTCCAGGGTGCTTCGAATGCACAGTTCCGGTCGGTACACGGCATTGGGCATGAAGTTGATCGACAGATGGGTTTGCATCCCCAAGGCTGCGGCCCCGGCAATCGCCTGGGTGCGACAACGCTGGTCGAAGCGGTAACGGTTGGTTTCGTTGACTTGATCCAGCACCGACAACGCGCCTTCGCCGTGAGGGCCGCGCACCAACGCTTCATGGGCGAAGATCGAATGGTCGCGAAGGTCTACGATAGGCTGATAGGCGAACGCAAAATCGAAACCCAGGGGTTCGCTTTGCTGGCAACCCACGCAGCGCTGATTGGGCGAGGTGAGTGAAGTGGGGAAGTCGGTCACAGCGTATCCTCGCGAAAACAGGGTGGTGCCTGGCGTATCTTAGGTGAGCGTTGGGGTTTATGCGTCGAAGAGCTTCAACGGTAAAGTTGCGACATTTTTCAGAGCGAGGAATTCAAGTGGCTCAAAAGCAGGAAGAGGAAGAAAAAGTCCGTTTGGACAAGTGGCTGTGGGCGGCGCGTTTCTTTAAAACCCGTGCCTTGGCCAAGGCCGCCATCGAGAGCGGCAAGGTGCACCATCGCGGCGAACGCTGCAAGCCGGGCAAGGAACCGCGCGTCGGTGATGAACTGCAGATTCGTGCAGGGTTTGATGAAAAGACCGTGGTGGTGCAGGCGCTTTCCGTTGTGCGCCGTGGTGCACCCGAGGCGCAGGCGCTGTACACCGAGACCGAAGCCAGCATTGCCAAGCGCGAAAACGCGGCGGCCATGCGCAAGGCCGGTGCCACCGGCATGACCACCGATGGCAAGCCGAGCAAGAAACAGCGCCGCGATTTGTTCAAGTTTCGCGGCAGCGGCAATGACGATTGATTGCGCACATTTCCAGTACGAGGGAGTTTCAAAAGTGGGAGCTGGCTTGCCTGCGATAGCGTCAGCTCTGCCAGTCTCTCATTCGCTGATACACCGCTATCGCAGGCAAGCCAGCTCCCACAGGAATCTACTGCGTTACGCGGCGGCGCGCATCACGCTCAATCGCCCGACCACCGGCAGCTTGCCCAGCAACCCGAAGATCGGCGCCGTCACCCGCAACAACGCACCGGACACCTTCGCCGCAAACGGCGTGTAATAACCCCAGCCCAGTGCCAACAGCGCCAGCAACACGCCGCCGATGTAATCGTCCTGCCCCCAATGCGCGCCCGCTACCAGCCGCGGCATCATGAACAGCAGCGCCAAACCCCAGATCACCAGCACCTGGGCTATGCGCTTGGCAAACACCGTCATGAACATGCCCCAAATCAGCAGTACCGAAGCATGATCGCCGGGGAAGCTCTGGCTTGAACGGTCCTTCAGTTCCCAGGTTTTCTCAAGCCCTGGGAAGTAGTCACTCATATGAATGGCTCCGCTGATCACCATCGACGGGCTGCTGTGCTGCCAGCCCATCTGCGCCGCGAGTTTGGAAAACAGCATGCGGATGAACAGCAGCAACAGCAGAATGCCCAAGAAGCCAAAGAATGCCTGGCGCACCTGCACCGCTTTAAACACCCAGTCACCGCGAATCAACAGCGCCAGCAGAATCACCCCGACCACCGCGTCAAATGGCCGCAAGCTGGCGACAGCCCACACATGCAGCCATGCCGAATTGCTTGCCAGCGGATCATTAAGCAGATGGAACAGCCATTCGTCGAAAATCACACACAGCATCTGGCCCGTGGGCCACAGCCAAAAACACAGCAGGCCGATAGCGAGTAGATTGCACAGAGCCCATCGCCGGAGGTTCCACTTGGCTTGGAACAAACCCGGATTGTTCATAAACTGTCCCTCTTCGCTCTATTTAGCTCTCCGTTTCCAGGAGAAAGCCGCACCAATATGGTGCTAAAGCGGTTAATTTTATAAACCTTGTAATCAATTTGTCATCAATTCAGATACCCAGACCTATGACTGATCTACCGGATACCGACTTCACCCAACGCTTCATCTTCGACGAGAACGACGCCCGCGGCGAACTGGTCTCGCTGGAGCGCAGCTATGCCGAAGTCCTTGCCAAGCATCCCTATCCGGAGCCGGTCGCGCAGCTGCTCGGTGAGCTGATGGCGGCGGCATCGCTGCTGGTGGGCACCATGAAGTTCGACGGTTTGCTGATTTTGCAGGCGCGTTCCGAAGGCCCGGTGCCGATGCTGATGATCGAGTGCTCCAGCGAGCGCGAAATCCGCGGCCTGGCCCGTTACGACGCCGACCGCATCGCGCCGGACGCGACCTTGTCCGACCTGATGGCCAACGGCGTGCTGGCGATTACCGTCGACCCGACTGAAGGCCAACGCTACCAAGGCATCGTCGACCTCGACGGCGAAACCCTGTCTGACTGCTTCACCAACTATTTCGTGATGTCCCAGCAGGTCGGCACCAAGTTCTGGCTCAACGCCGACGGCAAACGCGCCCGTGGCCTGCTGCTGCAGCAACTGCCGGCCGATTGCATCAAGGATGACGATGAGCGCACCGACAGCTGGCGCAAACTGACTGCCCTGGCCGGCACCCTGACCGCGGAAGAGCTGCTGGGTCTGGACAACGAAACCATTCTGCATCGCCTGTACCACGAAGAGGCCGTGCGCCTGTTCGACGCACAGGGCCTGCGCTTCCGTTGCAGCTGCTCGCGCGAGCGCTCGGCGAATGCCTTGGTCAGCCTGGGCCTGGAAGATGCGCAGAATCTGGTGGTGGAACACGGTGGCAATATCGAGATCGACTGCCAGTTCTGCAACCAGCGTTACCTGTTCGATGCGGCCGATGTAGCCCAATTATTCGCCGGCGCAGGCATCGACACCCCTTCTGACACCCGCCACTAAAACGTTTAAGCACAGGTAAATCACCTGACAAACGCCGGATTAGCGCAGTTCTGACGGGAGGGCCCTACTCTTTTTGGGCTTTTCTGGCATAATCCGGCCCACTTTTTTCGCGGTAGTAGTGCGCAACTTTCTACTACAAAACGTTTGGAGCACTCGGCCATAGGCCGACGGGGAACCTCATGACGCAAGCCAACAACGCCGTATACACCGATCTGAGTGTTGACGATCTGGTTAAAGAAGCCCTGCAGCGCGGTGAAGGCGTGCTTGCCGATACTGGCGCGCTGGTCGTAGAAACCGGTCACCGTACCGGTCGTTCGCCGGTCGACCGCTTCATCGTTGAAGAGCCTTCCACCCAGGACGCAATTGCCTGGGGCCCAATCAACCGCAAGTTCCCGGCCGACAAGTTCGATGCGCTGTGGGCTCGCGTCGAGGCCTTCAACAACGCGCAAGAGCATTTCGTTTCCCATGTTCACGTAGGGGCTGCCGAAGACCACTACTTGGCCGTAAAAATGACCACCCAGACTGCCTGGCAGAACCTGTTCGGTCGTTGCCTGTTCATCAACCCGGCCCAGTACAACCCGGCCGGCCGTGATGAATGGCAAGTGCTTAACGTGGCCAATTTCGAGTGCGTGCCAGAGCGTGACGGCACCAACTCCGACGGTTGCGTGATTCTCAACTTCGCACAGAAAAAAGTCCTGATCGCCGGCATGCGCTACGCCGGTGAAATGAAAAAAGCCATGTTCTCGGTGCAGAACTTCCTGCTGCCGGCTGCTGACGTGCTGCCAATGCACTGCGCCGCCAACATCGGCGAAGCAGGCGACGTGACCCTGTTCTTCGGTCTGTCGGGCACCGGTAAAACCACGCTGTCGGCCGACGAGAGCCGTTACCTGATCGGTGACGACGAACACGGCTGGGGCGAAGGCGTGGTGTTCAACATCGAAGGCGGTTGCTATGCCAAGTGCATCGACCTCTCCGAGAAGAACGAGCCGGTTATCTGGAAAGCCATCAAGCACGGCACCGTGCTCGAAAACGTGGTGATCGACGACGCCAAGCACGCCGATTACACCGACGTCAGCCTGACCCAGAACAGCCGCGCCGCGTACCCGCTGGAACACGTTGCCAAGCGTTCCGAGAAGAACCTGGGCGGCGAGCCTAACGCGGTGATCTTCCTGACTTGCGACCTGACCGGCGTACTGCCGCCAGTGTCCATCCTCAGTGAAGAACAAGCGGCCTACCACTTCCTGTCTGGCTACACCGCTCTGGTGGGCTCGACTGAAATGGGTTCCGGCAGCGGCATCAAGTCGACCTTCTCCACCTGCTTCGGCGCGCCATTCTTCCCACGCCCGGCCGGTGAATACGCAGAACTGCTGATCAAGCGCGTACGCGGCTTCGGCTCCAAGGTTTACCTGGTCAACACCGGCTGGACCGGCGGCGGCTACGGCGTCGGCAAACGCTTCAACATCCCGACCACTCGCGGCGTCATCGCTGCAATCCAGAGCGGCGCGTTGATCGGTGCTGAAACCGAACACCTCGACACCATCAACCTCGACGTGCCACTGGCCGTACCGGGCGTTGAAACTGGCCTGTTGAACCCACGTAATACCTGGGCTGACAAAGCGGCCTACGACGAAGCGGCGAAAGCGCTGGCCGGTCTGTTCATCGAAAACTTCAAGAAGTTTGAAGTGAGCGATGCGATCAAGGCGGCTGGGCCTAAGTTGTAAGGTTCGGTTGTTGTGAAAAAGCCGCCCCAATTGGGCGGCTTTTTTATGCGCGCAGGGTTAGTCGGCGATGTGCAAAACCACGGCGCCCACCAATACCAACACCACCCCCAGCACCTGCACCGCCGACAACCGCTCCTTGAAAAACACAAAGCCAAGAATCGCCGCAATCCCGCCTGACAACGTACTGATCACCGTAACCACCGAAACCGACCCCGCCATCGCTCCCCACGAAAACGCCGAGAACCCGCCGAGGTTCATCAGGCTCGCGCCGGTCAATGTCGCGCAGTTTTTCAGCGGCGGAATCTTCAGGCCATCTTCGATCTTCAGCACCATCACCACCAGCACGCACAGGCCTACGAGGTAACCCAGCCACAACATGGTGATCGGCCCCAACGCGGGCAATGTGTAGCGGCCCTGCAGCCAGAAGCTGGTGCCGTAGAGCAGCGCGGCAAGCATGGCGTAGGCGATGGACAGGCGTGGGTTGTTGTGGGGAACGCCGTCGTCCTTGTGGAGGCTGGAGAGGATGACGCCGATGACGCACAGGCCAATGCAGCCGAGTTGAGTCAGGCTGATATGTTCGCCGCTGGCCCAGGACAGCAGCGTGGTGACGACGCCGTAGGACGTCACCAGCGGCGCGACGATGGCTGCTTTGCCAAGGGCGAAGGCCTTGGACAGCGCGAGGGCGCCGGAGACGGTGAGCAGGGCGGCGGTGATGCCCAGGAGCCAGACGCTCAACGGGGCATTCAGGGATTTGAACAGGAACGTCGGGAAGATGACCAGCAGCAACGTCATGATCAAAAAGCCAAGGGCTTGGCCGAAGTACACCGCGCGTTTAACGCCGACGGCGCGGGCATTGAGGCCCACGAGGAAATCCGTGCCACCCCAGAGCAGGGCGGCCAGCAGGCCCATTAATACGTCCATGTACAGTCCTTGTTATGTCAGTAATTGGCCAGATTAACGCAGAACCCATTTGAACCTCAGTGTTCTTGGGATCAGCTGAGGTTTTCCAGGGTTTGCGTGTCCCAGCTATGGGTTTTGATAGCCAGGTAGAGCATGCCGATGGTCAGCGGGATCTTATCGCCCCGGCCCTTGGCGCGGCGCTTGAGGAACACATCGAACACCGGCGGCTGGAAGTAACGATAAGCGTCGTAGTCGCCCAGGTCGACGGCAAAGTCCTGCTCCAGCGCTTCCATGAATTGCTTGGCCTCGGCGCGGTCGCAGCCGAGGTCGAAGTTGAGCGAGGTTTCAAGACGAAGGGTCTTGTGTTTCGGCAGGCCGATTTCTTCGTGCAGCAATTGCAGAAGCTGCTGCATGACCGGGTCTTCGGGGAAGTTGGGGGCGAGGTTCATGGTGGGGGCACGCAGGAGTGGGTGAGGGGAATGGTTGCGTTGTCGGCGGAATTTGTTTCGGGTGATGAAAAGTTCTAAGCCTAGCAAGAATAGAAACAGAGGAAGTAGCTGAATGCCGAGGATGATGGCGACGTAGGGTAGCCAAAATAATAGGATCAGCCCGCTTAGCATGAACGCAACGCCGAAGCGTTTTCTGAGCCTGCAGTCGGTGATTTTGTAGTGAAACACTAGAGAGGCGGCCCAAAATGCGCCCAGTTGCAGGTAGAACCATTCACTATGAGTCATCTGAGTACACATGCATTGAGAGGCTCAAGCGCTGAGGGCCGATGCCCGCCGACCTGCACCTTCAGGCCGATAATGATGTCTGCGCTATGAAAGTTGCGGAGCCTGTTGAAGATCAAATCGCTGATAGCATTTTCGACCATCGATTCTGCTTGGCTGGAAATGACTCCAATCGGGGGCGCGACTGCGCCAGAAATGATTTTTTCGGCGAGTTCATTCCCGTTGTTTGGTTTCACGGTAAAACGAATCACCGTGAAGGTGACGCCATAATGGCCGATGTATTGAGTCCTTTCGATGTTCACAGATTTTTGCCAGCGCAATTGTGAGAGCGCTAGTTTCCGTCATACAACGGGGAGTTATGTAGAGGGTTGAGCAGGTGTTTTAAGCAGTTTAGGAAGAGGACTACGACGTATTTAAGGGTTTCTCACAGCGCTTTCCGGCATTTACGGTTTGACAGTGATTTTTTGAGCAGCGCCCATCAAATAGGGGAGCCGGCGCGACGATTCGACAAGCCAGCTCCCACATTTTTAACTCAGCGGCTGGCTTGGTTGTGTTTGCTTATCGACTGTCGGTTGCAGATGCACGTGTTGCGATGCCTCCAGCAGATCACAGCCATCCTGAACAAGCAGGTACAAGGCATTAACGATGTGGGAGATGTCTTTAAGGTCGGCGTGTTCGTAGGTAAGGCAGGTGAAGGTTTCCAGTAAGTCGGTGGCAGCGCGGATGCGCTGGTGTGCGGCGGACTGGATGTCTTCGGCGGAGGCTTCGGTGTCGATGATGAGAGGGTGGGTGTCGGTGAAGTTGGTGCTAAGAATACGATAGCGATTGGCAGAGAAATTGGGGTTTGCCATAACGGGCACTCCGATACAAATTCAAAGAAATACACCAAATAAATTGGCACGTTTATCTCTGCTGTTATTCGGGTGACCAAGCCCGGCCGCTTAATTTGCAGCGACGGAGCGAACCATAGAAGTGAGCGCTGTGTGGAGCAATAAACGCATGGTTTAAGTCGGTACGGTTCAGATCATTCCCATGCGAAGCGAACGATCATTTGCTTTCAGTGAGATGCATGACGCGGGCGCGTTATTTGGCAATGACGGCTTCACGGGACGGTGGGGGATTATCTGCTCAACGAAGTAAAACCGTTGCTGGATGACAGCGTGGCGGTCACGGCTGTGGCTGTCAGCTCTTCCGCACAGGCCGATGCGAAGCGTCTGAACCTGCAAGGTGAGGCGGCCTACCAAGCTGGCAAGCTCGACCAGGCGATTGACCTGTTCCGCCAGGCCATCGACCTGGACAATGGCTTCGGTAAGGCCTACGGCAACCTCGGCCTTGCCTATCAGAAAGCCGGCAACACCGCTGATCCGGTTTAACACAGCAGTAAAAATGTGGGAGCGGGCTTGCCCGCGATGTCGGTGGTTCAGTTGATACTTGGGTCGACTGATACACCGCCATCGCAGGCAAGCCAGCTCCCACATTTGGTTTGTGTTCTTCTCACGAAATCGAGTGAACAATCCTACTTCGGCCCAAGGCCATCCCCCAGCCTGTGTATCATCCTGTCTCTTTTTTCCTTGCGACCTTTCTCGATTCGCTGAGCGTGCTGGTCTATGTTTTGGGCTCGTTCAGCGGTCAATGGAGTGACAGCTTATGCACAACACCCTCCAACAGGTCTTTGGTTATCCACAGTTTCGTTTGGGCCAGGAAGAAGCGGTCAGCGCCGTACTGGCCGGTCGTTCGGCCGCCGCTATCTTTCCTACCGGCTCGGGCAAGTCGTTGTGTTATCAGCTGTCTGCAGTGCTGCTGCCGCACCTGACACTGGTGGTGTCGCCGTTGTTGGCGTTGATGCAGGACCAACTGGGTTTCCTGCAGCGCCACGGTATTTCGGCGGGCAGTATCGATTCGGCGCAGAGCCGCGAAGACGCCAATGACGTCATGGCCCGTGCGCGTTCGGGCGAGTTGAAAATCCTGATGATTTCCGTGGAGCGTTTGAAGAACGAGCGCTTCCGTAACTTTCTGCAAAGCGTGCAGATCTCGCTGCTGGTGGTGGATGAGGCGCACTGTATTTCCGAGTGGGGCCACAACTTCCGTCCGGATTATTTGAAGCTGCCGGACTACCAGCGCCAGTTCAATATCCCACAAGCCTTGTTGCTAACGGCTACAGCCACGCCCAAGGTGATTGCCGACATGCAGGCGAAGTTCGCCATTGCACCGGAGGATGTGATCACCACGGGCTTCTACCGGCCCAATCTCAACCTGCTGGTAGAGCCGGTGAGCGGCCACGACAAACGTCGGCGACTGGTCGAATGGATGAGCGAGCGCGCTAACCAGCCGAGCATCGTCTACGTCACCCTGCAGAAAACCGCCGAGCAGATTGCCGAACACTTGAACCGCAACGGCATCCAGGCCGAGGCCTATCACGCCGGTTTGCCCCACGATAAGCGCGAGGGCATCCAGCAGCGCTTTATGGGCGGGCGCTCCAATTGCATCGTCGCCACCATCGCATTCGGTATGGGCATCGATAAAAGTGACATCCGCAATGTGGTGCACTTCGACTTGCCTAAATCCATCGAGAACTACAGCCAGGAAATTGGCCGCGCCGGGCGTGACGGGCAGCCGTCCGATTGCCTGGTGCTGGCCAACCGCGACAGCCTCAATGTGCTGGAAAACTTTGTGTATGGCGACACGCCGGAGCAGGAGGGCATTCTTCGTGTGCTCAATGAGTTGCAGGCTGCGCGGGGCGAGGCGCAGTGGGAGTTCTTGCTGAGGTCGCTGTCAGACCACAGCAACATCCGCGAACTGCCGCTGAAGACCCTGCTGGTGCAGTTGGAGCTCAAGGGTGTGATCGCGCCGCGCTACGCGTTTTATGCCGAATACCGCTTCAAGTACCTGATTGAACCCGAGGCCTTGCTGGCGCGCTTTTCCGGTGAACGGCAGCAGTTTGTCGCGGCCATTATCCAGGTGTGCAACCGCGCCAGGACTTGGGCGACCGTGGATTTCGACGCGTTGTACCAGCAACACAATGCCGAGCGCAGCCGTGTGGTTAAAGCGCTGGATTACTTCCAGGAACAGGGCCTGATCGAGCTGGAAAGCAAGCAGATGACCGAGGTCTACAGCGTGTTGAACGCCGATTTTGACCCGCAGGCGTTGAGCGCCGAGTTATACACAGGCTTCAAGCAGCACGAGGTCGGTGAGGTGGCGCGGATTCACGCCATGCTTGATCTTTTCGCCACCGAACATTGCCTTGGGCAGCGTCTGGCCAAGTACTTTGGTGATGAACAGGCACCCCAGCGTTGCGGGCATTGTTCGGTGTGCCATGGCCAGGTTGCACACTTACCGCCGCCTCCGAGCCTGCCGCCGCTTGTGGATAAAAACTTCATGGGGCTGTGCGGTGATTTTATCCACAGGCATCATGAACACACCGGGAGCCTGCCCGGTGCGGAACGGCTGACGCGATTTCTGGGGGGTATCAGCGTGCCGTTGTTTACCAAGCTCAAAGCGCGCGGCATTCCGGGTTTTGCCGCGCTGGAGGACTACCCCTACGCCGAGGTGCGTGAGTGGGCTGAAGCCCATTTGAATGATCTATAAACCCACTTTGACGAGACCTGCGAATGCCTGACTCTATGCCGTTGCGCGCCGATTACCGTCACTTCCAGCCGATCATCACGCGTTGGCACGACAACGATGTGTATGGCCATGTGAATAACGTGACCTACTACAGCTTCTTCGACACGGCGGTGAATACCTACCTGATTGAAGAGGGCGGTTTGGATATTCATGACGGGGAAGTGGTGGGCTTTGTGGTGAGTTCGGCGTGCGATTACTTCGCGTCGATCGCGTTTCCTGATCGCCTGGAAATTGGCCTGCGGGTGGGCAAGCTGGGCAACAGCTCGGTGCAGTATGAGTTGGCGGTGTTCAAGTCTGGCGAGGAGGACGCCTGCGCGGCGGGGCGCTTTGTGCATGTGTTCGTGGACCGGGCGTCGAACCAGCCGGTGACGATTCCGGGGAGATTGCGTGAGGCGCTGCAGCGGTTGGTGGTGTAATACAACTTTTGTGATCGGCGAAAATCACTGTGGGAGCTGGCTTGCCTGCGATAACGGTGGGTCAGGGTTGGATGTGCTCCCTGACACTACGCTATCGCGGGCAAGCCCGCTCCCACATTGGTCCAGCAGTGTGCTCTAGACCTTACCGATGACGGTAGTGGTGCTTGTTCTTGCGATGCCCATACGCATGCCCGCGGCCACGATGGTCATCACGGTCATAGCGACGGTTATCCCGGCCGCGATAACGGCGGTCATCGTCATCACTCTTGTTGCCCATGTAGTTGCCCAGCGCACCGCCTGCGCCACCGCCGGCGGCTGCGCCGATCAGGCTGCCGGTGTTGCCGCCCATGCTGCGGCCCACCACGTTGCCACCGGCTGCGCCGAGGGCGCCGCCAATAGCGGCTTCGCCACGGCTGCGCTTGTCGGCGCCAACGGCACTGCCGCCTGCGCCGCCCAGGGCTGCACCGATGGCCGAACCGGTGTTACCACCGATTTGCTGGCCCACTACCGAACCTAAAACCCCGCCCAATGCGCCGCCCACACCGGCTTCGGTGGTGCCACCGGCCATGGCTGCGCCACTGACCAGGCCAAGGGACAACAAGAGAATCGAGGAGAACTTCATAGAGAGACCTCAAGAGGATGACGGCGCGATCCTGAGGTTGTATCGATACGCTGACAATCGAAAACCGACCAGTGGTATGAGTTGTATACAATTTGCTAAGTTGCTGTTTTGTATAGGGAACTTAAGTCATTTTTGCGAGTCTTTAACTACTTCGGAACGGCCGCTTTTATGCAAAAGCGGCCTTTTTTGTGCCTTGGATTTTTATTAGTCATGGCGAGCGGCTTGTTATGGCGAGCGGGTCTCGGTCAGGCCGAACGCGCCATGATCAAGCCGGTCGCGCTCGCCGCTTCCAAACGAATCGCCACAAACTTCGACGTCGGCGTATGGCTGCCATCCCCGGTGCTTTCCAATGGCACCAATGGGTTCACTTCCGGGTAATAAGCCGCCGCCTGCCCCGCTGGAATATCAAATGCCAGCAAGGTGAAGCCTTTGACGCGGCGCTCACGACCGTCTTCCCACAGCGACACGATGTCGGCCTTCTGCCCCGGCTTGAAGCCCAGGCGGATGATGTCGGCTTCGTTGACGAACAGCACGTCACGCTGACCTTTCACGCCACGGTAGCGGTCGTCCAGGCCGTAAATGGTGGTGTTGTACTGATCGTGGGAGCGCATCGACTGCATGATCAAATCCGGCACGCGGCCCGTGGCGTGGGTGCGTTCGTGAATCAGGTCCTTGGGCAGCACGTTCGGGCGGAAGTTTGCGCGGCCCGACGGGGTATTCCAGCGGCGTGCGCCAGCAGAGTTGCCCAGGTAGAAGCCGCCCGGGTTTTTGATCTTCTCGTTGAAGTCTTTGAAGCCTGGAATGGTGTCGGCGATCAGGTCGCGGATGCGCCCATAGTCGGCCACCAGCCAGTTCCAATCCACCGGTTTGCTGCCCAGGGTCGCGGCGGCAATGCCTGCCAGGATGGCCGGCTCGGATTTCATCAGCTTCGACAGCGGCTGCAATTGACCGTTGGAGCCGTGCACCATGCTGAACGAGTCTTCCACGGTAACGGCTTGCGGGCCGTCGGCCTGGATATCGATGTCGGTACGGCCCAGGCACGGCAGGATCAGCGCGTCTTTACCGTGCATCAAATGGCTGCGGTTGAGCTTGGTGCTGATCTGCACGGTCAGGTCGCAGCTGCGCAATGCTTCAAAGGTGCGCGGGCTGTCCGGCGTGGCTTGGGCGAAGTTGCCGCCCAGGCCGATAAACACTTTGGAGCGGCCTTCCAGCATCGCGTGGATCGCTTCGACCACGTTGTGGCCATTGTGGCGCGGCACCTGAAACTGGAAGCGACGTTCCAGGGAATCGAGAAACGCCACCGGTGGGCGTTCGTTGATGCCCATGGTGCGGTCGCCCTGCACGTTACTGTGGCCACGCACCGGGCACAGGCCGGCGCCTGGGCGGCCGATGTTGCCGCGCAGCAGCATCAGGTTGGCGATTTCCTGGATGGTCGGCACCGAGTGGCGATGCTGAGTGATGCCCATCGCCCAGCACATGATCACGTTTTTGCCTTTGGCGTACATGCGCGCCGCTTGCTCGATTTCCACCAGGGTCAGGCCGGACTGCGAGACGATTTCATCCCACGAGGTGTCGTCGATCTGGCCGAGGTAATCCAGCACATTAGCCGTGTGTTCGTTGAGGAAGTCGTGGTCGAACACGGCCTCTTTGCCTTCGGCCTGGGCCTGGCGCTCCCACAGCAACAGGAATTTGGCCATGCCGCGCAGGATGGCCATGTCGCCACCCAACGCCGGGCGGAAGTAGGCGGTGTTGGTCGGTTTGTCGCCGTTGGTGAGCATTTCCAGCGGGTGTTGCGGGTGCTGGAAGCGTTCCAAACCACGCTCTTTCAGCGGGTTGATGCACACCACCTGGGCGCCGCGTTTAACCGCTTCACGCAGCGGTTCGAGCATGCGCGGGTGGTTGGTGCCGGGGTTCTGGCCCCACACGAAAATTGCATCGGCGTGTTCGAAGTCATCAAAGGTCACGGTGCCTTTGCCCACACCCACGCTTTGCGCCAGGGCTACGCCGCTGGCTTCGTGGCACATGTTCGAGCAGTCCGGGAAGTTGTTGGTGCCGTAGGCGCGTACGAACAACTGATACAGGTACGCCGCTTCGTTGCTGGCGCGGCCCGAGGTGTAGAACTCGGCCATGTCCGGGCTTGGCAGGGCGTTGAGGTGTTTGCCGACCAGATCAAACGCCGCTTCCCAGCTGATGGGCTGATAGCGGTCGGTCTCGGCGTCATACCGCATCGGCTCGGTCAGGCGGCCCTGGTATTCCAGCCAATAGTCGCTCTGCTCCAGCAACGCGGTGACGCTGTGCTTGGCAAAAAATGCCGCGTCCACACGACGTTTGGTGGCTTCCCAGTTGACCGCCTTGGCGCCGTTTTCGCAGAACTTAACCATGCCGCTTTCCGGCGAGTCGCCCCAGGCGCAGCCCGGGCAGTCGAAGCCGCCGTTCTGGTTGGTCTTGAGCATCATGCGCAGGTTTTTCAGCGCGTTGTCGCTGGTCAGCCAGGCCTGCGCCACGCTGATCAATGCACCCCAGCCGCCCGCCGGGCCTTTGTAGGGCTTATAGCGCGGGGTCGGGGTTTGGTCGGCTTGATGATGCTGGCTCATGGCTGGTTCTCCATCGCAGGGCTGTAGACCCGCGGCGCACTTTTCTGCGGCAGGTGGATGAGATTGAGGTTGTGCCGGCGAGCCCATTGCAGGGCCAGGCCGGTGGGCGACGACAGGCTGACCAAGGTCTGGATGCCTGCGCGCAGAACTTTTTGGATCAATTCGAGGCTGCAGCGGCTGGTGACAATCGCCAGGCCGCCGTCGGTCGGAATCTTTTGGCGGATCAGCGCACCGATCAATTTATCCAAGGCGTTATGCCGGCCGATGTCTTCGCGGCCCATCAGCAATTCGCCCTGGTTGTTCATAAACACCGCTGCGTGCACCGCGCCGCTGTATTGGCCCAAAGGCTGGAAAGCACTGATGCGCTGGCGCAGGCCATCAAGCCATTCGGCGGGCGGCAATGGCGCGCCGGGCAGCACTTCAAGATTCGGTAGCGCTTGTTCTACCGCTTCAACACCGCATAACCCGCAACCGCTGGTGCCGGCCAATTGGCGGCGTTGCTGCTTGAGGTTCCAGAACGCGCGGCTCGATATCTGCACCTGAGCGTACTGGGTTGAGCCTGAACCGCTGAGTTTCAGATCATAAATGTCGCTAACGTCGGCGATAATGCCGCTGCCGATGCTGAAGCCCACAATGAAGTCTTCAAGGTCCGTCGGCGTCACCAGCATCACGGCCTGGCTGATGTCGTTGTAGGCAATCGCCAACGCCACTTCTTCCGCCAACGCAGTGCTGGCGACTTCTGTGTGTTCAAGATTGCAAAACTGGTAGCTCTGGGCGGCGGCGGGCGCGGGCGTTTCAAGGGCGGGCGCCGCGCAGACTGGGCGCTTGGCGTTCATGGGGCAGTACCACCGGCGGATTGATCAGTGTTTAGACTAGGCGCGACAAAGGGTCGCGTCTAATTGCCAGTACTGATCTACCGATAGATGGCGTCGATCAAGGCTCTTGCTGCGATTTTTGAAACAACGCAAAACAGGCTTCCGCCAGCGCCGATCGGGGTGCGCTGCGGCGCATGATCAGCCCCAGGCGCGCCAGCGTGTGAGCGTCTTCAATGGGTTGCAGGCGCAGGTGCTCGGTGAGGGCGTCGAGGCCGCCGTCCAGTGGCATTACGGCGCAGCACAGGCCGCCGTGCACGGCTTGTAACAATTGATGCACCGCATCGGTTTGCAGCAACGGCTGCGGGTTGAGCCCACGGCTGTGGAAGTTGTGGTCGATGGACTGGCGAAAGTGCATGCCGCTGGTGAGCATGCCCAGGGGCAGTTCGATCAATGCTTCCCAGCTCAACGGTTTGTCGCCGAAGCTGAAAAACCGTTGGTCGTAGAGCAGGCCCATGCGCGTCTCGCTCAAGGCCAGCGAGTCGAAGCGCTCGTTGTCCAGGCGCTCCAGGTAGGACACGCCCAGGTCGAGGCGATTGCTCGCCAGCTGTTCAAGAATTTGCTCGGAGCTTAATGCCGAGAGTTCAAAGCGTAGGCTCGGGTGCTCTTTATGCAGTTGTTGCATCAGCGCCAATGGATCGAAGCTCGACAGCGGCACCACGCCCAGGCGCAACGTACCGACCAAATTGCCGCGACAGGCTGCCGCTTCGGCCAGCAAACCGTCATAAGCCGCCAGCACGGTGCGTGCCCACGCCAATACCCGTTCGCCCGGCGCGGTAAAACCTTCGAAGCGCTGGCCGCGATTGACCAGCGGCAAGTCCAGCTCTTCTTCCAGGTTGCGCAGGCGCATCGACAGGGTCGGCTGGGTGATGTGACAACGCGCTGCCGCCTGGCCGAAGTGGCGGGTCTCGTCGAGGGCGATGAGGAATTTCAGCTGTTTGATGTCCATCTTCGCTCCGGGCTTATTCCAATGGCGGGGGATTCTAGCGCGTTTGGGTCTTTGGTCGGTCCGGAACCCGAGTCTGCAGGACTGGTCTAGTCTTGGGCATCTGGAACTTAAATCCCAAGGAGAGCGCACCATGAGTATTTTTAGCTTTGTTAAGGAAGCGGGCGAGAAGCTGATTGATCTGTTGACGCCGGGTAATGCCAACGCGAGTGATGAGTTGAAAAAGCACATCAGCGCTGTCGGGCTTGGAAACCCGAATATTACTGCCACCGTTGATGGCGACAAGGTCACCGTGAAGGGTGAAGTCGCCACTCAGGAAGAGAAAGAGAAAATCATCCTGGCTGCAGGCAACATCGCCGGAGTTGGCAGTGTAGAAGACCAGATTACTGTGTCTGGCCCGGCCGTGGCTGCCGCACGTTTTGTAGTCGTGAAAAAAGGCGACACCCTCAGCGCGATTTCCCTGGCGGTGTATGGCAACGCCAACCAGTACAACAAAATCTTTGAGGCCAATAAGCCGCTGCTTAAAGATGTGAATAAAATTTACCCAGGGCAGACATTGCGTATTCCTGAGTGAGGCCTCTTACCGAGTGATGGCAATCGCGGGCAAGCCCGCTCCCACAGGAGAGTGCATTCCAAATGTGGGAGCGGGCTTGCCCGCGATGCGATCTAGAGGCCGACAATCAGGTCCCTGTAATCCCCAACCGCCGCAAATTCCGCCGTGTCTTTTGGCCCCTTCTTGCTGTCCGGTTCCTTCACCGCCAGCAAATGCCCCACGCCAAACTCCCGGGCACTGCGCAAGATCGGCAAGGTGTCATCGATAAACAGGCTGCGGGCCGGGTCGAAGTGGATGTCGGCTTGCAGGGCTGCCCAGAACTGCGGGTTTTCCTTGGGAAAGCCGTAGTCGTGGGAGCTGATCAACCGCTCGAAATACGGCGCCAGTTCAATGCGTTCCAACTTCAGCGACAGCGAATCACGGTGCGCGTTGGTGATCAGGATCACGCGCTTGCCGGCCTGTTTGATTGCCGCCAGAAACGTATCCGCGTCCGGGCGCAGGGCGATCAGGTGGGCGGTTTCCAACTTGAGTTCGCGCACCGGAATGTTCAGCTCGGTGCTCCAGAAATCCAGGCAATACCATTGCAACTGTCCGGCGTTACGCTCGAACAGCGGCTGCAACTCCAGCTCGGCCATGGCCCGGCTCACCCCGTGCAGCTCGGCGTAGCGTTGGGGCAAGTGCTCCATCCAGAAATGGTTGTCGAAATGCAGATCGAGCAAGGTGCCGTCCATGTCCAGCAAGACGGTGTCGATGGCGTGCCAGTTCAAAGAGGGCATGGTGCGTTCTCATGTAAGTAAAGATATCCGACACAGACAATCGGAAAAGCCACGGTATAGTAACCCGATCACGCCAAGGAGCCGCTTATGCGCCAGAAACCCACCGTACTCGCCCGCGAAATAGTCGCCAGTAGCCGTTTGTTCCGCGTGGAGGAAGTGCAATTGCGCTTTTCCAATGGCGTTGAACGTACCTACGAGCGCCTGGTGGGCCGCGGTGCCGGCTACGGCGCGGTGATGATCGTGGCGATGATCGATGATGAGCATGCGTTGCTGGTGGAAGAGTATTGCGGTGGCACTGACGAATACGAGTTGTCGCTGCCCAAGGGCCTGATCGAGCCCGGCGAAGACGTGCTGGCGGCTGCTGACCGTGAACTCAAGGAAGAAGCCGGCTATGGCGCGCGGCAGTTGGAACACATCACCGAACTGTCGTTGTCACCGGGCTACATGAGCCAGAAAATCCAGGTGGTGCTGGCCACCGATTTGTATGAAGAACGCCTGGAAGGCGACGAGCCCGAACCGATGCGCGTGGAGCGGGTCAACCTGCGCGAGTTGTCGCAACTGGCGCAGAACGAGCAATTCAGCGAAGGCCGCGCCCTGGCCGCACTGTATCTGGTACGAGACCTGTTGACCCAGCGTGGAGCGTTTAGCGCATGAGCGAACTGTTTTTAGGCCACCCGTTTATTGCCCCTGTGATTGAGCTGGCGCGTCAGGCTGGTGAAGTGATCCTGCCGTACTGGCGTGCGGATGTGGCGGTCACCTCCAAGGCTGATGATTCGCCGGTGACGGCGGCGGACCTGGCCGCTCACCACCTGATTCTGGCGGGCCTTACCGCGCTTGATCCGAGTATTCCGGTGCTGTCCGAAGAGGATGCGGACATCGATCAGAGCGTGCGCGCAGGCTGGCAGCGCTGGTGGCTGGTGGACCCGTTGGATGGCACCAAGGAATTTATCTCCGGCAGCGAAGAGTTCACCGTCAACATCGCCCTGATCGAGCAAGGCCGCGTGGTGTTTGGCGTGGTGTCGATGCCCACCAGCGGCCGCTGCTACTTCGGTGGCGCGGGCCTGGGAGCCTGGCGTTCGGATGTGAGCGAAGCGCCCAAGCAGATTCAAGTGCGCCAAACCCCGGCAGCGGGCGAAGCCTTTACCGTGGTGGCCAGTCGTCGCCATACCAGCCCGGAACAGGAGCGCCTGCTGGACGGCCTGAGCGAAGGGCTTGGGGAACTGAAACTGGCGAATATCGGCAGCTCGCTGAAATTCTGCCTGTTGGCCGAAGGCAGCGCCGATTGCTACCCGCGTTTGGCGCCGACTTCGCAGTGGGACACCGCAGCGGCTCAGGGTGTGCTGGAGGGCGCCGGGGGCGAAGTGTTGGAGTTGAGTGGCGAGCCGTTCAGCTACCCGGCGCGGGAATCACTGTTGAACCCGTTCTTTTTGGCGTTGCCGGCCAAGGCCGCGTGGCGGGAGCGATTGCTGAACCTGGCTCGTTCTTAAGGCCTCAAAAAATCAAACTGTGGGAGCTGGCTTGCCTGCGATAGCGATCTGACAGTCACCGCTTGAGTGACTGATCTACCGCTATCGCAGGCAAGCCAGCTCCCACAGTTATTTTAAATTGTAGGTTCTAGCGGTGCAGGACGTACTGCCCGCTAAACGCCACCGCCCGTTCCTCACTGCCCTCATTCACGATCCACGTCTCCAGCGTCAACCGCGCGCGGCCATAACGTTTATACGTCGCCACAAAGCGCTTCCACACCTTCTCCTCCGGCGCCTGGCACACCACCGTCGCATCCCGCGTGACCGGCAGCGGGTAGCTGATCTGCCCTTCCTGAATCACGATATGCCCATCTTCAATGCCTTCTTCACGCAATTGCAGGTGCAGCCAACCCCAGCCCGCCAGCACTGCGCCGCAATACAGGCTGCCGCCAAACATCGTGCTCTTATGGTTGATATTGGCCTGCAAGGGCAGGTGCAACTGCAGTTGGCCGTGTTGCCAGTCGAGCACCTTGAGGCCCATTTCCCGGGTGAGCGGGATGTCGTGGTGAAGGATGGATTCCAGGTAACGGCTGTCGCGGCTCATGGTGGCCTCTTGGCGAGTGGGCGGGGTCATTCGTCGTCAGTGCTTTGGCTGGCGCTGTCGGCGAAGTTCAGGCCGTGCTTGCGCAGTTTGTCGTGCAGGGTTTTGCGCGGTATGCCCAAGGCTTCGGCGAGGCTGCGCACCGAGCTGTGGGGTCGCGTCAGTTCGGCGGCGATCAGGCTTTTTTCGAACTGCTCGACTTGCTCGCTCAAGCCGCCAGTGGTTGACGTCAGCACGCCCGCGGCGGGGTTGTCCGCCGTGGCATCCAGTGCCAATTCCAGCCCAAGCGCAAAGCGCTCCGCTGCATTTTGCAGTTCGCGCACATTGCCCGGCCAGTTGTGGCGCAACAGCAGCGCACGCTGGCCCGGTTGCAATTCGTGCAACGGCAGGCCGTGGCGGCTGCTGGCTTCGTCGGCGAAATGCTGGAACAGCATCAGCGCATCTTCACCGCGCTCACGCAGTGGCGGAATGCGCAGCGGCGCGACATTGAGGCGGTAATACAAGTCGGCACGGAAACGGCCCTGGTCGGCAGCCTGGCGCAGGTCTTCCTTGGTGGCGGCGATAATGCGGATGTCCAGCGGTATCAGCTGATTGCCGCCCAGTCGCTCCACCACGCGCTCCTGCAACAGGCGCAGCAGTTTGACCTGCACATCCAGGCTCATGCTTTCGATTTCATCCAGGAACAGCGTGCCGCCGTTGGCGAATTCGAACTTGCCGATACGGCGTTTCTGCGCGCCAGTAAAGGCGCCTGGCTCGTGGCCGAACAGCTCGCTTTCGACCACCGATTCCGCCAGCGCGCCGGCGTTGATCGCCACAAACGGGCCGCTGCGCCGGCTCGACAAGTCGTGCAGCGCGCGGGCCACCACTTCTTTACCGGCGCCGGTTTCGCCGAGGATCAGCACGTCGGCACGCGTGGCGGCCAGGGCGCCGATCTGCTCGCGCAGGCGCAGCATTTGCGGCGAGTGCCCGACCAGGCGCGTGCTCAATTGCTGGCGGTCGCTGAGGGCCAGGCGCAGGCTGCGGTTGTCCAGCACCAACCGGCGCAGGGCCAGGGCGCGGCGCACGCTGTCGAGCAGGGCGTCGCTGGCGAAGGGTTTTTCGAGAAAGTCATAGGCACCGGCGCGCATCGCCTGCACCGCCAGCGGCACATCGCCGTGGCCGGTGATCAACAGCACCGGCAGCTCCGGGTCCTGGCCGTGCAGCTCGGCGAGCAGCTCCAGGCCGTCCATGCCGGGCATGCGGATGTCGCTGACCACCACGCCCGGCCAGTCGCGGGACAGGCGCGCAGTGAGGCCGGTGGCTTCGCCCAGGGTCAGGACTTTCAGCCCGGCCAGGTCCAGGGTCTGGCACAGGGCCTGACGCAGGTGTGGATCGTCGTCGATCAACACCACCTGAATCTGGTTATCGATACTCATACACTGCGGTCCTCGGACGGTTGCAGACTGACGCCCGGCGAGCCGGCACGCAATTTCAAGGTTAACAGCGCGCCACCTTCCTTGTGGTTGGCGAACAGCAATTCGCCGCCAAAAGCACGCATCAGCGTGTCACAAATTGCCAGCCCGAGCCCAAGGCCCTGGGTGCGCGTCTTGGTGGTGTAGAACGGCTCGCTGGCGCGGCCCAGGGCTTCCATGCAAAAGCCCGGGCCGTTGTCGCGAATGTACAGGTTGACGCCCTGTTCGGTAGTTTCGGCACTCAGCCACAGTTTGCGCGGCGGGCCTTTTTCGGTGAGGGCGTCGAGGGCGTTGGCCAGCAGGTTGCCGAGCACCTGGCGCAGGCGGGTTTCGCCGGCTTGCACCCACAGGGTGGCTTCCGGCAGGTCGCGGATCAATTCGACTTCCATCGACCGCCGCCGCTTGGCCAGCAACGCCAGCGCGTCATCCAGCGCCGGCTGCAGGGCCACGCTTTCCGGGGCGTGACGGTCGCGCCGGGCGAACGCACGCAAGTGCGCGATGATCGAGGCCATGCGTCCGGTCAGTTCGCTGATCAGCTTGAGGTTGCCGCGGGCGTCGTTGGTGCGCTCATGGTCGAGCAGAATCTCGGCGTTCTCCGCGTAGCTGCGAATCGCCGCAAGAGGCTGGTTGAGTTCGTGGCTGATACTCGCCGACATGGTGCCCAGCGCGGACAGTTTGCCGGCCTGCACCAGGTCATCCTGGGCGCGCACCAGCTCCTGTTGTGCGTGTTCGCGCTCGAGTACTTCCTGTTTGAGGCGACGGTTAAGGCCTTCCAGGTCACTGGTGCGCTCGATCACGCGCGCTTCCAGTTCGCGGCGGGCCTTGGCTTCGAAGGCGATGCGTTCCAGGTAATGCCGACGGCGCTGCATCATCAAGCCCAGCAGCAACATCAGTACCAGCAAGGTGGCGCCGCCGACGGCCACCACGGTGCGCACCGGGCGGCTGATCAGCGAGCGCGGCGCGAGAATTTCCACGTTCCAGCCGGTTTCGGCAATGGCCGTGGATTGGCGCAGCCAGGCCGTGGTGCTCAGCGCCAGTGGCTGCGGGTCGCGTGTGGGGTAAGGTTGAATGGCGATGATCGCCTGGCGTTCTTCGGCGGTCAGTGGCCGGGTGGCGCGGAATCGCCATTGCGGGCGCGACGTAAGGATCACCACGCCGTTGTGGTCGGTCACCAGCAGTTGTTCGGGGGTGTTGCCCCACAGGCTTTCGGTGTGGTCCAGGTCGACCTTGACCACCAGCACGCCGATGATTTTGTCGCCGTCACGCACGGCGGCCGCAAAGAAGTAGCCGCGTTTGGCTGACGTGGTGCCCAAACCGAAAAACCGCCCCAGGCGCCCGGCCATGGCTTCACTGAAGTACGGACGGAAAGAAAAATTGCGCCCGACAAAGCTGTCCTGTTTATCCCAGTTGGAGGCGGCGAGGGTCTTGCCGGTGGTGTCCATCAGGTACATCACTTCCACCCCGGCCTGGGCGGCGACGTCCTTGAGCAGCAGGTTGGCGTTGGTCAGGTTGGTGCTGACGTGGGGCGCATCCAGCGCGGTACGCAGGGCCGGCAGGTCGCCGAGAATCTGCGGCAGTACTTCATAGCGGTGCAAGGTGCCGAGCAGGTTGGCCACGTACAGGTCGAGGGTCTGGCGGTTTTGCCCGGCCAGTTCGCTGCGGTAATAGCGCTCGGCCAAGTGCTCCAGCGGCCACAGCAACGGTGCCAGGCACAACGCCAACAGGGCGAGGCTGCGCCAGCGGGGTCTTCGCGGAAGGGGTGGAGTCATGGGAGATGCGCCTGTGGGGACAGGCGCATTATGCCTGATTAGGCGATCAGGTCCTTGGGCTCGGTGTTGCCCAAGCGTTCACCCTGGTAGCTGCCGTCCTGGACCCGGCGGCACCAGTCGAGGTTGTCGAGATACCACTGCACGGTTTTGCGCAGGCCGGTTTCGAAGGTTTCTTCCGGCACCCAGCCGAGTTCGCGTTCGATCTTGCTCGCATCGATCGCATAGCGCTGGTCGTGGCCCGGGCGGTCCTTGACGAAGGTGATCAGGTCCGTGAATTTTTCTACGCCCGCCGGGCGTTGCGGCGCCAGCTCTTCGAGCAGGCCACAAATGCCACGCACCACGTCGATATTCTTCTGCTCGTTGTGGCCGCCGATGTTGTAGGTCTCGCCCACCACACCTTCAGTCACAACCTTTAGCAGGGCGCGGGCATGATCTTCGACGAACAGCCAGTCGCGCACCTGCAAACCATCACCGTAGACCGGCAGTGGCTTGCCCGCGAGGGCGTTGAGGATGACCAGCGGGATCAGCTTCTCAGGGAAGTGAAACGGCCCGTAGTTGTTCGAGCAGTTGGTCAACAGCACCGGCAGGCCATAGGTGCGCTGCCAGGCGCGTACCAGGTGGTCGGACGCCGCTTTGCTGGCCGAATACGGCGAGCTGGGCGCGTACGGCGTGGTTTCGGTGAACAGGTCGTCCACGCCGTGCAGGTCGCCGTAGACCTCATCGGTGGAGATGTGGTGGAAGCGGAATGCGCTTTTGGCCGGCTCGTCGAGCTTGTGCCAATAGGCGCGGGCGGCTTCCAGCAAGCTGTAGGTGCCGACGATGTTGGTCTGGATAAAATCCGACGGGCCGTCAATGGAGCGGTCGACATGCGACTCGGCAGCCAAATGCATGATCGCCTGCGGCTCAAAGCGCGCGAGCACGGCGCTGACGGTGGCCTGGTCGATGATATCGGCCTGCACGAACTCATAGCGGCTATTGGACGCGATGCTGGTCAGCGACTCCAGGTTGCCAGCGTAGGTGAGTTTGTCCAGGTTGAGCACTTCGTGCTCAGTGTGTTGAATCAGGTGGCGGATCAGGGCAGAGCCGATAAACCCGGCACCACCGGTGATGAGAATGCGCATGTCGAGGGGCCTTTTCCTTAGACGGACACTGGGCGAATGAAGCATAGCTTGAGTTGTGAAGTGGGCCGGTGCAAGCGTGGGATGCGCGAGGGGTTGATTAACGGCCCTGAACAATGGCGATATAGACGCCTGAAAAAGCAGAGGTCGCCACAATGTTGCTCGCCACATTGATCCATCGTGCCAGTTTGCCTTGCCCACAGGTGAGTGCGGCTCAAGCTGCGCAGCTACTCGAGCAACATTACGGGCTGACGGGCGCGCTGCTGTCGCTGGGCAGCCAGCAGGACCTCAACTACCGAGTCGACAGCGAGCGCGGCCGGTTCGTGCTGAAAATCTGCCGGGGTGACTATGCAGCCGTTGAGCTGCACGCCCAGCACGCCGCCCTGCATGACCTGCAAGCGCACGTGCGCGTGCCCAAGGTGGTGCGCGCGCTGAGCGGTGAAGATCTGTTGACGGTCACCGTCGATAATCAAGTGTTACATCTGCGGGTGCTGGACTACATCGACGGCCAGCCCCTGACTCACCTGCCACACCTGGGCCGCGATGTGATCGCAGGTTTTGGTGAGCTGTGCGGGCAAGTCAGCCATGCACTCGCGCGTTTCCAGCACCCGGGCCTGGAGCGCACGCTGCAATGGGACCCGCGCCACGCTCACGAGCTGATCACGCATTTGCTGGCCACCCTGGAGAACCTGCCCCACCGCGAGGTCATCGAGCGCGCGGCCAGGCAGGTCGATGCGCGCATTCGGCCCGTGGCCGAGCAGCTGCCTTGGCAAGCCGTGCACATGGACATCACCGATGACAATGTGGTGTGGCAGCGCGATGCCCAGCGGCATTGGCAGGTCCAGGGCGTGATTGATTTCGGCGATCTGGTGCACACCTGGCGCATTGCCGACCTGTCGGTGACCTGCGCGGCGCTGTTGCACCATGCTGACGGCGACCCCTTTGCGATTTTGCCGGCGATCCAGGCCTTTCACGCGGTGACGCCGCTGCAACGCGACGAGCTGCTAGTGCTGTGGCCGTTAATCGTCGCCCGCGCGGCAGTGCTGGTGCTGAGCAGCGAGCAACAGCAACGGCTCGACCCGGATAACACCTACTTATTGAAAAACGCCGAGCACGAGTGGGAAATCTTCCATGTGGCGACCTCGGTGCCGATCGAGTTGATGGAAGCGGCGATTCTGCGTTGCGTCGGTGAGGCCCTGTCGCCGATGGCCAGCCAGGAGTTCGCGCCCTTACTGCCGGGCCTGGTGGGGCGCGAATTTGCGCTGATTGACCTGGGCGTGCTCAGCCCGCATTTCGAGGCCGGCAACTGGGAGCAACCTGGCATCGACCGGCGCCTGCTGGATGAAGCGGCGGCGGTGCACGGTTTGGCGGCCAGCCGATATGGGCAATATCGGCTGTCACGTACCCGTGCCGACACGGCCGTCGAACCCGACACGTTGCCCCTGCACGTGGAATTGCATCTGCCCCATGGCACCGTGCTGGAAGCGCCCTTTGGCGGGACGTTACGCCAGGGCGTAGATGGTTTGCTGTGCGTGCAGGATGCCCCGTTGAGCCTGCGTTTCTGGGGCGTCACCACTACGTTGAAGCCGGGCGCAGTGCTGGTCAAAGGGCAAATCCTCGGCGAAGTGCATGGGCCGCTTACCGTGCAGCTTTGCCGCGCCGACCTTGAACCGCCGCTGTTCTGCACACCGACCCGGGCACACGCATGGCAGGCCCTCTGCCCATCGCCAGCGACGCTGTTGGGGCTGGCCTGTGATGCAGAACCCGAGCTGGACCCCGAGGCGCTGCTGGCTCGGCGCGACGCCAGCTTCGCCCGCTCACAGAAGCACTATTACGTTGACCCGCCGCGCATCGAACGCGGCTGGCGCAATCACCTGATCGACATGCAGGGCCGCTCTTACCTGGACATGCTCAACAACGTGGCTGTGCTGGGCCACGGCCACCCGCGCATGGCGGCGGTGGCGGCGCGGCAGTGGTCGCTGCTCAACACCAACTCGCGCTTTCACTACGCGGCGATTGCCGAGTTTTCCGAACGGCTGCTGGCGTTGGCGCCGGAGGGCATGGACCGGGTGTTCCTGGTCAACAGCGGCACCGAGGCCAATGACTTGGCGATCCGACTGGCGTGGGCCTACAGCGGCGGGCGCGACATGCTCAGCGTGCTGGAGGCCTATCACGGCTGGTCGGTGGCGGCGGATGCGGTTTCCACCTCGATTGCCGATAACCCACAGGCACTGAGCAGTCGCCCGGAGTGGGTGCACCCGGTGACCGCGCCGAATACCTATCGTGGTGAGTTCCGTGGCCAGGACAGTGCGCCGGACTACGTGCGAAGCGTGGAACACAACCTGGCGAAAATTGCCGCCAGTAAGCGCCAATTGGCGGGTTTTATCTGCGAACCGGTGTACGGCAATGCCGGCGGCATCTCCCTGCCGCCGGGCTATTTGCAGCAAGTCTATGGCTTGGTGCGCGCCCAGGGCGGCGTGTGCATTGCCGATGAAGTGCAGGTGGGTTATGGCCGCATGGGGCATTTCTTCTGGGGCTTTGAAGAACAAGGCGTGGTGCCGGACATCATCACCATGGCCAAAGGCATGGGCAACGGCCAGCCGTTGGGCGCGGTGATCACCCGGCGCGACATCGCCGAGGCGCTGGAGGCCGAGGGCTATTTCTTCTCGTCATCAGGCGGCAGCCCGGTCAGTTGCCGGATCGGCATGGCCGTGCTCGATGTGATGGCGGAAGAAAAGCTGTGGGAAAACGCCCAAGTAGTGGGCGGGCATTTCAAGGCGCGCCTGGAGGCCCTGATTGATCGTCACCCGTTGGTGGGCGCTGTGCATGGTTCCGGGTTTTATTTGGGCCTGGAATTGGTGCGCGATCGGCAGACGTTGGAGCCTGCCACAGCAGAAACCGCGCTGTTGTGTGACCGCTTGCGCGAGCTGGGGATTTTTATGCAGCCGACCGGCGACTACCTCAACATCCTGAAGATCAAGCCGCCGATGGTCACCACCAAACGCAGCGTGGATTTCTTTGTCGACATGCTGTCGAAGGTGTTGGATGAGCACTTATGATTAGTCGATTGTTATCGGCTATAAACTGTCATATTTGTAATTCATGATATTTTATTGCTGTTAAAGCCGATTTTTATCCGTTATAAAGTCGGCCTTCACCCCATTCGGAGTCCTGAACGCCATGACCACCTTGCACAGCACACCCCGCGCCGATGGCTTCTACATGCCTGCCGAATGGGCGCCACAAACGCAAACCTGGATGATCTGGCCCGAGCGCCCCGACAACTGGCGCCTGGGTGGCAAGCCGGCGCAGGCCGCCCATGTGGCGGTGGCCAAGGCCATTGCGCGGTTTGAACCGGTGACCGTCGCGGTGTCTGCCGGGCAGTACGAAAACGCCCGTGCGCGCCTGGATGTGCCCAATATCCGCGTGGTGGAAATGTCCAACGACGACGCCTGGGTGCGCGACACCGGCCCAACCTTCGTGATCAACAACAGCGGCGAAGTGCGCGGCGTGAACTGGGATTTCAACGCCTGGGGCGGCTTTGACGGTGGCCTGTACGCACCGTGGAACCGTGACTCGCAGGTGGGTGGCAAGATCCTCGAGATCGAACGCGCCCCGCGCTATCGCACCGAAGGTTTTGTGCTGGAAGGCGGTTCGATCCATGTCGACGGCGAAGGCACGCTGATCACCACTGAAGAGTGCCTGTTGAACCGCAATCGCAACCCGCACCTGGATCGCGCGGCCATCGAAGCGGTGCTCCGCGATAACCTGGCTGTGGATAAGATCGTCTGGCTGCCGGACGGCCTGTTCAACGACGAAACCGACGGCCATGTGGATAACTTCTGCTGCTACGTGCGCCCAGGTGAAGTGTTGCTGGCCTGGACCGATGACCCGCAAGACCCGAACTACGCGCGCTGCCACGCCGCCATGGACGTGCTGCAAAGCAGCACTGACGCCCAGGGCCGCGCATTCACGGTGCATAAAATGCCGATCCCGGGGCCGCTGTACGCCACCGAGGAAGAGTGCGCCGGTGTTGAACCGGTGGACGGCAGCCAGGAGCGTAACCCGAGCGTGCGGCTGGCCGGTTCCTATGTGAACTTCCTGATCGTCAACGGCGGCATCATTGCCCCCAGCTTCGACGACCCGCTGGACAGCCAGGCCAAGCAAATCCTGCAGAACCTGTTCCCGCAGCACGAAGTGGTGATGGTGCCGGGGCGTGAACTGTTACTGGGCGGCGGCAATATCCATTGCCTGACCCAACAACAGCCGGCCCCGCACAAAAACTGAGTGCAGTTGTAACAGCGTTTGAGCGATACCTGAGCGCTACCTGTTTATAGCGCGCATAGCAAGCCCGCGGCCCCGCACGGTCGCGGGCTTTTTTGTGTCCGAAAGCCTATAAACACGGGAGATTGGCATAGCTCTTGTATCGGTGTTGCCACAGTAACCCAAGGTGATGACTGCACAGTTCTGTCACAAACCTTGAGTAAGTTAGCCGCTCACGCAGTAGGAGAGAGCGCTGAAATGAATGCCGATATCAACCTGATCTACACGCGCCCGTTCCACCCCACGCGGGTCAATGGTGATGCGATCCATGCGCTGGCGCTCTGGTTGAAGGCAAACGGCTCGCGGCAGGTGAGGCAACAGCCTGACCTGCGCAGTGTGATGAGTGAACGTTACCCGGCGGGGTTGTTCAGTGAGGATGAAGTGCGCGCGTTGTGTGAGTTGATGAAAACCTGAAGCACACTGGGATTTAAATGTGGGAGCTGCATGTGGCAAGCCTGCTCCACAGTTAGATAGTGATCACCTTAGAAACTGTAGGTGCCCGTCACCACCAAACTGCGCGGCTCGCCCGGCTGGATCTGCGCCACACTGGTTGCCGACTCGTAATAGTGTTTGTCGGCGATGTTGTTCAGCGCCGCGCGTATATCCCACTCTTTCTGGCGGAACCCGGCCAATGCATCCCAGCGGCCATAACCCGGCAGCACCACGGTGTTGAGGCTGTCGGCATAACGGTCGCCCACCAACGTCAAACCGGTTTCCGCGTACCAGCCCATCTCCGGTTTCCAGGTGATAAACAGGCTGCCATTGCGCTTGGCCACATCGCTGACGCGCTTGCCTTCAAAGCCGTTGTTGTCCTTCTCGACCTTGGCATCCTGCAGGCCGATGCCGCCGCGCACATACCAATTGCCGACGATTTTGCCGGTCGCCGTCAGCTCCACACCGCGTGAGCGCTGAAGCCCGCTGAGCAGGGTGATGGTGCGGTCCAGCGGGTCGCTGGTGCGGCGGTTATAAAGCTCAAGCTCGTAAACGGCGAGGGTGGTGCTCAGGCGATCCTCGAGCCAGTCGCTTTTCACGCCGATTTCTTTCTGGCGAGTCAGCTCGGGGCTGAGGTCGTTGACGCTGCCCGCGGCATTCGGCGTGATGCCGATCAGGCCGCCGCCTGCCGGCGAGAAGGTTTTGCTCCACGAGGCATAGAACGAGTGATGTTCCAGTGGCGTCCACACCAGGCCGACGCGCGGGCTGGTGCTGCGGCTTTCGACGTCTTGCTGGGTGTTGAGCACCTTGCTGGTGGTGTCCACTTCAAAGTGGTCATAACGCAGGCCGGCCAACAGTTGCCATTGATCGTTGAGGCGCAATTGGTCCTGCACGTACACCGCGCGACTTTCGACTTCAGTGTGGTTGTAACTGGAAAGGCTCATGCGCCCGGTGTGGCTCAGGTGGCGATTGGGCTGGTTGAGGTCCAGGCTCGGCACGGCCTGGCCGCCGCGGTTGACGGCGGTGGCGGTGTACAGCTTCGGGTCGCGGCGCTGACTGCCCAGTTCAAGGCCGGTGAGCAGACGGTGTTCCAGGCCGAAGGTGTCGAAACCACCTTCCAGCTCAAGGTTGTTGAAGACGTTGCGGGTGGTCAGGTCTTGCTGCCAGCGCTGGCGCGTGACCTTGTTGGTTCTGGCGTCATAGCCGGTCTGGTAAGTGTTATCGAAATCGCTGTCGAGCTTGAACACGCCGAGGGTGTGGCGCAGTTGCCAGTTGTCGTTGAGTTCATAGGCGAGCTTGGAGCGCAGCGACTGGGATTTGTCGTCGATGTAGTCGCGGCTGTCGAAATAGGTGGTGCTGCGGCTCACGTCTGCCGGGCGCCCGTTGACGCCGGGAATGCCACGGTCCGGTGTGCGGTTGTAGCCGCTGTATTCGTATTGCACCAACAAATTCAGGTCGGGCGTGAGCTGCCAGCTCATCGACGGCGCAAACAGTTTGCGGTTGCCGCTGACGCCATCGCGAAAGCTGTTGCTGTCTTCGTTGCCCATGTTCAGGCGCAGGCTGATGGTGTCGGTGGGGTCGGTGCTGAGGTCGGCATACAGGCTGCGCAGGTCATTGCTGCCGCCTTGGGCTTCGATGCTGGATTTATGGCCTGCGGTGGGCAATTTGCTCACGCGGTTGACGATGCCGCCTTGGCCGCCGCGCCCGTACAACACCGCCGCCGGGCCTTTGAGCACTTCGATGCGCTCGATGTTATGCAGGTCGCGCACGTACTGGCTGTCGTCGCGAATGCCATCCAGGTAGAAGTCGTTGCTGGCGTCGAAACCACGGATGCGCAGGCTGTCGAAGCGGGTATCGGCACCGCTGCTTACGTTGGGAATACCGCTGAGTGCCTGGCCCAGGTCGTTGGTGCCGTAAGAGCGCAGGCTTTCGGTTTTTACCGAATCAATCGCCTGGGGCACATAACGCACCGAAGTGGCGGTGCGGGTGGCGGTGTTGGTCTCTTTGACGCGTGGGTCGTCTTCGTCAACTTCGGTGCTGATCGACGTTGTCGGCAAGACCGTGGCGGCGCAGGCAAAACCAGCAGACAGCAGAACAGAAAGCCCAAGGGTGATGGGCGTCAGACGAGGGGCAGGCATGGGTGAATGTATCCAAAAATGTTAGGAGGGAAAAAGCGCGCCAATGGTAATGCTTTGCATTTGCGCGCGTTATGTATTCCCAAACATGTAGGATGTGGAAAGTGTTACACGATGTGTTTTCTTGATGAGTCGGAGGATTTTTCAGGCTGGCGTGAAGGCTCTGGAATGCCTGGCTTAGAATTTTTTTGACTAAATACAGACGATTCACGAAATTGACACATAGTTCAACCCGCGCATAGGATTGCGCCCAACGCCTGTGGCTAACCGCCATGACTCATCCAATAAAAAAAGGCCTGCGGCAGTTCAGTCGTCCGCAGGCCTTCTTTTTTCTGGAAAAAGTCGACACCAGAAAAGCAACACGGAGCCTGGTGTCACAGCGCGTACTCAACCAGTAATAAGGAATATAAAAAAATGTTGAAACAACGGATGAGTCTGATCGCTCTGGGGATTTTGAGCGCATCGACAGTCATGGCCAACGACCAGGAGCAATCCAAGGGTTTCGTTGATGACAGCCACCTGAACATCGCCGCACGTAACGCCTACATCAGCCGCGACTACAAAAACGGCAAGCAGGACAAAGCTGAATGGGGCCAAGGCTTCATCGGCAAGTTCGAATCCGGCTTCACCCAAGGCACCGTGGGTGTGGGTGTGGATGTGATCGGCCAATACGCTATCCGTCTGGACGGTGGTAAAGGTCGCAGCGGCGCTGGCGGTATCGA
Source organism: Pseudomonas sp. MONT-RG-20F-20-E-7-02 (assembly GCF_022662395.1). Classification (NCBI taxonomy): domain Bacteria; kingdom Pseudomonadati; phylum Pseudomonadota; class Gammaproteobacteria; order Pseudomonadales; family Pseudomonadaceae; genus Pseudomonas; species Pseudomonas sp. MONT-RG-20F-20-E-7-02. Next base: position 188,175 of record NZ_JAKNQN010000005.1, read on the forward strand.
CTTCTTCAAGCAAGGCGACAGCGGCGCAGCAGCCGACGACCTGTCCAAGGGCGGCGCAGCCGTCAAGGCACGCATCTCTAACACCGTGATCAAATACGGTCAGCAGATGCCCGCCGTGCCTGTTCTGCAATACGACAACTCGCGCCTGCTGTCGGAAACCTACGAGGGCACCTCGATCGTTTCCAAAGAAATCGCCGGTCTGCAACTGGACGCCGGTCACTTCACCAAGGAAGCACGCAAGAGTACCGAGGGCAGCGACAGCGGCGGCCTGAAAAGCATCAACTACCTGGGTGGTAGCTACAAATTCACCGAAAGCCTGTCGGCCGCGCTGTATGCCTCCGACATGCAAGACGTGCTGAAGAAGCAATACGTCAACGTCAACTACGTGCTGGCCCTGCCAGAGAAGCAATCGTTGACCTTTGACTTCAATGGCTACAAAACCAAGCTGGACCGCAGCTTCGCCCTGGAAAACCAAGGTGATGCGGACGCCCGCGACAACAAAATCTGGAGCCTGGGCGCTACCTGGGCTGTCGGCCCGCACAGCTTCACCATTGCTCACCAGCGCAGCACCGGCGACACCGGCTACCTGTACGGCGGCTACCGCAACGCTGGCGGCATCGGCGACGGCGGCAACACCATCCTGTTGGCCAACTCCTACTGGTCCGACTTCAACGGTAAGGACGAGCGCTCCTGGCAAGCAGGCTACGGCCTGGACTTCAGCGCCTTCGGCGTGCCTGGCCTGACCTACAACATCGCCTACGTGCGCGGCACCAACATTGACGACGGCTCCAACCGCGGCAGTGGCACCGAGCGTGAAATCTTCAACCAGTTCAAATACGTCGTTCAGAGCGGCCCAGCCAAAGACCTGAGCCTGCGCGCTCGTGCGTCCTGGTTGCGCGTCTCCAACAACGCCAGCGACTACAACGTAGGCGGTAACGAAGTCCGTCTGTTCGCCGACTACCCGATCAACGTTTTCTAATTGATTCGGTGTCGCGCTTCAACCTGACCACAGGTTGAAAAAAAGCCCCGTAGCCTTTGGCTCCGGGGTTTTTTTTTACTGAAAAATGAGACAAATGTTCGTATGGTTAACCGGCTTTTATGGCCCTCAGGGATGTTTCACAGTGAAAAATAATCTTACCAAGAACCAGCATTACGTCCCGCGGGTTTACCTGCGTGGATGGACCCCTCAAGGGTGGGCTCGTGACGCTGAGACGGGTCGTCAAGTAATGGCGCATTTCCTGGAACAACAGAGCTCCGAACCGCGTAATTCAAAATCTATTTTGCACGCGAAATGGTTCTACGAAGAAAACCCGAGCCAGCCAGATAACTACATAGAAAATATGTTTGGCGAGCATGAGGCTTCGTGGAGCAAAGTCATGTCTTTCACTACTTTTGTTGCTGACAATGCTAGGACGGACTACCGCAAGACACCCTCAACCCGAGAAACTGAAGAACAATACGTCTGCAGGACCTTGGTGAGCATGCTGTGCACGCTGCCTCGCTATGCCGACAGTATTAAAAACTTTGCCTGCATCTCATATTTCAGGACGCCGTCGGCATTGAGGCAGAAAAGAGCCGAGCTGAATCATCCGCAAGGGCCGGGAGGCACGATTGAGCTTGATCTAAGTGCTTTCGAGTTCGCGTCCCAAGCCATGTCTTCTTCATTGAGGGAGCGCTTTGCGGGCTTGAATATTTTGTTGTTAGTGGCAAGCGAGAGCAGCTTTGTAACCAGCGACAGGCCGTGCTTCGACCTTGATCTGGCACAGAGTGAAAGCGCGCCACTGCTGGGGTACGACATTGGTCGACTGGAGACGGTAGTGGGCTATTTTCCGCTATCGGCGAGGTTTGCTGTCTTGTTTGTTCCCAAAGTCTTGAAAACCGATACGCAAACGCTCAATACGCCCGCTATCAGAGTGTTGAGCCTGCCTGAGCGCGCCGTGCGGGAGTTCAACCAGTTAACCGTCCGTATGGCCAGCGAGATTGTTGTATCGACTCATGATTTTACGTCTATCGAACAAATAGTGGCCTGACCCGTCGGCGCTCTCGCCCTTTTGGTCGTGCTGGTCTCGTTGGAGGCTGAAAGGGCGGGCGTGAATAACCAGCGTTCGGGTTTATTCATTACACCGCATCACTAATGAAGTACTTCAGCCTACCTTTATCCCCTCCTGGCGCACGCCTAAATTAGCCCCACTTGCCAGCCCATCACCCCGATGGTCGGCCACTGGAGCCACTGCCATGCCCTTTGTCAGCCTGCGCATCACCCGTGACGGCGTTACCCCGGAGCAAAAAGCCCAGGTCATTGCCGAGTTCACCGAAACCCTCGAACGCGTCCTCAACAAACGCCCGGACTTGACCCACATCGTCATCGAAGAAGTCGACACCGATAACTGGGGTTACGCCGGTATTACCACCACTCAATACCGCAAACAGCTCGCGGAGAAACCGTCATGAGCGCGCCCGTCACCATCGACTTCGTCTCCGACGTGGTCTGCCCGTGGTGCGCCCTTGGCGCGACCGCGCTGGAACAAGCCATCGCCAACCTGGCGGGCGAAGTGAAGGTTGAGCTGACCTTCAAACCCTTCGAACTCAACCCCAACATGCCGGCCGAGGGCGAAAACGCCGTCGCCCACATGATGCGCAAATACGGGCGCAGCGCTGAAGAAGTCGCCAGCGGCAAAAGAATGCTGATGGAGCGCGGCGAAGCCATCGGCTTCACCTTCGACCTGGAAAAACGCAGCCACTTCTACAACACCTTCGATGCACACCGGTTGTTGTTTTGGGCGTTGCAACAAGGCCGGCAAATCGAGCTGAAAAGGGCGCTGCTGCGCGGTTTTTTCACCGAAGGCCAGAACGTCAGCGACCACGAAACCCTGGCGCGTTTAGCAGCAGAAGCAGGGCTGGAAATCGAAGGCGCCCGCCAGGTGCTGGGCTCTGCCGCCTACGCCGATGAAGTGCGTGAGCTGGAGGCGTTCTACCGCGAGCACGGCATCAATTCAGTGCCGGCCATGGTTCTGAATGGCCGCCAGTTGGTCTCCGGGTCGCAATCCGTCAGTGACTACGAACACATGCTGCGGGAAATGTCCGCAGCGGCTGCTTGAACCATCCCATTTTCTAGATAGAGGTTTCATCATGAGCAATTCGAAAAAAGTCGTTGTGATTACCGGCGCATCCCAAGGCCTCGGCGCGGCTGCGGTGAAGGCTTACCGTGAGCTGGATTACCGTGTGGTTGCCACCTCGCGGTCGATCAAACCGTCGACGGATCCGGACATTCTCACCGTGGCCGGTGACATCGCCGACCCCGCCACCGCCGAGCGTGTGATCCGCGAAGGCGTGGCGCGTTTTGGCCGCATCGACAGCCTGATCAACAACGCGGGCATCTTCGTCGCCAAACCCTTCACCAGCTACACCCACGAAGACTACGTAAACGTGCTGGCCGTGAACCTCAATGGGTTCTTCTACATCACCCAATTGGCGATAACCGAGATGCTCAAACAAGGCGCCGGGCACATCGTCAACATCACCACCAGCCTGGTCGACCACGCGATTGACGGCGTGCCGTCGGTGCTGGCTTCGCTGACCAAAGGCGGGCTGAACTCGGCGACCAAATCCCTGGCAATTGAATACGCCAAACGCGGCATTCGGGTGAACGCGGTGAGCCCAGGGATTATCAAGACGCCGATGCACGGCGAAGAAACCCACGCGGCATTAGGCAGCCTGCACCCGGTCGGGCATATGGGCGAAGCGAGCGATATTGCCCAGGCAATTATCTACCTGGAGAACGCCGGGTTTGTGACCGGCGAGATTCTCCACGTAGACGGCGGGCAAAGCGCCGGGCACTGATCAAAAAACGCCCCGGCCTGTCCAGGCCGTGGCGCTCCATCAACTACCTATCCGATTACCTGTGGGAGCCGGGCTTGCCCGCGATAGCGCCCGCCCGGTCACCTCATTCACATCTTATTGCTCAGCATTGCAGGGCGACGCCAACACCTTCACCGCATCATCAATCACCGCCTTTACCATCTCCTGCAAATAATGCGACGCCCAGGCATAACGGTCCGTCTCCTTCGTCATCGCGGCATCTTCTGCGAGCTGCTTGGCGACGTGGAGCAAATCGGAAACGTGGTTCAGGGCTTCGAGCAGGGGGACGCCACTGTTCACGCGGAACAGAGGTTGGTCGGAGTGAAAGGAGAAAGGGGTGACGCCGAGGGTGGTTAACGCGGGGGGATTTGTAGCGGTCATTGGTGAGACTCCCATATCGAGTGAGAGCTACCACGTTCGTTGTTTCAACGAATGCGTGGCGCTTTTAGCGCCTGCATCAAAAGCGGGTTCTCAGGCCCGGTCGCTGCATTGGCAGGGACGGAGTGGAGGTTAGCGTGGCGGTGAGAGGGGAGCAATCAGGGAAATGGATTGGTTGTTTTTTGGCCTATCCAAGCGGCACGGATTGGCTGCGGATGAAAATATTTGTTTTATGGAAACGCCATAATTATTGCCCAGCCATAATTTTGCATAAAGGCTGAAGTGCGGGCGGAAACAGCGGAGGGGCTGCAGCCGTCTATTTCATAGACTGACCTGGGTTGAAACCCCAGAAACAACAAAGCCCTCACATTGCTGTGAGGGCTTTGTCTTATATGGTGCCGGCACCAGGAGTCGAACCCGGGACCTACTGATTACAAGTCAGTTGCTCTACCAACTGAGCTATACCGGCGTGTTAGGGCGACGATTATAGCGATTGGCAAGCTTCTGTAAACCCCTGAATTCTGACTATTTTTGCAGAAGTGAAGGTTTTTTTGCGAACTCGGCTTTTTCGTCGTCTCGGGCACCGCAAATCAGCTCAATTCCCGTCGCCGCAGTCGTAGGTGAATTTCATGTAGTTCAGCACCTGCGTCTGGCCCTTCGAATTCAGGTACGTCATCTGTGCATTCACTACGCCGCAGCCTGAGCGGGCGTCTTCGGTGGTCGACAGCACGCGATGAATGTCCGGCTTGTGGCCGTTGTCGGCATGTGCGGTGAACGTGAGGGCAAGCAGGCTGGCGGCGATGAGGGTTTTCCAGTTATTCGGGTTCATGGTGGTGGCCTCTGAGGCTTCAATAGTGGGGTGAGGTCATTGAATGCCTGGGAGGTATCTGGGCTGTGTCGCGGGGCAGGGGTTTTGTCTCGTTATGTACGGCGTGCAGTTATCTGTACTTGCTGATACGAAGCGGCCTCGCTGTCGGAAGCGCATTACCCAAAATTGGTTAATAAACGTACAGAAATCGGTTAATGCATTGTTTTGAAAGTAGATATTTACCCATAGGAGATAGGCCATAAAATTGGCGCCATGCCGCTCATCTGAAAGCATTTCGATACAAACACCAAAATACTGACACCATCATCGTGATATCACACAATGCGGCCCTCATTTAATCAGCGGTTCAACAGGGAGGAGCAGTCAGTGGGGCGTGCAGATCACATTTCAAAACTATACACCGCGCTGGGTACGCACTCTTTAAGCGAGCCGTGGGTGGCTGAGCCTTTGCAACGGTTGCTGGATCAGTTGAACCAAGGTGCTGCGCCGTCGCCCGAGGCGGTCGAAGCCCCGCGTAGGGCGCGCTGTTCGGATGCGTCGGCACCAAAAGTTGTGGTGGTGGTTTCAGCCACGGGCGGGGTGGGGCGCAGCACGTTGGCCGCCGCGATTGCCAACGGTTTGCAGCGCCAGGGTAATCCGGCGCTGGCGTTGGAGCTGGACCCGCAAAATGCACTGCGTTATCACCTGTGTCCGGGCGTTGATCTGCCTGGCTTAGGCGCAACCAGCCTGCTCAACCAGACCTGGCAGGCCTTGCCCAAACGCGGTTTTGCCGGGTGCCGTGTTGTCGCTTTTGGTGAAACTGACTCGGTGCAGCAACAGAGCCTGAATCGCTGGCTGGGGCAGGATCTCGAATTTCTCAGCAAGCGTCTGGCCGGGCTCGGTTTGACTGGGCAGGACACGGTGGTTATCGATGTGCCGGCAGGCAACACGGTGTACCTGAGCCAGGCGATGTCCATGGCGGATATGGTGCTGGTGGTGGTTCAGCCGGACGCCGCTTCGTTTCGGCGCTTGGCGAAGATGGACGAGGTGCTCGCGCCGTACCTCGCCAGTGAATCGGCCCCACAACGGTTTTATGTGATCAACCAGGTCGATAGCGGCCATACTTTCAGCCAGGACATGGCCGGCGTGTTCAAGCTGCGTCTGGGCGATGCAGTGCTGGGCACCGTGCGCCGTGACCCTGCGTTCAGTGAGGCGCAGGCCTACGGGCACGACCCGCTCGACCCGGCGCTCGACAGTGTTGGCAGCCAGGATGTGAATGCCTTGTGCCATTCACTAAGGGCGCGCCTGCGTTAAAACACAAGCGGCCATTAATTTGACTATTTACCGTTTGTCTAAAAAACAACCAGCAAAAACATCAAAATAATGACACTTCCTCACGCCTGTCACAGAATGCTTCACTAAGACGCCAATAATAAGACCTGCGGTAAGTGCCTGCTTGCCGACCTTCACGTCTTTAGCTGCGTCGTGAGGAGCTGGCTATGAGCCTTAGCGAAGAACTTCTTGCGTTGTTCGGCAAGAACGTCACCCATGATGCCCAAGGCATTAATGCGCGCATGCACTTTTTCGGCAGCGTGCCTGCTGACGAAAACACCCTTCCCCAATCTCAATTGACTGATATCCCCGCGTTGCGCCCGAAAGTCGTCGCGTTAGTGTCGATGAATGGCGGCGTTGGCCGCAGCACGTTGGCCACGGCGTTGAGCAGCGGTTTGCAGCGCCATGGCGAATCGGTGGTGGCGCTGGACCTGGACCCACAAAATGCCTTGCACCATCACTTCGGCGTGAGTGCCGCGTTGCCTGGTATCGGCCGCACCAGCCTGGAGCATGGGCAGTGGAGCCCTTTACAGCAGCTCGGTTTCGCCGGTTGCCAGGTCATCACCTTTGGCGATATCGACATCCAGCAGCAGGAAAACCTTGAGCGTTGGCTCAAGCATGAGCCCACCTGGCTGGCTCAACGGCTTGCCTCACTGGGCCTGAGCGAGCGGCAAACGGTGATCATCGATACCCCGGCCGGCAATAACGTCTACTTCCATCAGGCGCTTAACGTGGCCGATGTGGTGTTGGTGATCGTGCAGGCCGATGCCGCGTGCCTTGGCACCCTGGATCATCTGGATGTGCTGCTCGCTCCGCACCTTGAGGGCCAGAACCCACCGACGGTGCAGGTGGTGGTCAACCAGGTGGATGAGAGCAACCCCTTCAGTTTGGACATGGTTGAGGCGTTCAAGCAGCGCCTCGGCAAAGCGCCGCTGGAGGTGCACCGCGACATGGCGATCAACGAGGCGTTGGCGTTTGCCGCAGACCCGTTGGACAACGTGGCGAAACGCTTGGCGAGTGACGATATCAATGAGATTTGCCGGGTACTCAAGACGCCGAAAGCAACCGCCTAAAGTGCGGTTTATACGCTTATCGCCAGATGCTTATGCACAATCGGTTGGTCGGACCTGTCACGAAACAGCCATTTTGTGGAGCCGTTCTCAACACGCTGCAACTGCCTGTTTTGTGTGCATTTTATTTTGTGAACAAAAAATGACCAGCGTGGCTTTTGCCCTGTAGCACTGATAACTACAGCTTCTGTAAAGATTCCATCAACAGAGTTATCCACAGGGCGCGTGTAGGAAATTTTGCCCTTTAATCGCGCTCGGCCAGCACCATCACGTTGCGCGGAGTCAGCGCCGGTTCGCAGAAGCTGCCTATCTCGACCTTGTAGCCCTGTTCCACCAAAAAAAGCGCCCGGTCCAGCACCAGCCACATTTCCAATGGGCGCCGAAACAGGCCGCGCAGCAACTCCAGGTTTCGCACGTGCGCCAGGCGCCGCCAGCCGTGTGCCTCCAGCGCCGCCCAATCCTGTTCACCTGCGGATAAAGCTTTGAGGCTTGCAAGCTCCTGGCAGTACTCGGCGAAGGGCTTATCCAGCCAACTGGCTGGCAGTGAAGGCGTGGGCAGGTATTCGTCGAGGCCGCGCACTTGTCGCTGTAAGTGATCGAAGCCCAGGCGCCGTGCCATGGAGGTGTCGCGCTGTTGGCGCACTCGGTTGCCGGCGGTGACGGTTTCGCTCAGCGGCAGGCCCAGGTCATCAATTGACAGCTTCAGTGGCGACGCGCGCCCGGCGCCGGACAGGGGCTGATAGCTGTCGGCGTTGATGCGGTTGTAACAGCAGGGCGCCAGCGCCAGTTGCTTGCACCCGGCCGCGCTGGCCAGTTGCAGCAGCCGCACGTGCAGGTCGCCGCAGGCATGCAGGGCGACGGGCGTGTGTTCGGGGCTGATCGTCACATCCGCCATCACGTCTTGCAGGCGATGGCTGGCGGGTAAGCCGTGGTGGTCGCTCAAGGCCTGGCCGGTGGCGATCAGCGCCGGGTCGTATTCCAGGCAGGTCAGCTGCTGGTCGGCGTGCAGCAGGCGGCGGCCGAGATGGCCTTTGCCGGCGCACCAGTCCAGCCAGTGCGTAGGCTTTTGCGCGAAATTCAGTGCGGCGCCGAAGGCTTCGATCTGTTGCCACTTGCGGCCCGGCACGTCGACGTTCAGCCGATGGCGAGCGGGTTCCAGCGCCTGTGTCGGTAACTTGTCCACAGCACCGAGCCGCAGCGCCTGCGCAGCCAACTGTGGAAAAGGCGCCGGCGCCGGCAAGTCATGGGGGCGGTTGTGACTGTTTTCGGCATCGGCCAGTGAACGCTGGCGCAGCCACTGGGCCAGCTCGGGATGCTGGTTTTCCCAGGGTAAATGCAGATGGGTAAAGGGCCGTGGTCGCCACAGCCCTTGGTGCTCGATCAGGAACGCATCCAGCGCCGCGAAGCGTGCTTCAACGTCCCTGGCAAGCATCGACGCGCAGCCAGCGTTCGAGCAGTTTGAAGCCGCGTACCAGGATGTAGGCCATCAACAGATAAAACAGCCCGGCGGCGAAGAAGATCTCCACCGGCAGGTAGGTGCGCGCGATGATGGTCCGCGCCATGCCGGTCAGTTCCAGCAAGGTCACGGTACTGGCCAGGGCGCTGGCCTTGAGCATCAGGATCACTTCGTTGCTGTACGCCGGCAGGCCGATGCGCGAGGCGCGCGGCAGGATGATGTAGAACAGCGTCTTCGGCTTGGACATGCCAAGGGCGCGTGCTGCTTCGATCTCACCCGGCGGGATGGCCTGGATGGCGCCGCGCAGAATCTCGGCGATATAAGCGGCGGTGTGCAGTGTCATGGTGGCAGTCGCACACCAGAACGGGTCACGCAGGTACGGCCACATGAAGCTCTCACGCACAGCGTCGAACTGCGCCAGCCCGTAATAGACCAGGAACAACTGCACCAGCAACGGCGTGCCACGAAAGAAGAAAATGTAGGCGTAGGGCAGGGCGCTCACGTACCAGCGGCGCGAGGAGCGGGCGATGCCCAGCGGGATTGCCAGCAGCAGGCCGGCGATCACGGCGATGGCCACCAGTTCCAGGGTCAGGGTCGCGCCTTGGGCCAGTTTGGGCAGCCACTTGATGATCACGGCCCAATTCAGGCCCAGGTCGAAGTGCGACAGCCAGCTGTAGTCACCGCTCATTGGGTGCTCCTTGCAAAGCCGCGGGCGGCGCGTTTTTCCAGGAAGTGCATGCCGGTCATGGCCAGCACGGTGAGGCCCAGGTACATGAATGCGGCGACCATAAAGAAGGTGAACGGCTGTTTGGTCACGGTCACGCCGATCTGCGCATGACGCATGATTTCTTCAAGGCCGATCACTGACACCAGCGCAGTATCTTTCATCAGAATCATGAACAGGTTGCCCAGGCCCGGCAGCGCGATGCGCCACATCTGCGGCATGATCAACCGGGTGAAAATCCGAAACTTCGACAGCCCCAGCGCCACACCGGCTTCGCGGTGGCCTTTGGGAATGGCGAGGATTGCGCCACGAAACACTTCGGTGGCGTAGGCGCCAAAGCACAGGCCCAGGGCGATCACCCCGGCAGCAAAGGCACTTAGAGAAAGGTCGGGGTTGCCGAAAAACTCCCCCAGCGCACGCATCAGATTGACCGTGCCGAAATAAATCAGCAGTACCCACAACAGTTCGGGAATGCCACGAACGATGGTCGAGTATGCACCGCCAAGCCATTGCAGCGGCTTGTACGGGGAGGTCTTGCCAAGGGCGCCGGCAAGGCCCAGCACCAGCCCCAGGCACAGGGCCGTGAGCGCCAGTTTGACGGTCATCAGCGCGCCGGCAGCGAGCGCCGGGCCGAATCCGTAGAGATCGAAATTCATGGTGTTTTCATATCGCGGCAGGCATTGCTAAAAGCCGGCGCGCCCTGTCGAGCGCGCCGGACAGGCCATTCAGATCATTCGATGCTGAACGGGAAGTACTTGTCGTTGATCTTCTTGTAGGTGCCGTCTGCCTTGATCTCTGCCAGGGCTTTGTTCAGGCGTTCGCGCAGTGGGTCGCCCTTGCGTACGGCGATACCGATCTTGTCGCTTTCTACAACCGGGTCGCCTTTGAACTCATAGGCCGAACCGTCTTTGCTCTTGAGCCATTCGTACTGCACGTATTTGTCGGCGAGGATGCCGTCCAGGCGGCCCGACGTCAGGTCGAGGTAGGCGTTTTCCTGGGTGTCGTAGAGCTTGACCTCGGTGTCCGGCAGCTTGTCTTCCAGGTAAGTACCGGCCAGCGTCGCGCGCTGTGCACCGATGATCTTGCCCTTCAGGTAGGACGCGTCGGTCTTGAAGTCCGCAGTCGCCTTAGGCGCGATGAATTGCAGCTTGTTTGAGTAGTACGGGTCGGTGAAGTCGACGGCCTGCTTGCGCTCATCGGTGATCGACAGCGAGGACACCAGGAAGTCAAACTTCTTGGCGTTCAAAGCCGGGATGATGCCGTCCCAGTCGGACACATACACTTCGCACTTCTCGACTTTCATCTTCGCGCACAGGGCGTCGCCGATGTCTTTGTCGAAGCCGACAACGTTGCCGCTGGCGTCTTTATTGTTGAAGGGTGGGTAAGCCGCTTCGATCCCCATTTTCAAGGTTTCTGCCATGGCCGTGGCGCTGAACGCCATCGAAACGGCCGCGGCCAGAAGGAATTTTTTATAGTTCTGCATGCATGTTGCTCCGTTAGCGGTTGCTGGACATGAATTGTTTGCAGCGCGCCGAAAGCGGGTTTTCAAACACCTGCTGTGGCGATCCTTGCTCTTCGATCAGGCCTTGGTGCAGGAACACCACTTCACTGGAGACCTGACGGGCAAAGCCCATTTCATGGGTGACCAGCAGCATGGTGCGGCCTTCTTCGGCCAGCGCGCGGATCACATTAAGTACTTCCTGGACCATTTCCGGGTCAAGCGCCGATGTCGGCTCGTCGAACAGGATGACCTTGGGCTGCATCGCCAGGGTGCGCGCAATCGCCGCCCGTTGTTGCTGGCCGCCGGACAATTGCGCGGGGTAGGCGTGGCGCTTGTCGGCGATGCCGACCTTGTCCAGCAGGGCTTCGGCCACTTCTATAGCTTCGGCCTTGCTCTGGCCGAGCACACGGCGGGGCGCCTCGATGATGTTGTCGAGGATGCTCATGTGTGGCCACAGGTTAAAGTTTTGAAACACAAAACCGATTTCGCTGCGCAGGCGATTGATCTGCTTGCCATCGGCGGCTGTCAGCTCGCCGTTTTTTGCGGCCTTGAGCTTGAGCTCTTCGCCAGCGACGAGGATCTGCCCCTGGTGCGGGTTTTCCAGCAGGTTGATGCAACGCAGAAAGGTGGACTTGCCGGAACCGGAGGAACCCAGGATCGAGATCACGTCGCCGTCGCGGGCGGTCAGCGAGATACCTTTGAGTACCTCCAGCTCACCATAGCGTTTATGCAAGTTGCGGATTTCAAGCGCGGGCGCGGCCTCGGCCATGTGCGGTCCTCATTGTGTTCAGTGCGTTCTTGCTGTTGGGCCGCCTTCCTGGCGAGGCGCCAAGCTAGCATAGCGTTCAGATGGCAGCCAACAGCGCTACGGACGGTTAACAGGTGGTGTGCGGCAGGGTGTCGCATCAGCGCAGCAGCGTGTCGCGCCATCAACAACCTAACAGACGTTTGAACCCGATAAATCCACAGGCTTCGCGTAAAAAAGGGCGCGATGGTGCCAGCTTTGGCCGGGGGTTGGAAGGGTTAACCGGGCAAACGGTCCTTATCAGCCCTTTTATGGAGCGTCACGTACTTTTTGTGTGTGTTTTTGGTGCGCGTTTACGTCTTTAAAATGGGTCGCACGGTAACGCTATAGCGGAATGCCATTGTTCTCAATGACTTGCGAGGGTTGATCAATTGTCCTACAGCCCGCGTCAATCGCGGCTCTGTAATATTTTGGCGCAAATCTTGCGTAAAAAATAAAGAACGCCCCGTTGGTTTCTTTTCACGAGAAAGATCGCAGGCCGGGCGGACCGTTTTCGCAATTCCTCGTAAAGGTGTGTCAATGAGTAGTACGCAAAGCTCCAATGACCTCGAACAGGGGCTCAAACCGCGTCACGTCACCATGCTGTCGATTGCCGGCGTCATCGGCGCTGGTTTGTTTGTTGGCTCCGGCCACGCGATTGCCGCCGCCGGCCCTGCCGTACTGCTGGCCTATGCCGCTGCGGGTACGCTGGTGGTGTTGGTAATGCGCATGCTCGCCGAGATGGCGGTAGCGTCGCCCGACACCGGTTCGTTCTCCACCTACGCCGACCGCGCGATCGGTCACTGGGCCGGTTTCACCATCGGCTGGCTGTACTGGTGGTTCTGGGTGCTGGTGATTCCGTTGGAAGCCAACGCCGCTGCGACCATCCTGCACGCGTGGTTCCCCGACGTGGCCATCTGGGCATTTACCCTGATCATCACCTTGCTGCTGACCGCGACCAACCTGTTCAGCGTGAAGAACTACGGTGAATTCGAGTTCTGGTTTGCGCTGATCAAAGTCGTGGCGATTGTGGGCTTCGTGATCCTCGGCCTGGCGGCGATTTTCGGCTTTCTGCCGACCAGCCAGGTCAGCGGCGTTTCACACTTGTTCGACACCCAAGGCTTTATGCCCAATGGCATGGGCGCAGTGTTGGCAGCCATCCTGACCACCATGTTCTCGTTCATGGGCACTGAAATCGTCACCATCGCTGCCGCTGAGTCGAAGAACCCGGGCCAGCAAATCACCAAGGCCACCAACTCGGTAATCTGGCGGATTGGTTTGTTCTACCTGCTGTCGATCTTCATCGTGGTGTCCCTGGTGCCATGGAACGATCCGACGCTGGCCGCGGTAGGTTCCTACCAGACTGTGCTTGAACGCATGGGCATCCCGAATGCCAAGCTGATTGTTGACCTGGTGGTGTTGGTTGCCGTGACCAGCTGCCTCAATTCGGCGCTGTACACCGCTTCGCGCATGCTGTTCTCCCTTGGCCGTCGCGGTGACGCACCGGCTGTGGCCAAGCGCACCAACAAGAGCGGCACGCCTTACTGGGCGGTGCTGCTGTCCACTGGCGCGGCCTTCCTGGCAGTGTTCGCCAACTATGTCGCCCCGGCGGCAGTGTTCGAATTCCTGCTGGCCAGCTCCGGTGCTATCGCATTGCTGGTGTATCTGGTGATCGCTGTGTCGCAACTGCGCATGCGCCAGAAGCGTACGGCGGCGGGCGAGAAGATCGTCTTCAAAATGTGGCTGTTCCCTGGCCTGACTTATGCGGTGATGGTGTTCATCGTCGGCACGCTGACCATCATGCTGTTCCAGGAAGCGCACCGGGTCGAGATCATCGCGACCGGTATCCTGAGCTTGCTGGTGGTGTTGGCGGGGTTGTTTGTGGCGAGCCGTCGCAAGGCACAGAAGCTAGGCGCCGCGGTACTCAATTGATTTAGTGGAATGCGGTGCTCAAGGCACCGCCATTCAAATGTGGGAGCGGGCTTGCCCACGAAAGCGGTGGGTCAGTCGCCAGATGTGCTGGCTGATCTACCGCCATCGCGGGCAAGCCCGCTCCCACAGTTGGTTTTGCGTCAGTCTGCTGAGTTGGCAAGTGCTTGTGAGGCGGCCACGTAATCGGCTTGAAACGCCGGCGACTCAATCCACGCCAACGCCGCTGCTTCATCGTCGGTGTCCGTCGCCCACTGCCGATACTCGATCAGTGCCGCGAGGATAAAGTCGGTAGCCTCTTCTTCGCCTTCCTGCTCCAGCACCAGTGCAAGCAGCGGGTGCGCCAGGAACACCGCGCACAGCGCCTGTTGGCTAATCTCGCCCGCTGCGCGCATCTCCACAAACAGCTCAGTCAAATCCACCGACTCAAGGTCAATGCGGCTGTCATCACCGGCAAACGCATCCGGCTTGGTCGCAACGCTGCGTTGGGTACGGTTCTGCTTGGCCTTGGCCTTTGCCCGGTGGGCACGTTTTTGCTGCTTGTTCGGCGAGGCCATGGGCTCACGTCCTTTGTTCAGGATCTGGGTGGGGTATTGAAGCGCAGGTTGGGGGAAATCCCAAGGGATTCTAAACGCGCTGGCCGGGCGTGCCTTGCGCTAACTCGCCCCGTTGCAGCCACGCCAGCGCAATCGGCCACAACCGATCCTGATATTCACTGCGGAAAAATGCGAAATGCCCGACGGCTTTTTCGCCGATTTCTTCGGGTGCGATACGTAAGTGCGTACGCGCGCTGCCTTCGAAATAGCCCAATAACCGCTCAATAGCCGCCACCGTGCCAAATGGATCGTCGGTGATGCTGATGGCCAGCAATTGTGCCTTCACGCGGGCAAACGGCAGCTCAACAAGGGCGCGCCCGCTGGGGCGCGTCTCGTACCTGGGCGTCGGCGTGCCCCAGTCGCGTACCACGCCGGCCGGCGTGTCTTCCAGCCAGCCCAGGCGTTTGCCGGGGAAGTAGCCGCACAGCGCCGTCACAAACGGCATCACCACTTGCCATTTACCGAACATCTGCCAGCGCCCGCTCGCTTCATAGTCGCGCCAGTACGCAAACTGCGCGCCGACCGTGACGATTCGTCGAATCACTGCGCCGGATGCCCCCAACCCCGCCGCACAACCGCCAAAACTGTGACCGACCACATCAATCGGCTGCCCCGGAAACTCCCGTTGCGCACGCTGCAACATCGCCTCGAAATCCAGCACGCCCCAATCCGACCACGACGCCTTGAAGCCGCGTAACGAGCCACTGCGCGATTCGCCGATGCCTCGGTAGTCGAAGGTGATGACGTCGAAGCCGTTGGCAAACAGGTAGTCGGCGAAGCGTGAGTAGTGGCGGCAGCGCACGGAAGTGGCGGCGTTGATGATGACGACTGGGCGCTCGAAGTCGGTGCGTAGGTGTCGCCAGGTAAAACCGCCAATGAGATAGCCGTCGGCAGCGGGCTCCTTGAAGGGTTCGCTGTGGCCTGGTTTGGAGCTGATGGCAGGCCTTTGCGAAGAGGCTTCATTCACATTCATTGTTTCTCTGCCTGTGTCGGTTTTTATTTTTTTTAGTAACAGTTGTTCAGTTTGCCAGTACTTGTGCTCTCTCCGGCAGGGTCACTAATGTTCGGGGCCACTGATAAAGCCATACATCCGAGAGGAACGACAGCCAACCATGCACCGATTAGACTGGCAGGCATCCATTACGGAGGTCTCTATGAGTATTCCCCTTTCTCCTATCGTTTCAGAGTTTGAAACAGAAGAGCAGGCCGCGAGCTATGACCGTTGGTTTCGTGCCAAGGTGCAGGCTTCAATCGATGATCCTCGCCCAAGTATTCCGCATGATCAGGTCATGGCCGAGATGCGCACGCTGATTGAATTGAAACAAAAAGAGCGTGATGCGGGTTGAGTGGCGGCCTGAAGCCCGGGCTGAACTCAGAGCAATTCTGGAATATATCGTTGAGCGCAATGTAGCGGCCGCCCGTGATTTGAATGAAGCCATTGAGGCTGCGACGACGGCTCTTCCCCAGCATCCTTATCTGTACCGATTGGGCAGAGTGTTGGGTACTCGAGAAATTGTTGTGCATCCAAATTACTTGGTGATTTATCGCATTACGGATTGGATTGAAATACTGACAGTGCTGCACGCCCGCCAAGAATATCCCTGATGCGCGTACCGGTTTTGCTGCTCGACCTCGAGTGAGTAGATGCATAGGCTTACGCCTTCGCAAACCGCTAGAGCGACTTCATGACCCGCGACACCCTCGAACACAACCAGATCCCCATCTACTTCGTCACCGTCCTGCTCGCGGCTGCGTTCGGCGTGTTTGCACCCACGTCCGCCCACGGCCTCGGCATTTTGGTCACGCCCGCCATCGCAGTGCTGATGTACGCGATGTTCCTGCAAATCCCGTTTCTGGACTTGCGCCAAGGCCTGGGCAACAAGCGCTTCATCGCGGCATTGTTGCTGGCCAATTTCATCCTGGTGCCCTTGCTGGTGTGGGTGCTCACCCGTGGCCTGGTGGAGCGCCCGGCGCTACTGGTCGGTGCGCTGCTCGTATTGCTGACGCCGTGCATCGACTACGTGGTGGTGTTCACCCATATCGGCAAGGGTGATTCGCGGCTGATGCTGGCGGCGACGCCGGTGCTGTTGTTGCTGCAACTGGTGCTGTTGCCGGTGTACCTGGGTTTGATGCTGGGTGGGCAATCCGCCGTGGTGGTGGCGGTGGGGCCGTTTGTTGAGGCGTTCGTGTGGTTGATTGTGCTGCCGATGATGCTGGCGGTGCTGACCACCGCCCTGGCGCGGCGCTCAAGGCTGATGGGGGCGTGGAATAACACCTGGGCCTGGCTGCCGGTGCCGGCGATGGCGCTGGTGCTGTTTGTGGTGATTGGCTCGCAGATCACTTCGGTGGTGCGCGATATCGGTGTGTTGCTGCCGGTGATTCCGGTGTATGTGGCTTTCCTGTTGCTGGCCCCGCTGATGGGGGCGTTGGCGGCACGGTTGTTCGCGTTGCCTGCCACGACGGCGCGGGCGGTGACGTTCAGTGCGTCGACCCGCAACTCATTGGTGGTGCTGCCCTTGGCGCTGGCATTGCCCGACGACGTGCGCGGGCTGGCGGCCACGGCGGTGATTGTGCAAACCCTGCTGGAGCTGATCGGCGAGCTAGTCTATATCCGGCTGATTCCGGCACTGGTGTGGCGCGCTGGTCGATAAATCCATAAATGTTCGGGTTTGTTCAGGCGCTATTCAGGGGTTGAGTCGGCACCATGGAGTCGGCGCAGCCTACCTGAAAGGACATTCGATGGATCACCGCAGCCGTTTTCGCCTGGAGTCCCTGGGCATTTTCCTGATCGCTTTGCTGCTGTTCACCTGGGGCATCTGGGACGAGCAACCCCAAGGGTTTGACGGACGTTGGGCGCTGTTCATGCAGGAAATGTTTCGCCATGGCGCGAGTCTTTTCCCGACTACCTATGGCCAGCCGTACCCTGATTATCCCGGCACTGCGACCTTCTTCAGTTTTGTCTTTGCCAAGTTGTTTGGCGCGCCGAACCACCTGGCGAATGTGCTGCCGACGGCGCTTGCCTCGGCGGGCATGACCGCCCTGGTCTATCGCCTGCTGGCGCCGTTCAGCAGGCCTTGGGCATTGCTGACGGTGCTGCTCACGCTGCTCACTACTCAATTGCTCGATAAGTCGCGTTCGGTGTGCCTGGACCTGATGATCGCGCTGTTATGCGTGGGCAGTTTCTACCTGCTGCACAGTGGCGAGCGCCTGGGTTCGCGGGTGAGGCAGCTGGCTGTGTTCCCGCTGTTTGTCCTGGCATTCGCAATTCGCGGGCCGCTGGGGTTGATCGAAGTCTGTGGCGTGGTGTGCGTGTATTGGGCAATGGGCCGGCCCGGTGAGCGGGTCAAGCAGGTGCTGATTCACGGTTTCGTGGGGTTGGTGTTGCTGGTGGCGTGCTGGTGGATGTTGATGAAGCTGGCGCGGTTCAGCGGCGGCGATGCCTTTGCCGATGATGTGTTCAGGATGCAGGTCAGTGGGCGGCTTGATGAGAGTGGCGAGCCGTTCTACTTCTACTTCAAGCTCAGCTTGTACCGTTATTTCCCTGTGGTGCCGCTGGCGTTGGCGGCCTTGATTGCGCTGCGCCACCGCTGGTCTGAGCGGTGGGTCAGTGACGAAGTGCAACTGATCGTGCGGCTGGGCGCCTGTGGCTTGATGATCTTGCTCGGGTTGTCGGTGCCGCACTTCAAGCGCGCTTATTACATTCTGCCGATGGTGCCGATGTTTGCCGCTGTCGCGGCCTATGGGCTGCTCCAGGCGCAAAACTGGCTGGTTGGCGTGCGCCGCTGTTATGAATGGCTTGTCGCAGCGCTGCCGGCGTTGTGCGTGGTTGTGCTGTTTGTGTGTCGGCATGCCTGGCAGAAGCACGGATATTGGCCTGAGGTTTCGTTGCCGTTGTTGATTGGCGCGCTGCTGGTTCTGCAAGCGGCGGCGTTGATTGCCTGGCGGCGCCCATTGCGGTTGGTGTGGCTCAGCGCAATCGCCTTGGCGGCGCAGTGGCTGCTGCTGGTGGTGGTGATAGATCCGGCCAAAGACCTGCAATTCGACACACGCCGGTTTGTCAGCCAGGTCGAAGCGCTCCGAGCGTCGCAGCCGGGCCCGTTGGTGTTTGTCGACCTCGGTCGCGACACCTGGGCAATACGCTACATGATGAACCTGGACCACGATGAACAGCCGCTGTTTGTCGCGGGCAATGAGCTTGAAAAGCTGGCGACATTGCCCCGGCCATCCTGGGTGATTGTGCCGCGTAAAGAGGCTGTGTTGTTGAAAGGGACGTCAATGGAACAGCAGGCAGCAAACTTCGAAGGTCGGCTGAATGACAATCCGCTGATGGTGTTTCTGCTGAAATAGGCAAGCGCCTATTTGCACTGGTAACCCTCGGGCATCGTGACGGTGTAGTTGCGCTGCACCCGATCCTGGAAGTTCAGGTTCTGCAGGCCCTGTTCCACCAGGAAAGCCTCGATCTTGGCCGCCTGGCAGTCTTCGTTGTAAGACATCACCCGGAGCAGATACACGGCGCGCCTGCTCGCCTCATCACGCGCAGTGGCGGTGAAGGTGGTGAGCGTGGTGTAGCCGGTGCGCTCCGAGGTGCCCACCGGGCCGTAGGTGGTGTTTGGCGTGCTGGTGCAGGTCAGTTGGTCTTCTTTCTTCTTGGTCTTCTTGCACTGGGTGGTGGTGCTGGTTGGCACCTGGCCGTACTCGGTGGCGGTGTAGCGGTAAGTGACCTGCTTGCTGTCGACATCAAGGAGGATGGTCATTTTGATCGGTGCATGGTTCTTGGGCAGGGTGGCGTCGGTATACACCTCGTGAAAGCCTTGGTCCTTCATGGCACTGACCATGTCCCGCAGGTAGTAGCGGGCATTCAGCGTGCTTTGCGCACTGCCGCCGACGGACGTCGTCACCAGCACGGTAGCTTGTCGATCAAAGTGATAGTCCGGATCCGGCGTTGCGTTGATCGAGACATCCATTTGTGTGGCGCAGCCACTGAGCAGCGACGTCAGCAGCAACAGCGCGCGGAACAAGTACCGGGTCATCTAAACACTACCTTGCAGCAAAAAATTCAGTAACAGCTATACGATTGAGCCGCGCGATAAATAACCCCCGGCCACTAAATCGCAGGCAATAAAAAACCCCAAGGAATCATCTTCGCTTGGGGTTTTTCGGTATTAGTGGTGCCCAGAGACGGAATCGAACCGCCGACACGGGGATTTTCAATCCCCTGCTCTACCGACTGAGCTATCTGGGCAACGGGGCGCATTAAACGGGTTTTTCAGGGGGTCGTCAAGCAAGTTTTCAAAAAATATTTAATTATTACCGTCGCTTACGTGCCGACCCCGATTTTTGATCAATTATTGAGCAGGCGGCACGTAGCCGTCGGCCTTGGCGTATTCCTCGCCGGAAAAGAACTTGTCCATCTCGCCCGCCAGGTATTTACGATCTTCGGCGTTCATCATGTTCAGGCGTTTTTCGTTGATCAGCAGGGTCTGGTGTTTCAGCCAGTCACCCCAGGCTTGGGCGGAGATGTGTTCGAAAATGTCCTGGCCCTTGGCACCTGGGTACGGAGGGCGATCCAGGCCTGGCAATTCTTCTTTGTACTTGCGGCACATTACGGTGCGGGTCATGACGGAACTCCTGCGTTCAATACTTCAGCCGCGCGCTTCAGCAGTTTTTTCACCGGGGCGGCAAGGCCCAGGCGCGGCGGGGTGGCGAGGTTATACCAGAGCCAGTCGGCCTCGGCCACGTGATGGGCGGATTCCTCGACCTGGACCAGCCAGGGTTCGATGGCCAGCTGGAAATGGCTGAAGGTGTGGATCAGCCCTGGCAGTTCATGCGGTTTGCCCAGTTCGAGCGCGTGCTGGTTAGCCAGGTGTTCCAGGTCTTGCAGGTCATCGAGCTCCGGCAAGCTCCACAAACCGCCCCACAGGCCCGTGGAAGGGCGACGGTAAAGCAGAATCGCGCCCTCGGCATTGGCCAGCATCGGCATCAGCGTGCGCTTTTGCGGGATGGTCTTGCGCGGCTTGGGGATCGGGTAACGCGTCTCCAGGCCGAGCATGTGGGCTTCGCAGCCTTTTTCCAGCGGGCACAGCAGGCAGCTGGGTTTGCTGCGGGTGCAGAGCGTGGCACCCATGTCCATCATCGCCTGGGTGTAGGCGTTGACGCGATCGTGTGGCGTGAAGCGTTCTGCGGTCGCCCAAAGCTGCTTGGCGACCTTGGGCTCGCCTGGGTAACCCTCTTGCGCGGTAAAGCGCGCCAACACGCGCTTGACGTTGCCGTCGAGGATCGGCGCACGCAGGCCCATGCTCAGGCTGGCGATTGCGCCGGCGGTGGACAAGCCAATGCCGGGCAATTCAGTCAATTTTTCGACGTCCTTGGGAAACTCGCCGCCGTATTCGGCGACGACGATTTTGGCGGTCTTCTGCAGGTTGCGTGCGCGGGTGTAGTAACCCAGGCCGGTCCACAGGTGCAGCACTTCATCTTCCGGCGCAGCGGCCAGGGCTTCGACCGTCGGCAAAGAAGCCATGAAGCGGTCGAAGTAATTCAATACCGTGCTGACCTGGGTCTGTTGCAGCATGATCTCCGACACCCACACCCGGTAAGGCGTGATGCCCTGTTGCCAGGGCAGGTCATGGCGACCGTGGCGGTCGTACCAGTCCAGTACCGCCTGCGAAAACTGCTCGTTTCTCATCGCTTGAACAGGCCCTTCAGAGCGTCTTTCAACTGTGGGTTGACCTTGTCGAGCTTCTCTTCAAGTTTATCGCTGAGCTTGTTGCCGGCCGCCTTGATGGCGACTTGGGTCAAGCCGTCCTTGTCCAGGCGGCAGGCCTTGGCGCCCAGTTCCAGTGGGCCACGGCAGCGCAACGGCACTTCGATGCCCTGGAAGTTGGAGCCGACCTGGCAGGCCGGGTCCGGCACGTCGCGCTTGTCGCCTTCGACGATAATGCCGACGCGGTAGTCCATGCCGAGTACGCGCAGGTCGACGTCACCGTTGCCGTTGACCGTCAGGCCGGGGATGCGCACTTTCAGGTCGGGGTTGCTGGCCACGCCGTTACGGAAGGTCAAGTTGCCGCGCAGTTCCTGGAACGGCGTGTCCTTGCCCTGCGGCGTGCTGCTCAAGGTCTTGCGGTTGAGCAGGGCGATGCCGGTGCACAGTTGCTGTTCGAGGTTGGCATTGAGCAGCATGCCGTTATTGATCACGAAGCTGGCGGTGCCGTTGAGGCTGTCGATCAGTGCCTTTTGGCTGTTGCCACGGCCGTTGAGGTTGCTGTCGAGGGTGATCTGGCCTTTCACCGGCGGGTTCTGCCCCTGGGCTTGCAGGATTCGCTCAACCGGCACTTGCTTGATGTGGGTTTGCAGCGCCAGCAGCGGGATGTCCTGGCGCACATCGAGCGTGCCGTTGGCCTGGAAGGTGCCGTTGTAGAGGCCGCCGCTCAGGGTGTCGAGCTTGAGTTGGCCGTCGATGCCGGACGCTTTGAGTGCGGCATTCTGGATCGGCAGTTTGCTCAGGGTCAGTTGGCCGAAGGCCAGGTCGGCGTTCACGTCCAAGGTGCGCAGGCGCGTCAATGGCAGCAGTTTGTCGGTGCTCCACGCGCCTTTGGTCGGTGCATCCGGCAGTGGTGTGGTACCACCGGCGGCCATCGCGCCCGCTTCACTGTTCTGCACTTCGGCCTGGCGTGCGGCGGCCGCACCTTTGGCGGTCTCGGACTTGGCCGGCAGGTAGTCGTCGGCGTTGAAGGTGTCGCCTTTGAGCTGCACGCGCAGGGCTTGCTTGGCGAAATCTTCGACAGCAATGCGACCGGTGAAGGTGCTGCTGTCGAGTTTCAAGTTCAGGTCTTCCAGCGCCACGCTGGTAGGCGTGCCCTTGAGGCGGCTGACCAGTTCGACTTTGCTCAGGCTGCCTGCGGCCATCGGCGGCAGCGGGTGGCCGACGCTGTCGAGGAACTTGGCCAGGTCAAACTGGGCAATGGACAGGGCGCCACTGAGCTGCGGGGTTTTGTCCAGGTCGTTGACCTTCAGTTCACCCAAGGCGCGCAGCTGGTTGGCGGAGAGCTTGAGGTTGGTCCACTCGGCAATGTTGGCCGCCTGGTCCACCAGCAATTGACCTTGGGTGGAGAAGGTCACGGTCTTGCCTTGCAGCGGCTCGCCGGTGGCTTCGCCGCTGAGCTTCATGTCTTCGAACTGGTAGCGCTTGAGGGCGCGCTGAATGCGCAGGTTGCCGTTAAGCTCGGTCTTGACTCGCATCAGCGGCTGGTTGCTGCCCAGGAAAGCGGTGAGTTTGAGCGGAATGCTCGCGCCTTCATGCACGGCGCCGGCGCTCAGTTGAATGCTTTCGGCGCTGTACTGCTTGCCGGTTTGCTCGTCGTTGTATTCAACGCGGGCGTTGTTGATGGTCAGGCTGTCGATGTCCAGGCGGATCGGCTTTGGCGGCTTCTCGGGTTCCGGCTCGGCGGGCTGCTGCGCCGCAGCGGGGGCGCCGGCGGTGGTCTCGGTCACATTCTTGCCGATGTCTTCCCAGTTGCCGTGGCCTTGCTTGTCACGGTTAAGGCGCAGGTTCAGGCCTTCGACACGCACATCGCTCATCTGCACTTCGCGGCGCAACAGCGGCAGCACGCGCACCGACAGGCCAAGCATCTGCAGGTCGGCAAACGGTTGGGTAGGGTTGGTCATGGTCGCGACGCTGGCTTCGTGCAATTCCAGGCCCAGCCAGGGGAACAGGCTCCAACCGATATCGCCATTGAGCGTCAGCTCGATGTGGGCCTTGTCGCGGGCAATCTGGCGAATCTCGTCTTTGTAATCGTTGGGATCGAAGAGGTGGGTCAGGGCAAAGCCCAGGGCCACAATGATCAGCAACAGCCCGAGAAGTACCAGACCCAGGATTTTGCCGAACGCTTTCATGGGCGAGTCCTTGTATGTCGATTTCAAAATTTAGCCGCAGAGTATAACGCCCGACGGCCTGCGTCAGTTCACGCATCGTTACATTGTATCCAGCGTCGGCAAAATCGGATTTTGCCGACGAACAAATCAGATTGCGTAAAAAAGGTGATATCAGTTTGGTTTTTCTGTCATCCACTGGTGCTAATCTGCGCGGGTTCGTCTGTCGTCTGCGACACAGCGTCGCGCTCAAAAGGAGCTTTACTCAACAACAACGGCCAACGCTCTGCGTGCAAGGCCGAGGGAGAGAGCGCCTGACGGACACATACTAATAACTGGGGGAAACACCAATGAGCACAAGCACTGCGGCTGGCAATACTGCCGCACAGCCTGCGTTCCTGTCCAAGGAGCGCATTATCGCCAAGCCGGGGTTCAACCGCTGGCTGGTTCCACCGGCCGCCCTGGCCATCCACCTCTGCATCGGCATGGCCTACGGCTTCTCGGTGTTTTGGCTGCCACTGTCCAAGGCGCTGGGTATCACCGCACCGGTTGCCTGTGCACCGGACATGAGCTTTATCGCGCAAGTCTTCTCGTCCCAGTGCGACTGGCCCATCTCCATGCTGGGCTGGATCTATACCCTGTTCTTCATCTTCCTGGGCTGCTCGGCAGCGATCTGGGGCGGCTGGCTGGAACATGCCGGGCCACGTAAAGCCGGCGTTGTATCGGCCTTGTGCTGGTGCGGCGGCCTGTTGATCTCGGCGTTGGGCGTTTACACCCACCAGATCTGGCTGATGTGGATCGGCTCTGGAGTGATTGGTGGTATCGGCCTGGGCCTGGGCTATATCTCGCCCGTGTCGACTCTGATCAAGTGGTTCCCGGACAAGCGCGGCATGGCCACCGGCATGGCGATCATGGGCTTCGGCGGCGGCGCAATGGTGGGTGCACCGTTGGCAGCAGCGCTGATGGGCCACTTCGCTTCGCCGACAAGCGTGGGCGTATGGCAGAGCTTCGTGGTCATGGCCATGATCTACTTCGTGTTCATGATTGGTGGCGCACTGTCCTACCGCGTTCCGCCGACCGGCTGGAAGCCTGAGGGCTGGACCGCCCCGGCGAAAAAAGCCAACAACGCGATGATCACCCATCGTCACGTGCACGTGAACGTGGCCTGGAAAACACCGCAATTCCGCCTGGTGTGGCTGGTGCTGTGCCTGAACGTATCGGCCGGTATCGGCATCCTCGGCATGGCGTCGCCGCTGCTGCAGGAAGTGTTCGGTGGCAAGTTGCTGGGTAATGGTCTGACGTTTGGCCAGCTGGATGCCGGTCAACTGGCGTCTATTGCTGCAATCGCGGCCGGGTTCACCGGTTTGCTCAGCCTGTTCAACATTGGTGGCCGGTTCTTCTGGGCGTCGTTCTCCGATTACCTGGGCCGTAAAAACACCTACTTCGTGTTCTTCGCCCTGGGCTTTGCCCTGTACGCGCTGATTCCGAACCTGGGACACCTGGGCAATGTGGCGCTGTTTGTTGCCGCGTTCTGCATCATCCTGTCGATGTACGGCGGTGGTTTTGCGACCGTGCCTGCGTACTTGGCCGACTTGTTCGGCACCCAGATGGTCGGCGCGATCCACGGTCGCCTGTTGACCGCTTGGGCGGCGGCGGGCGTGCTTGGTCCGGTGTTGGTGAACTACCTGCGTGAGTATCAGCTGAGCATTGGCGTTCCGCGCGCTGCGGCTTACGACATCACCTTGTACATCCTCGCAGGCCTGCTGGTGCTGGGCTTCATCTGCAACCTGCTGGTTCGCCCGGTGGCCGACAAGTACTTCATGACCGATGCGCAGCTGGCTGCCGAACAGGCGCTGGGTCACGACAAAGGGGCTGACGCCACGACTTCTCTGGAGTGGAAAGCCTCGTCCGGCAGCGTGCCAATGGCGATCGCTGCGTGGCTGGTGGTGGGTATTCCGTTGGCGTGGGGCGTGTGGGTGACCCTGCAGAAAACCGCAGTATTGTTCCACTAACACCGCTGTAGTCCGGTGGGCCCGGCTCCTCCGGGAGCCGGGCTTGTGTGGGAGCTGGCTTGCCTGCGATAGCATCGCCTCGGTGTAACAGAAATACCGAGGCGTCTGCATCGCAGGCAAGCCAGCTCCCACACTTGATCTTCACCCGTCTAAAGATTCAGGCGCACCATTCTGGAGCGCCTACTTGTATGCACATGTCTATCCCCGACACTCCATCAGTCTTATCCCCTTCGATGTTTCTGTTTGGCGCCCGCGCCCCTATAATGGCTGCCTTTTTCGCCCAATGATTTTGCGGAGCTGGTGATGGCCGAACGTAAGGCATCCGTCGAGCGCGACACTCTGGAAACCCAGATCAAAGCCTCGATCAACCTGGATGGCACCGGAAAGGCCCGATTTGATATCGGTGTCCCTTTTCTTGAGCACATGCTGGACCAGATCGCCCGTCATGGGCTGATCGACCTGGATATCGAGTGCAAGGGCGACCTGCATATCGACGACCACCACACGGTGGAAGACGTAGGCATCACCCTCGGCCAGGCATTTGCCAAGGCCATCGGCGACAAAAAAGGCATCCGTCGCTACGGCCACGCCTATGTCCCGCTGGACGAAGCGCTGTCGCGCGTAGTCATCGACTTCTCCGGCCGCCCAGGCCTGCAGATGCACGTGCCCTACACCCGCGCCACCGTGGGCGGCTTCGATGTCGACCTGTTCCAGGAGTTTTTCCAGGGCTTCGTCAACCACGCACTTGTCAGCCTGCACATCGACAACCTGCGCGGCACCAACACCCACCACCAGATCGAAACCGTGTTCAAGGCTTTCGGCCGCGCGCTGCGCATGGCCGTGGAGCTGGATGACCGCATGGCCGGGCAAATGCCCTCGACCAAGGGCGTTCTGTAATGCAGACGGTCGCGGTTATCGATTACGGCATGGGTAACCTGCACTCGGTGGCCAAGGCCCTCGAGCACGTAGGCGCCGGCAAGGTGCTGATCACCAGCGATGCCAATGTGATTCGCGAAGCCGACCGGGTGGTATTTCCCGGCGTCGGCGCGATTCGCGATTGCATGGCCGAAATCCGCCGCCTGGGCTTTGACAGCCTGGTGCGTGAAGTCAGCCAGGACCGACCGTTTCTCGGCATTTGCGTGGGCATGCAAGCCTTGCTCGACCGCAGTGAAGAGAACGACGGCGTCGACTGCATCGGCCTGTTCCCGGGCCAGGTGAAGTTCTTCGGCAAAGACCTGCACGAAGACGGCGAACACCTGAAAGTCCCGCACATGGGCTGGAACGAAGTGCGCCGCACCGTCGACCACCCGCTGTGGCATGAAATCCCGGACATGGCGCGCTTCTACTTCGTGCACAGCTACTACATCGCCGCGGGTAACCCGCGCCAGGTGGTCGGTGGCGGGCACTATGGCGTCGACTTTGCCGCAGCGCTGGCCGAAGGCTCGCGGTTTGCCGTGCAGTTCCACCCAGAGAAGAGCCATACCCATGGCCTGCAATTGCTGCAGAACTTCGCCGCGTGGGATGGTCGCTGGTAAATGGCCAAGAAACCGAAGTTGCCGATCTTGAACCTCACGCCCGAGCAGGAGAGTGAGGCTACCCTCAAGATCAAGCGCTTCATGGAGGACCGCTTCGAGCTCAAGCTGGGCTCGTTCGAGGTCGCCGAGATTCTTGAGCTGTTCACCACCGAAGTGGCGCCGCACTATTACAACAGGGCGATTTTCGACACGCAGACGCTCCTTAAAGAAAGGTTCGAAAGCATCGAAAGCGACCTGTGGTCGCTTGAGAAACCCTGATTTCCCAAGCATTGCTGAATATCGAATAAGGTTTGCCAGATGCTGATTATCCCCGCTATCGATCTCAAGGACGGCGCTTGTGTACGCCTGCGCCAAGGCCGCATGGAAGACTCCACCGTGTTCTCCGATGACCCGGTGAGCATGGCTGCCAAATGGGTAGAAGGTGGCTGCCGTCGTCTGCATCTGGTGGACTTGAACGGCGCCTTCGAAGGCCAGCCGGTGAATGGCGAAGTGGTTACCGCCATCGCCAAGCGCTACCCGAACCTGCCGATCCAGATCGGCGGCGGTATCCGCTCCCTGGAAACCATCGAGCACTACGTCAAGGCCGGCGTCAGCTACGTGATCATCGGCACCAAGGCCGTGAAAGATCCGGCGTTCGTCGCTGAAGCCTGCCGTGCATTCCCGGGCAAGGTGATTGTCGGCCTGGACGCCAAAGACGGTTTCGTCGCCACCGACGGCTGGGCTGAAATCAGCACCGTGCAAGTGATCGACCTGGCCAAGCAGTTCGAAGCCGACGGCGTCTCCGCCATCGTTTATACCGACATCGCCAAAGACGGCATGATGCAGGGCTGCAACGTACCGTTCACCGCTGCTTTGGCGGCTGCCACGAAGATTCCGGTGATCGCCTCCGGTGGCATTCACAACCTGGGCGACATCAAATCGCTGCTGGACGCCAAGGCGCCCGGCATCATCGGCGCCATCACCGGCCGCGCGATCTACGAAGGCACCCTGGACGTCGCCGAAGCCCAGGCTTACTGCGACGCCTACAACGGCTGAGGACTGACCATGGCGCTGGCCAAACGCATCATCCCTTGCCTGGACGTCGACAACGGTCGCGTGGTCAAGGGCGTCAAGTTCGAGAACATCCGTGACGCCGGCGACCCGGTGGAAATCGCCCGTCGCTACGATGAGCAAGGTGCCGACGAGATTACCTTTCTCGACATCACCGCCAGCGTTGACGGCCGCGACACCACGCTGCATACCGTCGAGCGCATGGCCAGCCAGGTGTTTATCCCGCTGACCGTGGGCGGTGGCGTGCGCACGGTGCAAGACATCCGCAACCTGCTCAACGCCGGTGCGGACAAGGTTTCGATCAACACCGCCGCCGTGTTCAACCCGGAGTTTGTCGGTGAGGCCGCGCAGCACTTCGGTTCGCAGTGCATCGTGGTCGCCATCGACGCCAAGAAAGTCTCAGGCCCGGGCGAAACCCCGCGCTGGGAGATCTTCACCCACGGCGGTCGCAAGCCGACCGGCCTGGACGCGGTGGAGTGGGCGATGAAGATGGAAGGCCTGGGCGCCGGTGAAATCCTGCTGACCAGCATGGACCAGGACGGCATGAAAAACGGCTTCGACCTGGGCGTAACCCGCGCTATCAGTGATGCGCTGGGTATTCCAGTGATCGCCTCCGGCGGTGTCGGCAACCTGCAGCACCTGGCCGACGGCGTGATCGAAGGCCATGCCAGCGCAGTGCTGGCGGCGAGTATTTTCCACTTTGGCGAATACACCGTTCCCGAGGCCAAGGCCTACATGGCGGCGCGCGGTATCGTCGTTCGCTAAACGCTGCTGGACACCATGGCAGGCGCGCGGCACTCTCTGCGCTTGCCATGGATTCCGGTAACCTTCATGTTCAAACACCTGCTGCTCGCCCTCGCCAGTACTTCCATGCTTTTGGCAGGCTCGGCCCGTGCCGAAGAGCCGTCCGACGCCTCTCTGGTGTTGCTGACGGAAAACTTCCCGCCCTACAACATGGCGAAAAACGGCAAGAACTTCGCCAAGGACGAGAACATCGAAGGCATCGCCGTCGACATCGTGCGCGAGACGTTCAAGCGTGCCGGCATTTCCTACAACCTGACCCTGCGTTTTCCTTGGGAGCGAATCTACAAACTCGCCCTGGAAAAACCCGGTTACGGCGTATTCGTGATGGCGCGCCTGTCGGATCGTGAAGCCTTGTTCAAATGGGTGGGTCCCATCGGCCCCGACGATTGGGTGATGTTGGCCAAGGCTGACAGCAAGATAGAGCTGGCGGACCTTGAACACGCCCGGCGCTACAAGATTGGCGCCTACAAGGGCGACGCCATTGCCGAAACCCTGGAGAAGCAGGGCCTCAATCCGCTGGTGGTGTTACGCGACCAGGACAACGCGCAAAAGCTCATGGATGGCCAGATCGACCTATGGGCGACGGGTGATCCCGCCGGGCGTTACCTGGCGCGTCAGGTGGGCGTGACGGGGCTCAAGACCGTGCTGCGCTTCAACAGCGCCCAGCTCTATCTTGCGTTGAACAAAGATGTGCCGGATGAGCTGGTGGCCAAGCTTCAGGCCGCGCTGGACCAGCTGCGCAAAGACGGCGTAGTCGACGAGATCATGGCCAAGTATCTGTAACTGGCAGAAGTCACTGTGGGAGCTGGCTTGCCTGCGATAGCGGTGGTTCAGTTGACCTATTTGTCACTGAAAGATCGCTATCGCAGGCAAGCCAGCTCCCACACTGGAATGTCGCCATCTTATTTAACGGTACTGACCGTTCTTGCCGTGTCCGGCCATGGCCTGATTACCGCGCACGCTGATCATCAACTTGATATCAATCCAGTCAATGCCCTGCGCCTTGAGCTTGGGCAGCTCGCGCTCCAGAACCGCCAGGGTTTGCGGATAAGGATGGCCGATCATCACCACCGAGCCTTGCTTGTGGGCCAGCTTGATCGCGGTTTGCAGTTGCGTGGAAATGGCCGCTTCGGTGCGCTCGTCATCGAGGAATACGTCCCGCGACACATGCGCCAGGCCGATCTTCTGCGCTTCGGCGGCGGCCACTGTCTGCGCGCTGGTGCGGCTGTCGACGAAGAACTTGTTGCGCCGTTGCAGCTCGCCCATCAACCAGGCCATGGCGTCCCGTTGGGCGGTCATGCGACTGCCCATGTGGTTGTTGATGCCGGCGGTGTAGGGCACGGCCTTGAAGGCAGCATCCAGGCGCTTGCCGAGTTCTTCGATCGGCAGGTCCGGGTGCCAGGCGAACGGCCCGGTAGCCGGGTCCATGGGCATGTGCAGGATCACGATCTTGCCGGCCTTGTGCGCTTCGCGGGCGAATTCGGCGGCGTGGGGCGTGTCCGGCATGATCGCGGTGGTTACTGGCCCAGGCAGGGCCAGTACGCGGCGATCCCGGGGCAGGTTTTGCCCCAGGTCGTCGATGATGAGGGTCAGGTAGGCTTTATGCGGTTCGCTGGCCGGGGTCGCGTGGGCGACCCCGGCCAGGCTGCACAGCACAGCAATGATCAGGGCAAAACGCATATCAACGGCTGCGCGTGATGCTCAGGCCTTTAAGCAGGCTCAACGCCTGGGCCAGTTGGTAATCATCGTCCTGCGGCATCGGCTTGGCTTTGGCGCCGCTGCCGGTTGGCTGGTCGGCTCCGCCGTTGCCATTGCCCAGGTGACCTTGCAGGTCGGCCTCTTTGTAGTACTCGCTGTCGATCTCGTTGGTGATCTTGGCCTTGCGTACTTCGATGTCCGGCACGATGCCCTGGGCCTGGATCGAACGACCGTTCGGCGTGTAGTACAGCGCCGTGGTGATCTTCAGTGCGCGGTCGTTGTTCAGCGGCAACACGGTTTGTACCGAGCCTTTGCCGAAGCTGGTGGTGCCCATCAGTACGCCGCGTTTCTGGTCTTGCAGGGCACCGGCGACGATTTCCGACGCCGAGGCGCTGCCGCCGTTGATCAGCACTGCCAGTGGCACGCCTTCGCTCAAGTCATTGCCGGTGGCCGAGAAGCGCAACTCTGAGTTGGCGATACGGCCCTTGGTGTAGACGATCAGGCCTTTGGTGATGAAGTGGTCGACCACTTCCACCGCCGCCTGCAGCACACCGCCTGGGTTGTTACGCAGGTCGAGCACGATGCCGTTGAGTTTCTTGCCGTTGTCTTTGCGCAGCTTGGCCAGGGCCTTGGCCACTTCGTCGCCGGTCTTGACCTGGAACTGGGTGATACGGATGTAACCGTAGCCCGACTCCAGCAGCTGGCTCTTCACGCTCTTGACCGTGATGGTCGCGCGGGCCAGGGTCACGTCAAACGGGTTGCCG
Source organism: Pseudomonas sp. MONT-RG-20F-20-E-7-02 (assembly GCF_022662395.1). Lineage (NCBI taxonomy): Bacteria > Pseudomonadati > Pseudomonadota > Gammaproteobacteria > Pseudomonadales > Pseudomonadaceae > Pseudomonas > Pseudomonas sp. MONT-RG-20F-20-E-7-02. The sequence goes on from NZ_JAKNQN010000005.1 coordinate 219,339, forward strand.
CCGTCGCGCACCAGGGTCAGGGTGATTTTCTGGCCGAGCTTGCCGCGCATCTTGTCGACGGCTTCGGTCATGGTCTGGCCACGGGTCGGCTGGCCGTTGATCTTCACGATCAAGTCGCCGGCCTGGATACCGGCCTTGGAAGCAGGCGTGTCGTCGATAGGCGAGACCACTTTGATCTGGCCGTCTTCAGAGCCGACTTCGATGCCCAGGCCACCGAACTCACCGCTGGTGCTTTCCTGCAGCTCGGCGAAATCTTCCGGGCCGAGGTAGGCGGAGTGCGGGTCGAGGTTGCTGAGCATGCCCTTGATGGCATTTTCCAGCAGGGTCTTGTCATCTACGGGTTCGACATACGCGGCTTTGATCCGGTCCATGACCTCGGCAAAGGTACGCAGCTCGTCCAGCGGCAGCGGCGCCTTGGTGGTCGCTGCCGTGGCGGCGGGCGCAGCTGGAGCAGCCTGGTCGGCAAAAGCCAGAGGCGCGCCGATCACCAGGGCGATCGTCAGGGCCAGCGAAGTGAGGCGGGACAAATGCAGCATGTCGAACGAACTCCTAATGTAGATGCGGCCCTATCCTTGGGAACGGCACCATTGTGCAGGGTCGCTCGGGCGGCCCTGCTGACGAATAGCGAAGTACAGCGCCGGAGTGTCCTGGCCACCACTGTTACCGACAGTGGAGATGGATTCACCGGCTTTTACAACATCACCTGCCGACTTGAGTAAAGTCTGATTGTGGCCGTAAAGACTCAAATAGCCATTACCGTGGTCAAGAATCACCAACAAACCGGCACCGCGCAGCCAATCGGCAAACACTACGCGCCCACCGTGGACGGCGTGGACCTGGCTGCCGGCGGCGGCGCTGATCATCACCCCGTCCCACTTGGCGCGGGTGTCATCGCCACGGGTTTCACCGAAGCGTGCCAGTAATCGACCATCAACAGGCCATGGAAGTTTGCCGCGAGCTGAAGCAAAAGGGCCGCCGAAGTTCTCGCCGGCGCTGGAAACCAGCGGGCCAGGGGCTGCATGCGCCGGTTTACGCGGTGCCGGTGCGTCCGTCGTAGCGGCCAGTTCGGCTTCACGCTGGCGCTTTTTTTCCGCTTCCTGCTGGGCGATCAGCGCTTTTTGCCGCGCTTCTTCGGCCTCACGTGCCTGACGGGCCAGGGTTTCTTCGATGGTTTTAAGGACTTTGGCCAAGTCGGCCTGGTCCTGCTCACGCGCTTGCAGCTTGGCGTCGCGGGCTTTTACATCATCATTGAGCTTGGCCAGGGCTTGCTGGCGCTCCTTGCGGACCTTGTCGAGCTGGTCGCGCTGGGTGTCGAGGGCGGTTTTCTGGTCGAGCAACTGCGACTGTTGGTCGGCAATTTCCTGTTCGACATTGGCCAGTTGGCGCAGGGTTTCGTTAAACCCCTTCAATTGCGCCAGGCGTGCCTTACTCAGGTAGTCGTAATAGGTGAGGGTGCGCGCGAATTTTTCCGGGTTCTGCTGGTTGAGCAGCAGTTTGAGGTATTCCTGGCGGCCGCTCTGGTACGCGGCGCGGGCCTGGATGGCGATCAGGCGTTGTTGTTCAACGCGGGCGCTCTGGAGTTTTTTTTTCTCAGCGTCGAGTCGCTCCAGTTCCGACTCGCTCTTCTTTAATTCTTTTTGTAGCTCCTGGACCTGCTTCTCGAGCTTGCCCATCTCGGTTTCCGTGCCGCGCAGGTCTTTCTGCACCCCGGATTTCTCTTCCTGGAGCTTGCCGAGCAGTTTTTTCAGCTCGGTAATGTCCTGACGCGTAGCGTCCAACTGTTGTTGGGTTTGTGCGCGCTCATCGGCAAACGCCGGTTGGAGCAAGCAGACTAGAGCGAGGGTAATCAAGGCGCGAAGCATAGAGGCGGGCGACACCAGGGAAAGGGACAGCCTAGTATGCCCGCCAAGCGCGGCAAAAAAAACGCCCAATTCAGGCTGGGAGGCAAGATAGGTGCCGAGTGGCGGTGGTATGGCAAAAAGATATCTTCCAAATGGTGCAAAACCAATGTGGGAGCGGGCTTGCTCGCGAATACGGTGTGTCAGTCGCTGAATATATCGACTGAACTACCGCATTCGCGAGCAAGCCCGCTCCCACACTGGTTTTGTGGTGATGCCGGGGTCAGACCAGAATCGAGGTGCCGGTCATCTCTTTCGGCTTCTCCAGCCCCATCAGCTTCAGCATGGTCGGCGCCACATCCGCCAACACGCCGCCTTCACGCACTTTCAGGTCGCGCTTGCCGACGTAGATGAACGGCACTGGTTCAGTGGTGTGGGCAGTGTGGGCCTGTCCGGTGGATTCATCCGACATCTGCTCGCAGTTGCCGTGGTCGGCAGTGATCAGCGCTTCGCCGCCGACCTTTTCCAGGGCGTCGACGATGCGCCCGACGCACAGGTCCAGGCATTCCACGGCTTTGACGGCCGCTTCCAGGTTGCCGCTGTGGCCGACCATGTCGCCGTTGGCGTAGTTGACCACGATCACGTCATAACGCTGGTTGTCGATGGCGTCGACGATTTTGTCGGTGACTTCCGGCGCGCTCATTTCCGGCTGCAGGTCGTAGGTGGCGACTTTGGGCGACGGAATCAGGATGCGTTCTTCACCCGGGAACGGCTCTTCGCGGCCACCGGAGAAGAAGAAGGTCACGTGGGCGTATTTCTCGGTTTCGGCGATGCGCAGCTGGGTCTTGCCGTTTTTCGCCAGGTAATCGCCCAGCACGTTTTCCAGGCTGCCCGGCGCGAACGCCGACGGGGCCGGGATGTTGGCGGCGTATTGGGTGAGCATCACGAACTCGACTTTCGGCTGACGCGCGCGCTCGAAGTCCTTGAAGCCGGCGTCGACAAACACATGGCTCAGCTCGCGGGCACGGTCGGCGCGGAAGTTCATGAACACCACGGCGTCGCCGTCTTCGACTTTCACCGGCTCGCCGATGGTGGTGGCCTTGACGAATTCATCGCTCTCGCCACGGGCGTAGGCGGCAGCCAGGCCTTCCTGGGCGGTGGCGGCGTTGAATTCGGCCTGGCCGTCGACGATCAGGTTGTAGGCCTGGGCGACGCGGTCCCAACGGTTGTCACGGTCCATGGCGAAGTAGCGGCCAACCAGGCTGGCGATGCGGCCTTTGCCCAGCGCTGCAAAGGTGGCGTCGAGCAGTTCGATGGACGATTGCGCGCTTTTCGGCGGCGTGTCGCGACCGTCGAGGAAGGCGTGCAGGTAGATCTTGTCGGCGCCGCGCTTGAACGCCAGTTCGGCCATCGCGACCAGGTGATCCTGGTGGCTGTGTACGCCGCCATCAGACAACAGGCCCATGAAGTGCACGGCCTTGCCGGCTGCCACTGCTTTATCTACCGCTGCGCAGATCGTCGGGTTCTCGAAGAACTCGCCGTCGCGGATCGATTTGGTCACGCGTGTGAAGTCTTGGTATACCACTCGTCCGGCGCCGAGGTTCATGTGGCCGACTTCCGAGTTGCCCATTTGGCCATCCGGCAAGCCTACATCCATGCCGGAACCCGAGATCAATCCGTTGGGTAAGGTGGCGGTGAGGCGGTCGAGTACCGGCTTCTTGGCGGAGTAAACGGCGTTGTCGTGGTGGCTTTCACTGTGTCCGAAGCCATCGAGAATTATCAGGACCAAAGGTTTAGGCGTAGTAGTCATAGATCCTCTCGCGGCGGTAATAAAGGAAGGCAATCTAAAAGGGAGTAGCAGTTTAAAGCGAAGTTCCGACCACGTCACCGCTTTACGGGGGTTGGCCCCCCCTGACGGCTGTGTATACTTACCGCCATTTTAACGCCCTGGAACCTCCTTGATGGTTGATCACCTGATTGCATTTGCCACTGCCCACTACCTGCTCGCGGGTGCCTTCGTCATCCTGCTGGCGCTGCTGATCGCTCATGAAATGAGCCGCGGTGGCCGCAGCCTGAGCACGTCGGAGCTGACCGCACTGGTCAACAAGGATGAGGCCGTTGTCGTGGATATTCGCCCGGCCAAGGATTTTGCCGCAGGCCATATCGTCGGCGCCCTGAACATTCCGCAGGACAAGCTGATCGCACGCCTGGCCGAGCTGGAAAAATACAAGGCCAAGACCATCATTCTGGTCGACGCCCAAGGCCAGCACGCCGGCACCCACGCCCGCGAGATGCTCAAGACCGGTTTCACCGCCGCCAAACTGTCCGGCGGTATCGGCAGCTGGAAGGCCGATAACCTGCCGCTGGTGAAGTGATATGAGCCAGGTTGTCGTTTATTCCAGCGATTATTGCCCTTACTGCATGCGAGCCAAGGCTCTGCTTGAGAAAAAGGGCGTTGCCTTCGAAGAGATCAAGGTCGACGGCAAACCCCAAGTGCGCGCCGAGATGACCAAAAAAGCGGGACGCACCTCCGTGCCGCAGATCTGGATCGGCGACAAGCATGTCGGTGGATGCGATGACCTGTTCGCCCTGGAGCGCGCCGGTAAACTCGATGCGCTGCTGCTCGTCTGACTCCTAAACCCTAAAAGACCCCAAGATCAAGAAGGATCTGCGATGACTGACCAACAGAACACTGAAGCAGCGCAAGACCAAGGCCCACAGTTTTCGCTGCAGCGGATCTACGTGCGTGACCTGTCGTTCGAAGCGCCGAAAAGCCCGGCCATCTTCCGCCAGGAATGGACCCCAAGCGTTGCGCTGGACCTGAACACCCGTCAAAAGGCACTGGAAGGCGACTTCCACGAAGTCGTGCTGACCCTGTCGGTCACCGTCAAGAACGGCGAAGAAGTGGCGTTCATCGCTGAAGTGCAACAGGCCGGTATCTTCCTGATCCAGGGCCTGGACGAAGCCTCCATGAGCCACACCCTGGGCGCGTTCTGCCCGAACATCCTGTTCCCGTATGCCCGTGAGACCCTGGACAGCCTGGTCACCCGCGGCTCGTTCCCTGCGCTGATGCTGGCTCCGGTGAACTTCGATGCGCTGTACGCGCAAGAACTGCAGCGTATGCAAACAGAAGGTTCATCGACCGTTCAGTAAGTCGACGCGGTAAAAAATGTGGGAGCTGGCTTATGTGGTAGCTGGCTTGCCTGCGATAGCTTCACCGCGGTGTGCCTGACACACCGAGGTGCTTGCATCGCGGGCAAGCCCGGCTCCCACACAAGCCAGCTCCCACATTTTGTTTTGTGTGTTACTTGAAGCCCAGCTGGCGCCAGCCTTCGTAGACGGCAACGGCTACGGTGTTGGACAAGTTCAAGCTGCGGCAACCCTCGCGCATCGGCAAGCGCAGGCGATGGCCGTCGGGCAGGGCGTCAAGCACCTCGGCCGGCAGGCCACGGCTCTCAGGGCCGAACAGGAAGGCGTCGCCTTCGGCAAAGCTGGCATCATGAAACGGCCGCGAGCCCTTGGTGGTGAACGCGAACAGCCGTGGGTGGCCCAGGCTTTCCAGGCAGCTTGCGAGGTCGGCGTGACGCTTGAGCGTGGCGTACTCGTGGTAGTCCAGCCCGGCGCGGCGCAGGCGTTTGTCGTCCATGTCGAAGCCCAGCGGCTCGATCAAATGCAGGTGGCAGCCACTGTTGGCGCACAGCCTGATAACGTTGCCGGTATTCGGCGGAATTTCTGGTTGAAAAAGGATGACGTGAAACATGCACGGCTCCGAAGGCAAAGATGCGCTGCATTCTACCCCTGAAGACGACCCAAGACCGAAGCTTATGCCTCGGGTCATGGGCTCATTGGCGATTGTCGGCTTGATGATCGGCTTGATGATCGGTCGCCTGACCACGCCGGACCCGGTCGCGCTGCAACAGGTGGAGACGGCGGCCGACGGCTTGGTGGTGTGGTTCAACAGCGAACCCAAGCTGCACGGCGAGCATATCGACGGCACCGTGGCGCTGTTATTCGACGCGCAGGGCGTGGCCGCCAGTGGGCAACTCAAGGTCAACGACAAGGATGTGAATTGGCGCACCCGCAAGACCGATGCGGGCTTGCTGCTGAACCTGGTGGCGGCTCGGCCGTTGCGCGGGGAGTGGAAGGGGGAGAAGGCCGATGGCCGCTGGCGGCTGCAGATCCATCTGCGCGAGGAATAAAAGAGGGAATCCCCGGCCTGCCTGTACCAAGGTTCCCAAAACGGGCTGGGGCTATGGGCGCTGTGCCGCATAAGCCCCGGGTGTAAAGAAGGGAGTTCCCGGCCTGCCTGTACCAGGGCTCCCAAAACGGGGTGAAGCCAAAGGCTTCGGTGTTAAAGAGGGAATCCCCGGCCTGCCTGTACCGAGGTTCCCGAAACGGGTGTGGGGCACGACGCTGTTCGCATCAAGCACCCCGGGTGTAAAGAGGGGATTCTCGGCCTGCCTGTACCAAGGTCCCCGAAACTGAGTAGTGCAGGGGTTATTGCAGGGCGCGTGCCAGAGTTTGCAATTCTCACCAAAAAAATTTGCCAGAAAGCGCAAAGCCCCGGAATACGGGGCTTTGGTGTTTTTACGGTTGAATATTTTTTCAATCAGGCAGGTTTTTCAGGCGTTGGATCCGTGCGCGATGCTAGTTCATGGTGCATTGAAGCGGTGCATGGTCTTGGGCTTGGCGTAAAACAAATGTGGGAGCTGGCTTGCCTGCGATAACGGTAGGTCAGCCAGACATCGGTAGACTGACACACCGCCATCGCGGGCAAGCCCGCTCCCACATTAGATGATGATCGTTCCTACGCTTCGCGTGGGAATGCCTCCAGTGACGCTCCGCGTCACGACTTTGAAGTGAGACGCGGAGTGTCCAGAGCTGCGTTCCCACGCAGAGCGTGGGAACGATCAATCAGCCCTCATCACCCTCATCATCATCCCCACCATCCACCTTCATGCCCAACTCCTTGATCTTGCGCGTCAAGGTATTGCGGCCCCAACCCAGCAGCACGGCGGCGTCGCGGCGGCGGCCGGCGGTGTGCTTCAGGGCGGTTTCGATCATGATCCGCTCGAAAGCCGGCACGGCGCTGTCCAGCAGGTTCGACTGGCCGCGTGCCAGGGCCTGGTCGGCCCATTGGCGCAGTGCCTGCTCCCAGTTGGTCACCGGTGCCGAATCCTGCGGCAGGCTCAACAGCTCTGGCGGCAAGTCGCTGATATGCACTTCGCGCCCAGACGCCATCACCGTGATCCAGCGACAGGTGTTCTCCAGCTGGCGCACGTTGCCCGGCCACGGCAGGTTCTTCAGGTATTCCTCGGTCTCGCTTTTCAGCAGCTTCGGCTCGACGGCCAGCTCCTGGGCGGCGCGGCTGAGGAAGTGCCGCGCGAGCGTCGGGATATCTTCGCGACGGTCCGACATGCGTGGGATGTGGATGCGGATCACGTTCAGACGGTGGAACAAGTCTTCACGGAATTTGCCCGCATGCACCAGGGTTTCCAGGTTCTGGTGGGTCGCCGCAATGATGCGCACATCGACCTTGACCGGCGTGTGCCCACCCACACGGTAGAACTCGCCGTCGGCAAGTACGCGCAGCAAGCGGGTTTGCGTATCGGCCGGCATATCGCCGATTTCATCGAGGAACAGCGTGCCGCCATCCGCCTGTTCAAAGCGGCCGCGACGCAGGTTGGCTGCGCCGGTGAACGCGCCTTTCTCGTGGCCGAACAGCTCTGACTCCATCAAGTCCTTGGGAATCGCCGCCATATTTAGCGCAATGAACGGCGAGGCCGCCCGTGGGCTGTGACGGTGCAATGCATGCGCCACCAGTTCTTTACCGGTGCCCGATTCGCCGTTGATCAGCACGGTGATGTTGGAATGGCTCAAGCGGCCAATGGCGCGAAACACTTCCTGCATCGCCGGCGCTTCGCCGATGATTTCCGGGGTGCGCGTCAGGGCCGGCGGGGCTTCCTGGTTCTGCTGTTCCTGGGCGTGCTGGTTGGCGCGCTTGACCAGCGCCACCGCCTCGTCCACGTCGAAGGGCTTGGGCAGGTATTCAAAGGCGCCGCCCTGGTAGGACGCGACAGCGCTGTCCAGGTCCGAGTGCGCAGTCATGATGATCACCGGCAGGCGCGGGTGCTGTTCGCGGATGCGCGCCAGCAAGTCCAGGCCACTGGCGCCGGGCATGCGGATGTCGGAGATGATCACGTCCGGCTGCTGGCGTGCCAGGCGGCTCATCACCCCGTCGGCGCTGTCGAAGCTCTGGGTGGTCATGCCTTCCTGTTGCAAGGCTTTCTCGAGGACCCAGCGGATAGAACGGTCGTCATCGACGATCCAGACGGTTTCACTACGGCTCATGTCGATGGGGCTCCTTGTTCCAGAGGCAGAAAGATCGAGAACGTGGTGTGGCCGGGATGGCTTTCACATTCGATCAGACCCTGGTGCTGGCTGATGATGTTCTGGGTAATGGCCAGGCCCAGCCCGGTACCGTCCGGACGGCCGCTGACCATGGGAAAAAAGATGGTTTCCTGCAGCTCTGCAGGAATGCCCGGGCCGTTGTCGATGATCTCGACCTTGGTCACCAGGCGATGGCGCACGTGGCCGATGGTGAACTGGCGCAGGGCGCGGGTGCGCAGGCTGATGCGGCCCAGGCGCAACTCGTTCTGGCTGCTGATGGCCTGCATGGCGTTGCGCACGATATTGAGCACCGCCTGGATCATCTGCTCGCGGTCGATCAGCACGTCGGGAATGCTCGGGTCGTAATCGCGCACCAGGGTGATGCAGCCTTGGCTTTCGGCTTCCACCAACTGGCAAACGCGCTCCAGCACCTCGTGCACGTTGGTCATCGCCAGCGACGGCAACTTGTTGGAGCCAAGCATGCGGTCCACCAAGTTACGCAGGCGGTCGGCTTCCTCAATGATGACGTTGGTGTAGTCCTTGAGGTTCTCGTCCGGCAGCTCGCGGGCCAGCAGTTGCGCCGCGCCGCGAATCCCGCCCAAGGGGTTCTTGATCTCATGGGCCAGGCCGCGCACCAGCATCTTGCTGGTTTCCTGCTTGGACAGCTGCGCCTCTTCTTTGGTGATGCGCAGCAGGCGGTCGCGCGGGTGTACTTCGAGCAGCAGCAAGGTCGCGCCGTTGCTCAGGATCGGGGTTACGGCGTAGTCGACGGTCAGCGTCTGGCCGGTGAGGGCAGTGAGCATCGCTTCGCGCTTGGTGAACGGGTGAGCCTGCTCCACCGCCTGACGCAACGAGCTCAAGGCTTCGGCCGACTCGGTGAACAATTCGCTGATGAACTGCCCATGGCTGCGCTGGCCGCTGATAGCCAGGAGCATCTCCGCCGCCGGGTTCATGTACTCAAGACGCAGGTCGTCGTTGAGCAATATGGTCGCGGTGGTCAGGTTGTCGAGTAACAATCGGTGCAGTGCATCGCTGATGGTCATCAGGACCTCTTTTGGAGCAAGGCGCGGGCTTGAGGCACACGCTGATACAAGGAAAATGCAAAAACCAAACCAAAGCTCCGAAAAGAAGCGTTAAAGCCCTGAAACAGGGGTTTAAGGCTCGAAACTGTGGCGTTCTGCCAGCGTGCTCGGGAAGATTCGAACCAAAATGGGCTGTTTGGTTGGGAAGGGTGCGGCCTAATGCACCAATATAGTGCAGTTTTGCGCGCTTTGTTCAGGAAGGTTTTTTAGGCGTGTTTTTGCGGTTGTTCAGGCAGGATTTGACGATCTCGTGCAGGCCAGTGCTGTTTTGGGGGAGGACGAACTCTGCGGTCAGCGGCGAGTCGCCGGGGATTGCTGAAGGCAACGTCATCTTGATCAGTTGGCCGTGCGTGTTGTTGGCGATCCACTCGCGAAGTTCTTGGCGATTGGCGGGCATGGTGAATTTAAACAGTACGCCATGCTGCTGGGTGGGTTCTGCGCTGTAGTAGCCGTTTACACGGTAAGTTCGTGCAGGGAGGGTGCCGGTGGTAAGGCTGAGTGGTCCTGAGGATCGAGCGTCCGGGCCTTCGTAAATATTGGGGTTGAAGCGCAATTTATCGGTGTGGGTCAGCAGCGAAATCATCGGGCGAGAGGGGGAGCTGTAGCAGGCGACTTGCAGGATTGCGATGCTGGTTTTTTGTGCGTGAGTGGCTGTGCCAGTGATTCTGGCGTTGATTATCGTACTGTCCGGATAGGGTGTCTCCACCGTCCAGGCGTGGGGCTCGGCGTCGGAGGCGGAGTCGAGTGCAGGTTGTACTTCGGTCAGCTGGCTGATTGCGAGCGTCAGTGAACACAGGAGCTGGCAGTTGAGAGTCATCGCGAAGTACGTCGGCGGCTGGCGGCTGGACGCTGCATCGTAGAAGCTCGACTCCCTGGGAAGTATCAGACATTTCTGCGGTTTAACACGAATACTGGGAATGGGCCTTCAATGAAGCAGGCCCAGGTCGGTCAAGGCGTATAGATGCACAGCTCGGCTGTGGCACGGGCCATGGCGATTTGGGCCAGCGGGTCGCGAAGCGGTTCGTGTACGGCCTGCGCCAACCATTGAGGGCACTGCGGGTTGCTGCGTTCGGGGCTGAAGTCCGCCAGTTGCTGTAGCAGGCGCTTTTGCAGTTGGTCCAATTGGGGGCGAATCTTGCCGACCAGATCCGGGCGCGGGGTGTCGGGTGCCTTGCCGGTGAAGTGCCAGTCCGACAGCCGGGTGTATTGCACCAATTTGTTCGCTTCAATCTGCGCACTGAAGAACTGCTCCGCCGCGTCAGGCGCCACTTTGTAGCTCGGTGCCTGGGCTCTCACGCTGGCGATCACAGCCTGTTCACGAGGGCGATCTTCCACGGCCTTGTGGCTGTCCCATTTGCTCAATGCGACCTCGTCGGCGATGGCCAGGCGCTCGGCGATGCTGTCGAGCAACGGCGCGAGGGTGGGCGGTGCGGCGCTGGCACTGGCGCTGACGAACAGCAGGGCGAATACAAATCCAAACTTCAAGGGTGATCTCCTGTGGGAGCGGGCTTGCCCGCGATGACGGTGTGTCAGCAATACACCGGGCGGCTGTTACTGTGCTATCGCGGGCAAGCCCGCTCCCACATTTTAAATAGGATTTGCACGCCCGATGCAGTGAGTTTGCACAAACCCCAGGCAAAAAAAAGACCTCCCGAAGGAGGTCTTTTTCGTTACGCCGCGATAAGCAGCGCTACCGGATCAGCAGCTGTAGTACAGCTCGTATTCCAGTGGGTGTACGAAGGTGCGTACTTTGATTTCTTCTTCGCTTTTCAGCTCGATGTAGGCATCGATGAAGTCGTCGCTGAATACGCCGCCTTTGGTCAGGAACGCACGGCCCTTGTCCAGCTCTTCCAGGGCTTCTTTCAGGCTGCCGCACACTTGTGGGATCTCTTTGGCCTCTTCAGGCGGCAGGTCGTACAAGTTTTTGTCGGCGGCGTCGCCAGGGTGGATCTTGTTCTGGATACCGTCCAGGCCGGCCATTACCAGGGCAGCGAAGGCCAGGTATGGGTTGGCTGCTGGATCCGGGAAGCGCGCTTCGATACGGCGAGCACGAGGGCTGGACACGTAAGGAATACGGATCGAGGCGGAACGGTTGCGAGCCGAGTAGGCCAGCATTACCGGAGCTTCGAAGCCTGGGACCAGACGCTTGTAGGAGTTGGTCGACGGGTTGGTGAAGCCGTTCAGGGCCTTACCGTGCTTGATGATACCGCCGATGAAGTACAGGGCGGTGTCGGACAGGCCGGCATAACCTTCGCCAGCGAAGGTGTTCTTGCCTTCTTTGGCGATGGACAGGTGAACGTGCATACCCGAACCGTTATCGCCGTACAGTGGCTTAGGCATGAAGGTAGCGGTACGGCCGTAGGCATCAGCCACGTTGTGTACGCAGTACTTCAGGGTCTGAACTTCGTCAGCCTTGGCAACCAAGGTGTTGAACTTCACACCGATTTCGTTCTGGCCGGCAGTCGCCACTTCGTGGTGGTGAACTTCGATGACCAGGCCCATTTCTTCCATGGCGTTGCACATGGAGGTACGGATTTCGTGGTCGTGGTCGAACGGAGGAACCGGGAAGTAGCCGCCTTTGATACCTGGACGGTGGCCTTTGTTGCCGCCTTCGATGTCCTGGTCGGACATCCACGAACCTTGTTCGGAGAAGATTTTGAACATGGAGCCGGAGATGTCGGACTTGAACTTGACCGAATCAAAGATGAAGAATTCTGGCTCCGGGCCTACGAATACGGTGTCGCCGATGCCGGTCGACTTCAGGTATTCCTCGGCACGCTTGGCGATCGCACGTGGGTCGCGATCGTAGCCTTGCATGGTTGAAGGCTCGATCACGTCGCAGACGATGATCAGGGTTGGGTCTTCGGTGAACGGGTCGAGAACGGCAGTGCTGTCGTCCGGCATCAGGATCATGTCGGAGGCTTCGATGCCTTTCCAGCCAGCAATGGAGGAACCGTCGAACATTTTGCCTTCTTCGAAGAAAGCATCATCCAGCGCGTCGCGAGCCGGCATGGTCACGTGGTGCTGAGTACCTTTAGTGTCCGTGAAGCGCAGATCAATCCATTTAACGTCATGATCTTTGATGAGTTGAACCGACTTCGACATGGTGTCCTCCGGGTGGCTTCGGGCTGGGGTAGTGGAGTTAGCCCTTAGAATGTGGGTGATGCCGGCGCGAATACTCGACCAAGGCAACCTGCCTCACAAGAGAGCAAATTGCATGCCAGTGCGCCAACATGGCCTTTTTGCTTCAAAATGGCCCCTATAACGGTGCAATCCGCTGAAGCGGAATAAATAACGCACTGCAATGTAGCGTTAATTTAAGTGAATGACCCGTTTTGGTGCGTGCAGAGCGCAATGCATATTAACTGGTTAAACCTTGAGCGATTTCCGCTATAATCCGCGCCCCCCTTTTTCAGCAGGCCCGGCGCGCGCTGTTTCCATGAAATTAATCGTTAAAGTCTTCCCCGAGATCACCATCAAAAGCCGACCGGTACGGACGCGTTTCATCCGTCAGTTGGCCAAGAACATCCGTGCCGTGCTCCGAGACCTGGACCCGGCTGTGGTGGTGAACGGCGTGTGGGACAATCTCGAGCTGGAAACCCGTATTACCGACGCCAAAGCCTTGAAGGACATGACCGAGCGCCTGAGCTGCATGCCGGGCATCGCGCATTTCCTGCAGGTGGATGAGTACCCGCTGGGCGACTTCGACGACATCACCGAAAAGTGCAAACTGCACTACGGCAGCGAGCTTGAAGGCAAGATTTTTTCGGTGCGCTGCAAGCGCGCCGGCAAGCACACCTTCAGCTCCATGGACGTCGAGAAATACGTCGGCAGCAAGCTGCGTCGCGAGTGCGGCGCCGCCGGAATTTCCCTGAAAGCGCCGCAAATTGAAGTGCGCATGGAAATTCGCGACCAACGGTTGTTTGTGATCCACAGCCAGCACAACAGCATCGGCGGCTACCCGCTGGGCGCGCTGGAACAGACCCTGGTTCTCATGTCCGGCGGTTTCGATTCCACCGTGGCGGCCTACCAGATCATGCGCCGCGGCCTGATGAGCCACTTCTGCTTCTTTAACCTGGGCGGGCGTGCACACGAATTGGGCGTGATGGAAGTCGCGCACTTTATCTGGAAGAAGTACGGCAGCTCCCAACGCGTGCTATTCGTAAGCGTGCCGTTCGAGGAAGTGCTCGGCGAAATTCTCGGTAAAGTCGATAACAGTCATATGGGCGTGGTATTGAAGCGTATGATGTTGCGCGCTGCGTCCCGAATCGCCGATCAGTTGCAGATTGACGCACTGGTGACCGGTGAAGCGATCTCCCAGGTGTCCAGCCAGACGCTGCCGAACCTGTCGCTGATCGACTGCGTGACCGAAAAGCTGGTGCTGCGCCCGCTGATCGCCAGTCACAAGCAGGACATCATCGACCTGGCCGAAGAAATCGGCACGGCGGATTTCGCCAAGCACATGCCTGAATATTGCGGGGTCATTTCGGTGAACCCCAAGACCCACGCCAAGCGCAACCGCGTGGAGTACGAAGAACAACAGTTCGACATGGCGATTCTGGAGCGTGCGCTCGAGAACGCCAAAATGGTGCCGATCGATCGCGTAATCGACGAATTGGGCCAAGACGTGCAAATCGAAGAAGTCAGCGAAGCCCTGGCCGGCCAGATCGTCGTCGACATCCGTCACCCGGATGCCGCTGAAGATGAGCCACTGGAAATCGCTGGCATCGACGTGCAAACGCTGCCGTTCTATGCATTGAACGCGCGTTTCAAGGAACTGGATAACAGCCGTCAGTACCTGCTGTATTGCGACAAAGGCGTGATGAGTCGCCTGCATGCCCACCATTTGCTCAGTGAGGGGCATGCCAATGTGCGCGTTTATCGACCGAGCTAAGAGCCCGGGGCTGTTTGCCTGTGGCCTGCGTCACCGGCCCCCCGACTCTGCCGTCAAGCTGTAACGGCAAGGCCTGACTCTACTGTTAATCGCTGCCACGACCTGTCAGCACACCGAATCCTCTGATCGAGATACACAAGTGATCGAAAATCTACGTAACATCGCCATCATTGCTCACGTTGACCATGGTAAAACCACCCTGGTAGACAAACTCTTGCGTCAATCCGGCACCCTGGAGCGCAACGAGCTCAACGACGAGCGCGTGATGGACTCCAACGACCAGGAAAAAGAGCGCGGTATTACCATCCTGGCTAAAAACACCGCCATCAACTGGAACGGCTACCACATCAACATCGTGGATACCCCGGGCCACGCCGACTTCGGCGGCGAAGTTGAACGCGTAATGTCGATGGTTGACTCCGTTCTGCTGCTGGTTGATGCCCAAGACGGCCCTATGCCGCAAACCCGTTTCGTGACCAAGAAGGCTTTCGAAGCCGGCCTGCGTCCGATCGTGTGCATCAACAAGGTTGACCGTCCAGGCGCACGTCCGGACTGGGTTCTGGACCAGATCTTCGACCTGTTCGACAACCTGGGTGCTACCGAAGAACAGCTGGATTTCAAAGTCGTCTACGCCTCGGCCCTGAACGGCATTGCCGGTCTGGAACACACCGACATGGCTGAAGACATGACCCCGCTGTACCAGTCGATCGTCGACAACGTACCAGCGCCAAAAGTTGACCGTGAAGGCCCGTTCCAGATGCAAATCTCGGCACTGGACTACAACAGCTTCCTGGGTGTTATCGGTGTTGGCCGTATCGCTCGTGGTAGCGTCAAGCCGAACACCCCGGTTGTCGCCATCGGCGCCGACGGCAAGAAACGCAACGGCCGTATCCTGAAGCTGATGGGTCACCACGGTCTGCACCGCATCGACGTTGAAGAAGCGTTTGCCGGTGACATCGTTTGCGTAAGCGGTATGGACTCGCTGTTCATCTCCGACACCCTGTGCCAGCCGGACAACGTCGAGGCGATGAAGCCTCTGACCGTTGACGAGCCAACCGTTTCCATGACCTTCCAGGTAAACGACTCGCCTTTCTGCGGTAAAGAAGGCAAGTTCGTGACGTCCCGTAACATCAAGGAACGTCTGGACAAAGAGCTGCTGTACAACGTTGCTCTGCGCGTTGAAGAAGGCGACTCGGCTGACAAGTTCAAGGTTTCCGGCCGTGGTGAGCTGCACCTCTCGGTACTGATCGAAACCATGCGTCGCGAAGGCTTCGAAATGGGCGTTGGTCGTCCTGAAGTGATCATCCGTCAGGTTGACGGCGTGAAGCAGGAACCGTTCGAAAACGTCACCATCGACACCCCTGAAGAATCCCAGGGCAAGGTCATGGAAGAGATGGGCCTGCGTAAGGGCGACCTGACCAACATGGTGCCGGATGGCAAAGGCCGTGTACGTCTGGAATACAACATCCCTGCTCGTGGTCTGATCGGTTTCCGTAACCAGTTCCTGACCCTGACCAACGGTGCTGGCATCCTGACCTCGATCTTCGATCGCTACGACACCATGAAGTCCGGCGACATGTCCGGCCGTCAGAACGGTGTTCTGGTATCGGTAGAAACCGGCAAGGCGCTGACCTACTCCCTGGAAACTCTGCAGGCGCGTGGCAAGCTGTTCGTTGAACACGGTCAAGAGATCTACAACGGTCAGATCGTTGGTCTGAACAGCCGTGACAACGACATGGGCGTCAACCCAACCAAAGGCAAGAAGCTCGACAACATGCGTGCTTCGGGTAAAGACGAAACCATCGCTCTGGTTCCACCTGTTCGCTTCACCCTGGAACAGGCTCTGGAATTCATCCAGGACGACGAGTTGTGCGAAGTTACGCCTAAGTCGATCCGCCTGCGTAAGAAGATCCTGGACGAAGGCGAGCGTACCCGCGCTGCCAAGAAAGCCAAGAACTGAGTTAACTCAGGCTGAATGAAAAACGCCCCCGGTCGAAAGGCCGGGGGCGTTTTTTTATGCCTGATCGTTCCCGCGCTCTGCGTGGGAATCCAGCCCCGGACGCCCCGCGTCCGCACTAAGAGGCGGGACGCGGAGCGTCACAAGAGGCGTTCCCACGCAGAGCGTGGGAACGATCATCAGAACTTGTCGAGGGTCTTGAACTTGGTCTCGCGCACCACTTCCTTCGGCTTATACGCGCAATACCCCGGGCGCGGCCCGATTTTTGGGTGGTTGCGGCACGTATCCGGGCGCTTGTCATAAATAGTGCAGAAGCGCGTCTTACGATCCAGGTACAGGCAATCGTTGTTGCTCATGCGCTGCAGGGTAAAAATCTCGGATTTGGAATTGAAGCGCTCGACGATGCCTTCCTTCTGCAAACGCTTGGCGATGTTCTTCGGCGGGTCGCCGCGTTCGAATTCATCGACGATGCCAATGCGGATCAGGTCCTTGATCTTCACCTCAACCGGCAGCGTGCAGCAGCTGGACACGCAGCCACCGCACATGTGGGCGGAATATTTCTGCCAGGTCTCGAGACGGTCGAGTTCCGCAGCGGCGATCAGTTGAGGCTTCATCAGGGTTCCAAGGTGGGGCTATATCCGGGCGCGCGATAATACCGGGATTGATGATTTTTTGAACAATATTTTGCGGCTTTCAGCCCGAAGGCTACGCAAAGGCCAATTGGGCACGACCCCTGCATTAAATTCCGGCAAAGGTGAATGAGTTAAAAAACTGCCGAACCAGACCGTCTACCGTCTGTCAGACCGACTAGGCTCTAGCAACTCCTTCAATCTCGCCCGAGGTCGCACCGATGTCTCAGGAACCGCTTGCACGAGAAGCAGAGGTAGCCGCATTCCGCGATGCTGTCTTGACCAAACTTACCTACGCGGTGGGCAAAGACCCCGACCACGCCTTCGACCATGACTGGTTCGAAGCCATTGCCCTGGCCGCGCGCGACCAGATGGTCGATCACTGGATGGACCACACGCGGCGTATCTACCGCAAAGGCCAGAAGCGGGTTTATTACCTCTCCCTCGAATTCCTGATCGGTCGCTTGCTCTACGACAGCCTGAGCAACCTGGGCGTGCTGGAGATTGCGCGCGAAGCGTTGTCCGAGCTGGGCGTCGACCTGGAACGCATCCGCCTGCTGGAGCCCGACGCGGCGCTCGGCAACGGTGGCCTGGGCCGCCTGGCCGCGTGCTTTATGGAAAGCATGTCGACCTTGGGCATTGCCGGCCACGGTTATGGCATTCGTTACGAGCACGGCTTGTTCCGCCAGGCGATTGTCGATGGCTGGCAGCAGGAACAGACCGAACGCTGGCTGGACTTTGGCAACCCGTGGGAATTCGAGCGCGCCGAAGTGATTTACCCGATCGGCTTTGGCGGCAGCGTCGAAACCCTGGCGGACGCCTCCGGCAAAATGATCCAAGTGTGGTCGCCGAATGAAACCGTGCGCGCAGTCGCCTACGACACCCCAGTCGTCGGCTGGCGCGGCGCCAGCGTCAACACCCTGCGCCTGTGGCGTGCACGCGCCGTCGAAGACCTGCATCTGGAACGCTTCAACGCTGGTGACCACTTGGGCGCCGTGGCCGAAGTGGCCCGCGCCGAAAGCATCTCCCGCGTGCTTTACCCGGCCGATAGCACCGAAGCAGGGCAGGAACTGCGCCTGCGTCAGGAATACTTCTTCGTCTCCGCCTCGCTGCAGGACTTGCTGCGCCGCCACAAAAACATGCACGGCTCGGTATTGAGCCTGGGCGAACACGCCGCCATCCAGCTCAACGACACTCACCCGTCGATTGCCGTGGCCGAACTGATGCGTCAACTTGTCGACCTGCATGACATTCCGTGGGAAGCCGCGTGGGACGTGACGGTTGAAACCCTTTCCTACACCAACCACACCTTGTTGCCCGAGGCGTTGGAAACCTGGCCTGTAGGCCTGATGGAACGCATGCTGCCGCGGCACATGCAGATCATCTACCTGATCAATGCCCAGCACATCGACTCGCTGCGCGCCAAGGGCATTCACGACTTCGACGTGCTGCGCGCCGTGTCGCTGATCGAAGAAGACAACGGCCGCCGCGTGCGCATGGGCAACCTGGCGTTCCTTGGTTCCCATAGCGTCAACGGCGTGTCCGGTTTGCACACTCAGTTGATGCGCAGCACGGTGTTCTCCGAACTGCACAAGCTCTACCCGGAGCGCATCAACAACAAAACCAACGGCATCACCTTCCGCCGCTGGCTGTACCAGGCCAACCCCAAGCTCACCGAGATGCTCGTGGAAGCGCTGGGCCCGGACATTCTCGACACCATGGAAACCCGCCTCACGGAGCTCGAAACCTTCGCCGAGAAGCAGTCTTTCCGCAAAGCCTTCGCCGATCAGCGCCTGCACAGTAAACGTGCACTGGCCGAGATCATCCACGAGCGCCTGGGCATTTCGGTCAACCCGGCGGCGATGTTCGATGTGCAGGTCAAGCGCATCCACGAATACAAACGCCAGTTGCTCAACCTGCTGCACACCGTGGCGCTTTACCAGGCGATCCGCGCCGAGCCGGGGACCGACTGGGTGCCACGGGTGAAGATCTTCGCGGGCAAGGCGGCCGCGAGTTATCACCAGGCCAAGTTGATCATCAAGTTAACCAACGACATTGCCCGCACCGTCAACAACGACCCGACTGTGCGCGGTTTGCTCAAGGTGGTGTTCCTGCCCAACTACAACGTCAGCCTGGCGGAAAGTATCATTCCGGCGGCAGACTTGTCGGAGCAGATCTCCACGGCCGGCTTTGAGGCCTCGGGCACCAGTAACATGAAGTTCGGCCTCAACGGCGCGCTGACCATCGGCACCATGGACGGCGCCAACGTGGAAATGCACGAGCGCGTGGGCGCCGATCACATGTTCATCTTTGGTCTGAGCGCGCAGCAGGTGGAAGCGCGCAAGCACGCCGGTGAGTTTAACGCCGGGCCGGAAATTGCCGCCTCCCATCGCCTCAACGATGTACTGCAAGCGATTCGCGGCGGGGTGTTCTCGCCGGATGATCCGGGCCGTTATGTGGGCTTGATTGACGGGCTGATCGACTACGACCGTTTCCTGGTGTGTGCCGACTTCGACTCCTACTGGGACGCCCAGGCGCGGGTCGAGGCGCATTGGCATGATTCCAAGGCCTGGTGGCGTTCAGCGGTGCTGAACACGGCGCGGATGGGCTGGTTCAGCTCGGACCGCACGATCCGCGAATACGCCACCGAGATCTGGAAAGCCCTCGACTAACCACTGCTGATCCAAATGTGGGAGCGGGCTTGCCCGCGATAGCGCAGTGTCAGTTTGCAAATATGTCGACTGATACACCGCTATCGCGAGCAAGCCCGCTCCCACATTAGCCCCGCGTCGATATACTAGGCCCCGGTTTGCCCGCCTCGGGCTGCTTAGGGATATCGACCATGCAATGGATTTTCATGCTGATTGGCCTGGTGCTCGGCTGGACGCTCGATGAGTCGTTCACCGATGCCGGCTTCGGTGCGCTGTTGGGGTTGGGCATTGGCCAGGCGATTCGCCTGTCGAGGCTGTCGACTCAAGCGAACCAGCAAGCGCGTCAGTTGGAAACCACGCAGAAGGCGCTGATAGCGCTGGGTGAGCGCCTGCGGCAGCTGGAAGTGCCTGCGCCGACAAGCAGTGTCATTGTCGAGTCCCCCATTCCTGAACCCGCCCCCGCCGTTGCAAAGCCCGAACTTGTCTGGGAGCTGCCCGCCGAACTGGCGCCTGTTGCCATGGTTGCCGAAGCCAGCCAGCCGCTGCCGGACGACGTCTGGGTGGCTGCGCCGACACCACAACCTGAAGAGCCTGCGATTCCTCGCGGCCCCAACCTGATCGAGCGCGCCTTCAGCGGCGCACGCAATTGGCTGTTTGGCGGCAATACCGTGCTGCGCGTCGGCGTGGTGCTGTTGTTCCTCGGCCTGGCCTTCCTGCTGCGCTATGCCACCGAAGGCGTGGTGGTGCCGATCGAGCTGCGTTACGCCGGGGTTGCCGCTGCTGCCATCGGCCTGTTGGGCCTGGGCTGGTGGTTGCGGCTGCGTAACAGCAATTACGGCCTGATGCTGCAAGGCACCGGCATTGCCGTGTTGTACCTGACCGTATTTGCCGCGATGCGCTTGCACCCGTTGATCGACCCGAGTGCCGCCCTTGGCCTGTTGGTGGCAGTCACCGTATTTTCGGCGATCCTGGCGATCACCCAGGACGCCCTCGGCCTCGCCTGTGCGGCGGCGCTGGGTGGGTTTGCCGCGCCGATCCTCACCTCTACCGGCGCCGGCAACCACGTGGCGTTGTTCAGTTACTTCGCATTGCTCAACGCCGGCATTCTCGCCATCGCCTGGTTCAAGGCCTGGCGGTTGCTCAACCTGATCGGGTTTGTCGGCACTTTCGGCATCGGTTTCGCCTGGGGCATGCGCGCCTACACACCGGACCTGCTGTGGAGCACCGAGCCGTTCCTGATTCTGTTTTTCCTGATGTACCTGGCCATCGGCCTGTTGTTCGCTCGACGCAAGTTGCAAGAGATGGGCGATGCGCCCGAGGGCCGCGAAGCCTTGCTACGCTGGTCGGCCGCCAAAGGTGATTACGTCGACGGCAGCCTGTTGTTCGGCCCGCCGCTGGTGGGCTTTGGCTTGCAGCTCGCCCTGGTGCAGCACCTGGAATTTGCCGCTGCCTTCAGTGCGCTCGGCTTGGGGCTTATCTACATGGGCCTGGCCCGAGTGCTCAACGGCGGGCGCGCCTTGTTGCTGGCGGAAACTTGCCTGGCGCTCGGCGTGATCTTTGCCAGCCTGGCGATTCCCCTGGGGCTCGACGCGCGCTGGACGGCTGCCGCGTGGGCGGTGGAGGGCGCCGGGATCTTCTGGCTCGGCTTGCGTCAGCAGCGGCCGTTGGCGCGCGCGTTTGGCTTGTTGTTGCAGTTGGGCTCGGCGCTGGCGTTCCTCAGCGAGCTGCGCATCGACGAACATAGCCTGCTCGACGGTGCGCCATTGGGCGCGCTGTTGCTGGGTGCGGCGTTGCTGTTCAGCTTCGACCAGTTGCGCAGGGCCACGGCAGAACAGTCGGCGCCCTGGGAGCGCAAAGGCATGCCCGTGCTGGCCAGCCTGGGCCTGACCTTTTTATACCTGCTCGCACCGATGCTGCTACAGACACAAGGCACCGCCATCAGTTGGGCAATCGCCGGTCTGGCTACCCTGTTTGTCGGCCTGCGCATCGGCTCGCGCACCTTCCTGTTCACCGCCTTTGCCGTGCAGTTGCTGGGCGGTGCGCTGTTCCTGCTGCGCTTGCGGGGCGGTGATGGGGCGGCAGTCTTCAGTGCCGGGTGGACCGGCTTGTTCACCGCTTCGCTGATTGGCCTGGCGCTGGTCGGCGGCATGCTCATGGCGGCACGTGACGACAGGGTGCGCAGCGACGTACGTCTACTGCGCGCGCTGTCGGTGGTGCTGCTCGCAGGTTTGGTACTGATCAACCTGGCCGTGCTGTTCGTGTTGCCGTGGGAAAGCGCCAGTGGGGTGTGGGCGGCCAGCGGTTTGTTGATCATTTGGTTGAGCCTGTACCTGCAACAGCGCGTCAGCTTTGTGTTTGGGCTGCTGTTGCAACTGGTCGGTGGCGCCTCGTTCCTGCTCGCGATGCCGGAGCTGCTCGGACCGTTGACCGGCGAGGGCTTGCGTCCGCTGGCGCACAGCGGTTTCTGGACGCCGATGGTGCTGGGCCTGGCTGCATTGGTCGGCGCCTGGCGCTTGCAGCGTGAACCGCATGCGCCGGTGTTCAGCGTGTTGAAACTGCAACGCCTGTCCGACCTGCTGCTGGTGTGGGGCGCGGCGTGGTGGGCGCTGGCGTTGATCGGCGAAGTGTTGCGGTTTACGTCGCAAGAGTTGCAGGGGCCACTGTTGCTCGGCATCGCGGCAGTGAGCGTGGCGATCTGGGCGCTGCTGGCCGACCGGTTGCGCTGGGCGTCGCTGGGTATGCTGTGCACCTTGCTGATGCCGGCGGCGGGCGTGGTATTGCTGGCGTCTGCCAATGATTACTACCACCCGGTGGCACACTACGGCTGGCTGGCGTGGTTGGCGGTGTTTGTGGTGCATTTCATCTCGCTGCGCCGTCTGGCTGCGGTGGTGTCGAGCAAGGTGTTGAGCATCGCTCATGTGCTGGGTTGCTGGATATTGATCGGCGTACTGGCGCTGGAGCTGCGTTACGGCCTGTTATTGCTGTCCAGCGAGTACAACGCCTGGCGCTGGCTGGGTTGGGCGATTCTGCCAAGCCTGTACCTGGTATTGGCGGCGGCACCGCGCAGTTGGCCGTGGCCGGTGTCGGCGTATCCGCGTGAATACCGTGTACTCGCCGCACTGCCGCTGGCGGTGCTGATGCTCGGCTGGTTCTGGTTGGCGAATATCTTCAGTGACGGCACGGCCAAGCCACTGCCGTATGTGCCGCTGCTCAACCCGCTGGAACTGGGCTTGCTGTTCGCGCTGCTGGGTATTTACTTGTGGTCGCGCAGCGTGGCGCCACAGCGCGGGCCGCGTGCTGAACTGATTGCCCAAGGTGTCGCGGGTGTTTCGCTGTTTGCCTTCTTTACAGCCTTGGTGATGCGCACTGCACACCATTGGGCGGGCGTGCCGTTCCAACTGGATGCCTTGCTGGCGTCGATGTTGGTGCAGGCCGGTCTGTCGATTGTCTGGACCCTGATCGCCCTCGGGCTGATGATCGGCGGCCACCTGCGCCATCGTCGTGAAGTGTGGTTGATCGGCGCGGCGTTGATTGCGGTGGTGGTCGCCAAGCTGTTCTTTGTCGAGTTGAGTAACCGTGGCGGGCTGGCGCGGATCGTGTCGTTTATCGGCGTGGGCGGGCTGTTGCTGGTGGTGGGTTACTTTGCGCCGCTGCCGCCCAAGCGCGCCGAACCGGTGTTGGAAACTGAAGGAGCAACCTCTTGATCGGTAAGTTGAGCGTGATCGCGTTGGGTTTGTGCACGACCTTGTCGGTGTGGGCGCAGGAAACGCCTGCCGACTTCACCACCCAAGTGCCGTTGACGGTGAGTGGCAGCGGCCCCTGGTACCGCCTGGAGCTGCCGCTGTCTGTGCAATTGAGCGCGCGCCAGGCCGATCTCAGCGATGTGCGCGTGTTCAACGCCGCCGGTGAGCCCCAGGCGTATGCGTTGTCGCGCCAATCCGCGCAACGCACCGAAAGCCGCACTGTGGCTGACGTGAAGTGGTTCCCGCTGTACGCCGCCGATACGCGTGAAAGTGTGCCGGACGTGGTAATGAAATCCACCGCCGAGGGCACCCTGCTGGAAGTGCGTCCGTCCAAGGCCGGCAAGCAAGTGCTGCGCGGCTGGGTGCTGGACGCCAGCGCGATCAAGGCGCCGTTGCAGCAACTGAGCCTGGACTGGAGCCGCGAGCAAGACGGCTTCCAGCGTTTCAGTATCGAAGCCAGTGATGACTTGCAGCACTGGCAATCCTGGGGCGATGGCCAGGTGGCGCGCCTTTCATTTGCCGACGAGCGTGTCGAGCAGCATGACGTGAGTTTGCCTGGGCAATCGGCGCGTTACCTGCGCCTGCTGTGGCAAGGCCAGGTCGCGCCGACGTTGACCTCGGCCAAGCTGGTGAGCGCGACCAGCAGCAGCTTGCCGACGCCGTTGGTGTGGTCGCAGCCGTTGTCGGGTACGCGCCTCAAGGCCGGGGAGTACAGCTGGCAGTTGCCGACGGGGCTGGCCGTCGAGCGTTTGCGCATCGAGCTGAAGCAGCCCAACACGCTGGCGCCGGTCACCCTGGCGGGGCGCCGTGAAGCCAATCAAGCCTGGCAGCCGCTGAGCAATGGCGTGTTGTATCGCCTGACCCAGAACGGCCAGGACGTGGTGCAGGACGAATTGCACCTGCCGGGTGTGGTCGTTGGCGAACTCAAACTGCAGGTGGACGAGCGCGGTGGCGGCCTCGGCGTGGAAGCGCCGGCCCTGCGCTTTGCCGTGCGTACCACGCAGTTGGTGTTTCTGGCGCGGGGCGAGCCGCCGTTTACCCTGGCGCTGGGCAACGGCTCGGTCAAGGCGGCGAACCTGCCGTTGGCGACCCTGATCCCCGACTACAGCGCCGAGCGCCTCAAGGCGCTGGGCCAGGCCAGGGTCTCGGGTGACGCGGTGGTTAAAAGCGCTACCGTTGCCGCACCGCCCGAAGCCGGCACCGACTGGAAGAAACTCGGCCTGTGGGCCGTGCTCCTGTTGGGTGTGGCGGCGCTGGGGGCGATGGCCTACAGTTTGTTGCGCCAACCCGCCGCCAAACCGTGAACTCTATTGGCGTTAAATCCTCTGATTAGAGGAAATAACCCTCGACTCGCGTTAAACTGCGCGGGTTTATAAGCCCCCCATTCTCCGGAGCCTTACATGTCCCGCGTTACCCTGAGTCGCTATTTGATCGAGCAGACCCGCAGCAACAACACGCCTGCCGATCTGCGCTTCCTTATCGAAGTGGTGGCGCGTGCTTGCAAGGAAATCAGCCACGCCGTGTCCAAAGGCGCACTGGGTGGTGTCCTGGGCAGCATGGGCACTGAAAACGTCCAAGGCGAAGTGCAGAAGAAGCTCGACGTACTCTCCAACGAGATCCTGCTCGAAGCCAACGAATGGGGCGGTCACCTGGCCGGCATGGCGTCCGAAGAAATGGACAATGCCTACCAGATCCCGGGCAAATACCCGAAAGGCGCCTACCTGCTGGTGTTCGACCCACTGGATGGCTCGTCCAACATCGACATCAACGCACCGGTCGGCACCATCTTCTCGGTACTGCGCTGCCCGAATGAATACCTGAGCCAGAACGAAGCCTTGAACGAAAAGGCTTTCCTGCAGCCAGGCACCGAGCAGGTCGCTGCCGGTTACGCGATCTACGGCCCGCAGACCATGCTGGTGCTGACCTTGGGCGACGGCGTCAAAGGCTTCACCCTGGACCGCGAAATGGGCAGCTTCGTGCTGACCCACGAAGACATTTCGATTCCGGCTTCCACCCAGGAATTCGCGATCAACATGTCCAACCAGCGCCACTGGGAAGAACCGGTTAAGCGCTACGTCAACGAGCTGATGGAGGGCGAAGAAGGCCCGTTGAAGAAAAACTTCAACATGCGCTGGGTCGCTGCGATGGTTGCCGATGTGCACCGTATCCTGACCCGTGGTGGCTTGTTCATGTACCCACGTGACAGCCGCGAGCCGTCGAAGCCGGGCAAACTGCGTTTGATGTACGAAGCCAACCCTATGTCGTTCCTGGTTGAGCAGGCGGGCGGCGCGTCCACCGACGGCCACCAGCGCATCCTCGACATCCAGCCTGAAGGCCTGCACCAGCGCGTGGCGGTGTTCCTGGGTTCGAAGGAAGAAGTTGAGCGCGTGACCGGTTACCACAAGAAGTAAGTTTCGGCGATCAGTTATCCGCCATGTTGTGAGGCTGTTCACCCTTAAAGAAGCCCCGAAACGTTTCAGCGTTTTCGGGGCTTTTTTGTTTTCGCCCGTCGGGAACCAGACACCTCTTTTCCCTTCTAAGCTTCTGGCAGATACCCAAGCTGCTTCGTCCCTCCAGGAGTTTTTCCATGTCGTTACGCCGTCTCGCTTTGCTGGCTTTTTGCGTGCTATTGGCCGCTTGCAGCAAGGTCAACCAAGAAAATTACGCGAAGTTGTCGGCTGGCATGGCCAAGGCTGAAGTAGAGTCGTTGCTGGGTAAGCCGACCGATTGTTCCGGCGCACTGGGTATGTCCAGTTGCACCTGGGGCGATAAAAACAGCTTTATCAGCGTTCAATATGCCGGTGACAAAGTTCTGATGTTTTCCGGGCAAGGCCTGAAGTAAACCGGGGCGCGAGCCTGCGGGAGAAGAAGAATGATGCGTTTTGTTTTGTGCCTTTGTGCCAGCCTGTTTTTGGCGGGCTGCGCCAGCCATTCTGGCGATGATCTGCAACCCAAGACAGCGAGCAACGTCAACCTCAAGCGTTACCAGGGCACCTGGTATGAGTTGGCCCGATTGCCGATGTACTTCCAGCGCAACTGCGCGCAGTCCGAAGCTCGTTACACCTTGCTGCCTGATGGCGACATGTCGGTGTTCAACCGCTGCCTGACACCTGAGTGGAAGTGGGAAGAAGCCAAGGGCACGGCCACGCCGCAAGTGCCCGGCAAGACCGACAAGCTCTGGGTGGAATTCAATAACTGGTTCACGGCGTTGCTGCCGGGCGTCGCCAAGGGCGATTACTGGGTGCTGTACGTGAGCGATGACTACAAGACCGCCATCGTCGGCAGCCCGAGCCGCCGCTACATGTGGATCTTGTCGCGCACGCCGACGGTGAATGCCGACACCCGCGAAGACCTGCTGAGCAGGGCGCGGCAGCAAGGGTATGACACCACGCGGCTGATCTGGCGTACGTCGGACAAGCAGATGGCGAAGACTTCCCAGTAACCTGAAGTCACCCTCAATCTAATGTGGGAGCTGGCTTGTGTGGGAGCTGGCTTGCCTGCGATGCAGACACCTCGGTGTATCAGTTACACCAAGGTGATGCTATCGCAGGCAAGCCAGCTCCCACATTTGTTTTATGTCGGCGGTTAGCCCAACAGATCTCTCAAGACTTGCGTGAATGCCCGGCTACTTTCCTCCTCACCGGCATGCCGCCCATCGCGCACCACCCACTTGCCGTTCACCAGCACATCGCGCACTTGCCGATCACCACCGGCGAACAGCCAGCGATTAAGAATGCCGTCCTCAGTCGCCGTCGCCAGGTACGGATCATTGCCGTCCAGCACGATCCAGTCCGCGCGCTTACCCACTTCCAATCGACCGATCGGCTGGCCCAACGCCTGGGCGCCGCCGTCCAACGCCGCATCAAACAACGTACGCCCGACCATCGGCTGATCACGGCGATACAGGCGGTTGCGCCGCTGATCACGCAGGCGCTGGCCGTATTCCAGCCAGCGTAATTCTTCCACCACGCTGAGCGACACATGGCTGTCGGAGCCAATGCCCATGCGCCCGCCCTGGGCGAGAAAATCCACCGCCGGGAAAATCCCGTCGCCCAGGTTGGCTTCGGTGGTCAGGCACAGCCCGGCAATCGCGCGACTCTTGGCCATGCGCGCCACTTCTTCAGCGTCCGCGTGAGTGGCGTGGACCAGGCACCAGCGCTCATCGACGTCGACATTGTCATACAGCCATTGCAGCGGACGTTTGCCACTCCAGGCCAGGCAGTCGTCGACCTCTTTTTGCTGCTCGGCGATGTGGATATGCACCGGGCAGGCCTTGTCACTGGCGGCCAATACCTCATTGATTTGTTGCGGCGTGACGGCGCGCAACGAGTGGAAGCACAGGCCCAGCTGCTGCGCCGGTTGCGCGGCGAGGATCGGCTGCAAACGCGCTTGCAGGTCCAGGTAATTTTCGGTGCTGTTGATAAACCGTCGCTGGCCTTCATTCGGCGCCTGGCCGCCAAACCCGGAGTGCGTATAGAGCACCGGCACCAGCGTCAGGCCAATCCCGCTGCTGGCGGCCGCCTGGCTGATCTGCCGCGACAGCTCTGTGCGGTCGGCATACGGTTGGCCGCTGAAGTCATGGTGCACGTAGTGGAACTCGGCTACTGAGGTGTAACCGGCTTTGAGCATCTCGATATACAGCTGGCGCGCGATAACGTGCAGTTGGTCCGGGTTGATCTTGCCGACCATGCGGTACATCAGATCGCGCCAGGTCCAGAAGCTGTCATTCGGGTTGCCCGCCACTTCGGCCAAGCCCGCCATGGCACGCTGGAACGCATGGGAATGCAGGTTCGGCATGCCCGCCAGCACCGGGCCCCTGAGCCGTTCGGCGCCGTCTGCACTGGCATTGGGCTCAACGTGGGTCAGCGCGCCATCGGCGCTGACTTCAAAGCGTACATCGTTGGCCCATCCATTAGGCAGCAGCGCGCGTTCGGCAAAGAAAGCGGACATGATCAAGGCACCCCGGTCGTGTGTTTATTTGTATATACATATACAGACGTTTGCCTGCTCGGTAAACTCCGGCAATCTATGCATCTTTTCCCCCTGCAAGGATTCCCTGTGCCGACTCCGCCTGCCAAGTCTTCGCTGGCTGCCCACATGGACGAAAGTCCGGCGCCCTTGTATGCCCGCGTCAAACAGATGATCAGCCAGCAGATCCTCAACGGCAACTGGCCGCCGCATTACCGCGTGCCGTCCGAGAGCGAGCTGGTCAGCCAGCTGGGCTTCAGCCGCATGACCATCAACCGCGCCCTGCGCGAACTCACCGCCGAAGGTTTGCTGGTGCGCATGCAAGGCGTCGGCACGTTCGTCGCCGAGCCCAAGAGCCAGTCAGCGCTGTTTGAAGTGCACAACATTGCCGATGAGATCGCCTCCCGCGGTCATCGGCATACCTGCCAGGTCATCCACTTGTGCGAAGAGGCCGCAGGCTCCGAGCGCGCCGTCGCCCTGGAAATGCGCGAAGGCGGGCGGGTGTTCCACTCGCTGATCGTGCACTTCGAAAACGACATCCCGGTGCAAATCGAAGACCGCTTCGTCAACGCCCTGGTGGCGCCGGACTACTTGCAGCAGGATTTCACCCAGCAAACGCCCTACGCCTATCTGAACCAGGTTGCGCCGCTGACCGAAGGCGAGCACGTGGTCGAAGCGATCCTCGCCGACGCGCAAGAGTGCAAGCTGCTGCAGATCGAGCCAAGCGAGCCCTGCCTGCTGATTCGCCGCCGCACCTGGTCGGGCCGCCAGCCGGTGACCGCCGCGCGTTTGATCCACCCCGGTTCCCGTCATAGCCTGGAAGGACGCTTCAGTAAATGAGTAGCGTGAAAGTCTGGCGCGCCGCCGATTACATCCGCATGCCGTGGAAAAACGGCGGCGGCAGCACCGAAGAAATCACCCGTGACGCAGGCCAGGGCCTGGATGGCTTTGGCTGGCGCCTGTCGATTGCCGATATCGCCGAGTCGGGCGGGTTTTCCACCTTCGCCGGTTACCAGCGCGTGATCACCGTGATCAAAGGCGCGGGCATGGTGTTGACCGTCGACGGCGAGGAGCAGCGTGGTTTGTTGCCGCTGCAGCCGTTTGCGTTCAGCGGTGAAAGTGAGGTTTCGTGCCGCTTGATCACCGGCCCGATTCGCGATTTCAACCTGATTTATTCGCCCGCGCGTTACCACGCACGTTTTCAGTGGATTGACGGCGTGCAGCATTTTTTCACCACGGCGCAGACGGTGTTGGTGTTCAGCGTGGCGGATGAAGTGAAGGTGCTGGACCAGAAACTGGGCCATCACGACTGCCTGCAGGTGGACGGTAACACTGGCCTGCTGGATATCTCGGTCAGCGGCCGCAGTTGCATTATCGAACTGACCGCGCGCGGCTAAAAACTTTGGGAGCTGGCTTGCCAGCTCCCATATTTGTTTCTGTGTTGTTCAAGGAACCTGTTTCCAGCGCGCACCAATTTGTTACCGAATGCCCCAGCGTGGCGCAACGCCGCGTTGTTATGAACAATCTCCCCCTGCACAAAACACCTCCTCAAGAAATTTCACCAAGCCTCCAGGCCTGAATTTTCAAGGCTTGCACACGCCTTCGAAAAAAATCTGCACAGCCCCCTCCGAAAGTTGGCCGCTCGATTGCATATGCTTGTATGTACAAGTAAAGATGTGTGCGTAAGACTCTCCTTCGCACCATCAATGTTCGCGCATCGATCGCCGAGGAGTCTTAGCAGTGACCAAGCCTACAAAATACCGTGACGTCGAAATCCGTGCCGCTCGCGGTAACACGCTCACCGCCAAAAGCTGGCTGACTGAAGCGCCGTTGCGCATGCTGATGAACAACCTCGACCCGCAAGTGGCCGAGAACCCGAAAGAATTGGTGGTGTACGGCGGTATCGGCCGTGCGGCGCGTAACTGGGAGTGCTACGACCAGATCGTCGAGAGCCTCACCAACCTGAATGACGACGAGACCCTGCTGGTGCAATCCGGCAAGCCGGTCGGCGTGTTCAAGACCCACAGCAATGCCCCGCGCGTGCTGATCGCCAACTCCAACCTGGTGCCGCACTGGGCCAGTTGGGAACACTTCAACGAACTGGATGCCAAGGGCCTGGCCATGTACGGCCAGATGACCGCCGGCAGCTGGATCTACATCGGCAGCCAGGGCATCGTCCAAGGCACCTACGAAACCTTCGTCGAAGCCGGTCGCCAGCATTACAACAGCGACCTGACCGGCCGTTGGGTACTGACCGCCGGCCTCGGCGGCATGGGCGGTGCGCAGCCGTTGGCCGCAACCCTGGCCGGCGCCTGCTCGCTGAACATCGAATGCCAGCAGGTCAGCATCGACTTCCGCTTGAGCAGCCGCTACGTCGACGAGCAAGCCACCGACCTCGACGACGCCCTGGCGCGCATCGCCAAGTACACCAAGGAAGGCAAGGCCATCTCCATCGCCTTGCTGGGTAACGCGGCGGAAATCCTGCCGGAACTGGTCAAGCGCGGCGTACGCCCGGACATGGTTACCGACCAGACCAGCGCCCATGACCCACTCAACGGCTACCTGCCGGCCGGCTGGACCTGGGACGAATACCGCGCGCGCGCCAAGACCGAGCCGGCTGCCGTGATCAAGGCCGCCAAACAGTCGATGGCCGTGCACGTTAAAGCCATGCTCGAGTTCCAGAAGCAAGGCATCCCGACCTTCGACTACGGCAACAACATCCGCCAGATGGCGCAAGAAGAGGGCGTGGAAGACGCCTTCGCCTTCCCTGGCTTCGTACCGGCCTACATCCGCCCACTGTTCTGCCGTGGCATCGGCCCGTTCCGTTGGGCTGCCCTGTCCGGCGACCCGCAGGACATCTACAAGACCGACGCCAAAGTCAAAGAGCTGATCCCCGACGACGCCCACCTGCACAACTGGCTGGACATGGCCCGCGAGCGCATCAGCTTCCAGGGCCTGCCGGCACGTATCTGCTGGGTTGGCCTGGGCCAGCGCGCCAAGCTCGGCCTGGCGTTCAACGAAATGGTGCGCAGCGGCGAGCTGTCGGCACCGGTGGTGATCGGCCGTGACCACTTGGATTCCGGCTCGGTCGCAAGCCCGAACCGCGAAACCGAAGCCATGCAGGACGGTTCCGACGCCGTGTCCGACTGGCCTCTGCTCAACGCCTTGCTCAACACCGCCAGCGGCGCGACCTGGGTGTCGCTGCACCACGGCGGCGGCGTAGGCATGGGCTTCTCGCAGCACTCCGGCATGGTGATCGTCTGCGACGGCACCGACGAAGCGGCTGAGCGCATTGCTCGCGTACTGCACAACGACCCGGCCACGGGCGTGATGCGTCATGCCGATGCGGGTTACCAGATCGCCATCGACTGCGCCAAGGAACAGGGCCTCAACCTCCCGATGATCAAGTAACTCAATGCGGGAGCCAGCTCCCACAATTGACCTGCTGTGCACACAAGACATGTTTCACCTGCACTACCGAAAAACAATCCATCAGAGGTTGAACACACATGGCTGCAAATGACGCACGTGCAAGCACCACCCCGTTGATCGAAAGGCGTTCGATCGACTACATCCCGGAAGCGGAAAGACACGGTCGTCTATTGAGCCAGTTCACCCTGTGGCTGGGTGCCAACCTGCAAATCACCGCGATTGTCACCGGGGCCTTGGCCGTGGTGCTCGGCGGTGATGTGTTCTGGTCGTTGATCGGTCTGTTGATCGGTCAACTGCTGGGCGGCGGTGTGATGGCGCTGCATGCGGCGCAAGGCCCGCAACTCGGCTTGCCGCAGATGATCTCCAGCCGCGTGCAGTTTGGCGTGTATGGCGCGGTCATCCCGCTGGTGCTGGTGTGCCTGATGTACATCGGTTTTTCCGCCAGCGGTTCGTTGCTGGCGGGGCAGGCGGTGGCGCAACTGCTGCACGTGGAAGACTGGGTCGGCATCGTGCTGTTCGCCGGGCTGATCATGGTGTTCACCGTCTTCGGTTACCGCGTGATCCACGGCATCGGCCGCGTCGCCAGCGTGCTCGGCGTGGTTGCGTTCATTTATCTGTTCTACAAATTGCTGGCCGGTAACGACGTCGGTGCGTTGCTGGGCAACAAGCATTTTTCCCTCAGCAGTTTCCTGCTGGCGATTTCATTGTCGGCGTCCTGGCAGATCGCGTTCGGCCCTTACGTGGCCGACTACTCGCGCTACTTGCCACGCAGCACGCAGGCGTCGAAAACCTTCTGGGCGGTTGGCCTGGGTTCGGTGATCGGGGCGCAGGCGTCGATGGTGTTCGGTGTATTCGCAGCGGCCCTGGCCGGTGCGCAATTCGCCCACCACGAAGTCTCGTTTATCGTCGGCCTGGGCGGCACCGGCATTGTCGCGGCGCTGCTGTATTTCAGCATCGCCTTCGGCAAGGTCACGGTAACCACGCTGAATGCCTACGGCAGCTTCATGTCCATCGCCACCATCATCAGCGGCTTTCGGGGCAGCCGGCACATTTCGAGTGCGGTGCGCCTGCTGTACATCTTCCTGATGGTGTCGATTGCCGCCGCGCTGGCGTTGCTGGGCAAGGACTCGTTCCTCAAGGATTTCTCCGCGTTCATCCTGTTCCTGCTCGCATTTTTCACGCCGTGGAGTGCGATCAACCTGGTGGATTTCTACTGCATCACCAAAGAGCGCTACGACATCCCGGCACTGTCCAACCCCAACGGTCGCTATGGCCGCTGGAACCTGATGGGCATCAGCATCTACGTGTTCGGCGTGCTGATCCAGATGCCGTTCATCTCCACGCATTTCTACACCGGCCCACTGGTCGCCAGCCTCGGCGACACCGATATCTCCTGGATCATCGGTTTGGTGGTGCCCGCCGCACTGTATTACTGGGCCGCGAAAAAGTGGCACAGCGCAATTCCTGAACACCTGATCCTGCCAATAGAGCAGGGCGCTGCACCAACGACAAACGGGCTGGCTGCACAAGCCTGATGGGACGTGGACAGGGCAGGACGCCTACTGACTGCCGTAATCCATTTCAAGATTGGGAGCGTCACAACAATGAAGATGAATAAGACCCTGCTGGCTACTGTGTTCTGCGCAAGCGTGTTGGCGAGTGCCGGCGCTCAAGCGGCCGGCTGGTGCGAATCCGGCAAGCCGGTGAAGTTCGCCGGCCTGAACTGGGAAAGCGGCATGTTGCTCACCGACATCCTGCAAACCGTTTTGGAAAAAGGCTACGACTGCAAAACCGACAGCTTGCCGGGTAACTCCATCACCATGGAAAACGCCCTGAGCAGCAATGACATTCAAGTGTTCGCCGAAGAGTGGGTTGGCCGCAGCGAAGTCTGGAACAAGGCCGAGAAGGCCGGCAAAGTCGTCGGCGTCGGCGCCCCGGTAGTCGGCGCGGTCGAAGGCTGGTACGTGCCGCGCTATGTGATCGAAGGCGACGCCAAGCACAAGCTGGAACCCAAGGCGCCAGGCCTGAAAAACATCGCCGACCTGGCCAAATACGCCTCGGTATTCAAGGACCAGGAAGAACCGTCCAAAGGCCGTTTCTACAACTGCCCTGCAGGCTGGACCTGTGAGCTGGACAACAGCGAGATGCTCAAAAGCTACGGCCTGGAAAGCACCTATACCAACTTCCGCCCAGGCACCGGCCCGGCGCTGGATGCGGCGGTGCTGTCGAGCTACAAGCGTGGTGAGCCGATCCTGTTCTACTACTGGTCGCCAACGCCGCTGATGGGCCAGGTCGACCTGGTCAAGCTGGAAGAAAAACCCGGTGTGGATAAAAGCGTGAGCATCAAGGTCGGCTTGTCCAAAACCTTCCACGAGCAAGCGCCTGAGTTGGTGGCCGTGCTGGAGAAGGTCAACCTGCCTATCGACTTGTTGAACCAGAACCTCGGTCGCATGGCCAAAGAGCGAATTGAGTCGCCAAAACTGGCGAAAATTTTCCTCAAGGAACATCCTGAAGTCTGGCACGCATGGGTGAGCGACGACGCAGCCAAGAAAATCGACGCGGCCTTGTAGGTCAAGCGTGTCCGACTACCCTGAGGGGCTAGTCGGGCACCCGGCTACAACCCACTGGATCGAGAGCACGATATGTTTCCTGAGCGTTTTACGTTTTCCATCGCCGACTGGGTCAACGGTTGGGTGGACTCACTGGTCACCAACTACGGTGATGTGTTCCGGCACATCTCCGACACCCTGCTGTGGGCCATCGTCAACCTGGAAGGGTTGCTGCGCGCGGCGCCCTGGTGGCTGATGCTGGCCATCGTCGGTGGTATCGCCTGGCACGCCACCCGCAAGGTGGTGACCACGGCCGTCATCGTCGGTTTGCTGTTCCTGGTGGGCGCGGTTGGCCTGTGGGACAAGCTGATGCAGACCCTGGCGCTGATGATGGTCGCCACGGTGATCTCGGTGCTGATCGGCATTCCGCTGGGCATTCTGTCGGCACGCAGCAATCGCCTGCGTTCGGTGTTGATGCCGCTGCTCGACATCATGCAAACCATGCCGAGCTTCGTGTACCTGATTCCGGTGCTGATGCTGTTTGGCCTGGGCAAGGTGCCGGCGATTTTCGCCACGGTGATCTACGCCGCGCCGCCGCTGATTCGCCTGACCGACCTGGGCATTCGCCAAGTCGACGGCGAAGTCATGGAAGCTATCAACGCCTTTGGTGCCAACCGCTGGCAGCAACTGTTCGGCGTGCAACTGCCGCTGGCACTGCCAAGCATCATGGCCGGGATCAACCAGACCACCATGATGGCGTTGTCGATGGTGGTGATCGCCTCGATGATCGGAGCCCGTGGCTTGGGTGAAGACGTGCTCGTCGGCATCCAGACCCTCAACGTTGGCCGCGGCCTCGAAGCCGGGCTGGCGATTGTGATTCTTGCAGTGGTCATCGACCGCATTACCCAGGCCTATGGTCGTCCACGGCATGAGGCGAGCAAATGACTACTGTCAGCAAAATTGAAGTAAAAAACGTCTTCAAGATCTTCGGCAACCGCTCCAAGGAAGCCCTGGCGCTGGTAGGCCAGGGCAAGACCAAGGACCAGGTGCTGGCCGAGACCGGCTGCGTGGTCGGCGTCAACGACCTGTCGCTGAGCATCGGCACCGGCGAGATCTTCGTGATCATGGGCCTGTCGGGCTCCGGCAAGTCCACGCTGGTGCGCCACTTCAACCGCCTGATCGACCCGACCAGCGGCGCGATCCTGGTGGACGGCGAAGACATCCTGCAACTGGACATGGAAGCCCTGCGCCAATTCCGTCGGCACAAGATCAGCATGGTGTTCCAGAGCTTCGGCCTGCTGCCCCACAAGAGCGTGGTGGACAACGTCGCCTACGGCCTCAAGGTGCGTGGCGAAACCAAGCAGGTCTGCGCCGAACGCGCGCTGCACTGGATCGAAACCGTGGGCCTCAAGGGCTACGAAAACAAATACCCGCACCAGCTTTCCGGCGGCATGCGCCAACGTGTGGGCCTGGCCCGCGCCCTGGCGGCCGACACCGACATCATCTTGATGGACGAAGCCTTCAGCGCCCTCGACCCGCTGATCCGCGCCGAGATGCAGGACCAGTTGCTGGAGCTGCAAAAGACCCTGCACAAAACCATCGTGTTCATTACCCACGACCTCGACGAGGCCGTGCGTATCGGCAACCGCATTGCGATTCTCAAGGACGGCAAGCTGATCCAGGTCGGCACCCCGCGCGAGATTCTGCATTCGCCGGCGGATGAGTATGTGGACCGCTTTGTTCAGCGCCGCGCGGCGGTGGTGTAGCTGATCGTTCCCACGCTCTGCGTGGGAATGCATCCCGTGACGCTCCGCGTCACTTTCTGACAGCAGGACGCGGAGCGTCCCAGGCGGCATTCCCACGCAGAGCGTGGGAACGACCAACTTAAGAGGCTAGAGATGTCCCAGGCAGCAAAAATCATCATCGCCGACGCCCCCCTGCGTTGGCAGGACGTGGTCGCCGTCGCTCGTCACGGCGCAGTGCTCGAACTCTCGGGGCACGCCTGGGCGCGCATCGACAATGCCCAGGCCATCGTCCAGCGCATTGTCACCAGCGGTGAGCGCGCCTATGGCGTGAACACCGGCCTGGGCGCGTTGTGCAATGTGTCGCTCAAGGGCGAGCAACTCAGCCAGCTGTCGCGCAATACCCTGCTGAGCCACGCTTGTGGCGTCGGCCCGGTACTCAGCGACGAGCAGACCCGCGCGATCATCTGCGCGGCCGTCATCAACTACAGCCACGGCAAATCCGGCCTGCACCCGCAGGTGGTGCATTCGCTGCTGGCCCTGCTCAATCACGGCATCACGCCGCAAGTGCCGTCCCAGGGTTCGGTGGGTTACCTGACCCACATGGCCCATGTCGGCGTGGCCTTGCTGGGCGTCGGCACGGTGAGCTATCGCGGCCAGATCGTGACGGCGCAAGAAGCCTTACACGCAGAAGGTTTGCGGCCGGTGGTACTCGGCGCCAAAGACGGCCTGTGCCTGGTCAACGGCACGCCGTGCATGACCGGCCTGAGCTGCCTGGCCCTGGCCGACGCGCATCACTTGCTGCAATGGGCCGACGTGATCGGCGCCATGAGTTTCGAAGCCCAGCGCGGCCAGATCGACGCGTTCGACGAAGCCATCATCGCCCTCAAGCCGCACCCCGGCATGCAGCAAGTCGGCATCAACCTGCGCGCGCTGCTCGATGGCAGTGAAGTGATCGCCAGCAGCAAAGGCATTCGCACCCAGGACGCCTTGAGCATCCGCTCGATCCCGCAAATCCACGGCGCCGCCCGCGACCAGGTTGAACACGCCACGCGCCAGATTGAGACCGAACTCAACAGCGCCACCGACAACCCGTTGGTGCTCGGCACTCCGGACAACTACCGCGTGGTGTCCCAGGCCAACCCGCATGGGCAGTCCGTGGCCTTGGCGGCAGACATGCTCGCCATCGCGATGGCCGAAATCGGCTCGGTGGCCGAGCGCCGCCTGGATCGCCTGATCAACCCGCATGTCAGCGGCTTGCCGGCGTTCCTGGTCAGCAACCCCGGCGTCAACTCCGGGATGATGATCGTGCAATACGTCGCCGCCTCGCTGTGCGGGCAAAACCGCCAGCTGGCGCAACCGGCGGTGCTCGACAACTTCGTCACCTCGGGGCTGCAGGAAGATCACCTGAGCATGGGCACCAACGCCGCGCTCAAGCTGCATCAGCTGCTGGCCAACGTCACCCAGATTCTCGCCATCGAGTACCTGCTGGCGGCCCAGGCCTTCGAGTTTCTCAAGGACCAGCGTTTCGGCGCAGGCACCGACAGCGCCTGGCGTTTGCTGCGCGAAAAAGTCCCGGCCTACGAGCAGGACCGCTGGCTGGCGCCGGATATCGCCAGCGCCGCTGCGTTGCTCAAAGACACCGCTTTGTTGCACCACGTATTACCTAATTTGCACTAAGAATAATTCACAAGGAGCATGAATGTGACTGCGCTAAATCTGATCCCAGGCCAACTGAGCCTTGCCCAACTGCGGGCCATCTACCAGCAGCCGGTAACCCTCAGTCTGGATGACAGCGCCACGGCGCAGATCGAAGCCAGTGTGGCCTGCGTGGAGCAGATTCTCGCCGAGAATCGCACCGCCTACGGCATCAACACCGGTTTCGGCCTGCTGGCCTCGACCCGCATCGCCAGTGAAGACCTGGAAAACCTCCAGCGTTCCCTGGTGTTGTCCCACGCCGCCGGCGTCGGTGAGCCGATCAGCGACGCGCTGGTGCGGCTGGTCATGGTGCTTAAGGTCAACAGCCTGAGCCGTGGCTTCTCCGGGATTCGCCGTCAGGTGATCGACGCGCTGATCGCGTTGATCAACGCCGAGGTGTACCCGCACATTCCGCTGAAAGGTTCGGTCGGTGCTTCCGGTGACCTGGCGCCCTTGGCGCATATGTCGCTGGTGCTGCTCGGCGAAGGCAAGGCGCGCTACAAGGGCGAATGGCTGGAGGCGACCGAAGCGCTGAAAGTCGCAGGCCTGGCGCCGCTGACCCTTGCCGCCAAAGAAGGCCTGGCGCTGCTTAACGGCACCCAGGTGTCCACGGCCTATGCACTGCGCGGCCTGTTCGAAGGCGAAGACCTGTTCGCCGCGGCACTCGCGTGCGGTGGCCTGACCGTTGAAGCCGTGCTCGGCTCGCGCTCGCCGTTCGACGCGCGTATTCACGCCGCACGTGGCCAACGTGGGCAGATCGATTCGGCTGCGGCCTATCGCGACCTGCTCGGCGAAAGCAGCCAGGTGTCGCAGTCGCACCAGAACTGCGACAAGGTGCAAGACCCGTATTCCCTGCGCTGCCAGCCGCAAGTCATGGGCGCCTGCCTGACCCAGTTCCGCCAGGCCGCCGAAGTACTGGTGGTGGAAGCCAACGCCGTGTCGGATAACCCGCTGGTGTTTGCAGCCGAAGGCGACGTGATCTCCGGTGGTAACTTCCACGCCGAACCGGTGGCCATGGCCGCTGATAACATGGCCCTGGCCATCGCTGAAATCGGCTCGCTGAGTGAGCGCCGTATCTCGTTGATGATGGACAAGCACATGTCGCAACTGCCGCCGTTCCTGGTCGGCAATGGCGGGGTCAACTCCGGCTTCATGATTGCCCAGGTGACGGCCGCTGCACTCGCCAGCGAGAACAAGGCCCTGTCTCATCCGCACAGCGTCGACAGTTTGCCGACCTCCGCCAACCAGGAAGACCACGTCTCGATGGCACCGGCTGCAGGCAAGCGCCTGTGGGAAATGG
The DNA here is from genome assembly GCF_022662395.1 of Pseudomonas sp. MONT-RG-20F-20-E-7-02. Lineage (NCBI taxonomy): Bacteria > Pseudomonadati > Pseudomonadota > Gammaproteobacteria > Pseudomonadales > Pseudomonadaceae > Pseudomonas > Pseudomonas sp. MONT-RG-20F-20-E-7-02. The sequence goes on from NZ_JAKNQN010000005.1 coordinate 258,212, forward strand.
CTGAGAACACCCGTGGCATTTTGGCGGTGGAATGGTTGGCTGCGTGCCAGGGCCTGGACCTGCGCGACGGTTTGAAAACCTCGCCGAAGCTGGAAAAAGCCCGTGGCATCCTGCGCGCCCAAGTCGGCTTCTACGACAAGGACCGCTTCTTTGCCCCGGACATCAATGCCGCCAGCGAACTGCTCGCCAGCCGCTGCCTGAATGAGCTGGTGCCGGCCAAACTCCTGCCGAGCTTGTAACCGCAACGCAAGCCAGTGTGGGAGCTGGCTTGCCTGCGATAGCTATCTTTCAGTTGAAACATCTGTGACTGACCTACCGCCATCGCAGGCAAGCCAGCTCCCACAGGTGGGAACGATCTTCTCCTCATAAGAATAATAGGGACGAGAAATGCACCAGCAAGAAAAGGGTTTGAAACGCGGGCTCAGCGCCCGACATATTCGCTTCATGGCACTCGGTTCCGCGATTGGCACCGGGTTGTTCTACGGCTCTGCCTCGGCGATCCAGATGGCCGGGCCTGCCGTGCTGCTCGCCTACCTGATCGGCGGCGCCGCGGTATTCATGGTGATGCGCGCCCTCGGCGAAATGGCCGTGCACAACCCGGTGTCCGGCTCCTTTGGCCAGTACGCCAGCACCTACCTGGGCCCAATGGCCGGGTTTGTCCTCGGCTGGACCTACGCCTTTGAAATGATCATCGTCTGCCTCGCCGACGTCACTGCATTCGGTATCTACATGGGCTTCTGGTTTCCCGACGTGGCGCGCTGGGTGTGGGTGCTCGGCATCGTGTTTTTGATCGGCGGCCTGAACCTGTGCAACGTCAAAGTGTTTGGCGAGATGGAGTTCTGGCTGTCACTGCTCAAGGTCGGCGCCATTGTGGCGATGATCCTCGGCGGCTTCGGCATCATGCTGTTCGGCATCCATTCGGCCGGTGAAACCCAGGCCAGCGGCCTCAGCAACCTGTGGGCTCACGGCGGCTTCATGCCTAACGGCATTGGCGGCCTGATCGCCTCGTTTGCGGTGGTGATGTTTGCCTTCGGCGGCATCGAAATCATCGGCATCACCGCCGGTGAAGCCAAAGACCCGCAACGGGTGATCCCCAAGGCCATCAACGCGGTGCCGCTGCGCATCCTGTTGTTCTACGTGCTGACCCTGTTCGTGTTGATGGCGATCTACCCGTGGCCACAGATAGGCAGCCAAGGCAGCCCGTTCGTGCAGATCTTCAGCAACCTGGGCATTGGCTCGGCGGCGACCATCCTCAATATCGTGGTGATCTCGGCGGCCGTCTCGGCCATCAACAGCGACATCTTCGGCGCCGGACGCATGATGTACGGCCTGGCCCAGCAAGGGCAGGCGCCCAAGGGTTTTGCCCAGCTGTCCAAGCAAGGCGTGCCGTGGATGACCGTGGTGGTGATGGGCGCAGCGCTGCTTGGTGGCGTGATGCTCAACTACCTGATCCCGGAAAACGTGTTCCTGCTGATCGCCTCAATTGCCACCTTCGCCACGGTGTGGGTGTGGCTGATGATTCTGTTCACTCAAGTTGCCATGCGCCGTTCGATGACCAAAGAACAGGTCGCCGAGCTGAAATTCCCGGTGCCGTTCTGGCCGTATGCGCCCGCGGCGGCCATCGTGTTCATGCTGTTCGTGTTTGGCGTGCTGGGTTACTTCCCGGACACCCAGGCCGCTTTGCTTGTCGGCGCCGTGTGGATCGTGCTGCTGGTTGTCGCCTATCTGCTGTGGGTCAAACCTGCTGCCGGGCAAGCGGCCAAGGTCCATTACGACCCGGCTTTGTCTCATCGTTAACTTAGGGAGGCGTTGATGAAAACGCTTTGGCAACACTGCCACGTCGCAACCATGGCAGGCGGCAAATACTCGATCATCGAGGATGCCGCCATGGTCACCGCAGGCCCGCTCATTGAGTGGGTCGGCCCCCGCAGCCAAGTGCCACCGGCGGATTACGCCCAGGTGCATGACCTGCAAGGCGCGTGGGTCACCCCCGGGCTGATCGACTGCCATACGCACACGGTGTTCGGCGGCAATCGCAGCGGCGAATTCGAGCAACGCCTTGAAGGCGTGAGCTACGCCGAAATCGCCGCCAAGGGTGGTGGTATTGCCAGCACCGTGCGCGCCACCCGCGCCGCGTCCGAAGATGAACTGTTTGCCAGCGCCCACAAGCGCCTGCGCAGCTTGTTGCGTGACGGCGTGACCACGGTGGAGATCAAATCCGGCTACGGCCTGGACCTGGTCAACGAGCGCAAGATGTTGCGGGTCGCGCGGCGCCTCGGCGAAGCGTTGCCGGTCAGCGTGCGCGCCACGTGCCTGGCGGCGCATGCGTTGCCGCCGGAGTACAAGGACCGCGCCGACGACTACATCGAGCACATCTGCACCGAGATGCTGCCGGCCCTGGCCGCAGAAGGGCTGGTGGACGCGGTGGACGCGTTCTGCGAATACCTGGCGTTTTCCACCGAGCAGGTGGAGCGCGTGTTCAAGGTTGCCCAGCAACTGGGCCTGCCGGTGAAGCTGCACGCCGAGCAGTTGTCGTCGCTGCACGGCTCCAGCCTCGCTGCGCGTTACCACGCGCTGTCGGCGGACCACCTGGAATTCATGACCGAAGAAGACGCCATCGCCATGTCCGCTGCCGGCACCGTCGCCGTATTGCTGCCGGGCGCGTTTTACTTCCTGCGTGAAACCCAGTTGCCGCCAATGGACGCCCTGCGCAAACACGGCGTGAAAATCGCCATCGCCAGCGACCTCAACCCCGGCACCTCGCCGGCGTTGTCGGTGCGCCTGATGCTGAACATGGCGTGCACCTTGTTCCGCATGACCCCGGAAGAAGCCCTGGCCGGCGCCACGCAGCATGCGGCCACCGCGCTGGGCATGGGCGATACCCACGGCTCGCTGGAGGTGGGCAAGGTCGCCGACTTTGTCGCCTGGCAGATTGATCGCCCCGCCGACCTGGCCTACTGGCTGGGCGGCGAACTGGATAAACGCGTCGTGCGCCACGGCGTCGATGTCACTGTTTGAGGAGTACTTTTTTGTGGATAAGGTTCTGAACTTCAAACAAGGCCGCGTACCGCTGCTGATCAGCATGCCTCACGCCGGCCTGCGTCTGACGCCTGCGGTCGAGGCCGGGTTGATCCCCGAGGCACAAAGTCTGCCGGACACCGACTGGCACATCCCAACGCTGTATGACTTTGCTGAGGAGCTGGGGGCCAGCACGCTGTCGGCCGAGTATTCACGGTTTGTTATCGACCTGAACCGGCCTGCGGACGATAAGCCGCTGTACGTCGGCGCCACCACCGGCCTGTACCCGGCGACCTTGTTCGACGGCGTGCCGTTGTTCCGCGAAGGGTTGGCGCCGTCCCAGGAAGAGCGCGCCACTTACCTGCAAAAGATCTGGGGCCCGTACCACCGTGCCCTGCAAGAAGAACTGGCGCGGCTCAAGGCCGAGTTCGGCTACGCGCTGCTGTTTGATGCGCACTCGATCCGCTCGGTGATACCGCACTTGTTTGAAGGCAAGCTGCCGGACTTCAACCTCGGCACCTTCAACGGCGCCGCCTGCGACCCGGAGCTGGCCAGCCAACTGGATGCCATCTGCGCTGCGCATCCGCAATACACCCATGTGCTCAACGGGCGTTTCAAGGGCGGGCATATCACCCGGCATTACGGCGACCCGGCGCAGGACATCCATGCCGTGCAGCTGGAGCTGTGCCAGAGCGCGTATATGGAAGAGTTTGAGCCGTTCCGTTACCGGCCGGATTTGGCCGAGCCGACGCGGGTGGTGTTGAGGCAGTTGCTGGAAGGGTTGTTAACCTGGGGGCAAAGGCGTTACGGCTGACATTGCTATCGCAGGCAAGCCAGCTCCCACAGTTGGACTGCGTTTCAAGGTGGGAGCTGGCTTGCCTGCGATGAGGCCCTGACGGTCGCCGCAGTGCAACTGCCGGTCGCCACAGGTCGTGTTAACAGACATCCCGCTGGGTAAGGTTGTGGACAGGGCGCGTCAGACGCCACTCCCCACAATAAAGCTGCCGAGTGAGACCTCTTTCATGAAAAGACTGTTCAACCGTTACCTGTTGACCCTCACCGGCGCCGCGCTGCTCAGTGCGCAGGCCATGGCCGCTGAGCCGGCCTCGTGCAAAGCGGTGCGCATGGGCGTGGTCAGCTGGACCGACGTCATCGCCACTTCCGGCATGGCCGACGTGCTGCTCAACGGCCTGGGCTACGACAGCAAGCAGACCAGCGCCGTGCAGCAGATCATCTTTGCCGGCATTCGCGACAAGCGCCTGGATATCTTCCTTGGCTACTGGAAACCGGCGATGGACAACAACATTGCCCCGTTTCTGGCCGCCAAACAGGTCAAGGTCTTCGACACACCCAGCCTCTCTGACGCCCAAGCCACCCTGGCCGTGCCGCAATACGTGGCCGACGCCGGCTTGAAAACCTTTGCTGACATTGCGCGCTTCAAGGACAAACTGGGCGGCAAAATCTACGGCATCGAGCCCGGCAGCGGCGCGAACACCGATATCCAGAAAATGATCGACACCAACCACTTCGGCCTGGGCGGCTTCAAGCTGGTCGCCTCCGGTGAAGCGGGCATGCTCGCGGCCGTGCAGCGTGCGGTGAATCGCAAGGAGTTCGTGGTGTTTGTCGGTTGGACCCCGCACCCGATGAACATCAACCTGAAAATGACCTACCTCACCGGCAGTGAAGATGTGTTCGGTGCCGATGAAGGCCGGGCTACCGTTTCCACCGTCACCGCGCCGGACTTCGCCGAGCGTTGCCCCAACGCCAATCGGCTGCTGACAAACCTGACCTTCACCGCCGCCCAGGAAAGCCAGTTGATGGTGCCGATCATGGAGCGCCAGTCGCCGCAGGACGTCGCCAAGCAATGGCTGCGCGACCATCCGCAGGATTTGCAGCGTTGGCTGGCGGGGGTTAACGCGTTTGATGGCAGCGATGGTGTCGCGGCCGTCCAGGCCAGCCTCAGGTAGTTCAAGCAATACAAAGCCAATGTGGGAGCGGGCTTGCCCGCGATGGCGGTGTATCAGGTATTCATTCGGTGGCTGACACCCCGCTATCGCAGGCAAGCCAGCTCCCACACTTGATCTACTTCGATTAGGGATATTTGCGCATGTATCCGATTTCTTCGCAGCTTGCGGCCTTCGTCACCAAAACCGAATCCTTCACCAGCGAAGACTCATCGCTGGCCGGCTTGCGCCAGAATTACGACCGCATGTGCCAGGCGTTCACGCCGTCGCAGCCCGAAGGCCTGCAAGTCTCGGACGCCGCGCTCGGCGGGGTGAAGGTTCGCTGCTATCAACCTGCAACGGCCACTCCAGCGCACGGCTGGCCATGCCTCCTTTATATGCACGGCGGCGGTTGGGTGGTCGGCGGGCTGGATTCCCATGACTTCATCTGCTTCGAACTGGCCAGCGCCCTGCAGGTGCTGGTGATCGCCATCGACTACCGCCTGGCGCCGGAACATCCATTCCCGGCGGCGTACGAAGATTGCCGCGCTGTCTGGCAGGCAATTCAGGCCGGGCAGGGGCCGCACGCCATCAACTTGCAGCGTCTGGTGGTGATGGGCGACAGCGCCGGTGGCAATCTGGCGGCGGCGTTGTGCCTGGGCCTGCGCGACGACGGCCAGCCGCTGCCTCAGGCCCAGGTCCTGATCTACCCCGGTTTGGGTGGGCCGGCCGATTTGCCGTCGCGTCGCGATTGCATGGACGCGCCGCTGCTTAGCAGTGCCGATACCGACTGCTACCTGGCGCTCTACCTGTTGGGCGGCGGCGAGCCTTCGGCCTATGCCATGCCGCTATTGGCCGAGGATTTCAGCGGTTTGCCCAAGGCCCTGATCGCCGTGGCCCAGTTCGACCCGCTGCGCGATGACGGCAGGTTGTATGCTGAACGTCTGCAAGCAGCGGGCGTCGAGGCCGTGCTGTATCCCGGCAAAGGTTTGGTCCATGGCTGTTTGCGCGCGCGCGGCCAGGCGCCGGAGGTGGATCGGCTGTACGACTACCTGCTGTCTTACCTGGGGAGCGAACAGCTGACACAGGTCTAAGTGCTCAAGGACATGCTCATTGCACAATTCGGGTTTATGATGCCAGACGGCAAGAATAATAGACGTCCCCTCAGGGATGAACCCGACACCCTACGGAGCGCGCAATGCAGACTTGGTACCCGCAGATCAAACCCTACGCCCGGCACGATCTGGCAGTCGATGACACCCACACGCTGTACGTCGATGAAAGCGGCACCCCCGAAGGCTTGCCTGTCGTCTTTATCCACGGTGGCCCTGGCTCCGGATGTGACGCCCAGAGCCGCTGCTACTTTGATCCGAACCTGTACCGCATTGTCACATTCGACCAGCGTGGCTGCGGGCGCTCCACACCTCGCGCGAGCCTGGAAAACAACACCACCTGGGACCTGGTCGCCGACCTTGAGCGCATCCGCGAACACCTGGGCATCGACAAATGGGTGCTGTTCGGTGGCTCCTGGGGCTCGACCCTGTCGTTGGCCTACGCGCAAACCCACCCCGAGCGTGTGCATGGCTTGATCCTGCGCGGTATTTTCCTGGCCCGGCCGCAGGACATTCATTGGTTCTACCAGGAAGGCGCGAGCCGCATGTTCCCGGATTACTGGCAGGACTACCTCGCCCCAATCCCGGCGGACGAGCGCCACGACATGGTCGCCGCCTACCACAAGCGCCTGACCGGCAACGACCAGATCGCCCAGATGCACGCGGCCAAAGCCTGGTCCGGCTGGGAAGGCCGCATGTTGGGCCTGTGCCCGAGCCCGCAGCACGTCGAGCGTTTTTCCGAGCCGCAGCGCGCGCTGTCCATCGCGCGTATCGAGTGCCACTACTTCACCAACAACTCCTTCATGGAGCCCAACCAGCTGATTCGCGATATGCACAAGATCGCCCATCTGCCGGGTGTCATCATTCACGGCCGCTACGATATGATCTGCCCGCTGGACAATGCCTGGGAGCTGCATCAGGCGTGGCCCAACAGTGAGCTGCAGGTGATTCGCGAGGCGGGGCACGCGGCGTCCGAGCCCGGCATTACCGATGCCTTGGTACGTGCGACCGGCGAGATGGCACGGCGCCTGCTTGATTTGCCGCCAGAAGAAGCATGAAGGGCCTGTTGCAACGGGTGCGTGGCGCCCGGGTCGAGGTGGCGGGCGACGTTGTCGGTTCGATTGACCAGGGTTTGCTGGTGCTGGTGGCCGTCGAGCCTTCAGATACGCCCGAGAGTGCCGACAAACTCCTTCACAAGCTGCTTAACTACCGAGTGTTCAGCGACGATGAGGGCAAGATGAACTTGTCTTTAAAGGATATCGGCGGCGGTTTGCTGCTGGTTTCGCAGTTCACCCTGGCGGCGGATACCAAAAGCGGGCTGCGGCCGAGCTTCTCCACGGCGGCCCCACCGGCCCTGGGAGCGGCGCTATTTGATCACTTGTTGTTACAAGCGCAACAATTGCATGGCAAGGTGGCGTCAGGGCGTTTTGGCGCTGATATGCAGGTGCATTTGGTCAATGATGGCCCTGTGACCTTCCTCTTACAGACATGAATGTATTAAAAACGACTTTAATGCCTAAAAACGCAGGGTTTCGCTACAAATAGTTCGTTGTCCCTAATGCGTTGTTTCGCTGGCTACTAGATAATCGCGCGCTACGGGGATCAGCGTTGTTTGGTCCATTTTTGACTTAGGTAGAGACTTGTCCGACGGCCACTGGGGAATCATTTTGACCCAGGGGAGTCGGAACAATGCTCGCCAACCTGGCATATAGATAGCTGGCCGTTGGTTTTTTGATCTGTTTTCGGCGAGGGTTGCTCGTGATTGTTAGTCCCTGTAATGCACCAAAATTGTCTGCCAAACGGTTACGAAACGCACTGGTAACGGGCTCCGCCCTGTTTTGCCTGTTCGGCGCGGGTCAACTGTGGGCATTCAGTCTGGATGATGTGTCGGCCAAGGCAAAAGAGCTGGCCGGGCAGAAATACGAAGCTCCGCGCAGCAATCTGCCGAACGAATTTCGCGAAATGAAATTCGCCGACTATCAGAAGATTCGTTTCCGCAACGAAAAAGCCGAGTGGGCCGATCAGAACACGCCCTTCAAGCTGTCCTTCTATCACCAGGGCATGCACTTCGACACGCCGGTGAAAATCAACGAAGTCACCGCCGACAGCGTTCATGAAATCAAATACGACCCGACGCGTTTCGATTTCGGTGACGTGAAATACGATCCAAAGTCCACCGAACAACTGGGTTATGCCGGTTTCCGTGTGCTTTACCCGATCAACAAAGACGACAAGCAAGACGAAATCATGACCATGCTCGGCGCGAGTTACTTCCGCGTCGTCGGCAAGGGCCAGTCGTATGGCCTGTCTGCCCGTGGCATGGCGATCGACACGGCATTGCCGTCCGGTGAAGAATTCCCGCGTTTCACCGAGTTCTGGGTCGAACGTCCAAAACCGGGTGAAAAGCAGTTGGTGATCTTCGCCCTGCTGGATTCGCCACGCGCCACCGGCGCTTATCGCCTGACCCTGCGCCCTGGCACCGACACCATTGTCGACGTCAAATCGCAGATGTTCCTGCGCGACAAGGTCAGCAAGCTGGGCGTTGCCCCGCTGACCAGCATGTTCCTGTTCGGCGCGAACCAGCCGTCGAAGGTGCTCAACTACCGTCGTGAGCTGCATGATTCCAGCGGTCTGTCGATCCATGCCGGCAACGGCGAGTGGATCTGGCGCCCTCTGAACAACCCTAAACACCTGTCGGTCAGCAACTTCACCATCGAAAACCCGCGCGGTTTCGGTCTGCTGCAACGCGGTCGCGACTTCAGCCACTACGAAGACCTCGACGACAACTACGACAAGCGCCCAAGCGCCTGGATCGAGCCTGAAGGCGACTGGGGCAAGGGTTCCGTCGACCTGGTGGAGATTCCGACCGCCGATGAAACCAACGACAACATCGTTGCGTTCTGGAGCCCGGCCGAGTTGCCGAAAGTCGGCGAACCGCTGGACATCAGCTACCGCCTGCACTGGACCATGGACGAAAAAGCCCTGCACCCGGCCGACAGTGCCTGGGTCAAGCAGACGCTGCGCTCCACCGGTGACGTGAAGCAATCCAACCTGATCCGCCAGCCGGACGGCAGCGTGGCTTACCTGGTGGACTTCGAGGGTCCGTCCCTTAAAGCTCTGCCGCCGGATGCCCCGGTGCGCAGCCAGGTGAGCGTGGGCGACAACGCTGAAATCGTTGAAAACAGCGTGCGCTACAACGAACACACCAAAGGCTGGCGCCTGACCCTGCGCATGAAGATCAAAGACGCAGGCAAGCCGACCGAAATGCGTGCGGCCCTGGTCCAGGATATTCCGCAGCCAGAGCCTGAAAAGGCTTCGACCCAAGTGATCAAGGCCGACAAACTCCTGGCCAAGCAACACGAGAAACAGGCCAAGAAGGACGCGAAAGAAGCGAAAGACGCTAAAGACGCGAAAGATGCCAAGGACAAGGAAGCCAAGCAGCCAGACGCTGCCCCGGCCACGTCACTCTCTAATCCGGAGCCGAGCAAGACAGAACAAGTCCTGACCGAAACCTGGAGCTATCAGTTGCCTGCCGATGAGTAATTCTCAAGCCACGCCAGAGACTCTGTCCGAGTACCTGGCGCACCTCCCGATGACCGCAGAGCAGCGCGCCGAACTGGCGGGCTGCACGTCCTTCAGCGAGTTGCACGAACGCTTGTCGTCGGCGACTTTCGATGCCCCGACCGACGCTGCCCAAGCCTCGGTTGGCCGTCGGCTGACCCTCAACACCGCCGAAGAACTGCAAGACGCGGAAATGCTCGCGCTCGACGCCAGTGGCCGGGTGTGCCTGAAGGCCACGCCGCCGATTCGTCGGACCAAAGTCGTGCCCGAGCCTTGGCGCACCAACATCCTGGTGCGCGGTTGGCGCCGGATGACCGGTCGCACCAACCCGCCGAAACCGCCCAAAGACGAACGTGTACTGCCGGCCGCGCGCTGGCGTACCGTCGGTTCGATCCGTCGCTACATCCTGCTGATCTTGATGCTCGGCCAGACCATCGTCGCCGGCTGGTACATGAAAGGCATCATGCCGTACCAGGGCTGGTCGCTGGTCGACTTCGACGAGATTCGCAACCAGACCCTGCTGCAAACCGCGACCCAGGTACTGCCTTACGCCCTGCAAACCAGCATCCTGATCATGTTCGGGATTTTGTTCTGCTGGGTGTCGGCCGGTTTCTGGACCGCGCTGATGGGCTTTCTGGAACTGCTCACCGGTCACGATAAGTACCGAATTTCCGGCAAAAGCGCCGGCGACGAGCCGATTCCAAAAGATGCCCGCACCGCGCTGGTGATGCCGATCTGCAACGAAGACGTGCCTCGGGTATTCGCCGGTTTGCGCGCCACCTTCGAATCGGTGGCCGCCACGGGTGACCTCGACCGCTTCGATTTCTTCGTGCTAAGCGACAGTAACGAAGCCGATATCTGCATCGCCGAACAGCAAGCCTGGCTTGACGTGTGCCGCGAAGCCGGTGGCTTCGGCAAGATCTTCTATCGCCGCCGTCGCCGTCGCGTTAAGCGCAAGAGCGGCAACCTCGACGACTTCTGCCGTCGTTGGGGCGGTGACTACAAGTACATGGTGGTGCTCGACGCCGACAGCGTGATGAGCGGCGAATGCCTGACCAGCCTGGTGCGCTTGATGGAAGCCACGCCGGATGCCGGGATTATCCAGACCGCGCCACGTGCGTCGGGCATGGACACTCTGTATGCACGCATGCAGCAGTTCGCCACCCGCGTCTACGGCCCGCTGTTTACCGCAGGCCTGCACTTCTGGCAGTTGGGTGAATCCCACTACTGGGGCCACAACGCGATCATCCGCATGAAGCCGTTTATCGAGCACTGCGCCCTGGCGCCGTTGCCGGGTAAAGGCGCGTTTGCCGGTGCGATTCTCTCCCACGACTTCGTTGAAGCTGCGCTGATGCGCCGTGCCGGCTGGGGCGTGTGGATTGCCTACGACTTGCCGGGCAGTTACGAAGAATTGCCACCGAACCTGCTGGATGAACTCAAGCGTGACCGTCGCTGGTGCCACGGCAACCTGATGAACTTCCGCCTGTTCCTGGTTAAAGGCATGCACCCGGTGCACCGTGCGGTGTTCCTGACCGGGGTGATGTCCTACTTGTCGGCGCCGCTATGGTTCTTCTTCCTGGTGTTGTCGACGGCGTTGCTGGCGGTGAACACCTTGATGGAGCCGCAGTACTTCATGGCGCCACGCCAGCTGTACCCGCTGTGGCCGCAATGGCATCCGGACAAGGCGGTGGCGCTGTTCTCCACCACCATCGTGCTGCTGTTCCTGCCCAAATTGCTCAGCATCATCCTGATCTGGGCCAAGGGCGCGAAAGAGTTCGGTGGCAAGTTCAAGGTGACCTTGTCGATGCTGCTGGAGATGCTGTTCTCCATGCTGCTGGCGCCGGTGCGCATGATCTTCCACACCCGCTTCGTGCTCGCCGCGTTCCTTGGCTGGGCTGCGACCTGGAACTCGCCGCAACGTGACGACGACTCCACGCCATGGAGCGAGGCGGTCAAGCGCCACGGCCCGCAAACCTTGCTCGGCTTCCTGTGGGCGCTGTTGGTGGTGTGGTTGAACCCGAGCTTCCTGTGGTGGCTGATTCCGATCGTCGGCTCGCTGATGCTGTCGATTCCGGTGTCGGTGATTTCCAGCCGCGTGAAGCTGGGCCTCAAGTCACGCGATGAGAGCCTGTTCCTGATTCCTGAGGAATACAATCCGCCGCAAGCCCTGCTGTCGACCGAGAAGTACACCCATGAAAACCGTTGGCACGCCCTGAATGACGGGTTTGTGCGTTCGGTTGTCGACCCGCAGCAGAACGCCCTGGCCTGTGCCCTGGCGACCTCGCGTCACCGTGAGGCCGAGCCGATCGAGCACTTGCGCCAGGAGCGTGTGCGCCATGCGTTGAAAGTCGGCCCTGCCGGCCTCAACAATGGCGAGCGCGTGGCGTTGCTCAGCGACCCTGTAGCTCTGGCTCGCTTGCACCAGCAGGTGTGGAGCGAAGGCCACGCCGAATGGCTTGGCGCTTGGCGTGCATCGATCAAAGCTGATCCGCACGCGCCGTTGCTGCCGCTGCAACCGCTGTCGTCGCAGGCCCAACCGGCCTGATTCTGACGCCCCCGAGGGCTCACCTCGGGGGCGTTTGAAGCGCTGGTCCTACAGCGTTTCACGCCTCTTCCTGATCCCCTTGGCACCTTGTTATTTCGAAACAAAAGACCCTTGTCCGAGGCGTATTGTCGTGCCTGCGGCTGGGTTAGCATCGCCCCCGAAATTGACTCGAACACAGGGGGATTCATGTTCAAAAGGTATTGTGCGGCATGGCTGATCAGCGCTGCCGTCTTGATTTATTCAGGCTGGCTGAGCGCCGGCGCGCTTGATGACGCGGTGCGGCGAGGCGTGCTTAAAGTCGGCACCACGCCTGTCTATGTCCCCTTCGAAATGACCGACAAGCAGGGCCGCATCATCGGCTTCGAGATCGACTTGCTGCAAACGATGAGCCGCGCCCTGGGCGTCGAACTTGAACTGGTCGCTGTGCCCTATACCGATTTGGTGCCGGGGTTGATGGCGAACAAGTTCGATCTGATCGGCAGCGGCATGACGGTCACTCAAGAGCGCAACCTGAAGCTCAATTTCAGCGACTCCTTCATTGTCGTCGGCCAAACCGTGCTGTTGCATCCGAGCCTTGCCGGCAAGATCTCCAGTATCGAAGACCTGGACGAGGCGAGTTACCGGATCGTGGCCACCGAAGGCACTACGGGCGAGTCCGCCGCACAACGTTTTTTGGGGGCGGCCCAATTGAGCAGTGTCGCAACCCCGGAGGAGGGCGTGCGGCGGGTGGTGGAAGGCAAAGCCGATGCCTTTGTTCATGACGCGCCCTACAACCTGATCGCCATGACCCGGCCGGAGAACCACGCACTGCTGGCGCTGGAGCAGCCGTTTACCTTTGAGCCCCTGGCGTTCGGCCTGAAAAAAGGCGATTACGACAGCCTTAACTGGATCAACCACTTTCTCAGCCAGGTGGCCCAGGATGGCACCTACGATCGGCTGCACGACAAGTGGTTCAAGGACACCGCCTGGATGGCGGAAATTGACTGATCGTCATAACTACTTACATATCAATGAATTGCCGCGCGCTCGCCCGGACGTGTCTATCAGTGCGCTTGCTTGCACTTTTGTGGGGCTTTTCCGACATACGCCGTTAACAATTACCCGCGAAACCTTTGTGACGGGCAATGAGTGGGTTAGGATCGCACCCCGAATTGGTGCAGCCCTTTTGCGCGCCGACCTTACAAGAATCGTTCAGGGGACTTGATGATGAAAAAGTATCTTTCGATGCTGATGCTTGGCGTCACCGCGCTGGTCGCGGCCACTGCGGCGCATGCCGGCGCCATCGATGATGCGGTCAAGCGCGGCACGCTGAAAGTCGGCATGGACCCGACCTACATGCCGTTCGAAATGACAGACAAGCGCGGTGAAATCATCGGTTTCGAAGTCGACATCCTCAAGGCTCTGGCCAAGTCCATGGGCGTCAAGCTGGAGCTGGTGTCCACCGGTTACGACGGCATCATCCCGGCCTTCCTGACCGGCAAGTTCGACCTGATCGGCAGTGGCATGACCCTGACCCAGGAACGCAACCTGCGCCTGAACTTCAGCGAACCCTTCATCGTGGTCGGCCAGACCCTGCTGATTCGCAAGGACCTGGAAGGCACCATCAAGTCCTACAAAGACCTGAATGACGAGAAATACCGCCTGACCTCCAAGCTCGGTACCACTGGTGAGATGGTGGCTAAAAAGCTGATCTCCAAAGCCAAATACCACGGCTATGACAACGAGCAGGAAGGTGTGCTGGACGTGGTCAACGGCAAGGCTGATGCCTTCGTCTACGACGCACCGTACAACGTGGTCGCCGAGAAAAAGGTCGGTAATGGCAAGCTGGTGTTCCTGGAAGAACCCTTCACCTTTGAGCCGTTGGCGTTTGGCCTGAAAAAAGGCGATTACGACAGCCTCAACTACATCAACAACTTCCTGCACCAGATCCGCAACGACGGCACCTACGATCGCATCCATGACAAGTGGTTCAAGAGCTCCGAGTGGCTCAAGGACATGGAATAAGCCAGGCTGAATACCGAGTCGCTCCCATCGCAGGCAAGCCAGCTCCCACCTTTGACTGTGTTCGCAGATCAAAAATGTGGGAGCTGGCTTGCCTGCGATGACGGCCTGACAGGCGACATCAATCCCGGAACCTGAAATGAAACAGAAAAAAGCCCAATGGCCCTGGCACCTGCTGACCGTGGTCGTGCTGGTTGGCCTGGCTGGCGCGTTGTACTACGCCACCTCGCTGATGTCCTACGAATGGCGCTGGAACCGCGTGCCGCAGTACTTCGCCTACCAGGCCGAGACGTCCCAGCGCGCCGCCGACATCTCCACCGTCGTTGAGCTGGTGCGCAAAGGCGACATCGCCGAAGTGACCTTGCGTAATGACGCTGGTGCCGAGCAGAAGCTGACCGTGGCCGACAACAGCCTGCAAGTGTCGCGTGGCGATGACGTGGCCGAAGGCGATGTGGTCGGCGTGACCCGGCACTGGGCACTCGGGCCGCTGATGTGGGGCTTGTGGACCACGCTGTGGCTGTCGGTGGTGTCGGGCATTCTTGGCCTGGCGATCGGGTTGGCAACCGGCTTGTGCCGTCTGTCCAGCAACCCGACGTTGCGCGATCTGTCGACGATCTACGTCGAACTGGTGCGCGGTACGCCGCTATTGGTGCAGATTTTCATTTTCTACTTCTTCATCGGCACGGTGCTCAACCTGTCGCGGGAATTCGCCGGGATCGCCGCGCTGTCGCTGTTTACCGGTGCCTATGTAGCGGAAATCGTCCGTGCCGGTGTGCAGTCCATCACCCGTGGTCAGAACGAAGCCGCGCGGTCGTTGGGTTTGAGTGCCAGCCAGTCGATGCGCCACGTGGTATTGCCGCAAGCGTTCAAACGCGTACTGCCGCCGCTGGCCGGGCAATTTATCAGCCTGGTGAAGGACACGTCCCTGGTGTCGGTGATCGCGATTACCGAACTGCTCAAAAGTGGCCGGGAGGTGATCACCACCTCGTTCTCGCCGTTTGAAATCCTGTTCTGTGTGGCAGGCCTGTACCTGCTGATCAACCTGCCGCTGTCAAAAATGGCCAGCCGGCTTGAGCGGAGGCTCGCGCAAAGTGATTGAAGTCCGCGATCTGGTAAAAGTCTTCGACACCCGTGGCCACGTGGTGCGCGCGGTGGACCACGTCACCACTCAAGTTGCCAAGGGCGAAGTGCTGGTGGTGATCGGCCCATCGGGTTCCGGCAAATCCACCTTCCTGCGTTGCCTGAATGGTTTGGAGGAGTTCGATTCAGGCTCCGTCAGCATCGACGGCTTGCAACTGGCTGACCCGAAAACCGACGTGAACGCCTATCGCCGTGAAGTTGGCATGGTGTTCCAGCACTTCAACCTGTTCCCGCACATGACCGTGTTGGAAAACCTGTGCCTGGCGCAAAAAGTCGTGCGCAAGCGCGGCAAGCAGGAGCGCGAAGCCAAGGCCCTGGCATTGCTGGAAAAGGTCGGCATTGCCCAGAAGGCCAATGAGTTCCCCTCGCGCTTGTCCGGCGGCCAGCAACAGCGTGTGGCGATCGCCCGCGCGTTGGCGATGGAACCCAAGGTGATGCTGTTTGACGAGCCCACCTCGGCGCTGGACCCGGAAATGGTCGGCGAAGTGCTGGACGTGATGAAGACTTTGGCCCTGGAAGGCATGACCATGGTCTGTGTCACCCACGAAATGGGTTTTGCCCGCGAAGTGGCGGACCGGGTGCTGTTCTTCGATCACGGCAAACTGCTCGAAGACGCGGCCCCGGCCGAATTCTTCGACGCCCCCAAAGACCCGCGCGCCCAGGCGTTTTTGCGCCAAGTGCTGTAAGCCTCAGAGCTTGAATCTGCCGACCAGGTTCTGCAAATCCAGGCTCAACTTCGTCAACTGAGCACTCGCGGCCGCTGTTTCTTCACTGGCGGCCGCGGTTTGTTCCGACACATCCCGCACCTTCAACACGCTGCGATTGATTTCCTCGGCCACCGCGCTTTGTTCCTCGGCAGCGGCGGCAATCTGTGGGTTCATTTCCTGGATGATCGACACGGTGCGGATAATCGCTGCCAGTGCGTCCCCCGCATCGTGGGTCAGTTCGACGCTGTGGTCAGTCAGTGCGCGGCTGCCGTCCATGATGTCGGCCACCTGCTGGGTGCCGGTGTGCAGCCCCAAAATCAGCCCTTCGATTTCCTCGGCCGACTCCTGCGTGCGCTGGGCAAGGCTGCGCACCTCATCGGCCACTACCGCAAAACCCCGGCCCGCCGTACCGGCACGCGCCGCCTCAATGGCGGCGTTCAGGGCGAGCAGGTTGGTCTGCTGGGACACTGACTTGATCACGTCCAGCACGCCGCTGATTTTTTGGCTTTCGCGCTGCAAGGCAATCATCGACTGGCTGGAGCGCGCCATCTCATGGGCCAGGTGGCCGATCTGTTCAACGGCCTGCACCACGACCTTGTCGCCGGCGCTGGCTTGCTGGTCGGCTTCATTGGCGGCAACCGAGGCTTGTTCGGCATGTCGGGCAACCTCCTGGGCGGTGGCGAGCATTTCATTCATCGCCGTGGCCACTTGATCGGTTTCGTCGCGCTGGCCGTTAACCCCGGCGCGGGTTTGCTCGGTGACGGTCGACAACTGAGTGGCGGCACTGGCGATCTGCCGCGCGCTGTCACCGATGCCGCTGATCAGGCTGCGCAAGCTGCGGGTCATTTGCCCGATGCTTTGCTGCAACTGGCCCAGTTCATCGTGGCGGTCCTGCGCAGTGTTCTGGCTCAAGTCACCGTCAGCGACACGGTGCGCGGCCGTGAGCAGTGTTCGCAGCGGGCCGACTATTTGCCGAGTGATCCACCACGCGGCCAGAATACCGAGTAACAAGGCCACCACGGTGACGCAGATGAGTAGCCTGTGGGTCTGCTCGGCTTCGTTGTCACGCTTGGCGGTCTGGCCTTCGCTCAGCCGATGGCTGTGCTCGCGCAACTCATCGAGTTGTTGTTCAAATCGGTTTTGCACGGTTTCGATATTGAGCTGAGCTTGCTTGAGCTTGATCAACTGTTCGCGATAGTTGGCCAGGTCAGTCTTGAGCAGTGCCGCGTCCACCGGTTGCGCGGTCACCGCGGTCTGTGCCGCGTCCAGGGCGCCGAGGGTCTGGCTGAGTGCCTCGGTGTAGGCCTGCAGCGACTCGGCGGCCCAGGCGGGGCTCTGGGCGCGATCCTCCGCCTGTTCCATGGCCTGGCGCAGGTTTTCGATGGCATCGAGGGCTTTTTCATCCTCCTGGTTGGGCAAGTCGCTGGCGAATTGCGCCAGGGTGTCGCTGGCCTGCAGAGCGGATTTCTTGAGCGCGAGGCGGGTGCTCTCGCGTTGCTCGACCAAGGGCGGCAAGGCTGCCACAGCCGCCTTGAAACTGGCTACCAAGCGTATCGCTTCCTGCAGCCGCTGCAGGTCGGCCGGGTCTTTCAGACGCGTTGAAAGGTCGGCCAGGCGCTGGTCGATCTTTTCAATCTGCGTGGTCATTTTGGTCAGGCTGGCGGCGTCCGTCAGGGTGCGGTACACGATCCGATCCGCACGCATGGTCTCGGCGTCCAGCGCCAGTTGAGCCAAGGTCGTCAGGCTGTTGGAGCGATAAAGCACGGCGTTCAAGGCTTGCCAGCCCGTCGCGGCGATCAGGACACTTAAGATCAGCACTTGGCCGAAACCCAGTGCAAGTTTTACAGGGACGCTGGCGTTGACCAGCAAGCGGGTCAGCCGAAACATGGTGAACCTCCAAATCAGGGAGCGCGCTTGGCAACAGCTCAAACGCTAAATCGATTTGGGGTTATGGCGGGCTGATAACTGCGTAGGACGTTTCACAAGTTGCGGCGGCCTGGTCTGGCCGCCGCGTAGGATGGATCAAATACGGAAACGCCCGACCAGGGTCTGCAAGTAGATCCCCAGGCGCGCAAGTTCGGCGCTGGAGGCGGCGGTTTCTTCACTGGCCGAGGACGCCTGTTCAGACACATCGCGCACATTCAACACGCTGCGGTTGATCTCTTCGGCCACCGCACTTTGCTGCTCGGCGGCGGTGGCAATCTGCGAATTCATTGCCTGGATCGTCGAGACGGTGCGCGTGATATTGCCTAGCGCGCTGCCGGCACGGCGGGTCAGCTCGACACTGCTGTCGGTGAGGCCACGGCTGTTGTCCATGATGGTCGCCACCTGCTGGGTGCCGCTTTGCAGGCCGACGATCAGCTCTTCGATCTCTTCGGTGGACTTCTGCGTGCGCTGGGCCAGGCTGCGCACCTCGTCGGCCACCACCGCAAAGCCACGCCCGGCTTCACCGGCACGCGCGGCCTCAATTGCGGCGTTAAGGGCCAGCAGGTTGGTTTGCTGGGCCACCGACTTGATCACGTCGAGCACGCTGCCGATCTTGTCGCTTTCGCGTTTGAGATGGCCCATGGCTTCGGTTGAGTTGCCGACTTCGGTGGCCAGGCGCTCGATCTGGGCGATCGCTTCACTGACCACCTTGTCGCCTTCGCGGGCCTGCTGGTCAGCGGCCACGGCGGCTTCGGAGGCTTCTTCGGCGTTACGCGCCACTTCCTGCACGGTGGCGGCCATTTCATTCATCGCGGTGGCCACCTGGTCGGTCTCGACCTTCTGGCTATTGACCCCGGCGCTGGTCTGCTCGGTCACGGCCGACAGTTGTTCGGCGGCGCTGGCGATCTGCGTGACGCCATCGCTGATCCCGCCGATCAGTTCGCGCAGGCCGACGGTCATGCTTTGCATGGCGCGCTGCAATTGGCCCAACTCGTCCTGGCGTGCGGAGTTGAGGTTGTGGCTCAGGTCGCCGGAAGCCACGCGCTCAGCAACGTTGAGGGTCTGGTTCAACGGGATGACAATCTGCCGGGTGATGGCCCAGGCGGCGACCATGCCGAAGATCAGCGCCAGCACGGTGGCCAGCAACAACAGCTGCTTGGCTTGCGCCGCATCGGCATCGCGCACGGCGGTCTGCGAGGTGGTGAGTTTTTCGCTGTGGCCGAGCAGGATGTCGCCTTGCTCGGTCATGATTTTCAGGGCCGCAGCGCTGGCGACCTGGGAGTCGCGGTACTGGCTGACGGCGGCGCGGTAGGCCTGCAGCGACACGCCGGCTTCTTGCAGGTTGGCGTGGTACTGCTCAGGCAGTTGGCCTTGGAGTTCGGTTATTTTCTTCAGCGCATTGTCGATGGCATCCAGCGCAGGTTGCTCGGCTTCGGTCTTGCCGCTGTAGGTGTAGCCGCGCACCTGGAAGCGCGATTGCTGGATCAGCTTGCTCAGGTCGACCACGCTGTTGAACTGGGTGACGCTGTCACCTTGCAGCAAGGCTTTTTCGACTTCATTGGTTTTGGCGACGGCGTTGTCGGCGGT
This sequence comes from Pseudomonas sp. MONT-RG-20F-20-E-7-02, assembly GCF_022662395.1. Classification (NCBI taxonomy): domain Bacteria; kingdom Pseudomonadati; phylum Pseudomonadota; class Gammaproteobacteria; order Pseudomonadales; family Pseudomonadaceae; genus Pseudomonas; species Pseudomonas sp. MONT-RG-20F-20-E-7-02. The sequence continues at coordinate 277,752 of NZ_JAKNQN010000005.1, forward strand.
GTCGCCGAGCTTACTGCGTGCGCCTTCACGCTTGAGGCCGGCCTGGACCATGGCGGCAAAGGCCTTCTTGTATTGGCCTAAAGCCTCGAGCTGTTGCTCGACCAGGGCGTTGTCGTTGGGTTGCTCGATCAGGGTCTCGGCGGTTTTCAGGCCACTGTCCAGTTTGGTGATCAGGCCGTTGACCGCATCCGTGCCTTGTTCGCCGCGCCGCATTTCAAAGTCCAGGCGCGCCAGGCGCAGGTCTTTGGTCAGGCCGTTGAGGCTGGAGATAAAGCCCAGCTTGTCACCGCGACTGATCACATCGCCCAAGCCGGTCCAACCGGTGAACGTGATCAACAGCGTCAGGATCAACACCAAGCCAAAGCCAATGCTCAGCTTGCGGTTGACGCTCACATTCCCCAGTTTTTCGGCTAACCAACGATACATGCTGCGAACTCCCTTTGAACAAGGCTTGGACTTATTCAGAGGCTATCGGCCGCGTAGGAAGTTTCTGTAGCGGCACTGATCCTCTCTGTGGGAGCTGGCTTACTGTGGCGAGCGGGCTTGCCCCGCGTTGGGGCGCGAAGCGGCCCTAAACCTGCCAACTCGGTTTGCCTGACACACTGCGTTGATCTTATTGGGGCTGCTGCGCAGCCCAACGCGGGGCAAGCCCGCTCGCCACAGAGAGCCCGCTCCCAGGTAGGTCAGGGTCAGAACAAGCGGGCGAGCAGGGCGGTCACGGCGGTTTCGACGCGCAGGATGCGTGCGCCGAGCTGCACGGGTTGCAAGCCGGCCTTGGTCAGCAGGTCCACTTCGTAGGGGATCCAGCCACCTTCCGGGCCGATGGCCAGGGTTACCGGCGTATCCAGCCCGCGCGGGCAGGCCGGGTAATCGCCAGGGTGGCCGATCAGGCCGAGGGTGCCTGCGGTCATGGCTGGCAGGCGATCTTCAACGAACGGCTTGAAGCGTTTTTCGATGATGATCTCGGGCAGCACCGTATCGCGGGCCTGCTCAAGGCCGAGGATAAGCTGCTCGCGGATCGCCTCAGGCTCCAGAAACGGGGTTTGCCAGAAGCTCTTTTCCACCCGATAGCTGTTGACCAATACCACCTTCGGCACGCCCATCGACGCCACGGTTTGCAGCACTCGGCGCAGCATCTTCGGGCGCGGCAGGGCCAGCAGCAATGTCAGCGGCAGTTTGGCCGGCGGCGGCAGGTCGAAGCTGACTTGCAGCTCGGCTTCGCTGGCCTCCAGGCGCAGCACTTGTGCATTGCCCATCAGCCCGCCAATGCGGCCAACCCGCAGGTTGTCGCCCACCGTTGCGCGGTGGACGTCCTGCATGTGCACCAGGCGCCGATCACGCAGGATCGCCCGGTCGGCCGCGATAAAGTCGGCCTCTTCAAGCAGCAGCAGGTTCACGGCTGGGTCGCTGGCGGCTGGTCGTCGTCGACGGGTTGGTCATCCGGGTGATCGCCACGCTTGCTGATCAGGCTGCCGAACAGAATGCCGATCTCGAACAACATCCACATCGGCACGGCCAACAGGGTCTGCGAGAAAATGTCCGGCGGCGTCAGGATCATGCCGACCACAAAGCAGCCGATGATCACGTACGGGCGTACTTTCTTCAGGTATTTGACGTCGACCACGCCGATCCACACCAGCAGCACCACGGCCACCGGGATTTCGAAGGCCACACCAAAGGCGAAGAACAGCGTCATCACGAAGTCGAGGTAACTGGTGATGTCGGTCATCATCTCCACACCGGCCGGGGTGGCGGCGGCGAAGAACTTGAAGATCAGCGGGAACACCAGGAAATAGGCGAAGGCCATGCCGGTGTAGAACAGCAGGATGCTCGACACCAGCAACGGCACGGCGATGCGCTTTTCATGCTTGTACAGGCCGGGCGCGATAAAGCCCCAGATCTGATGCAGGATCACCGGGATCGCCAGGAACAGCGAAACCATCATGGTCAGCTTCAGTGGCGTCAGGAACGGCGACGACACGTCCGTGGCGATCATCGTCGCGCCCGCCGGCAAGTACTGGCGCAGTGGCGTAGAGACGAAGGTGTAGATCTGCTGGGTGAAAGCGAACAGCCCGGCAAAGATGATGAAGATGGCCGCTACGCAACGCAGCAGGCGGGTACGCAGCTCGGTGAGGTGCGAGACCAGCGGCATGTGCTGGTCGTTTTCCGGTTTATCAGCGCTCATGGGGCTCGCGGCGGCAATGTAGGGTCATGGGGAGCGGGCGACGCAACGGGCGTCGGCGCTGGCGCGGTCGGGGCGGGCTCTGCCGGGGTATGTTCTACCACAGGAGCAACTTGCGCCACAGCTGGCGGTGCGATGCTGTGCTCGGCCACGGGCTCGGCCGGTTTGCTCGGCTCATTCACCGGCGACAGAATCTTGCGCGCTTCCTGCTCCAACGACAGGATATGTTCGTTGTGCAGTTGCCGGCGGATCTCGTCGGCGCCGATTTCCCGTTCAACTTCCTGTTTGATGGCGTTGAAACTGCGTTTCAGGCGCCCGATCCATAGGCCGGCCGTGCGTGCGGCACCGGGCAGGCGTTCCGGCCCCAATACCAGCAGGGCCACGAGGCCGACGAGGAGCAGTTCAGAGAAGCTGATACCAAACATTAGTCAGTGCTCACGAGTCTTTGCGGGTCGGCTCTTCAACTTTTTCAGCCTGTACGTCGAAGGTACGACGCTCAGTGATCGGCTGGGTCGCCTGTGGGTGTACAGGCTGGGCCGGAGGCACTGGGTTAACGACGGGGTTGACCACCGGGTCGGCCGGCTTTTCGTCATCGTTCATGGCTTTACGAAAGCCCTTGATCGACTCGCCGACGTCGGTGCCCAGGTTCTTGAGTTTCTTGGTGCCGAACACCAGTACCACGACTACCAGAATGACGATCCAGTGTTTCCAGTCAAAAATGCCCATGCTGCAATTCCTCTGTAAAAGTTATTCAGGCGGACGGGCGCGAGGCCTTTTCGGCGTGCCCGGACAAGCCGAAGCGACGGTCCAGTTCATCCAGCACGGCCTGTGGATGCTGCCCCAGTTGGGCGAGCATGACCAGGCTGTGGAACCATAGGTCAGCGGTTTCGTAGATCACATCGCTGCAGTCGCCGCTGATCTGGGCGTCTTTGGCAGCAATGATGGTCTCGACGGACTCTTCGCCGAGTTTTTCCAGAATCTTGTTCAAGCCCTTGTGGTACAGGCTGGCGACGTAGGAGCTGTCGGCGTCCGCGCCTTTGCGGTCTTCCAGCACCTGGGCCACACGGTTGAGGGTATCGCTCATGTTCAGTGTCCTGCCGAGTAAATGGCGTGCGGGTCTTTGAGCACCGGTTCGACCACCTTCCATTCGCCGTTCTCGAACACGCGATAGAAGCAGCTGTGACGCCCGGTGTGGCAAGCGATGTCGCCGATCTGCTCGACCATCAGGATCACCACGTCGGCGTCGCAGTCGATGCGCATCTCGTGCAGGGTTTGCACGTGCCCGGACTCTTCGCCCTTGCGCCACAGTTTGCCACGCGAACGTGACCAGTAAATGGCGCGCTGCTCAGTGGCAGTCAGGCTCAGGGCCTCGCGGTTCATCCAGGCCATCATCAACACACGCCCGGTCTTGTAGTCCTGGGCAATGGCCGGCACCAGGCCGTCACTGTCCCACTTGATCTCGTCCAGCCAGTCTTTCATGTTCCGCTCCGGCAATTTGCGACAGTGTATAACCGGATCGGCTATCGACGCACGATCAGATAAACACCCACGGCGACCATGATGCCGGCCGGCCAGTGGCCCAGTTGGTTCAGCGGCCCGCCGATGGCGAGCATCACGCCGCCAACCAGGTGCGCGGCGCCCAGCAGGCGCAGGAACCAGTCGTCCTTGCGCTTCTGCCACGGCGGCGCGGGGTCTTTGGCGTGGGGCTGGGACATGCGCTCCAGCAGGTCGCGGGTCATGTTGGCCAGGTGCGGCAGCTGCTCCACTTGGCTTTGCAGGTTGCCCAGCAAGGTTTTCGGGCTGACGCGCTCACGCATCCAGCGCTCCAGGAACGGCTGCGCGGTGTTCCACAGGTCGAGGTCCGGGTACAACTGACGGCCAAGGCCTTCGATGTTCAGCAGGGTTTTTTGCAGCAGGACCAACTGCGGCTGCACTTCCATATTGAAGCGCCGCGCGGTCTGGAACAGGCGCATCAGCACCTGGCCGAATGAAATATCTTTTAACGGTTTTTCAAAGATCGGCTCGCACACGGTGCGGATCGCCGCTTCGAATTCGTTGAGCTTGGTTTCTGCCGGCACCCAGCCCGAATCGATGTGCAACTGCGCCACGCGGCGGTAATCGCGCTTGAAGAAGGCGAACAAGTTGCGCGCCAGGTAATCCTGGTCTTCCGGGGTCAGGCTGCCGACGATGCCGCAGTCGATCGCGATGTACTGCGGGCTCCACGGGTTGACGGTGCTGACGAAGATGTTGCCCGGGTGCATGTCGGCGTGGAAGAAGCTGTCGCGGAACACCTGAGTGAAGAAGATCTCCACACCGCGCTCGGCGAGCATCTTCATGTCGGTGCGCTGGTCGGCCAGGGTGGCGAGGTCGGTGACCTGCACGCCGTAGATGCGCTCCATCACCAGCACTTTCGGGCGGCACCAGTCCCAATAGATTTGCGGCACGTACAACAGCTGCGAGCCTTCGAAGTTGCGCTTGAGCTGGCTGGCGTTGGCGGCTTCGCGCAGCAGGTCGAGTTCGTCGTAGATGGTTTTTTCGTAGTCGGCGACCACGTCCACCGGGTGCAGCAGGCGCGCGTCGGCAGAGAAACGCTCGGCGGCGCGGGCGAGGATGAACAGCCACGCCAGGTCCTGGCCGATGATCGGCTTGAGGCCGGGGCGAATCACCTTCACCACCACTTCTTCGCCGGTCTTGAGCTGCGCCGCATGCACTTGCGCAACCGAGGCCGAGGCCAACGGGTCGACGTCGAAACGGCGGAACACTTCGCTGATCTTCTTGCCCAACTGCTCTTCGATCAGCTTCATCGACTGCTGGGAGTCAAACGGCGGCACGCGGTCCTGCAGCAGCATCAACTCATCGGCGATGTCTTCCGGCAACAGGTCGCGGCGGGTGGAGAGGATCTGCCCGAACTTGATAAAGATCGGCCCCAGGTCCTGCAGCGCCAGGCGCAGGCGCGCGCCCCGGCTCAGCTCCAGCTGTTTGCGCGGGAACCAGCGCCACGGCAGCACGTAGCGCACCGCCAGCAGGAACCACGGCAAGGGCAGGGCGAACAGCAGGTCATCGAGGCGGTAGCGAATTACGACGCGCTGGATACGAAACAAACGGCGGACGGCGAGCAGCTTCATGCGTTATCGCTTGGATCAAGGGAACGGCTCAGGCGCTCGAAGCGTGCCTCAAGGCGTTCCAGGTCGATTTTGGCCTTGTCGAGTTCACGAAAGCGCGCTTGCGCTTCGCGTTCTCCGACCAGGGTGCGCGATTCTTCGCTCAGGTATTCGGCGAGGTTCTGGCTGAGGCTGGCAAACCCTTGCTGATACCAGCGCGAGCGGCTGCGCAGGTGCCCGCTGATCAACTGGGTGGGCACGGGGCCGATCCAGCGTGACAGCTCGTATTCCCAGTCCAGTTCCAGGTCTTGCAGCACGGCGGCCAGGTCCATCAGCACCGCGCTGTCGCCTTCCAGCTCCACTTCGGGGCCGTGGAGGATGGCGGTTTTGTTGCGGCTCAGTGCCAGGTGCAACAGGCTCGACGCCGGCGCGCGCAGGGTGCAGTCGGCCTCGGCGGCCCACTGGCTTGCGAGCAGCAGGCCTTCATCGCTGGGCAGGATAAACAGCTGCACGGCGGGGCTGGTGCAGTCGACGGCAATCACCTTGCCGTTCAAGTGCGCGAGCCGCGCCAGGGCGGTGCTGTCCAGGCGCAGTACACGGTTGAGGCCGTGTTCGACGCTGGCGAGAAGGCCCTGGAACAGCATCAGGGCTTGATGCCGCGGTGCAGGGCGACGATGCCCGAGGTCATGTTGTGGTAGGTCACGCGGTCGAAACCGGCCTCTACCATCATCGACTTCAGGGTTTCCTGGTCGGGGTGCATGCGGATCGATTCGGCCAGGTAGCGGTAGCTCTCGGCGTCATTGGTGATCAGCTTGCCCATCAACGGCATGAAGGCGAACGAGTAAGTGTCGTAGACCTTGGACATCAGCGCGTTGGTCGGCTTGGAGAACTCCAGCACCAGCAGGCGGCCACCCGGCTTGAGCACGCGCAGCATCGAGCGGATCGCGTCTTCTTTATGGGTGACGTTGCGCAGGCCGAAGGCGATGGTCACGCAGTCGAAATGGTTGTCCGGGAACGGCAGCTTTTCCGCGTCGGCCTGGACGAATTCGATATTGCCGGCCACGCCTTTATCCAGCAGGCGGTCACGGCCGACCTTGAGCATCGAGCCGTTGATGTCGGCCAGCACGACCTGGCCGGTAGGGCCGACGAGCTTGGAGAACTTGGCCGCCAGGTCGCCCGTGCCGCCGGCAATGTCCAGCACGCGGTTGCCGGTGCGTACGCCCGACAGTTCGATGGTGAAGCGCTTCCACAGGCGGTGCATGCCGCCTGACAGCACGTCGTTCATCAGGTCGTACTTGGCGGCTACGGAGTGGAACACCTCAGCGACTTTTTCCGCTTTCTGGCTTTCCGGAACGTTCTTGAAGCCGAAGTGAGTGGTGGGTTCGGCATCGCTGCCTTTGCGCTGATCAGTCATATCGCTGTCACCAAAAGAGAATGCGGGACATGATAATCCCCAAGGCCTGCTTTGTCTTGGCAAGGCTGAAGGTAAGATAGGCGGTCACCGAGACCTTTTGCCGCATGGCAGGTGTTCTGAGTCGTTAAAAAGAGGAGTCATTGCAATGGCCCGTATTACCGTTGAGCGTGCACATTCCCTGGGTAAAGAAGGTGCGCGGGCGAAGGCTGAGAAGTTGGCGAACAAACTCAAGGAGCAATATGGCCTGGAGCCTTCGTGGTCCGGCGATACCCTCAACCTCAAGCGTTCGGGGGTTAAAGGCACTGTGTTAGTCGCCGATGATTTGCTGCGCATTGATGTGGAACTCGGCCTGTTGATGTCGGCCATGAGTGGCACGATCAAGTCCGAGATCGAAAAAGCCCTGGATAAGGCACTGGCCTGATCCGAATGCGCTTAGGGTGCCGATTCTAATTTTTCACCCTACTTTGTGCCCAAGCCCTCAACTCCTGTGGGCCGTTCCTCGACCCTAATCTGCGTGAGGTGCACCATGGCCAAAGTTATTTTGAAGAAAAAAATCGACGTTCAGACCACCACCCTGAGTGACGTTAAAAGCTATGCCCGCAAGATCTGGCTGGCGGGTCTTGGTGCCTATGCCAAGGTCGGCAGCGAGGGCGGCGAGTACTTCAAAGAGCTGGTTAAGACCGGTCAACATGTTGAAAGTAAAGGCAAAAAAGTTGTGGTTGAACAACTTGATGCCGCCAACAGTCAGATTGACCAAGTAAAGAGTAATGTCTCAAGCGTCAAAGGTTTGGTTGAAGTTCAACTGGATAAAGTTGAAAAAGCTTTTGACACGCGTGTTGCAAGTGCCTTGAATCGGATCGGCATTGCGTCTAAACATGACGTTGAGACACTCTCTGCTAAGCTCGAAGAGCTGACGGCATTGCTAGAACGTGTCGCGCGTAAACACTAAGGAGACATCGGGATGGCTGTTAAAAAGACTACTCAGAAAGAAGGCAGCTCGTGGATCGGGGAAGTTGAAAAATATTCCCGTAAGATCTGGCTTGCTGGTTTAGGCGTGTACTCGAAGGTTAGCAGTGACGGCGGTAAGTACTTCGAGACTTTGGTTAAAGACGGCGAGAAGGCCGAGAAGTTGACCAAAACCACAGTGGGTAAAAAAGTCGAAGCGGCAAAGGCCAGCGCAGGTTCCGCCAAGTCGACCATTTCGGATACCTGGGGCAAATTGGAAGAAACTTTCGACAAGCGTCTTAACAGTGCCATTTCGCGACTGGGCGTGCCCAGCAAAGCGGAACTGAAGACGCTGCACAGCAAGGTCGATACCCTGACCAAGCAAATCGAAAAACTCACTGGCGCTAAAGTGGCACCGGCTAAAACCGCAGCGGCCAAGCCTGCTGCCAAGCCTGCCGCTAAAACCGCTGCCGCCAAACCGGCTGCAAAATCTGCGGCCAAGCCACTGGTTAAAGCTGCTGCCAAACCTGCGGCCAAGGCCCCGGCCAAAGCAGCGGCTAAACCGGCTGCCAAGCCTGCCGCTAAAACCGCTGCAGCCAAACCCGCCGCCAAGCCTGCTGCTAAACCCGTGGCCGCTAAAGCTGCTGCCAAACCAGCGGCTAAACCAGTCGCCAAGACTGCGGCGAAACCTGCGGCTAAAACTGCCGCCGCTAAACCGGCTGCCAAGCCGACCGCTGCAAAACCTGCAGCCAAGCCCGCCGCGGCTAAACCTGCTGCAAAACCTGTGGCTGCAAAGCCAGCGGCAAAACCAGCCGCCGCCAAGAAGCCTGCTGTAGCGAAAAAACCAGCAGCGCCAAAGCCTGCAACCCCGGCGCCTACCGCGTCGACAGCCAACTCGGTGTCCGCACCGACGCCCGCTGCTACCCCGACTGCATCGCCGGCAACCCCGACGCCAACCAGTCAGTCCTGATTTTTTCAGGGCACAAAAAACGCCCGGCCTGTGAAGGTCGGGCGTTTTTTATTGGCGATCTTATTACCCACATTTTCAATCCAGATCATCCAGATATTTCAGGGCAAACTTCTCGGTCGCCTGCCGTGCCGGCAACAGCAAGTGCGGCGCCACCAGCATCATGATCTGGTACACCACCACGCGCACCTCGCCCTCCCGGTCCAGAATCCGCTGGTAATCCAGGGAAAACAGCAAAGTCATGGTGATCTGTTCCACCAATTGCCCCAGCGCCTGGGTATCACTGACCAGTTGCCCCGCCGCCTTCAACCGCGCCAGCAATGAAGCCAGCGTGCGCTTGAGCGCCGTCAGCAAGTTGCGAATGCCCTTGGCCAGCTTCGGCAAACGCCCGGCCAGGTTCGACAAGTCCTGAAACAGAAACCGGTAATGGGCCATGCGCTCGACGATCAAGTGCAGGAACAGCCAGTAATCTTCAGCTCTCAGCTGCGCATCCGCAGGCGGATCGAGCAGCGGCGCCAGTTCATTTTGAAAGCGCTCGAACAACCCGAGCACCAGCGGTTCCTTCCCATGAAAGTGGTAGTAGAGGTTGCCGGGGCTGATCCCCATTTCATTGGCCACCTCCATGGTCGACACGTTCGGTTCGCCCTTGTGGTTGAACAACTGCAGGGCACATTCAAGGATACGGTCGCGGGTCTTCATCCAGTCTTCTTAATGTGATCGTTGACTCAGCGCACGCGCACGTAAGTGCCCGGCGCCGCTTCCATCGGTGGGTAATTCTGGTTGCCCAGGGCGGTCAGGGTTTCGCGCTGCACGCCGGAGCGTTGTTGAATCCACGCCAGCCACTGCGGCCACCAGCTGCCTTCGACGTGGTTGGCGTCGTAGTACCAGGCGCGCGGGTCGCTGCTCAGCTTGGGGTTTTCGACGTAATTAGCCTTGGGGTTGCCCGGCGGGTTGAGGATGCTCTGCACATGCCCGCTGTTGGACAGCACGAAGCGCCGCTCGCCGCCGAGCAATTGCGTGGAGCGATACACCGCGTCCCACGGCGTGATGTGGTCGTTGATCCCGGCCACGCTGAAGCTGTCCACCGTGACCTTCTGCAAGTCAATCGGTGTGCCGCACACTTCCAGGCCGCCCGGATGGCTCAAGGGGTTGTGCTTGAAAAAATCCAGCAAGTCGCCGTGCAGCGCGGCGGGCAAGCGCGTGTTGTCGTTGTTCCAGTACAGGATGTCGAACGCCGGCGGTTCCTTGCCGAGCAGGTAGTTGTTGATCCAGTAGTTCCAGATCAGGTCGTTGGGGCGCATCCAGGCAAACACCTTGGCCATGTCGCGACCGTCCAGCACACCTTGCTGGTAGGAGCGGCGTTTGGCAGCCTCCAGGGTTTGCTCGTCGGCGAACAGCGTGGCGGGGCTGTCGAGCTGGCTGTCCAGCAGGCTCACCAGGTAACTGGCGCTGGAGACGCGCCGCAGCTGGCGCTTGGCTTGCAAATGGCCTTGCAGCGCGGCGATAGTCAGCCCACCGGCGCAGGCGCCCATCAGGTTGACCTCGCGGGCGCCGGTGATCGCCCGGCACACGTTGAGCGCTTCTTCCAGCGCGGCGACATAGGTGGACAGGCCCCATTCACGGTGGCGCACATCCGGGTTGCGCCAGCTGACCATAAACGTCTGCAGGCCATTTTTGAGCGCGTACTGCACAAAGCTGTTGGCCGGGCTCAGGTCGAAAATGTAGTACTTGTTGATTTGCGGCGGCACGATCAGCAGCGGCTTGGCGTACTGCTTTTCGCTCATGGGCTTGTACTGGATCAGCTCCAGCAACTCGTTGCGAAACACCACCGAGCCGGGTGTGGTCGCTACGGTCTTGCCGACTTCGAACGCGTGTTTGCTGACCTGGCGGGGCAGGCCGTTGTTGTGCAACAAGTCGTCAAACAGGTTGCTCACACCGCGCACCACGCTGTTGCCGCCGGAGTTGAGCAACTCCTTGACGGCCAGCGGGTTGAGCAAAGTGTTGGAGGGCGACACGGCATCATTGAGCAGCGAGAACGCAAAATGGGCACGGGCGCGGTCATCGGCGTTGAGGGTGCTGTCGTCGACCCAGTGGCGGGTCTGTTTCTGCCAGCTCAAATAGGCCTGCAGGCTGCGCCGGTACAGCGGGTTGAGCTTCCAGGTAGGGTCGATGAAGCGCGCGTCGTTGGGGTTGGGCTCATGCACGGTTTCGCCCAGCAGCACGCGGCCGAGCTGACCGCCCAGCGCCAGGGCATGACGCGCAGTGTGCACCGGGTTGCGCAAGCCGTGCGCGGCGACGCTGCGCAGGGTTGCCAGCAAGTCCCGACCGCGCAGGCCGGTGATCGCATTTTGCGCATTGATGAACACGGCAGGGGTGGGCGCCGGGTTCGTCACGGGTCTTTCTCGCATGAGCCAACACTCCTTCGTCAAGGCAACAACGGGCACGCCAATTCAGAACCATAGTCGGTTCTCGGCAAGTTGCGCGGCGGTGCAGTCCTTACACGGCCGGTCGCGGGTGAATCACGGCCCGCAGGCGCTCCTCTTCGAGAAACTTCATGATGATCGGCGCCACGGCTTCGGCCCGGGTAATCAGGAACAGGTGGCCGTCATCGATGATGTGCAACTGCGCGTTGGGAATGCGCCAGGCCAGCAAGCGCATGTTGATCAACGGGATCAGCGGGTCGTCGTCGCCGGCCAGCACCAGGGTCGGCTGGCGGATCTTGTGCAGCCAGTGGATGCTGGTCCAGCCCAGCCCGGCGAACAGCTGCCAGTAGTAACCCAGCTTGCCGGCCGAGCGCACTTTGCTCGCATGCTCGGCGGCAAGCTTTGCATCGCGACGAAACGAGCCGCCATAAATCATCGGCGCGATGCGCACCACATGGGACGGCTGGATATAGCGCCGCGGGCTGGCCATCAGCCACAGTACTTTGGGCTTGCCCGGCACCATGAATGCACCGGCGGCGGTGGCGGCCAGGATCAGCTTCTTGCAGCGCTCCGGGTAGTCATAGGCGAACTGTTGCGCCAGCGCGCCGCCCCAGGACACGCCCACGGCATTCACTTGGCCATAGTCCAGGTAATCGAGCATGCGCGCGGTGAGTTTGGCCAGGCCGGGGAATCGATAAGGCCGGTTCGGCGTCGACGAACCGCCCACGCCCGGCACATCGAAGGCGATCACTTCCAGGTCCGGGTCCAGCGCCTGGACGAACGGAAACACCAACTCAAGGTTGGCACCGATGCCGTTGAAGATCAGCAGCGGCGTCAAGTGAGGCTTGCCCGGGCGTACCGCCGTGCGAATGGTCTGGCCATCCAGGTCGATGGTACGGAAGATGAACGGTTGCGGCATGCTCAAGCCCTGTGAAGTGGCGCTATTTATCGGTGGGAACGCGGTCTATGTGGGAGCTGGCTTGCCTGCGACAGCAATCTGTCAGTTAGCTCATCATCTGGCTGACCCACCGCAATCGCAGGCAAGCCAGCTCCCACATTGATCTCATTTCAACCACACAACGTGCTTATCGTTCATGCACATAAGTACCCGGCGCCGCCTCAGCCGCGGCATAGGTTTTATTACCCAAACTCGTAGGAGCCTTCTTCAATTTCCCCGCCCGCTCTGCCTGCCATACCTGCCAATGCAACCACCACGAGTCTGTGTGCTTGGTCGCATTCTCTTGCCACTCCAGCGGCTTGCCTGCCAGGCCATCGCTGGTCTGGTAGCGCGCCTTGGGGTTGCCTGGCGGGTTGAGGATGCTCTGGATATGCCCGCTGCTGGACAACACAAATTCCACTTTGCCGCCAAACAGCTGCGCCGACTTGTAGCAAGACTGCCACGGCGTGATGTGGTCGTTGGTGCCGGCCAGGGAATAGATATCGGCGGTGACCTGCTTGAGGTCGATCGGCGTGCCGCACACTTCCAGGGCGTTGGCGCGTACCAGCGGGTTGTTCTTGAACAGCTCGATCAAATCGCCATGAAACGCTGCGGGTAGACGAGTGGTGTCGTTGTTCCAGAACAGAATGTCGAACACCGGCGGCTCGTTGCCCAGCAGGTAGTTGTTCACCCAGTAGTTCCAGATCAGATCGTTGGGGCGCATCCAGGCAAACACCTTGGCCATGTCGCGGCCTTCCAGCACGCCGGCCTGGTAGGAATGGCGCTTGGCCGCTTCCAGGGTCTGTTCGTCGACGAACAACGCCACCTGGGTGTCCAGGGTGGTGTCGAGCACGCTCACCAACAGGGTCAGGGCGTTGACCTTCTTCTCGCCCAGCGCCGCGTAGTGGCCGAGCAATGCAGTACAGGTGATGCCACCGGAGCAGGCGCCGAGCATGTTGATGTCTTTGCTGCCGGTAATCGCCGTGACCACATCGACCGCTTCCTTGAGCGCCTCGATATAGGTCGACAGGCCCCACTCGCGCTGGGCCTTGGTCGGGTTGCGCCAGCTGACAATAAACGTCTGCTGGCCATTGCGCAGGCAGAAGCGCGCCAGGCTCTTCTCCGGGCTCAGGTCGAATACATAGAATTTGTTGATCTGCGGCGGCACCACCAGCAGTGGGCGCTCGTGCACCTGTTCGGTGATCGGTCTGTACTGAATCAGCTCCAGCACGTCGTTGCGAAAGACCACGGCGCCTTCAGTGGTGCCCAGGGTCTTGCCCACTTCAAAGGCGCCCATGTTGACCTGGCTCGGCATGCCGCCGTTGTGCACCATGTCCTTGGCCAAGTGGGACAAGCCATCGAGCAGGCTCTTGCCGCCGGTTTCAAAGAAGCGTTTGACCGCCGCCGGGTTGGCCGCGCTGTTGGTCGGGGCCATGGCTTCGGTCATCAGGTTGATCACGAAGTGGCCGCGGCTGATGTCTTGTTCCGACAGGTTGCTGTCGCCGATCCAGTCGTGCAGTTCCTTGCGCCACGCCAGGTAGGTTTGCAGGTAGCGCTTGTAGAGCGGGTTCTGGCTCCACGCCGGGTCGCTGAAGCGACGGTCATCGCCTTCGGGCGCCAGCACGGATTTGCCGAACATCACATTCTTCAGCTCGACGCCAAAATGGGCGACGTGTTTGACGCTGTGCAACGGTTGCTTGATGGCTTGGGTCAGCACCATCTTCGCTGAGGCCAATAAATCCTTTTTGCGTAACGCGATGATCGGGTTCAGCCCCAGGGTGTTTTCCGAGGCCTGGCGTTTCAAGTCATCGTTATTCTTGTTACTCATCTACGACGCTCCATTGTCCGAAAGACGAGTACCGGCGATTGCTGCGCACCCAATTTCGATACACGACACCAGCCTGGTACTGCGACTCGGGTGACCGTTGATACCGCATCGTCAAATGCAGGGAACTTGCCAGTTCCATTGGTTACCCGAGTTTAATTTTTTTCGCAAGCGGGCCAATCGTTGACCACGCGACAGGGCATTCAAGCAGATGAAATTAGAAAATGCCCTCTAAAGAGCAAGACGCCTGAGTTAGAGCATCAGCCGCACGACCGACTCACTCGGATCGCGGGTTTTGCCGGCCGCTTTGAGTTCGGCAAGATAGTCGGCCCACAGTGCTTCCTGGCGCACGGCCAACTGGTAGAGGTAGTCCCAGGTGAACAGTCCGCTGTCATGGCCGTCGTCGAAGGTCAATTTCAGTGCGTATTGACCGGCCGGTTCTATCTTGATCAGCCGGACATTGAGCTTGCCGAATTGCAGGATGGGTTTGCCGTGGCCCTGCACCTCGGCGGAAGGCGAGTGGGTGCGCAACAGTTCGGCGGGGAGCTGGTAGACCTCATCGGGCCCGTAGGTGAGGCCGAGGGTGTTGGAGGTTTTGTGCAGGTTTACAGCAGTAGGAAATTTCGACATTGATAATAATCCTGAAGAAACCGGCTCAAAAATGTAGGAGGGCTTCTGTGGGAGCCGGGCTTGCCCGCGATGCAGGCACCTCGGTGTTTCAGAAACACTGAGGTGATGCTATCCCAGGCAAGCCAGCTCCCACAAAAGCCAGGCTCCTACCTAAGCCATTTTCTAAAAGGCTTACAGGATATAACGAGACAGGTCTTCGTTCTGCGCCAATTCGCCCAGGTGGCTATTAACGTAGTCAGCGTCGATCTTGATCGCTTCGCCATTCTGCGCACCGGCCATGTCGCCAGCGCTGAAGGACACTTCCTCAAGCAGGCGCTCAAGCAAGGTGTGCAGACGACGCGCACCAATGTTCTCGGTCTTCTCGTTGACCTGCCAGGCAATCTCCGCCAGGCGCTTGATACCGTCCGGCAGGAACTCGATGCCCAAGCCTTCGGTTTTCAGCAGCTCACGGTACTGCTCGGTGAGCGACGCATGCGGCTCGCTGAGGATGCGCTCGAAGTCGCCTGGGGTCAGCGCCTTGAGTTCCACGCGAATCGGCAGACGGCCTTGCAGCTCCGGCACCAGGTCGCTTGGCTTGCTCAGGTGGAACGCGCCCGAGGCGATAAACAGGATGTGGTCGGTCTTGACCATGCCCAGCTTGGTGTTCACGGTACAGCCTTCGATCAGCGGCAGCAGGTCGCGCTGTACGCCTTCGCGGGACACGTCGACGCCACCGGAATTGCCGCGCTTGGCGACCTTGTCGATCTCGTCGATAAACACGATGCCGTGCTGCTCGACGGCTTCCAGGGCCTTGGCCTTGAGCTCTTCCTCATTCACCAGGCGCCCGGCTTCTTCGTCGCGCACCAGTTTCAGCGCCTCTTTCACCTTGAGCTTGCGGCTTTTCTTCTTGCCCTTGCCCATGTTGGCGAACAGGTTCTGCAGCTGGCTGGTCATTTCTTCCATGCCAGGCGGTGCGGAAATATCGACGCCGGAGACTTCAGCCACTTCGATCTCGATTTCCTTGTCATCCAACTGGCCTTCACGCAGGCGCTTGCGGAACAGCTGGCGGGTATTGGAATCGGACGACGGCGCGGCGTCTTCGTTGAAACCCATGCGCGCCGGTGGCAGCAGGGCGTCAAGGATGCGTTCTTCGGCAGCATCTTCGGCGCGGTGGCTGACCTTGGTCACTTCCTGTTCGCGGAGCATTTTCAGGGCGGCGTCGGCCAGGTCACGGATGATCGACTCGACGTCGCGGCCCACATAGCCCACTTCGGTGAACTTGGTGGCTTCGACTTTGATGAACGGGGCATTGGCCAGCTTGGCCAGGCGCCGGGCGATTTCGGTTTTACCGACGCCGGTCGGGCCGATCATCAGGATGTTCTTTGGCGTTACTTCAACGCGCAACTCTTCGGGCAATTGCATCCGGCGCCAGCGGTTACGCAGCGCAATGGCAACGGCGCGCTTGGCATCGTCCTGGCCGATGATATGGCGATTAAGTTCATGGACGATTTCGCGGGGAGTCATGGACATAGTGTTTGGCGGCCTCAAGCGGAATAAGCCTACGGCTTACTCGGCGAGGTCCTGCTCCTCAATGGTGAAGTTGTGGTTGGTGAACACGCAGATGTCGCCAGCAATGCCCAGGGCAGTCTCGACGATTTCACGGGCCGACAGGTCGGTTTTCTTCAGCAGTGCGCTGGCTGCCGCTTGGGCGTAGCCACCGCCGGAACCCATGGCGATCAGGCCATGTTCAGGCTCAACCACATCGCCGTTACCGGTGATGATCAGGGACGCGTCTTTGTTGGCGACGGCGAGCATGGCTTCCAGGCGGCTGAGGGAGCGGTCGGTGCGCCATTCTTTGGCGAGCTCAACCGCGGCACGTACGAGGTGGCCCTGGTGTTTTTCCAGCTGGCCTTCGAAACGCTCGAAAAGGGTGAAGGCGTCGGCGGTAGCGCCGGCAAAGCCCGCGAGAACCTGGCCGTGGTACAAGCGACGCACTTTCTTGGCGTTGCCTTTCATCACGGTGTTGCCAAGTGAAACCTGGCCGTCGCCGCCCATGACGACTTTGCCGTGGCGACGTACTGAAACGATGGTGGTCAAGGGGAGAGTCTCCACGCAGCGGGGCGAAAATGCCCTGTTGGAATCTCATATGGGGGTGGCGGGGGGGATTTCAACCGTAGGAAGGGTGTGCGGACGAGTGGTGTTTATGGGTCTTATACATTTTCCAGAGGCCCATAAAACCAATGTGGGAGCTGCCTTGCCTGCGATGACGGTGTGTCAGTCACTGAAAATATTGACTGTTACACCGCCATCGCAGGCAAGCCAGCTCCCACATTTTGAGCGGCGTTAAGCTTGAATCAACGGCTCTGGCGTTGTTGTAACAACAGGTTACTAAACCCGGCACCGGCCAATTGCTTTTGAGCCACGGTCAGCTGTTCACGGTTGCTGAACGGCCCCACCAGCACGCGATACCAGGTCGCGTCCTTCACCGTGCCGGACTCCACCGTCACCGCCTGGCCCAGCAGGATAATCTGCGCACGCACCCGATCCGCATCCGCCTGTTTCGGGAACGAGCCCGCTTGCAGGAAGAACTTGGTCACCGGCGCAGCCTTGGTGGTCGCCACCGGCGGCGGCGGTGGCGGGGTGATCCCGGCCAATGCGGCTTGGGCGCGGGCCGTGTCGATCTTCGCCGCTTCCGCAGGAGTGACCGGCGTGGTCGGCACTTGCGGCGTCGGCAGGGTTTTCTCCGGCACGGCGTCGGGCGGCACGATCACTTCCGATTCCGGCAGCAGCGTATAGAAGTCGTACTTCGGCTTCACCGGTGCGGTCGGGCTTGGCGCCGTCTTGTTGGCTTCGGCCATTTTCGTGGCCTTCTGCTGCTCTTGCTTGACGCGTTTGACGTCATCGCCCTTGCCCGGCTCCAGCTTCATCAGGATCACGACAAACGCACCGACCGCCAGGCCGATGGCCATCCACAACCAGCCCGGGATCGGCTTCTTCGCCGGGGCTTGATAGCGGCTGGCGCCGCGCTTGGGTGCAGGTTTTTTCTTGGCAGCCAACTTACATACGCTCCAGGGTTTCCAGGCCTAATAATTCCAGGCCTTGCTTGAGGGTCCGTCCAGCCAGTGCGGCGAGGCGCAGGCGACTTTGCTTCTGGGCTTCGTCGTCGGCGGTGAGGATCGGGCAGTTCTCGTAGAAGCTGGAGAACAGGCCGGCGACTTCGTACAAATAGGTGCAGAGGATATGCGGTGTGCCCTTTTCGCCGACGCTGTTCAGCACTTCGCCGAATTGCGCCAGTTTGGCCGCCAGTTCCTGTTCGTGCGGTGCGTCCAGCACGATATGGCCGTCAACTTCGCTGAAGTCCTTGCCCAGTTTGCGGAACACGCCAGCCACACGGGTGTAGGCATACAGCAGGTACGGCGCGGTGTTGCCTTCGAAGTTGAGCATCAGTTCGAAGTTGAAGCTGTAGTCGCTGGTGCGGTGCTTGGACAGGTCGGCGTATTTCACCGCGCCAATGCCCACCACGCGGGCGATGTTGCGCAGGTCGGCCTCGGCCAGTTCCGGGTTCTTTTCCTTCACCAGGCTGTAGGCGCGTTCCTGGGCTTCGGTCAGCAGGTCGATCAGCTTCACGGTGCCGCCGTCACGGGTCTTGAACGGGCGGCCGTCGGCGCCGTTCATGGTGCCGAAGCCCATGTGTTCCATGTGCATCGGGTGGGTGACGAAGCCTGCGCGGCGTGCCACTTCAAACACCTGCTGGAAGTGCAGGGCCTGGCGCTGGTCGACGAAGTACAGCGCACGGTCGGCTTTCAGCACGCCACTGCGGTAGCGCACGGCCGCCAGGTCAGTGGTGGCGTAGAGGTAGCCGCCATCGGCCTTGACGATGATCACCGGCAGCGGCTCGCCGTCGGCGGTCTTGAATTCGTCGAGGAACACGCACTGCGCGCCGTTGCTCTCGACCAGCAGGCCCGCGGCCTTGAGGTCGTTGACCACGTTGATCAGGTCGTCGTTGTAGGCGCTTTCGCCCATCACGTCGGCCATGGTCAGTTTTACGTTGAGCAGCTCGTAGATTTCTTGGCAGTGCGACAGCGAGATCTCGCGGAAACGGCCCCACAGCGCCAGGCATTCCTCGTCACCGGCTTGCAGCTTGACCACCAGGCCACGGGCGCGGTCGGCGAACTCTTCGGATTCGTCAAAACGCTTCTTGGCGGCGCGGTAGAAGTTTTCCAGGTCGGCCAGCTCATTGCTGGTGATCGGGTTTTCCTGCAGGTAAGCCATCAGCATCCCGAACTGGGTGCCCCAGTCGCCCACGTGGTTCTGACGGATCACCGTGTCGCCGAGGAACTCCAGCACCCGCGCCACGCCGTCGCCAATGATGGTCGAACGCAGGTGGCCCACGTGCATTTCTTTGGCCAGGTTGGGTGCCGACAGGTCAACCGCTACGCGCTGCAACGGGCCGGCCTTGCGCACGCCGATCCTGGCGTCGGCCAGGGCGGCGTCCAGGCGCGAAGCCAGGGCCTGGGTGTTCTGGAAGAAGTTGATAAAGCCTGGGCCGGCGATTTCGGCCTTGGTGACGCTCTCGTCGGCAGGCAGGGCGGCGATGATTTTTTCCGCCAGGTCGCGCGGTTTCATGCCCGCAGGCTTGGCCAGCATCATCGCGATGTTGCTGGCGAAGTCGCCGTGGGTCTTGTCGCGGGTGTTTTCCACCTGGATCGCCGGCGTCAGGCCTTCAGGCAACACACCTTCGTTGACGAGTTGGGTGATGGCTTGTTGGATCAGCTGGCGAATGGTGTCTTTCATGGTGTTCTCTTTCGACCGCAAGCGGCGGCGCGCGATGCGCAGGTGGAAAAACTGGGCATTATCCGTGGCGAGGGCGGGCTTGCCAACCGTTCAGACGGGTTGGTAGACCTGCGGGCCTCATCGCGGGCAAGCCCGCTCCCACATTTTAATGGGTGAATACTTCTACATGTGGGAGCTGGCTTGCCTGCGACAGCGGTTTTGCTATCAATACAAATCTACCGGGTCCACATCCAGCGACCATCGCACTTGCCGGCCGCTGGGCATTTGCTCCAGGGCAAGCAACCAGCTACTTAATAGCCGATGCAGCGGTGCGCGGGACGTTGCCTGCAAGAGTAGCTGAGCGCGATAACGCCCGGCGCGGCGCTCCATGGGCGCAGGCACCGGGCCGAGCAATTCGATGCCGGTCAGACCCAGTTCGCCGAGCAAACGTTCGGCGGCGCCGCAGGCTTCATCCAGAAAACTTTCGGCCTGCCCGGGTTTATGCGCTTCAGCCCGCAGCAGTGCCAGGTGCGAGAAGGGCGGCAGGCCGGCGGAGCGGCGTTCGCTCAGCGCCTGTTCGGCAAAGGCGAAGTAGCCTTGTTCTGTCAGTTGAATCAGCAGTGGGTGGTCGGCCAGGTGTGTCTGGATAATCACTTTGCCCGGCTCTTCGGCACGCCCCGCGCGGCCTGCGACCTGCACGATCAGTTGCGCCATGCGCTCGCTGGCGCGGAAGTCGCCGGAAAACAGACCGCCGTCGGCATCCAGGATCGACACCAGCGTGACCCGTGGAAAGTGGTGCCCTTTGGCAAGCATCTGCGTGCCGATCAGGATGCACGGCTGGCCCTTCTGGATGGTGGCGAACAGCTGATTCATCGCGTCCTTGCGCGACGTGCTGTCGCGGTCGACCCGGAGCACCGGGTAATCCGGGAACAAAATCCCCAAGCGTTCTTCGGCGCGCTCGGTGCCTGCGCCGACGGGACGCAAATCCACTTTGCCGCATTGCGGGCAGTGGCGCGGCGTACGCTCCACATGGCCGCAGTGGTGGCAGCGTAACTCGCCGTGGCGTTGGTGCACGGTCATGCGCGCATCGCAACGTTCGCACTCCGACATCCAGCCGCAGTCATGGCACAGCAGCGTCGGCGCAAACCCTCGGCGGTTGAGAAACACCAGGACTTGCTGGCCGGCGGCGAGGGTCTGGCCGATGGCTTGCTGCATCGGCCCGGAAATGCCGCTGTCCAGTGGCCGACTTTTCACATCCAGGCGCAGAAAGCGCGGTTGCTTGGCGCCGCCGGCACGCTCGTTCAGGCGCAGGAGGCCATAGCGGCCGGTGTAGGCGTTGTGCAGGCTTTCCAGAGACGGCGTGGCCGAGCCCAGCACAATCGGGATGTCTTCCTGGCGCGCGCGCACCAGAGCCAGGTCGCGGGCGTGGTAGCGCAGGCCTTCTTGCTGTTTATAGGAGCCGTCATGCTCCTCGTCGATGATGATCAGGCCGGGGTTTTTCATCGGTGTGAACAGCGCCGAACGGGTGCCGATAATAATGTCGGCCTCGCCGTCCCGCGCCGCCAGCCAGGATTCTAGGCGCTCACGGTCGTTGACCGCCGAGTGCACCAGGGCGATGCGCGCGTTGAAGCGTTGCTCGAAACGCGCCAGGGTTTGCGGGCCCAGGTTGATCTCCGGGATCAGCACC
This sequence comes from Pseudomonas sp. MONT-RG-20F-20-E-7-02, assembly GCF_022662395.1. Classification (NCBI taxonomy): domain Bacteria; kingdom Pseudomonadati; phylum Pseudomonadota; class Gammaproteobacteria; order Pseudomonadales; family Pseudomonadaceae; genus Pseudomonas; species Pseudomonas sp. MONT-RG-20F-20-E-7-02. The sequence continues at coordinate 298,615 of NZ_JAKNQN010000005.1, forward strand.
AGCGCCTGTTTGCCGGCTTGCAGGGTTTCGCGGATCAACTGCAAATACACTTCGGTCTTGCCGCTGCCGGTCACGCCAGCCAGCAGGAACGCGTGAAAACTGTCGAAACCAGCGCGAATGGCTTCATACGCCGCGCGCTGCTCGGGGTTCAGTGGCAGTTCCGGCTGGGCCAGCCAGTGGTCGTGGCGCGGGTCCGGGGCGTGCTTGCGGATCTCCACTTGCACCAGGCCCTTGGCCAGCAGCAGGTCGAGGCTGTCTTTGCTCAGCATCAGCTTGCTTAATAGCTGATGGGCCACGCCGTGCGGGTGTTGGGCCAACGTCGCCAGGGCTTCTCGCTGGCGCGGCGCGCGGGCGATGCGTGGGTCATCGAGGCGCGCGCCGGGTACCATCGACCAGAAGCGTTCCTGGCGTGCTTCGGCCAACTCGCCCTGGCGCAACAAAACCGGCAGCGCCCAGCTCAAGGTGTCGCCGAGGCTGTGCTGGTAATACTGGGCGGTCCACAGGCACAGCTTGAACAGGGCAGGCGGCAGCGGCGCCGTGGTGTCGAGGATGGCTATGGCGGGTTTGAGCTTTTCTGCGGGGACTTCGCTGTGATCGGCCACTTCGACCAGAATGCCGATCATCTCTCGGCGCCCAAATGGCACGCGCACGCGCATGCCTGGCTGCAACTGCGCCCGCAGCACGCCGGCCGGGGCACGGTAGTCGAACAGGCGGCGCAGGGGCGAGGGCAGGGCTAGGCGCAAAATGGCGTCGGGCACGCGGGGAATCTCATATAAAGGCAGGCGGTGGCGCAGGGGCGGGAGCCTAGCAGACCTGCGGTGGGGGTGTCCTGTCTGTGGTGCACGAGGCAGCACTTCTGTGGGAACCGGGCCTATTGTGGCGAGCAGGCTTGCCCTGCGTTGGGGCGCGCAGCGGCCCCGATGCCCGCAGTGAGTTATAACTACAAAATCGCACTGGCCTTGTTGGGGCTGCTTTGCAGCCCAGCCCAGCGCAGGGCAGGGCAAGCCTGCTCGCCACAACAAGCCCGGCTCCCACATTGATCGCGGTGAGCCGGCAGTTTTTCGGATGAAAGGGGCTTATATGTGGCCAATCGGCCGGAACCGCCGCTTGCGCGTTTAAAAAGGTCTGGTAGAATCCGCGGCATAATTACGTGCGGTATTCGACAATAGTGTCGAGTGGCGGCACGCTAGCCCGAGGAAGTCACCATGAAAGCCGATATCCATCCAGCGTACGAAACCATCGAAGTCACCTGCAGCTGCGGCAACAAGTTCGAAACTCGTTCGAACCTGTGCAAGCCACTGGGTACTGACGTATGCAACGAGTGCCACCCGTTCTACACCGGTAAGCAGAAAACTCTGGACACCGGCGGCCGTGTACAGCGCTTCGCAGATCGCTTTGGTGCTTTCGGCAAGAAGCCTGCTGCTACTCCAGCAGAGTAAGGCTCAAAAGCCCTTTGGGTTTTTGCCAGCTGTTGAAAAAGGCGTCCCTTGTGGGCGCCTTTTTTGTGCCTGCGATTTGGCAGCACATCGATCAAATCGAATTTAAACAAAAAATTGTAGACATTTTTTAAGTCGATTGTGAACAGTTGAACCCTTGTATCCCGTGGCTCTTGGCCAAAAGTCGTAGCGCAGGGCCCTTGACACCTGTGACTGCCCAGTCTTGTAGGGACTTTGCGACACGCGTATCCTCGGCGGTCCGTCGACCAACAGTAAAAGCGGAATGCCGATATGTCTGATTTGAAAACTGCCGCTCTCGAATATCATGCCCATCCTCGTCCAGGAAAGCTGAGTGTAGAGCTCACCAAAGCCACTGCCACCGCCCGCGACCTGTCGCTGGCCTACAGCCCTGGCGTTGCCGAGCCCGTACGTGAAATCGCCCGCGACCCTGAACTGGCGTACAAGTACACCGGCAAAGGCAACCTGGTTGCAGTGATTTCCGATGGCACCGCGATTCTCGGCCTGGGCAACCTCGGCCCATTGGCTTCCAAGCCAGTCATGGAAGGTAAGGGCGTGCTGTTCAAGCGCTTTGCCGGCATCGACGTTTTCGACATCGAAGTCGATTCCGAAAGCCCGCAGGCTTTCATCGACACCGTTAAGCGCATTTCCATCACCTTCGGTGGCATCAACCTGGAAGACATCAAGGCACCTGAGTGCTTCGAGATCGAAAAGGCCCTGATCGAACAGTGCGACATTCCGGTATTCCACGATGACCAGCACGGCACCGCAATCGTTACCGCGGCCGGCATGATCAACGCCCTGGAAATCGCCGGTAAAACCCTGGCTGACGCGCAAATCGTCTGCCTGGGCGCCGGCGCTGCGGCCATCTCCTGCATGAAATTGCTGGTGAGCATGGGCGCCAAGCTGGAAAACATCTTCATGGTCGACAGCAAGGGCGTTGTTCAGTCCGAGCGTACCGACCTGAACCAGTACAAGGCGATGTTTGCCCACGCGACCGACAAGCGCACCCTGGCTGACGCCCTCGACGGTGCAGACGTGTTCGTTGGCCTGTCCGGCCCGAACCTGCTGAGCGCCGAAGGCCTGAAATCCATGGCGGCCAACCCGATCGTGTTCGCCTGCTCCAACCCGGACCCGGAAATCTCCCCGGAGCTGGCGCACGCTACCCGTAGCGACGTGATCATGGCCACCGGCCGTTCGGACTACCCGAACCAGGTCAACAACGTACTGGGCTTCCCGTTCATCTTCCGTGGTGCCCTGGACGTTCGCGCCAAGCGCATCAACGAAGAGATGAAAGTCGCTGCCGCCAACGCCCTGCGTGAACTGGCCAAGCTGCCGGTGCCTCAGGATGTATGTGATGCGTACGGTGGTGCTCCACTGGCGTTCGGTCGTGAGTACATCATCCCGAAACCAATGGATAAGCGCCTGATCACCCTGATCTCCGATGCCGTGGCCAAAGCCGCCATCGAGACCGGTGTGGCCACCCTGCCGTATCCGAAGCACTACCCGCTGCAAAGCGTGGATGATGTGTTCAACGGCTAAGCCGTTGTAGCGCACCAACAAAAAGCCCCGGCTCTCGCGAGTCGGGGCTTTTTTGTGGCTGTTTGAATACGGTCTTCAGACGTCGGGTAAACCCTGTGGGAGTCGGGCTTGCCCGCGATGGCGGTGTATCAGGCAGACCGCTATCGCAGGCAAGCCAGCTCCCACATGATCGTTCCCACGCAGAGCGTGGGAGCGATCAGTGGCGGTTAGAACAAATCGATCGGCGCCGCCTCATCCGCCGGCAGCGGGCTGCCCGGTGCAACGCCATTGCCCAGCTCGTTGACTGACGGCGGCGTGTCTTCGCTCTTGAACAGTTCGAAGTACGCATTCGGCGTGCTTGGCGACGCTGCTCGGCCACTCACCGGGTCAATGCGCAGGCTGAGAATGCCTTCCGGCTCAGGCTGGGTATGCAGCGGTTTGTCCTTCAAGGCCGCGCCCATGTAGCTCATCCAGATCGGCAGCGCGACGGTGCCACCAAACTCGCGGCGGCCCAGGCTTTCCGGTTGGTCGTAGCCGGTCCACACGGTGGTCACGTAGTCGCCGTTGTAACCGGAGAACCAGGCGTCCTTGGAGTCGTTGGTCGTACCGGTCTTGCCCGCAATGTCTGCGCGGCCCAAGGCCAGGGCGCGACGGCCGGTGCCTTTCTTGATCACGTCTTCCAGAATGCTGTTGAGGATATAGGTGGTACGGCCATCCACCACACGCTCGGCGACCGCAGGTGCTTGTGGCTCGGTCGGCGCGGTGGCATTGGCCGCTGGCGCTGTGCCTGGCGTCGGCTCAATGGTGATGCCGCCGTTGCTCGGTGCCGCGATGCCATCGGGCGCCGCCACGCCATTGACCACGTCACCCGGCACGCGTGGCGGGTTGGCGGTGAACAGGGTGTCGCCATTGCGGCTTTCGACCTTGTCGATCAGGTACGGCGTGATCTTGTAGCCGCCGTTGGCAAAGGTGCTCCAGCCGGTGGCGATTTCCATCGGCGTGAGGGTCGCGGTGCCCAGTGCCAGGGACAGGTTGGGCGGCAGGTCCGACTTGGCGAAGCCGAAGCGCGTCATGTAGTCGATGGTCTTGCCCACGCCCATGGCCTGCAGCAAGCGGATCGACACCAGGTTACGCGACTTGTACAGCGCCTCGCGGATGCGGATCGGGCCGAGGAATGTATTGGTGTCGTTCTTCGGGCGCCAGACCTTGTCCAGGTACTCGTCGACAAACACGATCGGTGCGTCGTTCACCAGGCTGGCGGCGGTGTAGCCGTTATCCAGTGCGGCGCTGTAGACGAACGGCTTGAAGCTCGAACCCGGTTGACGCTTGGCCTGGGTGGCACGGTTGTAGTTGCTTTGCTCAAAGGCAAAACCGCCGACCAGGGCGCGGATCGCACCGTTCTGCGGGTCCAGGGACACCAGGGCGCCTTGGGCGACAGGGACCTGGCTGAATTTCAGGCTGTCGTCTTTCTGGCGTTGCACGCGGATCAGATCACCCACCTGTGCCACGTCCGACGGCTGCTTGGGCATCGGGCCCATGCTGTTGGTGTTCAGGAAGGGGCGCGCCCACTTCATGCTGTCCCACGACACATGGCCTTCGCCGGTGCGGGTGAGTACTTGCACGCCATCTTTCTTCACTTGGGTGACGATGGCTGGCTCCAGGCCGCTGATCGGGCGCTGTTTGCCCAGTTCAGTGGTCCAGGCGCTCAGGGTTTTGCCCGGCAGGCGTGATTCGGGGCCGCGGTAGCCGTGGCGCTGGTCATAGGTGACGAGGCCGTCGCGTACCGCGTTGTTGGCGATTTCCTGCAGGTTGCTCGGAATCGTCGTGGTGACGCGGAAACCTTCGGTGTAGGCCTCGCTGCCATAGCGGCCGACCATTTCGGCCCGCGCCATTTCAGCGATATAGGGTGCGTTCACTTCCGGCGTCGGCACGTGGTAGCTGGCATTCAGCGGTTCGGCCACGGCGCTTTCATAGGCGGCCTGGTCAATTTTGCCCAGCTTGTACATGCGCCCCAGGATCCAGTCGCGACGCTCTTTGCTGCGCGCCGGGTTGGCCAGAGGGTTAAAGCGCGAAGGGGCCTTGGGCAGGCCGGCAATCATTGCCATTTGCGCCAGGCTGGCATCACGAATCGACTTGCCGTAGTAGACCTGGGAAGCGGCTTCAATCCCGTAGGCGCGGTTGCCCAGGTAGATCTTGTTCACGTACAGCTCAAGGATTTCATCCTTGGTCAGCTGACGTTCTATCTGCAGGGCCAGCAGGATTTCAGTGGCTTTACGCGAAAAGCTGCGTTCGCTGGTGAGGAAGAAGTTCTTCGCCACCTGCATGGTGATGGTGCTGCCGCCGGATTGAATGTGTCCGCTTTTTACCAATTGGGTGGCTGCACGCACCAGGCTGCTGGGGTCCACGCCGTAGTGATTGGCGAAATTATCATCTTCAGCCGACAGCAGGGCGTTGATGAAATTGGGCGGAATGTCGGCGAAACGAATCGGTGTGCGGCGCATTTCGCCGAACTCCGCGATCAATTTTTCATCGCTGCTGTAGACCCGCAAAGGAATCTGCAACTGGATACTTCTGAGTGCCTCTACGGAGGGCAAACCCGGACTAAGGTAGAGGTAGGCCCCGCTGAGTACGAGCAGGAGCCCGCAGACGATCGCGACAATGGAGTACCCGAAAAACTTCAGCAGACGAATCAAGGCTTTTGGATTTCCAGAGAAAAGAATGAGTTACGCGTCGGGGCATGCATAACAAACGATGGATCGACCCGAGCAGCAGAAAAAAGCGGGAAAAAACGCTGGGCATTAAAGCATTTTCGGCCTGGGGCGTCATTCGCACCGCTCAAACAAGTCGACCGAATGCACGATGCCCGGCGGCAATCAGGCAATGACTGCCGGTATGACAGACAAAGTTTTAGGGAGTTTTATGAGAAAGGGATTTTTCAGGCGAAAAGTCGACACCACGCTCGGCGTCGACATCAATGACACCGGCATCAAGCTCATCGAGCTGGGCCGTTCCTCCAGCGGTTACAGCGTTCAGAGCTACGCCACCCAGCGGTTGCCCGCCAATGCGGTCGTCGATGGTACTTTGCTGGACCTTGAAGCCATAGGGCAGGTACTGCAACTGGCGTTGTCTCGGCTGAACACCTCGGCTCGGCAGGCTGCGGTTGCTGTGGCAGGCCCATCGGTCATCACCCGAGTGATTGAAATGGCAGCAGGTCTCAGTGACGAGGAAATGGTCTGGATGATCCAGATGGAAGCCGATCAGTACATTCCTTACCCATTGGACGACGTCGCCATCGATTTCCAGGTACGCGGCCCATCTGCCCATGACCCTGCACGGGTCGAGGTATTACTGGCTGCGTGCCTCAAGGAACAAGTCGAAGCCCGCGAAGCGGTTTTGGCCTCGGCCGGGCTGGTGACACAAGTCGTCGATGTCGAAGGGTTTGCATTGGAGCGCGCTTGCAGTCAGGATTTCGCCAGCTTCACGCCGGGCCATCGTGTTGATGGCGCACAATGGGCCGTGGATGCCCACGGGATGGGAATTGCTTGCGGGTTGGCCCTGAGGAGTTTCGCTGGATGACACGAATCAATCTTTTGCCATGGCGTCAGGCGCTGGCAGAGCGGCGGCGCAAATACTTCCTGGTATTTCTGCTGGCCTTCGCCGGTGTGGCGCTCGCGGCGGTGTGGCTGGCGGACCAAGTGATCGATCAGGCGATTGACCGGCAGGTGACGCGCAACAATCACCTGAGCAAAGAAGTCACCATCCAGGATTCGCGCATCAAGACCATCGACGACTTGCAGGAGCAAAGCCAGCAACTGGCTGCGCGCATGAAGGTCGTGCAAGACCTGCACGAATCCCGCTCGGCCGGTGCCCAGCTATTGGACCAATTGGCCCGTGCGGTACCCGATGGGGTGCATCTGCATGAGGTGGTGGCCAAGGGCAACACCGTCAAGGTCAGCGGCAGTGCTGAGTCCAGCCAGGATATCGCCCAATTGATGCGCCGCCTGGAAGCCTCTGAAGGCGCCCACGCCACTCGGCTGCAGCACGTGCGTGCGGAAGGTCAGGGTGGCGGTAACGAATTTCAATTGATGGTGCGCCAAGGCGAATCCACTGAGGCCCAGCCTTGAGCCTGCCCAGGCTCGACGTGTTCACGCTTTCTCACAATGCTGCTAAATGGCCCTTGCCGAGTAAGGTTCTACTCGCCTGTGCGCTGGCGGCGTCCGTCTGGCTGATGGGCGATACCTGGCGGCTGGCCCCGGCACGTGAGCGGCTGAACACGCTGGAAACGCAGGCAGCGGCGCTGCAACAGGCGCTCACGCAAAAGGCCGGCCTGGCAGACAGTCTTGAGGGTCGGACCCGTCAGGCTCAAGTGATGCAGGAGCAGGTGGCCGGTCTTTTACGACAACTGCCCGGCGAGTCGGACATGCCTGGCCTGCTCGAAGACATCGCTCGGCTGGCGGCTGCCAACGGTTTGGTGGTCGAGGGTGTCGCGGTGTTGGACGAGCAATTGCAGCCGCTTTATGTCGAGGAGCCGGTGCAGCTCGGTGCTTTTGGCGCCTACCACGACCTGGCAGCATTCTTGAGTGGCTTGGGCGGGCTGTCGCGGATCGTCACTGTGCACGACGTTGTGCTTCGGTCTGATGGGCCGTTACTGCGCCTTGATTTTCTGGCCAAGACTTATCGGAGCACATTGCCGTCCGGCAGGGCTGGCAGGGCTGTCGAGCAGGGGCCGCGATTTGTCTACGACGCGGCTTTCTTGCGCGATCCGTTCCAGCCGCCCACATCACAGGCCGATCACGCGCCTGGCCGGCCGACACGTGCACCGGATTTAGCGCGTAAGCGCGGGGCGCTGGAAGCCGTGCCCGTCGACCGGTTCGAAATGGTCGGCACGTTATCTCGTGGTGTGCAGACCTTCGCGCTGCTGCGCGCAGCCTCTGGCGTGCACCGGCTGGCGGTCGGCGACTACCTGGGCCCCAACCATGGTCGAGTCATGGCCATTCATGCAGGCCACATCGAACTGGCCGAACTGTTCCCGGATGAGCAAGGCGCCTGGCTGGAGCGCTCGCGAACCCTGGTGTTAAACGTCAACTCATAACGGAATCAAACAATGAAAAGGACTTTTTCGTCCTTCGGTGTGGCGCTATGGATAGCGTTCACGACACCGATGGCCCTTGCTGTGCCCAACCGTGTAGATCTGATCCAACTGCCGCCGCCTGGCAGCGCGGTGCCAAGCACCTATAGCGGTGACAAGCTGAACCTCAACTTCCAGAACATCGAGTTGCGTGCGGTATTGCAGCAGATAGCGGATGTGGCCGGGCTCAACCTGGTCACCAGCGACGAGGTGCAAGGCTCGATCACCCTGCGACTCAAGGATGTGCCCTGGGATCAGGCGCTGGACCTGGTGTTGCAAACCAAAGGGTTGGACAAGCGCGTGAAAGCCGGCGTTTTGCTGGTGGCGCCCGCTGAAGAATTGGCTGCCCGTGAGTTGCTGGTGTTGGAGTCGAACAAGCAGATGGCCGAGTTGGCGCCATTGCGCCGGGAGCTGTTGCAGGTCAATTACGCCAAGGCCGCGGACCTGGCCAAGCTGTTTCAGTCGGTGACGACCCTGGATGGCCTCACCGACGAGCGCGGTTCGGTGGCGGTGGATGACCGCACCAACAACATCGTTGCCTACCAGACCGGCGAGCGGCTCGAAGAGCTGCGGCGGATCGTGGCGCAGCTGGATATTCCAGTGCGCCAAGTGATGATTGAGGCGCGCATCGTCGAAGCCAATGTCGATTACGACAAAAGCCTGGGCGTGCGCTGGGGCGGGCGCCTTAATCGTGGCAATTGGGGCGCGGGCGGCATCGGCAAGCCGTTGGCCGAGGGCGTTGAACCACCGGCGAGCCCGTCCAGCTCGCCGTTTGTTGACTTGGGCTCACTCACCGGCACTGCTGGTTTGGGCATTGCCTATATCACCGACAACCTGTTGTTGGACCTGGAACTGACGGCCATGGAGAAAACCGGCAACGGCGAAATCGTCTCGCAGCCCAAGGTCGTCACCTCCGACAAGGAGACCGCGCGCATCCTCAAAGGCACCGAGATTCCCTATCAGGAATCCACCGGCAGAGGCGCCACGTCGGTGTCCTTCAAGGAAGCCTCGCTGTCGCTGGAGGTGACCCCGCAAATCACGCCGGATGGCTGGGTGATCATGGAGGTCAAGGTCACCAAGGATGAGCCCGACTACCTGAACAAGCTCAACGACGTGCCGCCGATCAAGAAAAACGAAGTCAACGCCAAGGTGCTGGTCAAGGACGGCGAGACCATCGTCATCGGCGGGGTTTTCTCCAATACCCAAAGCAAAGTGGTAGATAAAGTGCCATTTTTGGGCGATGTGCCGTATCTTGGCCGCCTTTTCCGGCGCGATGTTGTGGCGCAAAGAAAATCCGAGCTGCTGGTATTCCTGACTCCGCGTATTATGAATAACCAGGCGATTGCTGTGAGTCGTTGATTCTGTGCGAAATTTGATTCTTGTAGGACCGATGGGGGCTGGAAAAAGCACCATCGGCCGTTTGCTGGCCAAAGAGCTGCGCCTGCCATTCAAAGATTCCGACAAGGAAATTGAATTGCGCACGGGTGCCAATATCCCATGGATCTTCGATAAGGAAGGCGAACTGGGCTTTCGCGACCGCGAGCAGGCGATGATTGCCGAGCTGTGCGGCTGCGACGGCGTGGTATTGGCCACCGGCGGCGGCGCAGTCATGCGCGATGAAAACCGCCGGGCGCTGCACGCCGGTGGGCGCGTGGTCTACCTGCATGCGTCGGTCGAGCAGCAGGTGGGCCGCACCGCCCGCGACCGCAATCGCCCGTTGTTGCGCACTGCCGATCCGGCCAAAACCCTCAGGGATTTGCTGACGCTGCGCGATCCGCTCTATCGGGAAATCGCCGATCTGGTGGTGGAAACCGATGAGCGGCCGCCACGAATGGTGGTTCTCGACATTCTTGAGCGCTTGCAGCAGTTGCCACCCCGTTAAAGCCAGACCCGAAATGCGCTATTCTCGGCGGCGCGCTATCAGCCTTCGGGGTGTGGCGCAGAGCCATCAGGCGACGTCAGATCCGAGCGTTGCCGATCGTACATATATCTTCACGCGGGGACACATGCAGACACTTAAGGTCGATCTAGGCGAGCGCAGCTACCCAATCCATATTGGCGAAGGTTTGTTGGACCTGCCTGAGCTGCTTGCACCGCATATTGCCGGGCGGCAGGTGGCGATCATCTCCAACGAAACGGTCGCGCCGCTGTATCTTGAGCGTCTGAGCCGCAGCCTTACGGCGTACTCGGTGATTTCGGTGATCTTGCCTGACGGCGAGGCCCACAAGAACTGGGAAACCTTGCAACTGATCTTTGATGGCCTGCTGACTGCGCGCCATGACCGGCGAACCACCGTGGTTGCCCTGGGCGGCGGTGTGATCGGCGACATGGCCGGCTTTGCGGCAGCCTGCTATCAGCGCGGCGTGGACTTTATCCAGGTGCCAACCACCTTGTTGTCCCAGGTTGATTCGTCGGTGGGCGGCAAGACCGGCATCAACCACCCGCTGGGCAAGAACATGGTCGGTGCGTTCTATCAGCCTCAAGCCGTGCTGATCGACACGGCGACCCTCAACACCCTGCCACCGCGCGAGTTGTCGGCGGGCCTGGCCGAAGTCATCAAGTACGGGTTGATCTGCGACGAGCCGTTCCTGACCTGGCTGGAAGAGCACATGGACGCCCTGCGCGCCCTGGACCAAGTGGCGCTCACTGAAGCGATTTCCCGTTCCTGCGCCGCCAAGGCGCTGGTGGTGAATGCCGACGAACGGGAGTCCGGCGTACGCGCTACGCTGAACCTGGGCCACACCTTCGGCCATGCGATCGAAACGCACATGGGCTATGGTGTGTGGTTGCATGGGGAAGCTGTGGCGGCTGGCACCGTGATGGCATTGGACATGTCGCAGCGCCTGGGCTGGATCAGCGCCCAAGAGCGCGATCGCGGCATCCGCCTGTTCCAGCGCGCCGGTTTGCCTGTCGTTCCACCTACGGAGATGACCGAGGCGGATTTCCTCGAACATATGGCAATAGACAAGAAAGTGATCGACGGTCGCCTGCGACTGGTGCTGCTGCGCCACATCGGCGAAGCGGTAGTGACCGACGATTATCCGAAAGAGATTTTACAGGCCACGCTGGGAGCGGATTACCGCGCCCTGGCCCAGCTTAAAGGTTAATAAGATCCCGATGACTAGTTTGCATGCCGACGAGGCGTTCCTCGGCCATTACCAGTTAAGCCACGACCCTTTTGCTCCGCGGGTGCCGGGCTTCAAATTTTTCCCTGCCCAGCGCAAGCCGGTGCTCGGCCAGTTGCACCATTTGGCGCGCTACAGCCAGCTGCTGCTGGTGGTCACCGGCCCGTTGGGCAGCGGCAAGACATTGCTGCGCCAGGCGCTGGTTGCCAGCACCAACAAGCAATCGGTACAGAGCGTGGTGGTGTCGGCCCGTGGTGCGGGTGATGCGGCGGGCGTGTTGCGCCAGGTTGCCCAGGCGCTGAACGTGGCGACCGCCGAGCCGAACGCGATCCTCAAGCAAGTGGTGCAACTGGGCCTGACCGGGCAGGAAGTCTACCTGCTGGTGGACGACGCCGAGCAGCTCGACGAATCCGCCCTGGAAGCGCTGCTGGCGCTGGCGGCGGGTACGCCTGAGGGCCGCCCGCATGTGTTCCTGTTTGGCGAGTCTTCGTTGATCGCCGATCTGGAGCAGATCAGTGGCGACCAGGAGCTGTTTCACGTCATCGAATTGCAGCCATATGAAGAGGAAGAAACCCGCGAATACCTGGCTCAACGCCTTGAGGGCGCTGGGGCGGGTATCGAACTTTTCTCCGCTGCGCAGATCTCTGATATTCACGAAAGCTCCGACGGCTGGCCTGGCACCATCAACCAGGTTGCCCGGGATGCCTTGATCGAAGCCATGATTGCAAGCCGCTCTGCGGTTAAGCGTCCAAAGATGGGGTTTACTATGCCTAAGAAGCACGTATTGGCTATTTCCGCCGTTGTCGTGGTCGCTGTCGCCGCCGCCTGGTTGATCCCAGGTCGCAGCAAGGCACCCGCCACCGCCGGCGCGCCAACCGAACAGGCGCAGTTGCCACTGGGCAAGCCCACGCCAAATGTCGAATTCGCCAACTCCGGCCAACCGACCAATCTGCCAATGGTTGGCCAGCCTGTCATGCGCGGCCCGCTCGCCCAAGAAGCCGGTGGCATCTCCGAAGGCGACGACGGTGTGCCGGTAGAAGGCTCCAGCGCCACGCCGCCGACCGTGACCACGACCGCGCCGCCTGCGGGCGTACCAGCCGGTCAACCAGCGGCTCCGGTTGCCAAGCCGACCCCGGCTCCGACCGTTGCCACCGCCAAGCCGGCGCCGGTTGCCAAGCCTGTAGCACCTGCGCCAGCCGCCAAACCGGCACCGGCTGCCAAGCCTGCTGAGAAACCAGCGGCCACTGTCGCCAAGGCCGGCGCCGCTGGCAGCAGCTGGTACGCCAGCCAGCCGACTGGCAACTTCGTGGTGCAGATCCTCGGCACCAGCTCCGAAGCCAACGCTCAGGCGTTCGTAAAAGAGCAGGGCGGCGAGTACCGTTATTTCAAGAAAGTGCTCAACGGCAAGCCTCTCTACGTGATCACTTACGGCAACTTCTCCAGCCGTACCGCAGCTGAATCCGCTATCAAGGCCTTGCCAGCGAAGGTCCAGGCTGGTAAACCTTGGCCTCGCACTGTTGCCAGCGTTCAACAAGAACTCGCAACAACTCGCTGAAGATTCGGCGGCCTTACCCAGGCCGCCTCTCCCGGCACCTCAAAAAAACGACAAAGCGTGCAGCCCTGAAGGCCGCGCGCTTTGTGGTGTCTGCGTCACGTAGCTTTTGAGTCGTAGCGGTCAGAATTAAAAAAGTTTTGACTAGCACAGCATATCGCTTTAAACCTTTCATAAATGCGACATAGATTTGCGACATTTCGTCGCTAAATTTGTGAGCGTTAGTGTCGGTGTGTACAATGACCTCCCTTTTGCCCCCGCTAAGCCGGCGTACGTTCGGCGTGGAAGGTAACCGGTTGAATTGAAAAGAAATTTGCCTCGGTATAAGAGGCAGCCTGGTGAGAAAGTGTCTATGAAAGCAGGTCTGTACCAACCCGATGAATTCAAGGATAACTGCGGTTTCGGCCTGATAGCCCACATGCAGGGCGAGCCCAGTCATACCCTTTTACAAACGGCCATCGAGGCCCTGACCTGCATGACCCACCGCGGTGGGATCAACGCCGACGGCAAAACCGGTGACGGTTGCGGCTTGCTGATTCAAAAGCCCGACCAGTTCCTGCGCGCTGTCGCAAAACAACAATTTGCAGTCGACCTGCCCAAGCAATACGCCGTGGGCATGGTGTTTTTCAACCAGGACCCGGTGAAAGCCGAAGCCGCTCGCGAGAACATGAACCGCGAGATCCTGGCTGCCGGCCTGCAACTTGTCGGCTGGCGCAAAGTGCCGATCGACACCAGCGTGCTCGGCCGCCTGGCCCTGGAGCGCCTGCCGCAGATCGAACAAGTGTTCATCGCAGGCGATGGCCTGAGCGATCAGGACATGGCGATCAAGCTGTTCACCTCGCGTCGTCGCTCGTCAGTGGCCAACGCTGCCGACACCGACCACTACATCTGCAGCTTTTCGCACAAGACCATCATTTATAAAGGCCTGATGATGCCGGCGGACTTGACCGCCTTCTATCCAGACCTGAGCGATGAGCGCCTGCAAACCGCAATCTGCGTGTTCCACCAGCGCTTCTCCACCAACACCCTGCCGAAATGGCCGCTGGCCCAGCCATTCCGCTTCCTCGCCCACAACGGCGAGATCAATACCATCACCGGCAACCGCAACTGGGCTGTGGCCCGTCGCACCAAGTTCGCCAACGATTTGATGGACCTCGAAGAGCTCGGCCCGCTGGTTAACCGCGTGGGTTCCGACTCTTCCAGCATGGACAACATGCTCGAGCTGATGGTCACCGGCGGCATCGACCTGTTCCGTGGCGTGCGCATGATCATTCCGCCTGCGTGGCAGAACGTCGAGACCATGGACCCGGACCTGCGTGCATTCTACGAGTACAACTCGATGCACATGGAGCCGTGGGACGGCCCGGCCGGCGTGGTTATGACCGACGGCCGCTACGCGGTGTGCCTGCTCGACCGTAACGGTCTGCGCCCGGCGCGTTGGGTCACCACCACTAACGGTTTCATCACCCTGGCGTCGGAAATCGGCGTGTGGGACTACAAGCCTGAAGACGTGATCGCCAAAGGCCGCGTTGGCCCCGGCCAGATCCTGGCCGTGGACACCGAAACCGGGCAGATCCTCGACACCGACGCCATCGACAACCGCTTGAAGTCGCGTCACCCGTACAAGCAATGGCTGCGCAAGAACGCCCTGCGCATCCAGGCAACCATGGAAGATAACGACCACGGTTCGGCTTTCTACGACGTCGACCAGCTCAAGCAGTACATGAAGATGTATCAGGTCACGTTCGAAGAGCGCGACCAAGTGCTGCGACCGCTCGGCGAACAAGGCTACGAGGCCGTCGGCTCCATGGGCGATGACACGCCAATGGCCGTGCTGTCCCAGCGCGTGCGCACGCCGTATGACTATTTCCGCCAGCAGTTCGCCCAGGTGACTAACCCGCCGATCGACCCGCTGCGCGAAGCCATCGTGATGTCCCTGGAAGTCTGCCTCGGTGCCGAGCGCAACATCTTCCAGGAATCGCCTGAGCACGCTTCCCGCGTAATCCTCAGCTCGCCGGTGGTTTCGCCGGCCAAGTGGCGTTCGCTGATGACCCTGGAGCGCCCGGGCTTCGACCGTCAGATCATCGACCTGAATTACGACGAGAGCCTCGGCCTTGAAGCCGCTGTGCGCAATGTCGCCGATCAGGCCGAAGAGGCGGTGCGTGCCGGTCGTACCCAGATCGTGCTGACCGACCGTCACATCGCCCCAGGCAAGCTGCCGATCCACGCTTCGCTGGCCACCGGCGCGGTGCATCACCGCCTGACCGAAAAAGGCCTGCGTTGCGACTCCAACATCCTTGTGGAAACCGCCACCGCCCGTGACCCGCACCACTTCGCAGTGTTGATCGGTTTCGGCGCCTCGGCGGTGTACCCGTTCCTGGCGTACGAAGTGCTCGGTGACTTGATCCGTACCGGTGAAGTGCTGGGCGATCTCTACGAGGTGTTCAAGAACTACCGTAAGGGCATCACCAAGGGCCTGTTGAAGATCCTGTCGAAGATGGGCATTTCCACCGTCACCTCCTATCGCGGCGCGCAACTGTTCGAAGCCATCGGCCTGTCCGAAGAAGTCTGCGAGCTGAGCTTCCGTGGTGTGCCGAGCCGCATCAAGGGCGCGCGTTTCGTCGACATCGAAGCCGAGCAAAAAGCCCTGGCAGCCGAAGCCTGGAGCGCGCGCAAGCCGATCCAGCAAGGCGGCCTGCTCAAGTTCGTCCACGGTGGCGAATACCACGCCTACAACCCGGACGTGGTCAGCACCCTGCAAGCCGCTGTGCAGCAGGGCGACTACGCCAAGTTCAAGGCATACACCGCACTGGTGGATAACCGCCCGGTGTCGATGATCCGCGACCTGTTCAAGGTGAAAACCCTCGACACGCCGCTGGCCATCAGCGAGATCGAGCCGCTGGAATCGATCCTCAAGCGTTTCGACTCCGCGGGTATTTCCCTTGGCGCCTTGTCGCCTGAGGCTCACGAAGCCCTGGCCGAAGCCATGAACCGCCTGGGTGCGCGTTCCAACTCCGGCGAAGGCGGCGAAGACCCGGCGCGCTACGGCACCATCAAGAGCTCGAAAATCAAGCAAGTGGCGACCGGCCGTTTCGGCGTAACCCCGGAATACCTGGTCAACGCCGAAGTGCTGCAGATCAAAGTCGCCCAGGGCGCCAAGCCCGGTGAAGGTGGGCAACTGCCAGGCGGCAAGGTCAACGGTCTGATCGCCAAGCTGCGTTACGCAGTGCCGGGCGTGACCCTGATTTCGCCGCCGCCGCACCACGACATCTATTCGATTGAAGACTTGTCGCAGCTGATTTTCGACCTGAAACAAGTCAACCCGCAGGCGCTGGTCTCGGTGAAACTGGTAGCAGAAGCCGGCGTGGGCACCATCGCCGCTGGCGTGGCCAAGGCCTATGCCGACCTGATCACCATCTCCGGCTACGACGGCGGCACTGGCGCTTCGCCGCTGACCTCGATCAAGTACGCCGGTGCACCGTGGGAACTCGGCCTGGCGGAAACCCACCAGACCCTGCGCGGCAACGACCTGCGCGGCAAAGTGCGGGTGCAAACCGACGGCGGCCTGAAAACCGGCCTCGACGTGATCAAGGCCGCGATCCTCGGCGCCGAAAGTTTCGGCTTCGGGACTGCGCCGATGATCGCCCTGGGCTGCAAATACCTGCGCATCTGCCACCTGAACAACTGCGCCACCGGCGTCGCCACTCAGAACGAGAAGCTGCGCAAGGATCACTACATCGGTACCGTCGACATGGTGGTGAACTTCTTCACCTACGTCGCCGAAGAAACCCGTGAGTGGCTGGCCAAGCTGGGTGTGCGTTCGCTGGAAGAGCTGATCGGGCGTACCGACCTGCTGGAAATCCTCGAAGGCCAGACCGCCAAGCAAAACCACCTGGACCTGACGCCGCTGTTGGGCAGCGATCACATCCCGGCAGACAAGCCACAATTCTGCCAGGTGGATCGCAACCCGCCGTTCGACAAAGGCCTGCTGGCCGAGAAGATGGTCGAAATGGCCAGTTCCTCGATCAACGATGCGAGTGGTGGCGACTTTGCCCTGGATATCTGCAACTGCGACCGTTCGATCGGCGCACGCGTCTCCGGCGAAATCGCGCGCAAGCACGGCAACCAAGGCATGGCGAAAGCGCCGATCACGTTCCGCTTCAACGGCACTGCCGGCCAGAGCTTCGGCGTGTGGAACGCCGGCGGCCTGCACATGTACCTTGAAGGCGATGCCAACGACTACGTGGGCAAGGGCATGACCGGCGGCAAGCTGGTGATCGTTCCGCCTAAAGGCAGCATCTACAAGACCCAGGACAGTGCCATCATCGGCAACACCTGCTTGTACGGTGCCACCGGTGGCAAGCTGTTCGCCGCCGGTACGGCCGGTGAGCGTTTCGCCGTGCGTAACTCCGGTGCCCACACCGTGGTGGAAGGCACTGGCGATCACTGCTGTGAGTACATGACCGGAGGCTTTGTCGCGGTACTGGGCAAGACCGGTTACAACTTCGGTTCGGGCATGACCGGCGGTTTCGCCTACGTGCTCGACCAGGACAACACCTTCGTCGACAAGGTCAACCACGAGTTGGTCGAGATCCAGCGGATCAGCGGCGAAGCCATGGAATCCTACCGGAACCACTTGCAGCACGTGCTGGATGAGTATGTCGAGGAAACCGGCAGCGAATGGGGTCGTAACCTCGCCGAAAACCTCGATGATTACCTGCGTCGTTTCTGGCTGGTCAAGCCCAAGGCTGCCAACCTGAAATCGTTGCTTTCCAGCATCCGTGCCAACCCGCAGTGATATGCGCCTGAACAGTTTGATGAGGTTTTAACATGGCTGAACGTCTGAATAACGACTTCCAGTTCATCGATGTCGGGCGCAAAGATCCGAAGAAGAAACTGTTGCGTCAACGCAAGAAAGAGTTCGTGGAAATCTACGAACCCTTCAAACCCCAGCACTCGGCCGACCAGGCCCACCGCTGCCTGGGTTGCGGTAACCCGTATTGCGAATGGAAGTGCCCGGTGCACAACTTCATTCCCAACTGGCTGAAATTGGTGGCAGAGGGCAACATCCTCGCCGCCGCCGAGCTGTCGCACCAGACCAACACCTTGCCGGAAGTGTGTGGCCGGGTGTGCCCGCAAGACCGTCTGTGCGAGGGTGCCTGCACCCTCAACGACGGCTTCGGCGCGGTGACCATCGGTTCGGTCGAGAAATACATCACCGACACCGCGTTCGCCATGGGCTGGCGCCCGGACATGTCCAAGGTCAAACCGACCGGCAAGCGCGTTGCGATCATCGGCGCAGGCCCGGCTGGCCTGGGCTGTGCCGACGTGCTGGTGCGTGGCGGCGTGACCCCGGTGGTGTTCGACAAGAACCCGGAAATCGGCGGCCTGCTGACCTTCGGTATTCCCGAGTTCAAGCTGGAAAAAACCGTACTGAGCAACCGTCGTGAAGTGTTCACCGGCATGGGTATCGAGTTCCGTCTCAATACCGAAATCGGCAAAGACATCACCATGGAACAACTGCTCGCCGAATACGATGCGGTGTTCATGGGCATGGGCACCTACACCTACATGAAGGGCGGCTTTGCCGGTGAAGACCTGCCGGGCGTGTATGACGCGCTCGACTTCCTGATCGCCAACGTCAACCGCAACCTGGGCTTTGAAAAGTCGCCGGAAGATTTCGTCGACATGAAAGGCAAAAAGGTCGTGGTACTTGGCGGTGGCGACACCGCGATGGACTGCAACCGCACGTCGATCCGCCAGGGCGCCAAGTCGGTGACCTGTGCGTACCGCCGTGACGAAGCCAACATGCCGGGCTCGCGCAAAGAGGTGAAGAACGCCAAGGAAGAAGGCGTGAAATTCCTCTACAACCGCCAGCCGATCGCCATCGTCGGTGAAGACCGCGTCGAAGGCGTGAAAGTGGTCGAGACCCGTCTCGGCGAGCCGGACGCCCGTGGCCGTCGTAGCCCCGAGCCGATCCCGGGCTCCGAAGAGATCATCCCGGCCGACGCCGTGGTCATCGCCTTCGGCTTCCGCCCAAGCCCGGCGCCGTGGTTCGAGCAGTTCGAAATCCAGACCGACAGCCAGGGCCGCGTCGTCGCCCCGGAACAAGGCCAGTACAAGCACCAGACCAGCAACCCGAAAATCTTCGCCGGTGGCGATATGGTGCGTGGTTCTGACCTTGTGGTGACGGCGATCTTCGAAGGCCGCAATGCCGCTGAAGGGATCCTGGATTACCTCTGCGTTTAAGCCTCGGTACGCTTAACACAAGCGGGCTTGTTCCTTACGGACAAGCCCGCTTTTGCGTTTTATTGCTTACGTTTTTTAACGCGCCTCATCACCACCACAAAAAACACCGGTACAAACACCACGGCCAGTGTTGCGCTGATCATCCCGCCGATCACGGCCGTACCAATGGCTTGCTGGCTTGCCGAGCCGGCGCCGGTGGCAATGGCCAGCGGCACCACGCCTAGAATAAACGCCATCGAAGTCATCACAATTGGACGTAAGCGCAGCCGAGCGGCTTGCAGCGTGGCGTCGATCAGGTCGTAGCCCTCATCGTAAAGTGTCTTGGCGAACTCGATGATCAGGATTGCGTTCTTCGCCGACAGGCCAATGATCGTGATCAAACCGACCTTGAAGAATACGTCGTTGGGCATCCCGCGCAGCGTGACTGCCAGAACAGCGCCCAGCACACCAAGCGGCACGATAAGCAACACGGATGTGGGAATCGACCAGCTCTCGTACAGCGCCGCCAGGCACAGGAACACCACCAGCAGCGATAGGCCGATCAGGATCGGCGCCTGGTTGCCGGACAAGCGCTCCTGCAAAGACAACCCCGTCCATTCCTGCCCAATGCCCGCGCGCCCCTGGGCCACCAGGCGTTCGATTTCGGCCATGGCTTCGCCGGTACTGTAGCCGGGCGCGGGTTCGCCGGAGATGCTCACCGAGGGGTAGCCGTTGTAACGATTCAATTGCGCAGGCCCTTGAGTCCATGTGGCTTTAACGAATGTTGAAAGGGGCACCATTTGTCCTGCGTTGTTGCGTACGTGCATCTTCAGCAAGTCATTAACCTGTTGACGTTGGTCGCCTTCGGCCTGCACCACCACCCGTTGCATACGGCCCTGGTTGGGAAAGTCATTGATGTAGGCCGAACCGATGCCGGTGGACATCAGGTTGCCAATGTCGGCGAAGGAGACACCGAGCGCGTTAGCATGTCGGCGGTCAATATTGAGTTTGACCTGGGGGGCTTCGGCCAGCGCGCTTTCGCGCACATCTGTCAGGATCGGGCTGGCTTGCGCCGCTTCCAGTAAATTGTTGCGAGCCTGCATCAAGGCTGCGTAGCCAAGGCTGCCACGATCCTGCAAACGCAACTCGAAACCGCTGGAACTGCCGAGACCGCGAATCGGTGCCGGCGACACCACCAGCACCTCGGCTTGCTTGATTTGACTCAAGGCCGCGTTGGCACGGTCGGTGATTGCGGCTGCAGAGTCATTACTGCCCCGCCAGGACCAACCCTTGAGCACCGCGAAACCCAACGCCGCGTTCTGCCCATTGCCGGAAAAGTTGTAGCCGAGAACGAATGTGCTGTTGTCCATGGCAGGCTCCGTGGCGAAATGTGTTTCGACCTGTTTGACGACCTCTAACGTGCGACTTTGGCTCGCTCCGGGGGGGAGTTGAATGTCGATGATCACAAAGCCCTTGTCTTCTTTCGGAAGAAACGAGGCGGGCAGCTGGCTGAAGCTCACTGCCAGCACGAGCAGAAGGGCTGCATAGATGAACAAATAGCGCCCGCTGCGTTTCAAGGCATGAGTCACCCAGCCTTGGTAATGCTCGGTCAGTTGTTCGAACCGGCGGTTGAACCCGGCGAAGAACCGTGCAGAGGTGTGATCACCCGCGGCCACAGGCTTGAGCAGGGTTGCGCAAAGCGCGGGTGTGAGCGTCAGCGCAAGGAGCGCCGAGAACAGAATGGAGGTGGCCATGGTCAGCGAAAACTGCTGGTAAATGACCCCGACGGACCCCTGCATAAATGCCATCGGGATAAATACCGCCACCAGCACCAAAGTAATGCCGACGATAGCCCCGCTGATTTGTTTCATCGCCTTGCGCGTGGCTTCCCTGGGCGAGAGCCGCTCCTGCAGCATGATGCGTTCAACGTTCTCCACCACCACAATGGCGTCGTCCACCAGGATGCCGATCGACAGCACCATGCCAAACATGGTCAGCACGTTGATGGAAAATCCCATCAGTAACATGAGCGCCAAGGTGCCCATCAATGCGACCGGTACAACCAGGGTCGGAATCAATGTGTAACGAATGTTTTGCAGGAACAAGTACATCACCGCGAACACCAGCACCATGGCTTCGAGCAGTGTGTACACCACTTTAGTAATTGAGGCTTTGACGAACGGCGAGCTGTCGTAAACGATCTGGTACTTCATGCTGGCAGGAAAGTAGCGTGACAACTCGTCCATCTTCTCGCGCACGCGTGTTGCCGTACTCAACTCATTGCCGTCAGGCGTCAATTGCACGCCCAATTCGCTGGACGGTCGGCCATTGAGTCGGGTGCCGAACTGGTATTCCTGGCTGCCGATTTCAACCCGGGCAACATCGCCAAGGCGCACGACAGCCCCGTTGGGCTCGGCTCTCAGCACAATGTCGGCGAACGCTTGCGGGCTCGACAGTTGGCCCTCAGCCAGGACGGTCGCGGTGATTTCCTGGGTATTGGCAGCGGGTAACTCGCCCAGGCTGCCGGCGGCTATCAAGGTGTTTTGAGCCGCGATTGCTGCGTTGACTTCTGCGGGTGTCAGGTTGAAAGCGATCAACTTTTGCGGGTCGACCCAGATACGCATGGCTCGCTCAGCGCCGAACAACTGGACTTTCCCAACCCCCTCCACGCGCTTGATTTCGTTGATGACGTTACGTGCCAAGTAATCGCTGAGGTCAATGCTGGTGACATTCTCGTCGGTGCCGATAAGCGAAACGAACAGCAGAAAGCCGGTGGACGCTTTCTCCACGCGCAAGCCCTGTTGGATCACTGCTTGTGGAAGGCGCGATTCGACGGCTTTCAGGCGGTTGAGCACATCGACCTGCGCAAGATCCGCAGAGGTGCCTGGCTTGAATGTCGCAGTGATCGTGGCGGTGCCTTGGCTGCTGCTTGATTCGAAATACAGCAGGTGATCAGCCCCGCTGAGCTCTTCTTCGATCAGGCTGACGACACTTTGGTCCATCGCCTGCGCCGAAGCACCGGGGTAGTTGGCGACGACTTCGATGCGCGGCGGCGCAATGTTGGGGTACTGCGCCACGGGGAGCTGTGGAATCGCCAGAACACCCGCCAGCAGGATAAACAGGGCAATCACCCAGGCGAATACCGGGCGGTCAATAAAGAATTGCGGCATGCGCTAGCGTCCTTTTGACTGACCAATAGCCTGGTCGAGTGGAAGAGCGCCGTTGTCGATCACCACGTGTTCGCCTGGGCGGGCATGTTGCAAGCCTTCGACGACGATTCGGTCGCCGGATGTGAGGCCGTCGGTGACAATCCACCGGTTCTGGTGCACGGCGCCCAGTTCCACGGTTCTCAGGCTCACACGCAGTTCCTCATCCACCAGCAGCACTTGAGCCTGCCCGGCGCTGTTACGCAGGATGGCGCGCTGCGGCACGCTGATACCTTGTTGGTCGATGGCGTGCTCCAGCCGCACTCGCACGAAGCTGCCGGGCAGCAAATCGAGGTCGGGGTTGGGAAACTCGCTGCGCAGGATGATCTGGCCGGTGCCGGGGTCTACTGAGATGTCGCTGAACAGCAGCTTGCCGGGCAACGGGTACGCGCTGCCGTCGTCCTGCAGCAAGGTGGCCTTGGCCTGGCCCGGGCCCGGTTGTTGCAACTGGCCGGAGCGGAATGCGCGGCGCAGTTCGTTGAGTTCACGGGTCGATTGCGTCAGGTCGACATGGACCGGGTCCAACTGCTGGATCAGCGCCAGCGGGGTTGATTCGTTCTGTCCGACCAAGGCACCTTCGGTCACCAGGGCACGCCCGATGCGCCCGGAGATGGGCGCGGTCACGGTGGCATAACTCAAATTCAGGCGCGCGCGTTGCACCTTGGCCTCGTTGGCTGCGACGTCAGCTTCAGCCTGCCGTGCGGCCGCGCGCGCGTTGTCATACTCCTGGGCACTGATCGCCTTGGCTGAGATCAACTGGCGGTAACGCTGTTCTTGCTGACGTGCGCGCAAAGTATCGGCTTGCGACCGTTTAAGCCCGGCCAGGGCGCTGTCCAGATCCGCCTGCAGCGGCGCCGGGTCGATGTAGAACAGGACGTCACCCTGTTTCACGTCACCGCCTTGCGCGAACACACTTTTGAGCACCACCCCAGCCACCCGAGCGTTTACCTGGGCCGTTCGTGGTGCGGCAATGCGCCCACTGAGCTCGCTGCTGATGGAAATGGGTTTGGCTTGCAGGGTTTCTGTGCTCACCTTTACGGGGGCGGATGCCTGCGGCTCGGGTGCCTGGGTGCAACCGCTCGCAGCAATGGCCAACACCACTGAAGCGGATGCGAAACGCAGCTTTCTATACATCGACATGCCTCCATAAAGAGGCATGGATGCTAGGAACGAGCAGTTAATTTGCGGTTAAACCGAGGTTGGAAGAGTGCGAGCAAATGTGACCCTTAGTTTCAAATCTTTGCAGAGAAGAAGCTCAAGTGTGACGTTCCATCACCGCGACAAATTGACCCGATAGACAAAAGGCACGGCTCACTCCGTGCCTTTTGCGTCGCGCTCTGAGAAAATGCCCGCACTTTTTTTGCGGATGCCGACATGACTGCCCTCAAGAACGACCGTTTCCTTCGTGCCCTGCTCAAGCAACCTGTAGACGTCACGCCTGTATGGATGATGCGTCAAGCCGGTCGCTACCTGCCGGAATACCGCGCCAGCCGCGCCAATGCCGGTGATTTCATGAGCCTGTGCATGAACCCGGAGTTCGCCTGCGAAGTCACGATGCAGCCGCTGGACCGCTACCCACAACTGGACGCGGCCATCCTCTTCTCCGATATCCTCACCATCCCCGACGCCATGGGCCAAGGCCTGTATTTTGAAACCGGCGAAGGCCCGCGTTTCAAAAAGGTTGTCAGCACCCTGGCCGACATCGAAGCGCTGCCGATCCCTGATCCGCACAAAGACCTCGGTTACGTGATGGACGCCGTCAGCACCATCCGCCGCGAGCTCAACGGCCGCGTGCCGCTGATCGGCTTCTCCGGCAGCCCTTGGACCCTGGCCACCTACATGGTCGAAGGCGGTTCGTCGAAAGACTTCCGCAAGACCAAGGCCATGCTCTACGACAACCCGCAAGCCATGCACCTGCTGCTGGATAAACTGGCGCAATCGGTCACCAGCTACCTCAACGGCCAGATCATGGCCGGCGCGCAAGCGGTGCAGATCTTCGATACCTGGGGCGGCAACCTGTCGTCGGCGGCCTATCAGGAATTCTCCCTGGCCTACATGCGCAAGATCGTCAGTGGCCTGATCCGCGAACACGAAGGCCGCAAAGTGCCGGTCATCCTGTTCACCAAAGGTGGCGGCCTGTGGCTGGAAAGCATCGCCGATGCTGGCGCTGACGCGCTGGGCCTGGACTGGACCTGCGACATTGGCGAAGCGCGCCGCCGCGTTGGCGGCCAGGTCGCGCTGCAAGGCAACATGGACCCGACCGTGCTGTACGCCAAGCCGGAAGCAATCCGCACCGAAGTCGGCCGCATCCTGGCCAGCTACGGCAAGGGCAGCGGGCACGTGTTCAACCTCGGCCATGGCATTACGCCGGAAGTGAATCCGGAGCATGCTGGTGCGTTCCTGCGCGCGGTGCATGAGCTGTCGGCGCAGTACCACGACTGAGTACAACCGAATAAAAAACGCCCGGCTTATGCCGGGCGTTTTTTGTTTGTGTTGGTTTTAAAGGTCAAGGAGCTGTTCGGCGTAGCGGGCGATGATGTGGTCGAAAGGTTTTTGATCGTGGATATCTGCAGAGCGAATTGCGGTAACAAGTCGAGTCAGGTCTTCCTCGCTTGCCTGGCTCAGGAACTCTTCATCGAACAGCAGCCGGATTACGTTTTGGCGACGATTATTCAGATAGGAAATGTCTAGAGCCAAGACCTCAATCATCTTCGAAGCGGGCAGGTCTTCAGAGTCTTTAGGTTGGATTTCACCAGTTCTCAGATAACGGAAGCGCAGTTCACATCGTTCGTCCATTGGAGAGATATGCTGCGCTTCGTCGAACCAGTTGCTCTTGCGATGGCCGCAGTGCAATGGGTTGCCGGGTTTTGTCTCGCGCAGACAAGAGGCATGGAGATTCTGATAGTCCAATGCCAATTCTTCGAACTGTTCTTGAGGCCTGAAATGCTCGATATGGCTGTCGGAAGCATCTATTTCTCTACCGCAGTAGCAGCAAAAGAAACCTTGTTCGAGTAGGAGGCTGTTGTGAAGAGCCTGTTTTTCCGGGTTTCGCAACGCAGGGTAAGTGGGGCACCATTCGTCGTTTGCCGAGTTTTTCCATTCTGTAAATGAAGTGGGTTCAGTTCCTTTGAGCACTCGCTTCATTTTCCGAGAATCTCCTTGCGCCTCATCAGCGCTTCGGCTCCCGCAAACTCTGGGAGGTCAGGTGCTTTTTTCTTCAACGCTTCAAGCTGGATTTTTGCTTTTTTGACGTCGTTGTCTTCCAGCGTTGAAAACAACTCTGACAGCAGTTTTTCAATTTCGGGCTCACGTTGTGTCACGCCCATGACCTCCTCCAACACACTGCTGGAGTCGAGGCCGTATGTGACTCGTGGGTGGGATGCACCGCCGTTGTTCAGAACAATGACTTCTTCGGGTTTTAGGCTGCCAATGATTTGTGGAGAGTGGCTTGCAGCGATGAACTGAATTTTGGGAAATGCTTCTTTCAGTGCTGGAACAATGCCGCGCTGCCATGCTGGGTGAAGGTGAATGTCCAGTTCGTCGATGATGACTACGCCTGATGTGTTTTTCAGGACGTTCTTACCCATGTGCGGGTTGAGGATACACATTCGGCGGGCGATGTCCGCGATTAGAGCCACTAACCCCCGCTGACCATCACTTAATTCGTTGAACGGCAAGAAACCATACCCCTCCAGGTTGACGAGAAGGCTTCTGAGAGGAAGGTCGTAATAGATGCCAGTTGAATTTGGTAAGACGGATTTTAGTGCTGTGTTAATCCAGCACAGTTCATCGTCAAAGACTGACATTACATTGGGAGATCGATGTACAGACTGGAGCTGTTCAAGAGTCTTCCCAATAAGCCAGCTTTCAAAGTCCTTAATGTCAGATGCTGCGTCATACCAATTTTTATAGCCGTCCAATCTCGATATTTTCTGAGTTGCAGAAAATTCGGCGGATACATTTGCAGTGGTCCAGCGACGATTGGCTTGATAGAACGACAGCAGGGGTAGATTTATAGGCTTACTTTGATTAATTTCATCAGTTTTCCGGTGAACAGCGGCAACAAGATCTCCGTCTGGATGGGCGTGCTCCTCACCCCTCAGTTTTTTTCTCGACCAAGAGCGGTTTCCGAATACGTAACCGTTCGCCTCAAGAAAAATAGGGTATTGGCGTTCAAAGCGAATTCGTCCGTTGTAGTTATCGATGATAAAACGGGCATCTTTTTCGTTGAGCGAGTCTTGATGAACACCAGTTGAGGCGGCGAAGTCCTCAAAAATGGCAGCTACTGCCTGTAACAATGAAGTCTTACCGCTCCCGTTAACCCCTACCACCAGATTGAAACCCGGCTGAAAGTTGAAAGTGGCATCTTCGTAGCAACGAAAATTCTGAATATGAAGCTGGTCCAGGCGCATTCTGGCTTTCCTTTACCATGACTGACGAATGCCGTCAGTGTACCTTGGCCGGTCAGAACCGCCAGAGGCGCAGGTGTAACTAACTTTTGGCCTGTTGCAGCGGCGGCAACTTCGCCAGCTTCAACGCCACCAACAGCGCGCCAATCAACAGCGCCACGATAAACCCGCCAATCCCGTTCCACCCGGCAAAGTGCCAGAAGAACCCGCCCGCCGTACCGGCAATACTCGACCCCACGTAGTAGCAAAACAAATACAGCGACGACGCCTGCCCCTTGGCCTTGACCGCGCGGCGGCCGATCCAGCTGCTGGCCACCGAGTGCGCGCCGAAGAAGCCGAAGGTGAAGATCAGCATGCCCGGTACCACCAGCCACAACGGGGTGAACAGGGTCAGGCTCATGCCGGCGAGCATCAACACAATCGTGCCCCACAACACGCGTCGGCGGCCGAGGCGGTCGGCCAGCGAGCCGATTTTTGCCGAGCTGTAGATGCCGGTCAGGTACACCAGCGAGAGCAGGCCGACCACCGCCTGGCTCAGCCCGTACGGCTCTGCCAGCAGGCGATAACCGATGTAGTTGAACATCGTGACAAAAGCGCCCATCAGCAGGAAGCCTTCAAGAAACAACCAGGGCAGGCCCGCATCCTTGAAGTGCATGACAAACCCATTCAGCAGGTTGCGCGGCTTGAGGCTGCTGGTGCGGAAGTTGCGCGATTCGGGCAGGACCTTCCAGAACACCGTCGCCGCGATCAGCGCCAGCGCGCCGATGATCAGCATTGCGGTGTGCCAGCTGACGAAGTCGATGAGTACGCCGATGATCAACCGCCCGCTCATGCCGCCAATGGCGTTACCGCCAATGTACAGGCCCATCGCCAGGCCGATGTGTTGCGGGTGAATCTCTTCGCTCAGGTAGGTCATCGCCACGGCGGCCAGGCCGCTCAAGGACAAACCCACCAGCGCGCGCATCAGCAGAATCCCTTCCCAGGTCGGCATCAGGCCGCTGGCGATGGTCGCCAGCGCGGCGCAGAACAGCGCGGACACCATCACGGGCTTGCGCCCCAGTCGGTCGGAAATCGGCCCGGTGACCAGCAAGCCTAACGCCAGCATCGCCGTGGCGACCGACAGGATCAGGCTGCTTTGCGCGGCATTGATGGAAAACTCGTGAGACAGCGCCGGCATCATCGGCTGCACGCAATACAGCAGCGCAAAGGTGGCGAACCCCCCGGAAAACAGCGCCAGCACCGTGCGCATGAACATCGGCGTGCCTTTTTCGATGTACGCCTCGTTGAGCTGGGCCACCACCTCATCCAGGGCGGTAGGCGGGACTTTTTGAGCAAATGGAGCGACAGCAGATTTCACGGGGACCTCGGCGAGGGAAAGCCTGCCAGAACTGGCAATGCAAAAAAGAATATAGCTGCCTAATGATTCTTTCCAATATATTGTTCGACCTGTTTGATAGCTTTTACGACTTAATGAGGCTTGCATGGAATTGCGTCACCTGCGGTACTTCATCGCCATCGCCGAAGAACTGCATTTTGGCCGCGCCGCGCAGGTGCTGGGCATCTCGCAGCCGCCGTTGAGCCAGCAGATCCAGGCGCTGGAGCACGAGGTGGGCGCGCGCTTGTTTGAGCGCACCAACCGTCGGGTCGAGCTGAACGAGGCGGGGCGTTTGTTCCTGCACGAGGCGCGATTGGTGCTGGCGCAGGTCGACAAGGCGTCGGACGTGGCGCGGCGTGCGCAGTTGGGCGAACTGGGGGAGCTGAAGATCGGCTTCACCTCGTCGGCGCCGTTCAACGCCAGTATTCCCCAAGCGATCTTCGCGTTTCGCCAGGCGTTCCCGGCGGTGCATCTGAATCTGCAGGAGATGAGCAGCACCGAAGTGGCCGAGTCGCTGGTGGATGAGTCGATCCAAGTGGGCCTGATGCGCCCGCTGCCGTTGCCGGATTCGCTGAATGTCATCGAGCTGATGCGCGAACCGCTGGTCGCCGTGCTGAACGCCGGTCACCCGCTGGTGGACGGCAGCGAGCGCGGCCTGCACCTGGCGCAACTGGCGCAGGAACCGTTTGTATTCTTCCCGCGCACCTATGGCAGCGGCCTGTACGCCCAACTGCTCAACCTGGCCCGTGACGCCGGTTTCAGCCCGCACTTCGCCCAGGAAGCCGGGGAGGCAATGACCATCATCGGGTTGGTGGCGGCGGGCTTGGGAGTGTCGGTGCTGCCGGCGTCTTACCAGCGGATTCGAATTGATGGGGTGGTGTATCGCACGTTGCTCGATCAGAACGCGGTGACGGCCGTGTGGTTGGTGCAGCGCCAAGGCGCGCAAACCCCGATGGCCAAGGCGTTTGTGGAGCTACTGGTGGCGAGCGGGCTTGCCCCGCGTTGGGGCGCGAAGCGGCCCTGATACAGTCACCGCGTTTTTTCTGTCAGATCTCATGGGCAGGTTTTGGGGCTGCTACGCAGCCCAACGCGGGGCAAGCCCGCTCGCCACCAGTGAACTGAAATGCTCAGTTCTACTTCGACGTCCCCGTCTGTTCAAACAACTGCGCCGCCGACCCGGCCTCATTCACGCCATTGCTGCGCAAACCCGCCATGATGTCGCTGTCCAGGTTGTTCACCCAGCGGTTGTAGTTGCGGTGGATCTTGCCGTCCTTGTAGCCCAGGTCGCGGCTGTCGCGGTAGGTGATGGCGTAGCTGTTGCGGGTGTAGCGGATGTCGATTGCAGCGTAGTACTGGTTGCGCACGGTGATCTCGGCCTGCACCAGTTGCGGGCCGAAACGTTGCACGGTCCACTCGCGTTTTTGCAGGGCGGTGACGATCACCTGCTTCATTTTTTCTTCGCTGACTTGAGCGTCGGCCGGCAGCGCGTGCTGGGTGTTGAGCACCGGTTTGCTGGTGCACCCGGCGGTGGTCAGCAGGGCCAGGGTGATCAGGGTGGCGCGTAGCAAGGAAGACATTCCGTTTTCTCCAATCGATTAAAAATTCAGGACCAGCGGCGGAAAATCAGCGAAGTGTTGACGCCGCCAAACGCAAAATTGTTGTTCATCACGTAGTCGTTGTGCATCTCGCGAAACCCGCCTTGCAGGTAATCCAGCTCGCCGCATTGCGGGTCGACCGAATCGAGGTTGAAGGTGTGCACATACTGGTCGCGGTTCATCATTTCGATGCTGAACCAGGACTCCAGCGCGCCGCACGCGCCCAAGGTGTGGCCGAGGAAACTCTTCTGCGAGCTGATCGGCATGCGGCTGCCGAACAGGCTGCTGGTGGCCAGTGTTTCGGCGATATCGCCTTGATCGGTGGCGGTGCCATGGCCGTTCACGTAGCCGATGGCCGAAGGCTCAAGCCCGGCATCTTCCAGCGCCAGCTCCATCGCGCGGCGCATGGTTTTCTGCTCCGGGCGCGTGGTGTGCTGGCCGTCGGCGTTGCTGCCGAAACCGACCAGCTCGGCGTGGATGTGCGCACCGCGTGCCAGCGCGTGTTCGAGCTCTTCGAGCACCAGCATGCCGCCGCCTTCGCCGATCACCAGGCCATCACGGCCGCTGTCATAGGGGCGCGGGCTGGTCTGTGGCGCGTCGTTTTTCAGGCTGGTGGCGTAGAGCGCGTCGAACACCATCGCTTCAGTGGGGCACAGCTCTTCGGCGCCGCCGGCAAGCATCAACGGCAGGCGGCCGAACTTGATCGCCTCGTAGGCATAGCCGATGCCCTGGCTGCCGCTGGTGCAGGCGCTGGACGTGGGGATCAGGCGCCCGGTGAGGCCAAAGAAAATGCTGATATTCGCCGCCGTGGTGTGCGGCATCATGCGCACATAGGAGTTGGCGTTAAGCCCCTCGGCCACCGAGTTCAGCAGCATATTGCCGAAGGCCTTGATCTCATCGGTGCTGCCGGTGGACGAGCCACAGGCCACGCCCATGCGCCCGTCCTTGATCGACTCGTCGCCGAGCAAACCGGCGTCCTGCAACGCCTGCTCCGCAGCCCAAACAGCCAGGCGCGAGACGCGGCCCATGCTGCGCAGTTGCTTGCGCGTCCAGTGCGCAGGCACGACGAAATCATCGATCGGCCCGGCCAGGCGCGTGTTCAATTCGGTAAAACGGTCCCACTCGTCCATGCGCCGAATGCCACTGCGGTTGGCGCGAAAGTTGGCGGCGATGGTGTCCCAGTCGCAGCCCAGGGAGGTCATGCCGGCCATGCCGGTGACGACGACGCGTTTCATCAGCACAGGCCCCCGTTCACCGCCAAGACTTGGCGCGTGATGTAAGCGGCCTCGGCCGACATGAGGAAATTCACCGCACCGGCGACTTCTTCCGGGGTGCCCATGCGCTGCGCCGGGATCATTTTCATCAGCTCTTCCACCGGCACGTTTTCATCGAGCATGGCGGTGTCGATCAAGCCGGGTGCCACGCAGTTGACGGTAATTTTGCGCTTGCCCAACTCGATGGCCAGCGCCTTGGCCGCGCCGATCAGGCCAGCCTTGGAGGCGCTGTAATTCACTTGGCCACGGTTGCCGATCAACCCCGACACAGACGTGATGCACACAATACGGCCCGCCGCGCGACGACGAATCATCGGCATCATCACCGGGTGCAGCACGTTGTAGAAACCATCCAGATTGGTGCGCATCACCACGTCCCAATCATCTTCGGACAAGGCCGGGAACGCGCCGTCACGGGTCAAGCCAGCGTTGAGTACCACGCCGTAATAGGCGCCATGCTGCTCCACATCGGCCTCAAGGATTTGCTTGCACGTGGCGCGATCCGCCACATCGAATTGCAGCACTCGCGCCTTGCGGCCCAGGGCTTCGATCTCGACCTGGACCGCGTCCGCTTCAACGCGGCCACTGCGGCAATGCAGCACGATGTCGTGCCCGGCCTGCGCCAGGCGCAGGGCAATGGCGCGGCCGATGCCACGGCTGGAGCCGGTGACCAGTACGGATTCAGTCATGGCGTTTCGTCCTTCGATTCATCTAAATAGTTGGCCGCCTGGGGCGGTCGAAATACGTTCAAGCGCGCGCTGGCCTGGATCCCGTCGCCGGTCAGGTGGCATTCGAACACACCCATGCCGTTGTCGTCTTCCAGCGAGCGCAGGCCGTGGATGCGCAGCTCGGCACCGGCCGGGAAATGTTCCACGTTGCACTCGAACTTACGTGTGCCCAACAGGAAACCCAGTTCCACCGCTTCGCCTTTTTGGCGCGCGCGGCAACCCGCATAAGCGGCGACGCTTTGCGCCATCAGTTCAATACCGACCCACGCCGGCAGGCTGCCGTCCGGGCGATTGAACAGGCCGCCGGGCTTGACGGTGGCGCGGGTGTGCACCTGCTCTTCATCGAACGACAGCACCTGGTCGATCAGGATCATGTCGCCCGCGTGGGGCAGCAGTTCGGCGAGTGGCCAATCGATCATGGGGCCTCTGCGATTATCAGGCTGACGTTGTTACCGCCGAAGGCAAACGAGTTGCTCATCAGGCAGCGCTTTTTCAAGGTGTCGCCGGCCTGCGCCCACTGCAACGCAGGCAGGGCCGGGTCGGCGTGGCCATCCCACACATGTGGCGGGACCAAGCCGTGGGACAGGCTCAGCCAGCAGAACGCCGCTTCCAATGCACCGGCCGCACCGAGGGTGTGGCCGGTCATGGGTTTGGTCGATGAGCAGGCCACGCCGTCGGGAAACAGGCTGGCGACGGCCAGGCTTTCCATGGCGTCGTTGTGTTGGGTGGCGGTGCCGTGCAGGTTCAGGTAGCCGATCTGCTCGGGCGCAAGTTTTGCGCTGGCCAAGGCCTTGCGCATCGCTTGCAACGCGCCTTTGCCGGTGGGCTCGGGCGCCGAGATATGGTGTGCGTCGCAGCTGGCGCCGCTGCCCAACAGTGCAATCGGTGCCGGTGTTTTAGTCATCAAGAACAGCACCGCCGCTTCGCCGATATTGATGCCGTTGCGGTTCACCGAAAACGGATTGCAGCGCTCGCTGGAGACGGCCTCCAGCGAAGTGAACCCGTTCAGCGTCAGCTTGCACAGGCTGTCGACGCCGCCGCAAATCACCGCATCGCACACGCCCAGGGCCAGCAGGCGCTGAGCACTCATCAACGCGCGGGCGCTGGAGGTGCAAGCGGTGGAAATCACATAGGCCGGGCCGCTCAGTTGCAGCCAATCGGCGAGGAAGTTGGCTGGCGCGCTGAGTTCCTGTTGTTGATAGTCGTAGTTGCCGGGGAACTGCTGGTCGCGCAGGTAATGGGCGATGCCCCGGCTGGCTTCGTCGATGCCCGAGGTGCTGGTGCCCAACACAATGCCGACCCGCGAGGGGCCGTAGGTGTGGATCGCCTGGCGGATCTGGCCTTCAATCTGCAACGCGGCGTCCAGCAGCAACTGGTTGTTGCGGCTGCTTTGCTGGTTCAGTTCCGCGGGAATGCTCGCCAGTTCACCGTGCACACCGCCCACCGGCAACACGCGTTCCGGCACCCAGCCGCTTTCGGCGCGCATGCCGGAGCAGTCGCCGGCAAACAGGTTGCGGCTGACTTCGTCCTGGCCGCGGCCCAGGGCGCAAATCACGCCGAGGGCATTGAGATAGGCGGTCATCGAGCAACCCCAAGCGGGGTGATGCGATAGCTCAACGGCTGGCCCGCCATGTTCACGCTGAACACCTCTGAAGACTGGTAGACGATCTGCCAGTGGCCCGGCAGGGTGCGCGTAAGGTCCATGGCCTGGGCACTCGGGTAAAGCGCGCGCACGTCATCCGCCGAGGTCAGGGCAAACAGCAGCGCGGCAAACAGCTCGCGGGCCGCCGGGTTAGGCGGCAGCAGGCCGTCAGCCTGCCACTGGCCGTTGATCAGTTTTTGCCGGGCCTGGGGAATGCCCAGCGGGTCCATCATCGACCAGCGCAACCCAGCGCCTTCGCGTTGAATCACCAGCAACCAGTCCTGGCTCTGGCCGTCCGCCAGGCGCTGCACGTGCAGCTGCATCGGCAAGGCCAGCGCCGGGGTTTTCTCGGGCAGCGGCGGCTGGCTGGCGCAGGCGCTCAGCAGCAACAGGCAACCGATCAACAGCATCCGCATCATGGCGCAGCACTCTCTAACGGTTTACGCACCACGCAGTTGACCAGGGTCTCTTCACGCTGGCCCACCGGTGGCGGGTTGCGCAGGCCCCAGCGCTCCAACAGGCCGAAATCGCTGGAACGGCTCCACCACAAATACGGGTATGAGACGTTCTGCGGGCCAAACTCAAAGCCCTGCTCGCGCAGCATCTGCAAATACTCTTCGGCGCTTTTCTGCACGTGCATCGGGTGGCGGAACAGCCAGCGAATCACCCAGGTGTCGATGTAGGCTTCGGTGGACTCGGCAAACAGCAGGTAGCCACCCGGCTTGAGCACACGGTAGAACTCTTTCAAGGCGCGATGCTGTTCCACCAGGTGATGGAAGGTCTGGTGGCAGAACAGGATGTCGACGCTTTCGTCCGGCACCGCCAGGGTCGCGCAGTCGCTGCCGATCAGCTCGATGGCCAGGCCTTGGCGCGCGGCCTCGGCTTGGCACAGTTCCAGGCTGTGGGGGTCGGCGTCCAGGCCGATCAGGCGCTGCGGCGCGAACACCTGTTGCAAATACTGGAACGACTTGCCCTGGCCGCAACCGGCGTCGAGCAACACCGGCGCCACCGGCAACGGTTCGGTGAACAAGCTGCGCAGGTCGTTGATCGCCACGCGCAACACATGGTGCTGCCACGTGTGGCTGCGCAGGAACCAGAAGCCGAACCTGGTTTCTTCGACGTAGTTGTTACTTAAATACTGACTGCTCACGCGGCATCCCCTGCACAAATCTCCGACAACATCCGTAACCGCCGCTTGGGCTCACTGACAAACGGGTTGCGCTCATCCCACGCATAACCGGCCAGGATCGAACTGATCATCCGGCGTATCTCTGGCGAGCTGCCAGGGTGGAAAATCACATCCTGGAACGTCCCCGCGTACCAGCCTTCGACGTAACAGCGGAAGGTGTCGACACCACGCTTTAACGGCACGGCGAACTCGGTTTGCCAGTCCACGGTCTCGCCTTTGAGCTGGCGATGCAACAGCCCGGCCGCCATGCTCGCCGAACGCATGGCGATAGTCACCCCGGAAGAAAACACCGGGTCGAGAAACTCCGCCGCATTGCCCAGCAGCGCAAAGCCAGGGCCGTGCAGGGTTTTGACGTTGGCCGAGTAGCCGCCGATGGTGCGCGCAGGTGTGTCCCACACGGCGTTTTGCAGCACGCCGGCCAGGCTTGGGGTTTCGTCGATAAAGCTGCGCAGGCAGGCGTCGAGGTCGCTGTCGCGGCCGTGGAAATGCTCTTTGGCCGCTACCACGCCCACCGAGCAGCGGCCGTTGCTGAACGGGATGGTCCAGAACCAGATATCGCGTTGGGTGGGGTGCGTGGTCACGAGGATCTTGGTGCGGTCGAAGCCGGGATGTTCGATGTGATCTTCAACGTGGGTGAACACCGCCTGGCGCAGCGGGAAATTCGACGGCGCTTCCAGGTCCAGCAGGCGCGGCAGCACACGGCCGTAACCGCTGGCGTCGAGCACGAACTTGGCCTTGAGGTGGTACTCGCTGCCGTTCTCGCGGCGCACGTGCAGGTAGCGGCTCTCACCGCCAAAGTCGACGCCGACGATGGTTTCGCCGTAGCGAATGTCCACGCCCTGCAGCGCTGCCTGGTCGGCCAGTAATTTGTCGAATTCGCCGCGCTGCACCTGGAAGGTGGTGGGCTTGCCGTTGCTGAACGTGTCACCAAAATCAAATGCGCTGTAGCGCTCGCCCCAGGCAAACGCGGCACCGGTTTTTACCTGGAAACCCGCCGCCTGCACGGCGTCGAGCATGCCGGCTTCTTCGATAAAATCGATGCAGTGCGACAGCAGGCTCTCACCAATCGAAAAACGCGGAAAATGCTGGCGCTCGATAATCAATACATCATGCCCGTTGCGCTTTAACAGCGCGGCGGCGATGGCACCGGACGGACCGGCACCGATCACCACCACCTGGCGACGTTCCATTTCAACTGTGGGCACGAGGGCTCCTTGCCGCTATGGCGATAATCACATTCATAAGGCGTGCTTCTGATGCCCGGCCCACGGCGCCAGCATAAAGCTGAACGCCAGGCCCAGGCTGACCGACAGGCCGAAATTGCTCACTGCTGGCGTACTCGACACCGCCAGCAGGCCAAACGACAACCAGGTCGTCAGCGCCGCCAACAGCGTTCCCAAAAGGCTCACGGCAGCGCCGCCGATTTGCTCGCGCATCAAGATCGCGTAGTCGACGCTGATGGCCGTGACCAACAGCAGGCCAAACAGGCTGAACAGGGTCAGCGGCTGGCCCAGCCAACCGAGGCTGGCGAGGCTGCACAGCGCGGCCAGCAACGGCAGGGCGACGATGCGCAAGGCACCGCCAACGCCGAACGGCAGGATCAGCAACAGCACGATCAGCACGCACGACATCAATTTCAATTCCGCCGCGCTGATCTGCGTGTCGGCGAACACCCGGTTCAAGTCGCCCAGGCGATCGACCAATTGCACGCCGGGCAAATCCAGCGCCTGCACGCGCAGCAGCGCCGGGTTGTTCAAGCCTTGCAGGCTGACCATCGCCGCCACGCCGCCGTCCACCGGGCCGAGCCACAGTGTGCGCCAGGGTTCGGCGAGCGGGCCGACCAGCGCGGCGTCGATGTCTTCGGTGGGCAGCGCTTGCAGCTGCGCAACTTCGGCCTGCAAGGCGCTGACGGGCACGCCAAGGTCCAGCAGCGGTTGCCAGTGTTGCGGCAGCTGGTTCAGCGCATCACGCAACTGTTGCTGCTCGGCGGGCAAGTTGACCAGTTGATTGAGCGCCAGGTAGCCCTGCAGCTTGTCCATGTTCACCAGTTGGTCCAGGCGTTGACCCAAGGCCGCCTGGCGTTCCAGCAACTGCTGCTGGTTATCCGCGCGCACCAGGAAAAACTGGCTGGTGGGCTGGAACCCGGTGATGCGCGCCACGGCCTGCGCCTCTTGGAGCAACTGCGGCGGGGCGCCGATCCATTGGCGGATATCGTTTTTGCTGTTCAAGTGCCACAGGCCGCCCGCGCAGAACAGCAGCACCAGTGCCAGCAGCAGCGGGCTCGGTACGCGTTTGATCAAGGCGGCGCGCAACAGCCACAGGCCTTCGGCGATGCGCAGCGGCCATTGCGCCGGGCGCAGTTCCACGCCCTTGAGCAGCGCGGGCAACAGGCACACGGCCGACAAGTAGGCGCCGACCAGACCTGCGGCAGAGAACACCGCGATTTGCGTCAGCGCCGGGAACGGCGTCCAGGCCAACGCCAGGTAGCCAATGCAACTGGTGGCCAGGCTCAGGCTCAACCCCGGCAGCGTCAGGCGCAACGCCGGCCAACTGCGCCAGGGCTGCAGGCTCCAGCTTTTGGACAGATAGTGCAGCGGGTAATCGACGGCCACGCCAATCAGGCTGGAGCCCAGCACCAGGGTCATCACATGCATATGGCCGAACAGCGCCACACAGGCCACCGCGCCAAACAGCATGCCCACCAGCACCGGCACAAATGCCAGCAACACCCGCCAGCGGCGGAAGGCGAGCAACAGCAGCAACAGGATGCCCAGGGTGGCGCCGCCGCCGACCCAGGTGATTTCCCGCGTCGCTTGTTGCTGCCCATTAGCGGCATAGAGCAAGCCGCTGGCGGCGAGCAGCTGCGCGCCTTGCTCACTGGCCTGCGTGCGGCTGGCCTGGAGCAAATCCGCCACTTGCACCGGCAGTTTCATATCAAAGGCGTTGCCGGTGGTGCGCGCACGCAGCAGCACCCAGCTTTTGCCGTCGGCATCGGCGATCAACGCGCCGCTGCCGATGTCCAGCTGCACCGAACCATGCTGCGGCTGGCTGTTCTGGATGCGCCCGGTCAGGCCCAGCCAGTCGTCCTGGCTGGGCACCAGGCTGAACCCGGTGAAGGGGTCGAACAGTGCCTGTACACGCTGCTGGATAAACGCCGCGGGTTGCTCGATCAGTTGCTCGCGGTCCTTGGCCGAGAGCATCGCCAGGCGCCCGCGCAGCAGTTGCTCGCGCAGCGCCGGCAAGTCGGCTTGCAGGTTCCACTGCACCTTTTCAAACAGCCCGCTGGCCTGCCAGCGCTCGCCCAATTGTTGCGCGACCGCCACGGCTTTTTGCCGATCGGCATGCCCCACCAGCACCAGCATTTCGCGGTTCAGCGGTTCCTGCATGCGCTGTTCGGCCTTGAGCTCCAGCGCGTCTGGCGTATTGCCTGGCACCAGTTCCATCAGGTTGGCCGACAGCGGCGCGCCATGGCGCCACTGCCAACCGGCCAGGGCCAGCACGGCCACCAGCAGGATCAGGAACAGGCGCGGCAGCAGGCGCTCACTGGGCAAAGTCATGTTGCTCCGCGTCGCTCAACGGTTGGTCGGCCGTGCTGTCCTGCATGCGCAGCACAGTGCTGTCGCCTTGGGTTTCCAGCAGTTGGATGGTTTGCACCAGCTCGCCGCCGTCGATATTGATTTGGGTGAAGACCTGTTTGAGCAGCAGTGAGCGTGGGATCAGCGTCAGCTTCCACTGGTTGGCTTCGCCCTGCAGTTGCAGTTCGAAGTCGCGCTGCAATCCACTGCTGTCACCCTGGAGTACCGCGAGGAACAGACGGTTCTGCTCGGCACCGGCGCTCTTGTTCGGCAGCAGTTGCCAGCCGTTGACATCGCGCCGGGCAATGCCCTGGGCGCTGATGCGGTAGTCCTGTTGCAACGGTGTTTTCAGCAGCCACAGCAGGCCGTGATCTTTGGCGAGCACGAAGGTGCCTTTGCTGACCAGGGGCTGGGGCAGGGCGCGCAGGTGTTTTTCCTGGGTGAAGGTGCCGTGGATGACGGACGGTTTTGCCAGTTGATCGCTGAGCTGCTGTAGATCAAAAGCGTGGGCCAGGCCTGGAATGCTCAACAACAGGATTAGCAGGATCCTTGTGGGAGCGGGCTTGCCCGCGATGTACCTGAGGGCGCTGCGCAGTGTCAGGCGGTTCGCGTTATCGTTAACGACCATCGCGGGCAAGCCCGCTCCCACAGGAGTCAGCATTTCAGGGCTCTCTCTACGGCGTCTGTAAATATTTTGGGGGAGGCGAGTTGCATCTCGCGGCTGGCGATTTCTACCGCCACTTGCACGGTGCTGGCGCGGGTCAGGCGTTCGCCGCTGGCCAAATCGGTGATCAGGTAATTGACCTTCAAACGGTTCTCCCACTCCACCAAACTGGCGCGCACATTGATCGTCTGGCCGAACACCGCGCCGCGCACGTAGCGCAGTTGCATGTCGATCACCGGCCAGGCGTAGCCGGATTCGAGCATTGCCGTGTAGTTGTGGCCGAGCTTGTCCAGCAGCGCACAGCGCGCCACTTCCAGGTACTTCACGTAATGCCCGTGCCAGACGACGTTCATGGTGTCGACGTCGAAAAACGGCACGAGGATTTCAGTGTCGCAATGCAGCACGCCCTGGCTACGCATGCAGCCTCCAGTGTTGCTCGGCGATACGTTTCAGGCACAGGCGCAGTTCGCCTTCCAGCGCACGGTCTTCGATGACCGGCGGGAAGTCCTTGGCCAGTTCTGCATGCATGGCGGCCAAGGCCGGCGGCAGGGCGCGTGCATCTTCAGCCTGGGCGCGCAGCCACACGCCTTGGTTGGCCGCGAGCAGCGTGGCGGCGGCGACTTGTTCGGTCAGCTCCAGCACGCGGATCGCATCGCGGGCGGCGATGGTGCCCATGCTCACTTTGTCCTGGTTGTGGCACTCGGTGGAGCGCGAGAACACGCTGGCCGGCATGGTGTTTTTCAACGCTTCGGCGGTCCAGGCGCTGGTGCCGATCTGCACGGCCTTAAAGCCGTGGTTGATCATCGCGCGGTCAGCCGGTGAGCCAGACAAGTTGCTCGGCAGGCCGTGGTTGTAACGCACGTCCACCAGCAAGGCGAGCTGGCGGTCGAGCAGGTCGGCGACGTTGGCCACCAAGGTCTTGAGGCTGTCCATGGCAAAGGCAATGTGCCCGCCGTAGAAGTGCCCGCCGTGCAGCACGCGCTCTTCTTCGGCGTCGATGATCGGGTTGTCGTTGGCGCTGTTCAGTTCGATTTCGATAAACGAACGCAGCCAGTTCAGGCTGTCGGCCAGCACGCCCAGCACGTGGGGCGCGCAGCGCAGCGAATAACGGTCCTGCAGGCGGTGCAGCGGCGCGGTCGGCGCATCAATCGCCAGGTCTTTGCGCAGCCACGCGGCAACTTGCATCTGGCCTGGGTGCGGCTTGGCGGCGAACAGGCGTTCGTCGAAGTGTTCCGGGTTGCCTTGCAGCGCCACCACGTTCAGCGCAGTGATGCGCGTGGCCAGTTGCAGCAGGTAATCGGCGCGGGCGAAGGCCAGGCAGGCCAAACCGGTCATCACGGCGGTGCCGTTCATCAAGGCCAGGGCTTCTTTGGGGCGCAATACCAGCGGCTCCCAACCGAGTTCGCGGTGCACATCGGCGGCCTGGCGGCGCTCACCACGGAACATCACTTCCCGCTCGCCGGACAAGGTCGCGGCCACGTAGGACAGCGGCGTCAAATCGCCGCTGGCGCCCACCGAGCCTTCTTCCGGAATCAGCGGCAGCACATCGTGTTCGAGAAACGCGTGCAGGCGCTCCAGCAACTCCACACGTACGCCGGAAACGCCGTGGCACAGCGACTGCAAACGCGCCGCCAGCACCGCGCGGGTGGCTTGGGCGTCGAGCAACTTGCCCAGCCCGCAACCGTGAAAGGTATACAGGTGACGCGGCAACGCCTCGACGTGCTGCAACGGCACGGCCACCACGCACGAGTCGCCGTAGCCGGTGGTGACGCCGTAGATCACGCCTTCCTTGTCCAGCAGCGAGTCGAGGAACTGCGCGCCTTTGGCAATGCGCTGGCGGTACGCAGCGTCGCCCTGCAACTGCGTGGGCGCCTGACGGTTGGCCAAGGCCAGCACGTCTTCAATGCGCAAAGCGCGTTCGCCAAAGGTTACCGGCTCAAGATGCGTCGTCATCGGTCTTCCAGAAAGGGTAAAAGTTGAACCATTGTTGGGGCGCTTGCAGGCAGAACTGGCCCAGGCGTGCGGCGTAGCGCGCGGTCCACAGGGCGATGACCTGCTCGCGGGTGCTGCGCTTCCATTCGATCAATTGCGCGAACGGCTCGATGCTCAGGCGATAGCGGCCGTCGTGCTTGAGGCACATCAGCAGGTTCACCGGGCATTTGAGCAGCCCGGCCAGCAGCCACGGACCTTGCGGGAACGCCGCGTCATGGCCGAGGAAATCCACGCGCACCTTGCGCC
The DNA here is from genome assembly GCF_022662395.1 of Pseudomonas sp. MONT-RG-20F-20-E-7-02. NCBI lineage: Bacteria > Pseudomonadati > Pseudomonadota > Gammaproteobacteria > Pseudomonadales > Pseudomonadaceae > Pseudomonas > Pseudomonas sp. MONT-RG-20F-20-E-7-02. Next base: position 339,518 of record NZ_JAKNQN010000005.1, read on the forward strand.
CGCCGTGCAGTGGCACGCGGTCGCCGGCAATCGCCAGCCACTCGCCGTCGTCCAGGCGCTGGCTGAGCAGCAGCATGGTCGCCGGGTCCAGTTCGCTGACCTGGATCAGGCGCAAATGCGTGGCCCCGGCTTCGCCCAGCAGGCGGTTGAATTGCTCGGCGTGCTTGGTGTGCACCAGTACATTCATGGTGACTTGTTCGCCGATCTCGGCCAGCGCACGGCACACTTCGAGGTTGCCCAAGTGCGCGCCGACCAGCATCTGCCCGCGCTCGCCGCGCAGTTGCCCGCGCAACTGCGCCGGGTCGTTGATTTCGATCTGTTCGATGCGCAGCTTGCCGTTCCACACGTCGAGCTTGTCGAGCAACGAGTCGGCAAATGCCATGAACTGGCCGAAGACGCTTTTATGCGAAGGCCGCAGCTCATCGCGCCCGCTCCAGGCGGCCAGGCGCTGCTGGTATTCCCAGGCGCTGTGGCGCGCGGTGCGGCCGAACAGGAAGAAGTACAACACGATGCCATACAGCAGCGGGCTCAGCAGGCGGCGGCCGAGGACTTTGGCGGCGACGGCGGTGAGTTTCATCAGCCAGAAGCTGCCGCGCTCTTCGCGGTCCGCCCAGTGTTTGTTGCTGTCGCTCATGCCTGCCACCGTCGCCACAGGATCATCGGCGCGCGTACCAACATGCCGAAGAACAGCCGCGTGTGCATGGCCGAAATGCGCACGTTGTCGCGGAACAGGCGGAAGTGCGACAAGCCGTCGGCGGGGTAATGCACCTGGGTCGGCAGCCAGCGCATCGGCTGGTTACGCCAGGCCAGGCGCACCAGGATGTCGGAGTCGAAATCCATGCGCGTGCCGATGTAGGCCGTGTTCATCAAGGCTAATGTGGGCGCCAGCGGGTACACGCGAAAGCCGCACATCGAATCGCGAATTTGCAGTGACAAGGTGTTGATCCACACCCACACGTGGGTCAGGTAGCGTGCGTAGAGGCGGCCTTTGGGCACGCTGTCGTCGTATTCGGGGTAGCCGCAGATCACCGCGTCTGGGTGCGTGCGCGAGGCGTCGAGGAAGCTCTCGACTTCGCGCAGGTCGTGCTGGCCGTCGGCGTCCACTTGCAGGGCGTGGCTGAAGCCCAGGCGCGCGGCTTCGCGGAAACCGGCCATCACCGCACCGCCTTTGCCCTGGTTGTTGGGCAAGGTCAGCAGGGTGACGTGTTCGAGTGTCGCCAATTGCGCCAGTACCGCTGCGCAGGCCGGGCTGCTGCCGTCGTCGACGAGCAGGCATGGCAGGCCGCTGTTCAACAGGCTGTGGACCACGGCGGGCACGGCGGCTTCATGGTTGTAGACCGGGATCAGGGCGCAGGGGTTATGCATGAGGGTGGGCACCTGATGGACCGAGTCGCCTGCATCGCAGGCAAGCCAGCTCCCACATTAGAATGTGTTCACACGGCAACATGTGGGAGCGGGCTTGCCCGCGATTGAGCGCGAAGCGCTCACCTGGATTATGCATGCACGGCCACCAGTTGAATGCGGCCACTGGAGCAGGCCGCCACGCCGTTGCGGTAGGCGAAGTACAGCTTGCCGCGTGCCGGGTCGAAGCGCAGGTGCAGTTCAACCTGGTCGCCGGGGCGCACCAGTTGCTGGAATTTGAGCACTTCCATGCCGGCAAAGGTCGTGGGCACATCCAGCAGTTGCTGGCCGAGGTTGAACGCCCATTCCACTTGCACCACCCCCGGCAACACCGGCGTGACCGGGAAGTGGCCGCTGAAATACGCCAGGTCCGGCGGGATACTCAGTTGCACGGTCCATTCGCCGTCAGCCTCGACTTGCTCCAGCACTTCCGGCGCTTTTGGCCGGGGTGCCAGCAGCAACGCCTCTACCTCGGCCTGCGGCAGCTTGCCCTGGCTGTTCAGCGGCAACTGGCGCAGCAACCGCCAGCGACGTGGCAGCGCCAGTGCTTCGCAATGTTGGCTCAAATGCTGGCGCAGGGTTTGGGTGACGGTGCGGCGGCCCTGATTGCGCAGGGCATGCAGGCCGTCGGCGCTCAGCACCACCAGCGCGCCGAGGGAGGCACGGTTTTCCTGTACCACGCCCAGGCGGGTGTCGGCGACCCAGGCGTGGGCCATCAGCGCTTGTTCGAGCATCGGCAGGGAGATGCGTTTTTCTTCCAGCTTGACGATGCGGTCCAGGCGGCCGAGCAGCTCAAAGCGGCCATCGGAATGAATGCGGGCGGCGTCGGCGGTCTGTTCGATATGCCCGGCCGGCAGGTAAGGCGAGGCAATGCGCAGCGCGCCGTCGGCATCCTGGCTCAGCTCGACCTCGGCAAATGGTTGCCACGGCTGTGCGCCTTGGCGCCAGGCAATGCCACCGGTTTCCGAGCTGCCGAGGATTTCCGTCGGCCATTGCTGCAAGCGGTCGTACAGGCTGGCAGCCGCCTCAATCGGCAACGCGCCACCGGACGAAAATACCCGCGACACCTGGCTCAGCGCCGGCCAGTCGAGGTTGTCGCCCATGCGCTTGAGCAGCGCAGGGCTGGCGACCCAGGCGAATTGTGAGTGCTCGCGGCTGGCGCGCTGCAGGTCTTCGGGGAAGGCCAGTTGTTTGCGCACAAAGGTGCGACCGGCACACAGCGGCCATAGCACCCGGAACAACAAACCGTAGATGTGTTGGGTGGCAACGCTGCCGATGATGCACGCGTCGGTAAGGTCGGCGCCCCACAAGGCTTCCAGCGCCTCTACTTCGTTGGCCAATTGGCGCAGGGTTTTGTCGATACGCTTGGGCTCGCCGCTGGAGCCGGAGGTGCACAGGCTCAGTTGGCAGGTGTCCAGGTCGAGAGCCGCAGCGCTCAACGGCGCCTGATACAGCGCGTCGAGGTCGGCGGCTTCAACCAGCCAGGCGTCCACGGCGGCGTCCCAGCGCTGACGGGTTTGCGCTTGCAGGTCGGCGGGCAGCAACACGCTGACCCCGGCGCGCCAGGCGCCCAGCAGGGCGATGGCCAGGGTGCCTGCGTCTTCCAGGTGCACGGCCAAACGCTGGATGCCGCGCGCCTGCAGGCCCGCCGCCAGGCTCAGGGATTGCTCCCATAGCTGGGCGTGATTCATCTCAGGTTCGGTGGTGACCAAACGGTGTTCCAGCGGCTCAAGCAACAGGTGCTCAAGTTTCAACCCTTTCATACGCGGCCTCGAACCCTTTGTCGTACCAGCCATTCCACGGCAAACAACAACCCCATCAGCCCGTAGGCGATCAGGCCGTTGTACAACGTCCACCAGCTCAGCGGCGCCCACAGGGTGAGGGCGGCGGCGAGCAGGCCATTACACAGAAAAAACACACTCCACACCACGGTGACCTGGCGCGTATACACCACCGCGCTGGGCGGCAGTTGCGGGTCGCTCATGCGCGCCAGGCGCTCGACCATCGGCGGGCCGTATTTCAGGCTCAGGCCGAACAGCGCCAGCATGAACGCGCTGACCAGGCTCGGATACCAGCGCAGCAACTGCGGGTTGTCGAACCAGGCCAGCAACAGGCAAAACACGATCACCGCCACTGCCATCCAGCGGCTGCCGGGGCGCCGTGCACCGGTCAGCACGCGCAACAGCCACAGGCTGCCCAGCAACAGGCCGAATTGCCACGGCGCAAAGTGCTCGGTGCCGTAATACACCGCAAAAGGGTACAGCAGCCCCGCCAGCAACAGGCCAAGGCCGATCAGCCGGCTCATGCGGCAGGCGTGACCAGACGGTACACCGCCTCAACCACGTCGTTTACGGTGCGCACCGTCTTGAATTCTTCGGCGGCGATCTTCTTGCCGGTCTGGCGCTTGATATGGTCGATCAGGTCAACGGCGTCGATGCTGTCGATTTCCAGGTCCTGGTACAGGTTGGCGTCGAGCGTGACGCGTTCGGGTTCCAGTTCAAACAGTTCCACCAAGGCGTCGCGCAGGGTGTTGAAAATATCGTCACGAGTTTGCATGGTCCGGTCTCAAGCTACCTGTCTGGCCGTGACGAACGCCGCAAGGCTGGCCACGTTGGTGAAGTGATTGCGCGTGTCTTTGGCGTCGGCATCGATCTTGATGCCGTACTTTTTCTGGATCGCCAGGCCCAATTCCAGGGCGTCGACCGAATCCAGGCCCAGGCCTTCGCCGAACAGGGTTTGTTCGCTGCCGATGTCGTCGACGCTGATGTCTTCCAGGCCCAGGGCCTCGATGATCAGCGTCTTTATGTCGTGCTCAAGGCGGTGTTGGTCGCTCATCTTCGGCGAGCTCCTTAATAAAATAGTGGTGCAGGTAATCGTTGAGCTTGCGTGAAGCCTGGGGCGCGGGCCCGAGTGCGGCAAAGGCGTGTGGTTCTATATCGGCACCCACGCGCAAACTGAAATGAAATCGACGTTTGGGAATGCGGTACCAGGGTTCTGCCTTGGTCAGGGTGGTGGGGCTGACCTTGATCACCACTGGGGTGATGATTGTCGCACCGCGCAGTGCAATGGCGGCGCCACCGCGATGAAAGGCGGGTGCCGCGCCGGGCGTGGTACGGGTGCCTTCGGGGAAGATGATCAAGGTTTGGCCCTCGCGCAGGGCACTGGCGGCGGCATCGAGCATGTCGGCGCTGCCGTCATTGCTGATATAGCCCGCATCGCGCACCGGCCCGCGGGTGAACGGGTTCTGGAACAGGCTTTGCTTGACCACGCAATTGGTCTGGCGCGTCAGGCCGATCAAAAACACCACGTCGATCAGCGACGGGTGGTTGGCGATGATCATCTGGCCTGGGCGGCCGAGTTTTTCTGCGCCTTCGACGCTGTAGGTCAGCACGCCGACGCGTTGCATCAGGCGGATGAAGAACCAGAACAGTTTGCTGATGGTGTGGCGAGCGCGGCGCTGGTGTTTTGCCGCGCTGCCCGGCAGGCAGCTGAGCAACGGGAACACCAGTAAACGCAGGCACAGCCCGCCGACGCCGAACATGAAGAAGCTGGCGGCGGTGGCGAACAGGCGCCAGTAGTAGGCGTCCCGTGGTTTGTCGGTCAGGGCTTGCGTTGCCAGTTCCATACACGGTTCTTCCAGGCATGTTGGCAGGCGACCTGTTCAGTGAGCAGGGTGCGCAGCAGGTTCAGGGCATGGGGCCACTGAGTTGTTTGAGTGAGTTGGACAGCGCCGCTGTTTAGTTCCAATCGCCACTCGTCGCCCGGTGTCAGCAGCAGGCCGACGGCGTAGGGGAAGGGCACGTCATTAATCCAGCTGGCGTAGGCCGCGGGCGGCTGTTCTTCGGTAATCACCAGCAATACTGCCGGGGCGCCTTCGTTGAGCAGCGCGGCGGCCTCAAGCATGCCGTGCTCCAGGCCATCGCCGGCGGCGGCGAGGGCGGTCATTTCGCTGGTTTCATTGCGCAGGATCGACCACAGGCCAATCACTGCGTTATGCACCGACAGGCTGAACTGGGTCGGCGACAGCGGCTGCTCATTGGCCAGGTCGCTGAGGATGTCGAGGGTGCGCGGGGTTTCGCCGTGCCGGGAAATAAACACCAGTGGCAGGTCTTCACGGCCTTCGGCCAGCGGCCAACCCACGCTGAACGCCATGCGCGCCAGGCGGCTCAGGCGCCGACGCTGCATGGCCGGCAGGAAGGACACATCGGGGGATTCTTCGCTGGCGGGCAGCAACACCGGGGCCTGGCACCAGGCGTGCCAGTCGTCCGCACTTTCCAGGCTGGGCGCCCAGGCGCGCCATTGGGCGATGTTGAAAGTGATCACTGAGAAGATATCCCGCCCCTGCGGGCTTCCATGTGCGGCCATTGGCCCCGAATACCGGGACAGGGAGCAATCGCCGAATGGCGCGCATTATCCCGGTGCTGCGGGGTTCTAGCAAACTTTGGTAAAGAATTGTTCACGGCTGATTACAATTTGGCGGCAAGGATTTACAGATTGTCCTTTACCCGGGGTTGATTTGGGTTGTAGGACAGTTCCTGTTCATGTGTAGGCGACGTATGACGGTCGAAGCGAATTGGCCCACCGATGCAGCCGTGCATGGATGAACGAGGTAGCTAACAGGCGCTTTTGCCCTCTACACTCGGACATTCATTGATACACGGAGGTTTTTCCATGCGGCGTGTGGTGTTCAATCAGAAAGGCGGCGTTGGCAAGTCCAGCATCGCCTGCAACCTGGCGGCGGTCAGCGCCAGTGAAGGCTATCGAACCCTGTTGGTGGACCTCGATGCACAGGCCAACTCAACCCAGTACCTCACCGGGCTGACCGGCGACGATATCCCGATGGGCATTGCCGAGTTCTTCAAGCAAACCCTGTCTTCCGGGCCGTTCTCCAAGAAAAACCGCGTGGACATCTACGAAACGCCGTTCGATAACCTGCACGTCATCACCGCGACCGCGGAGCTTGCGGACCTGCAGCCCAAGCTTGAGGCCAAGCACAAGATCAACAAGCTGCGAAAGCTGCTGGATGAGCTGAGCGAGGATTACGACCGGATTTACCTGGATACCCCGCCGGCGCTGAACTTCTATGCGGTTTCGGCGTTGATTGCCGCTGATCGTGTGCTGATCCCCTTCGATTGCGACAGCTTCTCGCGCCAGGCGCTGTATGGCCTGCTGGCGGAAATCGAAGAACTGAAGGAAGACCACAACGAAGGCCTGGAAGTGGAAGGCATCGTGGTCAACCAGTTCCAGGCTCGGGCGAGCCTGCCGCAGCAGATGCTCGACGAACTGATTGCCGAAGGCCTGCCGGTGCTGCCGGTGTACCTGGCCAGCTCCGTGCGCATGCGCGAGTCGCATCAGGAAAACAAACCGCTGATCCACCTGGACCCTCGGCACAAGCTGACGCAGCAGTTTGTGGAGTTGCATAACCTGCTGGAAAACGCCTGATCTAAACACTACACCCATCCCTCTGTGGGAGCTGGCTTGCCTGCGATGCAGGCAACTCGGTCTGCCAGTTAGACCGAGGTGATGCTATCGCAGGCAAGCCAGCTCCCACATTTTGGTTTTGCATTCCGATAGGGGATTTGGATTGTTCCCACAAAGGCTGTAGGAAGCGTCTGGCAAGCGGGGTTGTGCCTTGTCTCGCTGCCTACAGATAAGCCAGAATCGCCCGGCTTGTGCGTCTGGATGGGCGTCTTTAAGGTTCTTCGGTCGCTGAATGTTCAGTGATCGGGTTTAGTAGCCCGTGGTGAGACGTCCCCCTACTCGGAGACGATCCATGGTTAACCTTTATACCGTTGCACCCAACCTCCCCACCGAAACCCTCGTGCTTAACAGCTACGAAACCTTCTCTTCCGTGCGCACGCTACTACTCAAACTATCCAACGACCTCACCGGCGAACACCGCGATGTCGCCCTGGCCATCCATCAATTAAGCGAACTCGGCGTACAACTCGTAGGCCAGATGATGGACCGCGAAGCCCCCTTAGCCCAAGCCTAAAACACAATCACTGTGGGAGCTGGCTTGCCTGCGATGCAGGCAACTCGGTCTGCCAGGTACACCGAGGTGATGCCATCGCAGGCAAGCCAGCTCCCACAGTTGATCCAGTTGATGGGCGGACTGGTTTACACCCCTTGGCTACGCAACCAACTCATCAACTGCGGCAACGGAAACGCCCCACTCTGGCGCGCCACTTCGCGGCCGTTCTTGAACAGAATCAAACTGGGAATCGAGCGAATCCCCAACTGCGCCGACAATTGCTGATTGGCCTCACTGTCCAGCTTGGCCAACCGGCACTTGCCTTCCAACTGCCCAGCCGCCTGCTCAAACACCGGCGCAAACGACTTGCACGGCCCGCACCAGTCAGCCCACACATCCACCAGCAGCGGCAGGTCGCCCTTGATCTGACTGGCGTAGTCGCCTTGTTTCAATTCAAAAGGCTTGCTCAGCAACACAGGCTGCTTGCAGCGCCCGCATTTGGGCGCATCACCCAGGCGTTCGCCGGGGATGCGGTTGAGGCCGTTGCAATGTGGGCAGGGGATTACAAGAGGTTCGGACATCGGGGGCTCCTTGGATGTGGCCAATAGGTTCAATCTGGAGCCGGCAACGAGGTTTATCAAGACCAGATGAAAAGGATGAAACATGAACGACAACTTGAAGCGGGTGATTGAACACTGGCCCTTTGTCTCGCCGCTGCTGAGCAAACCCCAGTCCGAGGCGAACTACGACACCTTGGCCGAGGCGCTCGATGAATTACTGGATATCGTTGGGGAAGACGAAACTCATCCTCTTATGGGGTTGGTGGACCTCATCGGTGACTGGATCGAAGCCTACGATCACGAGCACCGCCCAATGCCTGTCGCCAGTGGTGTCGACGTGCTGCGCGCAATGATGCGCGAGCACGGTTTGAACCAGAGTGATCTGCCAGGAGTAGGAACACAGTCGGTTGTTTCGGAAATTTTGAGCGGTAAGCGTAAGCTCAACCAGCGGCAAATTCGTTGGTTGACCGAACGTTTTGGCGTAACAGTAGAAACCTTTATTTAGTGCCGTTATATGATCGTTCCCACGCTCCGCGTGGTAATGCATCCCGTGACGCTCCGCGTCACCCGTGCGCAGATGCAGATCATTGCCAAAGGCGGGACGCGGAGCGTCCCAGGTGGCATTCCCACGCAGAGCGTGGGAACGATCATCTGAGGCATTACGATGAACAACTAATCTCCAAATGCTTGCCCCAATCCGGCGGCCGCTGGGCGTATTGCTCCATCCCCGCCTGCTCTTCAAACGGCTTGCTCAGTACCTCATGCAGCCGCCGCACTTCGCTGTAATCGCCTGACTCGGCGGCAGCGATGGCGTTTTGTGCCAGGTAGTTGCGCAGGATGTACAGCGGGTTTACCGCGTGCATGCGCTCGCGGCGTTGCGCTTCGCTGTAGTCCCCGTCTCGTGCAACGCGGGCTGTGTACTGTTCGGCCCAGGCGTCAAAACCGGCGTGGTCGACGAAGTCATCACGCAGCCGCGCCACGGCCAGCGCTGCAGGTTCATCGCCCAGGCGGCGGAAGAACAGCGTGTAGTCCACGCCACTGTTCTGCATCAGCTTGAGCAGGCGCTCCACCAGTTTCTGGTCATCGTCTTCAGCCGTGGTCAGCCCCAGTCGGCGGCGCATCAGGTCCAGGTAGTGGGCCTGGTACAGCGGCAGGTACAGGCCAAGGGTTTCTTTCAAGGCGTCGACGCTGATAAACGGCGTGAGTGCCTGGGCCAGTGCGCTGAGGTTCCACTGCCCAATCGGTACCTGGTTGCTGAAGGAGTAACGGCCTTCGTGATCGGAGTGGTTGCAGATGAAGTGCGCGTCAAAGTCATCGAGGAACGCAAACGGCCCGAAGTCGAAGGTGATGCCCAGGATCGACATGTTGTCAGTGTTCATCACACCGTGGCAAAAACCGTACGCCTGCCATTTGGCGATCATCTCGGCATTGCGCTCGACGATTTCGCGGAACATTGCCAGGTAAGGCTCGGGCTGCTCCATGCACTCGGGGTAGTGCAACGAAAGCACGTGTTCAGCCAATTCTTTCTGCTGCTCGGGCTTCTTGGTGTAGTAGAAATACTCGAAATGCCCGAAGCGCACATGGCTGTGCGCCAGGCGCAACACCATGGCGCCGCGTTCCTGTTTCTCACGCCACACCGGCGTGTCGGAGCCGATCACGCATAAGGCGCGGCTGCTGGGGATGCCCAAGGCGTGCAGGGCTTCGGAGGCGAGAAACTCACGGATCGAAGAGCGCAGCACCGCGCGGCCATCGCCCATGCGCGAGTAAGGCGTGAGCCCGGCGCCTTTGAGGTGCAGGTCCCAATGCTCGCCGGCCTCGTTGTACACCTCGCCCAGCAGCAACCCACGGCCATCGCCCAGTTGCGGGGAGTAGCCACCGAACTGGTGCCCCGAATAGACCATCGCCCGTGGTTCCGCTTCGGCCCACAGCTTGTGCCCGCTGAACAGCCCGGCAAACACTGGTGTTTCGGCCACGGCCGGGTCGAGGTCGAGCAGGGCCATGGCGGCGCTGCTCGCCACCACAAGGCGCGGTTCGTCGAGGGGGTCAGGCAATACGTGGGTTGAGAACGCGTCGCCCAGGCGTGCGAAGCGGTTGTCGAAGGTCAGTTCGTCGAGGGCTTTCACCGGCCATCTCCAGCAGAATGTCCGAGCATTCTGCTGGGGATAGGCGCGTTAGTCGAGTTTGCTCGGCGGCGGTTCCTGCACGCCGCCGTCGTTGGCGGGTTTGGCCGGGGTGTCGACTTCCACCAGTTTGTATTCCTGGCCATGGAGGTTCTTGAGGTAGACCTCCATCTGGCGGAACGAGATGTTGATGTGGTGGTTCTTGAACTCGCGGTTGATAAAGCGGTTCACCTCGTCGATCACCGGGTTGCGGTCACCGAGGTCGCGCACGTGCATGCGCAGTTCGTGGTCGAGGGTGCTTTCGCCGAAGTTGAGGAAGTACACGTGGGGTTCCGGCTCTTTGAGCACCCGTGGGTTTTCGCGCGCGGCCTTGAGCAGCAGTTCCTTCACCAGGTCGAGGTCGGAGCCGTAGTCCACACCGAGTTTCAGCGTGACTCGGGTGATGGTGTCGGTCAGCGACCAGTTGATCAGTTGCCCGGTAATAAACGTCTTGTTCGGGACAATGATGTCCTTGCGGTCGAAGTCGGTGATGGTCGTCGCGCGGATGCGGATCTTGCTCACCGTGCCCGACAGGTTGCCGATGGTGATGGTGTCGCCGATACGCACCGGGCGCTCGAACAGGATCATGATGCCGGAGATGAAGTTGGCGAAGATCTCCTGCATCCCGAAACCCAACCCCACCGACAGCGCCGCCACCAGCCATTGCAACTTGTCCCAGCTCACGCCGAGGGTGGACAGGGTGGAGACGAAGCCGACGCCGGCAATCACATACGACAGCAAGGTGGTGGTGGCGTAGGCGCTGCCTTGGGCCAAATCCAGCTTGGACAGCACCAGTACTTCCAGCAAACCGGGCAAGTTGCGCGCCAGGGCGAAGGTGATGCCGACGATGATCGACGCACCGAGCAAGTCGCCGATGCTGATCGGCACCATGCTGATATTGGCACCGGTGCCGCTGGTGTATTCGTAGAGCGTCACGTTGTCCAGGTAGGAGAACACGGTGATCAGGTCTTTCCACACCCAGTACAGCGCGGCGATAAAGCCGCCGAGCAAGGCCAGGCGGATCAGGCGCATCGACTGTTCGTTGACCTGTTCGATGTCCAGGGTCGGTTCTTCGATCACCGCTTCGCCATCACCGGCTTCCTTGGCCGCCTGGCGTTTGGCCAGGGCACGCGCGTAAGCCAGTCGCCGTGCGGCGACGCCCAGGCCGCGTACGAAGGTGGCTTCGATCACCAGCCAGAACATCAGCAGGTACAGGGTGTTGATCAGGCGGTCGCTGAGTTTGAGCGCGGTGTAGTAGTAGCCAAAGCACACAGCGATAAACAGGGCGACGGGCAGGGCGGTAAACACCAGGCCCACGGCTTTGCGAAACAGCGAGGCTTTTTCGTGGGTCGGGCTGTGCAGCAGCAGGCGGCCCAGCAGCCAGGCCATCAGCGCGTAGCAGGTCAGCACCACGCCGATACCCAGCACGTCGTCGGCCAGCGCCGCCGGTTGGTGTTCGGCAATGGCCACCACGGCCACCAGGGCCAGTACCACCAGCCCGAGCTTGCGCACCCAGCCTTGCAGGAATTCGACTTGGGGTTTTTCCCAGCGGAAGTGCAGTTCCGCCACGCCGCCCGACGCGAGGATCCGGTAAGCGGTGTAGAACACCAGCCACGCCTGGGCGATCTGCAGCAGGGCCGAGCCGAGGTTGGCGTTCTGCCCACGGGCGTCGATCTGCAGTGCGTAGCCGCACAGCGCCAGGCCCAGGGAAACCGGCATCGCCAGCAGGATATTGATCAGGATGGCCTGCGGCGTGTGCCACTGGCTGTCGCGCTTGAAGTGGCCGATGTCCAGGTGGACTTTGTTGAGGCGCTGGTAAAGCGCCTTGCGCCGCCATAGCAGTGCGCCGATCAACAGCAGCAACGGCAGGAACAGCAGCGGGCGCTGGGTCAGGCCGTCGTACAGTTCGCTGACGCTGGAGGCCCACGGCAGGGTGGTGATTTGCTTGCTCAGGTGTGCCGGTACGGTTTCCAGCCACTCGGTGTCCAACGGCTTGTTGCTGGGGATCCAGAACATTTGCTCGTCCAGCGTCGCGCGCAGAGTGGTGGCGGTGCTGAGCAGTTGTTTCTGGTTCAGTTGCAGGGTGATCGATTCGTTCAGCAGCGCGCTCAGCTCACGGCTCAGGCGCTCCAGCAGGTCGCTGCGGGTAATTGCCAGCTCCAGCAGGGTGCGGCGCAGTTGCGGGGTGACGTCTTCCGGCGGCTGGTTGGCCAGCAAGTTATCCACATAGGCGCTGGGCGAACTGATCGCCTCGCGCTGCTGGTTGATCTCGAACTGGTACAGGCGAATGTTGGCGATGTCGTCCGCCAGGTCGCGGTCCACGGTGAGGCGCGGCAGTGCCTGTTTTTGCTTATAAAGAATCTTGGAGAGCAGCAGGCTGCCCTTGAGCACGTTGATTTGCTCATCGAGTGCCGAGTCGCTTTGGGTCACGGTGTCCAGTTGCTGCTTGGTCTGCAGGTTTTTCTGGGTCAGGTCATTGAGGCGGTCGGTGCTCTTGAGCAGGTAGTCGGAGAGCTTCAGGTTGGCCGCGCTTTCGGTGGCCAACAGGCTGCTGCCGCCGGTTTTTTGCGCCTCGATGGACTGCTGGGTCACGGTCTGCTGGGACTGGGCCAGGCGTTTCTGGTTGATCAGGGTTTGCAGGTCCTGGATTTCCTGTTCCAGGCGGCTGGTCTTCTCGGTCGCCAGGTCGCGTTGGCTATTGCCCAGGTCTTGCAGTTGGCTGTTGCCCGCCAGTTCCTGGCGGCGCAGCGGAATCAAGGCGTTGAGGGCGGCGAGTTCGGCGTTCAGCAGGTTGCGCTGGTCGCCCGTGAGGGGCTTGCCGTTATCTTTGCCGGCTTTAAGGGTGGCGTTGATCTGCTGGATGCGGGTCTGGCTGTTGCTGATTTCGGTTTGGGCGCGCTCGGGGCGGGTCTGGGCGGCGATGGACATGCTGTTGGCATCCGCCATGTCCTTTTGCAGGTCGCCTTGCTGGGTCGTGCGCTGCACCAGCAATTGTTCGAGCTGCGGCACGGGCAGCGTGGCATAGCGTTGCGCCACCGGGATGACTTTGGTGGCCTTGAGCCGCACCAGTTCGCGCTGGTTATCGGTGGTCTGGCGCGGGGCGTCTTCCAGCTGGCGCTTGAGGTCGGTGAGGCGCTGCTCGTAATCCTGCTTGTTGCCCAGGTAGGTCAGGGTCTGTTGCAGGATGGTCTGCAGCGCCTTCATGTCGGCGTCGGGCAGCTTGCGGTCGGGCAGCTTGTCCAGGGTTTGCTGGATGGCCTCGGCGCTGGGCGCATCGGCGGCGTAAACGCTGCCCACACAAAGGGTCAGGCCTAGCAGGGCAGTGGCTAAAAAAGTGCGCAGAGTTGTCATGGATACCGGTCGAGCAAGGTAAAGAAGGTGGGGGCGTGGCGCCTAGCCCCGCAGTTTAGAGGAAGAGTCCAGGGCCTGGACGACTTCCTTCGGGGAATTTGACGCCGACTTTTCCGATTCTGTTCCCGTCCATGACCGCGACGGTCCACAGCGTGTTGTTCCACTCCACTTGGTCGCCCACCACCGGCGCACCGCCGACCTTCTGGGTGATGAAGCGGCTCAGTGGCATATCCGGGTCGATACCTTCGAGCTTGAGGCCGTACAGCGCCGACACCGCGCCCAGCTGGGCGTCGCCTTCGAGGACGAAATCGCCGAAGAAGCGCAGGTCGAGGCCACGTTGCGGCGCCTGGCTGAACAGTTTACCCAGGGCCGGCAGGTTGTGTTCGTGGCCGATCACGCAGAGCAAATCGTCGACTTCCAGCACCGTACTACCCGACGGATGGAGCAGTTGCTGGCCACGGAACAGCGCTGCGATCCGTGTGCCCTCGGGCATTTTCAATTCTCGCAGGGCTGCGCCAATGCACCATTTTTCCGCGCCCAGGCGGTAGACGAACAGCTCCCACTCGCTGGTGACGTGCACTTCCAGGGCCGCGCGGGAAATCGGCGCGGGGTCGGGCGGTACGGTGACTTTCAGCAGTTTGGCCACCCACGGCAGGCTGGTGCCCTGTACCAGCAGCGAGACCAGCACGATAAAGAACGCCAGGTTGAAGTACAGCTGCGCGTGGGGCAGGCCGGCCATCAGCGGGAATACCGCCAGAATGATCGGCACCGCGCCGCGCAGGCCGACCCAGGCGATAAAGGCTTTTTCGCGCCCGTGGAACGCCTTGAACGGCAGCAGGCCGACCATCACCGACAGCGGCCGTGCGAACAGAATCATCCACAGCGCCAGGCCCAACGCCGGCAGGGCAATGGGCAGCAAGTCATGGGGCGTGACCAGCAAGCCCAGCACCAGGAACATGCCGATCTGTGCCAGCCAGGCCATGCCGTCGAGCATATGCAAGATGCCATGACGGCTGCGCACCGGGCGGTTGCCGATCACCAGGCCGCACAGGTATACGGCGAGGAAACCGCTGCCGTGCAAGGCGTTGGTCAGGGCGAACACCACCAGGCCACCGGCGATCACCAGGATCGGGTACAGGCCGGTGGCCAGGTTGATGCGGTTGACCATCTGCAGCATCAGCCAGCCGCCGCCCAGGCCGACGATGCCGCCGATGCCGAATTCGCGGATCAGGTGGGTCAGCAGGCTCCAGTGCAGGCCGGTCTGGCCTGTGGCGAGCATGTCGATCAGGGTGACGGTGAGGAACACCGCCATCGGGTCGTTACTGCCGGATTCGATTTCGAGGCTGGCGGTAACCCGTTCGTTCAGGCCTTTGCCGCCCAATAGCGAGAACACCGCGGCGGCGTCGGTTGAGCCGACGATGGCGCCGATCAGCAAGCCTTGAATGATATTGAGGTCGAACAGCCAGGCCGCGGCCATGCCGGTGAGGCCGGTGGTGATCAACACCCCCACCGTCGCCAGCGACAACGCCGGCCAGAGTGCTACACGAAAACTCGCCACCCGCGTACGCAAGCCGCCGTCGAGCAGGATCACTGCCAAGGCGAGGTTGCCCACCAGGTAGGCGGTCGGGTAGTTGTCGAAAATGATGCCGCCGCCGTCGACGCCGGCGACCATGCCCACGGCCAGGATGATCACCAGAATCGGGATCCCCAGGCGGGACGAAAGAGAACTCACCAGAATGCTCGCACCCACCAGCAACGCGCCGATCAAGAACAGGCTGTTGATGGTCGTCGCATTCAAAGGCAGTACTCCAGAGCTGGGAAGACGGGGCGCAAACTGACCATGCAGTCTGCGTGCCAGCGATTCTAACCTGTTGAATTGCTGCGCTGTCAAAAGATCGTTCCCACGCTCTGCGTGGGAATGCTTCGCTGGACGCTCTGCGTCCGCTTTTAAGGCGTGACGCGGAGCGTCACAGGCTGCATTACCACGCGGAGCGTGGGAACGATCAATCACCGGTGTCGGTTACAGACGGAAACGCCCCACCATCCCATTCAAATCCACCGCCAGGCGCGACAGCTCACTGCTCGCCGCACTGGTCTGGCTGGCGCCCGTGGCCGATTGCACCGACAAATCACGAATGTTCACCAGGTTGCGGTCCACTTCCCGCGCCACCTGCGCCTGCTCTTCGGCTGCGCTGGCGATCACCAGGTTGCGTTCGTTGATCTCCACGATTGCGGTGTTGATGGTGTCCAGCGACATCCCGGCGCCTTTGGCGATGTTCAGCGTCGATTCGGCCCGCTCGGTGCTGTTACGCATCGAATCCACCGCGTGCTCGGTGCCGGCCTGAATGCTGCCGATCATGCGCTCGATCTCGCTGGTCGACTGCTGGGTGCGATGAGCCAGGGCCCGCACTTCATCCGCCACCACGGCAAACCCACGCCCGGCTTCACCGGCGCGCGCGGCTTCAATGGCGGCGTTCAGCGCCAGCAGGTTGGTCTGGTCGGCCAGGCCGCGAATCACGTCGAGTACCTTGCCGATATCCCGCGATTCATTCGCCAGGTCGCCGATCAAGGTGGCCGTGGCTTGCACGTCGCCGCTCATGCGTTCGATGGCGCTGACGGTTTCCTGCACCAAATCACGGCCATCGCCAGCAGAAGTGGTGGCGGCGCGCGAGGCTTCGGAGGTGCTGACCGCATTGCGCGCGACTTCTTCGACGGCGCTGGTCATCTCGTTGACGGCGGTGGCGGCTTGTTCGATTTCGTTGTTCTGCTGGGTCAGGCCACGGGCGCTTTCGTCGGTGACGGCATTCAGCTCTTCGGCCGCCGACGCCAGCTGGGTGGCGGAACCGGCGATGCGTTGCAGGGTGTCGCGCAACTTGTCCTGCATCTTGGCCATGGCGGCCAGCAGGCGGCCGGCTTCGTCGTTGCCGTCGACCTTGATCGGGCGCGTCAGGTTGCCTTCGGCGACTTCCTCGGCGGCCTCAAGTGCCTGGGAAATCGGCACGGTGATGCTGCGGGTCAGCAGCCAGGCGAACAACAAGGTCAGCGCCGTGGCCACGATCAGCAGGCCCACCACCAGCTCAAACGCCATGTCGTATTGGTCTTTGGCTTGCTGGTTGGTGGCGTTGGCCATCTTGTTGTTGATGTCCAGCAGGCGTGTCAGCACAGCGTTGACCTGCTCGGAGTTGCTGAGCAATTCGGTGTTGAGCAAGTTGCGCAGGTCGTCGATCTGGTTGGCGCGAGACAAGCTCTTCATGCGCTCTTCGATCTGGTGGTACTGGCCGAGCAAACGCACGTATTCGTCGTAGGCCGCGCGCTCTTCGCCACTCTCGATGAGTTTTTCGTACACGCCCTGGGCGGTGCGGATCTGCTGGTTGCGCAGTTCAAAGGCTTCCAGGGTTTTTTGCTGCACGTCCGGCTCGCGGTTGGTCAGCAAGCGGTACGACAGCACGCGCAGGCGCAGGGTCAGCTGGGTGAATTCGTCGAGGGCGCGAATGCTTGGCACGCTGGACTGGGTGATGTCTTCGGTGGCAGCACGGATCTTGCTCATCTGGTTCAGGGCGAACACACCGAGAAACAACATGAGTGCACCAATAAACGCAAAGCCAAGAAAGGCGCGCGGCGCGATATTCATATTACGAAGAGACATGCTGGAGTCCTGGGGAGAAGCGCGATCCGTGCGGCCATGAGACGGGGTGTGCATCTTCTATCGGCCATGCGACTAAAGTCTTAAGGGGGCGCGCGCTTTTGTCGCATCTGACGAGGGGTTGGACGGATTCAGGAACCAGATGGGGTAAATGCAGTCACTAAGGCTCGAAAGCGCGGCCCGGCCCTTAAAAATCGGGCTGCGCGCCGGGGATAACCCTGGCTTCCGAGGTGATTTTTCTTTATCGTCACCGCCCTTTGAAAAAGCCCGAGAAATCAAAATGTTAGAAGCATCCCTCAGCCAGCTTGAACAGCTTGTCACTGACCTCGTACAACAAAACCAGGACCTGCTCGGCAGCAATGAATCCCTCAAGGCGGAACTGGCCCGTGCCAAGGATGAAAACGACAGCCTGCAACTGAACCTGATGGAACAGGAAGAAAAACACGGCGCCACTGCCGCGCGCATCCAGGCCCTGGTTGAGCGTGTGAGCGCAGGTCCTGTCGGCGCATGAATGAAGGGATAAAGGTCGTTTCGATTCTCGGAGAGGATTACTCGATCAAGGCGCCGGAAGGGGAAGATCAAACCCTGATGCACGCCGTGACCATGCTCAAGGCCTCCCTGGCCACCACCAAGAAAAAGTACCCGACCCTGATCGGTGACAAATTATTGGTACTGGCCGCGCTGAACCTGTGCGCCGAGCAGATCGAAATGCAAAAGCATCACCAGCAGGAACTCGACCGTTACCAAGAGCAAGTCAGCGCCACGGTCGAAGTGATTTCCAAGGCGATCGGAACGCCTTAGAACCACGCATCCTGCATCCCCAGGCACGTGTCATCGCGTGCCTCCAGAATCGCCAGTTCATGATGGCAGCTCGGCACTTCCCAGGTCAGGAAGTACCGAGCGGCCTGGAGCTTGCCTTTATAGAAGGCAACATCCGCCGTATGGCCCTTGGCCAAGCCTTCCTCGGCGCGAATCGCCTGTTCCAGCCAGCGCCAGCCAATCACCGTGTGCCCGAACACCTTCAAGTACAGCGCCGAATTTGCCAGGCTGCTGTTGACCTTGCCCTGGGCGAGATCCGTCAGCAGGCCAATCGTCACGCTTTGCAGGCGATTAACCAACTGCTCCAGAGGTTCTCGCAGGGCCATGAGTGACGGGTACTGCTGCGCCCGTGCGCCGGTTTCGGCGATCAAACGGATCAGTTGCTTGAGGCCCGCACCGCCATTCTGCGCGAGCTTGCGCCCGAGCAAGTCCAGCGACTGGATGCCGTGGGTGCCTTCGTGGATCGGGTTCAGGCGGTTGTCGCGGTAGTACTGCTCCACCGGGTATTCGCGGGTGTAGCCATGGCCGCCGAGAATCTGGATCGCCAGCTCGTTGGCCTTGAGGCAGAACTCCGAT
Source organism: Pseudomonas sp. MONT-RG-20F-20-E-7-02 (assembly GCF_022662395.1). Taxonomy (NCBI): domain Bacteria; kingdom Pseudomonadati; phylum Pseudomonadota; class Gammaproteobacteria; order Pseudomonadales; family Pseudomonadaceae; genus Pseudomonas; species Pseudomonas sp. MONT-RG-20F-20-E-7-02. The sequence continues at coordinate 358,001 of NZ_JAKNQN010000005.1, forward strand.
GGCCAGGATTTGACGATAGGCGTAAGCAGGTCCAGCAGTTCGTGGGCTTGCTTGCGTTCGGCGTCGGTTTCCAGGGTTGTGGTGTCATCGAACAGCCGCGCGGCATACAGGCCAAGGTCGAAGGCGCCTTCCACGTAGGCTTTTTGAGTCAGCAGCATGCGCTTGATATCGGCGTGCTGAATGATCGAGACCGGCGCGGTGCTGGGGTCTTTGCTGTCCGGCAGGCGACCTTGCGGGCGTTCGCGGGCGTATTCCAGCGAGTAGAGGTAGCCGGCATAACCTAGCATGACTGCGCCCATGCCCACGCCGATGCGCGCCTCGTTCATCATCTGGAACATGCAGCTCAAGCCCTGGTGCGGTTTGCCTACCAGATAGCCGACGCAATTACCGTTATCGCCGAAGTTAAGCGCCGTGGACGTGGTGCCGCGCCAGCCCATCTTGTGGAACAGCCCGGCCAACAGCACGTCATTGCGCGCGCCCAGGCTGCCATCCTCGTTGACCAGGAACTTGGGCACGATAAACAGCGAAATGCCCTTTACCCCGGCCGGCGCGTCCGGCAGCTTGGCGAGCACCATGTGCACGATGTTTTCCGACAGCGGATGGTCGCCACCGGAGATGAAGATCTTGTTGCCCTTGAGCCGATAAGTGCCGTCAGCCGCAGGCTCTGCCCGTGTACGAATATCCGACAAGGACGAGCCGGCATGCGGCTCGGTCAGCGCCATGGTGCCGAAGAAGCGGCCGTCGATCATCGGTTGCAGGAAGCGCTGCTTCTGCTCCTCGGTGCCGAAGCTTTCAATCAGGTTGGCCGCGCCCATTGTGAGGAACGGGTAGGAGGTCGAAGCCGCGTTGGCCGACTGAAAGTGCGCAAAGCATGCCTGGGACAGCAACGTCGGCAGCTGCATGCCGCCTGCTTCGAAACTGCGCGCGGCGTTGAGAAAGCCCGCTTCGAGAAACGCGTCCACGGCCGGTTTCACTTCCGGAATCAGGATCGCCTGGCCGTCTTCATAGCGCGGTTCGTTTTCGTCATTCTTGCGGTTATGCGGCGCGAAGTACTTCTCGGCAATGCTACGCGCGGTGCTGATGGCCGCATCGAAGGTCTCGCGGTTGTGCTCGGCAAACCGCTCGCGCTGGGTCAGGCCCTCGGCATCGAGGACTTCGTACAGCTCGAAAGCCAGATTGCGGGAACTGAGCAGCGTCTCGGACATGGCGGCTTACCTGTGTGGGGATAGGCCTGAGTCTAAGTGCGCGAATAGAGGCTGGATAGCAAGATTGATTTGCGTGATGCAGAGGCAGAACGAGGGTCGAAGGTGGGATGCGGTCAATGTGGGAGCTGGCTTGCCTGCGATGAGGCAGTACCAGCCGACACCTTTGTCACTGACCCGCCGCTATCGCAGGCAAGCCAGCTCCCACATTTTGACCGCGTTTCGTCAGTTAGCCGATGGTCATCAGGCTGGCGTTACCGCCCGCCGCAGCGGTGTTAACACTCAACGCCCGCTCAATCACCAGGCGCTCCAGCGCAATCGCCGTCTCACCTTGCGACAAACCATGCACGCCAACAATCGCGCCACCGCGTTGCGCCACTTGCTGGCACACCGCACGCAGTTGGTCGGAGTCGCCGTGGTGCAAGACTGCGTCGAACACCACTTCGTCCTTGGTCCAGTCGGCCACGCGCTTGATCTTCGCCTGAACGTCCTTCGGCAGGCGTGGGAACAATGCCTTGGTCAGGTCAGTTTCCGGCCATACCGCCGAACCGCCGACGGCCAGCACTGCCGCCAGTTGCGTCAGCAGGTCGCCTTCGACGTCCGCCAGACACAGCACGTGCTCGCGGGGCAGGATCGCGTAGCTGTTGCGCTCGCCAGTCGGGCCGGCCAGTTGGCGGGTGATACCGCTTTGCGACTGCGCGGCAAACTGGCTGCACAGCGCGCTCAGCTCGCTGAACTTATTGCTGTCGGCCCAGGTTTTCAGGGCGGTCAGCGGTTGGCTCATGGCATCGCGCAGGCGCACGTCCGGCGCGGCCAACTTGTCGCCCCTTACGAAGGATTGTTCGATGGCATCGGTAGGACGGGTCGACAGCAAACGGTACAGGTACAACGGCCCGCCCGCTTTCGGGCCAGTGCCCGACAGGCCTTCGCCGCCGAATGGCTGCACGCCAACCACTGCGCCAACGATGTTGCGGTTCACATACACGTTACCGGCATGCACGTTGTCGATCACCTTGGCGATGGTCTCGTCGATGCGGGTGTGCACGCCCAGGGTCAGGCCATAGCCGGAGGCATTGATCTGCGCGATGAGCTGGTCGATCTCTTTGCGCTTGTAGCGCACCACGTGCAGCACCGGGCCGAAGATCTCGCGTTGCAGTTCGTCGAAGCTTTCCAGCTCGATCAGGGTTGGCATCACGAAGGTGCCGCGCTTGATTTCTTCGCCATCGGCGATTGCCACTTGGTAGACGTTGCGGCCTTTGTCGCGCATGGCCTGGATGTGTTTCTCGATACCGGCCTTGGCTTCGGCGTCGATCACCGGCCCGATGTCTACCGACAGGCGCTCCGGGTTGCCCAGGCGGCATTCAGCCATCGCGCCTTTGAGCATTTCGATTACACGGTCTGCCGAATCTTCCTGCAGGCACAGCACGCGCAGAGCCGAGCAGCGTTGGCCGGCACTGTCGAAGGCCGACGAAACAACGTCGATCACCACTTGCTCGGTCAGCGCCGAAGAGTCGACGATCATCGCGTTCTGGCCACCGGTTTCGGCGATCAGCGGAATCGGGCGGCCCTGGGCATCCAGACGACCGGCGACGCTGCGTTGCAGCAGGCGCGCGACTTCGGTGGAGCCGGTGAACATCACGCCTTTGACGCGATCATCACCCACCAGGCGCGCACCGACGCTTTCGCCCTGGCCCGGCAGCAGTTGCAGCACGCCTTCCGGAATACCGGCTTCCAGCAGGATGCGCACGGCTTGTGCCGCCACCAACGGGGTTTGCTCCGCAGGCTTGGCCAATACCGGGTTACCGGCAGCCAGTGCCGCAGCAACTTGGCCACTGAAAATCGCCAGCGGGAAGTTCCACGGGCTGATGCAGACCACCGGGCCCAACGGGCGGTGGGCGTCGTTGGTGAAGTCGTTGCGCGCCTGCACGGCGTAGTAGCGCAGGAAATCCACGGCTTCACGCACTTCGGCGATGGCGTTGGCGAACGTCTTGCCGGCTTCGCGGGCCAGCAGGCCCATCAACGGCTGAATCTCGCCTTCCATCAAGTCGGCGGCACGCTCCAGGATCGCGGCGCGCTCGGCGGGCGGGGTGGCCTGCCAGATCGGGCCGGCGTTGATGGCGCACTGGATCGCGTTGTCGACGTCTTCAACAGTGGCTTCTTGTACATGGCCGACCACGTCACGCAGGTCGGACGGGTTCAGCACCGGTGCAGCGGCTTCATTGCTGGACGCGCAGCCCAGCATCGGCGCGGCTTTCCAGTCGTTGTGCGCGGTGGCCAGCAAGGCACAGGACAGCGACGCCAAGCGGTGTTCGTTGGCCAGGTCGATGCCCGCCGAGTTGGCGCGGTCGCTGCCATACAGGTCACGCGGCAGTGGAATACGCGGGTGCGGCAGGCCGAAGCCGCCTTCCAGCGTTGCCATCTGCTCGATGTTGGCCACTGGGTCGGCCACCAGCTCCTGGATCGAGATGGTGTGGTCGGCAATGCGGTTGACGAACGAGGTGTTGGCGCCGTTTTCCAGCAGGCGACGCACCAGGTAAGCCAGCAATGTTTCGTGGGTGCCGACCGGTGCGTACACGCGGCACGGACGGTTCAGCTTGCCTTCGGAAACTTTGCCTACAACCTGCTCGTACAGCGGTTCACCCATGCCGTGCAGGCACTGGAACTCGTACTGGCCGGGGTAATAGTTCTGACCGGCAATATGGTAGATCGCCGACAGCGTGTGGGCGTTGTGCGTGGCGAACTGCGGGTAGATGGCTTCCGGCACCGACAGCAGTTTGCGTGCACAGGCGATGTAGGAAACGTCGGTGTACACCTTGCGGGTGTAGACCGGGTAGCCTTCCAGGCCTTCGACCTGGGCGCGCTTGATTTCGCTGTCCCAGTACGCGCCTTTCACCAGGCGGATCATCAAGCGATGGCGGCTGCGGCGCGCCAGGTCGATGACGTAGTCGATCACATACGGGCAGCGCTTCTGGTACGCCTGGATCACGAAACCGATGCCGTTCCAGCCGGTCAGTTGCGGCTCGAAGCACAGGCGCTCAAGCAGGTCCAGCGACAGCTCAAGGCGGTCGGCTTCTTCGGCGTCGATGTTCAGGCCGATGTCGTACTGCTTGGCCAGCAAGGTCAGGGACAGCAGGCGCGGGTACAGCTCATCCATCACGCGCTCGTACTGCGCGCGGCTGTAACGCGGGTGCAGGGCGGAGAGCTTGATGGAAATGCCCGGGCCTTCATAAATCCCACGGCCGTGAGAAGCTTTGCCGATGGAGTGAATGGCTTGTTCGTACGAGGCCAGGTACTTCTGGGCATCGTGTTCGGTCAGTGCAGCTTCGCCGAGCATGTCGTAGGAATAGCGGAAGCCCTTGGCTTCGAACTTGCTCGCATTGGCCAGGGCTTCGGCGATGGTTTCGCCGGTAACGAACTGCTCGCCCATCAGGCGCATGGCCATGTCGACGCCCTTGCGGATCATCGGCTCGCCGCTCTTGCCGATGATACGGCTCAGGGACGAGGTCAAACCTGCCTCGTTGTGCGTGGCCACCAGTTTGCCGGTCAGCAGCAAGCCCCAGGTGGCGGCGTTGACGAACAGCGACGGGCTGTTGCCCAGGTGCGGCTGCCAGTTGCCGGTGCTGATCTTGTCGCGGATCAGCGCGTCGCGGGTGCCCTTGTCCGGGATGCGCAGCAGCGCTTCGGCCAGGCACATCAATGCCACGCCTTCCTGGGACGACAGGGAAAATTCTTGCAGCAGGCCCTGAACAATACCGGCACGGCCGCCGGCGCTCTTCTGATTGCGCAGTTTTTCAGCAATCGAGGCGGCCAGCTTGTTAGTCGCTTCAGCCATCGGCTGTGGCAGGCGGGCCTGTTCGATCAGCATCGGCACCACTTCCGGCTCGGGGCGGCGGTAGGCGGCGGTGATCGAGGCGCGCAGTACGGACTGCGGCAGGATGCTTTCGGCGAACTCCAGGAAGCACTGGTGGGCGTGGTCCGGCTGGACTTCGCCTGCGTCTTCAGCGTCCTTGCTGCCCGAGCCATTGAGCTCGGTCAGGGTTGCACCACCCTCGAGTTTCTCCAGGTAATTGAAAATCGCCTGCTTGATCAGCCAGTGCGGCGTGCGATCAATGGAGGTCGCGGCGGCCTTGAGGCGTTCGCGGGTCGGGTCGTCGAGTTTGACCCCAAGGGTGGTCGTAGCCATCTTTTTATCCTCATGGGTGCCACTACTGCGTGGCATCTGCTGGCGGCAAGATTAGCTTTGCGCATGCAGAGGTGCAACCGGGTGCAACCCAAATTGTTCAGGATTTTTTTGATCGTGATCGGGAAAAAATCCGGCCTTCGACGGAATCCGCTCCCCCTTGGTGCGTTTACTTCTGAGATCGGCTGTTCTTGCTCCGAAAAGGAGCAAAAAACCGATGTTTTGCCCTAAACATACTAAGGTGCAACTTATTCTCAAGAAACTGGTTGCACCTTATTTACTTTGTTGAATAGCATTCGCGCCCAAGGTGCAACCAGCTGCAAGGTTCGGTTCATCGGCTGGCGGCTTTCCTGGGGAAACGCCAGTCATAAATGCACGGCACGCAGTTTCGTCTACCCGGTTATCCACGGGTGGCCGTCTGACTCAGACCGTCGCTACATAAAAACAAAGCCAGGGCGTCACTTCTTATGAGCGTTAGCAACCCCACCCTGATCACGTTTGTGATCTACATCGCAGCAATGGTGCTGATCGGCTTCATGGCCTATCGCTCCACCAACAACCTCTCCGATTACATCCTCGGCGGTCGCAGCCTCGGCAGCGTGGTCACCGCGTTGTCGGCCGGTGCCTCCGATATGAGCGGCTGGTTGTTGATGGGCCTGCCGGGCGCGATCTACATGTCCGGCCTGTCGGAAAGCTGGATCGCCATCGGCCTGATCGTCGGCGCATACCTGAACTGGTTGTTCGTGGCTGGCCGCTTGCGGGTGCAGACCGAACACAACGGGGACGCCCTGACGCTGCCGGATTATTTCTCCAGCCGTTTCGAAGATAAAAGCGGCCTGCTGCGGATCATCTCTGCCGTGGTGATCCTGGTGTTTTTCACTATTTATTGCGCGTCCGGCATCGTCGCCGGTGCCCGTCTGTTTGAAAGCACCTTCGGCATGTCCTACGAGACGGCGCTGTGGGCCGGTGCTGCCGCGACGATTGCCTACACCTTCGTCGGTGGTTTCCTGGCAGTCAGCTGGACAGATACTGTGCAAGCCACACTGATGATCTTCGCGCTGATCCTCACGCCGATCATCGTGCTGCTGGCCACCGGTGGCGTCGACACCACCTTCCTGGCGATCGAAGCCAAGAACCCTGACAACTTCAACATGCTGAAAAACACCACCTTCATCGGCATCATCTCGCTGATGGGCTGGGGCCTGGGTTACTTCGGCCAGCCGCACATCCTCGCGCGTTTCATGGCGGCGGATTCGGTGAAGTCGATTGCCAAGGCACGCCGCATCTCCATGACCTGGATGATCCTGTGCCTGGGCGGCACCGTGGCGGTGGGTTTCTTCGGTATCGCTTACTTCTCGGCGCACCCGGAAGTGGCTGGCCCGGTTAATGAAAACCACGAACGTGTGTTCATCGAGCTGGCCAAGCTGCTGTTCAACCCATGGATTGCCGGTGTGCTGCTGTCGGCCATCCTGGCGGCGGTGATGAGCACCCTGAGCTGCCAACTGCTGGTGTGCTCCAGCGCGCTGACCGAAGACTTCTACAAAACCTTCCTGCGCAAAAACGCCTCCCAGGTTGAACTGGTGTGGGTCGGCCGCGCCATGGTGTTGCTGGTTGCGCTGATCGCCATCGCCATGGCCGCCAACCCGAACAACCGCGTGCTGGGCCTGGTGAGCTACGCCTGGGCCGGTTTCGGCGCCGCGTTCGGGCCTGTGGTGCTGATCTCGGTGATCTGGAAACACATGACCCGCAACGGCGCACTGGCCGGCATCCTGGTCGGCGCGGTCACGGTAATTGTGTGGAAGCACTTCGAGCTGTTGGGCCTGTACGAAATCATCCCTGGCTTCATCTTCGCCAGCCTGGCGATCTACGTCGTCAGCAAGCTGGGCGCACCGACTGCCGGTATGGTCGAGCGTTTTGATGCTGCGGAAAAAGACTACAACCTCAACAAGTAATTCTTCGGGTGCCTAGCGCCCGTTGAGTTGAAGAAAAGGCCCGCATCCTACGGATGGCGGGCCTTTTTTATGGCGGGTTCAGTCAGCATCCGCTTGATTAAGAAAAATCAGCACGCCCAGAATCGCCATGTAGAACTTGAACGCCGCTTCCTGGCCGTTCCACTGATGGGATTGCCACATCAAGAACCATTCCCCGCCCACCACCATAAAACCAAAAAACCACACCACAAAACCGAGGGCGAGGCCGCTGGTTGCGCGGGCTTTGGCGCGGTTGAAGTCGCCACCGCTTGCGTGCCGCGCGCGCCACAGTGACAGCGCACCCCAGGCCAGCAGCAGCGCGCAGAGCGCCTCTCCCAGGATGATCAGCGCATAGGCCGCGTGCCACAGCCATGGCGTGGTGATTGAACGGTACATGGCCGCGTTACCGGGGAACGTGGTGTCCATGCTCAGCACGTGTTGGACGAAGGCGAAGTTGGAGCCGTAGTCCGTGATGTTGTTGAACGCAACCATGCTGGCGAAGGCGGCGAGGGCGAGGGTCAAGATGATTTTTGCGTAGCGGATGGCCATGCTTTTTCCAGTGATCCGGCGAGAAAGGGACAATTACGCTAGCACGGCGTTGGCGTGCTTTCGACGCAGGGAACATGAAGAATCGGGCACTCATGGCGTAGGAACATACTGATTTGGCCGCGCGGCGCTCAGGAGGGCAAAAAGCTGGTGCAGAATCGACCGCCCACCCCCTCGCAGAGAAACACCGGATGTTCGCTCCTGCCAATGAAAGCGCGTTTACCCTGACCCTCGATGGGCAGCCCAGCGATCTGAAGGTCCATGGGTTCACAGGTGATGAGTTTATTAGCCTGCCTTTTCGTTTTGACCTGGAGTTGGTCAGCGAACAGGCCGATCTGGACCTCGAGAGCCTGATGCACCGGCAGGCGTTCCTGGGGTTTGACGCTGAAGGTCATGGTATTCACGGCCTGGTCTATCAAGTGGCCCAAGGCGATGCGGGCAAGCGTCTTACCCGTTACCAGATCAGCCTGGTACCGCAGTTGGCGTATCTGCACAACAGTACGCACCAGCGGATTTTCCAGAACAAAACCGTGCCCCAGATCATCGCGTTGGTGCTGGAAGCCCAGGCTATCCAGGCCGACACGTTCACGTTTCAGCTGAGTGGAAAGTATCCGGAGCGTGAATACTGTGTTCAGTTCGGCGAAAACGATCTGGAGTTCATTCAACGCTTATGTGACGAGTCGGGCATTCACTACCACTTCCAGCACAGCCCCGAGCGCCACCTGTTGGTATTTGGCGATGACCAAAGCGTGTTTGTCCGGCAGGATCAAGCCACCCCGTACTCGCCCGGCACCGGGATGGTGGCCGATACGCCCGCGATCAAGCGCTTCAGCCTGCGGTTGGAAACCCGTACAACGGGTGTGAACCTGCGCGACTACGACTTCAAGAAACCGAGCCTGGCATTGGAAAGCGCAGCGTCCGGTGGGCAACGCCCCTCCCTGGATGAGCAGCGCTACCCTGGAGACTTTACGGATCGTGAGCATGGCAAGTACCTGGCGCAGCGCCGGTTGGAGCGCCATCGCAGCGATTATCGGCTGGCCAGAGGCTCCAGCAACCAACCGGCATTGGTCACCGGGCAGTTCCTGAAGATGGCCGGGCATCCGCGTCAGGAATGGAATGATTTGTGGTTGGTCACCCATGTGTACCACGTGGGGCATCAGCCTCAAGTGCTGGAGGAGTCTGCCCCGGAAATATATGGCGATAAGTTGCCTCAGGGCTACGACAACGATTTTACTGCCACGCCTTGGGACGTGCAGTTTCGATCGCCCTTGATCCTGTCGCGGCCGCAGATCTCCGGCTACCAGAACGCGGTAGTCACCGGCCCCGCCGACAGTGAGATTCACTGTGACGAATACGGCCGGGTCAAAGTACAGCTGGCCTGGGACCGTGACGGCGAGCATAACGAGCATTCCAGCTGCTGGCTGCGCGTCGCCAGTGCCTGGGCTCATGACCGTTATGGTGCGGTGTTGATTCCCAGGGTCGGCATGGAGGTTCTGGTCGGCTTCGCCAACGGCGACGTGGATATGCCGCTGGTGATGGGTTGCCTGCCCAACGCGGCCAACCCCGTGCCCCTCGACCTGCCGGCGGACAAGACCCGCAGCATCTTGCGCAGCCACAGCAGCCCTGGCGGTGGTGGCTATAACGAACTGCGCATTGAAGACCGCAAGGGCGCCGAGGAAATCTACCTGCGTGCCCAGCGCGATTGGACCCAGCACGTGCTGAATGACCAGCAGGTGCAGGTCGATAACGTGCGCCGGGTGAAGGTGGGCGGCGAGTCGCATCACGAGCTGCAAGGCGAAGAGCAGCGCATTACCCATGGCAACCGCCTCACCGAGCTCAAGCAGGATGATCACTTGATGGTCGGAGGTTCGCAGCAGATGCGCGCGGGGCGGACGATTCAGATCGGAGCAGGGCAAAGCGTTGTTATCGACGCCGGTGCCAGCGTTACGATCCAGGCGGGCGGGCAGTCGATCACGTTGTCGGCGGGCGGCATTTTCAGCAGCGTGCCGATTCAACTGGGTGGTGCACCCGCTGCTGCAGCTGTGCCGTTACTACCGGGCATCAAGGAAGCGCTGGCGGCGGTTGTTCCCGCACCGCTCAGCCGCGTGCAAGTGGCCAGCCTGAAACGCAGCGCGCCATTTTGCGAAGAGTGTGAGCGGTGCAAGAACGGCCAATGTGATATCGCCGACCACACCCAGGTTCGCCCTTAAAAGGAATTTACCCGTATGCGTCACTCCTTGACTCCACACACCTGGCTGGCCGAATTTCCTTTGCTGCCCGATGAGCGAATTTTCGCGGTATTGGGCAGTGCCAGCGACGCTAAACCCTATGCCGCCTGGCAAGCCATGGCCGTCGGACTGCCGCCCCAGTCAATCTGGGCAGGCAGCGCCTACGCGCAATGGAATGAAGTAATGCCCTACGTTGCTGTCATCGAGCCCGGCAGCGCCTTTCTCGACTGGGTCGCCACCACCGACTCAACGGATTGGGGCTGGCTGGCAGTATCATCCAGCCCGCTGGAAACCGTGGTGGCGCACCTGCAAAGCCTGACCAAGGTTCTGCTGCCTGACGGCCAGCAGGTATTTTTACGTTTCTGGGATGGCGCTCAATGGCTGCCGATTGTGCAAACCTTGGGCGACGCGGCGGGGAAGGTGTTGCCGGTATTCCAGCGCTATCTGATCAATGGCCAACCGCTGGTCGTGGCGACTGGCCCGGTCACGGCCGCCAACACCAGCCCATGGTGGCAAGTGCCTGCCTCGTTACTGGCGCATCTGGCGGAGCAATCACCCTACGTGCTGATCGACAACCTGCTGCAATGGCTCGAAGAACAGCGACCCGACCTGTATACCGCCTTCACGCCTGCAACCTTGCGCCACAAGGTCGCCTACTTTGCGCGCAGGCCGGGTATCAGTCATGAAGCACTGACTGAGTACCTGACCTTAGAGATGAATTGAGCCCAGCGCGGGGCAAGCCCGCTCGCCACACTCTGCCCCTTTGCTCCGGTAGAAGGTAAACTTCGCCCCCTGCGCAGGAGCAACCATGAATTATCGTCACGCCTTTCACGCCGGCAACCACGCCGATGTCTTCAAACACTTGACCTTGACCCGCCTCATCGCCTTGATGTCGCGCAAGGAGCAGCCGTTCGCCTACCTCGACACCCACGCCGGGATCGGGCTGTACGACCTGCAAGGTGATCAGGCCAACCGCACCGGTGAATACCTGGAAGGCATCGCCCGCCTGTGGGGCGAGAGTGACCTGCCGCCGCTGACGGCCGACTACATGCGCGTGCTGCACGAGATGAACCCGGATGGCCAGTTGCGCTATTACCCTGGTTCGCCGGAGCTGGCGCGCCGCCTCACACGGCCTCAGGACCGTGTGCTGCTGAATGAAAAACACCCGGAAGACGGCGTGCTGCTCAAGGACAACATGAAGGGCGATCGCCGCGTCAAAGTGCATTTGGGCGAAGGCTGGCATGTGCCGCGCGCCTTGCTGCCGGTGCCGGAAAAGCGCGCGTTGATGCTGATCGATCCGCCGTTTGAAAAGCTCGACGAAATGCAGCGCTGTGCAGCGTCCCTCAAGGAAGCAGTCAGCCGCATGCGCCAGACTGTTGCAGCGATCTGGTATCCAGTGAAAGACCAGCGCATGTTGCGTCGCTTCTACCAGGACCTGGCCGGAACGGGTGCACCGAAGTTGCTGCGGGTGGAGTTATTGGTGCATCCGCTGGACACGCCCAATACCCTGACGGGCTCGGGCCTGGCGATTGCCAACCCGCCTTGGGGGCTGGAAGAGGAGTTGCGTGAGCTGCTGCCGTGGCTGTCCAAGAAACTTGGCCAGACCCAAGGCGGGTGGCAGATGGACTGGCTTATCGCTGAGTAACTGATCGTTCCCACGCTCTGCGTGGGAATGTATCTTGTGACGCTCCGCGTCACGCCTCAAGAGCGGACGCAGAGCGTCCCTGTCGGCATTCCCACGCGGAGCGTGGGAACGATCAACTGCGCAAATCTTAGATTGGGCAGGTCACGCCGGTGCCGCCAATCCCGCAATACCCCTGCGGATTTTTCGCCAGGTACTGCTGGTGATACGCCTCGGCGAAGTACACCGTCGGCGCTTCTTCGATTTCCGTGGTGATGGTGCCCAGGCCAGCCTTGGTCAGCTCAGCCTGATACGCCTCGGCGCTGGCCTTGGCCGCTTCCAGGTGCTCAGGTTTCACGGCGTAGATCACCGAACGGTACTGGCTGCCGATGTCGTTGCCCTGGCGCATGCCCTGGGTCGGGTTGTGCAGTTCCCAGAACATTTTGAGCAGCTCTTCGTAACTGATCTTGTCTTGATCAAACACCACCAGTACCACTTCGCTATGGCCGGTCAGGCCCGAGCAGACTTCTTCGTACGTCGGGTTCGGCGTGTAACCACCGGCGTAACCGACCACGGTGCTGACCACGCCGTCGCGCTGCCAGAACCGGCGTTCGGCACCCCAGAAGCACCCGAGACCGAAGATCGCGAACTCTACGTTGTCGACAAACGGGCCGAGCAGCGGGTTGCCGTTGACGAAATGCGTCTCTGGCAGCGCCATCGGGGTTTCACGGCCAGGCAAAGCTTGTTCTTGAGTGGGCAACACGTTTTTATTCACCAGAATTTCCGAGCGCAAGACCATGATCAGTCCTCTCGTCAGGTTGAGTTAGCGGTAAAGATTCAGACAGCCAGTGTGCCCGAGTGTTACAGCGCTGTCAGGCGATTGGCCCGCGCGGGTAGCGTTTAAGCTTCTCCAGCAGCTCTGCACCGGGGATCGGCCGGTCGAAGAGGTAGCCTTGGCCCACATCGCAGCGATGCCGGCGCAGGAACGCCAGTTGCTCGGCGGTCTCGATGCCTTCGGCCACCACCTTGAGCTTGAGGTTGTGGGCCATGGCGATCACCGCCGAGGTGATTTCCATGTCGTCCTGGTTGTCCGGGATTTCGTGGATAAAACTGCGATCGATCTTGATGATGTCGATGGGGAATTTTTTCAGGTAGCTCAGTGACGAGTAACCGGTGCCGAAGTCGTCCATGGCCAGGGTCAGGCCAAAACTCTTCAGTTGGTCCAGTTGCAGGCGCGTGTCTTCGGTGGCTTCCAGCAGCAGGCCTTCGGTCAGCTCCAGCTCCAGCAGGTTGGCCGGCAACTTTTCTTCCTTGAGGATGGTGGCAATCGAGGCCACCAGGTCCGGGTCGGAGAACTGCTTGGGCGACAGGTTGATCGCCACCTGCAAATTGCCCATGCCTGCGGCGGTCAGCTCACGGCTCATGCGGCAGGCCTGGCGGGCGATCCATTTGCCGATCGGGATGATCAGGCCGGTTTCTTCTGCCACGCTGATGAATTGATCAGGGCGGATCATGCCCTTTTCCGGGTGGTTCCAGCGCAGCAGCGCTTCCATGCCCAGCAAGCGGCCGCTGCGCAGGCACAGTTTGGGCTGGTAGAACACGTCCAGCTCGTTCTGAGTCAGGGCGCGGCGCAGGTTGTTTTCCACGAACAGCTTGTAACTGGCCTCGGCATTCAGTGCCTCGGTAAACACCTGTACCTGGTGTTTGCCGTTGGCTTTGGCCTTGTGCAGCGCCAACCCGGCGTTACGCATCAGGGTTTGCGGGTCGCGGCCATGCAGAGGCGCACAGGCCAGGCCCACGGAGCCGGTGACACTGATCAACTGGTTGTCGACGAACATCGGTTTGTCGAGGGTCGCCAGCAATTGGCTGGCGACCTGCTGGCCAGTCTCCAGGTCGGTGTCGTCGAGCAACACCGCAAACTCATTACTGGCAAACCGCGCGAGGCTGCCACTGGCACTCAGGCTGTTGCGCAGGCGGCGCGCCAGGCTGATCAGCAGCTTGTCGCCCGTTTGGTGGCCAAGGCTGTCGTTGATCCGCTTGAAGTTGTCGATGTCCACCAGCAACAGGCTGATCGGGCTGTCGCTGTCGCGGGCAAAGCGCTCGTCCAGGTTGCGGATAAACGCCGGGCGGTTGCCCAGGTTGGTCAGGTTGTCGGTGTAGGCCAGGCGCTCGATGCGCTGCTGGGCCAGCTTGGTCTGGGTGATGTCTTCGTAGATGCCGATGTAGTGGGTCAGCTCACGGTTGTCGCCATACACTTTGGAAATCGACAGCTGGCCCCAGTAGGGTTCGAGGTTCTTGCGTCGGCTCTTGAACTCACCCTGCCAACTGTTGCTCTTGGCCAGGCTCGACGGCGCGTCGAACAGCAGCTCGCTGAGGTTCTCCAGGGCCGGCAACTGCGCCAGGCGATGGCCATGGACTTCTTCGGCGCTGTACTGGGTGATCGCGGTGAAGCTGGGGTTGACGTACTCCACCACGCCGTCGCAATTGACCAGCAAAAAGGCGTTGGCGCTTTGTTCCACGGCTCGCTGGAACAGGTGCAGCGCGCTGGTGGCGGTGCGCCGGTTGTGGTTGTTGATCACTTGCGCGAATTGGTCCGCCAGCTCGCCGGCAAAGGCGATCTCATCGGCCTGCCAGGCACGCGAGCTGCCGCGTTGCTCCAGGCACAACACGCCGATCACCTGGCCATCGACGCGGATGCTCGCGTCGAGCATGGCGTGCACATCTTTGGCGCGCAGGCTCTCGGCCATTTCCCGGGTGCGCGGGTCACGCATCGCATGGGTGGCGTCAATAGCGCGGCTCGAATGCAGGGCTTCCAGGTAGTCCGGGAAGCCGCTGGCGTCGATCGCTTCAGGCAAGTGGTGCTGTTGGTCGTCGCGGTGGTACGCCGAGATCGGCACCAGGCGCTGGCCTTCAAGGTTCCAGATGCTCGCGCAATCGATCTGGTAGATATCGCAGGCGCTGCGGGTGATCAGCTCGGCGGCTTCCTGCAACGAATTGGGCGTGGTGTAGCGCTGGCGCGCCAGCAGCAGGATCAGCTCCTGTTGGGCGCGCACGCGTTCCAGATGCTGCAATTGTTCCTGCTGGGCGCGCTGGTTGAGTTCCAGCGCGATCTGCAGGCGGCTGTTCTGGTTTTCCAGGTCGGCCGTCGGGGCGGCGGTGGGGATTTCGCTGAACAGCCCGTCGACCACCATCAGGTAGCCGCGCAGCAGGTGGCGGTTGTGTTGTTTGTAGGCCTCGCCCATTTCCAGCAGGCTCAGCGGGCCGTCGTTGGTGTGCAGGGTGTAGCGCACCAGGTAATTCGGGGTCTGGGTCAGTTGCTGCTGGATCGCATCGTGCAGCTGGTAGCGCGCTTGAGGTTCCATCAAGCTGGCGTAGGGTGTGCCGACCAATGCACACAGTTCCATCGCCGGCAGACCGAATTGGCGCTCACAATTGGGGTCGAGGTACAGCAGCGCCCAGCTTGCCTCATTAAGCCGCTCGAAACGCAGCATACCGAGGCGCGAGGGCACCGGTAACTGCGTCACTACCTCGGCCGCCATACGGGCGACATCGGGTTGGCTTTTCATGGGGAAACTCGCTTGGGAAAATGCGCACGGCGCCGGGCTCACGCCCTCTTTACTGTCGCCAGCGGCAAGGTTGCATCATGCAGCACGCACTGACAAGAGAGGATGAAGGCTAAGTGCTATATGGCTGTTATCGGCCGCCGGAGCGGTTTCTACAATCCAGGTGATGGGTGGCGCATTGACGCAGGTACGAAGCCCTTTGCCCCTACAAAACAGCCGGCCAAAAAAAGCCCCGCCAATTGGCGGGGTTGAGGTACGAGCGTGGCGCTCGAAAATCGGTGCAACCAGGCCTCTGCGGTGAAGCAGAGGCCCGTTGAGGCTTACAGCAAGATGGTGCGGATGTCGTTCAGCAGTTGGCTCAGACGCTGCGTGAAGCGTGCAGCAGCGGCGCCGTTGATCACACGGTGATCGTAGGACAACGACAGCGGCAGCATCAGCTTCGGCTGGAAGGCTTTACCGTCCCACACAGGCTGGATGGTTGCTTTGGACACACCCAGGATCGCCACTTCCGGCGCGTTGACGATTGGCGTGAAGCCAGTGCCGCCAATGTGCCCGAGGCTGGAGATGGTGAAGCACGCGCCCTGCATGTCGTCCGGGGTGAGCTTCTTGTCGCGGGCCTTGGCAGCCAGTGCAGCGGCTTCGGCAGCGAGTTGCAGCAGGCTCTTCTGGTCGACGTTCTTGATGACCGGTACCAGCAGGCCATCCGGGGTGTCTACCGCGAAACCGATGTGCACGTACTTCTTGCGGATAATCGCCTTGCCGCTTGGCGCCAGCGAGGCGTTGAAGTCCGGCAGCTCCTTGAGCAAATGCGCGCAGGCCTTGAGCAGCAGCGGCAGCACGGTCAGTTTCACGCCGGCTTTTTCGGCCACGGCTTTCTGCGCAACGCGGAAAGCTTCCAGGTCGGTGATGTCGGCCTGGTCGAACTGGGTCACGTGCGGGATGTTCAGCCAGCTGGCGTGCAGACCGGCCGCGCCGATTTGCATCAGGCGGGTCATCGGCACTTCTTCGATTTCGCCGAAGCGGCTGAAGTCGACGGTGCGGATCGGCGGAATGCCCGAACCACCGGTCGCGCCGCCAGCAGCCGGCGCTTCCTTGGCTTTCTGCATCATGGCTTTGACGTAAACCTGCACGTCTTCTTTCAGCACACGACCGTGTGGGCCAGTGGCCGACACAGCGTTCAGCTCAACGCCGAACTCACGGGCCAGCTGACGCACGGCAGGGCCGGCGTGAACCTTGGCACCGCTTGGCGCAGGTGCGGCAGCCGCAGGGGCCGGTGCGGCCTCGGCTTTTGCAGCTGGCGCAGGCGCAGCAGCCGGAGCCGCTTCAGCCTTGGCAGCCGGAGCAGCGGCGGCGGGTGCCGGTGCGGCGGCAGGCGCAGCGCCTTGTACTTTGAGCTTGAGGATGAAGTCGCCAGTGCCGACTTCGTCTTCCAGCTTGACCGCGATGCTTTCCACCACGCCGGCAGCCGGCGAAGGGATTTCCATGGAGGCCTTGTCGGACTCCAGGGTGATCAGCGACTGGTCGGCTTCGACGGTGTCGCCGACCTTGACCAGCAGCTCGATGATCTTGGCCTTGCCCGACGAGCCGATGTCCGGAACATGAATGTCCTGAACGGTGGCGGCGGCAGGTGCAGCGGCCGGGGCTGGAGCAGCCTCGGCAGCAGCAGGTTTTTCAGCAGCCGGTGCGGGTGCAGCAGCGGCAGCAGGCGCTGGCGCAGGGGCCGCATCAGCGGCACCTTCGATTTCCAGTTCCAGCAGTTCGTCGCCTTCTTTCAGGCGGTCGCCCAGCTTCACTTTCAGGCTCTTGACCACACCGGCTTTGGGAGCAGGGATTTCCATGCTCGCCTTGTCCGATTCCAGGGTCAGGATGCTCTGGTCGGCTTCGACTTTGTCGCCGACCTTCACAAACAGCTCGATTACTTCACCTTCACCGCTGCCGATGTCAGGTACGCGAATGAGTTCGCTCACAAAAAATCTCCTCAGCAGTCCAGTGGGTTGCGTTTTTCCGGGTTGATCCCGAACTTGACGATAGCGTCAGCCACCACCTTGGGTTCGATCTCACCACGGTCAGCCAAGGCTTCCAGGGCTGCCAACACCACGAAATGACGGTCAACTTCGAAGAAGTGACGCAGCTTCTTGCGGCTGTCACTGCGGCCGAAACCGTCGGTGCCCAGGACTTTGAATTCCTTGGACGGGACCCACTGGCGAATCTGTTCAGCAAACAGCTTCATGTAGTCGGTAGAGGCGATGACTGGACCTTTACGGCCGGCCAGGCATTCTTCGACGTAGCTCTTCGCTGGCTTCTGACCTGGGTGCAGGCGGTTGTTGCGCTCTACGGCCAGGCCGTCGCGACGCAGTTCGTTGAAGCTGGTTACGCTCCACACGTCAGCACCGACGTTGAACTCCTCACGCAGGATCTTCGCCGCTTCACGCACTTCACGCAGGATGGTGCCGGAGCCCATCAGCTGCACGTGGTGCGCCGCTTCCTTGGTGTCTTCTTCGAGCAGGTACATGCCCTTGATGATGCCTTCCTCAACACCGGCCGGCATGGCTGGTTGCTGGTAGGACTCGTTCATCACGGTGATGTAGTAGAAAACGTCCTGCTGCTCTTCGGTCATCTTCTTCATGCCGTCCTGGATGATCACCGCCAGCTCATAGCCGTAGGTTGGATCAAAGGTGCGGCAGTTCGGGATGGTGGCAGCCAGGATGTGGCTGTGACCGTCTTCGTGTTGCAGGCCTTCGCCGTTCAGCGTGGTACGGCCGGCGGTGCCGCCGATCAGGAAGCCACGGGTACGGCTGTCGCCTGCTGCCCACGCCAGGTCGCCAATACGCTGGAAGCCGAACATCGAGTAGAAGATGTAGAACGGCAGCATCGGCTGGTTGTGGCTGGAGTACGAAGTACCGGCAGCGATGAAGGAGCTCATGGCGCCCGCTTCGTTGATGCCTTCTTCGAGGATCTGGCCCTTTTTGTCTTCCTTGTAGAACATCACCTGGTCTTTATCGACTGGCTCGTAGAGCTGGCCGACGGACGAGTAGATGCCCAACTGACGGAACATGCCTTCCATACCAAAGGTACGGGCTTCGTCCGGGATGATCGGCACGATACGCGAGCCGATTTCCTTGTCCTTGACCAGCTGCGCGAGGATCCGCACGAAGGCCATGGTGGTGGAGATTTCACGGTCGCCCGAGCCGTCGAGGATAGCCTTGAGGGTATCCAGTGGCGGGGTCGGAATATCGAAGGACTTGGCGCGGCGCTGTGGCACGAAACCGCCCAGTGCAGCGCGACGCTCGCTGAGGTAGCGGGCTTCGGCGCTGTTAGGCTCCGGCTTGAAGAACGGCAGGTTCTCCAGCTCTTCGTCCTTGACCGGGATGTCGAAACGATCGCGGAACAGCTTCAGGCTTTCAACATCAACTTTCTTGGTGTTGTGCGCAGTGTTTTTCGCTTCGCCGGCACCGGTGCCATAACCCTTGATGGTCTTGGCCAGGATGACGGTCGGTTGTTCTTTGTGGTTGACCGCTTCGTGGTACGCCGCGTAGACCTTGTACGGGTCGTGGCCGCCACGGTTGAGTTTCCAGATCTCGTCGTCGGACAAGTCGGCAACCATCGCCTTGAGTTCAGGCGTGTTGAAGAAGTGTTCACGTACGAACGCGCCGTCTTTGGCCTTGTAGTTCTGGTACTCGCCGTCGATGACTTCGTCCATGCGACGTTGCAGGATACCGTCGACGTCTTTGGCCAGCAGTGGGTCCCAGAAACGGCCCCAGATGACTTTGGTCACGTTCCACTGAGCACCGCGGAACACGCCTTCGAGTTCCTGGATGATCTTGCCGTTGCCGCGAACCGGGCCGTCGAGGCGCTGCAGGTTGCAGTTGATGACGAAGATCAGGTTGTCGAGCTTCTCGCGGCCAGCCAGGGAGATTGCGCCCAGGGATTCCGGCTCGTCACACTCGCCGTCGCCCAGGAAACACCAGACTTTCTGCTTGCCTTCAGGGATGAAACCACGCGCTTCCAGGTACTTCATGAAGCGAGCCTGGTAGATCGCCTGGATCGGGCCCAAGCCCATGGATACAGTCGGGAACTGCCAGAAATCAGGCATCAGCCAAGGGTGCGGGTACGACGACAGGCCGTTACCGTCCACTTCCTGGCGGAAGTTGTTCATGTGTTCTTCGGTGATGCGGCCTTCCATGAACGCACGGGCGTAAACGCCTGGAGAAGTGTGGCCCTGGAAGTAGATCAGGTCGCCGCCGTGTTCGTCGGTCGGGGCCTGGAAGAAGTAGTTGAAGCCGATGTCATACAGGGTTGCGCTGGAAGCGAAGCTGGAGATGTGACCGCCCAGGTCAGAATCTTTCAAGTTCGTGCGCATTACCATCGCCATGGCGTTCCAACGTACCAGCGAGCGAATGCGGCGTTCCATGAACAGGTCGCCAGGCATGCGTGCTTCGTGGGTAACGGGGATGGTGTTGCGGTATGGCGTGGTGATGGCGTAGGGCAGTTGCGAGCCGCTGCGGGTCGCGAGTTCGCCCATACGGGTCATCAGGTAGTGAGCACGGTCTTCGCCTTCTTTGTCGAGAACCGATTCCAGGGCGTCCAGCCATTCCTGGGTTTCGACGGGATCGAGGTCTTGCATGGCTTGCTCCAGGGCGGAAAGGCTACCAGAATCGGTTGCCTGAAGTTTGCGACTGGCCTTGTGGGCAGACGACATAAATTCTTGGATGGCCGAAGGTTGCTTCGGCGTCCTGTAGTTTTACTACAAATCGTCGGCCATTTCAGCCTTTCGAATGTATATACGAGTAGTAAAACTACACAAGACTGAGCGTATGGCTCGGTCTGGCTGGTGAGCATAATCGTTATTGTTGATCTTTTGCGAACAAGAAAAGGTGAAAGTTTGATGTTGCCTGCCAAGATTAATTTAATTTCAGCTATTTATAACCTTTGTTCGACAGTCCTTCACCGAGCGTGGTTCTTGCGTTCACAGCAACACGCCATTTACGCGCCGATCAAGGATAGACCATGAGCCTTCCAACGCTGGCCGAACTACCGGCCATTCTCTTGCCTTTCGCCCAGCGGGCCGAGCAGTCATTTCGTGACGCAGTGGCCGCGCTGGACGCCGATCATGGCCTTTCTGAGTGGACGCCGCAACGGTGGGCTGAATTCGTCCGCGTGTGCGCCGCCAGTGATTTCGTCATTGAACAGAGCTTGCGTGACCCTTTGATGTTGCTCGAACTGGTGGCCTGGGGCGAGCTGGACCGCGGCTTTGCGCCCGGTGAGCTGTGCGGCCAGATCGCCGGCGCCGTGCAACAGGCCGAAACAGAAGATGAGTTGGGCCGCGTTCTGCGCCGCCAACGCACGCGCCAGCAAGTGCGCATCATCTGGCGCGACCTGACGCGCCAGGCCGACCTGGTGCAAACCTGCCGTGACCTTTCCGACATGGCCGACGCCAGCATCGATCAGGCTTATCAATGGCTGTACCAACGCCATTGCGTGCAATTCGGCACGCCTACCGGCCGGCGCAGCGGCGAAGCCCAGCACATGGTCATCCTCGGCATGGGCAAGCTCGGTGCGGTGGAGCTGAACCTGTCGTCCGATATCGACCTGATCTTCGCCTACCCCGAAGGCGGCGAGACGGTGGGCGTGAAGCGCGCCCTGGATAACCAGGAGTTTTTTATTCGCCTTGGTCAAAAATTGATCAAGGCCCTCGACCCGATGACGGTCGACGGGTTTGTGTTCCGCGTCGACATGCGCCTGCGCCCTTACGGTTCGGCCGGCGCCTTGGTGCTCAGCTTCAACGCCCTGGAACAGTACTATCAGGACCAGGGCCGCGACTGGGAACGCTACGCCATGATCAAGGCGCGCGTCGTCGCCGGCGACCAGGTGGCCGGTGCGCAACTGCTGGATATGCTGCGCCCGTTCGTCTACCGCCGTTACCTGGACTTTTCCGCCATCGAAGCGCTGCGCACCATGAAGCAGCTGATCCAGCAGGAAGTGCGGCGCAAGGGCATGGCCGACAACATCAAGTTGGGCTCGGGCGGCATCCGCGAAGTGGAATTCATCGCCCAGGCGTTCCAGCTGATCCACGGTGGCCGCGACCTCAGCCTGCAACAGCGGCCGTTGCTCAAAGTGCTCGGCACCCTGGAAGGCCAGGGCTATTTGCCGCCGGCGGTGATCGCCGAGCTGCGCAATGGCTACGAATTCTTGCGTTACACCGAACACGCGATCCAGGCAATTGCCGACCGCCAGACGCAAATGCTCCCCGACAGCCCCGAAGACCAGGCGCGCATTGCCTTTATGCTCGGCTTCGCCGATTGGGCCGCCTTCCACGAGCGCCTGATGTACTGGCGTGGCCGGGTGGACTGGCACTTCCGCCAAGTGATCGCCGACCCTGACGAAGAAGAGGGCGAAGAAAGCGAGTTGGTCGTAGGCGGCGAATGGCTGCCGCTGTGGGAAGAGTCACAGGACGAAGACGCTGCTTGCCGCCAATTGGCCGAAGGTGGTTTTACCGATGCGCCCAAAGCCCTCAAAGCATTGACTGGCCTGCGCGGCAGCCCGCAACTGCGGGCCATGCAGCGCCTGGGCCGCGAACGGCTCGATGCGTTTATCCCACGCCTGCTGGCCCAGGCCGTCGAACACGCCAACCCGGACCTGGTGCTGGAGCGTGTATTGCCGCTGGTCGAAGCCGTCGCGCGCCGTTCGGCTTATCTGGTGCTGCTCACGGAAAACCCCGACGCCCTGCGTCGCCTGCTGACCCTGTGCGCCGCCAGCCCGTGGATCGCCGAGCAGATCACGCGCTTCCCGCTGTTGCTCGACGAACTGCTCAACGAAGGCCGCCTGTTCAAGCCGCCATTGGCGCCGGAACTCGCCGCCGAACTGCGCGAGCGCCTTACGCGCATCCCTGAAGATGACCTTGAACAGCAGATGGAGGCCTTGCGCCACTTCAAGCTGGCCCACCGCCTGCGTGTGGCCGCGTCGGAAATCGCCGGTAGCCTGCCGCTGATGAAAGTCAGCGACTACCTGACCTGGCTGGCCGAAGCCATCCTTGAACAAGTGCTGGCCCTGGCGTGGCGCCAGACCGTGGCGCGCTACGGCTCGCCGCAGCGGGTCGACGGCACGCTGTGCGACCCCGGTTTTATCATCGTCGGTTATGGCAAAGTCGGCGGCATCGAACTGGGCCATGGCTCCGACCTGGACCTGGTATTTGTCCACGACGGCGACCCGCAAGCCGAAACCGACGGCGCCAAGCCGATCGACGGCGCGCAGTTCTTCACGCGCCTGGGCCAGCGGATCATCCATTTGCTGACCACCCAGACCAACTCCGGCCAGCTGTATGAAGTGGACATGCGCCTGCGGCCTTCCGGCGCGTCCGGTTTGCTGGTGAGTTCGCTGGGGGCGTTCGAGCGCTATCAGGAAAATGAAGCCTGGACCTGGGAGCATCAGGCGCTGATCCGCGCGCGGGTGCTGGTGGGCAGCCAGGATGTGGGCCATGCATTCGAGCAGGTCCGCGCTAGAGTACTCGGGCGTGAGCGCGACTTGGCCAAGTTGCGCCAGGAAGTCAGCGAGATGCGCGCCAAGATGCGCGACAACCTGGGCACCAAGTCGACGGCGGCCGGCACCGGCGTCAATGCCTTCGAGCCCACGGCGGCGTTCGACCTCAAGCAGGACGCCGGAGGTATCGTCGATATTGAATTTATGGTGCAATACGCGGCTTTGGCGTGGTCTGCGCAACATCCATCGTTGCTGCGCTATACCGACAATATCCGCATTCTGGAGGGCCTGGAGCAGGTCGGGCTGATGCCCGCCGCCGATGCCCATCTGTTGCGTGAGGTGTATAAGGCCTACCGTTCCGCCGCACACCGCCAGGCTTTGCAAAATGAGGCCGGCACAGTGGCTGGGGATCAGTTCGCCGACGAACGGCGTCAGGTGATGCGAATCTGGAATGAACTGGGTTTAAGCTGATTAATTAAGTGGCTCCAATTTAATGTGGAAATCGGCTTTATGTGGGAGTCGGGCTTGCCCGCGATGCAGGCGCCTCGGTACTTCAGCCATACCGAAGCGATGCCATCGCAGGCAAGCCAGCTCCCACAAAAAGCGCGATCTACAATCATTGTCGATGCGGGGAGGCATAAGCCTCCCCGCATCGTTTGTGGAAACTACATGAATATTCTGATCGTTGGGCCCAGTTGGGTCGGTGACATGGTGATGGCGCAGACACTCTTCCAGTGCCTGAAACAGCGTCACCCCGACTGCCAAATCGACGTGCTCGCCCCTGAGTGGAGCCGGCCGATCCTCGAACGCATGCCCGAGGTGCGCAAGGCCTTGAGCTTCCCGCTCGGCCACGGCGCCCTTGAGCTGTCGACGCGTCGACGCATCGGCAAATCCATGGTCGGCGAGTACGACCAGGCGATCCTGCTGCCCAATTCGCTCAAGTCGGCGCTGGTGCCGTATTTTGCCGGCATCCCCAAGCGCACCGGCTGGCGCGGCGAGTTTCGCTACGTATTGCTCAACGACGTGCGCACCCTCGACAAAGCCCGCTACCCGCTGATGATCGAACGCTTCATGGCCCTGGCCTACGAACCCGGTGCCGAGTTGCCTACGCCATACCCGCGCCCGAGCCTGCAGATCGACCCGGTGACCCGCGACGCGGCGCTGGCCAAGTTCGGCCTGCAGCTCGACCGCCCGGTGCTGGCGCTGTGCCCAGGCGCGGAGTTTGGCGAGTCCAAACGCTGGCCGTCGGAGCATTACGCCAAAGTCGCCGAGATGAAGATTCGCGAAGGCTGGCAGGTGTGGTTGTTCGGCTCGAAAAACGATCACTCTGTGGGCGAGGACATCCGCCAGCGCCTGATTCCCGGCCTGCGCGAAGAAGCCGTGAACCTCAGTGGCGACACGTCCCTGGCCGAAGCCATCGACCTGTTGTCCTGCGCCGATTCGGTGGTGTCCAACGACTCCGGCCTGATGCACGTAGCCGCCGCGTTGAACCGCCCACTGGTGGCGGTGTACGGCTCGACCTCGCCGGGTTTCACCCCGCCGTTGGCCGACAAGGTCGAAGTGGTGCGCCTGGGTTTGGACTGCAGCCCGTGTTTCGACCGCACCTGCCGTTTCGGCCACTACAATTGCCTGCGCCAGTTGCTGCCGCAACCGGTCAGCGATGCCTTGCAGCGGTTGCAGGGCTCTGTGGTCGAGGTTCGTTAGTTTGCGCGTTCTGGTAATCAAGACCTCATCCCTGGGCGACGTGATCCACGCCTTGCCGGCACTCACCGACGCAGCGCGGGCGATCCCCGGCATTCGCTTTGATTGGGTGGTGGAAGAAGGCTTTGCCGAGATCCCCACCTGGCACCCGGCGGTGGACAAGGTCATCCCGGTGGCGATTCGTCGCTGGCGCAAAAATATCTGGCAAACCATCAAGAGCGGCGAGTGGCGGCGTTTCAAGCAGCGCGTGCAGTCGACTAAATACGACTTGGTGATCGACGCCCAGGGCCTGCTGAAAAGTGCATGGCTGACGCGCTATGTGCGTGCGCCGGTGGCAGGTTTCGACAAGCATTCCGCACGCGAACCCATCGCTGCGCGTTTCTACTCGCGCCGCCTGGCCGTGGCCCGTGGGCAGCACGCGGTGGAGCGGTTGCGCCAGCTGTTCGCCGTGGCACTGGGCTATGACTTGCCCAAAGGCCTTGGTGACTATGGCCTGAGCGTCGACAAACTGCTCGGCCTGCCACCGAAAAAACCGTTCGTCTTGCTGCTGCACGGCACCACCTGGGACACCAAGCATTGGCCCGAAGCCTATTGGCGCGAGCTGGCCGAGCGCATGGGCCGCCTGGGCGTGGACGTGAAGTTGCCGTGGGGCAATGCCGCCGAAAAAGCCCGCGCCGAACGCCTGGCCCAAGGCCTGGCCAACGCCGAAGTGCTGCCCAAGCTGAACCTGGCCGGCGTCGCCCGTGTTCTGGCCGGCGCCCGCGCCTGCGTGGCGGTCGACACCGGCCTCGGCCACTTGGCCGCCGCGTTGGACGTGCCGACCATTTCCCTGTTCGGCCCCACCAACCCTGGCCTCACCGGCGCCTACGGCAAGGGCCAGATTCACCTGGCCAGCGATTTTCCGTGCGCGCCGTGCCTGCAAAAACACTGTACCTATCAACCCACGGCCGACGATGCGCGTCGGTTCGACATCAAGCGCGAGTCGCCCCTGTGCTTCACGCGCTTGAACCCTGAGCGTGTGGCAAGCCGGCTGAGCACGTTGTTACTGGCTGAGGAGCTGCACTGATGCAACTGGCTTTTGTTCTGTACAAATATTTTCCCTTCGGTGGCCTGCAGCGCGACTTCATGCGCATCGCCCTGGAGTGCCAGCAGCGCGGCCACCAGATTCGTGTCTACACGCTGATCTGGGAAGGCGACATCCCGCCCGGCTTCGAAGTGCTGGTGGCGCCGGTCAAGGCGTTCTTCAACCATCGGCGCAATGAAAAACTCAGCGCGTGGATGGAAGCCGACCTGGCCAAGCGCCCGGTCGACCGCCTGATTGGCTTCAACAAAATGCCCGGCCTGGACGTGTACTACGCCGCCGACGGCTGCTTTGAAGACAAGGCGCAAAACCTGCGTCATTCGCTGTACAAACGTTTTGGCCGTTACAAGCACTTCGCCGAGTACGAGCGCGCGGTGTTTGCCAAGGACGCCAAGACCGAAGTGTTGATGATTTCCGAAGTACAGCAACCGCTGTTTATCAAGCACTACGACACGCCGCTGGAGCGCTTCCACCTGCTGCCGCCAGGCATCGCCCAGGACCGCCGCGCGCCGCCGAATGCCGCCGAAATCCGCGAAGGTTTCCGCAAGGAATTCAACCTCGCCGACGACGACTTGCTGCTGGTGCAAATCGGTTCGGGCTTCAAGACCAAGGGCGTCGACCGCAGCCTCAAGGCCGTGGCCGCGCTGCCGTCGGAACTGAAAAAACGCACCCGGCTGTTTGTAATTGGCCAGGACGACCCCAAAGTATTCCAATTGCAGAGCGCCACGTTGGGGCTGGGCGATAACGTGCAGTTCCTCAAGGGGCGCAGCGATATCCCGCGTTTCCTGCTGGGCGCCGACCTGTTGATCCACCCGGCGTACAACGAAAACACCGGCACCGTGTTGCTCGAAGCCCTGGTGGCCGGCTTGCCGGTGCTGGTCTCGGCCGTGTGCGGTTATGCGCATTACATCGCTGAAGCCGACAGTGGTTTGGTGCTGGATGAGCCGTTCGAACAAGCGCAGCTCAACGGGTACCTGACCCAAATGCTCACTGACACTGCACAGCGCGCGGCCTGGAGCCGCAATGGGTTGGCCTTCGCCGAGACGGCCGACCTCTACAGCATGCCGCAGCACGCGGCGGATGTGATTCTGGCGGAGCCAAAACGATGAAGTTGATTCTTGCCGAACCGTTCAAGACTTTATGGGCGGGGCGTGACGCCTTTGCCGAAGTCGAAAAACTGCAAGGCCAGGTATTTCGCGAACTGGCTGCGCGTCGCACCTTGCGCACCGAGGTGGAGGGCCGCCCGTATTTCGTGAAAATCCACCGTGGCATCGGCTGGGGCGAAATCTTCAAGAACCTGATCACCGCCAAACTGCCGGTGCTCGGCGCCGGCCTTGAGTGGGCGGCGATTCACCGCCTGCAAGCACTCGGCGTGCCGACCATGACCGGCGTGGCGTTCGGCGAAAAGGGCAGCAACCCGGCGGACCAGCACTCGTTCATCATCACCGAAGAACTGGCCCCGACGATCAGCCTGGAAGACCTGACCGTCAATTGGGTGGCCGAGCCGCCGGCGTTCGCCTTGCGCCTGGCGCTCACGGCCGAACTGGCCCGAATGGTCGGCGACATGCACCGTGGCGGCGTCAATCACCGCGACTGCTACTTGTGCCACTTCCTGCTCGACACCGCGCAACCCATCGACGCCCGTAACATCAAGCTGTCGGTGATCGACCTGCACCGCGCCCAATTGCGTGCCCACTTGCCGCTGCGCTGGCGTGACAAAGACTTGTCCGCGCTGTACTACTCGGCGCTGGATATCGGCCTGACGCAGCGTGACAAGCTGCGCTTCCTCAAAGGTTACTTCCGCCAGCCACTGCGCCAGATCCTGGTCGAACAGTCGGCGTCCTTGAGCCTGCTGCAGCGCAAGGCCGACCAGCTGTACGCGCGCAAGCAGCGCTTAGGGGATGCGATCTGATGGCGGGTTGGAACCTGGAACCTGCTTACGCCGCCCTGGCGGATGACTTTGGCAGCCTTGAGGCGGTGTTTGCCCTGCAAGGCGAACGCCTGACCCGCGACCCGCTGTCGGAAGTGATTCGGGTCGAGCGCGACGGGGTCAATTACTACGTCAAGCGCTACGTCGGCGCCGGCAAAGGCCTGCGCCGCTACCTGGGCAAGCCACGGGTGAAGTCCGAGTGGCAGAACCTCAAGCGCTTCGCCAAGTGGGGCATTCCCACGGCCGATGTGGTGGCCTGGGGCCTGGAACGCAAGGGCCTGGCCTATGACCGTGGCGCGATGATCACTCGCGAGCTGCCGAAAACCGAAGACCTGTCGGCGCTGGCCGACCGTCACGATGCCTGTTTGAAAGACCCGAAATGGGTCAACGCAGTCAGCCGCCAGCTCGCCGAATACACCCGTACCATGCACGAGCACCGCTTCACGCATAACGATTTGAAGTGGCGCAACCTGTTGGTCGACGACCAGCAAACGCTGTATCTGATCGACTGCCCCAATGGCGATTTCTGGCGCGGCTTCTGGCTCAAGTACCGGATTACCAAGGACCTGGCCTGCCTGGACAAGGTCGCCAAGTATCACTTGTCGGCCACCCAGCGCTTGCGCTTCTACATGCAATACCGCCAACGCACCCACCTGACGGCGTCAGACAAACAGCGTATTCGCCATGTGGTGAAGTTTTTCGAGGGACGCGAATGAGTGATTTCCTGGCGGCCGAAGACCGCGCTCTGCTTGAGCGCCACGGCCTCGCAACCTTCGACGCCCTGTGGGCCAGGCAACTGGACGCGGTGGATGAGCCCAATACCAGTGAGGGCGGCTGGAGCAGCGTGTTTCGCCTGGAGCTTGAGGGCCAGGGTTACTACCTCAAGCGCCAGAGCAACTACCTGACGCGCACGCTGCATTCGCCATTTGGCGAACCCACCTTTGCCCGCGAATTTCGCAATATCAGCCGTTACCAGCAGCTCGGTATTCCGGCGTTGCAGGCGGCGTTTTTTGGTGAGCGCAAGGTCAACGGCGAGCGCCATGCGATGCTGCTTACGCGTGCCCTCGACGGCTGGAATGACCTGGATTCGTTGCTGGAGCAATGGTCGCAACTGAGCGACGCCCAGCACCGCGCGATCCTGCTGGCCTGTGGTCAATTGGCGCGACACCTGCACAGCGTCGGGCAGGTGCATGGCTGCTTTTACCCCAAGCATATTTTCCTGCAGGCGGTCGGCGACGGTTACGCCGCGCAACTGATCGACCTGGAGAAAACCCGCCCGCTGCTGTTCGGCCGACGTGACCGGGTCAAGGACCTGGAGCCGCTGTTGCGCCGCGCGCCGCAGTGGTCGGATGCGCAGGTGCGGCAATTGCTGGCGGCCTATCTTGATCAACCGCAAGACAGCTCGCTGGTCAGCGCCTGGTTTGAGCGTCTGACGGCGCGGCGCAGCCATAAGGAGAAGCGCTGATGCGTTTGTCCGAGCTGAAAAAAGCCGGCCGCACGCCCGGCCTGCCGCTGACCATCGAACTGGCAGACGCCGCAGGCCCCGGGCAGTTGCAACTGCTCAGCCTGTTGCGCGTGATGCCGGGCGAGCGCTATGTGGGCGCTGGCGTCTGGCGCGGGCGCACGGTGCTGGCCAAGTTGCTGGTGGGCAGCAAGGCCGCACGTCACTTTCAGCGTGAGCTCAGCGGTGTGCGCTTGCTCGCCGAGCAAGGCCTGACCACGCCCCTGTTGCTTGCCGAT
Source organism: Pseudomonas sp. MONT-RG-20F-20-E-7-02 (assembly GCF_022662395.1). Lineage (NCBI taxonomy): Bacteria > Pseudomonadati > Pseudomonadota > Gammaproteobacteria > Pseudomonadales > Pseudomonadaceae > Pseudomonas > Pseudomonas sp. MONT-RG-20F-20-E-7-02. The sequence continues at coordinate 387,239 of NZ_JAKNQN010000005.1, forward strand.
GGCCTGCAGGAAGGCGAGGGTGGCTGGTTGCTGTTCGAATTTATCGAAGGCGCCGAAAGCCTTGCCGATGCCTGGCAGGCCGTCGAAGGCCTGCCGCCGCTGGCCGACGAACAAACCGCCGTGCTCGCTGAAGCATTGGCGGCGATTGCGCAGATGCATATTAAGGGCTTGTGGCAGGAAGACCTGCACCTGGACAACCTGTTACGCCAAGACGGCAAGCTGTACCTGATTGACGGTGCCGGAATTCGCGTGGAAGAGGCGGGCAAACCGCTGTCGCGCAACCGCGTGCTGGAAAACCTCGGCGTGTTCTTCGCCCAGCTGCCCAAAAATCTCGCGCCGTTCACCGAAGAATTGCTGGTGTATTACCTGCTGAGCAACGGCGAGCACGCCTTGCCGCTGGAAGCCCTGGAAAAGCAGGTGCGCAAAGTCAGCGCCTGGCGCTTGAAGGACTTTTTGAACAAAGTCGGCCGTGAATGCACGCTGTTCAGCGTGGTGCGTGGCCCCTTTGCCTTGCGTGCGATTCGTCGCGAGGAAGAGGCCGCGATGCTGCCGGTGCTGGAACAGGCTGATGCGTTGCTCGATCAAGGCCACCTGTACAAAACCGGTGGTGCGGCCAGTGTCGGCAAGGTCGAGGTGGCCGGTCGGCCGCTGGTGATCAAGCGCTACAACATCAAGGGTTTTGCCCATTGGCTCAAGCGCTTCTGGCGCCCAAGCCGTGCCTGGCATTCGTGGTGCGAAGGCAATCGCCTGGCGTTCCTGGGCATTGCTACACCCAAACCGCTGGCGGTGTTGGAAAAACGCTTTTTCTGGCTGCGCAGCCGGGCCTATCTGGTGACTGAGTTCCTGCCGGGGCCGGACATCATCGAGCGTTTTGCGCCGTATGTTGAACACGGTGATGCGCCCGAAAACGAACTGCTGGCGCTCGACCATCTGTTTGCCGAGCTGATTCGCGAGCGCATCAGCCATGGCGATTTCAAAGGCCACAACCTGTTCTGGCACGAAGACCGCTGGGCATTGATCGACCTCGACGCCATGTGCCAACACAGCTCAGTCGCCAGCTTCGCGCCGGCGTATGCCAAGGACCGCGCGCGGTTTATGCGCAACTGGCCCCAGAGCAGCGCGTTGTACCAACTGATAGATCAGCGCCTGCCGACAACGGTTGCATGATCGTTCCCACGCTCCGCGTGGGAATGCATCCGGTGACGCTCTGCGTCACCTTGCACAAGGCGGGACGCAGAGCGTCCGGGGCGGCATTCCCACGCAGAGCGTGGGACGATCAGAAGGGTTCCGTGGCGATCAAACCTTTCGGCTGACTCCCAGGCTTCTTGAACGGTGCGCGTCAGAACTGATATTCCGCGCCAGCCCCGGCATACCACGAGCGGCCCGGCACGGCTTCGTAGTAGCGGAAGTTACCGTCCCCGACGATCACTGAACCCACGTATTGGCGGTCCAGCAGGTTGTCCAGGCGCAGGGTCTGGTGGAAGGTCCAGTGCTCGACCTTCTGCTCGAAGCGCGCACGCCAGTTGAACACGCTGTAGCCCGGTGCGGCGCGTTGCTGGTTGGTGTCTTCGACATACACCTTGCTGCGGTACATGCCCTCGATGGCGGTGCTGACCCAGTCGCGGGGCTTCCAGTTCAGCTCGGCGAACAGCGTGGTTTGCGGCACGCCGGGCAGGTAGTTGCCTTTGTCGATGGGTTTGCCGCCACCGATGAAGTCGCTGTCATACGTGGCTTGCAGGCGGGTGTAGGCGATGTTGGTGCTCCATTGTTCCGAGAGCTGGCTTTCGATGCCTAGTTCTAACCCGCGACGCAGGGTGCGGCCGGCGTTCTGATAGGTCGTGCGCCCATCTTTGGATTGCGCCACCACTAATTCATCGTCGGTGGTGATCTGGAAAAGGGCAGCGTTCAGGCGCGTATCTTGGCCAATCCGCGCTTTCAACCCGACTTCATACTGCTTGCTGACCGATGGCTTGAGCACAAAGTTGAAGCCGTTTGAGGTGCTGGAATAGGCCGATTCGGCCTGTGTCGGGGTTTCGAAGCCTTTGCCCGCGCTCACATAGCCATGCAGGTCTGGCGTGAAGGCATACATGACGCTGACCGAAGGCGTGTTCTTCTGGTAGGTCTTGTTGCCGCTGTCGTTGCCGTCACTGAGGAAGTGGTCGTCCACGTCCATCTTCATGGTGCTGTGGCGCAGGCCGGCTTGCAGGGTCCAGTCGCCCAGCAGCCAGTTGGCTTGCACAAACGGGTCGAGGCTCGTGGCGGTGTCGAGTTCGTCGCGGCCCAGGGCGCCTTTGACGCCGTGCACACCGTTGAGGGTGTTGGAATAGCCTTGGCGATCATCCTGGCTGCGGTCGTAGTCAAGGCCGGTGATCAGGGTCAGGTCGCCGGGGGCGCTGGTGATGGGTTGCAGCCAGTGGACGGAGCCGCCGTAAAAAGTGCGGTCGAAGTCCACCACGCCGCCGCGTGCATTGGCAGGGTTGGGTTGGCCCTTGATTTTGTCCGGAATCGACAAGTACTGAATCACACTCCGCCGCCCCGTATAGGCATTCACCTGCAACGTCGCATCACCGATATAACGCTCGTAATTCAGGCCCAATTGCTGATGATCGATGCTTTTTCGCGTGTTGTATTGCAATGCGGCGGGCGCCACCGAGCGCGGGTCCGCCTTATACGCTGCCCAGGTCTGCCCCAGCGGGTCCTGCGTGCCGTTCTGCTCCAGGCTGCTGTAGATCAGCGCGAGCTTGCTGTCGTCATCCGGCTCGATGTTGAGCTTGGCAAAGGTCTGGTCGCGCCGGGCGCTGCTGTGGTCGCGGTAGCCGTCGGTGTCCATGCGCGAGGCGTCGAGCACAAAGCCCGCGCCGTTGGCGGCGCCTTCGGCCGTCAGGTGGTGCTTGCTCAGGCCGTCGCTGCCCACCAGGGTTTCGGCGCCGATGCGCGGCGGGCCTTCGCCGTCGCGGGAAAACATCTGGATCACGCCGCCGGCGTTGCTGCCATACAAGGTGGCCGCCGGGCCACGCAAGACTTCGATGCGTTCGGCGGTGTCGAGGTTGAAGGTGGCGGCCTGGCCCTGGCCGTCCGGGGTGCTGGCGGGGATACCGTCGGCAATCAGCTTGATGCCGCGCACACCAAATGCCGAACGGGCACCGAAGCCGCGCGAGGAAATCTGCAGGTCCTGCGCGTAGTTCTGGCGGTTCTGCACCACCAGGCCGGGCACGCGCGCGAGTACTTCAGAAGCGTTGATGCCGAGCTGGCCGTCGCTGATCTGCGCATGGCTGATGCTGTCCACCGAATACGGCAGGTCGAAGGTCGGGCTGGCGCTGCGTGAGCCGGTGACCACGCTGGGGTCGAGGATCAGGGGCGCGTCGTCCGCTTGGGCGGTGTCGCACAGGGCGAGCAGGCTGGGCAGCAACAGGGTGAAGCGGGTCAGGGTTTTCATCGGGGCAGCCGAAATACGGGGCGCGTAGGACATAAACGCGCAAAAGCGCGCGAGTTTAGTGGTTCAGGCGATTTTTAGCATTTGAGAATCGTCCTACGTTGTAACGGCATCATCCTCGCTGGGGCTCCGGCACCTTCGATGGTAGCGTGGTCAGCCCCGCTAATGAGAAAGGGCCGAAAGGTCATAAAGGAGTGGTTCGTGAGGAGTGCGTCGAACGTCTTATGGGTTGCAGTGTGCATGGCGCTTGCCGGGTGCGGGACGATCAATACCGTCATGCGTGAGGACGGTGTCGCTGCCCGCGACCTCAAAAGCCAGAAAACCTACTGCCAGTCGATTCCCCGTGTGTACAGCGGTGTCAGTTACAACTTCTGCCGGCTCAATGGAGAGCCGAATCCTGACGGAACGTTTGACGGCCACCTGAACTTTGTCCCGTTTGTATTCGTAGACTCTTTGATTTCGGGGATTCTGGATACTGCCCTGCTGCCGTATACGATTTACCGGCAAAGCGCCGACGGCAGCATCATCATCCGCTAAGGCCGGGCGCGGCCATTGCCCTCGACACGGGGCTAATTACCACAGGGATATTCCCATCAGGTTTACGCTATAATCCCGCCCTTTAGCTGTTTCTCGTCCAGGCGAGAGGCACACTTTTTTCAGGCGCAACCCGCCTGCATGCAGACTAAAAGAGGCTAGACCCCTGTGGCATTGACGATTCTTGGCCTGTCCGGCGCCCTTAGCCATGATCCTTCCGCAGCCTTGTATATCGACGGCAAGCTGATCGCGGCCGCCGAAGAAGAGCGCTTCGTACGCGACAAACATGCAAAGAACCGCATGCCCTACGAATCGGCGAAGTTCTGCCTGGAACAAGCCGGCATCAAGCCTTCCGACGTTGACGTGGTGGCGATTCCGTTCGCCCCGATCAGCCTGTTCGGCGAGGCGCGCTGGCACTACGCCAAGCGTTATTGGTACGCCCCGGACCGCGCCCTCGACGCGATCCTGATGGGCAACCGTCGCTACAAGCGCTATCGCAACAAGATCGTCTGGTGCCTGGAACAACTGGGCTTCGATCCGAAGAAAATCAAGATCGAGCCGGTTGAACACCACCTGGCCCACGCTTCCAGCGCCTACCACTGCTCCGGCTTCCAGGAGAAAACCGCGATCCTCGGCATCGACGGTAAAGGTGAGTACGCCACCACGTTCTTCGGCTACGGCGAAAACGGCAAGATCCACAAGATCAAGGAATTCTACGACCCGGACTCCCTCGGCGGCCTATACGGCGCGATCACCGAGTTCCTCGGCTTCGAGATGCTCGACGGCGAGTTCAAGGTCATGGGCATGGCGCCGTATGGCGACGCCAGCAAATACGATTTCTCGCGTTTGGCCTCGTTTGAAAACGGCGAGCTGGTGATCAACACCGACTACGCCAACGTCATCGGCCTGCGCCGCTACAAAGAGAAGGGCAAGGGCTTCTACTTCTCGCCAAAACTGATCGAGTGGCTGGGTCCCAAGCGCGAAGGCGACATCGCCGACGAGCCTTACATCCACTACGCGGCCAGTATGCAAGCGCTGTTCGAGAAGCTGGCGTTGCAGATGATCGACCACTACCTGGGCGACATCCTCAAAGACACCGGCAAGCTGGCTTTCGCCGGTGGCTGTGCACTGAACGTCAAGCTGAACCAGAAGATCATTGCTCGCGACGACGTCAAAGAACTGTTCGTGCAGCCGGCGTCCGGCGATGCCGGCACCGCGGTTGGCGCGGCAGCCTATGTGTCCCACGCCCGTGGTGTACCGGTTGAGAAGATGGAACACGTCTACCTCGGCCCGTCCTACAGCAACGAAGACGTGATCGCCGCGTGCGCCAAGCACGAAAGCAAGCCGGTGTGGCGCAAGATCGAAAACATGCCTAAGCGCATTGCCAAGATCATGGTCGACGGCAACCCGGTGGCCTGGTTCCAGGGCCGCATGGAGTTTGGCCCGCGTGCGTTGGGCGGTCGTTCGATCATCGGTTGCCCGAGCGCGACCGGCGTGGCGGATCGCATCAACCACCAGATCAAGTTCCGCGAGCGCTGGAGGCCTTTCTGCCCGTCGATGCTCGACACCGTGGCCCCGCAGATGATCAAGGTCGATCACCCGGCGCCGTTCATGACCTTCACCTTTGAAGTGTCGGAAGAGTGGAAGACTCGTGTACCGGAAGTGGTGCATGAAGACGGCACTTCCCGTGCCCAGGTGCTCAAGCGCGAATACAACCCGCGCTACTACGACATGATGAAAGAGCTGGAAGTACTGACCGGCAACGGCGTGTCGCTGAACACCTCGCTCAACCGCCGTGGCGAAGCGATGATCTGCTCGCCGACCGACGCGCTGAACATGTTCTTCGGCTCCGACCTGCAATACCTGATCATGGAAGACATCCTGGTCGTCAAAGACGGCGTGGACCCTTATGACTCGGTCGGCTGAGCGCCACGTCCTGCAGTTCTGCCACGGCTATGACGGGCCGTTTCTGGACTGCGCGCGGCAATACGCCAGCCTGTTCGCAGGCTCCGGCTATAAAGTGACCACGGTGTTCCTCACCGGGGTCGCTGACCCCGAGGTTGCCGCCGGTTGTGCCTCGGACGAAGTGTTGTTTATGGAATTCAGCTCCAAGGCCATTCGTGGCCTGAAGCTGGGTGCCATTGGCGAGCTGCGCAAGATCGCCGCGTCGCGCAACTTCAGTTTTTGCATTGCCCACCGGTTCAAGCCGATCTATATCGCCTTGCTCGGCACGCGCCTGCCGGTGATCGGCGTGCATCACGCCTTTGGTGATTACCAGCGCCGCAGCCGCAAGCTGTTTGCGTCGATATTCCGCAAACGCCTGAGCCTGCTCGGTGTTTCCGATGCGGTGCGTGATGACATGCGCCGCTGCCTGCCGGCTTGGCCTGCGGCGCGTATCCAGACCTTGTACAACCGCATTGATGTCGACGCCATGCAGGCGCTGCAGGTTCCGGCCGACGCGGCGCGCGATGCCCTGGGGCTGTCGCCGGATGAGTGGGTGGTCGGCAACGTCGGTCGTCTGCACCCGGACAAAGACCAGGCCACCTTGCTCAAAGGCTTTGCCTTGGCGTTGCCGCATTTGCCGGCGCAAAGCCGCCTGGCGATCCTCGGGACCGGGCGACTGGAGAAAAACCTCAAGGCCTTGGCACGCGAGTTGGGCATTGCCGAGCAGGTGCTGTTCCTCGGCCAGGTGCCGGATGCGCGCCGGTATTTCCGTGCGTTCGACGCCTTTGCCCTGAGCTCCGATCACGAACCGTTCGGCATGGTGTTGCTGGAGGCCATGGCCGCCGGCGTGCCGTTGCTGGCAACGGCGTGTGGCGGCGCGCGGGAAGTGGTCGAAGGCGTGGGGATCCTGTTTCCCTTCGCTGACGCCGAACACCTGGGCCAGGGGCTTCGGCACCTGGCGGCGATGGACCGTCAACAACAGCAGCAATGCGCCGAGATGATGCTGGAGCGCTTGCATGAGCGCTTCTCGGATCAGGCGGTTCGTACTGCTTTCTGGGCACTGCCGCACGTTACTGAACTGACCGCGGGGGCTTGATGCTCAATCGATTCCAAGGCTGGCGCGAGCGTGGCTGGTCCGTCGTCGATGCGTCCACCTACAGCGATGCCTGGCAGCGTTATGGCGGCAGTGTTGCCACCCATCCGCAGGTGGTTGAGCGTCTGGCCGGGCTGGCCGATATTCCGGTGCGCTACCTGGCGTGGGAGCAGGGCGGCGAACTCAAGGCGTGCATTGCGACGTGGGGGCGCGACCTGGCCTTGTCCAAGGACGTGCTCAAGCGGCATGGCAAAAAGGGCTTGTTCGACTTGGGCAACGCCGAGTTGATCCTGCCTGCCGCCGCGGATGCCCAGGCGCCTTTGCGGCATCGCGCGCGCTACCTGTCGGCGCTGAACGAAGGCCGTTTTGCCGGCCTCAAGCTGCAGGCCGAGCAGTTGGCCATGGCGCGCACCCCGGAAGAATTGTCGAAAAAGTTTCGCTATAACCAGCGCCGCGAGCTGCGCCTGCTGGAAGAGGCGGGCGGTGTGGTGCGGCCGGTGCAGGGGTTTTCCAGTGCCGAGCTGGCGGCGATCTATTGCGATTTGTTCCAGCGCCGCTGGGGCTTCCCTGCCACGGGCGCCGAGCGCATGGCGCAGGTTATCGAGTTGCTGCGTGAATGGTTGATCGGCTCGGTGATTTTCCTCAACGATGCGCCGATAGCTATCCAGTTGGTCTACCGCGTTGAAGCCCCGGAGTGGATCAGCGTCGAGTACATCAATGGCGGCGTTGACCCTGAAACCCGCGCGTTCAGCCCGGGCAGCGTGCTGAGTTTTCTCAACACGCAAAGTGCCTGGGAGCAGGCGCGTGAAGCGGGCAAGCCACTGCGTTTTTCGTTTGGCCGAGCGGATCGCGAGTACAAGGACCGTTGGTGCAACCCTGTACCGGTATTCAATGTATGAGTGAGTCGACAAGCCGTAAACAGGCGCTGCTCAAGCGCCATCGCCGCAACAAACGCATCAGCTTGCTGATTGGCCTGCTGCTGTTGATTGGCGTCGGTGTGCTGGTGGCCTGGTGGCTGCCGCTGGTGCTGGCCGTGCTGGCCTGGGTGGCCCATGAAGCGTGGTTTGCCGACCACCTGTTTTACTCGCCCAAGGACGACTACCAGTATCAATTCGCGGCGGATACCGAGCAGCCCAAGGTCACTCTGGCCAACGGCCGGCTGGTATTGGACGAGGCGCTGGCGCTGGCGGGCAATGAGACCCTGATCCTCGCGCTGCGCCTCAAGAGCAGTCTGTTGGGCCGCTTTATCGACCCGTTTATTGCGTTGCCGGGCGCTGATCGCCAGGTCTTCGAACGCGGCGTCAGTGGCCTGCGCTACCTGAACCTCACCGGCCAGACGCAAGCGCTGCTCGATGGGCAACTGCTGTTGCAGCCTCGTTTCTGCCGTGTGCAGGGTACGCCGGTGCTGTCGGTGTTCCGCCAGCCCGATGTGCGCAAGCAACGGGTGATGGTCATTGCGCCGCATGCCGATGACGCCGAACTGGCCGCCTTTGGCCTGTACAGCCAGGCGACGCAACCCTGGATCGTAACGCTGACTGCCGGCGAAATCGAAGCCGAACACTATCAGCACATGGGCCTGGGCAAGCCCGAGGCTGCACGCCTCAAGGGCCGTTTGCGCGCCTGGGACAGCATCGCGGTGCCGCGTTGGGCGGGTGTGGCGCAGGAACATTGCGTACAGCTGGGGTATTTCTGCCTGCAATTGGCGGCAATGAAGGCCGAGCCTGAACGGGCCGTGGCTTCCCGAGAAGCCGAGTTGAGCGACATCCGTGTATTCCGCCAATTCAACCCGTTCCCGTTGCCGGCGGATGCCGATGGCCAGCCCACCTGGAACAATCTGCTGGCCGACCTGCGCGCCGTGCTGTTGATGGCTCGCCCCGAGGTCATCGTGCTGCCGCATCCGGTGCTCGACCCACACCCGGATCATATCTGCGCGCAGCAAGCCGTATTGGAAGCCTTGCAGGGGCTTGAATGGCAGCCGACGACGTTGCTCGGTTACGCCAATCACCTGCACGACAATGACCGGTGGCCGATGGGTGATTCGGGCGCTGGTGTCGCTTTGCCACCATCCTTTGATTCGACGTACACTTTGCAGCCTTATTGCTTGCCGTTGTCCGAAGATCGGCAGTGTGACAAGGCCATGTCGCTGGGCATGATGCATGACTTGCAACCCCGTATGCCGTTCAAGCGGCGTTTACGCCGGGTCATCCAGCGGTTGCTGGCGGGGAGGGCTGTCTCGCCTTGGGGTGAGAATGAGTTTTTCCGCAAGGCCATTCGGCGGCATGAACTTTTTTGGTTCATCAAGCACAAGTAACGTTAAACAACGTGGTGGAGCGCTGAGTGCTCCCGTAAAAATGACAGTGAGTCCCCAGTGATCAATCCATGCCCCCGCATCCTTTTCATCATTCCTTACTTTGGCCAATGGCCTTTCTGGATGCCGTTTTTCCTCGAAAGCTGCCGGCACAATGCGGATATTGACTGGCTGTTGTTCAGCGACTGCCCGATACCCGACAACGTGCCCGGCAACGTCAGGATTGAAAGCATCACCTTTGCCGATTACTGCGCGCTGGTCTCACAGCGGCTGAAGATCAATTTTGCGCCTCAGGCGGCTTACAAACTGTGTGACATCAAGCCGGCGCTGGGGCATATCCATGTTGATCGCCTCGACGGCTACGATTTTTGGGCGTTTGGCGACCTGGACCTGATCTATGGCAACCTGCGCCGGTATTTCACCGCTGACCGCCTGGCGGGCTATGACTTGTTTTCGACCCATGAGCGGCGGGTCGCCGGCCATTTGTGCCTGATGCGCAACACCGCCCGAAAGCGCCAGGTGTTCATGCAGATCAAGGATTGGGAAGCACGTTTCACCGATCAGGAGCATCATGCGCTGGATGAAGGCGCGTTCAGCAGGATTTTCCTGTGGCGCAAGAACTTCCCGAAGCCGTTGTTCGAACTGGTCGGCAAGCTCAACCCGTGGCGCCGTCGCAGTGAGTTCACCGAGGCGTTCAGTACGCCGGGTGGTGTGATCAAGTGGCACGATGGCACTGATCGTTTTCCGCACCAATGGTTCTGGAACAACGGTCGCTTGACCAATGACAGGGACGGCGACCGGGAATTTCCGTATTTCCATTTTGTCTGCTGGAAGCGTAATCAATGGCCGCTGGTACCACAGCCAAGTGCCGAGTACATCGAGGCGCTGGCCGCCGAGACATCCTGGGTCGTTGATGCCACAGGATTCCATCGAGGAGAGTTATGAGTCGGCGTTTCAAGGTTCTGCAATTGCAGCCTGACTACAATGTTAAATCCCATGATTTTGCCGACCTGGCCGAACAGATCGTCAAGGCATTGCCTGCGGACCGCTATGAAGTCACCGCCGCGTTCCTGCGCGGTCGGCCTGCGCCGGGTGGCCCGGTCAGTCGCGCCGCCACCTCGGTCTACTTCGAGTTCTCCGACAAGTCGCTCAAGGGCTTGAGGCTGCGGGCCATGTGGCAGCTGTACAAGTTCTGCCGCCGGGAAAAGTTTGACGTCGTGGTGTGCAATCGCTTCAAGCCGGTCAACATGATGTTGCAACTGAACCGTTGGTTGAAGATTCCGCTGTGTATCGGCATCTCCCACGGCTTCGGTGAATATGACCGCCTGTACCGCCGCAAGCAGGCGCAGCGCTGGATCGACGCGCACTGGCGTTTTGTCGGTGTGTCGCCGGCGGTCAAGCAATACCTGCTGGACTGCAAGTGCGGGTTTACCGACAGCAATACCTTCGCCATTACCAATGCCATCGACATCGAGCAGGCCGAAGCCTTGCAGCATTCGCGTGAACGCGCGCGCGAATTGCTGGGCATCGACCCTTCGGTGCGCTTGATCGGCGCCTTGGGCCGTCTGGTGCCGGTCAAAGGCCACACGTATTTGCTGCAGGCGTTCGCTGCACTTAAAGACAAGTACCCCACGGCGCAGCTCGCCATCATTGGCGCGGGCCGTGAAGAGGCCAACCTGGCCGCTCAAATCCGCAGCCTGGGCCTTGATGGGCGCGTGCACTTGTTGGGGTTCAAGGAAAACGCCCTGCAGTACGTGCGTGCCTTCGACATCTGGGCCATGCCTTCGCTGGCCGAAGGCCTTGGCCTGGCGCTGCTGGAAGGCATGAGTGGGCGCCTGCCGGTGATCGCCTCCAGCGTTCCGGCCATGCTGCCGCTGATTGAAGGCGCAGGCGGCCTGGCGGTAGAGCCGGCCAACGTGCCCGCGCTGACCCAGGCGCTGGACACCTACCTGGCACTGCCCGACGAAGCGCTGGCGCAGAAGGGCGAGCAGGCCTACCAGTATTTGCAGGCGCAACACGACATTGAGGTGTTCCGCCAGGAATACCTGGAATTGATTGATTCGGGATTGGCTCAAGTGCGCAGGAACAATGTATGAACCAGAGTCAACCCTTGGTCACGGTGATCATTGCGTCTTACAACCATGCTCCGTACATCGAGCAAAGCATCCTCAGCGTCTTGAACCAGACGTACCCCAATATTGAACTGCTGGTGATTGACGACGGGTCCAAAGACGACAGCGTCGAGCGTATTCGTCGCTTGCAGGAGCAGCACAGCTTCGATTTTCGCGTGCAGCAGAACCAGGGGCTGACCAACACGCTCAACGGCGCGATTGCACGCTCCCAGGGCCCGCTGATCGTGCCGTTCGGCTCCGATGACATCATGTTGCCGGAGCGGATTGCGACCCAGGTGGCCTACATGGATGGCAAGCCGGAGGTCGGTATCTGCGCGGGTAACATCGAGCTGATCGATGCCCAGGGCGAGTTGTTTCCCGAGAAGCGCCAGCGTCGCGACGTGCCGTTTCGGCGCCTGGACTTCGACGACATGTTCCTGGAGCGCAAGCCTTATCCGCCTGCACCGACGCTGATGATCCGGCGCGAAGCACTGGAAAAGGTCGGTGGGTTTGATCCTGAGATACGTCTGGAAGATTTGCTGATCGAGTTGAAGATTACCCATGCCGGGTACTTCATCGATGGCTTGAACCTGGTCATGGCCCGCTATCGCAAGCACGCCACCAACTCGTACAAGAACCATCGATTCATGATCGACAATATCCTGCGTTCCTACGCGTTGTTCAGCGACCACCCGCTCTATGACGAGGTGCGTTACAAGTTCCTCAGCTCCATGTTCCTCAAGACCGCCAACCGTGATCGCAAGTTGGCGCGCGAGCTGCTGGCACAGATCCCGTTCCGGGCCTGGAACAAGAAAACCTGGCGCGGCTTGAGCCGGTTGTTTTTCTCCCCGCTGGAAAAAGACTGACCGCGTTGTGTGCGCCCCGCCCTGGGGCGCACAACCTCGCCGATCAGGCGGTCGGGCGCGCCAGTGTCAGCACCTGCTCACGGATTTTCATCGTGGCTTGCGGTGACGCAACGCAGGCATACCCTTTGGCCAATTGCTCAAAGTGCGCTTCGAACAGCCAATTGCGGTCCTGTGGGTAACGTTGCATGTGCTTCAAGTTGCGCTGGCGCAGCGTGTTGCGCAGTGCTGACGGGTAAATGCGCATGTCGGCCACATCGATCAGCCCGAACTCACCATCTTCCAACAGCAGTACATTGCCCAGATGCAGTGAGCGGAAGTACACCCCGCGTTCGTGCAACTGCGCCATGAAGCGGCCAAACCGTTCGATCAGCGATTCGCGCAGGCTGCTGTCCAGGCTTTGCAAGGCTTGGCGCAGCGTCAGCCCCGGCAGCGGCTGATAACGCACGGCGCTGCTGCCGTCGTGCAGGCTGTAGAGGTTGAGAATCGACGGTGAAGCAATACCTGTTTGTTGCAGCTGTTCGCTGTTGCTGGCGAAGCGCTCCGAATAGGGATTAAACCGGCCCGAGGTGTACCAGCGGCGCGCCCTGAACAGTTTGAGGAAGCTGCCATCCTCCAGGCGCAGCACCTTCGGTCCCAGGCCATCTTCTTCGACGACGTGGGCGCCGTTGCACAGTGCTTCAAAGGCCTGTGGCTTGGGCATTTCCACTGGCCTGCGCAGCAGGCTGTGGCGGCGTTGGGCGATGCTCAGGCCGGCGATCAGCGCCAGTGGAATCCACAACAGGAACCAGTGCTCCTTGGGCCGCGACAGAATGCCACCGCCTTCGGTCAGGCCTGCGCCGATGCCGTACGCCAGCAGCGAGGATGCCAGGATAAACAACGGCTGTGCCCGCTCCTTGAGCCCTTTGTACAAGCCCCAGCCGAGCATGTAGATCCATGGGATAAAGCCGATGATGCCGACGTAATACAGCACGCCGAGGGCGAAGTTATGGGGTTCGCGCAGTTCGTAGCCATCGCCCAGAGTCAGGTACAGCTCGGAGTCGTAGCTGTGGCCGATGAAGGGGTGGTCGGCAATGCGCTCCAGCGTCATGCCCCACAATTCAAAGCGCAACGAGCTGCCGCGTTCGGTGATCGCCTCGGGATAGATCAACAGCAGCCCGGCTGCCCCCGCGACCATGGCGGCGATCAGCAGCGCAGAGCGTCGATTGCGGCTGATAAAGCTCATCCACAGGATAGTCAGTGTCAGCGCCACCAGCGGCGTGCGTGACCCGGTAGCCAGGATGGCAGCCGCCATGATCGCCAGGGCGGGCACGCTGAACCACAACACCTGCAAGCGCCGGGTAGTCATGCAGACGTACAGCCAGTACACGCAGAAAAAGCCGAACATGTGCGAGCTGAGCAGCGGGTTGTCGAGGGCACCCAAGCCGCCGATCATGCGCATGCCCGGCTGAAAGCCTTTGACGAATGCCACCAGGTTGCACAGGCACACCACCAGCGCGATCGCGGCAGCACTGAAAAAGATCGGCTTGAACAGTTCGTTGCGGTAATGCAGCAACATCCCGCAGCCGGCAAAAAGCATGAACGTTTGCAGCGGCACCTTGAACAGGTTGGAGTCGCCGGTAGGTTCCGGGCTCCACAACACGCTGGTCATCGCCCAGGCGCAAAACGCCACGAAGGCAATCACCAGCGGCTCACGCAACAGCTCCTTGAGTTCTCGCGGGCGCAGGCACAGCAACAGCAAGGTCGGCACGCTGAAGAAGCCGGAGTAGAACCGGTGCATGACATTGCGATTGGTGACGTAGAACAGCGAACTCAGCAGCAACAACAAGCCAATGGGCAAAATCCAGAGGACCAGGAAGTCGAAAACGCGATTTGAGCCATAGGTAAGGCGCTTGGAGTGCATACGATAAAGCCATTCCAGAAAGAGAAAGCCGACCATCTTAAAGTAGTGGCTATATAATGTCGCCGGCTGGATCCAACCGGGCCGGGGGTCATGCCGGGTGCAAGTACAACAGAGAAGCTGTGCTAAAGTCAGCCTCCTTTTTCAAAACGCCGCGTGATATGACCGACTCCAGTCCGAGCGCAAGCCCTTCGAGCTTGAAAATATACTTCCGCCTGCTCATGTACGTTAAGCCCTACGCCGGCTTGTTCGCGCTGAGTATCGTCGGATTTCTGATTTTCGCGTCGACCCAGCCCATGCTGGGGTACATCCTCAAGTACTTCGTCGACGGCCTATCCAACCCCGAAGCGGTGCTGTTCCCCAGCGTACCGTTCCTGCGTGACCTGCAATTGCTGCAAGCCGTGCCGTTGTTGATCATTCTGATCGCAGCCTGGCAGGGCCTGGGTTCGTTCCTGGGCAACTATTTGTTGGCCAAGGTCTCCCTGGGCCTGGTCCACGACCTGCGGGTGCAGCTGTTCAACAACCTGCTGACGCTGCCCAACCGCTACTTCGACAACCACAACTCCGGGCACCTGATTTCGCGCATCACCTTCAACGTGACCATGGTCACGGGGGCTGCGACCGATGCCATCAAGGTGGTGATCCGCGAAGGCATGACGGTGATTTTCCTGTTCGCCTCGCTGCTGTTCATGAACTGGCGCCTGACGCTGGTGATGATCGCCATCCTGCCGTTGATTGCGGTGATGGTCAGCACGGCCAGTAAGAAATTCCGCAAGCAGAGCAAAAAGATCCAGGTGGCCATGGGCGACGTGACGCACGTTGCCTCCGAAACCATCCAGGGTTACCGCGTGGTGCGCAGCTTCGGCGGCGAAGTCTACGAGGAAAAACGTTTCCTCAAGGCCAGCCAGGGCAATACCGACAAGCAACTGCGCATGACCCGCACCGGGGCGATCTACACCCCGTTGCTGCAACTGGTGATCTACACCGCCATGGCGGTGTTGATGTTCCTGGTGCTTTACCTTCGCGGTGACGCGTCGGCCGGTGACATGGTGGCTTACATCACCTTGGCCGGCTTGCTGCCCAAGCCGATCCGCCAGTTGTCGGAAGTCAGTTCGACCATCCAGAAGGGTGTGGCCGGCGCTGAAAGCATTTTCGAACAGCTGGACGAAGAGCAGGAAGTTGACGGCGGCACCGTCGAGCGCGACAAGGTCAGTGGCCGCCTCGAAGTGCGCAACCTCAACTTCACCTACCCCGGCACCGAACGCCATGTGCTCAAGGACATCAGCTTTACCGCTGAGCCTGGGCAGATGATCGCCCTGGTGGGCCGTTCCGGCAGCGGCAAGTCGACGCTGGCCAGCCTGATTCCGCGTTTCTACCATCATGAAAGCGGCGACATCCTGCTCGACGGCGTAGAGATCGAAGACTACAAGCTGCTCAACCTGCGCAAGCACATTGCCCAGGTGACCCAGCACGTGACCTTGTTCAGCGACACCGTGACCAACAACATCGCCTACGGCGACCTGGCTGGCGCGCCACGGGCGGACGTTGAAGCGGCTGCGGCAGATGCCTACGCCAAGGACTTCATCGACCAGTTGCCCAAAGGCTTCGATACCCAGGTTGGCGAAAACGGCGTGCTGTTGTCCGGCGGCCAACGCCAGCGCCTGGCAATCGCCCGGGCCTTGCTGAAGAACGCGCCGCTGCTGATTCTCGACGAGGCCACCTCGGCCCTCGACACCGAATCGGAGCGGCACATTCAGGCGGCCCTGGACAAGGTCATGCAAGGGCGCACGACCCTGGTGATCGCGCACCGCCTGTCCACTATCGAGCAGGCCGACTTGATCCTGGTGATGGACGACGGTCGGATTGTCGAGCGCGGCACCCACGGCGAGCTGTTGGCGCAGAACGGCTATTACGCCCGCCTGCATGCCATGGGCCTGGATGCACCGGTCCCGGCCGACATCACCTAAAACCTTGTGGGAGCGGGCTTGCCCGCGATAGCGGAGTATCAGTCACCGAATGTTTCGACTGATTCACCGCCATCGCGGGCAAGCCCGCTCCCACAGGTGTTCCTCAGTGGATTCAATGGCAGGCCCGTCGCACTATCTTCTGTGCACACCCTCCACAAGCCTTCCATAACCCTGTGCTAATATCGCGCCCCTGTTCATTTTGTATGTGGGTTGCTCCATGAAGTTGTCCATGCCGCGATTCGATCAAGCCCCTGTCTTGGTGGTCGGCGATGTCATGCTCGACCGTTACTGGCATGGCGGAACCTCACGGATTTCCCCTGAGGCACCGGTGCCGGTCGTCAAGGTCGAGCAAATCGAAGACCGTCCAGGCGGCGCTGCCAACGTTGCCCTTAACATTGCCGCCCTCGGCGCCCCGGCCTCCCTGGTGGGTGTGACCGGCGACGACGAAGCCGCCGACAGCCTGGCCAACAGCCTGCGCGGCGCCGGCGTGCGCGCGCTGTTCCAGCGCATTGCCCATCAGCCGACCATCGTCAAGCTGCGGGTCATGAGCCGTCACCAGCAACTGCTGCGTATCGATTTTGAAGAACCCTTCGCCACCGACGCCTTGGCCCTCAGCGGCCAGGTCGACGCGTTGCTCGAAGGCATCAAGGTGCTGGTCTTGTCCGACTACGGCAAAGGCGCCTTGAAGAACCACCAGGAACTGATCAAGGCCGCCAAGGCCCGCAACATTCCAGTGCTGGCTGATCCCAAGGGCAAGGATTTCTCGATTTATCGAGGCGCCAGCCTGATCACGCCAAACCTCAGCGAGTTCGAAGCCATTGTCGGCGGTTGCGCCGATGAGCACGAACTGGTGACCAAGGGCGCCACGCTGATGGCCGATCTCGACCTGGGCGCCTTGCTGGTCACCCGGGGCGAGCACGGCATGACCCTGCTGCGCCCCGGCCACCCGGCGATGCACCTGCCGGCGCGTGCGCGGGAAGTGTTCGACGTGACCGGCGCCGGCGACACGGTGATTTCTACCCTGGCCGCCTCGATTGCAGCCGGCGAAGAGTTGCCCCACGCCGTGGCCCTGGCCAATCTGGCGGCGGGCATCGTGGTTGGCAAGCTGGGTACTGCCGCCATCAGCGCGCCTGAGCTGCGCCGCGCGATCCAGCGCTCCGAAGGCTCCGAGCGCGGTGTGCTGACCATCGAGCAGTTGCTGCTGGCGATTGACGATGCGCGTGCTCACAACGAAAGCATTGTGTTCACCAATGGCTGCTTCGACATCCTGCATGCCGGGCACGTGACTTACCTGGAACAGGCGCGCGCCCAAGGCGACCGCCTGATCGTTGCCGTCAATGACGATGATTCGGTCAGCCGCCTCAAAGGCCCGGGCCGTCCGATCAACAGTGTCGACCGGCGCATGGCCGTATTGGCGGGTTTGGGCGCGGTGGACTGGGTGATCAGCTTCTCTGAAGGCACCCCGGAAAACCTGCTGGCCCAGGTCAAGCCTGACGTGCTGGTAAAAGGCGGCGACTACTCCGTCGACCAGGTCGTTGGTGCCGATATCGTCAGCGCCTACGGCGGCACGGTCAAAGTGCTGGGGCTGGTTGAGAACAGCTCGACCACGGCGATTGTCGAGAAGATTCGCAACAATGAGTAACGCTGATAAGTGGGTCCTGATCACCGGCGGCGCCGGCTTTATCGGTTCGCACCTGGTCGATGCCTTGCTCGCCAACGGCTATGCCGTGCGGGTGCTGGATGACCTGTCGACCGGCAAGCGCAGCAACTTGCCGCTGGATAACCCGCGCGTACAGTTGATTGAAGGTGATGTGGCCGATGCCGAGCGGGTGGCGCAAGCCGCCGTTGGCGCAAGCGCCGTGGTGCACTTGGCAGCAGTGGCGTCGGTACAAGCCTCGGTGGACGACCCGGTGAGCACTCACCAGAGTAATTTCGTCGGCACCCTGAATGTCTGCGAGGCCATGCGCAAGGCGGGCGTCAAGCGTGTGGTGTACGCCTCCAGTGCGGCGGTGTATGGCAACAACGGCGAGGGCGATTCGATTGACGAAGCGACCACCAAGGCGCCGCTGACACCCTATGCTTCCGACAAATTGGCCGGTGAACACTACTTCGATTTCTACCGCCGCCAGCATGGCCTGGAGCCGGTGATCTTCCGCTTCTTCAATATCTTCGGGCCGCGCCAGGATCCGTCATCGCCGTATTCGGGGGTGATCAGCATCTTCAGTGAGCGGGTGCAGCAGGGCTTGCCGATTGCCGTGTTCGGTGACGGCGAGCAAACCCGTGATTTCATGTACGTGGAAGACTTGGTGGATGTGCTGGTGCAGGCCATCGAAGCGCCTGAAGCGCCACTGGGGGCGATCAACGTCGGCTGGAACCGCACCACCACGCTCAAGCAGGTGTTGCAGGCGTTGGAAGAAGTGGTCGGCCAGTTGCCAGCGATCACTTACGGGCCGGCGCGTTCAGGGGATATTCGGCATTCGCGGGCGAATAACCAGCGGCTGTTGGCGAGCTTCAAGCTGCCTGAACCGACCCCGTTGAAGGTCGGGCTGGAGCGGTTACTCAACGGCTGAGCCTTGTGATCGTTCCCACGCTCTGCGTGGGAACGATCGACGGGTGTCAGCGGCTGGCTTTTTTCTTCGGCACAATCTTGCGCAACATCTGCCGCGCCTTGCCGGTCAGGCGCTTGAGTTTCGATTCTTTCTCCGGCTCGGCCAGCCCTTGCTGCCTCAGCCAATCCTTCCAGCGAATCCGCTCATCGCGCACCAGCCAGCCTTCCTGCTGGGCAAAGCTCTCGGCCAGGTATAAGCCGCGGGTGCTGGCCGGATACAGCTGGTCTTTCTTCACCGTGTACAGCTCGGCCAACGGTTGCCCATCTTTGAGCGGCATCAGGTACAGGTCGGGCCGCTGGCGGTCCAGGCGCGCCACTAACTGGTCACCTTCAAGCCGCTCATCCACATGAAACAGGCTCAGGGACTTGGCTTCCTTCGGCACTTCCAAACGCAAGTCATAAATCAATTGCAGCGATGCGGTCGGCAGGTGCACGTAAGCCCGTGGGCGTTCGATCAGTTGCGTGGTCGCGCAGCGTACCGGGCGTGCGGCGCCCGACAACGGGCTCAAGCGAAACGGCAGGGCTTCGCGGTAATGCAGGGCGGCGGAGTAGGGCGCCGGCAGCCAGGTGTCATTGAAGCGCCCGCCCAGCCAGCCTTCGGGCGTTTCCAGCAGGCACTCTTCGGCTATTTCCTGGATGGCGGTGTGCAGCGGCAGGTTCAGTTCGTGAGCCGGCACGTAGCCGGAGATCAGCTTGAGCACCACGTCGCCACGGTCCTGGCGACGCTGGCGCACCAGCACCCAATAATCCTTGTTTTGCCAATGCAGTGTCAGGCGCACCGACACGCCGAGGTTCGCCAGCTCCAGGGCGAAACGCTCGGGGTCTGCCACTTCCACCGGCTTGCGCCGCTGCAGGGTTTGGGCAAAGTTGAGCGGCATGCCCACGCTTTGGTAGCTCAGGCCTTCGGGTGTGGCTTCGACGTGCAGCGGCAGTGTTTTAAAGTTGCTGGGGTTTTTTCTAATAAGCGTGCGCGGCATGTCGGCTCCTTCTTGCGACGGGGTCGGCCGCGTGGGCGGCATCAGAGTTGACGAATGACCTTGGCAGCGGTCGCCACGTTATGGGCCAGGTGCAGCGGATTAATGGTCCCGACAATAGCACTGGCGACGCCCGTTTGCGCAAACAACAACATGAAACTGGCGTGAATTGGATCCATTCCTGGCTCCAGGCACACGTGGCCGCTGGCCAGGGCTTTTTTCACCAGGATGCCTTTGCCGTGAGCCGCTGCGTAATCAATGACGGCTTTCTCCGTCTGATCGTTCAAATTGTAGGTGACCATGGCGCAATCGCCTTGTTCCAGAGCCTTAACGCCGCCTTCGACGGTTTTGCCGGAGAAGCCGTAGCCGCGAATCTTGCCCTCTTTTTTCAGCTCGGCCAGGGTCTGGTACACCTCGCAATCATTGAGGATATGCAGGTCATTGCCGTCGGAATGCACCAGCACCAGGTCGATAAAATCCGTTTCAAGTCGTTTCAAGCTGCGTTCGATCGACATCCGCGTATGGGCGGCGCTGAAGTCGTGCCGGGACACGCCATCGGCAAACTCTTCACCGACCTTGCTGACAATCACCCAATCCTTGCGCTGGTCGCGCAGCAGTGGTCCCAGGCGTTCTTCGCTGCGGCCATAGGCCGGGGCTGTGTCGATCAGGTTGATGCCCAACTGGCGGGCCTGGCGCAGCAACATCCGTGCTTCGTCGTCGTCGGGAATCTGGAAACCGTTGGGGTATTTCACCCCTTGGTCGCGACCGAGCTTGACGGTGCCCAGGCCCAGCGGCGAGACCATCAGGCCGGTACTGCCCAAAGGGCGATGCAGGTCATGCAGAGTGGGCAGGCTCATGGCAACAGTTGCTCCCAGGCAGGTTGGCCAATGGCCGGTTTTGGCAGGTCGGGCAGGGCTTCGCTGTTGGCGCTCGGGTGGATGCCGTCGCGCTCCAGCGCGCTGAGCACGCGGTCGGCGAAGTCCGGCGCCAGGGCCAGTTTGGTCGGCCAGCCGACTAACAGGCGGCCCTGTTCGGCGAGGAAAGCGTTGTCGGGGCGGCTCAGGCCCGATTGCAGCGGCTCGGCACGGTCGACGCGCAGGGTGGCCCACTGGGTCTGGCTCATGTCGATCCACGGCAGTAATTGCGCCAGCTCTTTTTGCGCGGTGGCGATCTGTTCTTCAGGCGTGCGCGCTACGCCGTCCGCCTCGGCAATGTCGCCGCCCATGTACCACACCCAATTGCCATCGGCCGCCGGGTGGGTGGTGATAGTGAGGCGCGGCTTGGTGCCGCCGCCCAGGCAGTGGGCGTACAACGGCTTCAGGCCCGGGCCTTTGGCGATGATCATGTGCAGCGGGCGCTTTTGCATGGCCGGCTGGCTCAGGCCCAGGGCGCTGAGCAGGTCAGCTGTGCCGCCACCGGCACTCAACACGATGCGCTGGGCGCGGATCTCGCGGCCATCCACCTTCAAGCCCACCAGCGTGTCGCCTTCCAGCAGCGGTTCGATGTGTTGCCCGGCGAGCAAGCCGTCACCGGCCAGTTGCGCCAGGCGTTCGATCAGGCTGGGTACATCGATGACCAGCTCTGCCAGGCGATAGACCTTGCCCTTGAAGCGACGGTCTTGCAGGGCAGGCGGCAATTCATCGCCCTTGACCTGATCGACACGGCCGCGCACGGCCTTGCTGGCGAAAAAGCTGGTGAGGTTGCCGGCGATGGTGCCGGGCGACCACAGGTAATGGGCTTCGGACAGCAAGCGCACACCGGACAGGTCCAGCTCACCGTTACCGGCCAGGGCTTCGCGCCAGCGGCGCGGCATATCGGCAATCGCTTCGGAGGCGCCGGTGAGGGCGCCGTGCAGGGCGTATTTCGCACCACCGTGAATAATCCCCTGGGACTTCACACTTTGCCCGCCACCCAAGGTGGCGCTTTCCACCACCACCGTGGAAAACCCCTGGCTGCGCAGGCGCGCATTGAGCCAGAGGCCGGCAACCCCGGCGCCGACAATCAGAACGTCGGTGGAAATAACGGATGGCATGGGCGACCTCAGTGTTCAAGACAAGAGGCGCAGTATACAGGCTGTTGAGCGCTGATCAGTGCCCGGCGGTTTTCGAGAACAGCTGAATCACCACCACGCCCAGCACAATCAGGCCCATGCCCAGCATCGCCGGAACATCCAGCTTCTGGCCGTAGATAAACAGCGCGGCGACGCTGACCATCACAATCCCAAGCCCCGCCCAGGCCGCATAGGCCACGCCCACCGGCACGGTGCGCACCACCAGCGTGAGCATCCAGAACGCGACGCCATAACCCACAATCATCAGCAGCAGCGGGATCGGCGTGCTCAAACCCTTGACCGCTTTCATGGACACGGTCGCGATCACTTCCGAGCAAATGGCAATGGCCAGGTAAACATAGGCGATATTCATGGGGTAATCCTCGGTGTGGGCGTGCTTGATAAGGTCGGCATTCTAACGCCTGAAAAGATGGGGTAAAGTCATTACCTATCCGATTTAAAGATGGGTTGAGCCATGAGCGTGCAGTGGAACCTGGAACAGATGCGCCTGTTTGTCAGCGTCGCCGAACAGCGTTCGTTTTCGGCGGTGGCGCGCGACCAGCGCAAGGCACAATCGGCGGTGAGCAATGGCATTGCCTTGCTTGAGGCTGACCTTGGGCTGAGCCTGTTTGACCGTAGCAGTGGCCGCCAGCCGCGCCTGACCGAAGCCGGCAGCGTGCTGCTGGAAGAAGCGCGCGAGGTGCTGCGCCAGTGTGAGCGGCTCAATGGCCGCGCGCTGTCACTGACGCGCGGCGAAGAAGCCTGCCTGCGCCTGGCCCAGGACGAAGCCATGCTGTTCCAACCAGTGCTCGACAGCCTCGAAGCGCTGGCCGGGCAATACCCGCTGCTGGAGGTGCAGTTGTCCAGTGCCGCCCAGGGCGATGTGGCGCGCAAGTTGGTCGAGCGCAAAGCCGACCTGGGCCTGTTGTTCTATCACGACCAAATCTCCGAAGCCCTTGAGCGGCGCGTGGTCGGCAGTGTGGAAATGGTCACCGTGTGCGGTGTGAACCATCCGCTGGCCAAGGAACAGTACGTGACCTGCCAGCACTTGGCGCAGTTTCGCCAGCTGTTGATGTCGACCCAGACCAGCGTCTACCCCGGCAGCGAAGCCGCAAGCCCGCTGGTGTGGCGTGCCGACAGTTTCTACGTGTTGGCCGAATGGCTGATGAGCGGCCTGGGCTGGGCCTGGCTGCCGCGGCACATCGTGCAGTACCCGACCTATCAACAACAAATGGTGGAATTGGACAGCGAATGGACGCCGCCCGCGTTGGTGGTGGAGCTGGTTTGGCGTCGCGACGAACACCTCGGCCCTGCCGCGCGCTTCCTGGCCGAGCGATTTGCCGAGTGCTTGCAGGCGATCGACTGAAAAAGCCGATAAACTCCGCCGCCATGAATAGAACTCTCTACAGTTGTCTGTTTTACCTGGCGCTGCCGTTGGTGGCTTTACGTCTGTGGCTGCGTGCGCGCAAGGCGCCGGCCTACGCCCAACGCATTGGCGAGCGTTTTTCCTACGGCCTGCCGGTGATGCAGCCGGGCGGGATCTGGGTGCACGCCGTGTCGGTGGGCGAAAGCATCGCCGCCGCGCCGATGATTCGTGGGCTGCTGGCGCGGCATCCGACGTTGCCGATCACCGTCACCTGCATGACGCCGACCGGTTCCGAGCGCATCCAGGCGTTGTTCGCCAATGAGCCGCGCATTCAGCATTGCTACCTGCCCTACGACTTGACGTGCGCGGCCAAGCGTTTTCTAGACCGCGTACAGCCCAGGCTGGCGGTGATCATGGAAACCGAACTGTGGCCTAACCACATTCACGCCTGCGCTCAGCGCGGTATTCCGGTGGCACTGGCCAATGCGCGGCTGTCGGCGCGTTCGGCCAAAGGTTACGCACGCTTTGCCAAGCTGACGGCGCCGATGCTGTCTGAAATGAGCCTGTTCGCGGTGCAGACGCATACCGAAGCCCAGCGTTTCCTCAGCCTGGGCGCGCGTGCGGAAACCGTCGACGTCACCGGCTCGATCAAGTTTGACCTGGCCATCGACCCAGAGCTTCCCGTGCGGGCAGCGGCGTTGCGTGAGCAATGGGGCGCCAGCGAGCGCCCGGTATGGATCGCGGCCAGCACCCATGAAGGCGAAGACGACGTGGTACTGGCTGCGCATCGCCAACTGCTCGAAAGCTATCCCAATGCATTGTTGATCCTGGTGCCGCGTCACCAGGAACGCTTCGGCCCGATGTTTGAGTTATGCGAGCAACAAGGATTCACCACGGTGCGTCGCTCCAGTGGCGAGCCCGTGACGGCGCAAACTTCGGTGCTGCTCGGCGACACCATGGGCGAGTTGTTGTTTCTCTATGCCTTGGCCGACAGTGCCTTCGTCGGTGGCAGCCTGGTGCCGACTGGCGGGCATAACCCGCTGGAGCCGGCAGCGCTGGCCAAGCCTGTGATCATGGGGCCGCACCTGTTCAACTTCCTCGAAATCAGCGCGATGATGCGCGACGCCGGGGCGCTGCGTGAGGTGGATGACGCCGAGGGTTTGGCCGAAGCCGTGCGGCAACTGTTCGAGCTGCCGCAGGATGCGCGCAAGATG
This sequence comes from Pseudomonas sp. MONT-RG-20F-20-E-7-02, assembly GCF_022662395.1. Classification (NCBI taxonomy): domain Bacteria; kingdom Pseudomonadati; phylum Pseudomonadota; class Gammaproteobacteria; order Pseudomonadales; family Pseudomonadaceae; genus Pseudomonas; species Pseudomonas sp. MONT-RG-20F-20-E-7-02. Next base: position 411,604 of record NZ_JAKNQN010000005.1, read on the forward strand.
GCGCAGGCGGGGCTTGCGGTGATGCAGGCCAACCAGGGCGCGCTGAAGCGTTTGCTGGATGGCTTGGACAGGCTGATTCAACGCTGATCCAAATGTGGGAGCGGGCTTGTGTGGGAGCTGGCTTGCCTGCGATAGCATCACCTCGGTGTATCAGCAGTACCGAGGTGTCTGCATCGCAGGCAAGCCAGCTCCCACATTGGTTTTGTAGTGTGCTTAGTAGCCGGGGCGGGCCTTCAATTGCTCGGCCGCAGCCTTGGCCAAATCCGGCGGCAGGAAGTCCTTGTCCGGGTTGTAGTCAGACTTGAGGTAACGCGACAAGTCCTGCAAATCCCCTGGGTTCAGCGTGCCCGCCGCCTGTTTCAAGCGCAGGTTGTCGAGGATGTAGTCGTAGCGGCTGTTGTTGTAGTTGCGCACCGACGAGTAAAGCTGGCGCTGTGCATCGAGCACGTCGACGATGTTGCGCGTACCCACCTGATAACCGATTTCCGTGGCTTCGACCGCGCTCTGGTTCGAGATGATCGACTGGCGGCGTGCCTGTACCTGCTCCACGTCGGTGTTGACCGCGCGGTGCAGGTTGCGGGTGTTTTCCACCACCTGGCGGCGCAGGCCTTCGCGTTGCTGCTCGCTCTGGTCCAGGCGCGAATAGGATTCGCGCACTTGCGAGCTGGTGAGGCCGCCGCTGTAGATCGGGATGTTCAGGCGCAGGCCGATGGTGCGTTGCGACACATCACCGCCGTAAGGAATCGGCAGTTGGTTCGGGTTGCTGAAGCCCAGCGCGTCGTTGTCACCCTTTTCGTATTGCGCCACGGCGTCGAGGGTCGGCAAGTGGCCGGCCTTGCGCTGGCGCAGGGTTTCTTCGGCGGCGGTGACGGCGTAGTTGCTGGCCAGCAGGTTGAGGTTCTGGCGGCCGGCGGTTTCGACCCAGGCCTTGGCGTCATTCGGCGCCGGTGGCAGCACCGGCAGCGTGTGCACGATGCCCTGGATCGCGTTGTAGTCGCGGTTGGTCAGGGTGATCAGCGCTTCGAAGGCGTCGTCGACCTGGCGCTGGGCGACGATGCGGTTGGCGCGCGCGGTGTCGTAGCTGGCCTGGGATTGCAGCACGTCGGTCTTGTCCGACAGGCCCACATCAAAGCGTTCGTTGGACTGGTCGAGCTGGCGCTTGAAGGCATTTTCTTCGGCCTTGGTCGAGGCCAGGTTGTCCTGGGCGCGCAGCACGGCGAAGTAGTTTTCGGCGCTTTGCAGGATCAGGTTCTGCTCGGTGGCCGACAGTTGCAGCGAGGCCTGCTCGTTGACGGCTTCGGCGGCTTGCAGCTGGAACCAGCGATCGGCGCGGAACAGCGGCTGGCTGAGGGTCGCACGCCAGGAGTGGGCGTCACGGTTGACGGTGGCCGCCGGTTGGTCGATCTGGGTACGCACGTTATTGCTGTCGGCACCGGCCGACAGGTTCGGCAGCAAGCCGGCACGGGCCTGGGGCACCACTTCTTTTTGCGCGCCATATTGGGCGCGGGCGGCGGCCAGGTCGGCGTTGTTGTTCACCGCTTCCTGGTAGACGCTGACCAAGTCGGTTTTGGCGGACAAGGGCGCTTCAGCTGCCCAGACCATTCCATTGGTCGCACAAGACACGGCAAGAGCCAGTGAGAGTTTGCGCAGCATGAGGCGATCCCTAGTGTGAATATTACGGCGATAATTTAGCGCCCAAGGCTAAGGCGGGCCATTTCTGGCGTCAAGCCATTGTGGCGGCAACCGAGTGTAGTGTTGCTGACCCGGCGCAACAATCCCGCAATCACGCCATTCATCACGCTGAATGCACCGCCATTGGCAATTTCCCCACGCCATGGTCTAGACTGGCCGCGTTCTTGTCGGGGTGCCTTGTTGGAAGGCTGAGATCGGTAAATACCGGATCCCGTTGAACCTGATCAGGTTAGCGCCTGCGTAGGGAACAAGATTTCTCGTCACCCGGCGAGTCCTCTTGTGCTTCGTCCGGGATGTTGTTCGACAATCGAACAGCCCTCGTGCGTCAGCACAGCACTGGTTTCAGTGCGTCCATCCGTCACAGGTTCGCTCCGACAAAAATCCACCGCCTGGATAGTTGGAGAGCCCGTGATGAACGCAGAAATAAAAAGTACAAAACCGAAAAACACCGTGCACCTGAGTGAATCGGCCAAGGTCGACTCCGGTTCCGTGCAGCCGTTTACCCGCTCGCAAAAAATCTACGTACCCGGCACTCGCCCGGACATTCGCGTGCCAATGCGTGAAATCAGCCTGGACGTGACCCCCACCGATTTCGGCGGTGAAATAAACGCGCCCGTGGTGGTCTACGACACCTCCGGCCCCTACACCGACCCAAACGTCATCATCGACGTGCGCAAAGGCCTGGGCGATGTGCGCTCGCCGTGGATCGAGTCGCGCGGCGACACCGAACGCCTGTCCGGCCTGAGTTCGCACTTCGGCCAGCAGCGTCTCAGCGATGCCGAACTGACCGCGCTGCGTTTCGCCCACGTGAAGAACCCGCGCCGCGCCAAGGCCGGCGCCAACGTCACGCAGATGCACTACGCGCGCAAAGGCATCATCACCGCCGAGATGGAATACGTCGCCATCCGCGAAAACATGAAGCTCGAAGAAGCCCGCGCCAGCGGCCTGCTTGACCAGCAACACGCCGGCCACAGCTTCGGCGCCAGCGTGCCGAAAATCATCACACCGGAATTTGTCCGCGAAGAAATCGCCCGTGGCCGCGCGATCATCCCGGCCAACATCAACCACACCGAACTCGAACCGATGATCATCGGCCGTAACTTCCTGGTGAAGATCAACGGCAACATCGGCAACAGTGCTTTGGGTTCGTCCATCGAAGAAGAAGTGGCGAAACTCACCTGGGGCATTCGCTGGGGTTCGGACACGGTGATGGACTTGTCCACCGGCAAACACATTCACGAAACTCGCGAGTGGATCATCCGCAACTCGCCGGTGCCGATCGGTACCGTGCCGATCTATCAGGCCCTGGAAAAAGTCGGCGGCGCCGCTGAAGACCTGACCTGGGAGCTGTTCCGCGACACGCTGATCGAACAGGCCGAGCAGGGCGTCGATTACTTCACCATCCACGCCGGCGTGCTGCTGCGCTACGTGCCGCTGACCGCCAAGCGCGTCACCGGCATCGTTTCCCGTGGCGGTTCGATCATGGCCAAGTGGTGCCTGGCGCACCACAAAGAGAACTTCACCTACACGCATTTCGACGAAATCTGCGAAATCATGAAGGCCTATGACGTCAGCTTCTCCCTCGGTGACGGCCTGCGCCCAGGCTCGATTGCCGACGCCAACGACGCCGCGCAATTCGGTGAGCTGGAAACCCTCGGCGAGCTGACCAAGATCGCCTGGAAGCACGACGTGCAAACCATGATCGAAGGCCCCGGCCATGTGCCGATGCAGCTGATCAAAGAGAACATGGACAAGCAACTGGAGTGCTGCGACGAGGCGCCGTTCTACACCCTCGGCCCGCTGACCACCGACATTGCGCCGGGCTACGACCACATCACGTCCGGTATCGGCGCGGCGATGATCGGCTGGTTCGGTTGCGCCATGCTCTGCTACGTCACGCCCAAGGAACATCTGGGCTTGCCGAACAAGGATGACGTGAAGACCGGGATCATCACCTACAAGATCGCCGCCCACGCAGCGGACCTGGCCAAGGGGCACCCCGGCGCGCAGATTCGCGACAACGCCTTGAGCAAGGCGCGCTTTGAGTTCCGCTGGGAAGACCAGTTCAACCTCGGCCTGGACCCGGACACTGCGCGTTCCTATCACGACGAAACCTTGCCGAAAGACTCGGCCAAGGTCGCGCATTTCTGCTCGATGTGCGGGCCGAAATTCTGCTCGATGAAAATCACCCAGGAAGTGCGTGAGTACGCCGCCAACCAGCGCATTGAAGCGGTGGATGTGGACGTGGCCAAGGGCTTGGCCGAGCAGGCGGAGCGGTTCAAGCAGGAAGGCAGCCAGCTTTACAAAAAGGTCTGACCCCGATGATCGTTCCCACGCTCTGCGTGGGAATGCATCCCGTGACGCTCTGCGTCACAAAGGCGGACGCAGAGCGTCCATAGCGGCATTCCCACGCAGAGCGTGGGAACGATCAGCCCCTCAGAGATAACACCCTTGAGCATTCAACCGAGTACCTACTCTCCTGATATCGCAGTGCCGAGCGACAAACGCGTCTTCGGCGCCCGCGACCTGTTTTCCCTGTGGTTCTCCCTCGGCATCGGCCTGATGGTCCTGCAAACCGGCGCCTTGCTTGCGCCGGGCCTGGGCTTGTCCGGTTCGTTGCTGGCGATTTTCCTCGGTACCTTGGTGGGCGTGCTTTTGCTGGCCGCCGTCGGCGTGATCGGCAGCGACACCGGCCTGTCCGCCATGGCTGCGCTCAAACTCAGCCTCGGCGCCAAAGGCGCAAGCCTGCCGGCGTTGCTGAACCTGCTGCAGCTGATCGGCTGGGGCTCGTTCGAAATCATCGTGATGCGTGACGCCGCCAGCCTGCTGGGCACGCGAGCATTCAGCGAGGGCAGCCTGTTGGCCAGCCCGTTGCTGTGGACAGTGTTTTTCGGTGGTTTGGCAACGTTGCTCGCCGTCAGCGGCCCGCTGACGTTCGTGCGGCAAATCCTGCGCAAGTGGGGCATCTGGCTGCTGCTCGCCGCCTGCCTGTGGCTGACCTGGAACCTGTTTGCCAAGGCTGACCTCGCTGCGCTGTGGGCCAAGTCCGGCGACGGCTCGATGCCGTTTGCGGTGGGTTTCGACATCGCCATCGCCATGCCGTTGTCGTGGCTGCCGCTGATCGCCGACTACTCACGGTTCGGCAAGCGTGCCAAAAGCGTGTTCGGCGGCACGGCGCTGGGCTTCTTTATCGGTAATTTCTGGCTGATGAGCCTGGGCGTGGCCTACACCCTGGCGTTCGCACCAAGCGGTGAAGTGAATGCGCTGTTGCTGGCGCTGGCCGGTGCCGGCCTGGGCATTCCGCTACTGCTGATCCTGCTGGACGAGTCGGAAAACGCCTTTGCCGATATTCACTCGGCGGCGGTGTCCAGTGGGATCTTGCTGCGTTTGAAAGTCGAGCACCTGGCCTTGGCCATTGGTGTGATCTGCACCTTGATCGCCTGCTTTGCACCGCTGGCGCAGTACCAGAACTTCCTGTTGCTGATTGGCTCGGTGTTTGCGCCGTTGTTTGGCGTGGTGCTGGTGGATCATTTCATCCTGCGCCGGCGTGGCCAGGGCGCAGTCGCCACTTTGCATTGGCCGGCGCTGGTGGCCTGGCTGGGCGGCATCGCCACGTATCACCTGCTCGCCAACCTGTATCCGGATGTTGGCGCAACCCTGCCGGCATTGCTGCTGGCAGGGCTGTTGCAGTTGATCCTGGGGCGGGCCGTCAGTGGCGCGCGGGCATCAGCTCAGGCTTGAGCACGCCGGTGAGGCGCGCATAGGGGATGGTCATTTCGATCAGCCCCAATGCGTACGGGCCGATGGTGGCCACGTTGTACTTGAGCACCACGCCGGCGCTTGTCAGGGCCACGTTCGGGGTTTTCTGGAACGGCCAGTTCTTCACGAACTCGGGGTCACGGTCCATTTGCGAGTTGATCAGCCAGCTGTTGTGGGCGACTTTCGCAGTGTTCCAGAACGCTTGTTCCTGGCCCGGCAGCAACATGTCGGTCAGGCTCAGCTCTTTGTGCAGCAAGCGTGAATAGTTGATGAAGCCACGGCCGGGCTCGCCGTGGGCGGCGCCGGTGTCCAGGTAGCTGGACACTTCAATGATCACCAGTCCGTCATGCTGATCACGTACCTTGGCCTGCAAGTACATGCTGTTGCGGTCTGGCGACTCGCGCAGGAACTTGTCCCGGTAGGCATTCAGCGTCGGCGGCACGCTGGCGCCGGGCGTGGTGCGGGTCATTTGCAGCAGGCGTTGTTCCACAATCGTGTCGAGTTGCGGCTCGCTGGGGAAATGCACGGTGTCGATGTTCACCAGCGGGCAATCCGGGCTGTCACAGCCGGGCTTTATCTGTTCCGAGGCGTCCGGTTTGGCGTCCAGCGGCTTCAGGTAGCTGGGCTGGAACAGGCTTTGGCAGGCACCCAGGGTCAAGGCGATACAGGCCACGGAGGCGATTTTTAAAAGCGACATGTGTGTCCTTCGGAAATCGATGGAAAGCGAAAAGAGTGGAGCTTCGACTACCGACAAGGCAGTCAGTTCGCCACTAAGCTTATTAGAGTGAGTTTGACGCCCGCCGTCTATCCCGGCAACTGCAAAGGGGCTGCACCAACCGGCATGGGCGCGTTAGGATGGCGCGAATCGCACGGCCTTAACGAGGAAGAATATGACGGACATTGCCAAATCGACGCCGAACAAAATCGAAATTGTTCAGCGCGACAATGCCTACAAGGGCTTCTACAAGCTCGATCGCGTGCAGCTGCGCCACGAAAAATTCGATGGCGGCATGAGCCGGGTGATCAATCGCGAAGTCTTCGTGCGTCATGACGCCGTGTGCGTGCTGCCTTACGACCCGCAGCGCGATGAAGTGGTGCTGATCGAGCAGTTCCGTGTCGGCGCCATGGGCCGCACCGATAACCCGTGGCTGGTGGAAATGGTCGCCGGCCTGATCGACAAGGATGAAGAACCGGAGGAGGTTGCACACCGCGAAGCCGAGGAGGAAGCTGGGCTGACGTTCTCTGCGCTGTGGCCGATCACCAAATATTTTCCGTCGCCCGGTGGCAGTACTGAATTCGTGCACTTGTACCTTGGCCGTTGCGACAGCTCGGGGGCCGGTGGCGTCCATGGACTGGAAGAAGAGGCAGAAGATATCCGCGTCAACACCTGGGCGTTCGAAGATGCCCTGCAAGCGGTGCGTGACGGCAAAATTTCCAACGCAGCCAGCATCATCGCCCTGCAATGGCTTGCGCTTAATCGCGCGGAAGTGAGGGGGTTATGGCAGTAAAGGAACGGGAACGTTATCGAGTCGACCTGATCGGGCTGCAAGCCGCCTGCGAGGCCAACTATGCGCGGCTGATGCGCTTGCTTCCCGACATGCGCCACACGCCCGAGGCGCGGCGCATTGCCGTGACCCACGGCGACCAGATGCTCGGCGTGCTGACCCTTGAGGTCATCGTCAACTGCCCGTACACCACCACCTTGCGTGTGCGCCAGGAACACAGCCTGCCGTGGCTGCCGGTGCCGCAGCTGGAAGTGCAGGTGTATCACGATGCGCGCATGGCCGAAGTGATCAGCGCCGAACATGCGCGACGCTTTCGCAGCATCTATCCTTACCCGAATGTGTTCATGCACCAGCCCGATGAGAAAGCACAGCTCAATGTGTTCCTCGGTGAATGGTTGAGCCACTGCCTGGCCCTGGGGCACGAGTTTGAAGTCGTGCGGTAGATGTGAACTGCGTCTTTCCTCTTTGTGTCCTGCCCTAGCATAATCACGCCACACATCCATTCCTGTGATTGCCTTGGGAGAGCGCCTTGCCGAGCGTATCCACTGTGAACCCTGACGCGTCGGCGCTGCTGGTGCAGCTGTCCGACAGCCACCTGTTTGCCGAGGCCGACGGCGCGCTGCTGGGCATGAACACCCGCGAGAGCCTGCAGCGGGTGATCGCGTTGGTGCGCGAGCAGCAACCGCAGATCGATTTGGTGCTGGCCACGGGGGATTTGTCCCAGGACGGCACACTTGAGTCCTATCAACAGTTTCGCGAGCTGACCCGGCAGATCGATGCCCCGGCGCGCTGGATCCCCGGCAATCACGACGAGCCGCAGATCATGGCCCACGCCGCCGAGCACAGTGATTTGCTTGAGTCGGTGGTCGACATCGGCAATTGGCGCGTGACCCTGCTCGACTCTGCCGTGCCCGGTTCGGTGCCGGGTTACTTGCAAGACCAGCAACTGCAATTGCTCGCGCAAGCCTTGAGCGAAGCGCCGAGCCGCCACCATCTGGTGTGCTTTCACCACCATCCGGTGTCTATCGGCTGTGCGTGGATGGAGCCCATCGGCCTGCGCAACCCCGACGCTTTGTTTGCCGTGCTCGACCGCTTTCCGCAGGTCAAGGCGGTGCTTTGGGGCCATGTGCACCAGGAAATCGACCGCGAGCGCAACGGCGTTCGCCTGCTGGCGTCGCCGTCGACGTGCATCCAATTCGCGCCGGGCAGTGAAGATTTCAAGGTCAGCGAACAAGCGCCGGGTTACCGCTGGCTGCGCCTGCATGCCGACGGACGGTTGGAGACCGGGGTAGAGCGGGTCGAAGGTTTCGCATTTACCATCGATTACGGCAGCAACGGCTACTAACCACTGCAAACACTGGTTAAAAGTGTGGGAGCTGGCTTGCCTGCGATAGCGGTGCACCGGTTGATAAATGTGTGACTGATACACCGTCATCGCAGGCAAGCCTGCTCCCACAGTGGATCTTCTGTGTCCTTTGGATAGAGGGTCTCACACACCACCCCGATCCCTGTAAACTGCGCCTCTTTGGCTGAAGCACGGAGAGCCCGGCATGTCTGCTTCGATCTTGTATATCCACGGTTTCAACAGCGCGCCAGCCTCCAACAAGGCCAGCCAGTTGATCACTGTGATGGACAGCCTCGGCCTGGCCGACCAATTGCGCGTGCCGGCCCTGCATCATCATCCCCGTCAGGCGATTCCTCAATTGGAGGAGGCCATTGAGCAACTGGGGCGGCCGCTGCTGGTCGGAAGCTCACTCGGCGGCTACTATGCAACCCATCTTGCCGAACGCCATGGCCTCAAGGCGCTGTTGGTCAACCCGGCGGTCAGCCCTCATCGGATGTTTGACGGTTACCTGGGCACCCAGAAGAACCTCTACACCGATGAAACCTGGGAATTGACCCACGACCACGTCACGGCCCTGGCCGAACTGGAAGTGCCGGCCCCGCAGGACGCCGGGCGTTACCAGGTGTGGTTGCAGACCGGCGATGAAACCCTGGACTATCGCCTCGCCCAGCAGTATTACCGGGCCTGTGCCTTGCGCATCCAGGCGGGTGGCGACCACGGTTACCAAGGTTTCGCCCAGCAATTGCCGGCCATGTTGAGCTTTGCCGGCATTGGCGCAGATCAGTATCAATCCTTCGATTTTTCTTCACTGTAAAAATCGCAGGTCACTTTTTAATCGAACGACTCACGACGAGACCCCATGGCCACTCCCAGCGCTAGCTCTTATAACGCCGACGCCATCGAAGTCCTCTCGGGCCTCGACCCGGTGCGCAAACGCCCCGGCATGTACACCGACACCAGCCGGCCGAACCACCTTGCCCAGGAAGTCATCGACAACAGTGTCGACGAAGCCTTGGCCGGGCACGCCAAGTCGGTGCAGGTCATCCTGCACGCCGACCACTCCCTGGAAGTGTCCGACGATGGTCGCGGCATGCCAGTGGACATCCACCCGGAAGAGGGTGTGTCGGGCGTCGAGCTGATCCTCACCAAGCTGCACGCCGGGGGCAAGTTCTCCAACAAGAACTACCAGTTCTCCGGTGGCTTGCACGGTGTGGGCATTTCCGTGGTCAACGCCCTGTCGACCCTGGTGCGGGTCAAGGTCAAGCGCGACGGCAACGAGTACCAGATGACGTTCGCCGATGGCTACAAAGCCACCGACCTGGAAGTGGTCGGCACTGTTGGCAAGCGCAACACCGGCACCAGCGTGTACTTCGCGCCGGACCCGAAATACTTCGATTCCCCCAAATTCTCCATCAGCCGCCTCAAGCATGTACTCAAGGCCAAGGCCGTGTTGTGCCCGGGCTTGCTCGTCAGCTTTGAAGACAAAGGCACCGGCGAAAAGGTCGAGTGGCATTACGAGGATGGCCTGCGCTCCTACCTGGAAGACTCCGTCAGCGACTTCGAGCGCCTGCCCAACGAGCCGTTCTGCGGCAGCCTGGCTGGTAATAAAGAAGCCGTCGACTGGGCGCTGCTGTGGTTGCCGGAAGGTGGCGACAGCGTGCAGGAAAGCTACGTCAACCTGATCCCCACGGCCCAGGGCGGCACCCACGTCAACGGTTTGCGCCAGGGTTTGCTGGATGCCATGCGCGAATTCTGCGAATACCGCAGCCTGTTGCCGCGCGGCGTGAAGCTGGCGCCGGAAGACGTGTGGGAGCGCATCGCGTTCGTGCTGTCGATGAAGATGCAGGAACCGCAATTCTCCGGCCAGACCAAGGAACGCCTGTCGTCCCGTGAGGCGGCGGCGTTTGTTTCCGGTGTGGTCAAGGACGCGTTCAGCCTGTGGCTCAACGAGCATCCGGAACTGGGCCTGGCCCTGGCGGAACTGGCGATCAACAACGCCGGCCGTCGTTTGAAAGCCAGCAAGAAGGTCGAGCGCAAGCGCATCACCCAAGGCCCTGCATTGCCTGGCAAGCTGGCCGATTGCGCCGGGCAAGACCCAATGCGTTCCGAGCTGTTCCTGGTGGAAGGTGACTCCGCCGGTGGTTCCGCCAAGCAAGCGCGGGACAAGGAGTTCCAGGCGATCCTGCCGTTGCGCGGCAAGATCCTCAACACCTGGGAAGTCGATGGCAGCGAAGTCCTCGCCAGCCAGGAAGTGCACAATATCGCCGTGGCCATCGGCGTTGACCCCGGCGCGGCGGACATGAGCCAGCTGCGCTACGGCAAAATCTGCATCCTCGCCGACGCTGACTCCGACGGTTTGCACATCGCTACCTTGTTGTGCGCGCTGTTCGTCCAGCACTTCCGCCCGTTGGTGGATGCCGGCCACGTCTACGTCGCCATGCCGCCGCTGTACCGCATCGACCTCGGCAAAGAGATTTTCTACGCCCTGGACGAAGCCGAGCGCGATGGCATCCTCGACCGCCTGGTCGCCGAGAAAAAACGCGGCAAGCCACAGGTCACGCGATTCAAAGGCCTGGGTGAAATGAACCCGCCGCAGCTGCGCGAAACCACCATGGACCCGAACACGCGGCGCCTGGTGCAGTTGACCCTGGAAGACTTCGCCGGCACCTCGGAAATGATGGACATGCTGCTGGCGAAGAAGCGTGCCCCGGACCGTAAAGCCTGGCTGGAATCCAAAGGCAACCTGGCCGAGGTTCTGGGCTGATGCGCACAGGCTTCGCCCTGGCGATCCTGATGTTAAGCGGGTTGGCGGCCACCTCAGTGGCTGCCGCGCCCGTGGCTGAACTCAAGCTGGTTTCCGAACACCCGGTGGACGGCATGCGCGGCGGCAACCTCTCGGGCCTGGCGCTGTGTGGCAAGGACTTGTGGACGGTTTCAGACCGCGATGACGATCAAATCTATCGCCTGGATATCAGCGCGCCGACCTGGCAAGCCGAAACGGTAAAGATCGACGTGCCACCGGTGCCCGAGTCCGGTTTGCCCTGGGGTTTGCGCTCGCGCACCAAGGCCGCGTCGTTCATTCGTGGTGGCGACCTGGATTTTGAAGGCATCACCTGTGACGCAGCCGGTAACCGTTACATTGTCAGTGAGGCCCACGCGGCCGTGCTGCAAGTGCCGGTGGAGGGCGCGGTGCAGTGGTTGAAGATTGCCCCGAGCATGGTGCGTGAAGCCCGGGCCAGCGGCATGTTGCTGCATTTCAACGCGTTGTTTGAAGGCCTGGCGATTAACCCGCAAGGCAATCAGATTTGGCTGGCGGCCGAGCGTGAGCGGCGTGGCCTGATCTCGATCAAGCGCGGGCAAAGCGTCTGGGATTGCGACGGCCCTTGCGTGTTGTTGAGCGAAGCCGGCCAGGAAGTGCAGCCGGCGCAGTTCACCAATGCCAAGGCGGTGTCCAAGGATTTCGCCGACCTGGTGCTGTTCAACGGCAAGCTGTTTACCCTGGAACGCAATGCGTTCCAGATTTGCCGGCGCGATGCGGTCACGGCCAAAGTCGAGCTGTGCTGGTCGTTTGCCGATGAAACCCTGGCGCCAAACCGGCGTTATGCTCAGCCGTATGGCCTGGCCGAAGCCCTGGTGGTAGATGCCGACGGCGCCTGGTTGGGTATCGACAACAATTTCGGCCCGCGCGCCGATGGTGAAAAACGCCCTGTGGTCTATCGTTTCGCCGCCCCTGCAGGTGGTTGGAGCGCCCAGCCATGAGCGGGCAACCGCCTGGCAAGCGCGCCGGACGCGTATTGATGTTTGTGGCGTGGGGCGCCGGGCTGTTTTTGGCTACGCGGTTTTTTGGGCAGTGGGAGGCGCGTCAGGAAAATCCCAATGCCGTGGTGACCTCGGAGCAACATGAGGGTTACATCGAAGTGAAATTGCTGGGCAATGGCCAGGGGCATTTTGTTGCCAGCGGCCAGATTAACGCTCAGCCGGTGGTGTTTATGCTCGATACCGGGGCGACCGATGTGGCGGTGCCGGCCGAATTGGCCGACCACCTCGGGCTTAAGCGTGGCCTGCCGGTGACCTTGAGCACCGCCAACGGCCGTGTCCAGGGCTATCGCACCCACCTCGACCGCCTGAAACTGGGCGATATCGTCCTGCAGGACGTGCGCGCGATAGTCGCGCCGGGCTTGGACGGGGAACAGGTGCTGCTGGGCATGAGTGCATTGAAACAACTTGAATTTACCCAGCGCAGCGGCACATTGCTGCTGCGCCAGACCAAACAATGATGAGGCCCGCATGAGTGACATCCTCGCAGACAGCTTAGATGGCGTAGAACGCCGGTCGCTGGCTGACTTCACCGAAAATGCCTACCTCAACTACTCCATGTACGTGATCATGGACCGTGCCTTGCCGCATATCGGCGACGGCCTGAAGCCTGTACAGCGGCGCATTATCTACGCCATGAGTGAGTTGGGCCTGGACGCAGATTCCAAGCACAAGAAGTCGGCGCGTACCGTCGGTGACGTGCTCGGTAAGTTCCACCCGCACGGCGACTCGGCGTGCTACGAAGCCATGGTGCTGATGGCCCAGCCGTTCAGCTACCGCTACACGCTGGTAGACGGCCAGGGTAACTGGGGTGCGCCGGATGATCCCAAGTCCTTCGCCGCCATGCGCTACACCGAAGCGCGCCTGTCGCGTTACTCGGAAGTGCTGCTCAGCGAGTTGGGCCAGGGCACCGCGAACTGGGGCCCTAACTTCGACGGCACGCTGGACGAGCCGCTGGTGTTGCCGGCACGTTTGCCGAATATCCTGCTCAATGGCACCACTGGCATCGCGGTCGGCATGGCCACTGACGTGCCGCCGCATAACCTGCGCGAAGTCGCCACCGCCTGCGTGCGCTTGCTCGATGAGCCAAAGGCCACGGTCGAGCAGCTCTGCGAGCATATTCAGGGCCCGGATTACCCGACCGAAGCGGAAATCATCACGCCGCGCGCCGACCTGCTGAAGATGTACGAAACCGGCAAAGGCTCGGTGCGCATGCGCGCCGTGTACCACATCGAAGACGGCGACATTATTGTCACCGCGCTGCCGCACCAGGTGTCCGGCGCCAAAGTGCTCGAGCAGATCGCCGCACTGATGCAGGCCAAGCCGTCGAAACTGCCGCAAGTTGCCGACCTGCGTGACGAGTCCGACCACGAAAACCCGTGCCGCATCGTGATCATCCCGACCAACAGCCGGGTCGACCACGAAGTGCTGATGCAGCACCTGTTTGCCAGCACCGACTTGGAGTCGAGCTACCGGGTCAACGTCAACATCATCGGCCTGGACGGCAAGCCGCAGCTGAAAAACCTGCGCAACTTGCTGGTGGAGTGGCTGGAGTTCCGCGTACAGACCGTGCGCCGCCGCCTGCAATTCCGCCTCGACAAGGTCGAGCGCCGCCTGCACCTGTTGGACGGCTTGCTGATTGCCTACCTTAACCTGGATGAAGTGATCCACATCATTCGTACCGCCGAGCACCCGAAAGCCGAGCTGATCGCGCGTTTCGAGCTGAGCGAGATCCAGGCCGACTACATCCTCGACACCCGTTTGCGTCAGTTGGCGCGACTGGAAGAGATGAAGTTGCGTGATGAGCAGGACGCACTGCTTAAGGAACAAGCCAAGTTGCAAGCCTTGTTGGGCAGCGAAGCCAAGCTGAAGAAGCTGGTGCGCACTGAATTAATCAAAGACGCCGAAACCTATGGTGATGACCGTCGGTCGCCAATCGTCGAGCGTGCTGAAGCGAAAGCTCTGACAGAAACCGAGCTGTTGCCTAACGAGAAAATTACCGTCGTTCTGTCGGAAAAGGGTTGGGTTCGTTCCGCCAAGGGGCATGATATTGACGCCACCGGCCTGTCGTACAAGGCCGGTGATGGCTTCAAGACCGCTGCTGCCGGGCGTTCCAACCAGTTTGCGGTGTTTATCGACTCCACCGGGCGCAGTTACTCGGTGCCGGCGCACACCTTGCCTTCAGCACGTGGCCAGGGCGAACCGCTGACCGGGCGACTCACACCGCCACCGGGGGCGAATTTCGAATGTGTGCTGCTGCCGGACGATGATTCGCTGTATGTGATCGCCTCCGACGCGGGCTACGGCTTCGTGGTCAAGGGTGAAGACCTGCAGGCCAAGAACAAGGCGGGCAAGGCATTGTTGAGTTTGCCGAACAACGCCAAGGTGATCCTGCCGCGTACGGTGGAAGACCGCGAGAGCAACTGGCTGGCGTCGGTGACCACCGAAGGGCGTTTGCTGGTGTTCAAGATCAGTGACTTGCCGCAGCTGGGTAAGGGCAAGGGCAACAAGATTATTGGCATTCCCGGGGAGCGAGTGGCCAGTCGCGAAGAGTACGTGACCGACATCGCGGTGATCCCGGAAGGCTCTACCCTGGTACTCCAGGCAGGCAAACGCACACTGTCGTTGCGCCCCGACGACCTGGAACATTACAAGGGTGAGCGTGGCCGACGCGGTAACAAACTGCCGCGCGGCTTCCAGCGAGTGGACGCTTTGTTGGTTGAAACGCCGGTTTAAAGCGTATTAGAGCCCTCGATCTACGATTTAACGCGTAGATCGACGCTTTCGCGCTGGAGTCATGGCGCATATTCACGGATGATATGGCCTTTCCAGCGCCGGCGTGGCCGAGCGTGTTTAGGTTATTTTTAGTATTACATTGTGGTTCGCCTTGTGGCAGCCACCTGGATGGGATGATGACTGCTCCACGCCTTCCTCTATTTTTGATGCTCGCTGGCCTTTTGGGGCTGGCGGGTTGCAGCACACACCAGCCGGTGTCGCTGTACCAGCTGGACAGCGGAAGTCCGGCTCAGCCAGCCCAATCCGCTGGCATGGCTGTGTTGTTGGGTCCGGTAGTGGTTGCTGACTACCTGCAACGCGAAACCCTGCTGCAACGTCAGAACGACGGCAGCTTGCAAGGTTCCACCGATGGCCGTTGGGCGGGCAGTTTGTCGTCCGATATCAACCAGCTGATGTTGCGTCAGGTGGCGGGTCATTTGGACAGCCAGCGCGTGGTGCTGGCGCCTGCGCCAGCCGGGTTCACCCCGGATGTGCAGGTGTTGCTGACCATTACCCGACTTGACTCGGGTGCTTCGCAGCCGGCGATCCTGGATGCGCAGTGGCGCTTGATCGACCGCCGTGGCCAGGTGCGCGATAACCGCATCGTGCACCTGCAGGAAGAACACACCGGCACTACCGCGTCCCAGGTCCAGGCCCAGGGCGTGTTGTTGCAGCATCTCGCGCAGCAGTTATCGGTGGCGCTCAAGCCATTGGCTAACCAGCCGTCGGTTGCCGAAGCTCCGCGTAAGCAGGCGCCGGCGCAGGCCAAGCCGGCAGCCCCGGAAAAGCCGAAGATGCCCATGGCTACGCCGATTCGTACGGATATGGAAGTGTTCAGGTTCTGATCTGAATAGCGCACAAACAAAAGGCCCGCTTACTCAGCGGGCCTTTTTGTTGATCGTTCCCACGCTCTGCGTGGGAATGCAGCCAGTGACGCTCTGCGTCACCCTCGCACATGGCCTGGGACTGAGCGTCCCAAGAGGCATTCCCACGCAGAGCGTGGGAACGATCAGCGGGTGGTCTTTAGAGTTTTGTACGGGTCTCATGCATCCGCGCCAACTGCCGTTCCAGCATCGATGGATACGGCTCCATCAACCGCTCCACACAGCTCGCGCCTTCAGGGCTGGCGATCGGGCGGATACGCGCGCGCTGGCGGATCAAGGTGTCTTCACTGATCTTGCGCTCCACCAGCAACAGGTTGCGGCTGTGTTGCGACAAGGCCAGTGCGTCCTGGGCGATCTCGGTCAGCAGCAGGTCGATCTGGCTCATGCCGAACAGATCATCGCCCACGGTCAGGCCAAGCTGCAGCTGCAAGGTGATGCCACTGTCGGCCACTTCGATCTGCAGGGCATGGCCCAGGGCGCGCAACAACTCGCCGCAGCAGATCGCGTTGGTCAGATAGTCTTCACCGCTGTCTTCGCTATGGAACAACATCAGCGTGCTGCCATCGTTCAGGGTGTGCAGCTCGCTCTGATACAGCGAAGCAGCCTGGTCCAGGCAGTCACGGTAGCGTTCCAGCAGTTCGGTCAAGCGCGCACGCGGCAGGCGGCGCAATTGGTCCTGGGCACCCAGTTGCACGGCCAATACGGCGCTGTGCTGAGGTTCGGTGTTCTTCACCGGTGCAGGCTTTGGCGCAACGGCCGGGGCGGCAGCCGAAGTGTCGCGCAGGTCGGAGAACGGATCTTCATCATCCAGTTCATCTTCCTCGGCCTTGATGATCTGGCGCGTTGCAGGCTTGAGGCCGGCCACCGGCGCGCTTTCGTCAAAGCCCGGGTCACGCAAGTCGCGCACTTCAAACTCGGGTTCGTCTTCGTCGTAGTCGGTGTCGTCGTACTCAGGCTCCGGTTCAACCTCGGGCACTACCGGTTCCGGGGCGAAGCTGGCGTGGAGTTGGCGGGCGAGGTCGCCGATCTCATCCTGGCGGTCAGTGGCCGGGGTGTGTTCGTCGATATCGCGCAGCCAGATGCGCAGTTGCATCAACGGCGTGGAGATATGCCGACCCAGGCGCAAACTCAGGGCCAGGGCCAAGGCCAGCAGGATCGCGCTGAGGATGCCCATGCTCTGCAGGCTGATGGTCATCGGCTGCTGGAATTGCTGCATGTCGAGGCTGATGCGCAGTTGGCCGGCCTTCACATCCTGAAACGTGATGTTGCTCTGGTACAGGCCTTCGGCCTCACCCAACAGGCCGTTTTTCGGGCGCTGCCCGGCTTCGGCCATGATCCGGTTGTCCACGCTATAGATAGCGGCGTGAGCCACCAGCGGGTTCTTGGTCAGGTTATTGAGCAGCACGTTGAGGCTGAGGATGTCATTGGACACCAGCAGCTCAGTCGCCGAGGTGGCGGTCTGAGTGGTCAAGCTCTCGCCCAGGGCGTCGGCTTGCTCGTGCATGGCCTGCTTGAACTGCAAACCCATCACACAGGCGTAGATCACCAAGGCCAGAGCGACCAGGATCACGTTATGGCTGGCGATGCGTAATGCGATCGGTACACGGCGGTGGCGCAGTGCCCGGAAGATCAGCAGGAAGAAGTTATCGGTTTTTACTGGCGTAGGCCGGTTCACTTGAGCTCGGCTCTTTAGTCCGTGAAGTTGACGCGCAGTATAGCGACAGGCCTGGGACCGGCAAAGCGCTGGCTGTGCCCGATGGTCACTGAAAGTGGGTAGAATGCGGTTTTTTTCCAGCCTGGGGGTGCGCTTTGCGCGAAATTGTCCTGATCAACATCACTGGCGAAGACCGCCCGGGTCTCACCGCAGCCATTACCGGTGTGCTGGCCCAGGGTGGTGTGAACATTCTCGACATCGGCCAGGCCGTGATCCACGACACCCTGTCGTTCGGCATCCTCGTGGAAATCCCGAGCACCGAGCAGGCTTCGTCGGTGCTCAAGGACATCCTGTTTACGGCGTATAAGCTCGATCAACAGGTGCGTTTCACGCCGGTGTCCGAAGCCGATTACCAGCATTGGGTGGAAGGCCAGGGCAAAAAACGCCACATCGTCACGCTGCTGACCCGCAAAGTCACCGCCGAACAGTTGCAGCGCGTGAGTTCGATCACTGCGCAATACGGTTTGAATATCGACCACATCGACCGTTTGTCGGGTCGCATGCCATTGGATACGCCAGCCGACAAGGGCAAGGGCTGCATTGAGTTCTCGGTGCGCGGCGAGCCGGCTGATCCGCAAGCCCTGCGCGCTGAATTCCTCAGCGTGGCCCAGGAGCTGAATGTCGACATCGCCTTCCAGGAAGACTCGCTGTTCCGCCGCAACCGCCGCCTGGCGGTATTCGACATGGACTCCACGCTGATCGAAGCCGAAGTCATCGATGAGTTGGCCAAGGCTGCCGGTGTGGGTGAGCAGGTGTCGGAAATCACCGAGCGCGCCATGGCTGGTGAGCTGGATTTTCGCGCGAGCTTCAAGGAGCGCCTGGCGTTGCTCAAAGGCCTGGATGTGAGCGTGCTGGACTCGATCGGTGCGTCGCTGCGCCTGACCGAAGGCGCCGAAACCTTGTTCGCCGAACTCAAGCGCCTGGGCTACAAAACCGCCATACTGTCAGGTGGCTTCACCTACTTCGCCAAGCAATTGCAGGCCAAGCTGGGCATCGACTATGTGTTCGCCAACGAGTTGGAAGTGGTGGATGGCAAGGTGACCGGCGTGGCGGTGGAGCCGATTGTCGACGCACAGCGCAAGGCGGATCTGCTGAAGGAATTGGCCCACAAGGAAGGCTTGCGTCTGGAGCAGACCATTGCGGTCGGCGACGGCGCCAATGACTTGCCGATGCTGGCGATTGCCGGGCTGGGTGTGGCGTTCCGCGCCAAGCCGTTGGTCAAGCAGTCGGCCAAGCAGGCGATTTCGACCTTGGGGTTGGACGGTGTGTTGTATCTGCTGGGCTTTCGCGACCGCGACGGTCAGCTGTAAGCGGTTCGCACTGTAGAAATGCAGTAAAAAATGTGGGAGCGGGCTTGCCCGCGATAGCAGTGGATCAGTCAATGATGTATCGACTGATACTCCGTCATCGCGGGCAAGCCCGCTCCCACATTTTGATCTTCAATCGGCTTTAATCAGGCTTTAGGCGCGGCGATGCCCTGGCCCATCTGCACCGGCGTACCCGCCACCAGTTCTTCAGCCCACTTCACCTGGTCTGGCCCGAACAGCACGATTGCAGTCGAACCCAGCTTGAAGCGGCCCAGTTCGGCACCTTTCTCCAAGTGAATCGGCGCGCGTGCGGCTTCGTCGTAGCGGAAGGTTTTCAGCTCGCGTTTCGGCGGCGTTACCAGCCCGGCCCACACGGTTTCAATCGACGCGACGATCATCGCACCCACCAACACCACCGCCATCGGGCCGCGTTCGGTGTCGAACAGGCAGACAACACGCTCGTTACGTGCAAACAGCTCCGGCACGTTTTCGGCGGTGGTCTGGTTGACCGAGAAAATCCGCCCCGGCACATAAACCATCTCGCGCAGCGTACCGGCCAGCGGCATGTGCACGCGGTGGTAGTCCTTCGGCGACAGGTAGATGGTGGCGAAGTCGCCGCCCATAAACGGTGCAGCCACTGCCGCATCGCCGCCCAGCAGTTCCAGCACGCTGAAGCTGTGGCCCTTGGCCTGGAACACCCGGCCATGTTCAATCGGGCCCAACTGGCTGACGGCGCCGTCGGCCGGGCTCAATACCGCGCCTGGGGTTTGATCCAGCGGGCGGGCGCCGTCTTTCAGCGCGCGGGTGAAGAAGGCGTTGAAGTGCTCGTAGGCGGTCAGGTCTTCAACCAGCGCCAGGGACATGTCCACTTGGTAGCGCTTGGCGAACCACGCCGTGAAGGCGTTCTTGAACCAGCGCACGCGGCACTCGGCAATGCAGCCGGCCAAGCGCGAGAGCAAGTGGTGCGGCAGCAAATACTGGCTGAGGATAAACAACTGCTTTTTCATTAACTGTCCTTTAAACCTTAAATCTCAACGGGGGTGTCGGGGTGGTTGCCCCATTCGCCCCAGGAACCGGCATAACCTTTGACTCGCGGATAACCGAGCGCCTTGGCCACCAGGTAGGTGAAGCCAGAGCGGTGGTGAGTCTGGCAGTGGGTGATGATTTCTTTGTCTTTGGTCAGCCCGAGGTCTTCGAGGATCTGCGGCATGTCGCGGCGGATGCGCAGGTTGCGCGCCTTGTCCATGCCGGCGGTCCATTCAAAATTCACGGCGCCGGGGATGTGGCCGCCCTTGGCCGCCAGGACTTTTTCGCCGGAATACTCCAGCGGGCCGCGTGCGTCCCAGATGCCCAGGTCGGCAGCACCGAGCCGGCTTTGCAGGTATTCGCGGGTGGCGGTGGGGCCGTCGTGCAAGGTCAGGCTGACCGGGCCGCCGACCGGGGCGGGCACCTCGGTGGACAGCGGGTGGTTACCGTCCAGCCATGCCAGCAGGCCGCCGTCCAGGTAGTGGTATTTCTGGTGGCCGATCACGTCGAGCATCCAGATGAAGCGCCCGGCCCAGCCACCGCCTTCGTCGTCGTAGACCACGTAGGTCGCGTCCGGGGTGTGGCCCAGTTCGCCGAAGAGTTTTTCCAGGTCGGCCTTGTTCGGCAGCAAACCGGGCGCGGGTGGCTGGCCCAGTTGGGTGCGCTTGGGGTCAACGAAATGCGCGCCGGGGATATGCCCTTCGGCGTAGCGGGCGGCACTGGTGAGGTCCACCAGAATCAGGTGTTCGGCATCCAGTTGACCGAGCAGGTCGCTGGACTCGATCACCAGCGGCAAGCCAGAGAAGTCAGGCATGTGAGGTCTCCTGGGCACAAATGTTGGCGGTAAAAGAGGGCGATTGTAGCGCAAGCATCAAGCGCTGCGGTTGGTAAAGCTGTGCAGGGCTTTCTCGATGCATTGAGCGGTTTTGCCGAACGCCTGCACGGTGGTTTCCGAGAACGGCCCGCCGCCCTGGTCGGCGACCATCAGCATCACCACCTTGCCGTTGCAGCTCAGGGAGCGTAGCAACAGGTGTTCGCCGGTGAACAGGCGGCGCAGGATCGGCGGCAGCAATGCCGAGAACTGTGCGTGATTGTCCGGCGTGAGGCGCACCTGGGCAGGCTTCTCCAGCAGGCGTTGCAACAGCGTGCTGTTGACCACGTCCAGGCTGAGGTTGGCGGCGTCCTTGGGCAAGCCATCGGCTTGATGCACGCGCAAGGTGCTCAGCGCACGGTCGGCCATAAACAGCAAAACCCGCTGCATGCCGCTGGCGACCAAGGCTTCCTTGGCACACGTAGTCAGGTGCATGGCGTTGGCAAAACGGCTCGGCTCCACCAGCAGCTCGGTGCAGCGCTTGCGCCACACGGCCAGTGCTTCGGCAGTGGGCGGCGGCGCCGGCAGCAGGCCGCGATGGATTTTCTGCACATGCCACGGCCAGATCAGCGACAGCGCCGGGTGCCATAGGTCCGGCATCAAGGTGCTGCGCGCGCTGGTCACCGCTTGCTGGTGAACCTGCTGCTGCACGTCGCCCAGCGGCGCTTGCAGGTACAGCGCGGTGAGGTATTGCCAGCGCTCGGTGTGCGGGCAGGTCCAGGATTCCTGGGCCGACATCGCCAGGCCGTTCGCCAGCAGCACGGTGTTGGCTGGTTGGTTGAGCCAGCGGCGCAGGTTGGGTTCGGCGTCGAGCAATTGCTGGTGGCGCAAGGCGTCGTCTTCGCGGGCGATGTGCAGCGCTTTTACCAGCAGGCGTTGTTCGGTCAGCAGCAGGTTGTAGCCCTGGGAGACCCAGATCGGCAGGTGCCAGGCTTCGGTCAAGCCGAGGCACAGGTCCAGCAGGCGCACACCGAACAATTCCTGCTCGACCTTGCGTGCCGGCTGGCCTTTGTGGATCACCCGCAATTCCCATTCTTCGAGGAGCTTGGGAAAGGCGACGGCCATCGGCCACAGTGGCGACAGAAACAGCAGGCTGCCCCAGTGAATGTCCTGCCACAACCGCGCGAGGCGGCTGGCGAACAAACCGTTGGCTTGCTGGGACGCGTGTTGGCTCACCAGCAGCAATTGGCGCAGGGCCACCGGGATGTCTTTTTCCGGCACCGAGGGCAGGCGCGCCAGCAACTCTTCGGCGCGTTTGAGGCCCAGGCGGTTCAGCGCCACTTCAAGGTTTTCCGCCGGTTCGGCCATGCTGCCGTGGGTGTGGCTGTTGGCCTCACGCATCACGCTGAGCACCAGCGCCGGGCTGTTTTGCATCAGCTCGGCAATATCTCGCAATGAACTGCGGCTATCGCGAATGGCTTTGCACACACGCTCGTGGCTGGCCTGGGGAACGGGCAGCAGCACCTCGTCCAGGCGCTTGATCCAAGCGGCGAGTGTGGTGGGTTTTGTCGTTGGAACTGTCGTTTCATTAGCCATGATTGGGGCGCGATCATCACTTGCATTCAACACGCCCGGAACGGGCCGAATTGGCTTTTCGCCTTAACGGGCTATAGTCTGGCGCAGTTTTGCCGATAAGTAGAACAAGAGTTTTCAGCTTCACCCAATATGTCCATGAACCCGACGGCGCAAGTACCAATCTCCTATGGCTAAAATTATCGGCATCATCGTCGTCATCGCAAGTGTGCTCGGTGGGTACGTCCTGTCCCACGGTAAAATTGCTGCGCTGATCCAGCCCTTCGAAGTGCTGATTATCGGCGGTGCCGCGTTTGGCGCATTCCTGCAGGCCAACCCCGGCTACATGACCATGCACGTGATCAAGAAGTCGCTGGGCATGTTCAGCTCGCGCTTCTCCCACACCTTCTATTTGGAAGTGCTGGGGCTGATCTACGAGATCCTCAACAAGAGCCGCCGCGAAGGCATGATGGCCATCGAAGGCGACATCGAAGACGCCGCCGCCAGCCCGATTTTCGCCAAGTACCCGGCAGTGCTCAAAGATGAGCGCATGACCGCCTACATCTGTGATTACCTGCGCATCATGTCCTCCGGCAACATGGCGCCGCACGAGCTGGAAGGCTTGTTCGACATGGAGTTGTTCAGCCTTAAAGAAGAGCTGGAACACCCATCCCACGCCGTGACCGGCGTTGCCGACGGCATGCCCGGTTTCGGTATCGTTGCGGCGGTACTCGGTATCGTGGTGACCATGGCGTCCCTGGGTGAGGGCGACCAGAAGGCCATCGGCATGCACGTGGGTGCGGCACTGGTAGGTACCTTCTTCGGTATTCTCGCCGCCTACGGTTTCTTCGGGCCGCTGGCGACTTCCCTGGCCCACGATGCCAAGGAAGAAGTGAATTTGTACGAAGCGATCAAGGCGTGCCTGGTGGCTTCGGCATCCGGCATGCCGCCGTCGCTGGCGGTGGAGTTCGGGCGCAAGGTGCTGTACCCGAAACATCGCCCGAGTTTTGCCGAGCTGGAACAAGCGGTTCGCGGTCGCTAAGTCATGGAAAACAACCAGCCGATAATCATCAAGCGCGTCAAGCGCTTCGCTGCGGGGCACCATGGCGGCGCCTGGAAAATCGCCTTCGCCGACTTTGCGACGGCGATGATGGCGTTCTTCCTGGTGCTGTGGCTGATGTCTACCGCCACGCCCGAACAGAAGATCGCCATCGCCGGTTACTTCAAAGACCCGATTGGCTTCTCGGAAAGCGGCACCCCGTTTGTGATCGACCTGGGCGGCTCGCCGCAACTGGCGCCTGAGCGCACCATCAACCCCGAGGTCAAGACGGAAGCACCGCAGGAAAAAATCCCGATTGAGCGTGACACCGTCGAGGCCATGGCCGAGCAGGTTGAGCAAGAGCGCCTGGAGCTGTTGCTGCAGGAGTTGCAGACCAAGGTTGAAGAGAACCCGCAGCTGCTGAAATTCAAGGACCAGATTTCCTTCGAAATCACCCCGGAAGGCCTGCGCATCCAGATCACCGACGCCGCCAACCGGCCGATGTTCGATTCCGGTAGCGCGCGCTTGAAGCCGTACTTTGAGGACATCCTGCTGGCCATGGCCGACACCATCAAGGCGGTGCCGAACAAGATCAGCATCAGCGGCCACACCGACGCCAAGCCGTATGCGGGCCAGGGCGACTTCGGCAACTGGGAGCTTTCCGCCAACCGCGCCAACGCTGCCCGCCGAGCACTGGTCGCGGGCAGCTATCCGGACCCGCAAGTGGCCCGCGTGGTGGGTTTTGCGTCCTCGCAGCTGTTTGATCCCAAGGATCCGTTCAACCCGATCAACCGTCGTATCGATATCGTCGTGCTGACCAAAAAGGCCCAGCGCGCGATTGAAGGCGATCAAGGCGCAGCGCCGACGGCACCGACCCAAGGCGAAGGCGCGCCAGGCGAAGTGCCGGCCGACCCGAACGCCATCCCGCCAGGGCAGGAACCGCTGCCGGCGCATGAGCTGCGACAGAAGCTGAACCTGTTTGATGACGGTGGGGTGAAAGATCCGACGGTGCCTGCGCCTGGGTCGTAATCCAGATACAAAAAGGCCGCGATGATCGCGGCCTTTTTGTAGGTGCGGTTTAGTAACTGCTCTCCGGCAAGCTCGCAATAATCGATCGGTAGCTGTTCATCCGCTGCTGCTGCACGCGGCCGTCTTCCAGGGCCTTGAGTAGCGCACAGCCCGGCTCGCGGTCGTGTTTGCAGTCGCGGAAGCGGCAGGTGCCGATCAGGTCGTTGAACTCGATGAAGCCCGCTTCCACGTCGCTGCGGCTGACGTGGCCGAGGCCGAATTCACGGATGCCTGGGGAGTCGATCAACTCACCGCCGCCGGGGAAGTGGAACAACCGCGCGGTGGTGGTGGTGTGGGTGCCCTGACCGGACAGCTCCGACAGCGGGCCGACGCGGGTGTCGACTTCCGGCAGCAGGCTGTTGACCAGCGACGACTTGCCGACGCCCGACTGGCCGACGAACACGCTGATGCGCCCGTCCAACTGCTGTTGCAGCTGTTCCATGCCATTGCCGTGATGCGCTGAAACTTCCAGCACCGGGTAACCCAGCGTGCGGTAGACCGCCAGCAGCGCGTTGAGCGCCGGGGCGTTCTGCTCGTCGATCAGGTCGAATTTGTTCAGCAGCAACAGTGGGCGAATGCCCGCATGTTCGGCTGCGACCAGGTAGCGGTCGATCAGGTTGGCATGCGGCTCTGGCAGCGGTGCGAACACGATCACGATCATGTCGACGTTGGCCGCCACCGGCTTGAGCTGGCCGCGGCTGTCGGGGCGGCGCAATTCGGTGGTACGTGGCAACTGGGCGACGATCACGCCGATGCCCTGGTTGCCGGCACGCCACACCACCTTGTCGCCGGTGACCAGCGCAGGCAGGTTGGCGCGCAAGTGGCAACGGGAAACAGAGCCTGCGAGTTCGCCTTCGAGCGCCTCGACTTCGACCTGCACACCAAAGTGCGCGATCACCAGGCCCGTTTGTTCGGGGCCCAGGTCGCCGCCCTCGAGCGCTTCCACGGCGGAGGATTCACGTTTGGCGGCGCGAGCGGCGCGTTCACCTTGAATCTTTTCGATGCGCCAGTTTTGGCGACGGTTGAGCTGGCGTTTGGCCATTGGTGTTCCGTGTCGATAATGCAAAGGTTGGGTAAAACGGTCGCGAGTCTAGCACGGCCCCGCCTGCTAAACTGCGCAGCTAAGCCAAGGTGCCAAGAGAATCAAGCCATGCAAAACCCACAGAACCTGATTTGGATCGATCTGGAAATGACCGGTCTGAACCCCGACACCGACGTCATCATTGAGATGGCGACGATTGTCACCGACAGCAACCTCAACACCTTGGCCGAAGGTCCGGTGATCGCCATTCACCACAGCGACGCCGTCCTCGCCACCATGGACGAGTGGAACACCCGCACCCACGGCAACTCCGGCCTGACCCAGCGCGTGCGCGACAGCCGCATCAGCATGGCTGACGCCGAAGCTGAAACCATCGCCTTCCTGGAAAAGTGGGTGCCCAAGGGCAAGTCGCCGATCTGCGGCAACAGCATTTGCCAGGATCGCCGCTTCCTTTATACGCACATGAAGGCGCTGGAAAGCTACTTCCACTACCGCAACCTGGATGTGTCCACTTTGAAAGAGCTGGCTGCACGTTGGGCGCCGGAAGTTAAAGACAGCTTCCATAAGGGCAGCACCCATTTGGCGCTGGATGATATTCGCGAGTCGATCGCCGAGCTGCAGCATTACCGCAAGCATTTCATCAAGGCTTAAGTTTGCAGGGCCTGCTTTGGCCTCATCGCAGGCAAGCCAGCTCCCACATTTGAATGTATTCACATATCAAAAGGTGGGAGCTGGCTTGCCTGCGATAGGGGCGCCTCGGTCTTTCGCCAAACGCCCCCTTTTGGTGCCATCACCAAATGATTAGACTGCGCGCCTCTTTGCAAGGATCGCCATCATGCTGTTGATGCTCTACCTCATCGCCATCACCGCCGAAGCCATGACCGGCGCCCTGTCCGCCGGGCGGCGCGGTATGGACTGGTTTGGCGTGGTGCTGATCGCCTGCGTCACCGCCCTGGGCGGTGGTTCGGTGCGCGATGTGCTGTTGGGGCATTACCCGCTGACGTGGGTCAAGCACCCGGAATACCTGGTGCTGACCTCCATCGCGGCATTGGTGACGATCTTTATCGCGCCGTTGATGCGCCACCTGCGCTCGCTGTTCCTGGCGCTCGACGCCGTCGGCCTGGTGGCGTTCACCTTGATCGGCTGCATGACCGCCCTGGAAATGGGCCACGGCATGTTGGTGGCGTCGGTCAGCGGCGTGATCACCGGGGTGTTCGGCGGCATCCTGCGAGATATTTTCTGCAACGACATCCCGCTGATCTTCCGCCGTGAGCTGTATGCCAGCGTGTCGTTCCTGGCCGCGTGGTTCTACATGCTGTGCCTTTACCTGGAGCTGCCGAGCGAGCAAGCGATTCTGCTGACGTTGTTCAGTGGCTTTCTACTGCGTCTACTGGCGATTCGTTTTCACTGGGAAATGCCCAAGTTCGTCTACAACGACGACGTGCACTAACGCGTAGCGTGCCTGTTGAGCGCCCACTCCACGTGTTCGCGCACCAAGTCCGAGGGATAATCCCGGCGCGCCTTCAAGGCTTCCAGCACCGGAATACTCGACGGCGCATTGCCCAGGCCGACCGCCAAATTGCGCAGCCAGCGCTCGTAACCGGCGCGGCGTAGGGGCGAGCCTTCGGTGCTGCTGAGGAATTTATCCTCGTCCCACATAAACAGTTCGGCCAGCTCGGCGTTATCCAGATTATGCCGTGGCTTGAAATCGCCCTCAGTGGTGGCGCGGGCGAAACGATTCCACGGGCAAACGATCTGACAGTCATCGCAGCCGAACACGCGATTGCCGATCAGCGGGCGCAAGTCTTCAGGGATGGCACTCTTGAGTTCGATGGTGAGGTAGGAAATGCAGCGTCGCGCGTCCAGTACATAGGGGCCGACGAAGGCATTGGTGGGGCAAATGTCCAAACACGCGGTGCAGCGGCCGCAGTGCTCGGTGCTGTGCGGGGCGTCGACCGGCAAGGGCAAATCGACAAATAGTTCGCTCAAGAAGAAATAGCTGCCGGCCTTGCGATTGAGCACCAGGGTGTTTTTGCCGATCCAGCCGAGACCGGCCTGCTCGGCGATGGCTTTTTCCAGCACCGGCGCGCTGTCGACAAACGCGCGAAAGCCAAACGGGCCGATCTGCGCCTGAATGCGGTCGGCCAGTTGCTGCACGCGTTTGCGGATCAGCTTGTGGTAGTCGCGGCCGAGGGCGTAACGGGATATGTAGGCTTTTTCTGGCTTGGCCAGCAATTGCGCCATTTGGGTGTCGCCAGGCAGATAGTCCATGCGCAGCGACACCACACGGAGCGTGCCGGGCACCAACTCGTCGGGGTGCGAGCGTTTGCTGCCATGGGCGGCCATGTAATCCATCTCGCCGTGGTAGCCCGCGTCGAGCCAGCGTTGCAGATGCTGCTCATGCTCGGCCAGGTCCAGGCCGCTGATGCCGACTTGTTGAAAGCCCAGCTCGCGGCCCCAGTCTTTGATCGATTGGGCGAGGGCAGGCAGATCGGTGGTGATGGCAGGCATGAGACAAGGGAAACCGCAGGTTAGATAGGTATAATTCTGCCAGACATCGGAGCTTGAAGACGCATGCCGCAGACAAAACACGCAATAACCGACGTACAACCCTTATTGCACGGCCATTTGCCGCAACTGGCGGCACGTTCCCCGGACGCCCATAAAGGCCAGTTCGGCCACTTGCTGGTCATCGGTGGCGACCGCGGCTTTGGCGGCGCTGCGCTATTGAGCGCAGAAAGTGCCCTGCGCAGTGGCGCGGGCATGGTCTCGCTGGCGACCCGTGTTGAACACGTGCCGGCCGCGTTGGCGCGCTTGCCGGAAGTCATGACGGTGGGCGTGAGTTCGGCCAACCAGTTGATGGGGCTACTGGAAAAAATCTCGGTGATCGTCATCGGCCCAGGGCTGGGTGATGCTTCCTGGGGTAAAAGCCTGTTGTCCGTTGCCGCCAACGCCAAGCAGCCGCAGGTCTGGGATGCTGACGCCTTGAACCAGCTGGCCACGGGCAGTGTCAGCTTGCCGGCCCACTCGGTGATCACGCCACACCCTGGTGAGGCCGCGCGCTTGATGGGCATCACGACAGCCGAGGTTCAGGCCGATCGCCTTAAGGTGGCGCGCGCGTTGAGCCAGAAATTCAATGCAGTGGCTATCCTCAAGGGTGCTGGCAGTTTGATTGCCAGCCCGGACGGGCGGGTTTCACGCTGCGACCAGGGCCACCCGGCGATGGCCACGGCGGGCCTGGGGGATGTATTGAGCGGGCTGGTCGGCGCATTGCTGGCCCAAGGCATGCCAGCCTATGAGGCCAGCTGCCTGGCCGTGTGGCTGCACGCCACGGCGGGGGATCGCCAAGGCACTTTCGGTCGCGGGCTGGCTGCCAGCGACCTGATACCTGCCATTCGTCAATTGCTGGAGGAGCAGTCACCGTGTCTGAAGTAACCCTTTTTCTGGCCGACGAAGACGCGATGGTTGCGCTCGGTCAGCGCATCGCCCAGGTGACGAAGGGCGCTGGGCTGATTTTTCTTGAAGGCGACTTGGGCGCCGGTAAAACCACGCTGTCGCGGGGGATTATTCGCGGGTTGGGCCACGCGGGCGCGGTAAAAAGCCCGACGTTTACCCTGGTCGAACCCTACGAAATCGGTGAGCTGCGGGCTTTCCACTTCGACCTCTATCGCCTGGTCGACCCCGAAGAGCTGGAGTACATGGGTATCCGTGATTACTTCGACGAAGACGCGTTGTGTCTGATCGAGTGGCCAGATAAAGGCACAGGCTTTTTGCCAAAGCCGGACCTGACCATTACCATTACGCCGCATGAATCTGGACGTCAGCTGAAGTTGTTGCCCCAAAGCGCGCGCGGTCAGTCGTGGTGCGCCGCTTTGGCATTGGAATTCAAATAATTGGTGGGGTTAGGTATGCGCTTTCGCGCGATGGTTGCTGTCGTAGGGGTGTTGCTTGCGGCAATGACTTTCAATGCTCTGGCTGCTTCACAGGTGAAAAGTGTTCGCCTGTGGCGAGCGCCGGATAACACGCGACTGGTGTTCGACCTGTCTGGCCCGGTCCAGCACAGCGTCTTTACCCTGACGGCGCCTGATCGCCTGGTGATCGACATCAACGGTGCGACCCTGGCCGCGCCGCTGAAGGTCTCCACGGCCAACACGCCGATTACCGCGATGCGCTCGGCCCAGCGCACGCCCACCGACCTGCGTGTGGTCATCGACCTGAAAAAGGCCGTGACCCCGAAAAGCTTTGTGCTGGCGCCTAACGCCCAATACGGCAACCGATTGGTGGTCGACCTGTTCGACAACGCCGCCGATGCCGCGCCGCCGCCTGCGCCAACCCCGAGCGTGGCCACGGTGCCGGCCGTGCCGGTCAACCCGTCGCAACCGCAGGTTAAGCTGCCACCGCCGCCGCCAGCGCCGGCGGGCAAGCGTGACATTATCGTGGTGATCGACGCCGGCCACGGCGGTGAAGACCCGGGCGCCTCCGGCTCGCGCGGCCAGCATGAAAAAGACGTGGTATTGGCCATCGCCCGTGAACTGCAGCGTCAGGTCAATGGCATGAAAGGCTATCGCGCCGAGCTGACGCGTACCGGCGACTACTTCATCCCGTTGCGCGGTCGTACCGAAATCGCGCGCAAGAAGGGCGCCGACCTGTTCGTGTCGATCCACGCCGACGCCGCACCCTCGGCCGCGGCCTTCGGTGCCTCGGTGTTTGCGCTGTCGGATCGCGGTGCCACGTCCGAGACTGCGCGTTGGCTGGCCGACAGCGAAAACCGTTCCGACTTGATCGGCGGGGCCGGCAACGTGTCCCTCGACGACAAAGACAAAATGCTCGCCGGTGTACTGCTCGACCTGTCGATGACCGCTTCGCTGACTTCCAGCTTGAACGTCGGCCAGAAAGTCCTGAGCAACATCGGTCGTGTCACGTCCTTGCACAAGCAGCGCGTGGAACAGGCCGGGTTCATGGTGTTGAAGTCGCCGGACATTCCATCGATCCTGGTGGAAACCGGGTTTATCTCCAACTCCAACGAAGCCTCGAAGCTGGCCAGTGCCAGCCACCAGCAGGCGCTGGCGCGTTCGATCAGCGCGGGCATTCGCCAGTTCTTCCAGCAGAACCCGCCACCGGGCACCTACATTGCCTGGCTGCGCGACTCCGGGAAAATCGCCCAGGGCCCGCGTGACCATCGCGTGCAGCCCGGCGACACCCTGGCTATGCTGGCCGTGCGTTTCCAGGTCTCGGCCGCTACCTTGCGCAGCGCCAATAACCTGAAAACCGATGAGTTGAAAGTCGGCCAGGTGTTGACTATCCCTGGCACCGAATTGGCGGCGCAATAATGAGCGAATCAGTCTTGAACAGCGGTTCGCGCATTGAGCTGCTCAGCCCGCGCCTGGCCAACCAGATTGCCGCGGGTGAGGTGGTTGAGCGCCCGGCGTCGGTGATCAAGGAGCTGCTGGAAAACAGCATCGACTCCGGCGCCAAGCGCATTGATGTGGATGTGGAGCAGGGCGGCGTCAAGCTGCTGCGCGTGCGCGACGACGGCAGCGGCATCTCGTCTGATGACCTGCCGCTGGCACTCGCACGTCACGCCACCAGCAAGATTCGCGACCTCGAAGACCTTGAGCGGGTGATGAGCCTGGGTTTTCGTGGTGAAGCCCTGGCGTCGATCAGCTCGGTGGCACGCCTGACCCTGACCTCGCGCACCCGCAGCGCCGAGCAGGCCTGGCAGGTGGAAACCGAAGGCCGCGACATGGCGCCCCGCGTGCAGCCGGCGGCGCACCCGGTGGGCACCTCGGTGGAAGTGCGGGACTTGTTCTTCAACACCCCGGCGCGGCGCAAATTCCTCAAAGCTGAAAAAACCGAATTCGATCACCTGCAAGAAGTCATCAAACGCCTGGCTTTGGCGCGTTTCGACGTGGCGTTTCACCTGCGCCATAACGGCAAGACCATCCTCTGCCTGCACGAAGCCCATGACGACGCAGCACGCGCGCGGCGTGTGTCGGCAATTTGCGGCGCGGGCTTCCTGGAGCAGGCGCTGCCGATTGAAATCGAGCGCAATGGCTTGCGCCTGTGGGGTTGGGTGGGCTTGCCGACCTTCTCGCGTAGCCAGGCGGACTTGCAGTATTTCTTCGTGAATGGCCGTGCGGTACGCGACAAGCTGGTGGCCCACGCGGTGCGCCAGGCCTACCGCGACGTGCTGTTCAACGGGCGGCATCCTACGTTTGTACTGTTTTTTGAAGTCGACCCGTCGGTGGTCGACGTCAACGTGCACCCGACCAAACACGAAGTGCGCTTCCGTGACGGGCGCATGGTGCATGACTTCCTTTACGGCACGCTGCACCGCGCCTTGGGCGATGTGCGGCCGGATGACCAGCTGTCTGCGCCGATCGTAACGGCGGTGGTGCGGCCGAGTGGCCCGCAGGCCGGTGAGTTTGGCCCGCAAGGCGAAATGAGCCTGGCAGCCAACTTGCTGCAGTCGCCACATTCGCAGCCGAGCTATACGACGCCGGCGGGTTCCGGTTCTGGTGCGGGCTATCAGTATCAATACACGCCGCGCCCGCAATCGGCAGTGCCGGTGGCAGAAGCCCAGGCGGCCTATCGCGAATTTTTTGCGCCGCTGCCGGGTGCCGAGCCGAGTGCGGTCGCGTTGCCGGAAGGCGGCGGTGATATCCCGCCACTGGGTTATGCGCTGGCGCAGCTCAAGGGCATCTACATTCTTGCGGAAAACGCCCACGGCCTGGTGCTGGTGGACATGCATGCCGCCCATGAGCGGATCATGTATGAGCGCCTGAAGATCGCCATGGCCAGCGAAGGCCTTAGTGGTCAGCCGTTGCTGGTGCCTGAATCCCTGGCCGTCAGCCAGCGTGAAGCCGATTGCGCAGAAGAACACCACGGCGTGTTCCAGAAACTCGGCTTCGAATTGCAGCGCCTGGGCCCGGAAACCCTTGCAATCCGCCAGATTCCCGCGCTGCTCAAGCAGGCCGAAGCCAACCGTCTGGTCGCAGACGTGCTGGCGGACCTGATGGAATACGGCACCAGTGACCGCATCCAGGCCCACATCAATGAACTGCTCGGCACCATGGCCTGCCACGGTGCGATCCGCGCCAACCGCCGCCTGGCCTTGCCGGAAATGAACGGTTTGCTGCGTGATATGGAAAACACCGAGCGAAGTGGGCAATGTAACCATGGCCGACCGACCTGGACCCAAATGGGCCTGGACGATCTGGACAAACTGTTTTTGCGCGGCCGTTGATGAGCGCCTTGCCCCCCGCGATCTTCCTGATGGGCCCTACGGCCGCCGGCAAGACTGACCTGGCTATCGAGCTGACCAAGGTGTTGCCGTGCGAGCTGATCAGTGTCGACTCTGCCCTGGTTTACCGGGACATGGACATCGGCACGGCCAAGCCTTCCAAAGCCCTGCTGGCCGAGTATCCGCATAAGCTGATCGACATCATCGACCCGGCCGAAAGCTATTCCGCCGCGGATTTCCGCACGGATGCACTGGCGGCCATGGCCGAAATCACCGCGCGGGGCAATATTCCGCTGCTGGTGGGCGGCACCATGCTCTATTACAAGGCTTTGCAGGAAGGCCTGGCGGATATGCCGCCGGCAGACGCCCAGGTGCGTGCTGAGCTTGAGGAAGAGGCTGTACGCCTTGGCTGGCAAGCCCTGCACGACCAATTGGCGGCGGTTGACCCGGTGTCGGCAGCGCGTATTCACCCCAATGACCCGCAGCGCCTTACTCGCGCGCTGGAAGTTTGGCGGGTCAGCGGCCAGACCATGACTGAACATCGGCTGAAACAAACTGCGCAAAGTGCTGACGCAGGCGCATCTGGGCAGGCAGTATTACCCTATACTGTGGCGAATCTGGCCATTGCTCCGGCAAATCGCCAGGTGTTGCATGAACGAATTGCACAAAGATTCACAATTATGTTGGAACAGGGGTTTGTGGACGAGGTCGTAGCACTGCGTTCCCGAGGTGACCTGCATGCTGGGTTGCCGTCGATACGTGCTGTTGGCTACCGCCAAGTCTGGGATCATCTGGATGGCAAGCTGACGTCAGCCGAAATGCAGGAGCGCGGCATCATTGCCACGCGCCAATTGGCGAAACGCCAGTTCACCTGGTTGCGCAGCTGGAGCGATTTGCACTGGCTGGACAGCCTGGACAGCGACAATCTGTCACGCGCCTTGAAATACTTGGGATCGGTCTCCATATTGAGCTGAGTCCTTGCAATTGCCGTCTATCCTTGGGGGTGTGACGGCCATAAGCTATCTATTTTCCGAATTTTATTATTGATCCTTAAAGGAGTGCGGCACATGTCAAAAGGGCATTCGCTACAAGACCCTTACTTGAATACTTTACGTAAAGAGAAAGTGGGGGTTTCCATCTACCTGGTCAACGGGATCAAGCTGCAAGGCACGATCGAGTCGTTCGACCAGTTCGTGATCCTGCTGAAAAACACCGTCAGCCAGATGGTTTACAAGCACGCTATCTCGACAGTCGTTCCAGTTCGTCCTATCCGTCTGCCTAGCGCAGCGGGTGACGAAGCCGGTGACGCTGAGCCAGGTAACGCCTGATAGGAGTCTCCTTTGTTCTTTGAGCGCCACGGTGGTGGTGAGCGAGTAATCCTCGTTCACTTGGATGGACAGGACCCTGAGGCGCGCGAAGATCCGCAGGAGTTTCAGGAGTTGGCAAATTCGGCCGGCGCCGAGACCGTTGCGTTTTTTAACGTGCCGCGTCATCGGCCAACCGCCAAATTTCTGATTGGCAGCGGCAAGGTCGAGGAATTGCGCGACCTGGTCCACGCTGAAGAAGCCGATCTGGTGATCTTCAATCACACCCTCACGCCCAGTCAGGAACGTAACCTCGAACGTGTTTTCGAGTGTCGCGTGATCGACCGCACCGGTCTGATTCTCGATATTTTCGCCCAGCGCGCCCGTACCCATGAAGGCAAGCTCCAGGTAGAACTGGCCCAGCTTGACCACATGAGCACCCGGCTGGTTCGCGGCTGGACTCACCTTGAGCGTCAGGGTGGCGGTATCGGCATGCGCGGGCCGGGTGAAACCCAGCTCGAAACCGACCGCCGTCTGCTGCGGGTTCGCCTGCGCCAGATCAAGGGCCGCCTGGAAAAAGTCCGCAGCCAGCGCGAACAATCGCGCCGTGGCCGTATGCGTGCGGATATCCCTACCGTTTCCCTGGTGGGCTATACCAACGCCGGTAAATCCACACTGTTCAATAACGTGACGAAATCGGACGTTTACGCGGCCGACCAACTGTTCGCTACCCTCGACCCGACCTTGCGCCGTCTGGAACTGGACGACCTGGGGCCGATTGTCCTGGCCGATACCGTGGGTTTCATTCGTCACCTGCCCCACAAGCTGGTCGAGGCGTTTCGGTCTACGCTCGAAGAGTCGAGCAATTCCGACCTGCTGTTGCACGTGATCGATGCGGCCGAACCGGATCGCATGCTGCAGATTGAACAGGTGATGGTGGTACTGGGCGAGATTGGTGCACAGGACTTGCCGATCCTCGAGGTCTATAACAAACTCGATTTGCTTGAAGGCGTTGAGCCACAAATCCAGCGCGACGAAGAGGGCAAGCCCCAGCGGGTCTGGCTGTCGGCACGTGACGGCAGTGGTTTGGAATTGCTTGAACAAGCCATTGCCGAGCTGCTGGGCAGCGATTTGTTTGTCGGCACCTTGCGCTTGCCTCAGCGTTTTGCTCGACTGCGTGCACAGTTTTTCGAGTTGGGCGCGGTACAGAAAGAAGAATACGACGAAGAGGGTGTCAGCTTGCTGGCCGTTCGATTGCCGCGCTCGGAGCTGAATCGGCTGGTCAGCCGTGAAGGCGTTGTGCCGACGGAGTTCATCGAACAACACACTTTGCAATAAAAGCCTTCTAAAGCGGTTGTGCCGCAGCAGCAGGCATTCTGTAGCATTGGTCGGCGCGCCGTGGGTGCGTCTTTGCTTTATCAGATGGAGAGCGCTATGGCTTGGAATGAGCCGGGTGGCAACTCGAATAATCAGGATCCTTGGGGTGGTAAACGCCGCAATAATGGCGACCGCAAGGGGCCACCAGATCTCGACGAGGCCTTCCGAAAGCTGCAGGAAAGCCTGAATGGGTTGTTCGGTGGTGGGAAAAAACGTGGTGGT
Organism: Pseudomonas sp. MONT-RG-20F-20-E-7-02; assembly: GCF_022662395.1. NCBI lineage: Bacteria > Pseudomonadati > Pseudomonadota > Gammaproteobacteria > Pseudomonadales > Pseudomonadaceae > Pseudomonas > Pseudomonas sp. MONT-RG-20F-20-E-7-02. Next base: position 447,105 of record NZ_JAKNQN010000005.1, read on the forward strand.
GACGACGGCGGTCGCACAAGCAAGGGCGGTGGCTATGGCCTGCTGGGCCTGGGTCTTGTCGTGCTCGCAGCCGTGTGGCTGTACAGCGCGGTTTACGTAGTCGACGAGCAGGAGCAAGCCGTAGTGCTGCGCTTCGGCAAGTACTACGAGACTGTCGGCCCGGGCCTGAACATCTACTTCCCCCCGATCGACAAGAAGTACATGGAGAACGTCACGCGTGAGCGTGCCTACACCAAGCAGGGCCAGATGCTGACCGAAGACGAGAACATCGTCGAAGTGCCGCTGACCGTGCAGTACAAGATCAGCAACCTGCAGGATTTCGTGCTGAACGTTGATCAGCCAGAGATTAGCCTGCAACACGCAACCGAAAGTGCCCTGCGCCACGTGGTGGGTTCCACCGCCATGGACCAGGTGCTGACCGAAGGTCGTGAATTGATGGCCAGCGAGATCAAGGAGCGCCTGCAACGGTTCCTCGATACGTATCGCACCGGTATCACCGTCACCCAGGTGAACGTACAGAGCGCAGCTGCACCGCGCGAAGTGCAGGAAGCCTTTGACGACGTGATCCGTGCCCGTGAAGACGAGCAGCGTTCGCGCAACCAGGCTGAAACCTACGCCAACGGCGTCGTGCCGGAAGCCCGTGGTCAGGCCCAGCGTATCCTTGAAGATGCCAACGGTTACCGCGACGAAGTGGTCTCCCGCGCCAAGGGTGAGGCGGATCGCTTTACCAAGCTGGTCGCCGAGTACCGCAAGGCTCCGGAAGTCACGCGTGAGCGTCTGTACCTGGACACCATGCAGGAAGTCTTCAGCAACACCAGCAAGGTTCTCGTGACCGGTAGCAAAGGTGGGCAGAACAACCTGCTGTACCTGCCGCTGGACAAGATGATCGAAGGTGGTCGTAGCAGTGGCGGCAGCAATGCGCCGTCCAGCAGTTCTACGTCGGCTGCCAATGAAGCCAGTGCCCGTGCGGCCGCTGACTTGCTGCAACAGCAAACACGTACCAGGGAGAGTCGTTGATGAGCAATAAATCGCTGACCGCCCTGATTGTGGGCGTCGTCGTGGTCATCGCTGCCTGGAACTGCTTCTACATCGTGTCTCAGACCGAGCGCGCGGTGTTGCTGCAATTCGGTCGTGTGGTCCAGGCGGATGTCCAGCCGGGCCTGCATGTGAAAGTCCCCTACGTGAACCAGGTGCGCAAGTTCGATGGCCGCCTGATGACCCTGGATGCACCGACACAGCGCTTCCTGACCCTGGAAAAGAAAGCCGTGATGGTTGACGCCTACGCCAAGTGGCGCGTCAAGGATGCCGAGCGCTTCTACACCGCGACTTCCGGCCTCAAGCAGATTGCCGACGAGCGTTTGTCGCGCCGTCTGGAATCGGGTCTGCGTGACCAGTTTGGTAAACGCACCCTGCACGAGGTGGTATCCGGTGAGCGTGATGCGCTGATGGCGGATATCACGCGTTCGTTGAACACCATGGCTGAAAAAGAGCTGGGCATCGAAGTTGTCGATGTCCGGGTCAAGGCGATCGACCTGCCCAAGGAAGTGAACCGCAGCGTGTTCGAGCGTATGAGCACCGAGCGTGAGCGTGAAGCCCGTGAGCACCGCGCCAAGGGTAACGAGTTGGCTGAAGGTATCCGTGCAGATGCCGACCGTCAGCGCCGTGTACTGCTGGCAGAAGCCTATCGCGAGTCTGAAGAGGCCCGTGGTGATGGCGACGCTCAAGCCGCGGCGATCTACGCCAAGGCTTACGGCCAGGACCAGGAGTTCTACGCGTTCTACCGTAGCCTGCGTGCCTACCGTGAAAGCTTCGCGAACAAAACCGACGTCATGGTGCTGGACCCAAGCAGCGACTTCTTCCGCTACCTGGAAAAGTCCAAGTAACCAGCCGGTGATTCTGTAGGGCCCACTCCGTCGGGCGGCTAAAATGCCTGGCGGGGTGATCCTTTCAGAAAACGGGTGTATGATGCGGCAGCCGGGAAATTCCCGGCTTTTTTGCGTCTGCATGTTGGATTCGGCAGGCGTGACAGGTTTTTCGAGGAAAGTTCCCGACGAGGCCGCTAGCAGGCCATTTCGTCACGTCGTTCTTGCGCGTTGTTTATGCAGGGGCCGGGCATTTTCTGCTTCACTCAGGGCTCGGCCGAAGGCTGGTCGCCCGGATCATAGGGGAATGGCGTAATGGCAACGGTAGACCGCTGGCTGCTGCCAGATGGCATCGAAGAAGTACTGCCACCAGAAGCTGCGCGCATTGAAGTAGCGCGTCGCCAGGTGTTGGATCTGTTCCAGAGCTGGGGTTACGAGTTTGTCGTGACCCCGCATATCGAGTACCTGGAATCCCTGCTGACCGGCGCGGGCCAGGACCTCGATCTGCGCACCTTCAAGGTCATCGACCCGCAATCGGGCCGGCAAATGGGCTTTCGTGCCGACATCACGCCGCAAGTGGCGCGTATCGATGCGCACACCCTGCGTCGCGAAGGCCCGAGCCGTCTGTGCTACGCCGGCAGCGTGCTGCATGCCCAGCCGCGTGCCTTGTCGTCTTCGCGTAGCCCGATCCAGTTGGGTGCCGAGTTGTACGGCGATGCCAGCCCGAGCAGCGACGTAGAAGTGATCAGCTTGATGCTGGCCATGCTGCAACTGGCGGATGTGCCGGATGTACACATGGACCTGGGCCACGTGGGTATCTACCGTGGCCTGGCCCGTGCGGCCGGTTTGTCCGGTGAAGTGGAGCAACAATTGTTCGATGCCCTGCAGCGCAAGGCCATCGATGAAGTCATTGCCCTGACCGCTGGCGTGCCTGCCGATCTGGCTGACATGCTGCGCGCACTGGTGAACCTGTGCGGCGGCCGTGAAGTGCTGGTGGCTGCACGTGAGCGTCTGGCCAATGCGCCGGCGCCAGTTCTGGCCGCGCTGGATGACGTATTGGCGATTGCCGAGCGTTTGTCGGCGCGGTTCCCGGAGTTGCCGCTGTATTTCGACCTGGGTGAATTGCGCGGCTACCACTACCACACCGGTGTGGTGTTCGCGGTGTTTGTACCGGGTGTTGGCCAGGCCATCGCCCAAGGCGGTCGTTATGACGATATCGGCGCCGACTTCGGTCGCGCGCGTCCGGCGACTGGCTTTTCCACCGATTTGAAAACCCTGGTGACCCTGGGGCGTGCTGAGGTCGAGCTGCCGTCTGGTGGCATCTGGATGCCCGACAGTACGGACGCAGCACTCTGGCAGCAGGTTTGCCAGTTGCGCAGTGAGGGTCAGCGTGTTGTCCAGGCGTTGCCTGGCCAGCCATTGGCCGCCGCCCGTGATGCGGACTGCGACCGGCAATTGATTCTGCAGAACGGGCTTTGGCAAGTATCGCCACTGGCTTCTTGAGTTTTCCTGCCGGCCATCGCCGGCACCAAGTTTGCGCGAATGAGGACAAGTGTTATGGGTAAGAATGTCGTAGTCCTGGGCACCCAATGGGGTGATGAGGGCAAAGGCAAGATCGTTGATCTGCTGACCGAACATGCTGCCGCCGTAGTGCGCTACCAAGGTGGCCACAACGCTGGCCACACCCTGGTCATCGATGGCGAAAAAACCGTCTTGCACCTGATCCCGTCGGGCGTACTGCGCGAAGGCGTGCAGTGCCTGATCGGCAACGGTGTGGTGGTTGCACCTGACGCCCTGCTGCGTGAGATCACCAAGCTGGAAGAGAAAGGCGTACCGGTGCGTGAGCGCCTGCGTATCAGCCCGTCCTGCCCGCTGATCCTGTCCTTCCACGTTGCGCTGGACCAGGCCCGTGAAAAGGCCCGTGGCGAGCTGAAGATCGGTACGACCGGTCGCGGCATCGGCCCGGCCTACGAAGACAAGGTTGCACGTCGTGGCCTGCGTGTGGGCGACCTGCTCAACATGCCACGCTTTGAAGACAAGCTGCGTGAACTGGTGGATTACCACAACTTCATGCTGGTCGGTTACTACAAAGAGCCGGCCATCGAGTTTGAAAAGACCCTGGCCGAGTGCAAGGAATACGCTGAGCTGCTCAAGCCGCTGATGCTCGACGTGACCGCTGAGCTGCACGACCTGCGTCGCGCCGGCAAAGACATCATGTTCGAAGGCGCCCAAGGTTCGTTGCTCGACATCGACCACGGCACCTACCCGTACGTGACCAGCTCCAACACCACCGCTGGTGGCGTGGCGACCGGTTCGGGTGTTGGCCCGATGTTCCTGGACTATATCCTGGGCATCACCAAGGCTTACACCACTCGCGTAGGTTCGGGCCCGTTCCCGACTGAGCTGTTCGACGACGTTGGCGCACACCTGGCCAAACAAGGTCACGAGTTCGGTGCTACCACTGGCCGTGCTCGTCGTTGCGGCTGGTTCGACGCCGTTATCCTGCGTCGCGCTATCGATGTGAACAGCATCTCGGGCATCTGCCTGACCAAGCTGGACGTGCTCGACGGTCTGGAAACCATCAACATCTGCATCGGCTACAAAGATGCAGACGGTAAAGATGTTGCCCCAACCGACGCTGACAGCTACGTAGGCCTGCAGCCTGTGTACGAAGAAGTGCCAGGCTGGACCGAATCGACCGTGGGCGCCAAAACCCTGGAAGAGCTGCCTGCCAATGCGCGTGCTTACATCAAGCGCGTTGAAGAGCTGATCGGCGCGCCAATCGACATTATTTCGACGGGCCCGGACCGCAACGAGACCATCGTTCTGCGTCACCCGTTCGCTTAATAAGCTGTTGATGTAAAAAGCAAAGGGCTCCTTCGGGAGCCCTTTGTCGTGTCTGGCTGGCAAACGGCACGACCCTTGCTATGGTTCTTTCTTTCGCGGTGCTATCAAATTAATGGCACCCGTGGTGGAGGGATTCCCAGTGTCTGCCGTTCTCTCATTGTTACAAAGCCGACTGTTGCGGCCGGTGTTCGTTACCCTAGGTATCGCTCTTTTGGTGCAAGTGCTGGTGGCCGTCGCCCTGACGCGAAGCACTGTGACTGCATTGGAAGCTGATTTGGGCAACCGCCTGGGCGTCGACAGCCAGAAACTTTCCGGTGAGCTGGCGCAAGCCGGCAAGGAAGTCACCTCCAGTCTGGACAGCTTGTCTTCCAGCACGCGCCAACGTCTGACCGGAGGGCTCTCGACGCGTCTGAAAGATGAGCAGAAGCAACTGCGTGCGACGCTGGAAAAAGACCTGCAAGACTCTGCCAACGACATGGCGCAACTGCTGGCCTCGGTGGCGCCGCGCGCCATGTGGGACAGCGACGTGCCGACGTTGTCGGAATTCGCCCGGCGTGCCCAGCGCAATCCCAACGTATTGTTCGTGGTCTACGACGATGCCGCCGGGGAGCATCTGACCCGCTATCTGAACCGTGACAACCCGATCAACCAGGCATTGCTGGCCAAAGGTCAGGGCGACCGTGCCCTGGATAAGGTCTTGGATGCGGCGAAAAATGATCCTTCGGTGTTTTACGTCGAGGCCTCCATCAGCCCTAACGGCGTAGAGATCGGCAAAGTCCGCATGGGGGTTTCGACCACGGCGGTCGAGACAGACCTGGCGGCGCTGGACAAGCGGTTTGCGGCGCTGATTGCCAGCAGTGATCAGTTGGTGGGTGACAGCCTCAAGGGCGCGGCTGCCGACAGCGCAGCGGCCATGGGCGCGCGCCTGCAGTCTGCACAAACCACCGCCACGCAGATGACCGCCAACACCACCAGCGCCGTGCAGGAGGCTGCAGGCACCTTGCGCTGGCGCATCGGCATGGGGCTGGCGATTGTCGGGTTCGGTGTATTACTGCTGATCGCCATCGTGCTGGGCCGGCGTGTGGTCAATCGCCTGAAGCTGTTGATCGCGGCCATGGATGACCTGGCGGCGGGCGAGGGCGACCTCACCAAGCGCGTGCAAATCAGCAGTAAGGACGAGATCGGCGACATGGCTTCGGCGGTCAATCGCTTTGTGGATAAGTTGCAGCCCATCGTGCGTGAGGCAGGTGATGTGGCCCAGCGCACGGGCGTGGAAATCGGTGCCATGACCTTGCGCAATGCCGGCGCTGACAAGGCCGCCGGTTTGCAGCGCGATGAGGTGGCCGAGAGCCTGCGCGCGCTGTCGCAGATGGCCGATGAGGCTCAGGCCGAAAGCCATGCGATGCAGGCGGCGTTGCAGCAAGTGGTGGACATTCGCCAGGCTACGGATGAAAACTCGCGCACCTCGGCGGAGGTCGGCAGCTTGATCGAGGCCTTGGCTGGGCAGGTTCAGGCCGGCTCCCAGGTCATTGAGCGCCTGGCCCAGCAAAGCGAGCAAATTGAAGTGGTGCTGACGGTGATTCATGGCATCGCCGAGCAGACCAATCTGTTGGCGCTGAACGCGGCCATCGAAGCTGCGCGGGCCGGTGAGACCGGGCGTGGTTTTGCGGTGGTGGCTGACGAGGTGCGTGCGCTGGCAAGTAAAACCCAGAGCTCCACGGGTGATATCCAGGCGCATATCGTGGCGTTGCAGCAGGGCGCGCGTGAGGCGGTGGAAACCATCAGCAAGGCCGGGCGGCAAGCCAACGAAGGCTTGCTGGTGTTGCGTGACAGTGTGCGCCTGCAGCAGACGGTGCAGGCTTCAGTGGAACAGGTGCATGCGGCGATTGGCTTGGCGACGCGTGCGGCTGAGCATCAGGCGCAAGGCGCGCATGCGGTGCGTGGCCGGGTCGAGGTGATTCATGCCCAGGCTGAGCGTGCGGCGCAGGCGGTGGTGGAGACCACGGCGAGTGGCAAGGTGCTGGATGGGTTGGCGGCGCAGCTTAAGGCGAGTTTGGGGCAGTTTCGGGCTTAGTGGTGCCTGTACCGGCGCTATTGCAGGCAAGCCAGCTCCCACATTTGCCTGCATTCCAAGGTTGGAACTCGGTCAGCTGTGGGAGCAGGCTTGCCTGCGATCGCTGTTTCAGCGGCTCAGATACATCCGCGTCGTGAGCAAATACACCGGCAACCCCGACACCAGAATCAACAGCGCCGCATAAGGCGCTGCCGCCGCAAACTCCACATTCGAGGTATGCGCCCACACGGCGGTGGCCAGGGTGTTCAACCCCGTCGGGCTGAGCAGCAATGTCGCCGTCAATTCCTTCATCGCGTCCAGAAATACCAGCGCAAACGCCGCGCCCAAAGCCGGGAAAATAATCGGCAACGTCACCCGGCAAAACGCGCTGAACGACGACGCCCCCAGTGTGCGCGCAGCCTCTTCCAGCTGCGGTGCAGCCTTGTTCAGGGCCGTGCGAATCGGCGCCTGCGCCAGTGGCAGGAACAGCAGCGCATAGGCGATCAAAAGCAGCGCGGACGTCTGGTAAAGCGCCGGCACGTAATGCAGTGCGAAATACACCAGCGTCAATGCGATCACCAGGCCGGGCAGGGCATGCAGCAGGTACGGCAGGCGCTCGGCCCAGATCGCCAGTTGGCCTTTGTAGCGCACCACCAGAAGCCCCACAGGCACGGCCAACACCAGGCAAAGGGCTGCGCCACCCAGCGACAGTGCCAGTGAAGACAGCAGTGCCTCACCGATCTCGGCCACGGGAAAGGCCGCCGACGAACCCACCGCCAGCCAATACCCGAGCATCCCCAGCGGAATGCCGCTGCCAATGATCGCCAGCGCCAGGCAATACACTTGGCCCAGTGGCGCCCACTTGCCCAGCTTGACCTGCTCAGCATGCCGCGCCGCGCCCTGGCCGATGCGCACGTGTCGGCCTTTGCCGCGTACGCGTAGCTCAAGCCACAGCAGCGTCAGGCACATCACTAGCAATACCGCCGAGAGCATCGCGGCGTTGGCATTGCTGAATTCCAATTCGAATTGCTGGTAAATCGCGGTAGTGAAAGTCTGCAGGCCGATGATCGACAACGCGCCGAATTCCACCAGCATATGCAGAGCAATCAGCAGCGCCCCGGCCAGTAATGAAGGCCACAGCAAGGGCAGTGTGATGCGAAAAAATACGCCCCAGCGATTCAGCCCCAAGGTGCGGGCCGATTCTTCCAGGGACGGGTCAAGATTGCGCAGCGTCGCCGCCACCGGCAGAAACACCAGCGGGTACTTGGACAGGGTCATCACCAGGATCGCCCCACCCAGCCCTTCGAAGTTGGCGCTCAGCGACACCCAGGTAAAACTGCTGACAAACGCCGGCACCGCAAATGGCAGGCACAGGATTACGCCCCAGATGCGTCGCCCCGGCAGGTTGCTGCGTTCCAGCAGCCAGGCCAGGGACAGGCCGATCACGCCACAAGCCACCGTCACGCCAATCATCAACGCCAGGGTGTTGCGCAGCAGCCCGAATACATAGGGCCGCCACAGCAGATGCACCGCTTCCGCCCAACCCGCTTGCCAGGCTTTGGTCCCGACATACACCAAGGGCAGCAGGCTCAAGCAGACCAGGAACAGGACGGGAATCAGCAGCCAGATCGATGGGCGCTTGCGACGCGGGCTGAAACCCCCGCGCAAGGCGAGGGCGGGGAGCGATGGGTTCATCAGTTCAAGCCAACGTCACGTTCCAGGTCCAGGGCTTCTTCGGCATTGCCAAGGTCCGCAGGCGTGACTTTCGGCGGTTGCAGCTCGCTGAAAGGCTTGAGGCCGCGGCTCGATTCCATGCCCCTGCGCAGCGGGTATTCGGCCGAGGTGTTGGTGATCACGCGCTGGCCTTCTTCGCTGGCCATAAAGGCCAGCAACTGCTGGGCTTCTTTCGGGTGCTTGCTGGATTTCAGTGCGGCAGCGGACGACACGGTGATCAGGCCGCCGGCATCACCATTGGTGAAGTAGTGCAGTTGCGAATCCAGGTTGGTTTTTTCTTTCTTCAGGGCAAACCAGTAGTAGTTGTTCACCAGCACGGTGGCGACTTCGCCGTTTTCCACGGCTTTGAGCGCAACCATGTTGTTGCTGTAGACCTTGCCGAAGGCGCGCAGGCCGGTCAGCCATTCTTCAGCGGCTTCGCGACCGTGCAGCTTGATGATCGCCACGGCTTGTTCCTGGAATGCGCCGCTGGTGGGTACGAAGCCGACTTTGCCTTGCCACTCGGGGCCGGCGAAATCCAGCACCGATTTGGGCAGGTCTTTTTCAGCGATCAGCTTCGGGTTGAATGCCACGACGCGGGTGCGTGCGGTCACGCCCATCCAGTCGCCGTTGCTGCCGACATAGTCTTTGGGCAATACGTCGAGGGTGCTGGCGTCGATCTTGGCGAGCAGGCCTTGTTCGCCGAGTTTGTTCAGCGGCGGCGATTCTTCGGTGTAGATCACGTCGGCGGGGGAGCGGTCGCCTTCTTCGACGACTTGGCTGGCCAGCTGGTTGCTGCTGCCTTTGCGCACGTTGACGTGAATGCCGGTCTTGGCTTCGAAGGCTTTGGCGAGTTCATCGCCGACTTCCTTGTGTTGGCCGTTGTACAGGGTCAGTGAGACCTTGTCGGCGGAATAGGCGGCGGGCGAGAGCAGGGTCAGGCCGAGCAGAGTGATGGTCAGGCCACGCAGAAGGGATGTCTTGAGACGGGTATCGCGGATCATCATCCGGGGTTTTCCTCACTTGAGTGCAACAAATCCTTACAAGGATAAACGATAAAACTTCTCAAGTGCGGACAAGGGGGAAATCGGCAGGCAGGTTTTCAAACCCCGGAAACGAAAAAACCCGCTTTCGCGGGTTTGATCTGAATTTGGTGCCCAGGAGAAGACTCGAACTTCCACGACCTTGCGATCACCAGCACCTGAAGCTGGCGTGTCTACCAATTTCACCACCTGGGCATTATCAACAACGCTTGCGCCGTTGATGGAGCGAACTATACGGAGGGCTTTTTGATCTGTAAACCCCTGATTCAAAAATATAAATCAAGATTCTCGTTAAAAATCAAAGGCCTGAAACGCAAAAACCCGCTTTCGCGGGTTTTTGGAGACTCGAGGCAGAACCTTGAGTTTGAAATTGGTGCCCAGGAGAAGACTCGAACTTCCACGACCTTGCGATCACCAGCACCTGAAGCTGGCGTGTCTACCAATTTCACCACCTGGGCAGCATCAACAACGTTGCCGTCGTCGATGGCGCGCACTATACGGAGGCGATTTTGAGCTGTAAAGCCCTGCTATGAAAAAAGTCTGGAAAATTTCGCCAATGGTCGTCCAAGGTGCGTTACGAGGGCGACAAAGGCCTTTAAAACGCTTGTTGAGGACTGAAATTTCCCGTTTCAATACGCGTATGCCAAACTAACCCGCATATAGACAAGGTGAAAACTCTCTAATGGCCGATTGGCAGTCCCTCGATCCCGAGGCCGCTCGTGAAGCGGAAAAATATGAAAACCCTATTCCTAGCCGCGAACTGATCCTGGCGCACCTCGCCGATCGGGGCTCGCCTGCTAGCCGCGAGCAGCTGGTTGAAGAATTCGGTCTGACCACCGAAGACCAGCTCGAAGCCCTGCGCCGCCGTTTGCGTGCCATGGAGCGCGATGCTCAACTGATCTACACCCGCCGTGGCACTTACGCGCCTGTGGATAAGCTCGACCTGATCCTTGGCCGCATCGCCGGTCACCGTGATGGCTTCGGCTTCCTGATCCCGGATGACGGCAGCGACGACCTGTTCATGAGCCCTGCGCAAATGCGCCTGGTGTTCGATGGCGACCGTGCCCTGGCGCGGGTTTCCGGCCTCGACCGTCGCGGTCGTCGTGAAGGTGTGATCGTCGAAGTGGTGTCGCGTGCCCACGAGTCCATCGTTGGCCGTTACTTCGAAGAAGGCGGTATTGGCTTTGTTGTGCCGGATAACCCGAAGGTCCAGCAGGAAGTGCTGATCACCCCGGGCCGCAATGGCGCTGCCAAGGTCGGCCAGTTCGTCGAGGTGAAAATCACCCACTGGCCTACTGCGCGCTTCCAGCCGCAAGGCGATATCGTTGAAGTGGTCGGCAACTACATGGCGCCGGGCATGGAAATCGACGTTGCGCTGCGCACCTACGATATCCCTCACGTCTGGCCTGAGGCTGTGCTCAAAGAAGCCGCCAAGCTCAAGCCGGAAGTGGAAGAGAAAGACAAAGAAAAACGCATCGACCTGCGCCATCTGCCGTTCGTCACCATTGACGGCGAAGATGCCCGCGACTTCGACGATGCGGTTTACTGCGAAGCCAAGCCTGGCAAGCTGCGCCTGTTCTCCGGCGGCTGGAAGTTGTTCGTCGCGATTGCCGACGTGTCCAGCTACGTGAAGATCGGTTCGGCCCTGGATAACGAAGCTCAGGTGCGCGGCAACTCCGTGTACTTCCCTGAGCGCGTGATTCCGATGCTGCCTGAGCAGCTGTCCAACGGCCTGTGCTCCCTGAACCCGAAAGTCGACCGTTTGGCCATGGTGTGCGAGATGACCATCTCGAAAACCGGCGAAATGACCGACTATCAGTTCTACGAAGCGGTGATCCACTCCCAGGCACGTCTGACTTACAACAAGGTCAGCACCATCCTGGAAACGCCGAAGACCAGCGAAGCCAAGGCCCTGCGTACCGAATACGCTGGCGTGGTGCCGCACCTCAAGCAGCTGTATTCGCTGTACAAGGTGCTGCTGGGCGCACGTCACGTGCGTGGCGCGATCGATTTTGAAACCCAGGAAACCCGGATTGTCTTCGGTTCCGAGCGCAAGATCGCCGCAATCACCCCGACCACCCGTAATGATGCGCACAAGCTGATCGAGGAATGCATGCTGGCGGCCAACGTGGCCACTGCAGAGTTCCTCAAAAAGCACGAGATTCCTGCGTTGTACCGCGTGCACGACGGCCCGCCGCCGGAGCGTCTGGAGAAGCTGCGCGCGTTCCTCGGTGAGCTCGGCCTGTCCCTGCACAAAGGCAAGGACGGCCCGACGCCGAAGGATTACCAGGCACTGCTCGCGAGCATCAAGGACCGTCCGGATTACCACGTGATCCAGACCGTCATGCTGCGCTCCCTGAGCCAGGCGGTGTACAGCGCCGATAACCAGGGCCACTTCGGCCTGAATTACGAGGCGTACACCCACTTCACCTCGCCGATTCGTCGTTACCCGGACCTGCTCACGCACCGGGCGATCCGCAGCGTGATCCATTCCAAGCAGAACACCCCGCACGTCAAGCGCGCCGGTGCCATGACCATTCCGAAAGCGCGGATCTATCCGTACGACGAAGCGGCCCTGGAACAGCTGGGCGAGCAGTGCTCCATGAGCGAGCGCCGCGCCGACGAAGCCACCCGCGACGTGGTGAACTGGCTCAAGTGCGAGTTCATGAAAGACCGCGTGGGCGAGACGTTCCCAGGTGTGATCACCGCGGTGACCGGCTTTGGCCTGTTTGTCGAGCTGACGGATATCTACGTCGAAGGCTTGGTGCACGTCACCGCCTTACCGGGCGATTACTACCACTTCGACCCTGTGCATCACCGCCTGGCGGGCGAGCGCACCGGTCGCAGCTTCCGTTTGGGCGACACGGTGGAAGTGCAGGTCATGCGCGTCGACCTCGACGAACGCAAGATCGACTTCGGCATGCCTGATAAACCCGCCGAACCGACTGGCCGCAAAAAACGTGGCGGCGAAACCGCAGCGCCGGCCGCCAAAGGCAAAGGTACTCCTGCGAAAGCAGCGGTCGCCGAGCCAGCGCCTGCCAAGGCGGGTCGTCGCTCGTCGGCCAAGGAAAAGGCGCCTGAAGCCTACCGCCCAAGCGATGCAGCGGCGAAAAACGCCGAGCTGCGCCGCAGTCGCGAGTTGAAGCAGCAGTTGCTCAACGAAGCCAAAAGCGGTGGTAAAGCGGCGTCTGGGGGAAAGTCCCGCGAGGCGGAAAAGCCGTCGAGCAAACCGAGTAAACACCGTAAAGGCCCGCCAAAAGCGGGTTCGGCTCCCGCGAAAAGCGGCGGGTCGCGCAAACCTAAGGCCAAGTCATGAGTCTGGAAAAAATCTACGGCGTTCACGCCGTAGAAGCACTGCTGCGTCATCACCCCAAGCGCGTCAAGCAGGTGTGGTTGGCCGAAGGCCGTAGCGAGCCACGCGTGCAAGCGCTGGTCGAGTTGGCCACCCAAAACAAGGTTGCCATCGGCCAGGCCGAGCGCCGCGAAATGGACGTGTGGGTAGAAGGCGTTCACCAGGGCGTGGTGGCGGACGTGAGCCCGAGCCAGGTCTGGGGCGAGGCGATGCTCGACGAGTTGCTCGATCGCACCGAAGGCGCGCCGTTGCTGCTGGTGCTGGACGGCGTGACTGACCCGCACAACCTGGGCGCCTGCCTGCGTTCGGCGGATGCTGCCGGCGCGCTGGCGGTGATTGTGCCCAAAGACAAATCGGCCACCCTGACGCCCGTCGTGCGTAAAGTGGCGTGCGGCGCGGCGGAAGTGATTCCGCTGGTCGCCGTGACCAACCTGGCGCGCACCCTGGAGAAACTCCAGCAGCGCGGCCTGTGGGTCGTGGGTACGGCAGGCGAGGCTGAGGTCAGCATTTATGACCAGGACCTCACCGGCCCGACCATCCTGATCATGGGCGCCGAAGGCAAAGGCATGCGTCGCCTGACCCGTGAGCATTGTGATTACCTGGTGCACTTGCCGATGGCCGGTAGCGTCAGCAGTCTCAACGTGTCGGTTGCCACTGGCGTCTGCCTGTTTGAGGCCCAGCGCCAGCGTGGTGCCAAGGCCAAAGCCAAGAAATAAGGCTTAACCCTGTGGGAGCCGGGCTTGCCCGCGATGGCGGTGTGTCAGTCAGCAGAGATGTTGCCTGTGCCATTGTCATCGCAGGCAAGCCAGCTCCCACATTTGTTTTGTGTTGATCGTTCCCACGCTCCGCGTGGGAATGCCTCTTGTGACGCTCCGCGTCACGCGATCGCTTGAGCGGGTGGTGATTGTTCAAATAATCACCAATCACCTTGCGCCGTTTCTCCCCCTTCTCTACAATTGCGCCCCTTGCCTTCCTGGCAGGCACCGATGTGCCTCCCTGCGGCAAGATCCATAAGTGTCATTCACTCCTTGTCTGACCGTTTTTGAGCGGCAGGCTACAACCCGTAAGGAGCATTCATGCGTCATTACGAAATCATCTTTTTGGTCCACCCGGATCAAAGCGAGCAAGTCGGCGGCATGGTTGAGCGTTACACCAAGCTGATCGAAGAAGACGGCGGCAAAATCCACCGTCTGGAAGATTGGGGCCGTCGTCAACTGGCCTACGCAATCAACAATGTTCACAAGGCTCACTACGTGATGCTGAACGTTGAGTGCACTGGCAAGGCCCTGGCCGAGCTGGAAGACAACTTCCGCTACAACGATGCAGTGATCCGTAACCTGGTCATCCGTCGCGAAGAAGCCGTTACCGGCCAATCCGAGATGCTCAAGGCTGAAGAAAACCGCAGTGAGCGCCGTGAGCGTCGCGACCGTCCTGAGCACGAAGGCGCTGAAAGCGCTGATAGTGATGACAGCGACAACAGCGATAACGCTGACGAGTAATCCACGGACCTTTTAAGGAGCCTATCAAATGGCACGTTTCTTCCGTCGTCGTAAATTCTGCCGCTTCACCGCTGAAGACGTGAAAGAGATCGATTACAAAGATCTCAACACTCTGAAAGCCTACGTATCCGAGACCGGCAAAATCGTTCCAAGCCGTATCACCGGTACTAAAGCACGTTATCAGCGTCAGCTGGCCACCGCTATCAAGCGCGCCCGCTTCCTGGCCCTGCTGGCCTACACCGACAGCCACGGCCGCTGAGACCGGGCAGTCGACAAGTAGTAAGGGATTGAATGCATGCGCGCCTTAGCTGAGTTCATCATGCGCGGTCGCGTGCAAGCCACTCTCGTAGTGGCTGGATGTGCGGCATTGCCGTTGCTTTATTGGTTGGGTGCTGCTGCGGTTTGCCTTGTGCTGCTGCGGCGCGGTTTGAAGGACGCCTTTGGCGTTCTTGCCCTGGGATTGTTGCCGGCCTTGATCTGGTGGCTGCAAATGGGTGATCCACGGGTACTTCTGGTACTGCTGGGTTCATCGAGCCTTGCGTTGGTTTTGCGCGCAAGTGAGTCCTGGGTCCGCACGCTGCTGGTCAGCGTGGCATTGGGGTTGGTGTACTCAGTGATGCTTGGCGCGGCTTTCCGCCCGCAAATCGAGGTGCTGTCGCAGGAAATCGTCAAGATCCTGCCATTGGCCCTCGGGGATCTCTACCAGCAATTGTCGGTAGATGAGCGAGCGCGGTTGGCTTCACTGATTGCCCCGGTCCTGACCGGCCTGATTGCGGCGTTGTTGCAGGTCCTCAGCGTGCTGAGCCTGATTCTTGGGCGTTATTGGCAGGCGTTGTTGTACAACCCGGGTGGTTTTGGTCGCGAATTTCGCAGTATCAGAATCCCTGCGGGGCCGGCGATGTTGCTGCTGGCGTGCATGGTTGTCGGGCCGAATTTCGGCCCACAGATGGCCTTGCTGGCGCCGATTTGCAGCGTACCGCTGGTGTTTGCCGGGCTGGCCCTGATTCATGGGCTGGTGGCGCGAAAGCGCCTGGCCACGTTCTGGCTGGTGGGGTTGTACGTAGTGCTGTTGGTATTCATGCAGCTGATCTATCCGTTACTCGTGGTTTTGGCCATTGTCGACGGCCTGATTGATTTTCGCGGTCGTCTAGCGTCGAAAGACGCCGATAACGCGAACGGTGAAGGTTAAAAGTTAGAGGATTTTCACATGCAACTGATCCTTCTGGAAAAAGTCGCCAACCTGGGCAACCTGGGCGACAAAGTGAACGTTAAGGCCGGTTACGGTCGTAACTACCTGCTGCCATACGGCAAAGCCACCGCTGCAACCGCTGCCAACCTGGCTGCGTTTGAAGAGCGTCGTGCTGAGCTGGAAAAAGCAGCAGCAGACAAAAAAGCTTCGGCCGAAACTCGCGCTGCCCAACTGGCTGAGCTGGAAGTGACTATCACTGCCACCGCCGGTGACGAAGGCAAGCTGTTCGGTTCGATCGGCACCCACGACATCGCTGATGCACTGACCGCCTCCGGCGTTGAAGTGCAGAAGAGCGAAGTTCGTCTGCCGAACGGCACCATCCGCAACGTTGGCGAATTCGATGTAGCCGTGCACCTGCACGCTGAAGTCGAAGCAACCGTACGCGTTGTTGTGGTAGCTGCTTAAGCAGTACCTAACTGACTGGCACCTCGCGTGCCGGGCGGTTAACATCGGGCACGATCCTGTTTACAGGTCGTGCCTTTTGTTTTTCTACGAATCCCTAATTCCAAGTGGCCATGAACGATATTTCAGCTCCTGAGCAATACGATCTGCAAACCGCTGCCCTGAAGGTGCCGCCGCATTCCATCGAGGCCGAACAGGCCGTGCTCGGTGGCTTGATGCTGGACAACAACGCCTGGGAACGCGTGCTGGATCAAGTCTCGGACGGTGATTTCTATCGCCATGACCACCGCCTGATCTTCCGCGCCATCGCCAAGCTGGCCGACCAGAACTCGCCGATCGACGTGGTGACCCTGGCCGAGCAACTGGACAAGGAAGGCCAGACCTCCCAAGTCGGTGGCCTGGGCTACCTGGGTGAACTGGCGAAAAATACGCCGTCCGTCGCCAACATCAAGGCCTATGCCCAGATCGTTCGCGAACGCGCGACCCTGCGCCAGTTGATCGGCATCAGCACCGAAATCGCCGACAGCGCCTTCAACCCCGAAGGCCGCACTGCCGCCGAAATCCTCGACGAAGCCGAGCGCCAGATCTTCCAGATCGCCGAGGCCCGGCCGAAAACCGGCGGCCCGGTCAGCGTCAACGATTTGTTGACCAAGGCCATCGACCGTATCGACACGCTGTTCAACACCGATAACGCCATCACCGGCATTTCCACCGGCTACACCGACCTCGACGAGAAGACCAGCGGCCTGCAGCCGTCCGACTTGATCATCGTCGCCGGCCGTCCATCCATGGGTAAAACCACCTTTGCGATGAACCTGGTGGAAAACGCCGTGCTGCGCAGCGACAAGACGGTGCTGGTTTACTCCCTCGAGATGCCAGGCGAATCGCTGATCATGCGGATGCTTTCGTCGCTCGGCCGTATCGACCAGACCAAAGTGCGTGCCGGCCGCCTGGAAGACGACGACTGGCCGCGCCTGACCTCGGCCGTCAACCTGCTCAACGACCGCAAGCTGTTCATCGATGACACCGCCGGTATCAGCCCGTCGGAGATGCGTGCGCGTACTCGCCGACTGGTGCGTGAACACGGTGACATCGCGCTGATCATGATCGACTACCTGCAGTTGATGCAGATCCCCGGTTCCAGCGGTGACAACCGGACCAACGAGATTTCTGAAATTTCCAGGTCCCTGAAAGCCCTGGCCAAGGAATTCAACTGCCCGGTAGTGGCGCTGTCCCAGCTCAACCGTTCCCTGGAACAACGCCCCAACAAGCGCCCGGTGAACTCCGACTTGCGGGAATCCGGAGCGATCGAGCAGGATGCTGACGTGATCATGTTCGTGTACCGCGACGAGGTGTATCACCCCGAGACGGAGCACAAAGGCATTGCCGAGATCATCATCGGCAAGCAGCGGAACGGGCCGATCGGCTTTATCCGCCTGGCATTCATCGGTAAGTACACACGCTTCGAGAACCTCGCGCCGGGCAGCTATAACTTCGACGACGACGAGTAATTCCCCAGCGCCTGTAAGGGCCTCTTCGCAGGCAAGCCAGCTCCCACATTTGAAGGTGTTCACAGTTCACATGTGGGAGCTGGCTTGCCTGCGATGGCGTCAGCACAATTCCGACCATTACCGTCGGAATTGGTCAAATTTTGTGCTATATTCCGCGCCCGCGATTTTTCATCTCAACACCGGTCACCGTCATGCAAACAGCCAAGCCGTTATTTGACTATCCCAAGTACTGGGCCGAATGTTTCGGTCCTGCGCCATTCCTGCCAATGAGCAGGGAGGAGATGGATCAGCTTGGCTGGGATTCCTGCGACATCATCATCGTTACCGGTGATGCGTACGTGGATCACCCCTCGTTCGGCATGGCAATCATCGGCCGGCTGCTGGAGTCCCAGGGCTTTCGCGTCGGGATCATTGCCCAGCCGAACTGGCAGTCCAAAGACGACTTCATGAAGCTCGGCGAGCCGAACCTGTTCTTCGGCGTCGCGGCCGGCAACATGGACTCGATGATCAACCGCTACACCGCCGACAAGAAAATCCGTTCCGACGACGCCTACACCCCAGGCGGCATGGCCGGCAAACGCCCGGACCGCGCGAGCCTGGTGTACAGCCAGCGCTGTAAGGAAGCCTACAAGAACGTGCCGATCGTGCTCGGCGGCATCGAAGCCTCGCTGCGCCGCATCGCCCACTACGACTACTGGCAGGACCGTGTGCGTAACTCGATCCTGATCGACGCCACCGCCGATATCCTGCTGTACGGCAACGCCGAGCGAGCCATCGTTGAGGTCGCCCAGCGCCTGTCGTGGGGCCACAAGATCGAAGACATCACCGACGTGCGCGGCACCGCGTTCATTCGCCGTGATACGCCTGCGGGCTGGTACGAAGTGGACTCCACGCGTATCGACCGTCCGGGCAAGATCGACAAGATCATCAACCCGTACGTGAACACCCAGGACACCCAGGCCTGCGCCATCGAGCAGGAAAAGGGGCCGGTTGAAGACCCGGAAGAAGCCAAGGTCGTACAAATCCTGGCCAGCCCGAAGATGACCCGCGACAAAACCGTGATCCGCCTGCCGTCGGTGGAGAAAGTCCGTGGTGACGCGGTGCTCTACGCCCACGCCAACCGCGTGTTGCACCTGGAAACCAATCCAGGCAACGCCCGCGCCCTGGTGCAGAAGCACGGTGAAGTCGACGTGTGGTTCAACCCGCCGCCGATTCCGATGACCACCGAAGAAATGGACTACGTGTTTGGCATGCCTTACGCCCGTGTCCCGCACCCTGTGTACGGCAAGGAGAAGATCCCGGCCTACGACATGATTCGCTTCTCGGTGAACATCATGCGTGGCTGCTTCGGCGGCTGCACCTTCTGCTCGATCACCGAGCACGAAGGCCGCATCATCCAGAACCGTTCCGAAGAGTCGATCATTCGCGAAATCGAAGAGATCCGCGACAAAGTGCCAGGCTTCACTGGCGTGATTTCCGACCTCGGCGGCCCGACCGCGAACATGTACCGCATCGCGTGCAAGAGCCCGGAAATCGAATCCGCGTGCCGCAAGCCATCGTGCGTATTCCCCGGCATCTGCCCGAACCTGAACACCGACCACTCGTCGTTGATTCAACTGTACCGCAGCGCCCGTGCCCTGCCGGGCGTGAAGAAGATTTTGATCGCTTCCGGCCTGCGCTACGACCTTGCCGTCGAGTCGCCGGAGTATGTGAAAGAGCTGGTCACCCACCACGTCGGTGGCTACCTGAAGATCGCCCCGGAACACACCGAGGAAGGTCCGCTCAACCAGATGATGAAGCCGGGCATTGGCAGCTATGACAAGTTCAAGCGCATGTTCGAGAAATACACCAAGGAAGCGGGCAAGGAGCAGTACCTGATTCCTTACTTCATCGCCGCCCACCCGGGCACCACCGACGAAGACATGATGAACCTGGCCCTGTGGCTCAAGGGCAACGGCTTCCGCGCCGACCAGGTGCAGGCGTTCTACCCGTCGCCGATGGCCACTGCTACCGCGATGTATCACTCGGGCAAGAACCCGCTGCGCAAGGTCACCTACAAGAGCGACGCGGTGACCATCGTCAAGAGCGAAGAGCAGCGCCGTCTGCACAAGGCGTTCCTGCGCTACCACGACCCGAAAGGCTGGCCGATGCTGCGTGAAGCGCTGACCCGCATGGGCCGCGCCGACCTGATCGGGCCGGGCAAGGACCAGTTGATCCCGTTGCATCAGCCTGCCACCGACAGCTACCAGAGCGCGCGTCGCAAGAACTCGACGCCGGCCGGCAGCCACAAGGTCGCCAAGGAAACCACCACCAAGATCCTCACCCAGCACACCGGCCTGCCGCCGCGTGGCAGTGATGGCAGCAACCCGTGGGACAAGCGCGAACAAGCCAAGGCCGCGGCCATGGCGCGCAACAAGCAGGCGGCCAAGGAGCGCGCCGATGCGGCCAAGGGCAAGGGTGGCAAGCCCGCCCGTAAGCCGGTCGTGCCGCGTTGATCGTAGCCTGATATGCAAAACGCCAGCCTCGTGCTGGCGTTTTGCTTTCTAGCCGGTGGGTAGCCTGTTTGTTAAGGTGGCGCCCATTAGATCGCCATCGCAGGCAAGCCAGCTCCCACATTGGAATGCATTCCCCTGTGGGAGTCGGGCTTGCCCGCGATGAGGCCCGCCCGGCCACCATCACCTACAAGGAAGAACACTTATGAGCAACCCCTTGCTCAACATCGGCATGGACTTCAACCGCTCCCAATTCATGGCGCGCCAGCGCATCGAAAGCCAGATCAACCTGCCACGGCTGTTTGCGGCCATTGATGCCGACCCCGGCATTGTCGGCGCGGGCGTGGTTTATATCGACGCCGACTTCAACGTCGTCACCCTGCGCGAATTCAAACCCCTCTGCAGCATCAAGCCCAAGCGCATCATTCTTCGTGAAGCGCAAAAGTACATTTCGCCTGCACAGTTTGTGGAACAAGTGAAGACCGACCCACGGGAAGGGCGCCTGAGGAAAGAGGCGTTTGATATGGGGTTGTCTTGCACCGCCGCTATTATCGGTTGGATTGTGGTGTTCAGTGGCAGCGTAGCCGTGCCCTTCACGGCGGGTGCCAGTGCGTTTGTAGTGGGTATTGGCGTGACGGCGGCATTGGCCAGTAGTGCGCAGTGCGGATTTGGCGTGGCGCGTACCTACAACGAGATCCTTGACCCTGATGCAAACGACCGCATGGACGACGCCGAATGGTATGGCGCTGTCTCACCGATCCTTGATGCAGCGTCATTGGTGGGGATTGGAACCGGCGCGCTGACCACGGTAAAACTCTTGAAAGCCAAAAAGGCCGCGGCGCTGGGCAAAAGTTGGTTTGAACTGCTCAAGGGCTTGAGCCGGCAGGAGCGCAAAAAGTTGACCAAGGAGTTGCTGAGCCTGCGCGACCCAAGCCTCACGCCCAAACTGCTCAAGTTGCAGCAACGTGCCGGGAAACTGACCAAAAGCTACAGCTCCACCGAAATCCGTCATGCGACGTTGACGCAAATGAAAGACGCGCTGGGCGGCCTATTGGGCATATGGGGCAGCTACCGCACCGGCAGCGTGGGCAGCGCCAGCACTATTGCTATCGGCTTGTATGAGGACCTCACGGAATGAAAGGCTTCCCCGACATGGGCAGCTTCCTCGCCCGCTATTTTCCGGTGTTCATCGGCACGATCTTCATGGCGATCTTTTCCGGGGCGTCCGCTGTATCGCTCGCCGGCGTGACCTATTTGCGTGGCGTGGATCCGGCGCTCAAAGCCGACTACTCCGGCCTGGCGATTCTGCTGCTGGTGGCGGTGCTGGTATTTGGCAACGTAATGATTGCACGGGGCCGCGCGTGGGCCACGAGCCTGGTGGCGGGCTACTTGGGATGTTGCCTGCTGTTTGTGCTGCCGATGATCCAGTACCCAGTACACAAGCTGGTTTATGGCTCAGCTATGTTCTTCCCATTGTTGGGTTTGTTGTTAATCAACAGTAAACGCCACCGCGAAATGCGCCAGAAACTGCTTGAAGTCCGCCACCTGCGCGAAGCCATTATCGCCAAGCACAAAGCACGCTGACTGGGTAGATTCGCCACCTGGCCTCACACTTACGCCACAAATATGTGCAACGCTTGCACCACAGTCCCCACGGTGGCGCCCTTTTGGTGCTGTACTGCACCGGGTCTTACGATAAAGCGCAATGACGGCCGCACTGGCATAAGTCTTGCGCGCTTTGTTTCCATGCCCTGGCTCGCAGGAGGCCGCCGTGTCGATTCATGTCGCGTTGCACCACGTTACGCATTACCGCTATGACCGCGCTGTCGAACTCGGCCCACAGATCGTGCGTTTGCGCCCGGCCGCCCATAGCCGCACGCGGATTTTGTCCTACGCACTGAAAGTGTTGCCCGAGCAGCACTTCATCAATTGGCAGCAAGACCCCCAGGGCAATTACCTGGCGCGTCTTGTGTTCCCGGAAAAGACTGACGAGTTGCGCATCGAAGTCGACCTCGTCGCTGAGATGGCGGTGTTCAACCCATTCGACTTTTTCCTTGAACCCTACGCCGAAAAAATCCCCTTCAGCTACGCCGCCGATGAGCAGCGTGAGCTGGCGCCGTACCTGGAAACCTTGCCGCTGACGCCGAAGTTTGCCGCCTACTTGGCCGGCATTGACCGCACGCCACTGCCTGCGGTGGATTTCCTGGTAGGGCTGAACCAGCGCCTGGCGGCGGATATCGGCTACCTGATCCGCATGGAGCCGGGCGTGCAAACCCCGGAATTCACCCTGGAAAACGCGTCCGGCTCGTGCCGCGATTCGGCGTGGCTTCTGGTGCAATTGCTACGCAACCTGGGGCTGGCCGCGCGTTTTGTGTCCGGCTACCTGATCCAGCTGACCGCCGATGTCAAAGCCCTCGACGGCCCGTCCGGCACCGACGTGGATTTCACCGACCTGCACGCCTGGTGCGAAGTGTATTTGCCCGGTGCCGGCTGGATCGGCCTCGACGCCACTTCCGGGTTGTTCGCCGGTGAAGGGCATATCCCGTTGGCCTGTAGTCCTGATCCATCGTCCGCCGCGCCGATCAGTGGGCTGGTGGAACCTTGCGAGTGCGAATTTACCCACGAAATGTCGGTTGAGCGGATTTGGGAAGCGCCGCGCGTCACCAAGCCCTATACCGAAGAACAGTGGCTGGCGATCCAGGCCCTTGGCCGGCAGATCGACGGTGACCTGCTTAAAGACGATGTACGCCTGACCATGGGCGGCGAACCGACCTTCGTCTCCATCGACGACCCCGACGGCGCCGAATGGAACACCGCCGCGCTGGGGCCGGACAAGCGTCGCCTGTCCGCCGAGCTGTTTCAGCGCATGCGCAAGCACTATGCGCCCGAGGGCCTGGTGCACTTCGGCCAGGGCAAATGGTATCCCGGCGAGCAGCTGCCGCGCTGGTCGCTCAACTGCTACTGGCGCCGCGACGGGTTGCCGATCTGGCACAACAGCGCGCTGATCGCCGATGAGCAGCAGGATTACGGCGCCGACGGCGAGATGGCCGGGCGCTTCCTGGCCAGTGTCGCCGAGCGCCTGAAGCTGCCCGCGCGCTTTGTATTCCCGGCCTTCGAAGACAACTTCTACTACCTGTGGCGCGAAGGTGCGCTGCCGCAAAACGTCACTGCCCAGGACCCGCGCCTGAGTGACGATCTGGAGCGCGAACGCCTGCGTAAAGTGTTCAGCCAGGGCCTGGATAAAATCATCGGCCAAGTGCTGCCGCTGGCACGCACCGCCGCCAATGATCGCTGGCAGAGCGGGCGCTGGTACTTGCGCGACAACCACTGCCGCCTGGTGCCGGGCGACTCGCCGCTGGGCTATCGCCTGCCCCTGGCTTCGCAGCCTTGGGTGACGGCGGCGGAGTATCCGTTTGTGCATCCGACCGACCCGAACCAGGATCAGCCGGAGCTGCCGACCACCGCGCAGCTGCAAAGTCATGGCGAACCCGCGCCGAGCGATGAGCGCGTGCCAAAAGTCGACGAATCCGCCGACTGGCTGACCCGCACCGCCTTGTGTGCCGAAGCGCGGGAAGGGCGCCTCTACTTGTTCATGCCGCCGCTGGAGCGCGTCGAGGATTACCTGGAGCTGGTGGCCGCCATCGAAGCCACTGCCGAGGAGTTGCATTGCCCGGTGTTGCTGGAAGGCTACGAGCCGCCGTTCGACACGCGTCTGAGCAACTTCCGCGTCACGCCGGATCCGGGCGTGATTGAGGTCAACGTGCAGCCGTCCGCGACCTGGGACGAGTTGGTCGAACGCACCGAATTCCTCTACGAAGAAGCGCGGCAAACCCGCCTGACCACTGAAAAATTCATGATCGACGGCCGCCACACCGGCACCGGCGGCGGAAACCACTTTGTGCTCGGCGGCGCGACGCCCAAGGATTCGCCGTTCTTGCGCCGCCCCGATTTGCTGCGCAGTTTGATCAGCTACTGGCATAACCACCCGTCGCTGTCGTACCTGTTTTCCGGGTTGTTTATCGGCCCGACCTCCCAGGCACCACGGGTGGATGAGGCGCGTAACGACGCGTTGTACGAGCTGGAAATTGCCTTCGCGCAAATGCCCGAACCCGGCGAAGAGTGCCCGCCGTGGTTAGTCGACCGTCTGCTGCGCAACTTGCTGATCGACGTGACGGGCAACACCCACCGCGCCGAATTCTGCATCGACAAACTCTACTCGCCGGACGGTGCCACCGGCCGCCTGGGCCTGCTGGAACTGCGCGCGTTTGAAATGCCGCCCCATGCGCGCATGAGCCTGACCCAGCAACTGCTGCTGCGCGCCTTGGTCGCGCGCTTCTGGCGTGAGCCGTACGCGCCGCCGAAACTGGCGCGCTGGGGCACCGAGCTGCATGACCGCTTCCTGCTGCCGCACTTTATCGAGCAGGATTTTGCCGACGTGATCGTCGAGCTGAATGCCGCCGGTTACCCGCTGCGGGCCGAGTGGTTTGCGGCGCACCTGGAGTTTCGTTTCCCCAAGGTCGGCGACTACGCCGTCAGCGGTATCGAACTGGAACTGCGCCAAGCCCTGGAACCCTGGCACGTGCTGGGCGAGGAAGGCGCGGTGGGCGGCACGGTGCGTTACGTGGATTCATCCCTTGAGCGCTTGCAGGTGAAGTTGAGCGGGCTGCCGCCGCAGCGCTATTTGCTGACCTGCAACGGCATCCCGGTGCCGTTGCAGCCGACCGGGCGTATTGGTGAGTTCGTCGCCGGCGTGCGTTATCGCGCCTGGCAACCGGCCAACTGCCTGCAGCCGACTATCCCGGTGCATGCGCCGTTGGTGTTCGACTTGCTGGATACCTGGATGCAGCGCTCGCTGGGCGGTTGCCAGTACCATGTCGCCCATCCGGGCGGGCGTAATTACGACAGCTTGCCGGTGAATGCCAATGAGGCGGAGAGTCGGCGCATGGCGCGGTTTTTCCGCTTGGGGCATAGCCCGGGCAAACTCCCCGTGCCCCCTTTAGTCATCAATGATGAACTACCCATGACCCTGGATTTGCGGCGTTTCCCCAATAAAAAAGACTAAACGCGATCAAAAATGTGGGAGCTGGCTTGCCTGCGATAGCGGTGTATCAATCAGCCAACAAGCTGACAGCGAAACCGCTATCGCAGGCAAGCCAGCTCCCACAATAGATTGCGGTGAATTTGATTTAAACTGAACTCCCTTGCCCCTGCCGAGCGTTCCATGCCCGACTTGCTCGACCGTTACCCGCTGACTGCGGGCACTTATCACGAACTGCTCGACGACAGTGGCGCGGTGCGTGCCCATTGGCGGCGTTTGCTCGATCACCTGCAACGCAGCACGCCCGCACAACTGGCCCAGCGCCAGGCGCTGCTGACCCGGCAGATCCAGGAAAACGGCGTGACCTACAACGTCTACGCCGACCCCAAAGGCGCCGACCGCCCGTGGGAACTGGATTTGCTCCCGCATGTACTGGCCTTTGAAGAGTGGCAGCACCTGTCAGCCGGTATCGCCCAGCGTGCGCGCCTGCTCAATGCCGTATTGGCTGATCTGTACGGCCCGCAACGCCTGATCAAAGAAGGTTTGTTGCCGGCGGAATTGGTGTTCGGCCACAACAACTTCCTGTGGCCGTGCCAGGGTATCCAGCCGCCCGACGGTGCGTTCCTGCATCTGTACGCCGTGGACCTCGCGCGCACGCCGGACGGTTGCTGGTGGGTCACGGCCGACCGGACCCAAGCGCCGTCGGGCGCAGGTTACGCGTTGGAAAACCGCACTATCGTGTCCCGCGCATTCCCGGATTTGTACCGCGACCTGCAAGTGCAGCACCTCACCGGTTTCTTCCGCACGCTGCAGGAAACCCTGGCCCGCCAGGCACCGAGTGATGACCAGTCGCCGCTGATCGTGCTGCTCACGCCGGGGCGCTTCAACGAAAGCTATTTCGAACACCTTTACCTCGCACGCCAGCTCGGCTACCCGTTGGTGGAGGGTGGCGACCTCACCGTGCGCGACAGCACCGTGTTCCTGAAAACCCTCAGTGGCCTGCGCCGGGTGCACGCGATCATGCGCCGCCTGGACGACGACTTCTGCGACCCGCTGGAGCTGCGCACCGACTCGGCCCTCGGCGTACCCGGCCTGCTGGATGCCGTGCGCCAAGGCAATGTGCTGGTGGCCAACGCGCTTGGCAGTGGCGTGCTGGAGTCGCCGGGGTTGCTCGGCTTTTTGCCGAAGATCAACCAGTTCCTGTTTGGCGAAGAATTGATCCTGCCGTCCATCGCCACGTGGTGGTGTGGTGAGGCGCCGGTGCTCGCCGAAGCCCTGGAAAAACTCCCGGAATTGCTGATCAAACCCGCGTTTCCGTCGCAGAGCTTCACGCCGGTATTTGGCCGCGATTTGAACGACGAACAACGCCAGGCGCTGGCCGAACGCATGCGCGCGCGGCCTTATGCGTATGTCGCCCAGGAGCTGGCGCAATTGTCCCAGGCGCCGGTGTGGCACACCGTGGAGGACCACTTGCAACACCGCGCCATCGGCATGCGCGTGTACGCCGTGGCCAGCGATGAAGGCTACCGCGTGCTGCCTGGCGGCCTGACCCGCGTGGCCGCCGAGGCCGATGCCGAAGTGGTGTCGATGCAGCGCGGTGGCGCGAGCAAAGACACCTGGGTGCTGGGTGAGCGCGCTGCCGGTGGCGAACACTGGCGTGCGCAGCGGCCCATTGGTGCACACGACCTGGTGCGCCGCGATCCGTATCTGCCGTCGCGCGTGGTGGAAAACCTGTTCTGGTTTGGCCGCTACTGCGAACGTTGTGATGACAGCGCGCGCTGGCTGCGCATTGTGCTGGCGCGGTATGTCGACGGCGACGACCCGCGGGCGCTGCAAGCCGCTGTGGAGTTGGGCGAGACCTTGCGCTTGTTGCCGGAGGAGGGCGAGTTACCCGAGCGTCTGCTGGCTGCCTTGCTTGGCGATGACTGGCCGTCGAGCCTGCGAGCCAACCTGCAGCGCTTGCAGTGGGCGGCGTCGCAGGTGCGCGGCAAGTTGTCCCGGGAAAACTGGCAGGCCCTGGTCGAGCTGCAGCGCGAAGCCCTGGAGCTGGAACGCGAAAGCCCGGACTTCGGCGAGCTGCTGGATTTCCTCAACCGCTTGGTGATGTCCCTGGCGGCACTGTCCGGCTTTGCCCTGGACGACATGACCCGTGACGAAGGCTGGCGCTTCTTGATGATGGGACGGCGTATCGAGCGCCTGCAATTCCTCAGTAGCAGCCTTGCGGCGTTCCTGCGCGGCGTGGCGGTGTTTGATCAGGCCGGGCTTGAGTGGTTGCTTGAGCTGGGCAACAGCAGCATCACCTATCGCTCGCGCTACCTGGCGGTGCCGCAATTAATCCCGGTACTCGACCTGTTGTTGCTGGATGAGCAGAACCCGCACGCGGTGCTGTTCCAGCTGAAGCTGGTCAGCCGCACGTTGCGACGCCTCAACGATGACTTTGGTGTGCCACGTGAAACCGGGCTGGCGCCGTTGGTCGACCGTCTGGCGCGCTTCGACCTCGGCTGCCTGGAGAACCCGTTGTTCGGCGAGTCCAGCGTGCGTGCTGCGCTGGATGGCCTGGCTGACCTGCTGCAAGCGGTCGCCGATGAGAGTGGGCAAGTGTCGGATCGCCTGGCCTTGCGCCATTTTGCCCATGTGGATGATGTCAGCCAGCAAACGGTGTCGGTGTGATGAGTGCGCGCTACCAGATTTTCCACGATACCCACTACCACTACGACAGCCCGGTGTCCCTGGCCCAGCAGCTGGCGCACCTGTGGCCACGGCCGTGCGCCTGGCAGCGTTGCAGTTCGCAGCAACTGGAAATCAGCCCCGAGCCGACTGCGCGCCGCGACGAGCTGGACGTATTCGGCAACCCGATCACCCGCCTGGCGTTCGAGCGGCCCCATGACGAGCTGCTGGTCAATGCCGGGCTGACCGTGGAAGTGCTGGCGCGGCCTGCGCTGGATTTCCAGCAGTCACCCGCCTGGGACCAGACCCGCGACAGCCTGACCTACAGCAGCCTGCCCATGTCCGCCGAGCTGATCGAAGCCTGCCGCTATCGCTTCGAATCGCCCTACGTGCACCTGAAAAAAACCTTCGTCGAGTTCTCCGAAAGCTGCTTTCCACCCGGCGAGCCATTGCTGCTGGGCGTGCAGGCGTTGATGGAGAAGATTTTCAGCGAATTCACCTTTGATGCCGAAGCCACCCAGGTGGCTACGCCGCTGGTGGAAGTGCTGGAGCGCCGTCGCGGCGTGTGCCAGGACTTCGCCCACTTGATGCTCGCCTGCTTGCGCTCGCGCGGTTTGGCGGCGCGTTACATCAGCGGCTACCTGCTCACCCAGCCACCGCCCGGCCAGCCACGGCTGATCGGCGCCGATGCGTCCCACGCGTGGGTCTCGGTGTATTGCCCGGTCTCGGGCTGGGTAGATTTTGATCCGACCAACAATGTGCAGCCGGCACTGGAGCACATCACCCTGGCCTGGGGCCGTGATTTCTCGGATGTGTCGCCGTTGCGGGGGGTGATTCTGGGAGGTGGGAGCCATGACCCGGAGGTGCGGGTGACGGTGATGCCGCTGGAATAGAACCTCAAGGCTCGTTCCCACGCTCTGCGTGGGAATGCCTGTTGTGACGCTCTGCGTCACGCTTGCACAGGCTTCGAACCTTGCGGTGCGCCGGGACGCGGAGCGTCCGAGGCTGCATTCCCACGCAGGGCGTGGGAACGATCATTTATTCCGCCGGGTCTTTCGGTGTCTCGGTCTCGTCAGTCGCCACTTCACCTTCAGCATCCGGGTTCAGTGCGCCAGCTTCTTCATCTGCAGCGGCTTTCTTGCGTTGCAGCTTTTCCTCTTTCTTCTGCTCCTTGGCCAAGTCTCTCTGACGTTTGGCGAAGGAGTAATTAGGTTTGGCCATGGGCGATCCTCTAGGGTCGAAGGTGAGGGTGGGCGGCGCGCAGCTGCCTTGGGTCGCTATGGTAGCAGCTTAGCACCGCGCGTGGCCTTCACTTACCGCAGGCGTACGCAGCCAGCAGGCCGTTGAACAGTTGATTTAGATGCATGGCGCGGGCTCCGAGGGGTGATGAGCCGATCATAAACAGGCAGGCGAACTTTGGCTGGTAGATTGTGTTGATCAGTCTGATAGCCTAAAGTTGTATACAATCTGTTGATGCAGATCATAAGAATTCAAGCCTGCTTGAGGCACCCTTGTCGCAATACGCGTTTATTAAACCCTGCCTTGGAGATTCACATGTTTGCCAAACTCGTTGCTGTTTCCCTGCTGACTCTGGCGAGCGGCCAGTTGCTTGCTGCAGAGTGCAAGGTCACCGTCGACTCCACCGACCAAATGTCCTTCAACACCAAGGCCATTGAAATCGACAAAAGCTGCAAGACGTTCACCGTTGAGCTGACCCATTCCGGCAGCTTGCCGAAAAACGTCATGGGCCATAACTGGGTGCTGAGCTCGGCCGCCGACATGCCGGGCGTTGCCAGCGACGGCATGGCCGCCGGTATCGACAAGAACTACCTGAAAGACGGCGACACCCGCATCATCGCCCACACCAAGATCATCGGTGCTGGCGAGAAAGATTCCGTGACCTTTGATGTGTCGAAACTGACTGCCGGTACGGATTACGCGTTCTTCTGCTCGTTCCCAGGCCACATCTCGATGATGAAAGGCACTGTGACCCTGAAATAATCAGGTTCCAGCTGCAAAAAAAAAGCGCCTCTCGGGGCGCTTTTTTGTGGGCGGTCGGTAGCACCGCGTGATCGTTCATCGCAGGCAAGCCAGCTCCCACATTCGATCCCATTCTCATGCTGGAACTCGGTCAACTGTGGGAGCTGGCTTGCCTGCGATAGCGATCTACCTCACGGCGCAAATGGCATGACCCGCTTGTGCTCAGTCTTGCGATACGTATCGCAAATGATCTTGAACGCTTCCTCACGCACCGGCTGGCCATGCAGGAAGGCGTCGATCTCGGCGTAGGTCACGCCATGGGACGCTTCGTCCGGCTTGCCCGGCGACAGGTCTTCAAGGTCGGCCGTCGGGACCTTCTCCACCAGCGACTCCGGCGCACCAAAGTGCCGTGCAATGGCGCGTACCTGGTTTTTCACCAGCCCGCTCAACGGCGCCAAATCGCAGGCGCCATCACCAAACTTGGTGAAAAAGCCCATCACCGCTTCCGCTGCATGGTCGGTGCCTATCACCAGGCCACCGGCCGCGCCGGCGATGGTGTATTGCGCCACCATGCGCATGCGCGCCTTGGTGTTGCCCAGCACGAAATCGCGCGACACCGCCGCCTTGCCTTCGAACGCCGCCACTTCATTGGCCAGGGATTTAACCGCTGGGCCGATGTTCACGGTGTGGCGCTCGTCCGGCTCGATAAAGTCCACCGAGGCCTGGGCGTCGTGTTCGTCGAACTGGGTTTCGTAGGGCAGGCGCACGGCGATAAAACGGTAGGCGTCATCGCCGCTGCTGGCGCGCAGTTCTTTCATGGCGCGTTGGGCCAACAGGCCTGCGGTCAGGGAGTCGACGCCGCCGCTGATGCCCAGCACCAACGTCTTGAGCCCGGAATTGCGCAGGCAATCCTGGATAAACGCCACGCGGCGGGCCACTTCGGCTTCAAGCGCGGCCTGGTCGTTGAACGGTGCTTGGACCTTGAGCTGCTGCGCAATCTCACGCTGTACGGCTTGCATGATTCACTCCTTGCTGGGTAGGGCAGGTACTTTGAAAACGTGGCGCAAATAGGCGACAAAATTCGGATCGGTGCAGTGAGTCTTGCCCGCTTCATCGGAGATTTTAGCGACGGGCTGGCCATTGCAGGCGGTCATTTTAAGCACGATGCTCATCGGCTCGACACCTGGAATGTCACAGGTCAGGTTGGTACCGATACCGAAGCTCACATTAATGCGACCACGCAACGCGCGGAAAATCTCCAGGGCCTTGGGCAGCGACAGGCTGTCGGAGAACACCAGCGTCTTGCTCATCGGCTCGATACCGAGCTTGTGGTAATGGGCAATGGCTTTCTCGGCCCACTGCACCGGGTCGCCGGAGTCGTGGCGCAGGCCGTCGAACAGCTTGGCGAAGTACAAGTCGAAGTCGCCGAGGAAAGCGTCGGTGGTGATGCAGTCGGTCAGGGCGATGCCCAGCAGGCCTCGGTATTCGCGGACCCAGCAGTCGAGCGCGGCAATCTGGCTGTCGATCAGGCGCGGGCCGAGTTGCTGGTGGGCCATGATCCATTCGTGGGCCATGGTGCCCAGCGGCTTCATATCGAACTCGCGGGCCAGGTGCACGTTGCTGGTGCCGACGAAACGGCCGGGGAAGTCGTGCTTGAGCACGCTCACCACTTCTTCCTGCACCCGGTACGAGAAGCGCCGACGCGTGCCGAAGTCGGCCACTTGCAGCTCCGACAGCTCGTCGCTGCTGGCATTCGCCGTCAGCCAGTCGAACTTGCGGTACAGCTGCTCGCGGGCCTGCTCAAGGATCACGGTCTGGTAGCGGTAGCGGTTACGCACTTCGCTGACGATGGCCAGCATCGGCACTTCAAAGAGGATCACGTGCAGCCACGGCCCACGCAGGCGGATAAACAGCTCGCCGTTCTCGATGCCGGTTTGCACATAGCGCAGGTTGAAGCGGAACAGCCCGAGGAAGCGCAGGAAATCCGGCTTCATAAAGCTGATGCGTTCAAGAAAACCAAGCTGGTCCGGGCTCAGGCTCAGCTCGGCAAGGCGTTCGATCTGATAGCGGATTTCCGCCAGGTACGGGCGCAGGTCTTCACTGTTACGGCAACGAAACTCCCATTCAACTTCCACATTCGGGTAGTTGTGCAGCACCGCCTGCATCATGGTCAGCTTGTAGAAGTCGGTGTCGAGCAAGTTCTGCACGATGCGATCGGCAAACACACTCTCGCTCATAACGGGAATCTCCAGACGGGTCGGCGATGGGCGCCGACCTTTACGCACTATTAAGGAATGGCGCTAGTGGCGCATAGACCTGTGGGGTTTTGCCAGTGATTTTTTCGGAATGGTCACTGGCCCTATCGCAGGCAA
>NZ_JAKNQN010000050.1:0-247 GCF_022662395.1 Pseudomonas sp. MONT-RG-20F-20-E-7-02
AGTAACCGATCCGAAGGCGGCTGAAACAGCCATCACCGATTCGATCGATAACACCACGGTTACGTTGACTGCTGATAAAGCGTCCGTGGTTGAAGGTGGTGAGATTACCTACACCGCGACCCTGACGAACAAAGCGCAGACTGACGTAACCGTTACGTTGAGCAACGGTCAAACGATCACCATCAAAGCTGGTGAAACCGTCGGCTCGACTGTGTTCCAGACGCCGGCTAACGATGTTTACAACAAT
>NZ_JAKNQN010000051.1:0-238 GCF_022662395.1 Pseudomonas sp. MONT-RG-20F-20-E-7-02
CCCGTCTGGCTGAGTGATGCCGATCAGCCGATGCTGGCAGTCGTAGCGGTACTCGGTGACGAGTTGATGGCCTTTACCGCGCCTTTGGCGGATCAGATTGCCGAACGCGTCATAGTCATAATGATGATCGCCCTGAATCACCAGCCGATTCCCCGCCACGATGTCCGGGCCGGGTCGATCCTGCATCAGCAGGTTTCCAGCCGGGTCGTGGCCGAAGCGTTCCTGCTGATCTTGCGAG